>NZ_CP107982.1:4417500-5622500 GCF_036104975.1 Amycolatopsis sp. NBC_00355 | reverse complement strand
GGTGCTGGTCTACCCGCGGCCGCGGGTCTCGATCGTGTCGGTCGGCGACGAACTGGTCGACATCGACCGGACGCCGTCGGTCGGGCAGGTCTACGACGTCAACTCCTACGCGCTGGCCGCGGCCGCGCGCGACGCGGGCGCCGAGGTCAGCCGGGTCGGCATCGTGTCGAGCGAGCCGAAGCGGCTGCGGGAGATCGTCGAAGGCCGGCTGCTGATGTCGGAGATCGTGGTCGTCGCCGGCGGTGCCGGCGGCAGCACCGGTGACGACGTCCACTCGGCGCTGTCCGACCTCGGCCGGATCGACGCGACGCGCATCGCGATGCACCCCGGCTCGGTCCAGGGGTTCGGCCGGCTCGGTCCCGACTCGGTGCCGACGTTCCTGCTCCCGGGCAACCCGATGAGCGCGCTGGTGGTGTTCGAGGTGCTCGTGCGGCCGCTCATCCGGGCGGCCCGCGGCACGCGCAACCCGCACCGGCGGATCGTCGGCGCGCGGCTGCTGTCGCCGATCACGTCGACCGAGGGCCGGCGCGGCTTCCTGCGCGGGCAGCTCCTGCGCGACGAGGCCAACGGTGAGTACCTGGTCCAGCCGCTCGGCCAGTCCGGGGCGCACCTGCTCGCGTCGCTGGCCGAAGCGAACTGCCTCATCAACGTGCCGGAGGAGATGACCGAGGTCGCCGCGGGCGAGCAGGTGCAGGTCACCTTCCTGGCGCAACGGGCCTGATGAACTCCGTGTCGGGCGTCTCCTACCCGGTCGAGAGCCGGCACCCGGGCTGGCCGGCGCGGCTCGGCCCGCTGCGGGTGCCTGCGGGCGAGGTCGCGATCCGGCCGGTCCGGCTGCGCGACGCCGGCGAGTGGAGCCGGATCCGGCTCCGGGACCGCGCGCACCTCGAGATGTGGGAGCCGACCGGCGTCGGGCCGTGGCCCGAACGCAACGCTTTCTGGTCGTGGCCGTCGCAGTGGGCGGCGCTGCGGTCGCTCGCACGGCGTGGTCAGTGCCTGCCGTTCACGATCACCCTCGACGGTCGTCTGGCCGGCCAGATCACTGTCGGTAACGTCGTCCGCGCGTCGCTGCGGTCCGCCTGGATCGGCTATTGGGTCTCGTCCGAAATCGTGCGTGGCGGGGTCGCGACGGCCGCTGTCGCGCTCGTCACCGACCACGCCTTCGCCGCGGCCGGGCTGCACCGGCTGGAGGCCACCGTGCGCCCCGAGAACGCAGCCAGCCTGCGGGTTCTCACCAAAGCAGGGTACCGGCAGGAGGGGCTGTTCGAGCGCTACCTCGACGTCGCCGGCGCCTGGAGGGACCACTACTGCTTCGCCGTCACCCGCGAGGAGACCGGCGCCGGGCTGGTGTCGCGGCTGGTCTCGGCGGGGCGTGCGGACTACGCCTGACGGTGATTACCCATCCGGGGTTGTGAGCGCGTTACCACATGCTGTGAGATTCACCTAATCCGGTGAGGCATTTCCGTGATCCAACCCGGCGAGCCTCCGTCCGATCTGTTACTCCTGTGACTAGCGTGATTTCAGGTGAAGGATCGGGGGAGGTGACGGGAGATGCCCAGCTCCGTGATCATCGTCGCGCTCGCCGCGGCATGGCTCGTCGTTCTCGTGCCCATGGTCGCGCGTCGGCGGCAGCAGGTCGCGAGGACCGCTGACTCCGCGTTGGCGGCCAGGGTCGTGCGCAGTGGTGGTGGACGCAACGAAGACCGGGAGGAATTCGCCATGTCCGACAGTCCCGTCAAGTCCAATCTCGTGAAGTCCCGGCCCTCGGTCGAGGACGACCTCGCGGAGCTGGAGGCGGACCTCGAGCTCGACGACGACTTCGACGAAGAGGAGCCGGAGCCGCTCCCGCAGCCGACCCGCGCCGAGCGGGCGGAGCGGGCCGAACGCGAACGGGCCGGCTACCGCCCGGGCCGCGGCGGCTTCGACCCCGAGGCCGCGGAGATCGCGGCCCGTGCGAAGTACAGCTTCCGGCAGCGCATCGTCGTCATCCTGCTCGTCATCGCGGTGATCACGGCGGCCGTCGCCGGCTTCCTGATGCCACTCGTCTGGTGGGGCCACGCGCTCGCCGACGTCGTGCTGGTCGGGTACCTCGTCTACCTGCGCCGCCAGGTGCGCATCGAGGAGGAGATCCGCCAGCGCCGCCTCGCGCGGTTCAACAGCACCCGCGCCCCGCGACGCCCGTCCGAGCCTCGGCCTTCGTCCTCGTCCACGTATGCGGCTTCCACTTCGGCTCCGGTTCAGGACGAACTGGAGGACGAGGTCGACGACGTCGACGATGTGGAGGTCGTCGAGCCGGCCCGCCGCGAGATCGTCGAGCGCCGCCCGTCGCCGACATCCCGCATCCGCCGCAGCGCGGTCGTCGTCGACCTGGACGACGAAGACCCGGCGTTCGAAGAGCTCGACGAGCCCGGGACCGGCCCTTATCGACGCGCGGTAGGCGAGTGACCCCCCGCGTGATGTGCTCGTAGGGCACTGCTATGCTCTACGAGCACGATCAAGGGGCTGTAGCGCAGTTGGTAGCGCGTCTCGTTCGCATCGAGAAGGTCAGGGGTTCGATTCCCCTCAGCTCCACTTGAAGTACTTGCTTTAGATGGTCCGATGTCTGTGGTAGCGTCGGGCGGCCTAGCTTTGGTTCGGACCCGTGCCAATCAGTTCGCATCATTTCGTTGGCGAGCAGATCTTGCGAGACAGTCTGAGATGGTCGGTGCCCCGTCTTCTTCGCTCGGCCTGGACACGCCGCCCGCAGCCGAGGTGCGTCCAAGTCCACGGGCGGGCAAGACTTGACAGTTAGTCGGGTTCTTGCAGACTGCAGACCCAACCTTTCCCTGCGCGGTCGAGCCACAAGTGGAGCTGGTCGTAGATAGCAACTGCAGCACTCGTCCCGCGCGTTCTAGCTGGTACTCCGTGCGTTGACTCATTGAGACATGCTGGCAGTTCGTTGCAGGTCTGATCGTTCGACTGCGGGGTCGCCCAGCTTGCCTCTTGAAGTATGTAACTGCTGCTTTGATACTGAAGGCTGGTTAGACTAGTTGCGCCGCATCCTCATGCGAAGGAGCTAGTGGTCACTCGGACATGCCGGACAGAGTCCCGGTATGGCATGGCTGATCACGTTACGATAGGCAGGTGACTGTTGTGTCCAGTACTGCGAGTACTGAAATGCCCTGGAAGACGGCTGGTCCAAAGTCCGTTCCGCAAGCATTCCCTTATCAGGGAAGTAAGCGATTGCTTGCGCCGCAAATCCTTTCGCTTTTTCCTGATGGTGGTGTCTCCCGGTTGATTGAGCCGTTCGCGGGATCGGGAGCGATTTCGTTAGCGGCTCGCTACTATGGGCTAGCCTCTTCGATATTACTTTCTGATGTCAATGAACCGCTTATGGAAATGTGGCGGCTGATCATTGAAGATCCGGAGCGGCTTGTCGGCGAATACGCGCGTATGTGGAATGAGCAGCTTGCTGACCCACGTGGGTACTATCTGTCGATTCGAGACAAGTTCAATGCTACGCACGAGCCCGCGCTTTTACTGTATCTCCTGTGCAGGTGTGTTAAAGCTGCTGTACGCTACAGTCAGAAGACTGGTGACTTTAATCAAGGTGCGGATCATAGGCGCCTTGGTGCGAAGCCGCACAATATAGCTATGCGTATTGCTGCGGCTTCGGGGTTAATGCAGGGCGCTAAAGTGGAAGCCTGTGGTTACGAGGAGCCGCTGGTGAACGCTGATGCGGATGATCTTGTGTATCTCGACCCGCCTTACCAAGGCACAAGTGATGTGCCAGATCATCGCTACCTCAAAGGGCTGCAGCGTGATGTCTTCGTTGATGTCTTGCAGAAAGCCGTGGACAACAAAGTCTCTTTTGTTGTTTCATATGATGTCGTGACTGATGACAACAAATACGGCTATGCGCTCCCGTCGGAACTTGGACTTACTCACCGCCACATCGTGGCGGGTCTCTCCTCTCAAGCTACGCTTATGGGTAAGAGTCAAACTACTGTGGAATCTCTGTATGTCTCACCTGCGCTGATGGAACGCCTTGGTGGCCCCGATAGGGTCGATTCCTGCCTTGGCCTGGGTCTCGAGCCTATGTCGCAAGACGCATTATTTTCGGTCGTGCGTTAGTTGTTGACTTCTGTCGATCTGACATCCAAAAATGTTACCCGACAGTGCGTAGCGAAGTTCTTGGCAGTTATTATTCCTGTCAATCGAGTACATGTACTATGATGGGTCTGTGAATGGTGGCGTGAAGGCTCAGTACGGTGATGATTTTGTTGTTTGGATCATGAGGCTGTCGATGTCCAAGCGCGCAGCTCGGGCTCGTGATCATTTGCTTGAGTATGAGACGTTGACAACGGAGCAACTTTCGGCGATGGGGTATGAGCATCCGCCGCGTGCTATCAGAGATTTGCGAGACGCTGGCGTGACCGTGCAGTCAGCCTCAGTTAGGAACAGTACCGGCAAACGCATTGCTAGTTATACGCTCGTCGAGCAAATGTCCGTTGGGCGGGCCGGTCGCGTTAGTATACCAAAAAAGTTTCGCGACTCAGTAAATGCGGAACATAATTATATATGTGCTATATGTGCAGGTAAATTTGAGGGTCGAGAACTGCAGTGTGACCACCGGGTTCCATTTGAAATTGCCGGTGACCCCGACGACCTTAACCTCGCTGACTATATGCCTCTTTGCGCTTCAGATAATCGCTCGAAGTCTTGGTCGTGTGAGCATTGTCCCAACTGGACGATTCGAGATTCCGCTACGTGCATGAAATGTTTTTGGGCGTCCCCTGAGGAGTATGATCACGTCGAAACTCGACCCGAGCGCAGGATAAACCTGGTCTTTCAGGGTGATGAGACTGAAATTGCAGATCGCCTTAGTGAAGAAGCTCGAAAGCGGAAAATATCTATACAGAAATTAGCGTGGAAGAAATTTTTGGAGTGACAATTCGGGCGGTTAATGAATTCAGTTAGAGTTTTACTTGGATTCTCGAATTACTTGACGCAAACCTGCAAGTGGAGGAGTGGCTACTTCGGTGTCCGTTGCTTGCCCGTCAGCGGGAATCCTCGGTTTGTTTGCAGACGTCAGTCTTGGTCTGATGTGAGTGGTCATGGCGGGTCAAAACTGGATGGACTTGACGCATGGGGGATGTGGGGTGGATTAGTTAAATCAGCTTACTCGGATGCACCTATGCCCCCTCTTTCGGGGTGTCCTCCAGGCTCCCCTTGGGTAATTCGAAATTGGCGGTAGATTGAGTTAAAATTAGCAAGCTAGCATTTGCGGAATGGCTTGGCGTTCTCGTTTTTCCTGGAATTTTGGATTGTATCTGTGCTTATTGTCTGGCTTGTGATCCAGGGGAAACAAGTGTGGCAACCGGCGTGCGTCGGTGTCATCGAACTGGCAATTCCTTGTCCTCTTTCTGCCTGTCAGGAAACGGTCTGGAGCCAGTTCGTCACCTGGGTGAAGTACGTTCCGGCGTTCGGGGCGTAGTTGATCGCGTGGCCGTAGCCGTTCAGGATGTACGTTTGCAGGCGCGCCGCCGGGGCGAAGAACGGGGCCTCCGAAGCCCGCAGCGCCTCCGGCGACGAGCAGTCGCTCGCCAGGGGGCCGCAGAAGTGCGGGTCGTCGCCCACCACCAGGAACACCGGGACCGTGATCTGCTGGGAAGCCGGGATGACCACCGTGGTCATCGCGATCGTGTCCACCGCCTCCGTCACCGCGAAGACGTCCTTTGTGGACTCGTCGTACGCGATCGCGCCCGGGTCGTTCGGGCCGGGGGTGTGGAACGCCGTGTAGCGGGTTCCCGGGGACGTCGTCAGGTAGCCCGCGTCCAGGCCGCGGCTGCCGAGCCGGGGGTCCAGGGGTGCCGGGATCATGTTGGCCAGCACCGGGATCACGGTGACGTAGTTCATCCGGTGCGTCATGTCCGTCACCAGGACGCCGTCGACGTCGTGGAAGGTTCCGGCCTCGATCATCGCCATCGCCGAGCCGATCGAGTGACCGCCGACGATCACCTTCGTGAAGCGCGTGCGGATCGACTGGATCACCTGGTGGACCGCGTTCGCTTGGGCTGTTGCCGACAAGAGGGCGCTCAGGGGCTGGGAGCTCGAGCCCGTGCCCATGCGGTCGACCGCGAGGGTCGCTACGCCGGCCTGGTTCATCGCCAGGCGGAACGAACGCAGCTCCGGCGTGTAGGCGATGTCCCAGTAGGACGCGTTGTACGTGCCGCCGGGGATCAGGACCACCACCGTCTCGGCCTGGGACGGCGCGCAGAGGCGGCCGTGCATTCGGCCCAGCGCGACCGGGACGTACAGGTCCTGGCAGGTGACCGTGTCCGCGTGGGCCGGGATCGGTACGGACATCGCCGCCGCGATCAGGAGCAGGGCAGCACAAAGGCGGCGGAAAGCTTGGCGAAGCAAGGAGAACTACCTCCAACTAGCGACGGACTGCCGTCATCGGCAGGCTTTCGGGGTACGCGGCGGAGGTGAACTTGACGCGCACCGGCCGGCCCGGGACCGGGACCAGCCGCCAGCGCGCGGCCACCGTGGCCACGGTGATGACGATTTCGTTCTGGGCGAAGACGTTCCCGACACACTGCCGGGAGCCCGCCCCGAACGGGATGAACGCACCCTTCGGCAGCTGCTTCGCGCGCTCCGGCGACCAGCGGTCGGGATCGAACCGCCCGGGAGCCTCGAAGCTGGCGGGATCGTGGTGCAGGGCGTGCGGGCTGACGATCACCTCGGCCCCCTCCGGCAGCCGCTCGTCGCCGAGCCGGACTTCGGTGAGGGTCCGGCGCATCAGCATCCAGAGCGGGTACTGGCGCAGCACCTCGTCGACGACCTGCCGGACGTAGACCAGCCGGTGCAGGTCGTCGCCGGTGACCGGGCGGCCGGCCAGTACCTCGTCGACTTCGGCGTGCACCCGCGCCTCCACGTCGGGGTTGCGGCCGAGCTCGTGGAACGTCCAGGCCAGCGCGAGCGCGGTCGTCTCGATTCCGGCGGTGAGCAGGGTGAGGACCTCGTCGCGCGCTTGCTCGTCGGTCATGCCGGCCAGCAGCAGCATCGACAGCAGGTCACCGCGGTCGACGCCGTCGGCCCGCCACTCGCGGATCACCTCCAGCACGATCGCCTGCATCCGGGTGATGGCCTCGTCGAACCGGCGGTTTCCGGGAATCGGCAGTTTTTCGACGAACTTCGGCGACAGCGCGCGAATCATTCCCTGCTGGATGATCAGATAGATGGAACGGCGTGCTTCGGCGATCGCCTCTTTCCCGAGCTCGGTGGAGAACAGGGCCTCGCCGACGATCGTCACCGCCAGGCCCTGCAGGTCTTCGTCGATCTTCCGCACTTCGCCCGGCTGCCACGAGTCGCCCAGTTCGGCGGCCGCGCGGCGCATGGTTTCCACGTACGCGGTCAAGCGGTCGCGGTGGAACGCCGGCTGCATCAGCCGCCGCTGCCGCATGTGGAAGTCACCGTTCGAAAGCACCAGGCCATTCCCGACGAACGGCCGGAACTTGTCGAACATGGCGCCCTTGCGGAACTTCGGCCCGGCCGTGACCAGCACTTCGTGACTCAGCCGTGGACTGGTGACGAAGTAGGTGGGTGCCGGGCCGAGGTAGATTTTGACGATCTCGCCGTGTTCGTGCAATGCGTCGGTGAATACGAAGCGTCGCCGAAGGAGCGCCGGGGTGTGCCCGAGAAAAGGCCACCGGCCCGGTGCGACCGGGACGGTCATGAGGACTCCTCGTTACGCCATTGTGTGGATTCCGCCAACGAGACGGCCTACGGTAGGCGCGTCCGGTCGAGCGTGACAGTGCCCGAACGGGTGGTCTGCGGTCACGCATATGGCGCAGCGAGGGAACCGCGCGGGATGGCTAAACTCGGGGCCATTCCCGATGTGACTAGAAGGTGTTCTCTGTGACACGATCACCGGAATGGGTGCCACCGGGTGTCGACATCTCCGTGCCGAGCATGGCGCGCACCTACGACTTCATGCTGGGGGGACGGCACAACTTCGCCGTCGATCGCGCCGTGGGCGCGCAGATCGAGCACGTGATGCCCGGCCTGCGCGAGGCCGCGCGCGTGAACCGCGCGTTCCTCGGGCGCGCGGTGCGGTTCATGGTCGGCCACGGGATCCGGCAGTTCCTCGACGTCGGCTCGGGGATCCCGACGGTGGCGAACGTGCACGAGGTGGCGCAGGCCTGCGACCCGGAATGCCGGGTGGTGTACGTGGATCGCGACCCGGTGGCGGTCGCGCACAGCGAACTGCTGCTGGCGGGCAACGATCACGCCGCGATCGTGCGGGCCGACATGCGTGACCCCGAGAAGATCCTCGACTCCCCGCAGGTCCGCGGCCTGCTCGACCTCGACGAGCCGCTCGGGTTGCTGATGTTGCTGATGCTGCACTGGATCCCGGACGAGTCCGGGCCGCGCGAGCTCGTCGGCCGCTACCGCGCGGCCCTGGCGGACGGCAGTTTTCTCGCCGTCACCCACGTCACGGGTGACCACCAGGGCGAGAACCTCACCGAAGCGACCGACGCGATCAAGGAAAGCCGGAGCCCGGACCAGGTGACATTGCGAACGCACGAAGAAGTGACCGCGTTGTTCGCCGGATTCGAAATCGTCGAACCCGGTCTGGTCGGGTGCGGCGAATGGCGGCCGACCGGTCCGTCGGACATCTCCGGGACCGCCGACATGAACACACTGGTTTACGCGGGAATCGGCAGCAAGAACGCCGACGGTGACCGATCCGCGCGAGCGAAAGCACAGCAAGGCTGAATAAATGGCGAAACCCGATCACCGGCCGGACGGTTCGGCGGATACGTCCGATCCGGCGCGCGAGCGGAACCTGCTCGCCCGCAAGTGGGCGTATCTGCTCAGTGGCGTCACCGTCGTGTCACTGAGCCGCGAAGGGCTCGAGGAAGAACTGCGCGGCCTGCTCGACGCCTTCTGCGCGCACCTGCTGGAGCGGCCGGCGGGCACCTCGGCCGCGGAGCGGATCGGGCAACGGCTGGTGTCGCTCGGCTACGTCGGCGAGCCGGGCCTGCGGTGCACGCTCGACGTCCTCGGAAAGGGGTTGCCGGCGCTGGCGGAACTCCAGCCGCCGGACCGGTTCGCCGAGCGGATCGTGCTCGGGCTGGGCGCATTGTCCTGCGGCTTCCTGCTCGCGCACGAACGCAGCGTCCTCGACCAGCAGGAGATCATGCACCTGTCGCTGCTCAAGGCGGTGCGGGACGCGCAGTGGAACCTCAAGGAGAGCGAAGCGCGCTTCGACGAGGTGGTCACGTCGTCGGCGAGCGGCATCGCGGTCGTCCGGCTCGACGGCCGGATCGCGCGGGCCAACACCGCGCTCGCCGACATGCTCGGCCACCCCTCCGGCGAGCTGACCGGGATGGGGCTCTACGACCTCGTGCACCCGGATTCCGTCGAGATCTTCCGTGAAGCCATGCAGACACTGCTCGAAGACGGCGGCCGCGACCGGATCCGGCAGTCCCAGCGGCTGCTGCGCAAGGACGGTGACGTCGCGCGCATCTCGCTCACCGCGTCCCTGCTGCGCGACGCCGGTGACCGGCCCCGGCACTTCGTCGTGGTGGTCGAGGACGGCACCGAGCTGATGCTGCTGCAGAGCGAGCTGAGCCGGCAGGCCCTGCACGACGTCCTGACCGGCCTGCCGAACCGCCAGTACTTCGGCACCCACCTCGAGGCGGCCCTGCGGCGCGCGGACCCGGTCCACGGCGTCACGCTGCTCCACGTCGACCTCGACGCGTTCGGCATGATCTGCAACAGCCTCGGCCGGCGCGTCGGCGAACGGGTGCTCGTGCACTTCGCGCAGCGGTTGAAGGCCGTCGTGGCGCACGAGCGGGCGATGATCGCCCGCTTCCACAGCGACGAGTTCGGCATCCTGATCGAGAACACGGCGATGACGCCGTCCATCGACACCATCGTGCGCGCCATCAACGACGAGCTCGCCGAGCCGTTCTTCGTCGAGGGCCACGGGCTGGCGCTGTCGGCCAGTGCCGGGGTGGTGCACCGGCCGGTGAAGGGCATCGACCCGGGTGAGCTGCTGCGCGCGGCGGACCAGACGCTGCGGCGGGCCAAGGCCCGGCGGCGCGGGCAGTGGAAGATGTTCGACCCGGTCGCCGACGCCGCGGACCGGCGGGCGCAGGGGCTCGCCGTCGGCATGGCCGGGGCGTGGGAGAACGGCGAGATCGAGGTGCGGTACCGGCCGATGGTGCGGCTTGCGGACGGTGAGCTGGCCGGCGTCGAAGCGCGGCTGCACTGGGACCGGCCGAGCGAGCCGCTGGCGCACGAACGCTGTGCCGAGCTGGCCGAAGCGACCGGGCTCGTCCTGCCGCTGGGCGACTGGGCGCTGCGGACGGCGAGCCGGCAGGGCGAGTGGTGGCACCAGCGCCTGGACTTCGGGCTGCCCGTGGTCGCGGGCCTCACCGAGCACCAGGTGACGGACGAGGCGCTGGGCACCCGCGTCACCGGGCTGCTGGCGGACTCCGGCCTGCCGCCGGAACAGCTGATGATCGGGGTCCCGGTCGGCGCGCTGGGGACGTCCGGGGTGGTCGAGAACCTGACCGCGCTGACCGGGCTCGGCGTCCGCGTGCTGCTCGACGAGTTCGGCATGGGGCCGGACGACCTGCGGGCGATCGAGGACCTCCCGGTCGGGGTCGTGCGGGTCGCCCGGCGGCTCGCCGAATGGCAGGCGTGGACGGACTCGACGTTCCTCGGCGAGCTGGTGCCCCTGGTCCGGCAGGTCGGCGCCACGCTGGTCGTCGACGGCATCGACACCGCGGGCCAGGCGGACTGGTGGCGGGACGCCGGCGCGGACCTGGCCACCGGCGACTACTTCGGCGCGGCCGACACAGCGGGCGCGGTCGTCGAACTGCTCGTCTGAGCCGGTGACCGGTCATCGTGGTGGTGCGGAAGAAAGCCGCGATGACCGGTCACCGTGCGGGAGGCGATCTGTCAGGAAAAGTGAAACGTCCTGGACGGATCTTCCCGAGGTGCTACCGGGTTCCACAGGCGGTCGCCGAACAGGGACAGGGCCGCCGGGAGCAGGACGCCCCGGACCACCGTCGCGTCCAGGAGGATCGCGAAAGCCATGCCCAGGCCCAGCATCTTGTACTCGATCGCCGCGAGGCTCAGGAAGATGCTGAACACGCCCGTCATGATCAGCGCCGCGCTCGTCACCACGCCGGAACTGCCCGCCGTGCCTTCGACGATCGCGTCGCGCGCCGGGCGGCCCGCCTGGCGGCGTTCGCGGATCCGGCTCAGGATGAAGATGTGGTAGTCGGTGCTCAGGCCGAACAACAGCACGAACAGGAACATCGGCAGCCAGCCGAGCACCCCGCCGTAGGGGGTGAAACCCACTAGTGGCGCGAGAAAGCCGTCCTGGAACACCAGCGTGAGGACGCCGTAGGCCGCGCCGACCGACAGCAGGTTGAGCAGGATCGACACCGCCGGCACCACCACCGAACGGAACACCACGAGCAGCAACACGAACGCGAGCAGCAGGATGAACCCGAAGACGTAGGGCGCCCGATCCAGGACTTGCGCGGTGAAGTCGTGGGCCTCGGCGGTCCGGCCCGCGACCGCGAAGCGGACGCCGTCGAGCCGGCCGATCGTCTGGGGCAGCAGGGTTTCCCGCAACGCCGTGAGGGTGCGGTCGGCCGCTTCGTCGTTCCCGGAACCACCGAGCGGGACGCGCACGACGAGCGCGTCACCCACGGGTACCACGACTGCCGGCTTCGGGGTCCGGGCGGTGAATTCGTCGATCGCCCGGCGGACCGCGGGTGTGTCGACCGGGCCGCGGTCGCTCCACAGGACGACGTGCGCCGGCATGGTGCTGCCCGGGAAAGCCTCCTGGACGCGCGCGGCCGCGTCGATCACCGGGACGCTGCGCGGCAGGCTTTCGGTCGGGGCCGGGTCCTGCAGCCGGATCCCGATCGCGGGCAGGGCGAGCAGGACCAGTAGCCCGGCGGCGATCCCGGTCCACAGCGCCGGCCGCCGGGTCACGATCGACGCGACGCCGGCCCAGAACCGCGAGCGCGTCGCGACCGTGCGACGCCGGCCCAGCCACGGGATTCGCGCGCGGTCGACGCGATCTCCGAGCAGTGAGAGCGTGGCGGGGAGCACCGTCACCGACGCCAGGACCGCGAGCCCGACGACGAGGATGGTGCTCACCGTCAGGCCGCGGAGGTTGTCGAGGCCGGTGCACAGCAGGCCGGTCACGCACAGCGCGACCGTCAGTCCCGACACGACGATCACGTGCCCGGACGTCCGCGCCGCGATCCGGATCGACTCTTCGACGCCGTGCGCGCGTTCTTCCCGGACGCGGCGCAGGAAGAACAGCGAATAGTCGACGCCGACGGCCATCCCGATCAGCAGCGTCATCGAGGAAGTGGCGCTGTTGACCGGAATCCAGTTGTCCACTGCGGACAGGAGGCCGAACGTCGCGAGCACGGTGGTGCCCGCCAGCAGCACCGGGATCGCCGCCGCGACCAGCGACCCGAACACGACCAGCAGGATCAGCAGGGTGAGCGGGAGCGAGCGCGTCTCGGACCGGCCGATGTCCTCCTTGATGCTCCGGTCGACCGCGCCGGACACGCTGAGGTCGCCCGCTTGCGCGAGCCGGTCACCCGGGTGCCGCGCGGCCACCGCGTCGACGGCGGCGGTCGCCGTCACGAGGTTCGCCCGGATTTCGGTGCCGGTGCCGAGAAGCCGGAAGGTGACCAGGCCGGACCGGCCGTCGGCGGAGACCTGCGCCGGATCTACCAGTGGGCTGCGGATGTCGGCCACCGCGCCGGACGCCGCCAGCGCCGTCACCAAGTCCGTTGTGGTGGCGGGAGAATCGCGGGGGACCAGGACGTTTTCCCAGAACGGTTCGCGGGCGTCCTGGCGGTCGAGGGCCGCTTGGCCGGTGCCGGCGTCGCCGGCGGGACTCGAGCGCGCGTCGGTGCCGGGAGTGAACGTGCCGATGACCCAGGCGAGCGCGACAAGCGCGAGCCAGCCGAAGATCGCCGCGGCGCGGTGGTGCGTCGACCAGCGCGCGACGCGTTCGACCACGGGCGTGCCTGCAGGCAGCATGAACTAAAGTCCTTCCGTGAAGGAGTGATCCGATGAGAGCTCGCCCTCGGGCGAGTGGGTGCTTCTTCTTCCTGGGCCGCCGAGTTGCCGCTCGGCGGTCCAGGGCCTCAGGTCAGTCGACCTCCTTGAGCACGTGTTCGATGGACCGCAGGCGGTCCTGGACGTCCCGCAGCTGCCGTTCGGTTTCCTCCTGCGTCCGCACGGCTTTCTCCGCGAGCGACCGGTATTCGTGCTCGCGGGCCAGCGCGGCCTTGGCGCGCCAGCTCGTGGCGAGCTGCACGATCCCGACCGTGAGCACGACGGTGATCAGGACGAAGACCCCGGTCACGCCGATGATCTCCTGCCACTGGTGCCAGTTCATGTCCGTCCCTCCTCGCCGTCCCCGCGGACGGACTCCGGTGTGGTCAGCGTCGGCACGGCGGCCGCGATCGCCTTCGGCGTCAGCACGACGGAGAACGGCGTGAGCTCGTAGAACCGCAGCGTCTTGCCGTCTTCGCCGACCTCGAAGCTGGCCGTTACCAGGCCCGCGGCCTCGAGCTTGCGCAGGTGCACCTGCAGGAGCGCGCGGCTGATCCGCAGTTCGCGCGCCAGCTCGCTGACGTAGGCGCGCTCGGCCAGCAAGGCCGCGACGATCCGCAGCCGGTGCGGGTTCGCCAGGGTCCCCAGCAGCCGGACGAGCTCGTCCCCGGTGGGCTCGGTCACGGCGTCCTCCACATGCAAACAAAAATTAGCAGGTGGTGGCGCGGAGGTCCATCGGGGTGATCCCTGAGACGGTTCATCCAGCCGTTCGGCTCGACGCAGGCCGTCGACGAGTGCACCGGCCAACCCGCCGGCGTCCCCGTGAACGGGCAGACCTTGACGACCCGGGCGCTCGTGGGTGGGCTGCCGGCGGCGGGCCGTGTGCTCCGGCATCGGGACCGCGGGATGGCGGCGACGCTCAGCGGACGGGCAAGGCCCTTCGCCGCCGCGTCAGTGCCGACGGGTCGAGGTTCGCCTTCGTGCCGGCGTCGTGGCCGTCGAGGTAACCGCTGCCGGACAGGCGCCGGGGCGCGGCCGAGCGCAGGTCGCCGTACTCCTCGTCGAAGCGGTGCTGGACCAGGGCCGAGCGGTCGCGGACCACGAGTTCCGCCGAGCGCGCGCCGGGCGCGGCCGTGCGGACGGCCTCTTGTTCGGCCAGCGAAAGCCGTTCGTGGACCGCGCGGGCGAAACCGTGCAGCCACGTGCGCCGGTACGCGGCGAGAGACTCGCCGGGGAAGAAACCGCCGGGCCGGACGCGGTTCAGCTGGGTGCTCGCCTGCAGCAGGAGGCTGGTGAACAACAGCTCCACGCGACCGAGGTCGGACTGGTAGCCGAACACCGTGACGCTCTCGACCTTCTGGCCGACGCGGTGCAGCAGGGTCCGGCAGCGCAGCGGGTAGGCGACCGAGGTGAGCAGGCTCGCCTTGTCCCGGCTGTAGGGGTCGTCCATCGGGATGGTGAGCGTGCCGATGTCGTCGACGCTCGCGCCGGTCTCCGCGAGCATCGCCTGGTCGATGCCGTACCGGGCGACGAGCTCGGCGGCCTTCTTGTTATACGCCTCGGCTTCCGCTTCGGTGACCGCCGGGTCCTCGGCCTTGGCCAGGAGCTTGCGGATGCGCTCGAGCTGCGGGTCTGACTCGGACATGGGCGGAGCTTATTCGATCAGGTGTTCGGGCGCTCGCACCGGGTGAGCGTGTCGCGGAAGCCGCGGCTTCCGCCGGCGGAACTGATCGGGCGGCTGAGGAACCCGCTGCCCGGTGGGCACCGGGGCTCGAACAGCGGGTTGTCGTCGCGATCCACGAGGAGACCGGTGCGGTGGCTGCTCGCCGAGCTTCCGGGACCCGCGCGGATCAGCACCACGACCGGGGCGGAGAACGCGCACATGATCCGCGTCAACCGCGAGCTCGGCTTCGGCCCGGAGCGCACCATGCCCGCCGTGCGGCGGGACCTTGCTCAAGCTCCCGGCCGGACCAGCCCGGTTTCGTAGGCCACCACGACGGCCTGCGCGCGGCTGGAGATGCCGAGCTTGGCCATCAGCCGGTTGAGGTGGGTCTTCACCGTCGCTTCGCTGACCCGCAGCTCGGCCGCGATCCAGCCGTTCGGGACGCCGGTGCCGACGAACCGCAGCACCTCCAGCTCGCGGTCGGTCAGCGCGGCCAGTGCCGGTGACTCGGTGGGCGATTCCGGCGGTGTCCGGGTGAACGCCTCGACGAGCCGGCGGGTGATCGTCGGGCCGAACAGCATGTCGCCGCGGGCGACCGCGTGGATGCCGGCGATCAGCGTCTCCGTCGGGCTGTCCTTGAGCAGGAAGCTCGCGGCGCCCGCGCGCAACGCCGTGTAGACGTACTCGTCGAGGTCGAAGACGGTCAGCATCAGCACGCTCGGGCGCGGTGCCTCGGCCGTGGCGAGGATCCGTTCGGTCGCCTTGACGCCGTCCAGGCCCGGGAGCCGGATGTCCATCAGGATGACGTCCGGCCGCAGCGCCGCCGCCTTCCCGATCGCCTCCAGGCCGTCACGCGCTTCGCCCGCGACGTCGATGTCCGGCACCGCGCCCAGCAGCGCGACGAACCCGGCGCGGACGAGGTCCTGGTCGTCGACCACCAGCACACTCGTCACTCGGGCTCCTGCGGTTGGGCGAGCGGCCGCGGGTACGGCAGCGTCAGCACGACGGCGAACCCGGCCGGGTCGCGGGGGCCGATCTCGATCACGCCACCGTACATCCGGGCCCGTTCGCGCATGCCGATCAGCCCGTGCCCGCCCGGGTTCGGCGGGCCGGCCGGCCCGCCGCCGGGATCGGTGACGGCGAGGACCAGGTGCTCGGTCCGGTAGTCCAGCGTCAGTTCGGCCGTGGCGCCGCCGTGCTTGAGGACGTTCGTCAGGGCTTCCTGCGCGACGCGGAACGCGCACAGCTGCTGGCCGGGCGGCAGCGTCCGGGGTGTGCCGGTGACCCGGAGGCCGACCGCGATCCCGGCTTCGCGGACCCGGGCGGCGAGCGTCTCGAGGTCGTCGAGCCCGGGTTGCGGCCGGTACCCCTCGAGCGGGTACTGCGGCGGGCGAAGCACGCTGAGGAGGCGTCGCAGCTCGTCGAGCGCTTCGGTGGTCGTGCCGGTGATCGTGTCCAGCGCACCCCGCGCGGTGTCCGGCGCCGAATCGAAGACGTACCGGGCGAGGTTGGCCTGCACGGAGATCACCGAAAGGTGGTGCGAGACGACGTCGTGCAGCTCGTGCGCGATCCGGACGCGCTCCTCCGCGACGGCCAGCTCGGTGTCGTGCTCGGCGTCGCGAAGCCGGTGGCTGCGGACGTAGGCGGTGCGCCCGATCGCCGCGACGCCGGTCGCGAGCAGCAGCGACAGCAGCGTGTCGCCGACCGGGGAGACCGGGCTGCCGAACAACATCGACGTCTCGTAGGCGATCAGGCCGAACACGGTGACGGCGAGCGCGTCGCGGAACCGGCAGTGCGCCCAGACCGTGTACGCGGCCACGATCACGCTGAGCTGGCCGAGCTGCGAGCGGAAGCCGAGCGCGTAGAACACGCCCATCAGGGCGACGCAGGCGACCAGCGTCGTGATCGGGAAGCGGCGGCGCGCCGCGAGCGGCAACGCGCTGACGGCGGCGAGCACCAGCCCCAGCGGGCGCGCGTGGGCGCCGAAGGGGTCGCCCAGCTCGGTGGCGCCGGCCAGCTGGTAGCCCGCGACGAGCAGCGCGAGCACGGCGTCGGCCAGCCGTGGCCGCGCCCGCAGTTCACGCAGTGCCGTCACGGTGAGGAAGTTACCGGTGTACCGCGAAGGTTTACCCCGGCTACCTCGTCAGTTGCTTCCGCTGGGTGGCCGTCCGCCACTACGGTCGGCCACTGACTCGGCGGAGAGGGTGCCCCACCGGGGCCGGGGGAGGTCTCCGGAGCCCCCTCTTCGCCGGGCGTCAGCCGAGATACGCGTCGAGCGTGACGGCCAGCGCCGATTCGGGTGACGGCGCGAAGCTCGCCCCGGCCAGCCCGCCCCAGAGCCACAGCTGCGCGAGGCCGTGCAACGCCGCCCAGAGTGACGCGGCGACCAGTCGCAGGTCGGCGCCGGACCGCGCGATCGGCGTCGGCACGGCGGCCACCAGCACAGCGAAGGTGTCGAACACCGCGCTCGCCGCCGCCGAGAGCGCCGGGTCGGTCGCGTCGATCAGGTCGCGGCGGAACATCAGCTCGAACATCGCCGGGTTGGCCAGCGCGAAGTCGACGTAGCTGTGGCAGGCGGCGGCGAGCCGCTCGCGCGGCGACGTCTCCGGCAGCGTCTCGCGGCGGGCGAGCAGGTCGGCGTACCCGCGGGTCGCGACGGCCGACAGCAGCTCGGCGCGGCCGGAGAAGTGCCGCAGGGGCGCGCCGTGCGAGACGCCGGCCGCCTTCGCGATTCCGCGCAGCGTCACGGCGTCGACGCCTTCGCCGGCCAGCAGCTCGGACGCGGTGTCGATCAGGCGTTGCCGGGTGCCCATGCCTCGTCCAGGGTGATCGGGAGCAGGTCGGGGCGTTTGGCGAAGAAGCCGTCGCCGGGCTGGCGGCCGATCATCCGGTTGCGCGTGCGCGTGACGGCGACCGGGAGCACCTCGCGCAGCACCCAGTGCAGGTCCGCGCGCCAGCCGCCGTGGGACGGCGTACCGGGCAGTGGCGCGAGCCAGCCGGGGTCGTGGTCGAGGCCGAGCAGGCCGAGGACGTAGGCGGCGAGCCGGTGGTGCCCGTGCGTGGACAGGTGGAGCCGGTCGGCGCCGAAGTAGCGCGAGTCGGTGGCGGCCTGGTCGGGCCACAGGTCGACGAGCCGCGCGCCGTAGCTGACGGCGGCCTCGCGGATGGCCTCGTTGAGCGCGACGATCCGCGGCCGCATCCGCGCGCCCAGCGGCATCCGGTTCGAGACGTCGCTGAGGGTGAAGGTGACGACGGTGGGCGCGATCTCGGTGCAGGCCCGGACGGCGGCGTCGACCCGGCGGGCCACGGTCCGCGCGTCCCAGCCCCGGCTCATGACGTCGTTGCCGCCGCCGAAGAGCGCGATCAGGTCGGGTTCGAGGCGCGTCGCGGCGGGCACCTGCTCGGGCACGATCTGGTCGAGCCGCCGTCCGCGGACGGCGAGGTTCGCGTACCGGAAGCGCGGCTCCTCCTCCGCCAAGCGCGCGGCGACGAAGTCCGCCCAGCCGCGGTACTGGTGCCGGCCGGGGTACGGGTCGTCGAGACCTTCGGCGCAGCTGTCGCCGAGGACGACGAAACGGTGGTAGCTCATTCCCGATCTCCGTAACCCGTGGTTCACCTTGTGGACACTGTCTATCAAACTTCTGTAGACGCTGTCTACGTCGGGGTGTCCTCGACTGATCCCGAGGTCAAGGCCGGGTGCGTCGGTAAAATCCATGTGAGGCGTTGCATCTTTCCTAGGGAAAGTGACGACTCGGTGGGGCGCGTGGGCTGAGGGGTGGGACCGGCGTCCTGGGGGCTGGGTCAGGCGAGCCGGGCGCGGTGGGCCGAGACGGCCGCGCGGCGGGGGTCCGACGGCGGGAGCGTCGTCAGCAGCGCGTCCAGGATCTCGAAGTCGTCGACGCCGCACGAGGTTTCCCAGAACGACCACAGCACCGCCGGGTCGGTGCTGTTCAGTGCCACCTGGCGGACCTGGGCCGTGAGCGTCTCACGTTCTTCGCGGATCGCCGGGGCCTCGGACTCCGGCAGCAGCGGCCCGCGGAACACCTGCAGCACGTCCGACGGCGAACCCGAGCGCAGCAGCGACCGCGCCTTCACGAAATCCGCGTCCACCTCGGCCGCCAGGCGGTACGGGCGGGTCTGCACCACCGACGCGCCCAGCTGGGAACGCAGGCGGTGGATCTCCGCGCGGACCGTCACCGGGTTGCCCGACTCGCCGTAGAGCTGCAACGCGAGCCGCTCGGCCGAGAGGCCGTTCGGGTGCAACGCCAAGAGCGTCAGGATTTCCGCGTGGCGCAAGGTGAACGGCACGTCGCGACCGTCCACTGTGGTCGATCCGGCGCCGTCGGCCAGGTATTCGAGGCGCAGCCGGGGGCGGTGGCCGCCGCTGCCGCCGCCGGTCGCGCGCAGCCGGAGCAGGTAGCCCTCGGCCAGCGGCTCCATCGTCGCGATCCGGCCGTCGGGGAGGGCGACCGTGCCGCCGCCGCGACGGACGTCCACCGTGGCCGGCAGCAGGCACGCCTGGGCCGCGAGCACCCGGCCGCTCGCCGAGAGCAGCGCGCCGGGGCGGCCGCGCAGGGCTTCCAGGTGGGGCATGTTGACGCGCCGCAGCCGCTCGTCGCGGACCGCGAGCTGGGCGCGCAGCTGCCCTTCGGCGAGCTGCGCCGTCGCCGTGACCAGCGACAACATCGCCGGGTGGACCGTGCGCAGCGGGCCGCTGACGTCGATCGAGCCGAGCAGCACGCCGGTTTCCGGGTCGCGCACGGGTGCCGCCGCGCACGTCCACGTGTGGTAGCGCCGGACCAGGTGCTCGGCCGAGTAGATCTGCACCGGCTCGCCGGTCGCCAGGGTCGTGCCCATGGCGTTCGTGCCGATCGCCGACTCGCTCCACCGGGTGCCTTCGGAAAGGCCGACGTGGTCGGCGCGCACCAGCTGGTTCGCGGCGCCCTCGCGCCACAGGATCAGGCCCTCGGCGTCGGTCACGATCATCACGTGCTCGGCGTCGTCGGCGATGCTCACCAGCATCTGCCGCAGCACCGGCAGCACGGGCGCCAGCGGGTGGGCTTCCCGCAACGCCGTCAGCACGTCGACGTCGTGGACGAACGGCGCTTCACCCTCGTCCGGGTCGACGTGCGCGGCCAGCGACCGGTCCCAGGACGCCGAGACCACGGAGCGTGGCGAACGCGGGCCCGGCAGCCCGGCCAGCACCGCCGCGCGGACGTGTTCGAGCAGCCGCGCGTACGACTCCGGATCGCGCAGCATCTCGGGCTCGGGCGCCTCTGCCACGTTCTTCAGAGTAGAGAGCCAGCTCACAGGGCTGCAACGTCCGTGCAACGTTGCCCGGCCTACGTTCGGCGGCGCCCGAGAAGAGCCGTCACTCCGAGCAATGAGGCAGGGAAGATGGTCCAGTACGCCGCACCGAACACCGAAGGCAGCGTCGTCAGCTTCGAGTCACGCTACGACCACTACATCGGCGGCGAATACGTGCCGCCCGCCGGCGGCCAGTACTTCGAGAACCCGACTCCCGTCACCGGGAAGACCTTCTGCGAGATCGCCCGCGGCACCGCGCCGGACGTCGAGAAGGCCCTCGACGCGGCTTGGGGCGCGGCCCCCGCGTGGGGCAAGACCTCGGTCGAGGAACGCGCCGGGGTCCTGCTGAAGATCGCCGACCGGATGGAGCAGAACCTCGAGAAGATCGCGGTCGCCGAGGCCTGGGAGAACGGCAAGGCCGTCCGCGAGACGCTCGCCGCCGACATCCCGCTGGCCATCGACCACTTCCGCTACTTCGCCGGCGCGCTGCGCGCCCAGGAGGGCGGTATCTCGCAGATCGACGAGAACACCGTCGCCTACCACTTCCACGAGCCGCTCGGCGTGGTCGCGCAGATCATCCCGTGGAACTTCCCGATCCTGATGGCGGTCTGGAAGCTCGCCCCGGCGCTGGCCGCGGGCAACGCGATCGTGCTCAAGCCGGCCGAGCAGACCCCGGCGTCGATCCACGTGCTGATGTCGATCATCGGCGACCTGATCCCGCCGGGTGTGCTGAACATCGTCAACGGCTTCGGCGTCGAAGCCGGCAAACCGCTGGCCTCCAGCAACCGCGTCCGCAAGGTGGCCTTCACCGGCGAGACCACGACCGGCCGGCTGATCCTGCAGTACGCCAGCGAGAACATCATCCCGGTGACCGTCGAGCTGGGCGGCAAGAGCCCGAACATCTTCTTCGACGACGTCGCCGCGCAGAACGACGCCTTCTACAACAAGGCGCAGGAGGGCTTCACGCTCTTCGCGCTGAACCAGGGCGAGGTCTGCACCTGCCCGTCGCGGGCGCTGGTCCAGACGGGCATCTACGACAAGTTCATGGGTGACGCCGTCGAGCGCGTCCGCAAGATCAAGCAGGGCCACCCGCTCGACACCGACACGATGATCGGCGCGCAGGCGTCCAACGACCAGCTCGAGAAGATCCTGTCCTACATCGACATCGGCAAGCAGGAGGGCGCCGAGATCCTGATCGGCGGCGGCCGCAGCGACCTCGGCGGCGAGCTGTCCGGCGGCTACTACGTCGAGCCGACGGTCTTCGCGGGCGACAACAAGATGCGGATCTTCCAGGAGGAGATCTTCGGCCCGGTCGTGTCGGTGACAAAGTTCGACGACTACGACGACGCCATGAAGATCGCCAACGACACCCTCTACGGCCTCGGCGCCGGTGTCTGGTCCCGGGACGGCAACACCGCCTACCGGGCCGGCCGCGACATCCAGGCGGGTCGCGTGTGGGTGAACAACTACCACGCCTACCCGGCCCACGCGGCCTTCGGCGGTTACAAGGCGTCCGGCATCGGGCGGGAGAACCACAAGATGATGCTGGATCACTACCAGCAGACGAAGAACATGCTGGTCTCCTACTCCGACCAGGCGCTCGGGTTCTTCTGATGACCGAGCGGGTGGCGTTGACGGAGGAGGCGGCCGACCTCCTCCGGAAGCTCGCGGCGACCCACGGACCGGTGATGTTCCACCAGTCCGGCGGGTGCTGCGACGGAAGCGCCCCGATGTGCTACCCGAAGGGCGAGTTCAAGACCGGCCAGACCGACGTGCGCCTCGGCGACCTGGTCGTCGAGGGCATGGAGGACGTGCCGTTCTGGATGTCCGGGCCGCAGTTCGCGTACTGGAAGCACACGCACCTGACGGTCGACGTCGTCCCGGGCCGCGGGAGCGGGTTTTCGCTGGAGGCGCCCGAAGGCGTGCGCTTCCTGATCCGCTCCCGCCTGTTCACCGACGAGGAGTCGGCGGCGCTGAACCGAAAGCACTGAACAACGCCGTGGCGAGCACCAGCCCTTCCCGGGCGACCGGGGCGAGCAGGTGCTCGTCCGGCGCGTGCTGCAGGCAGCCGGGGTAGGAGTGCGGCAGCCACAGCGTCGCCAGGCCGAGGACGTCGGTGAAGACGTGGTTGGGCAGGCCGCCGCCGAAGTTCGGCAGGAGCGCGACGGGCTGGGCGGCGACCTCGTCGAGCGCGGCCTTGGCCCAGCCGACCCACGGGTCCTCGACCGGCGTGCGGCTGGCCTGGAAGTCGCCGCCGACGGTCACCTCGACCATCGGGAACCCTTGTGCGGCAAGGTGTTCCTTGACGGCGTCCGGGATCTTGTCGACGTCGGTCCCGGCGACGTACCGCAGTTGCAGGACCGCCCGCGCGCGGCCGGGGATCGCGTTGACCGGCCGGTCGACGTCGCCCGCGTCGAGCGCGAGGACTTCGAGGGTGTTCCAGCCGTAGAGCCGTTCCGCGCCGGTCAGGCCGGGCGCGCCCCAGCCTTCGTCCGGCACCGGGTCACCGGGGGTGTTGGCGATCTTGAGACCGTCCAGGGCCGCGCGCACACTCTCGGGCAGTTCCGGCGGGAGCAGTTCGGGCACCTGGACGCGGCCGTGGCCGTCGACCAGGCTCGCGATCGCGCCGGTGAGCGTGGTGGCCGGGTTGCGCAGGACCCCGCCCCAGTTCCCGGAGTGGTAGGCGTCCGGGCGCAGGTCGACGTCGAGCGTGAACCGGATGGCACCACGCGCGCCGAGGAACAGCGTCGGCGTCGCGGCGTCCAGGCGCGGGCCGTCGGAGGCGATGAGGACGTCGGCTTCGAGGAGGTCCTTTTCCTGCGCGGCGAACTCGGTGAGGCCGGGTGAACCGATCTCCTCACCGGTCTCGAAGAGGAACTTGAGGTTGAAGCCGAGGTTGCCGCGGTCGGCGAGCAGGAGCCGCAAGGCCGTCAGGTTGATCAGGTGCTGACCCTTGTTGTCCGCGGTGCCGCGGCCGTACCAGCGGTCGCCGTCGGCGGTGAGCGTCCACGGGCCTCGCCCCTCGCCCCACTCGCCGGCCTCTCCGACGACGTCGGCGTGGCCGTAGCAGAGCAGCGTCGGCAAGCCGGGATCCTCGACGCGGACGCCGACCAGGAACGGGCCACCCGCCGGGGCCGGGTTCGCGTGCTGCGTGACTTCGCAGCCCAGCGCCGTCAACGCGGGCGTGAGGACTTCGTCGAGGTAGGCCTGGATCGCGACGCGGCCTTCGGGCGCGTCGCTGACCGTGGGGTACGCGACGAGCGTGGCCAGTTCGGCGAAGAGGGCGCCGGAGTCGACGTGGGCGCGGGCCTGGTCGAGCAGTTCCATGACCTCAGCCTAGAGGCAGGAAACAATACGAACGATCGTGCTATCTTCGGAGCATGAACGTCGACAGCGTTTACGTGGGGGAACCGAGCGTCCTGGGGTACCGGCGCGAGCTGCCGGTTCTGAGCGGGATCACCAAGGCGCTGGTCACAGCGCCGGAGCTGAACCTCACCGAGCTCAACCTCGACGGCGACCGGCAGGCCGACCTCACCGTGCACGGCGGCCCCGACAAGGCGGTCTACGTCTACCCGGCCGAGCACTACGCGGCCTGGCGCGAGGACGGTTTCGAGGTGTCGACGGCCGACTTCGGCGAGAACATCTCCCTGTCCGGGCTCACCGAGGACGACGTGCGGATCGGGGACGTCTGGGCCTGGGGTGACGCGCTCGTGCAGGTCTCCCAGCCGCGGTCGCCGTGTTTCAAGCTCGCGATGAAGACCGGCCGCAAGGACGCCGTCCCGGCGATGATCGACTCGGGGCGCTCCGGGTGGTACCTGCGCGTGCTGCGGCCGGGCACCGTGCCGACGTCGGGCGCGGTCGAGGTGGTCGAGCGCGCGGACGCGCCGACGGTCGCCGAGGTGTACGTCATCTCGTTCGCGAACTACGGGCAGCTGCCGCCGGAGCACGTCGGGGCCGCGCTGGACTTCGCCGACCGCGTGCTGGCGGCACCCGCGCTCGCCGAGCAGTGGAGCGCCGGGATCCAGTCCACTGTGGACCGCTGGCGGGCCCGCCGTGCCGGTTGACGGGCGGCTGGCCCGCGGCGACGCGACCCGCCGCCTGGTGCTGCGGCGCGCGGTGGACGTCGCGTCGGTCGACGGCCTCGACGGGCTGTCCCTCGGCCGGCTGGCCACCGAGCTGGAGCTGAGCAAGAGCGGGGTGTTCGCCCTGTTCGGCTCCAAGGAGGACCTGCAGCTCGCGACGGTCGAGGCGGCGTTCGAGATCTTCCGTTCGCACGTCGTGACGCCGGCGTCGGACGTGGAGCCGGGGCTGCCGCGGCTGCGGGCGATCTGCGAGAACTGGCTGGACTACTCGGAAAAGCGCGTCTTCCCGGGTGGTTGCTTCTTCTTCAACGTCGGCGCGGAGTTCGACGCACGCCCGGGCCGGGTCCACGACGCGGTGGCGGCGGCGAGCGGCTCATTCGCGGACTTCATCCGCGCAACGGCTCTCGAGGCAGTAACCCTGGGCCACGTCGAGACGGACCCCGAAGTCCTGGCTTTCGAACTGCACGCGCTGGGCCGCGCGGCAAACGCGGACTCCGTCCTCACCGGCACCGCCACCCCCTACACCCTGGCCAGGCGAGCCATCGGCGCAAGACTGTCGTGAGTGTTTAGGGCGGTTCTAACCGCCCTAAACACTCACGACAACGGGACCACCTGCTTACTTCCAGTCGACCTGGGGGCTGCGGTAGAAGTTGATGCCTTCGAGGGTCCAGCGTGGGGACTGTTTTGCGAGGCGGACGCGGTAGGCGTCCCAGTTGTGCGTGGCCTTCGGGGACCAGCCGATCTCCGCGATGCCCGGCAGGCGCGGGAACGCCATGTACTCGATGTCGTCGCTCGTGCGGATGGTCTCCGTCCACAGTGGAGCTTCGACGCCCGCGACCTGGCTCTCGCCGACGCCGGTCACCAGCGACGCCGGGTCCCAGTTGTAGCCGTCCTTCACCTCGACCAGGGCGGCCCAGTCCTGGCCCAGCGGCGTGGACTCGTCGTACTTCATGTCCAGGTACGCGTAGTTCGCCGGCGACATCAGGATCTTGTTGCCCCGGGCCGCCGCGGCGGCGACGGAGGCGTTGTCACCGCCGAAGTCCCAGTACTGCGGGATCGCCGACACCGGCGGCGTGGCCTTGGCGATCTCGTGCCAGCCGGTGATCTTCTTGCCGTACTTCGCGACGATCGGCGCCACCTTCTGCTCGAAGGTGACGTAGTCGGCGGGCGGGGTCGCGTGGGCCTCGTCGCCGCCGATGTGGAGGTACTGGCCCGGCGTGATGGCCGACAGCTCGCGCACGACGTCGTCGACGAACTTGTAGGTGATCGGCGACGAGATGCACAGCGAGCTGTAGCCGACCTCGGTGTCGGTGCGCACCGGGACGGCCTTGCCGTCGCAGTTCAGCTCCGCGTACGTCGACTGCGCCGCGTTCGTGTGGCCCGGCATGTCGATCTCCGGGATCACCGTGATGTGCCGCGAAGCGGCGTACGCGACGATGTCCTTGTACTGCTTCTGCGTGTAGTAGCCGCCGGGGTCGCCGTACGCGGCCGTCTTGCCGCCGACGGTCGCCAGCTTCGGCCAGCTCTTGATCTCGATGCGCCAGCCCTGGTCGTCGGCCAGGTGCAGGTGCAGCGTGTTGAGCTTGTACTGGGCGATCTGGTCGATGTACAGCTTGACCTGGTCCGGCTGGAAGAAGTGCCGCGCGACGTCGAGCATCGCGCCGCGTTCGCCGAAGCGTGGGTAGTCGAGGATCGTGCCGCCGGCGACGGTCCACGTCCGGTGCTGCACGTGCTTCGCCTCGATCGCCGACGGCAGCAGCTGCCGCAGCGACTGGACGCCTTCGAAGAGCCCGTCCGCGGTGTTGGCCGACAGGGAGACGCCGTTGCGCGCGACCTTCAGCTGGTAACCCTCGGTGCCGAGCCGGGCGTCGTGACCCAGTTCGAGCGAGATCGCGGGCAGGCCCCACGCGCGCGGCACGACCGGCAGCGGGTAGCCGGTGGCCGGGCGCAGCAGGCCGCGCAGGTAGTCCGCGACCTGGCCGGCGCCCCGATCGGCGCTGATCACGGTGAACGGCGTGAGCCGGAAGTCCGCCTTCGTGTCGGCTTTCGCCGAGACCGGCGCGGGGACGACGTCGGTCACGCTGCGTTCGGGGGTGGTGGTGGCGGGGGCCGCCGCGGCGGCGGCGGGCAGGCCGACTGCCGTCAGACTCACGACAGCCGCGGTCAAGACGGCTCTGGACAAGCGCATCAAAGCACCTCCGGTCGGGGACTCCCTCACAAAGGTACAGACCAGCCGGTGTATTTGGAACAATACTTTACGAAGTGCGCAACGCGGCCCGGATCGCGTCCAGCACGGCCGGATCCTCGATGGTCGAGGGCGCCGCCTCGTCGCGGCCGTCGGCGATCGCGCGCATGGTCTTGCGCAGGATCTTCCCGGACCGCGTCTTCGGCAGCGCGTCCACAATGGACACGTCGCGGAACGCGGCGACCGGCCCGATGTCCCGGCGCACCACCGCCACCAGCTCGTCGCGCAGCTGGTCCGCGGGGGTGTCGACGCCGGCCTTGAGCACGACGAACCCGCGCGGCAACTGGCCCTTGAGCTGGTCGGCGACCCCGATCACGGCGCACTCCGCGACCGCCGGGTGCGAGGCCAGCGCGGCCTCCATCGACCCCGTCGACAACCGGTGGCCGGCGACGTTGATGACGTCGTCGGTGCGGCCCATGACGAACAGGTAGCCGTCCTCGTCGAGGTACCCGGAGTCGCCGGTCAGGTAGTGGCCGTCGTAGCGGGAGAGGTAGGCCTCGCGGTAGCGCTCGTCGTCACCCCAGAGCGTCGGCAGCGAGCCCGGCGGCAGCGGCAGCTTGACCGTGATGGCGCCCTCGCGCCCCGCGGGCAGCTCGTCGCCGGCCTGGTCGAGGATCCGGACGTCCCAGCCGGGCACGGGCTTGGTCGCCGAGCCGGGCTTGACGTCCATCGGCTCCAGGCCTCGCAGGTTGGCCGCGATCGGCCAGCCCGTCTCGGTCTGCCACCAATGGTCGATCACCGGCGTGCCGAGCTTCTCGCGCGCCCAGTGGTAGGTCTCCGGGTCGAGCCGCTCGCCGGCCATGAACAGCGTCCGGAACTGCTTCAGGTCGTACTTCTCCAGCTCCTTCGCGTCCGGGTCGACCTTCTTGATCGCCCGCAGCGCGGTCGGCGCGGTGAACAGCGCCTGGACGCCGTGCTCGGCGATGACCCGCCAGAACGCGCCCGCGTCCGGCGTCCCGACCGGCTTGCCCTCGTAGAGCACCGTCGTCGCCCCGGCCAGCAGCGGCGCGTAGACGATGTAGGAGTGCCCGACGACCCAGCCGACGTCGGAGGCCGTCCACCAGACGTCGCCCGCGTGGACGTCGTAGATCGCGTTCATCGACCAGGCCAGCGCCACCGCGTGCCCGCCGGTGTCGCGGACGACGCCCTTCGGCTTCCCGGTCGTCCCGGACGTGTAGAGGATGTAAAGCGGATCGGTCGCCTTCACCGGTACCGGATCGACCGGGGACGCGCTCGCGGCCAGCTCCCGCCAGTCGACGTCCCGCTCGGTCAGCTCGGCCGGCGCCTGCTCGCGCTGCAGCACCACGACGTGGTCCGGCTGGTGTTCGGTCAGCTCGAGGGCGGCGTCGATGATCGGCTTGTACTCGACGACGCGCGTCGGCTCGATCCCGCAGGACGCGGCCAGGACGACCTTCGGTTTCGCGTCCTCGATCCGGGCCGCGAGCTCCTTCGGCGCGAACCCGCCGAAGACCACCGAGTGCACCGCGCCGATCCGCGCGCAGGCCAGCATCGCGATCACGGCTTCGGGGACCATCGGCAGGTAGACGATCACCCGGTCACCGTGCGTCACGCCGAGCGAACCCAGCGCACCGGCGAAGCGCGCGACCTCGTCGCGGAGCTGTTCATAGGTGAACGTGAGTTGCTGTCCGGTCACGGGGGAGTCCCAGATCAGCGCGTCCTGCCCGCCGCGGCCGGCCTCGACGTGGCGGTCCAGGGCGTTGTAGGAGGTGTTCAGCTCGCCGTCGGGGAACCAGCGGTAGAAGGGCGGGTTCGTGTCGTCGAGGGCCCGTTCCGGGGCCTTCGTCCAGGTGATCGTCTTGGCCGCTTCCAGCCAGAACGCGTCCGGCTCGGCCAGGCTCCGCCGGTAGGCCTCGGAGTACGCGCCCATTCCCGCTCCTTCGCGTCGAACGTCCCGCCGGTCCCATCATGACGCCGAGACGGCGGGCCCGCCGGATTCCGCGCGGGATCCGGGCGCCGGAAAGACCCGGCAACCCAACGGCGGCGGCGCGCGTCCTAAGCTGGACCGCGGGGAAATGCCGCGTGACGGTAAGACGTGAACACGGACAGTGAGGGGAGCCCGGCAGTGAACGGACTCGCGAGCGCGTTGCTCTCGCTAGCCCATTCCTTGTTCGGCCCGGGCTTCTGCCCCGGCGACTGGGTCTGGGCCACGAGTGCGGCGGGCGCGCTCGTCGCGTTGCTGCCGCCGATCGGCGCGCTCGTCGTCTCGATCATCCGCAAGGGCACCGGCAACCGGTACGACCTGACCACGCTGTCGGTGTTCGGCGTGATCGGCCTGCTCAGCACGCTGGTGCTGCCGTGGCTGCTGTCGAACGGCGTGTCGGGCGTCTACCGCATGGTGTTCGCCGGCCAGAGGTCCGGGCTGTCCGCGAGCGAGGTCGCGACGCTGAAGGGGCCCGGTGGCTGCTGGGTCGACTCGCAGGTGAACTACCTGGGCGGCCGTCAGACCGTGTTCGACGTGCTTTCCTCCGGCAGCACCGGCGCCGACGACCTCCCGTTCTTCGTGTACCTGCTGGCCTTCATCGTGCTGCCGGCCGGGTCGCTGCTGTTCGTGATGCTGCAGGGGCGCACGGCGTTCCGCCGCGGTCCGAAGTGGCCGTCCCGGTTCTTCTGGATCCCGTTCGTCGCGATGGCCTTGTTCAGCGTCGGTATGGAAGCGAACACCGCGCTGCACTTCTGGCTCGGTTTCCTGCCGTTCAGCGTGCTGGGCCTGATCCCGGTCGCGATGGTCGGCCCGCCGCCGTGGTCGGTCATCAACCGGCCGGACGTGCCGCCGCCGAACCGCAACCCCGAGCCCTACCGGCCGCCGCAGCAGCCGCCGTCGCAGGTCCAGCCGCGGCCCACCCCGCCGCCTCCGCCGCCCCCGATCAACAAGCCGTACCCGAAGACGGCGCTCGCGTCCGCGCCCGAACCGCCCCCGATGGCGGGCGCGCTGGCCGCGGCGCCGGGCCCGATCCCGCACCCGCCCGGCTCGCGCAACGCCGGCGGCAGCCGCTACCGGCGCGTCAAGCAGCTCGGCGCCGGCGGTTTCGGCACGGTCTGGCAGGCCGTCGACACCCAGCTCAACCGCACGGTCGCGCTGAAGATCGCGCACGCGCCGGACCGCGACACCGCCGAGCGCATGCAGCGCGAGGCCCGCGCGCTGGCCGTCGTCAGCCACCCGAACTGCGTCAAGGTGTACGACCTGGCCGAGGAGCCGGACGGCCTCGCGCTGGTCATGGAGTACCTCGAAGGCCGGCCGCTGGCCGAGCTGGTCGACGGCCAGGGTCCGCTCGACGACGTCGCCGCCGGCCGCCTGTGGGCGACCATGGCGGGCGCGCTCGCGGCCGCCCACGAGAAGGGCGTCCTGCACCGCGACATCAAGCCGTCGAACGTCGTGCTCGACCCCAGTGGCCTGGCCCACCTGATCGACTTCGGCATCGCCCGCAGCCAGGGCGACTCCAAGATGACCGCGACCGGCATGATGATCGGCACGCCGGACTTCGTCGCCCCGGAGCAGGCGATGGGCGCGACAGCCTCCCCGGCGTCCGACGCCTGGCAGCTCGCGGCGACGATCAGCTACGCACTGACGGGCCAGCCGCCCCGCGGCACCCGCGAGACCCCGATGGCGGCCCTGATGGCGGCGGCCCGTGCGGAACCGGTGTCCCGGCTGCCGCAGCGCAGCGCCCACGCGCGGCTGCTGGCGGCGTCCCTGGACCCGGAGCCGCGCCGGCGTCCGACGCTCAACTCGGTGCGCCGCGAGGTGGAGGGCTGGCTGTCGAGGGCGGGCAAGTCCGCGGACGGCCCGGTCACCCGCGTGGTCCCGCGCCAGCCGCACCGCTGACCCGGACCCGTCGTGAGTGTTCAGGGCGGTTAGAACCGCCCTAAACACTCACGACAAGCCGCGGCAGCCCCCTCAGCCCGGCTTGGCGGCCGAGAAGATCACCAGCTGCTTCGGCTCCAGCTGGACGTCCACCTGCTCGAAGCCCGCCTTCTCCAGACGGCCGCCGAACGTCGGCGCGTCGACGACGTTCATCGTGTCGCCGATGTGCAGCAGGCGGAACCGCAGGTTGAGCTGGCCGTCGCTGCCGCAGTACGTGCCGCCCGGGCGCAGCACCCGCGCGGCTTCCGCGAAGATCGCGTCCTGCAGCTGCTTCGTCGGCACGTGGTGCAGCATCGTGAAGCAGACGACCGCCGAGAAGCGCCCCGACTCGAACGGCATCTCCGCGCCGCTGCCCTCGACGACGTCGGCGCGGTCGCCGAACTTCGCGCGCAGCAGCTCGGTCGACGCGTGGTCGATTTCCAGGACCGTCAGCTTCGGGACGACGCCGAGCAGCACCCTCGTCGTGGCGCCGAAGCCGGGTCCGATCTCGAGGACGTCGTCCCCCAGGTCGCGCTCCTTCAGCCACGGCGTGAGGCGCTCCTCGACGGTGGCCGCCCACTTCTCCGAGCTGCAGATCTTGCGGTGGATCAGGTTCATCGGCATGCCGTCGACGGTAGGGAGCCGTCGTGGTGACCGGTAGCCGATAGACTGCCAACCGATGTCGCAAAACGGCCACCACGCGATGCTGCTCGGCGAGGTCGACCTGCCGGCCGGCACCTGGTTCCCGTGGCACGAACACCCCGTGCACCAGCTCGTCTGGGCGGCCAGCGGGGTCATCGCGGTCAAGGCGGGCGACGCCGGCTGGGTCCTGCCGCCGACACGCGCGCTGTGGATGCCCGCCGGCGTCCAGCACCGGACCGGCGCGCTCGGCAAGGCCGCCCTGCGCGGGATCTACGCGCACCCGGACCGCAGCCCGGTGCGCTGGCCGGAGCCGCGGCTGGTCGCCGTCCGGCCGCTGCTGCACGAGCTGCTGGAGTACCTGACCGGCGACGGCGTCGCCCCAGAAGCCCGGCTGCGGGCCGAAGCCGTCGCGTTCGACCTGCTGGAACCGCTCGACGTCGTGCCGATCGTGGTGCCGTCACCCGCCGATCCGCGGGCGCGGGACGTCGAGGCGGCGGTGCTGGCCAACCCGGCCGACCCGCGCGGCCTCGCCGAGTTCGGCCGGGACGTCGGCGCGGCCGAGCGCACGCTGGCGCGGATCTTCGTCCGCGAGTGCCGGATGCCGTTCGGGACGTGGCGCACCCAGGTGCGGCTGCGTGCGGCGCTGCCGCTGCTGGCGCAGGACGTGCCGCTGGAGACGGTCGCGCACCGCGTCGGCTACAGCTCGGCGAGCGCGTTCGTCGCCGCGTTCCGGCGCGCCGTCGGCGTCACGCCGAGGGCGTACTTCGCGGGCTGAGCGGGTCGAGCTACCGCCAGGACGGCAGCCAGCGTTCGGCTTCCCACTGGCCGGTCGTGATCGCGATGCCGTTGAGGATCGGCCACAGCCAGGCGAAGTTCGCCACGACCAGCCCGACGTACAGGCTGACGACGAGCAGACCGGTCCCGCGTCTTTCGAACCCGCGCTTCGCGCTGCCCAGGATCTGGCCCAGGCACAACGTCAGCCCCAGCACGAGGAACGCGGCCAGCGGCGTCGCGTAGAAGAAGTACATCTGCCGGTCGATGTTGGTGAACCAGAAGACGTACCCGCCGAGGTAACCGACCAGCACGGCGGCGTAGCGCCAGTCCGCGCGGAAGATCGAGCGCCAGGCCGCCCAGCCGAGCATCGGGATGGCCAGCCACCACATCGCCGGCGTCCCGATCAGCATCGTCGCGCTGACGCAGCGGGACTCGCCGCAGCCGGTGATCTCGCCGTCGTAGCTGTAGAGCATCGGGCGCAGCCCCATCGGCCACGTCCAGGGCTTCGACTCCCACGGGTGCGGGTTGTCCTTGGGCGTGACCAGGGTTTCGTGGAAGTGCAGGACGTTCGCCGAGTAGTCGCCGAGCGAGCGCAGCGACGACGGGATCCAGCCCCAGACGCCCGGCGCGATGTCCTTGATCTCGGTGTAGTGCCGGTCGGTCGCCGTCTCGCTGGCGAACCAGGCCCAGTACGCGGCCAGGTACATCAGCAGCGGGATCAGCAGGATCGCCCACAGCGCGGGCAGCACGTCGCGGCGGATCGTGCCCAGCCAGGGCCGTTCGACGCCGGCCGCGCGCCGCGCCGCGACGTCGAAGAAGACGCACAGCAGCCCGAACGCGACGATGTAGTAGAGCGCCGACCACTTGACGCCGAAGGTGAGCCCGATCATCAGCCCGGTCGCGAACCGCCACCAGCGGAAGCCGAGTTTCGGCCCCCACGGCGACTCGTCGGCCCAGCCCTCGCGCACGGCCGTCGCGAGCCGGGTGCGCACCTGGTCGCGGTCGACCAGCAGACAGGCGAACGCGGCGAGCACGAACAGCGCGATGAAGATGTCGAGCATGCCCATCCGCGACTGCAGGTGCAGGACGCCGTCGCTGATCACCAGGATGCCGGCGATGGCGCCGAGCAGCGTCGAGCGCGTCAGGCGGCGGGCGATGCGGATGGTCAGGAAGATGATGAGCGTGCCGGCCAGCGCGGGCATGATCCGCCAGCCCCAGCCGTTGTAGCCGAACAGCCATTCGCCGATCGCGATCAGCTGCTTCGCCAGCGGCGGGTGGACGACCAGCTCGTAGCCGTAGTTGTCCTCGTAACCGCCGTTGCGCAGCACCTGCCACGCCTGCGGGACGTAGTGCTTCTCGTCGAAGACCGGGCTGCCCTTGTCCGTCGGGCTGCCGAGGTTCTGCAGCCGGACGATGCCGCCGATCACGGTGAGCACGATGGTCACGAGCCAGGCGCGCAGCCGGTCGTCCGGCATGCCGCGGCCGAGCAGGGTCGTCTCGCGGTCGGTCGGCGGCCGGAGCGCCTCGGCCGGGCCCGGCCGGACGCTTTCGTCGTCGGGACGGGTCAGCACGGCGGTCACGGGGCGATCCTACGGGCGGGACAGGGCGTACGTCGTCCGGATCCGCCGACCCGCCTAGGCTGGCCCGGTGAGCTCATCGGTGACACCCGGCCGCCTGGTCCTGGCCGCCACCCCACTCGGCGACGTCCGCGACGCGTCGCCCCGCCTGGCGGAAGCGCTTGCCGAAGCCGACGTCGTGGCCGCTGAGGACACCCGCCGCTTCCGGTCCCTGGCCTCGGCGCTGGAGATCACGCCGCGCGGCCGCGTGGTGAGTTTCTACGAGGACGTCGAGACGGCGCGCCTGCCCAGGTTGCTCGAATCGTTACAGGCGGGCGAGACGGTGGTGCTGGTGACGGACGCCGGTATGCCCAGTGTGTCCGATCCGGGCTTCCGCCTGGTGGCGGCGTGCGTCTCGGCGGACATTCCGGTGACGTGCCTCCCGGGCCCTTCGGCGGTGACCACGGCGCTCGCTTTGTCCGGTTTGCCGTGTGACCGGTTCTGCTTCGAGGGCTTCGCGCCGCGCAAGCCGGGTGAGCGGACCAAGTGGCTCGCGTCGCTTGTTTCGGAACCCCGGACGGTGGTGTTCTTCGAGTCCCCGCACCGGCTGGCTTCCCTGCTGGCGGACGCGGCTGCGGTGCTGGGCGCGGACCGCCGGGCGGCGGTCTGCCGGGAGCTGACGAAGACGTACGAAGAGGTGAAGCGGGGGACACTGGCGTCGCTGGCCGCCTGGGCCGCGGACGGCGTCCGCGGCGAAATCACGGTGGTCCTGTCGGGCGCCGAGCCGCGCGCGGTCTCGGTGGCGGACCTGGTGGGCGAGGTGGCGGACCGCGTCGCGGCCGGCGAGCGGCTCAAGTCCGCGGCGGCCGAGGTCGCAGAGGCGACCGGAGTGTCCAAAAAGGAGCTTTACGACGCCGTGCTGACGGCGCGGAAGGCGACGTGACGCCGATGTCTGTTTTGTCGTAGGTGAAATCCGGATTGAGCCATTCGGTCGCTACCGCCGCAGTCGATCATCGACGATCGTTCCTGGTGGGCGCGGCCAGGACTGTCCAGGCCGCGGAGGAGGGGTTTCCGCGTGTCTTCCGTTGTGCGTTCTTCCCGGTCGAGAGCCGGCCGTGGCGGGCTCTTCCTCGTGCTGGCCGTGGCGTCCGGCATCATCCCGGCCGCGGCCTTCGCGCGTCCGGCTGAAGCGGCGACAGTCGCGCAGGCGCCCGACGCGCCCGCCGTTTCCTCGCAGAGGTACCCGGCCGATACGTTCGGCGGCGGCCCTGGCGTGCCCGGCGACTTCACGTTCACGCCGGCCGGCACGGGCTCCCCGGTCGACCACTACATCTGGCGGCTGGACGACTCGGTCTCGCCGAGCTGCGACGGCGTCGAGGCCGGCACGGTGAAACCGACGGTGCCGGGCGGGTCCGCCACCACGACCATCACTCCCGCCAGTTCCGGCCCGCACGTGCTGAGCGCGTGGGCGTGCGACAGCGCGAAGACACCGTCGGATCGGACCGACTACTCCTTCTCGGTCAAGGACGCCGCGGCCCCGGTGGCCGCGTGGCAGTTCGAGGGCGACACCCGCTCGCAGTTCGCCGGTCTGCGCTACGCGGGTGCCGGTTCGGCCCCCTTCGCGCCGGGCAAGCTCGGTCAGGCGCAGGCCGTGAGCGGCCGGCCCGGCGACTACCTGGCCACGAGCGCGCGGATCCTGGACCTCGGCAAGTCGTTCTCGGTGTCGGCGTGGGTCGACGCGGCCGATCTGGGCAAGCGGCGGGTGGTGCTGTCCCAGGACGGCGCCCGGACGAGCGGGTTCGCCCTGCAGTACCTGGAAACCGGCAAATGGGCGTTCAGCCTGAGCGGCTCGGACGTCGCGAACCCGGTCGTGCGGTCGGCGGTCTCGACGGCGGCGCCGGCGACGGGCGTCTGGACGCACCTCGCCGGCGTCTACAACGCGACGGCGCACACGGCGACGCTGTACGTCGACGGCCAGGCCCAGCAGACGATCCCGGCCACGGCTTCGGGCGGGGCGGGCCCGCTGGTCCTCGGCGGCGGCCTGGCCGCGGGAGCGCGGGCGGACCTGTTCCACGGGGCGATCGACGAGGTGGCGACCTTCGGGCGCGCCCTGTCCGCCGCCGACGTCACCACGCTCTACAACCAGAACGGCGTCCCGGCGGGCCTTTCCGCCACGCGTGAGTACACATTGGACGGCGACACGGCCGACGCCACCGGCGCCGACGGCACGCTGACCGGGACGAACGTCGCCTACGGTCCGGGCTACTCGGATTCGCCGGGCCGGTCCGCGACCGACGACTCGATCGGCCACGGCCGGGGCCAGGCGCTGGCGGGCACCGGCGCGGCGACGTCGTCCCCGGTGGTGGACACCGCGGGGGGCCTGGCGGTTTCGGCCTGGGTGAAGCTGGACAAGCCCGGCTGCTACACCTTCGCCGCACAGGGAGGCGCCTCCGGCGACGCGTTCAGCCTCGGTGCCACGTCCGACAGCCTCGAGTTCGGGTTGAGCACCACCGGGGGCCTCTGGCGGTGGGCGAAGACGTCCATCACCCCGCACCTCGGGAAGTGGACCCACCTGACGGGCGTCCACGACGTGCTCGCGGGCAAGGAACGGCTGTACGTCGACGGCACGCTCGCCGCGGAAACGACGATCCCGGCGGGTACCGCGTGGCGGTCGACCGGCCCGTTCCGGATCGGCGCCTTCGCGGGATCGATCGACCAGGTCCAGGTGTGGGACCGCGCGCTGCCGGCCGCCGAGGTGGCCGAGCTCGCCAACACCGCCGTGCTGCGGGCGAACTACCAGCTCGACGGCACCACGACGGACTCCGTCAGCGGCGTTACCGGCACCCCGGGCGGGAGTTTCCGGCTGACGACCGACGACGACGGCGCGGACGTCGGCCGCTTCCCGTTCGACGGGAGCGCTCAGGTCGAAGGGCCGCGCCCGCAGAACTTCCGCAGCGACCGGAGCTTCACCGCCGAAGCCTGGGTCAAGCACACCTGGACCGAGGTGGACGCCGAGCGGGAGAAGCAGCGTGACCCGTCCGACCCCGCCGGTGTGGACAAGGCCGGCCGCACGGCGCTCGGGGCGAACAGCGCGTCCTCCTCGCCGTACCTCCTGGGCTACCGCGGCGTCCAGGACGCGAACGGCACCTGGCGCCCCCGCTGGAGCTGGACGCTGGGGGCGACCCAGATGCTGCCGGACGGGGACGCCGAGTCCGGTGTCTGGACCCACCTCGCCGGGACGTACGACGCCGTGACGCACCAGGCGTGCGTGTACGCGACGACGGACGCGTTCCAGTTCAGCCCGAAGTGCGTCGGTGACGTCACCGGCTGGAACGGCGCGAGCGATCTCGAGGACCTCTTCCTCGGGCGTGGTCGGTTCGACGGCCAGGACAGCGATTACTGGTACGGCGACCTGCGGGGCATCCGGGTTTACAGCGGCGTGCTCGACCAGCAGCGCATCAACGTCGACGCCATCCTCGACCACCCCTAGGACGGCGGTGGTGGTGACCGACGAGGGAGACGGGCCGTGGCGCGCGGAGATGGTCGAGCTGGTTCGAGGAGGTGACGTCGCGGATGCGACCGACGCCTTGCTCAGCCTCACCTACCACGAGCCGGATCGGAGCTGGCTGCAGAGGTTCCTCCTGGAGTGCCTCGGATCCGGGGTGAACCGGCAGGTCCGGGCACTCGCGGTCACCTGTGCCGGGCACGTCGCCCGGCTCGATCACGAGATCGGTCCGGCGCTCGTGGCCCGGCTGCGCGAGCTGGAGAAGGATCTTGTTCTCGGTGGGATCGCCGAAGACGCGCTCGCCGATGTCGTCTCCTTCGCAGACGGCGCTTGACGGGTCAACCGGTCCCGTCCACACCTAGGACAGCAGCGCCGTCACCGCGGCGTGGGCCTTCCCGGCATCGGGTGCGTCGCCGGTGATCACGTCCGTGTAGACGAACGACTCGCCGATCCGGACCAGCAGGTAGGCCAGGTCCGGCACGGGTAGCGGGGGGACGAGACGGCCGGCAGTGGCCTCCGTCGACAGCAGGGACTCCAGTTCGGCGATGGTCCGCTGCTGGCAGACGCTGGCCCGGGTCGTCAACAGGCGCAGGGCCCGCTCCGGCTCCCGGCGCAGGAAGTCCCGGAACGGCGGGGACTCGTTCGCCGATCGGACGAAGCCGCTGACGAAGTCCGCGATGCCGGCGGCTCCGCGTCCGACGCACGACGGCAGCAGGTGGGTAATCGACGCGGACGAAAGGGACCACAGGATCTCGCCCAGCAACCGGTCCCGGGAGCCGATGCGGCGGTGCAGCGTCGCGCGGCTGATCGACAGCGCCTCCGCCAGTTCTCCCATGTCCAGCCGGCGGCCGGACAGGAACCAGGTGCGGGCCAGCTCGAACTCGTGAGACATATGCCAGAATGTCTCACACGACGATCGAGAGGACCAGCAGATGCGCGCAGTTCAGGTGACCGAGTTCGGCGGACCCGAGGTGCTCACGCCCGTCGAACTGCCCGATCCGGTGGCCGGGGCCGGTGAGGTGCTGATCGACGTCGAGCGGATCGGCGTCAACTACGCCGACACCCACCAGGCCGAGAACTCCTACCTCGCGCCGTCGAAGCTGCCGCTCGTTCCCGGTGGTGAGGTCGTCGGGCGTACCGCCGACGGCAAGCGGGTCGTCGCGCTGCTCAACAGCGGTGGCGGGTACGCCGAAAAAGCCGTCGCGCCGGAGGTGACCACTTTCCCGGTGCCCGACGGCATCGACGACCTGACCGCGCTGTCCATGCTGGTCCAGGGCGCGACCGCCTGGGTACTGCTCCGCAAGAACGCCCACCTCGAGCAGGGTGAGTCCGTCGTCGTGCACGCGGCCGCCGGCGGGGTCGGGACGATCGCCGTGCAGCTCGCGAAGGCGTGGGGCGCGGGCCGCGTCATCGCCACCGCCAGCAACGACGAGAAGCGCGCGCTCGCCCTGGAACTCGGCGCCGACGTCGCGGTCGACTCGCGGGCCGAGGACATGACCGCGACGCTGCTCGAGGCCAACGGCGGCCGCCGCGTCGACGTCGTGCTCGACATGGTCGGCGGCAAGACCACGGACCAGAGCATCGCCGCGCTGGCGGCGTTCGGCCGGCTGGCGTTCTACGGCATGGCCGGGCGCGAGTCGCCGAAGCCGGTGGACCTGCGCAACATCCTCGGCCACAGCACGACGATCAGCGGCATGTGGCTGCCGCACGTCTTCCGCCTGCCGGGCAACGTCTTCGGCACGGCGCTGACCGAGCTGTTCGACCTGGTGCTCGCCGGGAACCTGAAAGCGGTCCCGGGCGGCGAGTACGCCCTGACGGACGCCCGCGGCGCGCACGAAGCCCTCCGCTCGCGCGGCACGGTCGGCAAGCTCCTCCTCGACCCGACGAAGTAAAGCCGTGAAGGCCTCCTTACCGGCCATAAGAGCCGGTAAGGAGGCCTTCACGGCTTTGAAGCCAGCAGGGCCTCCAGTGGCGCGGCCTTGTGGAGGCACTCCTGCCACTCCGCCTCCGGGTCCGAATCCGCCGTGATGCCGCCGCCGACGCCCAGGGTGATCGAGCCGCCCGAGAGCTCGAACGTGCGGATCGCGACGTTCAGCTCCAGGCCCGCCGCCGGTGAGATCAGGCCGATCGCTCCCGTGTAGACGCCGCGGGCGCACGGCTCCAGCTCCGCGATCAGGTCCTGCGCGCGGATCTTCGGCGCGCCCGTCACCGAGCCCGGCGGGAACGTCGCCGCCAGCAGCAAGTCGTCGGTCACCGACGGGCCCAGTACCCCCGAGACCGTCGACTCCAGGTGCCACACCCCCGGCGCCGGGCGCACCCGCAACAACGATGGCACCGTCACCGAGCCCACTTCGCAGACCCGGCCCAGGTCGTTGCGCACCAGGTCCGTGATCATCACGTTCTCCGCGACGTCTTTCGTGGACTGACGCAGCAGCGAAGCGTTCCCGGCGTCGAAAGGCCCACGCCGGGGGAGCGTTCCCTTGATCGGCGTCGACAGCACCGAACGTCCGTGGCGTGCCAGGAACAGTTCCGGCGAGAACGAGACCACCGAACCCCAGGCGCCCGACAGGAACGCCGCGCGACGCGGGTTCAGCCGGGAGACGCCGGCGGCGAACAGCGCGGCCGGCGAGCCCGAGAACGAACCCGTGAAACGGCTGCAGATGTTCGCCTGGAACAGCTCCCCGGCCTCGATCGCGTGCACGCACGCCTTCACCGCGTCGCGGTGCTCCGAAGGCAGCGGACGTCGTAGCGGGCCGGCCGTCCAGGAAACGGCAGGAACGGCCGAAGCCAGCAGGGACTCCATTGTGGACACCGATGGGCCGCCGCCGTCCAGGGACTCCAGGTAGCAGGTGCCCGACGCCGACCACCGCAGCACGTGGTCCGCCCAGCCCCACGCCGTCGCGGGCAGTGCGCCGCTCCGGCCCGACGGGTCGGCCGAGTCGTAGGACAGGTAACCGAACCAGCCGCCGCCGACCACGCCGTGCGGGGCGTCCGCCGGCTCGGGCCGGGAAACCGGGCCGGGGGACACCTGAAGCGACGGCGCGATCACCGCCCGTGAGCCGAACCAGTCACCCGACAGCATCGCGGGCGGCGGCAGGCCGTGGGCGCGGGCGTGCGCGGTCAGCACCAGGAGCGCGCGCGACGGTGTCACGTTCGTCCGGAGTGTCCTGCTCTGCACGCGCATGGCGACATTGTCACCGGTCCTACAGCAAAAGGTCGCCCAATGTGAACGGATACACGACGGCGTTCTGCTCCACCGGCCCGTCGATGCCCGGTACCCCCGGCGCGGACGCGTGCTGGTGGATGCCGAGCCGCGCGTGGAACCAGCCGGCCCGGCCCGGGATGCCGTTGTGCCGGATCAGCCACAGCACCACCTCGGAGTCGGCCCAGCGGTCCGGGTGCAGGCGGTGCTGCCAGCAGTCGTAGTCGGCGTAGATCAGCACCCGCTCGACCCGCGCCGCGTGCCGGACGTGCTTGATCCACGCCTTGATGAACCGGTCGTCGACGCTCGGCGCCGCGACCTCCAGCGCCGGCGCCAGCGAGCCGGGGGAGAACGCGCCGAGCTTGCTCGCCGTCCGGACGAAGTGGTCGGCCTGGTCGTGCACCGCGCCGGGCCGCGCGTAGTGGCGGCCGCCGACGTGCAGCCCGGCTTCCTGCGCGCCGGCCAGGTTCCGCTCCGCGGCCGAACTGCTCCAGTTGACGTTCTCGCTGATCGTCACCGAGACGAACTTGGTCTGCGCGCCGCGCACGGCCTGCCAGTCCGCGACGCGCTCGCGGTGGGACAGCGAGATGCCGAGTTCGGCTTCCGGCTCCGTCACAGTCCGCCCCCGGCGCGTAGATGAGAGCACACCATACGTCGCCGGGAGCGGACCCGCAGTCACACCACACCGGGTTGATCAGGCGTTTCTTTGGTCAGGCGCTTTCTCGCTGGAAGGTGCGCGTGCCCCACCACACGGACAGCGCCGCGAGCGCCAGCACGACGACACTCCCCGTGAACAGCGCGTCCATCGTGAAGTCGCCGCGGAAGCTGCTGCGCTCGACGTCCACCACGTGCCGGAACGGGTTGATCCGGGAAACCGTGTACAGCCAGCCCGGCGCCGAGCCCGCCGTGATCGGCAGCAGGATCCCGGACAGCAGCAGCACCGGGATGAGCACGGCGTTCAGCAGCGCCGGGAACGTCTCCTCGCTCTTGAGCGTCAACGCCAGCGCGTACGAGCACGACGCCAGCGAAACCGCCAGCAGGAAGACGATCACCAGGCTCAGCAGGACACCGCCGACCGGCGCGTCCAGGTCGAACGCAAGGTACGCCAAGGCGATGATCAGCAGCGCCTGCACGACCGCCTGCAGCGCGTTGGCCAGCACCTTCCCCAGCAGCAGCGCCGCGCGGCTGACCGGCGTCACCCGGAACCGCTCGACCACGCCGGACCGGTATTCGGCCAGCAGGCCGAACCCGACGAACGAGCTGCCGAACAGCGCCAGCTGCGCGATCAGCGCCGGGGTGAGCAGCATCCAGCCGTCCACTTCGGACAGGCCTTGGGCCTGTACCGCCCGGACCATCAGGGGGCCGAAGAGGAAGAGGTACAGCAGGGGCTGCATGATCCCGATCAGCACCCAGGTCGGGTTCCGCAGCGCGCTCAGCATGTCGCGCCGGAAGATCAGCCAGGTGTCACGCGACATCGGCGGTCTCCTTTGCGGCGTGCGTGCCCTGCTCGGCTTCGCGCAGTGAGCGCCCGGTCAGGGTCAGGAAGACGTCGTCCAGGGTCGGCCGGTGCACCTGCATCGACGTCATCGCGATGCCCCGGGTGTCCAGCGCGCGCAGCAGTTCCGGCAGTGCGACGTCGCCGCGGGGTACCCGGAACCGGATCACGCCGCCGGTGACCGACAGCTCGTGCGCGCCGGACAGGCGCTCGGCGGTCTCGGCCGCTTCGGCCGCCGAAGCCGGGTCGACGCCGACCTCGACGCCGTCGCCGGACACCCGGGCCTTCAGCGCGTCCGGGGTGCCTTCGGCGACGATCCGGCCGTCGTCGATCACGATCAGCCGGTCCGCCAGCGCGTCCGCCTCGTCGAGGTAGTGGGTGGTGAGGAAGACCGTGACGCCCTGCTCGGCGCGCAGCCGGCGGATGTGGTCCCACAGGTTCGCCCGGCTCTGCGGGTCGAGCCCGGTCGACGGCTCGTCGAGGAACACCAGGCCCGGCGAGTGGATCAGCCCCATCGCGATGTCGAGCCGGCGCCGCTGCCCGCCCGACAACGTCTTCGTGAGCCGCCGGCCGAGGCCGGTGAGGTCGAGCTGTTCGCACAGTTCCGTGCCGCGCGCGATGGCGTCGGCCTTGCTCATCCGGTAGAGCCGCCCCTGCAGTTCCAGCTCTTCGGCGACCTTGCTCTCCGGCGCGCTGCCGCCGCCCTGAGCGACGTAGCCGATGCGCTCGCGCACCCCCACGGGATCGGCCAGCAGGTCGTGCCCGCCGACGGTCGCCGTGCCGGCGGTCGGCTTCAGCAGTGTGGTCAGCATGCGCAACGTCGTCGTCTTGCCGGCGCCGTTCGGCCCGAGGAAGCCGACCAGCTCGCCCGCTTCGACGTCGAGGTCGACGCCCTTCACCGCGTGTACTTCGCCCCCGGTGCGGCCCTTGCGGCGGAACCGCCGCTCGAGGCCGCGTGCCGTGATCATGAGATCCCCTCTCGACGATCTAGTCAAATTTGACTAGCAGAAGCCGACACTCTAGTCCCGCAGGTCAGGGTTTAGTCAAATTTGATTACTCGGCCGGATCGGCCGGTGGCTCCCCGAAGGCGCCGCCTTGCTCGTCCGCCATCACGTATTCGCCGGCTTCCAGCCGGGCGATCAGGCCCTGGAGCCAGTCGAAGCTCGCCTCGGAGATCCCGCCCCACAGCCGGTACAGCTCGCCGACGTGCTCGGGCGTGCCCAGCTCCATGCTGGCCTTCAGCTCTTCGATCATCAGCGTGGCCTGCCGCCGCTCGGCTTCCAGGTGCACCAGCCGGTGCCGGAGCAGGTTGACCACGCGGGCGCGCGGCAGCGTGGTCATCAGCGAGATCGCGGCCGACAGGTGCGGGTGGTTCAGCTCCGGGTCGGACAGCGCCTTCGACAGCAGGAGCTGGTACTCCTGCTCGCCGACGTCGGTGAGCCGGTAGGCGACCCGGTCCGGGCCGCCGTCGCCGGGCTCGACGTCGACCTGCTCCAGCAGTTCTTCGGTGGTCATCTTCTTCAGCGCGTGGTAGATCGACCCCGGCTGGACGTTGGCCCACTTGTCGGCCGACCAGCTCAGCAGCTCGCGCCGCACCTGGTAGCCGTGCGCGCGGCCGTACATGCGCACCACCCCGAGCACGAGCAGACGCGTCGCGGACACCCTGGCCTCCTGTACCTGCCGGAATCGCCTTGGACGGCATCCGTAGGCTAATAAGGTATGAGCACCCCAGTGTTGACTGCGGTGGCCTGGCCCTACGCCAACGGCCCCCGCCACATCGGCCACGTGTCCGGATTCGGCGTCCCGTCCGACGTCTTCTCCCGCTACCAGCGAATGGCCGGCAACCGGGTGCTCATGGTGTCCGGCACCGACGAACACGGCACGCCGATCACCGTCCAGGCCGACAAGGAAGGCCTCACCTCCCAGCAGACCGCCGACAAGTACACCCGCCAGATCGGCAACGACCTGCAGGGCCTCGGCCTGTCCTACGACCTGTTCACGCGCACCACGACCGGCAACCACGCCGACGTGACGCAGCAGATCTTCCTGGCGCTGCACCGCAACGGCTACGTCGTGCCGAAGACCACGCGCGGCGCGATCAGCCCGTCCACCGGCCGCACGCTGCCCGACCGCTACGTCGAGGGCACCTGCCCGATCTGCGGCTACGACGGCGCGCGCGGCGACCAGTGCGACAACTGCGGCAACCAGCTCGACGCCGCGGAGCTGATCAACCCCAAGTCGCGGATCAACGGCGAGACGCCCAAGTTCGTCGAGACCGAGCACTACTTCCTCGACCTGCCGGCGTTCACCAAGACCCTCGGCGACTGGCTCTCGACCAAGACCGACTGGCGCCCGAACGTCCTCAACTTCACCAAGAACCTGATCGACGACATGCGGCCCCGGCCGATCACCCGCGACCTCGACTGGGGCGTCAAGATCCCCCTCGACGGCTGGAGCGACCAGCCGATGAAGCGGTTCTACGTCTGGTTCGACGCGGTGATCGGCTACTTCTCGGCCAGCGTCGAGTGGGCGCGGCGCTCCGGGAACCCGGACGCGTGGCAGGAGTGGTGGACCAACCCCGACGCGCGGTCCTACTACTTCATGGGCAAGGACAACATCACCTTCCACGCCCAGATCTGGCCGGCGCTGCTGTTCGGCCACAACGGCGAGGGTGACAAGGGCGGCGAGGCCGGGAAGTACGGCAAGCTGCACCTGCCCGACGAGATCGTCTCCAGCGAGTTCCTCACCATGAGCGGCTCGAAGTTCTCGACCTCGCGCGGGCGCGTCATCTACGTCGAGGACTTCCTGCGCGACTTCGGCCCGGACACGCTGCGGTACTTCATCTCGGTCGCCGGCCCGGAGACCCAGGACACCGACTTCACCTGGGACGAGTTCGTCCGCCGGACCAACTTCGAGCTGGCCAACGAGTGGGGCAACCTGGTCAACCGGTCCATCTCGATGGCGCACAAGAACGTCGGCGCGATCCCGCGCCCGGAGGCGCCGGCCCCGGCCGACGAAGAGCTGAAGGCGTTGTCCCGCAAGGCGTTCGACACCGTCGGGGCGCACCTGGCCCGGTCGCGGTTCAAGCAGGCGGCCGGCGAGGCGATGCGCGTCGTCACGGCGGCGAACAAGTACCTGTCGGACCAGGAGCCGTGGAAGCTCAAGGACGATCCGGCCCGCCGCGACAGCGTGCTGCACACTGCGTTGCAGGTCGTCAGCGACGCCAACACGCTGCTGACGCCGTTCCTGCCGCACTCGGCCCAGAAGATCCACGAGGCTCTCGGCGGCACCGGCGTCTGGGCCGCGCAGCCGGAGCTCAAGGAGGTCGAGGACCTCGACATCGCCGGCCGGATCAACCCGATCCTCACCGGTGACTACGCGGCGGAGCAGGCGAAGTGGGAGTCGAAGCCGATCGAGGTCGGCGTCCCGCTCGCCAAGCCGTCGCCCCTGTTCACGAAGCTCGACCCGGAACTCGGGGAAAACGGCCCCGAGTGGGCCCCGATCACGAAGTAAGAGGTATGCGAGTTGGGTGACGAGAAGCGCGAGCTGCCGCCGGTCCCGGACCGGCTCCCGGTATCGGTGGTGGACGCGCACACCCACCTCGACGCGTGCGGCGCGGTCACCGCGGCCGATGTGACGGCCATGGTCGACCGCGCCGAGCGCGCGGGCGTCGCGCGCGTGGTGACGGTGGCGGACGACCTCGCCTCCGCCCGCTGGGCGGCCGAGGCGGCGACGTGGGACCGCCGGGTGTGGGCCGCGGTCGCGATCCACCCGACCCGGACCAAGGCCTTCGGCGACGCCGAGAAGGCCGAAGTGGAGCGCCTGGCGTCGGCCGAGCGCGTCGTCGCCGTCGGCGAGACCGGCCTCGACTACTACTGGGACTACTCGCCCCACGACGCCCAGCAGGAGGCGTTCCGCTGGCACATCGACCTCGCGAAGCGGCTGGACAAGCCGCTGATGATCCACGACCGCGAGGCCCACGAGGACGTGCTGCGCATTCTGGCCGAAGAGGGTGCGCCGAATGCCGTAATCTTCCATTGTTTTTCCGGGGATGCGGAAATCGCGCGACGCTGTATCGACGCCGGATACGTGCTTTCGTTCGCCGGCACCGTGACGTTCAAGAACGCCAAGGGGCTCCACGAGGCGGCGCGGCTCTGCTCACCGGACGGTTACCTCGTCGAGACCGACGCGCCGTTTCTGACCCCCCACCCCTTCCGTGGACGCCCGAACGAGCCCTACGGCGCCGCGTACACCGTCCGTCACCTCGCGGCGCTCAGGGGCGAAGCTGTCCACGAAGTCGCCGAATCGGTCCGGACCACGGCCGAGCGGGTCTACCGACTCCCCAGTGTCACAACGGGGTGAACGCATTGCGACAACCGGGTTCCATGATCGCCCACCTGATGGAGTGACTCAGATCACGACACTCCGGGGGGTGTTTGCGCAACCCGGCGGGACCCGTTACTGTCCCGTGATCGTGCCGGTCGGTACTGCACCATGCAGTTGCCGGCTGTTACGCCCTCAGTCACGTCAGTGCACGTCGGGGAAGCGGAACCGGGTTGGTACGACCGGGACCGTGACGATGGCGCCGGCTGCGGGCCCAGACGTAAAGACGCCGCCCCGAACGGCGTCTTGGGAAAGGGAACGACCCGGTGACAGGTAGCAGACAGGCTGGAGCACGCTCCGCCGCCGTCCTCGACCGCAATTACTTCGAGGACACCGCGTACGGCCAGCTCGACTTTTCTGACGACCCGAACATCACGCAGCAGGACATCCTCGCCGCGCTCGGCCCCGACGCCGACGCGATGATGGCGTCGATCGACGTCGACGTCGACGAACTGATCCGCCTCATCAACGCGGAGACCACCTACCTCCCGCCGATCGTCATCCCGGACGAGATCGAGGCGGACCGGACCGCGTCCCCGCAGGCCAAGAAGGCCATGCTGGACGAGAGCATCCGGCAGACCTCCAAGGTCTGGAAGCGCCGCTTCCTCAAGGGCGCCGTCCTCGGCGTCATGATCAGCATCGCCGGCGGCGGCGCGGCCGCGCTGGCGATGAACAAGAGCATCACCGTCGACGTCGACGGCCAGACGACCACCGTGCACTCGTTCGGCGACACCGTCGGCGAGGTGCTGGAGGACGCGGGCCTGTCGGTCGGCGCGCACGACTCGCTCTCCCCGTCCCCGCAGGCCGAGGTCGGCGACGGCGGCGTCATCAAGCTCGAGCGCGGCCGCCAGCTGAAGCTGGTCGTCGACGGCGCGGAGCGCACGTCCTGGGTCCGCGCGACCCACCTGGGCGACGCCCTGTCCCAGCTCGGCATGACCGACGCCGAGAAGGCCGGCACGTGGATGTCGATGCCGAAGGACGGCGAGCTGCCCCTCGAGGGCGCCACGGTCCAGATCAAGACGCTCAAGCACCTCACGCTCTTCGACGGGGCCAACGAGCCGAAGCAGGTCACGACGACCGCCGTCACCACGAAGGAGTTCCTGGGCGAGTACAAGCTCACCCTGGGCCCGGAGGACGCGGCCGAAGGCGGCCTGGACGTCAAGCTGACCGACGGCGCCGAGGTCCACATCAGCCGGACCGGCGTCTCGATGGTGAACCAGAAGGAAACCATCGCCCCGCCCGAGCAGAAGGTCGACGACCCGGACCTCGACAAGGGCAAGACGCAGGTCGAGGACCCGGGCACGCCGGGCGAGAAGATGGTGACCTACAAGGTCACGCAGAAGAACGGCAAAGAGGTCTCGCGCGAGTCGATGTCGGAGCAGGTGATCACTCCGGCCAAGCCGAAGATCATCCACGTCGGCACCAAGAAGGCCGCGACCCCGGACATCGGCGACGGTTCCGCGTGGGACCGCATCGCGCAGTGCGAGTCCGGCGGCAACTGGGCCATCAACACCGGCAACGGCTACTACGGCGGCCTCCAGTTCGACAAGCAGACCTGGAACGCCTACGGCGGCTCCCAGTACGCCGCGCTGCCGAACCAGGCTTCGCGTGAAGAGCAGATCGCGGTGGCGGAGAAGGTCCGCGCCGGCCGCGGCGGCAGCTACAGCGCCTGGCCGGTCTGCGGCAAGAAGGCCTGACTTCCGCTTTTCCGAAACGGCCCCCACCTCCGGGTGGGGGCCGTTTCGCGTGCCCGGCAAGATGCCCGCCTGATCACGCGAGTCACGGTTCTGGTCACGCGAGGTGCGGGTCTGATCACGCTGGTTCCACCTGCGGTCACGTGTGTCGAACGTCCAATCACGCGTGTCGGCTCCTCGATCACGCGAGCCGACCCTTCAGGCACGCGAGCCGACCTCCCGGGTACGCGAGCCGACTGTCCGGGTACGCGGGCCGACCCTCACCGCACGGATATTCGGGTGCCCCGGCCCCAGGACCTGGTCAGACTGGGTCCGTGGAGGACTGCCAACGGCACAAGCTCCGGTACTTCCGCGTGGCACTGACCCGGCTGACGTGGCCCGCCGAGCGGCAGCAGGCGTGGCTGCGCGAGATCGGCATTCCCGTCTGCGCGGACGAACTCGCCCTGGAGTTCGACGACTTCTACGAAGACCTCGGACGCAGCCCAGGACACGGCGAGGCCACACCGGCCCTCGCCGAACTCGATCGCCTGCTCACGCGGATGAGCGGCGAAGTCAACGCACACCTCTGGACGTTCGATGCTCTCGCGGCCGAGCCGGACTGGCGGCGGGTGCGCGAGCTGGCCACCGCTGCCCTCGCGGTGTTGCCGGACCATGCTGGGTAAGCTCACCCGGTGGTTGAACTGTTGGGACCTGCCGAGATCCGCGGGCTGGCGGCCGAGCTGGACGTGCGGCCGACCAAGAAGCTCGGGCAGAACTTCGTGCACGATCCCAACACCGTGCGGCGGATCGTCGACCTCGCGCGCCTCGGCCCGGACGACGTCGTCCTGGAGGTCGGGCCCGGGCTCGGCTCCCTGACGCTCGGGCTGCTGGCCGCCGGGGCGCGGGTCGTGGCCGTCGAGATCGACCCGAAGCTGGCCGAACGGCTGCCGAAGACCGTCGCCGAACGCGGGCCGGACGCCGCGGGCCGGCTGGACGTCCTCGAGGCCGACGCCATGCGCGTCTCGAAGGCGGATCTGCCCGCCGAGCCCACCACGCTTGTGGCCAACCTGCCTTACAACGTCGCCGTGCCGGTCGTGCTGCACCTGCTGGCCGAGCTGCCGTCGCTGCGCCGCGGCCTCGTCATGGTCCAGACCGAAGTCGCCGACCGGATGGCCGCCGGCCCCGGCAGCCGGATCTACGGCGTCCCGAGCGTCAAGCTCGCCTGGTACGGCTCGGCGCGCAAGGTCGCCGCGGTGCCACGCTCGGTGTTCTGGCCGGTACCCAACGTCGATTCGGCGCTCGTCGCCTTCGAACGCGGCGACGCGCCGGCGTCCGAGGACCGGGACCGGCTGTTCGGTCTCGTGGACGCCGCGTTCTCACAACGCAGGAAGACGCTCCGCGCGGCGCTCGCCGGCTGGGCCGGGTCGGCCGAGCGGGCCGGTGAGCTGCTGGTGGCCGCCGGGATCGACCCGAAGACCCGCGGTGAGCAGCTGGACGTGCACGACTTCGCGCGGCTCGCCGCCGTCGCCGGCTGACCGCGGCAAAATACGTCCTCCGCGGTGCCCGTCTCGCGATCCGGACACCTCCAGTCGTGTGATCTGGCCCAACAGGCTTGCTTTCGCTCCTCGGGATCGGTTTTACTCAGTACGTCCATCCCGAGCGACTGAGAGACCTGGCTCGCCGAAGTCGCAGCAACCACCCTCCGCAGGGCAGGTGCTACCGCCAGGACCGATGGAGGCCGTCCCGATGAAGAGGGTTGCTCGCCCGCTGCTGCTGACCAAACGCCGCGTTGTCGACGAGGGTCGCCGCTCCGTGACCGCATGTCGACGCTCCAACTGAGCTTGCTCGACCCGTCACACCTCTTCTTCATGCACCGTCCATAGAGGACGGACACTTGCTTGCGGCCGGACGCGTACATCTACGCGCCCCGTTTTCTGGAGCCTTCGTGATCACCGTCGAAAACCTGTCCAAGTCCTTTGCCCTCAACGGAAATCCGGTCGTCGCACTGCGCGATGTGAGCGTCGACGTCCAGGCCGGCTCGCTGTTCGGCGTGGTCGGCCCGGCCGGGTCCGGCAAGTCCGTTCTCGCCCGCTGCATCGCGCTGCAGGAGCGGCCCGACCGCGGCGTCGTGCGGCTCGACGGCCTCAACACCGGCACGCTCGACGGCCGCCGGCTCCGCGAGATCCGCCGTCAGCTCGGCGTCGTCGGCACCAAGCCGGAGCTGATCGCCGAGCGCACCATCGCCGGCAACATCGCGTCCCCGCTGGAGCAGCTGGGCATCGACGGCCCGCAGCGCCGCAGCAAGGTCGGCTCGCTGCTCGACCTCGTCGGCCTGACCCCGCGCGCCGCGCAGCGTCCCGGCGAGCTGACCGCCGGCCAGCTCCGCCGCGTCGCCGTCGCGAAGGCGCTCGCCGCGGCCCCCGCGGTGCTGCTCGCCGACGACCCGACCGCCGGCATCGACCCCGAAGAGGCCGGCGCGGTGCTCACCGTCCTCGACCGGGCGCGCGCCGAGCTGGGCGTCACCATCGTGGTCACGACGCCGGACGCGAGCGTCGTCCGCCGCGTCTGCGACGACGTCGCGGTGCTCGAAGACGGCACGGTCGTCGAGCGCGGCTCCGTGCTCGACCTGATCTCGAACCCGGGCAGCCGCACCGCGCAGGCGCTGCTGCCGGCCATCGAGACCACCCGCGCGCAGGCGTCGCGCTACGACCGCTCGGTCGACGTCGTGCTGGTCGGCTTCGCGTCGGTCGGCGCGCTGCTGCCCGAGGCCGCGGGCCGCTTCGACGTGGAGTTCGCCACCATCGGCGGCGGCCTGACCCGGATCGGCGACACCCCGGTCGGCCGGTTCCGCCTCGGCGTCCGCGGCGAGCGGGCCGACGCGGCGCTGGCGTGGGTCGCCGAGCGCGGCGGCCACGTCACGCACACCGCCCGCGGCCCCCAGGGTGTCGCCGCGGCCTGACCCCAAAGCCGTGAAGGGCACCTTCAGGGACATAGAGTCCCTGAAGGTGCCCTTCACGGCGTTCAGCGGGTGCCGGGCGCTCGACGTCCTTTCTCCTGGCGGGAAGCCGGCCGGTGCGGGCACGTAGGCTGGTCGGGTGCTCGCTGTAGTCCCGCCCCCAGTCACCGTCCGGGTCCCGGCCAAGGTCAACCTGCACCTGGCGGTCGACGACCTGCGCGAGGACGGTTACCACGAGCTGGTGACCGTGTTCCAGGCCTTGTCGTTGACCGACGAAGTGACCGTCGCGGTCACCGACGACCCGGGCCTGGAGATCTACGGCGAGGGTGAGGGTTCGGTGCCCACCGACGCCACGAACCTGGCCTGGCGCGCCGTCGAAGCGCTGGCCGCGCACGTCGGCCGCACCGAGGAGCCGAAGGTCCGCGTGGTGCTGCGCAAGGGCATCCCGGTCGCCGGCGGCATGGCGGGCGGCAGCGCGGACGCGGCGGCGACGCTCGTCGGCCTGGCTTCCCTCTGGAACCTCGAAATCACCCGCGACGAGCTCGCGGAGATCGCCGCCGGCCTGGGCAGCGACGTCCCGTTCGCGCTCTACGGCGGCACGGCGCTGGGCACCGGCCGCGGCGAGCAGCTGGTGCCGGTGCTCTCGCGGCACACGTTCCACTGGGTGCTGGCCTTCGACCAGCGCGGCCTGTCGACGCCGAAGGTGTTCGGCGAGCTGGACCGGCTGCGCGCCGAGGGCAACCCGCCGCGGATCGGCGCGCACACGCCGGTCGTCGAGGCGCTGGCCTCGGGCGATCCGCGTCAGCTGGCGCTGCTGCTGGGCAACGACCTGCAGGCGGCGGCGGTTTCGCTGCGGCCGGGGCTGCGCCGCACGCTGCGCGCCGGCGTCAACGCGGGCGCGCTCGCGGGCACGGTTTCCGGCTCCGGCCCGACGTGCGCGTTCCTCTGCGAAGACGCGCAGACGGCGGTCGAGGTCGCGGCCGAGCTGTCGGGTGCGGGGGTGTGCCGCACGGTCCGCGTGGCCCACGGCCCGGTGCCGGGCGCGCGGGTGGTCGGCGGGGACGACGCGCCTCGCGCCGCGCCGCCGCGGGTGCACGCGTGAGGCGCGCCGAGTTCGCGTTCCCCGGGCCGTTGCGGGACAAGCTCGTCGGGGCGATCCTCGACGGCACGAAGACGACGACGTCCGCGCTCCTCGCGGGTTATGAAGCCGACGGCGAGGCGCCACCCGTGGCAGGCGAGCGCGAACTGGTCGTCGACTCCGCCGACAAGGGTGTCGCGATCATCGAGATCCGCGAGGTGCGGATCCTCCCACTGTCCGAAGTGGACCTCGCGCACGCGGTCGGTGAGGGCGAAGGCTTCACGACCGTCGCCGGATGGCGCGCGGACCACACCTCCTTCTGGCACACGGCGCAAGTGCGCGCCGAGCTGAAGGATCCCGAATTCGCCGTGGACGACACGACTCCGATCGTGGCGACCCGGTTCACGATCGTGGAAAGGATCGGCTGAGCGCATGGCCAACCTGGTCAACCTGGAGGCGGTGAGCAAGTCCTACGGGGTGAAGCCACTGCTGGACGGCGTCTCGCTGGGCGTCGCGGCCGGGCAGCGCATCGGTGTCGTCGGCCTCAACGGCGGCGGCAAGACCACGCTCCTCGAAGTCCTTTCCGGACTCGCCGAGCCGGATACCGGCCGGGTGAGCCACGTCGGCGGGCTGCGGATGGCCGTCGTCACCCAGCGCACCGAGCTGCCGGACGGCAGCAGCGTCGGCGAGGTCGTGCTCGAACGCTACGGCGCCGAGCACGAATGGGCCGCGGACGCGCGCGTTCGGTCCATTGTGGACGGTCTGGGCATCACCGCGATCGGGCTCGACACACCCACCGCGAACCTCTCCGGCGGTGAGCGGCGGCGGGTGTCCCTGGCCGCCGCGCTGACCGGCGAGCTCGACCTGGTCGTGCTCGACGAACCGACCAACCACCTGGACGTCGAAGGTGTCCAGTGGCTCGCCGACCACCTGCTGAACCGGCGCATCGCGGTCGTGGTCGTCACGCACGACCGGTGGTTCCTGGACACCGTCGCGAGTGTGACCTGGGAGGTCGCCAACGGCCGCGTCGAGAGTTACGAAGGCGGTTACGCGGACTGGATCTTCGCGCGCGCCGAGCGGGCGCGGCTGGCCGCGACGGCCGAGGAGAAGCGGCAGAACCTGGCGCGCAAGGAACTGGCGTGGCTGCGCCGCGGCCCGCAGGCGCGCTCGTCGAAGCCGCGCTACCGCATCGACGCCGCCGAGGCGCTGATCGCGGACGTGCCGCCGCCGCGCGACACCGTGGAGCTGATGGCGTTCGCGAAGCGGCGGCTCGGCAAGACCGTGCTGGAGCTGGAAGACACGACGTACACGGTCGGCGAGCGGACGCTGCTCGACCACGTCACCTGGCGGGTCGGCCCCGGCGACCGGATCGGCCTGGTCGGCATCAACGGCTCGGGCAAGACGTCGCTGCTCAAGCTGCTCGGCGGCGACGTCGAGGGATCGACCGGGCGCCGGATCCAGGGCACGACCGTCGCGCTCGCGCACCTGCGCCAGGAGCTCGACGACCTGCCCGCCGACCTGCGGGTGCTGCAGGCGATCGAGCAGATCGCCGGGCGCGTGGTGTTCGGCAAGCAGGAGATGACGGCGTCGCAGCTCGGCGAGAAGCTCGGCTTCCCGCAGGCCCGCCAGTGGACCCCGGTCGGCGACCTGTCGGGCGGCGAGCGGCGCCGGCTGCAGCTGTGCCGGCTGCTGATGGCCGAGCCGAACGTCCTGCTCCTCGACGAGCCGACGAACGACCTGGACATCGACACCCTGCAGCAGCTGGAAGACCTGCTCGACGGCTGGCCGGGCACGATGGTCGTGGTCTCGCACGACCGGTACCTGGTCGAACGCGTCTGCGACACGATCGTCGCCCTCTTCGGCGACGGCCGCATCACCCACCTGCCGGGCGGCATCGAGGAGTACCTGAACCGCCGCGCCGTCGCCAAGGAGCCCGCGGGTTCCTTGGCCCCGACCGCGGCGAAGGCCGAGGCCAAGAAGTCGGCGGCGGACCTCCGCGCGGCGCAGAAGGACCTGGGGCGCCTGGAGCGCAAGCTCGACCAGCTGCATTCCAAGGAGGAGAAGCTCCACGCGGCGCTGCTGGAAGCGGCGACGGACCCGGCGAAGCTGATGGAGCTGAACGCGCAGTTGAAGGGCGTCAAAGGTGAGATCGAGGACGTCGAGGCGCGCTGGCTGGAGACGTCCGAGCTGCTGGAGTGACCGGTTCACGGCTTTCCTGCGCAGGTGCTCAGGCCGGTTTCCGCGTTGATCGGCGGATGGTGACGGCCAGCCAGTAATCTGACGCCCATGAGCAGGTTCGTGGACACGCTCGTCGCCACCGCGGCGGGTCGAGGTCAGCAGCGTGGCATGGTCACCGGGGAGCCGAAGGAGCCGGTCCGGCGGACTTGGGCCGAGGTGCACGAACAGGCCCGGCGGATCGCCGGTGGCCTGGTCGCCGGGGGATTCGAACGGGGCACGGCGGTCGGGGTGCTGGCCGCCGCGCCGGTGCTGATCGCGCCGACCGTGCAGGCCGTGTGGCTGGCCGGGGGCAGCGTCACCATGCTGCACCAGCCGACTCCGCGGACCGACCTCGCCGAGTGGGCCGAGGACACCGTGCGGGTGCTCGGGATGATCGACTCGGACCTGGTGCTGCTGGGCGAGCCGTTCGACCAGCTCGCCCCGGTGCTGGAGCAGAAGGGCATCGGCTTCAAGCTGATCAAGGACCTGGCCGATGCCGAGCCGCTCGCCGAGGCCGTCGTCACCGATGAGGGTGAGACCGCGCTGCTGCAGCTGACCAGCGGGTCGACCGCCGACCCCAAGGCCGTGCGGATCACCTACGGCAACCTCTACTCCAACGTCAAAGCCATGGTCGAGCGCGCGGAGTTCGACTTCGACACCGACGTGATGGTGTCGTGGCTGCCGACGTTCCACGACATGGGGATGGTCGGCTTCCTGACCGTGCCGATGACGTTCGGCGTCGAGCTGGTCAAGATCACCCCGGTCGAATTCCTGTCCGGGCCGCTGATCTGGCCCGAGCTGATCACGAAGTACCACGGCACGACGACGGCGGCGCCGAACTTCGCCTACGCGATCGTCGGGCGCCGGATGGCCCGCATCGACGACGACAACGCCTACGACCTGTCGACGCTGCGGATCGCCCTGAACGGCGCGGAACCCGTCGACGAGAGCGCCGTCCAGACCTTTGTAGACGCCGGCGCCCGCTTCAAGATGCCCGCGGAGTGCGTGTTCCCCGCCTACGGCATGGCCGAAGCGACGCTCGCGGTGTCGTTCGCGCCGCTGTTCACCGGGCTCACCCTCGACGTCGTCGAGGCCGGCGCGCTGGAGGCCGACAACCGCGCGGTGCCCGTCCCCGAAGGTGACGAGCGGCGTGGCACCGACAGCGTCCGGTCGTTCGCGGTGCTCGGCCGCCCGCTCGACGGGCTCGAGGCGGAGATCGTCGACGACAAGGGCGAGCGGCTCGGCGAGCGTGCGGTCGGCGAGATCCGGCTGCGCGGCGAGGCCGTGACCCCCGGCTACCTGACGATGGACGGCCCGCTCGACACGCAGGACGCCGAAGGCTGGCTCAGCACGGGCGACCTCGGCTACCTGATCGACGGCCAGATCGTCATCTGTGGGCGCCGCAAGGACGTCATCATCATGGGCGGCCGCAACCTGTACCCGACGGACATCGAGCGCGCGGCCACGTCGGTCGAGGGCGTGCGCGCGGGCAACGCCGTCGCGGTGCGCATCGACGCCGGCAGCCGTCGCGAGCGCTTCGCGGTGGTCCTGGAGTCCAAGCTGGCCGGTGACGCCGAGGCCGAGAAGAACCTGGTGAAGCAGGTGTCGGCCCGGGTCCGCGACGCCGTCGACATGCGGCCGTACGCGGTGGTCGTGCTCCCGGCGGGCAGCCTGCCGAAAACACCGTCCGGCAAGGTGAAGCGCGCGGCGACGGCCGCGCAGTTCGCGGACAGGATCAAGAAGAACGCGGACGCCTGACGCGTCACTTTCACGTGAAAGTGCCCACCTGGAGGCGGCACTTTCACGTGAAAGTGACGGTCTAGCGCTGCTGGAGGTGCTCGGCGAGAGCCGGTGGGGTGGCGCGCTCCGCGGTGGCTTCCTCCGAGGTGCGGGCGCCCGGCAGGTCCGGGGCGCGGCCCGAGCGGGCGGCGAGCTGCTCCTCGGCCGAGTCGAGGAACTGGTCGACCTCGCGCTCGTCGTAGCCGCGCTTGCCGATCAGGGGCTTCGAGAACATCACGTGGTGCACTTCCGCGGCGGTCAGGTCGTCCTCCTCGGCGAACGTCTTGGCGATGCGCCGGACGAACTCGTCGACCTCGTGCTTGGCGTAGCCACGGCGGCCGATCGGGGCGTTACCGAATGTGACCTCGGCGAGGTCTTCGGCGGTGAACGACATGGAACTCTCTCCGATTCCGGGGTTGGCGGTGCGAACTCCCGTACACCGTCCTAACCCGTGAACAGGTTCCTCGGAAGGGGCAACCCCGAAGCTCACCCCGACGGGCGCCCCGGCGCCCGCCATCGAGTGAGCGGCACTACCCAGCGCCATGTGGCGGGTTTCACACTTCTACCTGGGTCTTCAGCTCCGGCCGAACCACTTCCGGGGTCCCGGGGGCGCGCCGTCCTCGGCCACCGGCGGCGGGGCCGGGTTCCGCAACGCGACCAGTGCCGCCTCGGCTTCGTCGAGGAACATGTCGACCTGAGCCTGGTCGTAGCTGCGCGCGCCGATCGGCATGATCGTGAAGTCGACGTAGTGGATGTCGTCGGCGGTCAGGATGTTGCGGCCGGCGAGCGCCTCGGCGATCAGGTCGAGGAAGGCGTCCACTTGATCTTCGTCGTAACCGCGACGGCCGAAGCGGGGTTTGCCGAACGCGATCGCCCGGACTTCGTCAGGGGTCATGGATTCACCTTGCCACCCGTGTCAGCCCGCGTGAAAGGTGTTCTGCGCCGCGGCGAGGCCGGTCGCGACCAAAGCCTCGGTGGCGTCCGCGCAGCGATCCACCTCGAACGGGAGCTCCTTGCGCTCGACCGTCGAAAAGTCCTTCAGCACGAAGTCCGCCGGGTCCTGGCGGCCGGGCGGGCGGCCGATCCCGAACCGCACCCGGTAGTACTCGCGGGTGCCGAGGGACTTCGTGATCGAGCGGAGGCCGTTGTGGCCGTTGTCGCCGCCACCGAACTTCAGCTTCAGGGCGCCGAAGTCGACGTCCAGCTCGTCGTGCACCACGACGACGCCGGTCGGCGGCACCTTGAAGAACTTCGCCGCGCCGACCACGGGCCCGCCGGAGAGGTTCATGAAGGTACGCGGCTTCACGAGCACGACCCGGCGGCCGCCGAGGCGGCCTTCGACCACTTCGGCGCCGCTCTTGTGCGCCTTGAACTTGCCGCCGACCCGGCCGGCGAGCTCGTCCAGCACCATGAAACCGACGTTGTGCCGGTTTCCGGCGTACTGGGGTCCGGGATTGCCGAGGCCGGCGAGCAGGATCAGCTCGCCGGCCCCGGGCAGGTCTTCGGTCATGCGCGAATGTTATTCGGCGGCTTCGGCCGAGTCGTCGCCCGCGTCGGACGCGGCGTCTTCGCCCTCGGCCTCTTCACGCTGCGGCTCGTTGACGGCCACGACGAGCGAGTCCGGGTCGGTGATCAGGACGGCGCCCTGGGGCAGCTCGACCTGCGACGCGACGATCTGGGTGCCGATCGGGGCGCCCTCGATCGAGACCTCGAACTGGTCCGGGATGTGCAGCGCCTCGACCTCGACCTGCAGGGTGTCGACGTCCTGGTTGACCAGGCCGCCGGGGCCGGGGTTGCCGGTGACGACGACGGGGATGTCGACGGTGATCTTCTCGCCGCGCTTCACGACCAGCAGGTCGACGTGCTCGATGTAGTTCTTGAGCGGGTGCACGACGATGGTCTTCGTCAGCGCCAGCTCGTCGGAGCCCTCGAGGTCGAGGGTGATGACGGCGTTGGAGCCGTTCTCACGGACGACGCGGGCGAACTCGATGGCCGGCAGCGCGAAGTGCCGCGGGTCCGAGCCGTGGCCGTACAGCACGGCGGGGATCTTGCCGGCGCGACGCGTGCGACGCGCGGCGCCCTTGCCGAACTCGGTGCGCGGCTCGACGGACAGACGTACCTCGGACACGGTGTGGCACTCCTTCAAATCACGAACATGGTGCGGTGAACAGCATGCTGCGGCGGGGATGCGGTGGTCTTGTCGTTCAGGCGGTTGCGTTCGGCGGCGAGTTTCCGGGCGTGCACGACAGCCGGGGGCTACTCCGAGCCGCCGCGTCGATCACGCCGGGCACCCTGGAAGGGCCCCGCCTCGCCGAGACAACCTCAAGAGTGTAAACCAACCTCATCACGGTGGGTTGCGGCGGGTGCCCGGACCAGGCTAGAACCCTCTTGAGCCCGGGACGTGACGACACAAATCCGGTGGCGGAGCTCCGCCGGCCGAGGTGTGCTCGGCGGAGCGGGGGAGAGCAGGGGGCGGGACGATGCGGGCTCGAGGCACGGTGGCGGCTGTGGTGCTGCTGAGCGGGCTGCTGGCCGGGTGCCAGGTGGCGGTCCCGGGCACGCCCGGCGTCTCCGCGGCCGACCGGGAGAAGGCGGACCGGCGTGCCGAGCAGCGCACGGCGGTCGACGCCGCCCTCGCCGCGCTGGAACAGGCCCCCGCGCTCGCGCTGAAGTCGACGCTCAAGGGCGCCGAGCAGCAGTTCCGGATCACCCGCGGCGGCAGCGCGGTCGGCGCCCTGCCGCTCGAGGGCCGCGCCGTCCAGGTGACGGCCGCGGCCGGCCAGTTCTACCTGCAGGCCGACGCCGACTACTGGAAGGCGCACGCGATCGACGAGGGCACGCAGTTCGGCACGAGCTGGGTGCGCTCGCTCGGCTCCGAGCTGCCGCTCGACCCCGCGGCCAAGTTCGCCCCCGCCGCGCTCGCCGGCGCGTTGCGCAAGGCACTGGCCGGGATGGACCAGACGCGCGAGCCGGTCAGGAGCAAACTCCCCGACGGCACCGAGGTCTACCAGCTGGGCGCCGCGCCCAGCGTCCTGCGCGTCACCACGGCCAAGCCGAACCGGGTCGTCAGCTTCGCGCCGGTGCTGCTCGACCCGCAGGCCGGGCCGAAGTTCGGCGCCGAGTTCCAGGTCGCCCCGCTCGCCGGGGACGCGCTGAAGACGTTCCACACCGACCTCGACAACACCGTCGGCGGGCTGGGACAGCCGTTCGAAGGGCTGGTGCAGGCGAGCGCCGTCGTCACCAACGACAACCTCGACTGCAAGGACTTCGTCGGCTCGTGCACGACGACGGTGGACGTCTCCAACAGCGTCGTCGGGACGCCGGCCGCCGGCGGGAAGAGCACGGTGCACATCAACCTCTCCGTCGAGGTGAGCGCCGACTCGCTCGGGGCGCAGACGTGCACGGCGGCCGCCGACGCGGAGCCGTACGCGACGATCAAGATGTCCTGCACGGTCAAGTTCAAGCTCCCCAACCGCACGGCCAGCTACCAGGTGCTGTCCAAGCCGAACGCGACGGCGGAGGTGCGCGCGGCGCTCGACGTCAACGCGGTGAAGCAGCAGCTGGCCACGGAGTTCGCGGCGCTGGGCGGCTGACCTGGACACCTACCCGGCGGTGCGTTGCTTCCGTTGAAGTAGGTGATCTTCCGTTCTTAGAGTCGGCTGTGACAGCCGACTTCGAACGGAGAACGTGATGGCCAAGCTGGTGGTTTTCGGGGGGACCGGGTACGCCGGGGGCAGGATCGGCACCGAGGCGCTGCGCCGCGGGCACGAGGTGGTCGGCGTCGCGCGCCACCCCGGCGCGGTGCCCGAAGGCGTCGAAGCGGTGCAGGGTTCGCTGCACGACGAGGACTTCGTCGCGCGGGTGGCGAAGGACGCGGACGTCATCGTGGTCGCCACGCCGGCCCGCGCGCTCGACGGCGAGAAGCTGCTCGACGCCGTGCCCGCGCTGGCCCGGATCGCACGCGAGCACGACGTCCGGCTCTCGTTCGTGGGTGGTGCGGGGAGCCTGCACGTCGCCGAGGGCGGCCCGCGCCTGATCGACACCCCGGAATTCCCGGACGAGTACAAGGAAGAGGCCGGCAACCACGCCGAGGTGCTGTACCTGCTGCGCGAGCAGCCCGAGGACCTCGACTGGTTCTACGTCAGCCCCGCCGCCGAGTTCGGCGCCTGGATCCCCGGCGAGCGCCGGGGCGGGTTCCGGCTCGGCGGCGACGTCCTGGTGACCGACGAGAACGGCAAGTCGCACATCGGCGGCGACGACTTCGCGACCGCGTACGTCGACGAGATCGAGGACCCGAAGCACCGCCGGGCGCGCTTCACTGTCGCCTACTGAATTCCTTCAGCACCGGCGCGAACGTCTCGAGCATCGGCTCGAAGACGGTGATGTACGTGAAGCCGTACCGCGTTCGCCGTTCTTCCAGCTGTCCGGCGATCTCCTCGACCGTGCCCAGCAGCAGCTGGGGCGCGTCGAGGAGCTCCCGGGCGTCCGGGACGGCGCTGCGCTCGGTCAGCTCGTGCCACGCCTCGGCCGCCCGTCGCCGGTCGTCGGTGATCTCGACGTGCTGGACCAGCATGTTGTACTCGACGTCGCGCGCCCCGGCGCGAGCCCGGAAGTACGCCACGCGCTCGTCCACGGCCTCGGCGTTGTCGAGCTTGAAGGTGCCCGGCGGCCTGCCGGGCTGCTGGCGCAGGCCCCCGAAGCCGACGACGTCGGCGTGCTCGGCGGCCAGCCCGAGCACCCCGTCGCTGTTGCCGGCGATGAGCAGCCGCGGCTGGTCGACGCCCTCGTCTTCGAAGTGTTTCCGCAGGTGGCCGAGGCTTTCTTCGAGATAGCCGATCCGGCCCGCGGCGTTCTGCCACGGCAGCCCGGCGGCGTCGAACTCGCTCTTCATGTGCCCGGCGCCGAGGCCGAGGTCGAGCCGTCCGTCGAGCAGGGCGGCCGTCGACGACGCTTCCCGCGCGAAGAGCGAAAGGTTGTAGAAGGGCACGTTGGACACCAGCGTGCCGAGCCGCGGCCGTTCGGTGACGGCGGCGGCCATGGCCAGCGCCGGGAACGGCGCCGGCGACCCGGTACCCAGGTGGTCCGGGATGGTGATGACGTCGTAGCCGAGCTCTTCGGCCCGCCGGCACTTCGCGATCCACTCGTCCCGGCTGCCGATGCGGCGGAGGCTGACGCCGAACTTGAAATTCCCCATGCCGGCGACGCTAGCGCCGGGAACCCCCGCCGGGCGCGGTGTTTCGCGCCCGGCGGAAGGGTTTGTCAGGCGTTGCCGTCGAAGAGGGACGTGACCGAGCCGTCTTCGAAGACCTGCTGGATGGCCTCCGCCAGCATCGGGGCGATCGACAGGACCGTCAGGCCCTCGAACCGCTTCTCCTCGGGGATCGGGAGCGAGTTCGTGACGATGACCTCGCGCGCCTTGCACTGCGAAAGGCGCTCGGTCGCCGGGTCCGAGAGGATGCCGTGGGTCGTCGCGATGACGACGTCCGCCGCGCCCTCGTCGATCAGCGCTTCGGTGGCCTTCACGATCGTGCCGCCGGTGTCGATCATGTCGTCGATCAGGACGCAGAGCTTGCCCTCGACCTTGCCGACCACGCGGTTCGCGACGGCCTGGTTCGGCTTGTCCGGGTCACGCGTCTTGTGGATGAACGCGATCGGGCGGTCACCCAGCGTCTGCGCCCACTTCTCGGCCAGCCGCACCCGGCCCGAGTCCGGCGAGACGACGGTGATGTCGGCGTCGCCGTAGGTCTTCTTGATGTGGTCGGCCAGCACGCTCTGGGCCATCAGGTGGTCGACGGGGCCGTCGAAGAAGCCCTGGATCTGCGCGGTGTGCAGGTCGACCGTCATGATCCGGTCGGCGCCCGCGGTCTTGAACAGGTCGGCGATCAGCCGGGCCGAGATCGGCTCGCGGCCCTTGTGCTTCTTGTCCTGGCGCGCGTACGGGTAGAACGGCATCACGACGGTGATCCGCTTCGCGCTCGCCCGCTTCAGCGCGTCCACCATGATCAGCTGTTCCATCACGTACTCGTTGATAGGGGTGGTGTGCGCCTGGATGACGAAGGCGTCGGTCCCGCGGACGGACTCCTCGAACCGGACGAACAGCTCGCCGTTGGCGAAGGTGTGCGCCGTCTGCGGGGTGATCGTCACGTTGAGGTGCTCGGCGACCTCTTCCGCGAGCTCCCGGTGCGCCCGTCCGGAGAAGAGCATCAAGTTCTTCTTCGGCGTACCTGACTTCGGACTCATGCTGGCGACTCCCCGTCGGTTCCTGCTGCTGAATCGGCGTCGAGGGCGGCCTGCGCCGCCTCCGCCGCGGGCGTACCCGGCCGGCGCCGGATCGCCCAGCCTTCGATGTTGCGCTGCGGCGGCGCCGACACCGCGAGTGTGCCCGGCGGGACATCCTCGCGGATCACGGCACCCGCACCACTGTAAGCGCCGTCACCGATCCGCACCGGGGCGACGAAGGTGTTGTCCGCGCCCAACCGGACATGCGACCCGATAACGGTCTTGTGCTTGTTCACGCCGTCGTAGTTCACGAACACGCTGGAGCAGCCGATGTTGCTGTTCTCGCCGATCGTGGCGTCGCCGACGTAGGTCAGGTGCGGCACCTTCGTGCCGGCGCCGATGTCGGCGGCCTTCGTCTCGACGAACGCGCCGAGCTTGGCCTTCTCGCCGAGCTTGGTGCCCGGCCGCAGGTAGGTGAACGGGCCGACGTTGACGCGGTCGCCCAGCTCGGAGTCGGAGCCGTGCACCCGCACGACGGACGCGCCGGCGCCGATCGAGACGTTCGTCAGCGTGCTGTCCGGGCCGACGGTGCTGCCTTCGCCGACCGATGTGGTGCCCTTGAGCTGCACGCCGGGCTCGAGCACGACGTCCCGTGAGAGGGTGACGCCGGCGTCGATCCAGGTCGAGGCCGGGTCGACGACCGTGACGCCTTCGCGCTGCCAGCGGCGGACGATCCGGCGGTTCAGCTCGGCGCCGAGCACCGACAGCTGGACGCGGTCGTTGACACCCTCGGTCAGCCACGGGTCGTCGACGACCAGCGCGCCGACGTTCAGCCCGTCGCCGTTCGCGATGCCCAGGACGTCGGTGAGGTAGAGCTCGCCCTGCGCGTTGTCGGTCGACAGGCGCGAAAGGCCGTCGCGCAGCACCGCGGCGTCGAAGGCGTAGACGCCCGAGTTGATCTCGGTGATCTCCGCCTGCTCCGGGGTGGCGTCCTTGTGCTCGACGATCCCGGTGACGTGGCCGGCGTCGTCGCGCGTGATGCGGCCGTAGCCCGCCGGGTTGTCGACCACGGCGGTGAGCACGGTGACGGCGTTCTTCGCGTCGGTGTGCTCGGCCAGCAGGGCGGCGAGCGTCTCGGTGTCCAGGAGCGGGACGTCGCCGTAGCTGACGATCACGGTGCCGGTGAGGTCGGCGGGCAGGGTCGCGAGGGCGCAGCCCACGGCGTGGCCGGTGCCCTTCTGCTCGGCCTGCACGGCGGTGCCGACCGCGCGGCCCAGGTTCTCGCCGACGGCGGCCAGCTTCTCGCCGACGGCCTCGCGGCCGTGGCCGACGACCACGACGAGGTGCTCGGGGTCCAGGCCGGCGGCGGCCCGGACGGCGTGCTCGACGAGGGGCCGCCCGGCGATGGGGTGCAGCACCTTCGGCGTCGAGGAACGCATGCGGGTGCCTTCACCCGCGGCCAGGATCAACGTGCTCAGCGGGCCGGTCAACGACGCTCCCAACGATGGCTCCAGTCGTCACTTTCTCCGTGAAAGTGTTCCGGAGGAGTCGTCTCCGGAACACTTTCACGGAGAAAGTGACGCTTGACGGGCACCGATCCTAACTGTGCTCGTCGGGGTCCCACGCTGGGTCGGTCGGTAGGCCTTCGCTCGTCCACGCACCCGCCGGGTCGGCGGCCATCGAGTTCGCCGACGCCACCTGGTTGCCGCCACCGCGTTTCGCCTGGTACATCGCCGCGTCCGCGCGGGCGAGGACCTGCTCGCCGCGCTCCTGCGGGCGCAGCGAGACGAGCCCGATCGACAGCGTGACGCCGTGCGAGAGGTGGTGCGGCAGGCCGGCGACGGACTTCACCGCGCGGCCGAGCGCCATCTTCGCCGCGGACGCCGGGGTGCCCGGCAGCAGCACGATGAACTCGTCGCCGCCGTAGCGCGCCACGAGGTCGTCTCCCCTCAGGGCGTCACGAAGCGTGCTCGCGACGACACGCAGCACGTTGTCGCCTTCGGCGTGCGACTGCTTGTCGTTGACGCCCTTGAAGCCGTCGAGGTCGACGAGCGCGACGGCCAGCGGCTGCGCGTCGGCCGAGGACGCGAGCTGACGCAGCTTCTCGTCCAGCGCCCGCCGGTTCGGCAGCCCGGTGAGCGGGTCCTGCAGCGCCTGCTGGGTGATCGCGCCGTGCTCGGCGGAGAGCCGTTCGTGCTCGCGGCGGGCGTTCAGGGTGGCGATCTGCGACTCGCGCAGGCTCCACATCTCCGACTCCAGCCGGGTCGCGTAGTCGACCAGCGACTTGCTGACGCCGGACGCGTAGTCCGGGCTCGTGTCGAGGCGGGCCAGCTCGCGGGCGACGTTCAGCCGCATCGACGGCTGCGAGCCGTCGTCACCCAGTGAATCGCGGGCCGCGCGGAGCACGTCCAGGGCTTCCTCGCGGCGGCCGGCCTTGTCGAAGCAGCGGGCGAGCGCGATCGTCACGATCTCGCGTTCGCCCGGGAGGCCGATGCCCTCGTGGAGGCGCCGGAGCCGCTCGATCTGGTCCTCGCTCGGCCGGTGCAGGGCGGGCGCGGCGGCGAGCACGCCGACCTGCTCGACGGCTTCGACGCCGGCCTCGCGCGGGAACAGCGACTCGCTGTAGGGCCCCTCGATGGCCACCGCCATCGACGCGGCGGTGCGGAACTTGTCGGCGCTCTCGTCGTACTCTTCGATCCGCTCCAGCCGCAGGCCCCAGCCGAGCAGCATCTTCACCCGGTTCAGCAGCTGCAGGGTGATCTCGTGCGGGGTCGCGCTCTCGCGGATCGCGGCGGCGGCGCGGCTGCTGACCTCTTCGGCGGCCTCGTACACGCCGAGCTGGTTGAGCACGATCCAGCAGTCGTTCAGCGTCGACCACAGCATCCGGTTCCACAGGCGGACGCCGACCTGGCGGTCCGGGGTCACGGAGTCGTCGAGGATGGCCAGCGCGCGGGCGATCTCGGTGAGCGCGGCGTCCTCCTGCGCGGCGAGCACCAGCCGGCGTCCGCGCAGCGCGTGCGCGTCGGCCCGCAGCAGGGCCAGGCCGTGCCGCCGGGTGTGCGCGAGCATCTCGTCGAGCCGCGGCTCCGCTTCGGCGGCGAGGCCCTTGGTGATCAGCCGCGCGGTCGCGGACGCGCGCAGCAGCTGCGCGACCAGCAACGGCTCGCCGCGGCGCTGGGTCTCGTCGAGCAGCTCGTCCATCTGCGCGACGATTTCGAGCTGGTGGGGGTACTCGGACCGTTGCACCGCGGCGGTCAGCTCGCGTGCGCGTCCGACGAGCCAGGCGTCGGACATCTCGACCATCGCGGGCCGTCTGGCCGCTACCGGGTCGGTCGCCTCTTCGGTCAGCGCCAACCTCCCGGTGTCGTGGTTCGGGGTACTCGGCTTGTGGTGTTTCCGCTGCTCCGCCGCCAGGATTCGAACCTGAACTGTCAGAACCAAAATCTGAAGTGCTGCCGATTACACTACGGCGGATTGCTCCTGGTCAGGATAGCGACGATCGGGTGTCGTCCGCGCGGGGGATGCGTTACGCGCCCGTCTGCGGGGTAACCGGGTCCGAAGTACCGGTGAGAGTTCAGCCACTCCCCACCCGGCGGAACCTCCTGTACCGTAACTTACGGCATCGTAGGTTAGGTAACCCTTTGTAGGGGCACCTCGCAGGAAGAAGTGAAGCGTATGACGGCCACGCTCGACCGTTCGCAGCCCACCGGGGAGCCGCCGGCTCCCAAGGGGCCCAAACCTGTCACCGAAGGCACCCGCGGGATCGGCGTGCAGCTTTCGGTCTACTTCGGCGTGATCGCGCCGTTGGTGGCACTGCTCGTCGCGGTGCCGTTCGCCTGGGGCTGGGGACTGAGCTGGGTCGACGTCGGCATCTTCGTGGTGTTCTACGCGATCAGCGGGCTCGGCATCACCGTGTCGTACCACCGCTACTTCACGCACGGCTCGTTCAAGGCCAAGCCGTGGCTGCGCGTGGTCATGGCCATCGCCGGCAGCATCGCACTGCAGGGCCCGGTCATCACCTGGGTCGCCGACCACCGTCGCCACCACGCGTTCTCCGACCGCGACGGCGACCCGCACTCCCCGTGGGCGTTCGGCACCTCGCCGTGGGCCATCGCCAAGGGTTTCTGGCACGCGCACATGGGCTGGCTGTTCGAGCGCGACCAGACGAACGCCGAGCGCTTCGCGCCGGACCTGGTGAAGGACCCGGCGATCAAGAAGGTCGACGACCTGTTCTGGCTGTGGGCCCTGGTCAGCCTGGCGCTGCCGGCTCTCGTCGGCGGGCTCGTGTCGTGGTCGCTGTGGGGCGCCGTGACGGCGTTCTTCTGGGCCGGGCTCGTGCGCATCTGCGTGCTGCACCACGTCACGTGGTCGGTCAACTCGATCTGCCACATGATCGGCGAGCGCCCGTTCGCGGCGCGCGACAAGTCGGCGAACTTCTGGCCGCTGGCGATCTTCTCGTTCGGCGAGTCCTGGCACAACCTGCACCACGCCGACCCGACGTCCGCACGGCACGGCGTGAAGCGCGGCCAGATCGACATTTCCGCGCGCCTGATCTGGATCTTCGAGAAGTTCGGCTGGGTGCACGACGTGCGCTGGCCGACCCCGCAGCGATTGGCCAGAATCGCCACGGAGAAGAGCTGAGCAAGTAGGGTTCGGCGAGTGGCGGGGAGACGACGTTCAAAACGTGAGCAGGTCACCGGGGCACGTCCGGCCGCCCCGGTGACCCGCGTCCGGATGACCGGCACCGAGCGCCGTCAGCAATTGCTGAACGTGGCGCGGGCGTTGTTCGCCGAAAAGGGTTTCGACGGCACGTCGATCGAAGAGATCGCGCACCGCGCCAACGTGTCGAAACCCGTGGTGTACGAACACTTCGGCGGTAAAGAGGGCATCTACGCCGTGGTCGTCGACCGCGAAACCCAGCTGCTGCTGGACCGCATGGTCTCCACCCTCCACGGCGGCCACCCCCGGGTGATGCTCGAGCAGGCGGCGACGGCGTTGCTGTCCTACGTCGAGGATTCCCACGACGGCTTCCGCATCCTGGTCCGCGATTCCCCGGTGGCGAGCTCCACGGGCACGTTTTCGACGGTCCTGAACGACATCGCGAGCCAGGTGGAGCACATCCTGGCCCAGCAGTTCGCGGCCCGCGGGTACGACGAACGACTGACGGCGCTGTACGCCCAGGCCCTGGTGGGCATGGTCGCGCTGACCGGCCAGTGGTGGCTCGACGCGCGGAAGCCGAAGCGGGACGAGGTCGCGGCGCACCTGGTGAACCTGGCCTGGAACGGGCTGTCGCACTTGGAGCACAAGCCGAAGCTGCGGCTGACCTGACACCTGCTGAAGGTCCGTGAAGGCCTCCTTGAGGGACTCAGAGTCCCTCAAGGAGGCCTTCACGGACTTGGGCTCAGCGCAGCTGCCCGGACTCGTGCAGGTGGTCGAAGATGATCTTGTCGACGGCGGAAACCCGGGCGCGGTCCGCGTAGCCGAGCCACGCGATTTCCTCGATCTCGCTGCTCGCGACCAGCGTTCCCGTGTAGTCCGCGGTGAAGCACGTCATCCGGACCACGACACCCGAGGCCTTGCCGTCCGCCTGGGCCTCGAAGACCCCGGCCGGCTGGATCGCCGGCTCGGCGATCTCCACGGAAAGCTCTTCGCGGACCTCTCGGACCAGCGTCTGCGCGTCCGTCTCGCCCGGCTCGCGCTTGCCGCCGGGGAGGTAGTAGACGTCCTTGCCGCGCGAGCGGGTGCTCAGGATGCGGCCGTCCACCAGGTGCAGCCACGCGATCTTGTCGATCATGCCGGGCTCGGATCGATCTTCGTCATGACCCGATCCTAAGCACTAGGTTCGGGGACATGGGAAACAGCAGGGAAGTAGTGGTGACCGGCGGCGGCACGGGCATCGGTTACGCCGTCGCGGCGGCGTTCGCGGCGGCCGGTGACCGCGTCACGATCACCGGACGGCGCGAGAAGGTGCTCACCGAAGCCGCGACGCTGCTCGGCGCGCGTCCCGTCGTCTTCGACGCGGCCGATCCCGCGGCCGTCGAAACCGCACTGGGTGAGTTGCCGGACCGGGTCGACGTGCTCGTCAACAACGCCGGTGGCAACACGGACTTCGCCGGCGACGCCGAAGAAGGCCTGGCCGGGTTCGCGGCCGCGTTCGAGCGGAACCTCCGGTCCAATGTGGTCAGTGCCGCGCTGGTGACGCACGCCCTGCGCGACCGGCTCGCCGATCACGCTCGCATCGTGACGATCGGCTCGATCGCCGCCCACACCGGCGCCGGTTCCTACGGTGCCGCGAAGGCCGCCGTCGAGGCGTGGAACGTCAGCGTGGCCCAGGAGTTCGGCTCGCGCGGGATCACCGCCAACGTCGTCGCGCCGGGACTGATCGGGGATACCGGGTTCTTCCACGGCAAGCTCAGCGACCGCCGTCGCGAGCGGCTCGTCGGGAACACGATGAACAAACGTCCCGGCACGCCCGCGGACGTCGCCGCCGTGGTGACGTTCCTGGCGAGCCCGGCCGCCGGGCACGTGACCGGCCAGGTCGTGCACGTCAACGGCGGGGCCTACCTCGGATGAACCGGCTGGAAGCCGGTCCCCGGGCGCCAGGTCGGCGATGGCGCCCGGGGACCGGCGGCGGTGCTGCCGCGGGAACGCTATCTTCGGACCGCGTCCAACACGCGTCGGGGGCGGGCGAAAACTCTTGGTGCACACCATGTTCCGCGATCGCCTCGCGTTCCGACAGTGTTCCCGGCACCGGCTGGGCGTGGTTTTTGCATGATCAGGCGGGCGTGATCTTGAGCAGCTTGTCGTTCGTCCCATCCGACGTGGTCAGGTACAGGGCGCCGTCCGGGCCGCTGCGGACCGCGCGCAGGCGGCCGAACTTGTCGTCGAACTCCGGCGGCAGCGTGACGTCGAGGACCTTGCCCGCGGGGTCCAAGTGGTACAGCAGCAGCTTCTGGCCCTTGAGCGCAACCACGACGAGCGCGCCGTCGTTCGGGCCCCACTGGGCGCCGGTCAGGAAAGCGTCGCCGCTGATCGCCTCGGTGATCTTGCCGGAAGTCCACAGTGGACTCACCGCGTCCGGGAAGCGCTTGAGGTCGGTCATCGGCACGCTCTCGTCGTAACTCTGGTCGGTGCCGCCCTTCGCCGGGTCCCAGCCGTAGTTCGCGCCCGGCTTCAGCAGGTTGACCTCGTCGTCGAACGTGGGGCCGTGCTCGGCCGTGACGACCTGGCCGCTGCCCGGCCGGATCGCCACGCCCTGCAGGTTGCGGTGCCCGTAGGTGTAGACGAGCCGCTCGCGCGGGTCCGACGAGGTGATGAACGGGTTGTCCGGCAACGGCTTCCCGGTCTTCGCGTCCAGGCGCAGCACTTTGCCGCCGAGGGAGTGGCGGTCCTGCGAGACGGTCGACTTCGCCGTGTCGCCGGTGCCGACCAGCAGCGCGCCGTCCGGCGCGAACGTCGGGCGGCAGCCGGAGTGCCGGCCGCTCGGGTTGACCGGCAGCCCGGTGAGCAGGTCCTTGACCTTCGTGGCGCTCCCGCCGTCGTCGGCCAGCTTCCAGGTGACCAGCCGGATGTCGACGGCCTTGCCACCCTCCTGGTGGTCCTGGCAGGTGATGAACTCGCGGCTGGTCGTGAAGTCCGGGCTGATCACCATGCCGAGCAACCCGCCCTCACCCTGCACGAGGACGTCGGAGAAGTCGGCTTTCACCTCGGTGGCCTGGCCGCCGCGGACCAGCGCGAGCTTGCCGGGCCGCTGCGGCACGAGGATGCCGCCGTCGGGCAGGAAGCCGATGTCCCAGCCGTGCTCGAGGCCCGCGGTGACCGTCTCGACCTTGAACTTCCCGCTGAACGCCGCCGGTGTGGACGCGGGTGGCGGGACGCTCTGCACAGGGGCGCTCGAAGCCCCCGAACAGCCCGTGACCAGCAGGGACACCACTCCGATGAGACCCAGCGCACGCCGCATACGGCCCATCCTGCCATCAAGCGGTGAAATCGCCGTTCGCCGCCACGCGCGTGAGGAACGCCAGGTCGGCGTCGCCGGGGAGGTAGTGCCCGGTGCCCGGCACGAGGTCGGCGACGGCGTCCGGCGCGAAGGTCTCGAGCCGCCGTTTGGTCGTCGCGGAGTCGACCATGACGTCGTCCGTACCGGCCACGGCGTACACCGGCATGGTCAGCCGGGCCAGCGTGGCGTCGTCGAAGGCCGGGAACGGGCCGGTGCGGTAGCGGTAGTTCGCCGACACGAGCAGCTGGTGCTCGAGGACCTCCGGAGACTTCGCGTCACCGAGCACGCCGGCCACCGACTTCCGCCGGCCCCGCTCGCCCAGCAGCGCCCACAGCACGGCCTTGACCAGGAAACCCTTCTTCATCGGGCCGAGGCCGATCGGGGACCGCAGGGCCAGCGCCGTGACGCGCCCGGGCCGCCGGGTCGCGTAGTCGAGCCCGAGCCAGCCGCCGAGCGACGACGTCAGGAAGGCCGCCGACGCCACGCCGAAGTGGTCGAGCACGGTGTCCAGCCAGGCGGCGTACCGGTCGGAGCCGATCGGCGGTCGCGTCTCGGCGCTCAGCCCCGGCTCGCCGACGACGTCGACGGCGTACACCCGGAACCGCCCGGCCAGCGCCGGCATCCGGGGCGCCCACTCGCCGGAGTTGCTGCCGGAGCCGTGCAGCAGCACCAGTGGCGGGGCCTCGGCCGGGCCGGAGACCAGCACGAACGTCGCACCCTCCGGCGTCGGGACACGCACCCGCTCGTGGGGGACGGGCCACTCCTCGAGGACGCCGAGGTAGCGCTCGCGCAGCAGCCGCGCGCCGACTTCCGACTTGTATATCGTCATGCAACATACTCTAACCTTCCCTATCAAGTGGATAAATAGGGAGCGTTACGACCCAGGTCGTACCAAGCCGGACTCGTAGGCGAACACCACCGCGTGCACCCGGTCGCGCAGCCGCAGCTTGCCGAGGATCCGCCCGACGTGCGTTTTCACCGTCGTCTCGCCGATGTACAGCTTCCCGGCGATCTCGCCGTTCGACAGCCCGCGCGCGATGAGTCCCAGGACGTCCTTCTCGCGCTCGGTGAGAACGTCGAGTTTCGCGACGTTCACGGGGTCGCGATCGTCGTGGAGGCGATCGAGGTAGCGGTCGAGCAGCCGGCGGGTGACCGACGGCGAGACCATCGCGTCACCGCGCAGCACCCCGCGGACCGCGACGAGCATCTCCTCCGACGGCGCGTCCTTCACCAGGAACCCGCTGGCCCCGGCGCGCAACGCGGCGTAGGCGTACTCGTCGAGGTCGAACGTCGTGATGATCAGGACACGCACGTCCGGCAGCTCCGCGCAGATCCGCCCGGTCGCGGTGACGCCGTCGAGCACCGGCATCCGGACGTCCATCAGCACCAGGTCCGGCCGCAGCTCGCGGGCCTTCGCGACGGCCTCCTCGCCGTTCGCGGCCTCGCCCACCACGGCGAGGTCGTCCTGGCTCTCGACGATCATCCGCAGCCCGACCCGCACCAGCTCCTGGTCGTCGCAGAGCAGCACCCGGACGCTCACGGCGCGACCACCAGGCTCGCGCGCACCCGGTAGCCGCCGTCCGGGAGCGGCCCGGTCGTCAGCTCGCCGTGGTACATCTCGACGCGCTGGCGCATCCCTTCCAGCCCGCGCCCGGACGACGGCAGCACCGGCGAAGGCGGGTCGTCGCCGCCGCTGTTCGTCACCTCGATCCGGGTTTCGCGAGGTCCGAAGGCGACTTCGACGCGGCCGGTCGCGTCGGCCGGGGCGTGCTTGATCATGTTGGTCAGGGCCTCCTGGACGATCCGGTACGCCTGCAGCGCGGCGCTCGCGGGCAGGCCGCCCGGGTCGCCGCTGACGTCGAGACTGACCGCGCGCCCGGACTGCTCGACGAGCTCGCGCAGTTCCGCCACCGTCGGCTGCGGGCTGCGCGCGGCCTGGCCGGCGTGCAGCACGTCGAGCAGCCGCCGCAGCTCGGCGAGCGCGTCGCGGCCGGTGCGGCCGATGGTGTCGAGCGTGCGGTCGACGACGGCGGGGTCGCGGTGCCGCGCGAGCTTCGCGCCCTCGGCGTTCAGCACGATCACGCTCATGCTGTGCGCCAGCACGTCGTGCAGCTCCCGCGCGATCCGCGCGCGCTCCTCGGCGGCGACCGCGCGGGTCTGGGCGTCGACGCGTTTCCCCTCCTCCGCGGTGAGCTCTTCCTTGGCGTGGAAGAACTCCCCGAGCGCCCAGGCGGCGATGTGCAGCGGGAGGGTCCCGGCGATCGTGAGGGTCGGGTTGTCGGAGTACGTGCCCCAGGTGAAGCCCCACATGACGTCGAGGACGACGACGCAGGCGGCGATCAGCGCGCCGGCCCACCGGTCGCCCAGCTTCACGAGGGTGAACAGCGCCACGGCCATGCTCAGCTCGGCGCGGCCGCGGTCGAACGCCCAGATCTCGTTCGTGTAGGCCGCCGTCGCCCCGGCGATGATCAGCGCCGCGGCGAGCCGCGGGTAGCGGCGGCGCACCAGCAGCGGCAGCAGGAACAGCATCGGGATCGCCCGGATGGTCCACGGCGCGGCGCCGTTCCAGTTGGGCGCCAGGGAGACGAACACGGCGTACAGCGGCAGGTCCACCGTCCACCGGTGCCGTCGCACCCACATCACCAGTCGTTCCACGGACCGAACGTAACGCGGGTGCCGCGCCCGTGGCGTCATCCCGCCGGTCCGTCCTTGTCCTCCCCCGGGAGGACACGAGCGGCCGATCCGGCGGATTCGCGGCCACGGCGGCCGTTCCTAGCGTCGGGATCATGTCGATCACCAGTGAATTCCTCCGCCACCCGATGCTGACGGGCGCGATCGCGGCCAGTTCGCCGCGGCTCGCCGAGACGATGACGGCGGGCCTCGGCCTGGAACGCGCGGCCCGCGTCGCCGAGCTCGGGCCGGGCACCGGCGTCTTCACCGAAGCCGTCCTCGCGCTGCTTCGCCCCGAAGCGAGCCTGACGGCCGTAGAGATCAACCCGCGTTTCGCGGACGCGCTCCGGGACCGGTTCCCGCAGGTCGACGTCGTGACGGGGTCGGCGGAAGACCTCACCGCCGCGGGCTTCGACGTCGTCGTGTCCGGTCTGCCGTGGACGGCCATGAGCGCGGACCGCCAGCTGCGCGTCCTCGACGCGGTCACGGCGTCGCTCGCCGCGAACGGCCGGTTCACGACGTTCGCGTACGCCCACGCGGCCTGGACGCCACCCGCGCGCCGCTTCGCCGCGTCGCTGCGAAGCCGTTTCGCCGTCGTAGAGCGGACTTCGGTCGTGTGGGGGAACCTGCCGCCGGCGTTCGTCTACCGCGCGGCGCTGCCGGTGAGCGTGGGGAGGGCCCGGCGTGGACAGCCTGCTGCGGCCTCTGCTTGACGCGCCCGCCGTGCTCGTCTACCTGGTCTGCGGCCTGGTGATCGCGGCGGAAACCGCGCTGCTGCCCGGAATCGTGCTGCCGACGTGGTCGACGCTGCTGCTGATGGGGTTCCTCGCCGAGCGCGGCACACTCCAGCTGGGACTCGCGTTCGCGGTGGCGGTGGCCGCCGCCGTGCTCGGCGACCAGCTCGCGTACCTGGAGGGCCGCCGGTGGGGACCGCGGCTCGCGCGTCGCGTCGGCCAGGACCGCTGGGACCGCGCGGAAGCCGCCGTCGCGCGCTACGGCGTCCCGGCGGTGATCGCCGGCCGCTGCCTGGTCGGCGTCCGGACGGTCCTGCCGCGCGTCGCGGGTTCGGCGGCGATGCCGTACCGGCGGTTCGCGGCGGGCAGCGCCGGCGCGGCGGTCCTGTGGGCGGGCGCGGAACTAGCGGTGGGTCACTTGACGGCGTCGGCCGTCTGAAGCAGGGCTTCCGCGGTTTCGGCGTCCGCGGGCAGGAACGTCTCCAGCTTCAGCTCCGACACCGTGACGTCCGCCGCGGTCGCGAACGTCGTGATCGCCGTGATCAGCCGCAGCTCACCGACCGAAGTGGACAGTCGGACCGGTACCGCGAAGCCCAGGTGGTCCGGGGCCGGCGGGGACGCCGGCGGCAGGTACGACTCGAGTTCGGCGAGCTGGGCGGCGAGCCGTTCGTCGGGGTTGCGCGCGAGGTCGTTGCGGATGCGCTCGAGGATGTGGCGCGCCCAGTCGTCGAGGTTGCGCACGCGCGGCGCCATGCCCCGCGGGTGCAGCGCGAGGCGCAGCGTGTCCACCGGCTCTTCCAGCAGCTCCGGCGCGACGCCTTCGGTGAGCAGGCCGAACGCGTCGTTCTTCGCGACCAGCACGCCGTAGCGGTCGACGACGATCGCCGGGTAGGGCCGGTGGCCGTCGAGCAGCCGCCGCAGGCCGTCGAGGACCGGCTTGATCGCCGGGTCACCGAGCCGCGTTTCCGGGTACGACGGTGCGAACCCGGCGGCGTAGAGCAGGCCGTTGCGTTCGCGCAGCGGCAGTTCCAGCGATTCGGCGACCCGCAGCACCATCCCGCGGCCGGGGAGCGAGCGCCCGCTCTCCATGAAGCTCACGTGCCGTTGCGTCGTCCCGGCCCGCAACGCCAGGTCGAGCTGGCTGAGGTGCCGCCGAATCCGCCAGTCCTTGAGCGCCGTTCCGAAGTTCACTCCTCCATCATCGCGGTCCGCGCCATTCCCCGCGAGGAATTGAGCCCATACCCCGGTGCGGACAGGCTTGCGGCATGACGAAATTCGGCCTGGTCGTCCCGACCTACCAGCCCATCCTCGACGCCGGGCGGACCGCGCCCGAACTGGTCGAGACCGCCGTCGAAGCCGAGCGCCTCGGCCTCGACTCGGTGTGGGTGGGCGACACGCTCGCCCGCGCCCCGATCGACGCGCTGACCATCCTCGGCGCGTTCGCGGCGCGCACCTCCCGCGTCACGCTCGGCACGGCGTCGCTGCTCCCGGCGTTGCGCGACCCGATCCAGACGGCCAACCAGCTGCTGAGCCTCGACCTGCTCAGCGGCGGCCGGCTCACCTTGGCCGTGGGCGCCGGGTTCACCGGGCGGAGCGAGCCGGAGTTCGCGTTCGCGCGCGTCCCGTGGCCCCGCCGGCGTGCGCGGCTGGACGACATCGTGGCGCTGTGGCGGGCCGTGTGGCGCGGCGAGACGTCGTTCCACGGTCCGGTGCTGGACTACGACTCCCTGCCGGTGTTCCCGGCGCCCGCGCGCCCGGGCGGCCCGCCGGTGTGGCTCGCGGCGCACACCCCGCAGGCCCTGGAACGCGCCGGCCGGCTCTACGACGGCTGGCTCCCGTACCCGCCCGACCCGGCGGACTACGTCTCGGGCCTGGCCGGGATCCGCGCGACGGCGTCGCGGCCGGTCACCCCGGCGCTGTTCGCGACCGTCCTGGTCGAGGACGACGCCGAGCGCGGGGCGGCGCTGCTGGAGGAGTACTGCCTGCGCAACTACGGCATGCCCGCGGACTTCGTCCAGCGGATCCAGATGCAGGTCACGGGCTCGGCCGCGGAGGTGGCTTCGCAGTTGCGCGAGTACGCCGGCGCGGAGCACGTGCTGCTGCGGATCGCGAGTACCGAGCCGAAGGTCTTCGACGAGCAGCTGCCACGGCTGGCGGAGGTGGCGGCGAAACTGCGGTCCTCGTAACGCGGGCGGGGCGGCGCCGACTCATCGGCATGGCGAAGGTGAACTGGTCCGAGCGGGGGACGCCGGTGGCGTGCCGGCTGCCGGCCGAGCGACCGCACCGGGCGTCCCGCCTGATCGCCGTGCTGCGCGAGGCGCGGCAGGCGACCGGCCGGAACCCGGAAACCGGCCGGATCGAGCCGGGCAGCGGCGCCTTGAGCGGGAACTGGCTGGGTGCCGTCGGCTACCTGATGCTGGTCGACCAGGTGGGCAGCGCCTACCGGCCGGCCGGGGTGCCCGCGGTGCCGGGCCCGCCGGTCGTCCGGGCGCTGCGGTACTTCGCGCCGGGAGTGGGCGAGCCGGAACGAGAGGCGCTCTACGCCCTTCGCTGCTCGCTCGTCCACGACTTCGGGCTGGTCAGCGTCGGCGGGCCGGGCCGGACCCACCACTTCATGCTGGACGACGCGGAGGGCGGCCCGATCGTGCGGCTCCCGCCGGAGCCCTGGGACGGCCGCGCCGGGCACTGCCGGCGGTTCAACGCCACCTGGGTCAACCTCCGGGCCCTGGGCGACCTGGCCGAGGACGTGTTCCGGCGGCTCTCGACGCTCCCCGAGCCGGCCGCCGCGCGGCCCGGCCGGCCGGCGTCGCCGGTACTCCGCGACGGTCCGGCCCGGCCCGCCTACCGCCGGGCCCTGAGCACCCGCGCGGCCAGCGGTGACCGGAAACCTGTCGGGGGTGGCACGTAGGCTGGGACCGTGACCGACGCTTCACTGTCCGGACTCCTTACCGCCATACTTCCCGACCCGGCCCTGCGCGGAGTGGTCGAGCGCGCCGGTGCGCCGCTGCTCGAACTCCAAGGGCCGATCGCCGCGCGGCAGCTCGTCGCCGCGGCCCTCGCCTCCGACGACGGCGCCGGGAAACCCGTGCTCGTCGTGACCGCCACCGGCCGCGAGGCCGACGAGCTGACCGCGTCGCTGGGCGCCCTGCTCGGCACCGCGAAAGTCGCCGACTTCCCGTCCTGGGAGACGCTGCCCCACGAGCGGCTCTCGCCCCGCGCCGACACCGTCGGGCGGCGGCTGGAGGTGCTCCACCGGCTGAAGACCGGGGCCGACGACCTGCGCGTCGTCGTCGCCACCGTCCGCAGCCTGATCCAGCCGATGGCCCCCGGCCTGGGCTCGCTGGCCCCGGTCGACCTGGTCGTCGGCGAGGAACAGAGCTTCGAGGGCCTGCTGGAACGGCTGGTCGAGCTGGCCTACACCCGCGTCGACATGGTCGAGAAGCGCGGCGAGTTCGCCGTCCGCGGCGGCATCCTCGACCTGTTCGGCCCGACCGCGCAGCACCCGGTCCGGGTCGAGTTCTGGGGTGACGAGGTCAGCGAGATCCGCGCGTTCGCCGTCTCCGACCAGCGGTCGCTGCCCGGCGAGATCCCGCGCGTCACCGCGCCGCCGTGCCGGGAGCTGCTGCTCACCCAGCCGGTCAAGGACAAGGCCGCGGAGCTGGCGAAGACGTACGAAGCCGACGCGCACCTGTCCGAGATGCTCACCAAGCTGGCCGACGGCATCCCCGTCGAAGGCATGGAAGCGCTCATCCCGGTGCTCTGCGAAGGCGAGCTGGAGCTGCTCACCGACGCGATGCCGGTCGGCACCCACGTGCTGCTGACCGACCCGGAGAAGATCCGCGCCCGCGCCGCCGACCTCGTCCGCACCGGCCAGGAGTTCCTCGAAGCGTCCTGGACGACGGCCGCGGCGGGCGGGCTGGCCCCGATCGACCTCGGCTCGTCCGCCTACCGCGGGCTCGACGGGATCGCCTCGCACGCGCGGGACACCAAGCGCACCTGGTGGACGCTGAGCCAGCTGACCAGCGAAGACCCGGACGTCTACCGCGTCTCGGTGGAGGCCTCGCCGGCCTACCGCGGCGAGATCGAGCGCGCGACGGCGGACCTGCGCGCGCACACCGCGGCGGGCGGCACGGCGGTGCTCGTCGTCGCCGGCCAGGGCACCGCGTCGCGCGCCGTCGAGCAGCTGTCGAGCGCCGACGTCCCGGCGACGCTGGCGGGTGACGGCGTCACCGGCGCGCTCCCGCCCGGCACGGTCACGGTCACCTGCGGCGCCCTCACCGAAGGGTTCGTCTCGCCGGAGCGCGCCCTCGTCGTGCTGTCGGAGGCGGACCTCACCGGCCGTGGCGCCGGCGCCGGAACGTCCACAAAGGACCTCACGACCAAGATGCCGTCGCGGCGGCGCAACGCCGTCGACCCGCTGGCGCTCAAGAACGGCGACTACGTCGTCCACGAGCAGCACGGCATCGGCCGGTTCGTCGAGATGGTGCAGCGCACCGTCGCCGGCGCGACCCGCGAATACCTGCTGCTGGAGTACGGCTCGTCCAAGCGCGGCCACCCCGGTGACCGCCTGTTCGTGCCGACCGACCAGCTCGACGAGGTGTCCAAGTACGTCGGCGGCGAACTGCCCACGCTCAACAAGCTGGGTGGCTCCGACTGGAAGAACACCAAGGCCCGCGCCAAGAAGGCGGTCAAGGAGATCGCCGCCGAGCTGGTGCAGCTCTACGCCGCGCGCCAGGCTGCGCCCGGGCACGCGTTCGGCCCGGACACGCCGTGGCAGGGCGAGCTGGAGGACGCCTTCCCGTTCACCGAGACCAACGACCAGCTCGCCGCGATCGACGAGGTCAAGTCGGACATGCAGCGCGGCGTCCCGATGGACCGCGTGATCTGCGGCGACGTCGGCTACGGCAAGACCGAGATCGCCGTGCGCGCCGCGTTCAAGGCGGTGCAGGACGGCAAGCAGGTCGCCGTGCTCGTCCCGACGACGCTGCTCGCCCAGCAGCACCTCAACACCTTCCACGAGCGGATGCGCTCGTTCCCGGTGACGATCAAGGGCCTGTCCCGGTTCACGAACAAGACCGAGTCGGACATCATCCTGGAGCAGCTCGCCGGCGGCGAGGTCGACATCGTCATCGGCACGCACCGCCTGCTGCAGACCGGCATCCGCTACAAGGATCTCGGCCTGGTCATCGTCGACGAGGAGCAGCGCTTCGGCGTCGAGCACAAGGAGCACATCAAGGCGCTGCGCACGCACGTCGACGTCCTGACGATGTCCGCGACGCCGATCCCGCGCACGCTCGAGATGTCGCTGGCCGGCATCCGCGAGATGTCGACGATCCTGACCCCGCCGGAGGATCGCCACCCGATCCTGACCTACGTCGGCTCCTACGACGACAAGCAGGTCGGCGCCGCCATCCGCCGCGAACTGCTGCGCGACGGCCAGGTCTTCTACGTCCACAACCGCGTTTCCTCGATCGAGAAGGCCGCGCGGCACATCCGGGAGCTGGTGCCGGAGGCGCGGGTCGTCACCGCGCACGGCCAGATGAACGAGGACAAGCTCGAGAAGATCATCCAGGGCTTCTGGGAAAACGAGTACGACGTCCTGGTGTGCACCACGATCGTCGAGACCGGGCTGGACATCTCGAACGCGAACACGCTGCTGGTCGAGCGCGGTGACCTGCTCGGGCTGGCGCAGCTGCACCAGCTGCGCGGCCGCGTCGGGCGTGGTCGTGAGCGCGGGTACGCGTACTTCCTGTACCCACCGGAAGCGCCGCTGACCGAGACCGCGCACGACCGGCTCGCGACGATCGCCCAGAACACCGAACTGGGCGCGGGCATGGCCGTCGCCATGAAGGACCTCGAAATCCGCGGCGCGGGCAACATCCTGGGCGCGGAACAGTCCGGGCACATCGCGGGTGTCGGGTTCGACCTGTACGTGCGGTTGGTCGGCGAAGCGGTCGACGCCTTCCGCCGGCACGCGGGCGCGGAGCCGGCCGAAGACGAGGAGCTGGCCGACGTCCGCGTCGACCTCCCGATCGACGCGCACCTGCCGCACGACTACATCCCGGGCGAGCGGCTGCGGCTGGAGGCGTACCGCAAGATCGCGGCGGCGCCGGACACCGAAGGCCTGGACGCGGTGCGCGAAGAGCTGATCGACCGCTACGGCCAGCCGCCGGCGCCGGTCAACCGCCTGCTGGCGGTGGCGAGGTTCCGGCACACCTGCCGCGAGGCGGGCGTGACGGAGGTGGCCGTCCAGGGCAACACGATCCGGTTCGCACCGCTGCCGCTGCAGGACTCGCAGATGGTGCGGTTGAAGCGGTTGTACCCGAAGGCGACGTTCAAGGCCGTGACGAACACCGTGTCGGTCCCGAAGCCCACGGAAGGCGCGGCGGGCGGCCGCATCGGCGCCCCGACGCTGCGCGACGAGGAACTGCTCGGCTGCTGCGCCAAGCTGCTGACGCAGCTGACGAAGAAACCGGCGGCGGTGTAAGGGAAACGGGCGTCCGGTCGGGTACCGGACGCCCGTCGCTCAGCCGACTTCGCTGAACATCGGCGGTGTCGGCGTCGCCAGCCCCATCCGCACCTGCTCGACCGGCACCGGGATCGCCCCGGCGTCCGCCATCGGCTTCGGGCGTGGCTTGCGCGGCTTTCGCGTGCCCGCGCCGCCACCGCGGCCCGGGTACACGAGCAGTCCGCGCGCCGGGTCGGGCACGGCGTCGAGCGCCGCCGTCACGACCGGCAACGCCCGGAACGCGTCCCGGCTTTCCCCGGAACGGAATTCGATCTCCAGCACGACGCCCCAGCGGTGTTCGTGCCACACCCACTGCTCGGCGCCGTTCGTCAGTGCTGCTTCGGTCAGTGCGTCACCCCGGGCGAGCCGCCACAACGAAGCCGTGGACTCGCCATCGAAGACCTCGATGGTCAGCCAGTGGTCCATGGGATCGACGTTACGCCCGGCGACACCGCACCGGTGTTGCGTTTCGGGTGCGATGGTGTGAGAGGGTATGCGCTGTGATGCGGATCATGGGGCGCCCTCGCGCGCTGGTCGCGGTCGTTGCCGGAGGTCTTCTGCTCGCCGGGTGCGGCACGGGCCCCAGTCAGGTCGGCAGCGCCGCGATCGTCGGCGACCGCTCGGTCTCGCTCGAACAGGTGCAGTCGCTGATCGACCAGGCCGTCCGGACTCAGCCGTACGCGCAGAAGCTCGCGCGTGAGCACAAGGTGGAGCTGCTGGGCCGGGAGGTCGTCCGGCAGCAGGTGCTGCACGAGCTGACGGCGAACGCCGCACAGCGGGAAGGCATCGTCGCCGACCAGAAGAAGATCGCCGGCCTCATCGCGCAGGAGACCGCCGCCCCGGTGACCGACACCGGCCAGGGCGACCAGGTCGCCGTCACCCAGATCATCTCCCAGCTGCGCGACCGCACCGAGACGGCGACCGACGTCGTCCTCGAGCAGCAGCTCGCCCAGAAGTACCTGCCGAAGCTGTCGGTCGGTGCGGAGTACCTCGGCATCAAAGCCTCGGGTGACGACGACGACGTCACGCGCGCCCGGGCCCTCGACTACGGGAAGCAGTTCCTGGCCGACCCCGGCAAGATGACGGCCGCGATCCAGCAGGCGCAGGCGGAAGGACAGCAGGCGCAGCAGACCGGGATGCCCGCTCCCAGCGGGTTCACCGCCGGGGGGTCGCAGCTCTTCGGCGCCGACCAGTACCCCGGGCTGGCGTCGACTCCGGTGTTCGGCTCGCCCCAGGGCAGCGTCGTCGTCTTCCAGGCGGAGAAGCCGCAGAGCCCGGACTGGTTCGTCTTCGTGATCCACACCCGTGGCACCGACCAGGCGGTGCCGGCCGACCAGCCGCCGCAGAAGCCGTCGGACGCGCAGCTGACCGCGATCGGCACGCGGCTGCTGCAGCCCTACGTCGACCAGACCGGGCTGCGCATCAACCCCCGCTACGGCGTGTGGGACGTCATGAGCATGAGCGTCGTGCCGAGCCTGAACCCCGCCCGGGGCGCGGTGCTGGTCCGGGGCTCGTCCGCGCAGCAGTGAGCTCGGGCGTCGTCGTAGTCGTCCGCGGGGCGACACTGCCCGCCGCGGCGCTGAAGATCCTGCGTGAGTCCACGGCCGTCTACGCGGCCACGGACGTCGACCCCGCGGTGTTCGGGGTCCCGGCCGTCACGGAGGCGCGGTCGCTGAAGGACATCGTGCTGCTCGCGACGTCGCGCGAGGAGCCCGCCGCGTCCCTGCTCATCGCGACCGGCGCGCAGGTCATCGACACGCCCGTCCCGCCGCTGGTCGAGGCCGCGGACGTGATGGACCGGCTGCGCTCGCCGGGCGGCTGCCCGTGGGACGCCGTGCAGACGCACGAGTCGCTGCGGCAGTACCTGGTCGAGGAGACCTACGAACTGCTCGACGCGATCGAAGACGGCGACCGGGAGGCGTTGCGCGAGGAGCTCGGCGACGTCCTGCTGCAGGTGCTCTTCCACGCCCGCGTCGCCGCCGAGGACCCGGCCGACCCGTTCGGCATCGACGACGTCGCGGCCGCCCTGGTCGAGAAGCTGGTCGGCCGGCACCCGCACGTCTTCGCCGACGCCGACGAGGTGCGCACGGTCGAGCACCAGAACCTCAAGTGGGAAGAGCTGAAGCAGCGCGAGAAGCAACGTCTGTCCATTGTGGATGGCGTCGCGCTCGGCCAGCCGGCGGTCGCGCTGGCGGGCAAGCTCGGCCAGCGCAGCGGCCGCGCCGGCATCCCGCTCGACCTCTTCCCCGAGGGCTCGAACGCGGCCGCCCAGCTGTTCCGCATCGCGGCCACGGCCCGCCGCGCGGGCGTCGACCCCGAGGGTGAGCTGCGAGCGCTGGCGAAGGGGTTCGCCCTGGAGGTCCGCGCCGCCGAGCAGGCCGCCCGCGACGCGGGCCTGGAGCCGACCACCCTGGAAGCCGACGGCTGGCGCAAGTTCTGGCCCACCCGCGACTGACCCCCCCAAGCGCCACTTTCCCTAGGAAAGATGCGTCCGAAGGGGCCCTGGACGTATCTTTCCTAGGGAAAGTGAGCGTGACGCAGGTCACGGTCGGGTGAGAACCGGATCGGGTCTTCCGGCGTCTTGCCTGGTGTGAGGATGAAGCCACTGGAGGACGCCGACGAGGAGCACCTCGTCCGGCGCACGGCCAAGGGCGACCGCGCGGCGTTCGAAGAGCTCTACCGCCGCACGTCGCCCTGGCTGGCCGTGCGCCTGCGCCGCCGGTGCGCGGACGAGCAGGTCGTCGCCGAGGTCATGCAGGAGACGTACCTGGCCGTCTGGCGCGCCGCGGGCTCGTTCGCGGGGGCCGCGACGGGCGGCTCCGCGGTCGGCTGGGTGTGGACCATCGCCGTGCGGCGGCTGGTCGACGCCTTCCGCCGGCGGGCGCACCACGCGCAACCGCCGCCGGTGATGGCGCTCGACGTCGCGCCGGCGCCCGGCGCCGAAGAAGAGGCGCTGGCGGCGGCGGTCGGCGACGAGGTCGGGGACGCGCTGCGCGACCTCGCGCCCGAACTGCGAGCGGTGCTGCAGGCGATGGTGCTCGACGGGCTGACCGTCCGCGAGACCGCCGTCCTGCTCGGGCTGCCGGAAGGAACCGTCAAGACCCGCGCCCGCCGGGCACGGATCGCGATGCGGGAGGCACTGTCATGAACCATGCGACGGACCGGCTCATCACCGGGTACGCGGCGGGTGACGACCTCCCCGGTGACCAGCTCTGGGGCCTCGAAGCGCACCTCGAGGCCTGCGCCCAGTGCCGGGCGAGGCTGGCCGCGCTGACCCCGGTGCAGCCGGTGGTGGACCTCGTCTGGTCGCGGCTCGCGGTGGACATCGAGCTGCCGAGCGCACCCGCGCACCCACGTCCGGTGCCGCATCCGAAGCGGCGGTGGCTGTCGACCTGGGTCACCCCGGTGATGGTGCCGTGGCTGGCGATGATCGTGCTGCTCACGCTGCTCGCGGTGGTGTTCGACCAGTTCTGGCACACGGTGTTCGACACGACGGCGGTGCAGCTGTTCGCCCCGGTGCTGCCGGTGCTGGGTGTGGCCGCGTCGTGGGCGCGGGGGCTCGACCCGGCGTACGAGGTCGTCGTCTCGACCCCGCGGGCCGGGCTGTACCTGATCGCGCGGCGGACGGTGGCGGTGCTGCTCGTCGTGCTGCCGGTGCTCGGGGCCGCCGGCTGGCTGACCGGGACCGGCGTCGCGCTCTGGCTGCTGCCGAGCTTGGCCTACACCACCGGCACGCTCGCGCTGGGCGGGCTGATCGGGGTCACCCGGGCGGCGTACGCGCTGATCGCGGCTTGGGCCGCGCTGGTGGTGCTGCCGTCCGCGGTGGCCCAGCAGCAAACGTTTGCGCTCACCACCGGCGCGTTGCCGGTGTGGGCGGGGGTCTTCGCGCTGACGACGGTGGTGGTCGCCCTGCACAAGGGCGCCTTCACCCGGCTCGGCGTGGGCAACTAGGGAGGAAGACATGCGTGCTGTCGGGGCCGCCGAGATCGCGCCAACGGCCTACGCCTGGGAGATCCAGGCCGAGGGGCTCAAGGTGCGGGCAGGGCGGCGGAAAATGGCGGTGGACGGGCTGGACCTGTCCCTCGGCAAGGGGGTACACGGCTTGCTCGGGCCGAACGGCGCGGGCAAGACGACGCTGATCCGCGCGCTGGCGACGGTGCTCAGGCCGGCGGAAGGCCGGCTGACGCTGCTCGGCGCACCCGTCGGGGGGCGTACCGGGCAGCGCGGCCTGCGCCGCCGGATCGGCTACCTGCCGCAGAACTTCGGGTACTACAAGCGGTTCACGGTCCGCGAGTTCGTCGAATACCTGGCGTGGCTCAAGGAAGTGCCGAAGGCGGACGTCCCGGGCGCGGTGCAGCGGGCGATCGAGCGCGTCGGGCTGGCCGACCGCGCCGACGACCGGATGAAGACGTTGTCCGGCGGCATGGTCCGGCGCGTCGGGATCGCCCAGGCGATCGTCAACGACCCGGACGTCCTGCTGTTCGACGAGCCGACGGCCGGCCTCGACCCGGCGCAGCGCGTCCGGTTCCGCGAGCTCGTCCAGGAGCTGGGCCAGGACTCGTGCGTGCTGATCTCGACGCACCTGGTCGAGGACGTCGCCACGGCCTGCTCCGACGTCGTGCTGTTCGACGCGGGCAAGCTGGTCTTCCAGGGCACCCCCGGCGAACTGGCCGCGGCCGGGACGCCGGACCACGTCGGCGACAGCCCGATCGAGCGCGGGTATTCGGCGCTGCTGAACCACGAGCCGGGCAAGGGGGCCTGGTGATGGTCTTCCGCATCGAACTCCGGCGCACCATCGCGCCCTGGGCCGGGCTGGCGCTGGTCGTCGTCGCGCTCGGGTTCCTGTTCCTGCTGCCCGGCCCGTGGTGGAAGGTGCCGGCGCCGTGGACGGGGAACACGACGACCACCGCGCTGTGGCTGCGGTTCCTGCTGGTGTTCCTGTGGCCGATCGCCGTCGGCGCCGGGGCGATCCAGGGGATGCGCGACAGTCGCTCCGGCATGGTCGAGCTGTTGTCCACGACGTCCCGGCCGGGCTGGCACCGGGCGCTGCGGCTGGCCGGTGCCGTGGGGGCGCTGAGCGCGCTCGGGGTCGTGGTGGTGTTCGCCGTCGGCCTGGCCGAGGTGCTCGGGCACGGCGGGTTCGTGTCCGCGAGCTTCCTGCCGGTCCTCTTCGTCGGCCTGCTCGCCGTCGTGGCGGGGAGCTGGATCGGCCTGGCGATCGGGCGGCTGCTGCCGCACCCGCTGACCGCGCCCGCGCTGGCCGTGCTGACCCTGGTGGTGTCGGTGCTGACGTCGCTCGAGGGGAGTGCTGCGGTCTCGTACATCCGATTCGGGTTGCTGACGCCGGTCTTCGGGGAGCCACGGGGCGCACTGGTGACGACGGCGACGTCGGTGGACCTCGGGCAGACGGCGTGGTTCTTCGGGCTCGCCGTGACGGGATTCCTGGTGCTGGCGGCGAATTCCGCGCGGGCCAGGGTCCTGGGCCTGCTGCCGGTGGTGGCCGGGGCGGCGATCGCCCTGCCGGTCTTCCCGGCTTCCGCCGGCGGGCTCCTGACCGCGGACAGCATCGCCGCGCAGAAGCTCTGCGACGGCCCGATCTGCGTCAGCCGGGCTCATGAAGACCGGCTGGCCGCGCTGGCCGCGCCGGGGCGGGAAGCGCTGGCGATGCTGGCGAAGCTGCCCGGCGCGCCCACCCGGATCGAGGAGCGGACGGCGCCGAACTCCGTCGCCGCCCGGCCCGCCCGCGATCCCGGCGTCGTCTACCTGGACTTCCAGATCAACGACGACCTGCTCACGGCCGACGCGAGCACCCTGCGGCTCGCGGTGCTGTCCGGCGCCGGGCTGCCCGCGTGCATGCCACCGAGTTACGGCGACGTGCCCGACACGGGCAGCCGCATGATCGCGGCGGCGTACTTCACCGGCGAGCTGAAGCTGCTGCCCGAGTACGGCGGCAGCTGGTTCCGCCACGAGTCCGGCCGGATCGAGCCGGTGTGGCAGAAGTTCCACGCGCTCCCGGCGGACGTCCAGTTCGCCCGGATCGTCGCGCTGCGCCAGGTGCTGCTGACCTGCCACGGTGACCCGATCGACACACTGGTGCCGGGGGCGCTGCGATGAGGTGGGTGCTGCTCTACGCCCGGTCGAGACAGCTCCCGGCGGCGTTCGCGGCCCTGCTGGTGGCCACGGCGGGCCTGTGGTTCCTGGCGCGCGACTGGTGGTCGCCGGTACCGGTCATGCTGACGCTCACGGCCGCGATCGCGGTGGCGGCGATCGGGCTCAGCGGCCAGGACCCGGACCTCGACCGCACCGCGGCGCTGCCGTGGCCGGTCCGCCGGTTCGCCCACCTGGCGCTGATCGGCCTCGTGGCCGGTGGCGCCGTGCCGGCCGTCCAGGAGCTGGGTGCGTCCACTGTCGACTTGCCGATCATCCTGCGTGACGCCGCGGGCCTGCTGGGCCTGGCCGGCCTGGCGGCGACGGTCGCGGGCGGTCAGTTCGGCTGGACGCTGCCCCTGCTCTGGGCGGGCATCACCCCGTTCGTCCAGCACGACGGCTCGACGACGAGCCACATCGTGGCCTGGATGCTGCAACCACCGGCCACGACCGCCGCCACCTGGACGGCCGTGGTGCTGGCGGTGGCGGGCACGGTGGCCTACACGGCCTGGGGTGGCCGCCGGTAGCCGTGCGGCCGCGCGGATCTCGCGTGATGCCCCACCGGGCACGCGAGGTTCCGTCCGGGATCTGGAGGCTCGGGCTCCGTAGCTCGGGCGTGCGCGGGGGAACCTCACGTGACCGGCGGGGCATCGGACGCCGGTGCGGGCACCCCCAGCGCCCGCACCGCCGGTGCGTCAGACGTTGCGGATGTTCGTCTCCAGCTCCAACGGCTCCCGGTCCCAGTCCTCGACGCCGAAGGCGAGGATCCGGGCCGGGTGGATGCGGATCACCGCGTCGTCGAAGTGGTTGTCCGGCAGGGCGACGCCGACCAGCGCCTCGGCGCGGCCGCGGATCTCCAGGCAGCGGACGCGCCACGGGTTCGTCGACGGGAGGTCGTCGACGACGAACGCGACCTGGTCGTTCGTCGCGATGTTGCGGAATTTCTTGCTGGAGCGCAGGTTGTGCCCGGTGACGTCGATCGTCCGCTCGTCCGGGTTGTAGCGGAAGCCGACCGGGTTGACCTGGAGCTTGCCGTCGGGCTGGGCCGTCGCCAGGCGGCCGAGGGGCTGGCCGGCGAGGTACGCGAGCTCTGCTTCGGTGAACATGACCTCCAGCCTCCAACTTCAAGCTCGCTTGAAGTCAAGAGAAGACGCCGTCGGCGAACACGAGTTTCGTGAACCGCTCGCCGATCCGGCGGTGCGCCGCCGGGTCCGGGTGCAGGTTGTCCGGCAGCGGGAACTCCGCGAAGTCCGCTTCGCCGTACAACTCGCGGCCGTCGAGGTAGTACAGCCGGGCATCCTGGCGAGCCGCCACGATCCGCGCCAGCTCGCTGCGGATGACCTGCAGCGTCAGCTTGCCCGCGGCCGTCTCGGCGGGGTCGCCGGTGGCGCGGAACCGCACCTCGCCGGCGGCCAGCGCCTCGTGGTCGAAGTCCCCGGGCCCCGGCGTCTCTTCGTGGATCGGACAGAGGATCGGCGAGACGACCAGCAGCGGCGTGTCCGGGTGGCCGTCGCGGATCGTGTCGAGGAACCCGTGCACGGCCGGGCCGAACGCGCGCAGGCGCATCAGGTCGGCGTTGACGACGTTGATGCCGAGCTTGACGCTGATCAGGTCGGCCGGGGTGTCGCGCATGGCGCGGGCGGTGAACGGGTCGAGCAGCGCGTTGCCGCTGAACCCGAGGTTCACCAGATCCACTCCTGCGGCGGTGGCGGCGAGCGCGGGCCACGTCCCGGACGGGGTCGCGGCGTTCGAACCGTGGCTGATCGAGCTGCCGTGGTGCAGCCAGACCCGGCCCGGGGCCGGCGCGGCCTCGACCGGCGCGTCGGTGCGTAGGGCCACCAGTTCGGTGATTTCGTTGTGCGGCAACCAGATTTCGACGTCCTTGAGGCCGGCGCCGAGTCCGGCGAACCGGACGCGGCCGGTCGGGCCGTCGGCCCGCGAACCGGCGCCGGTGGCCAGGTCGACGGTCAGCGTGCTGCCGCCCTCGACCACGCCGGATCGCTCGAGGCGGCCGTCGACGAGCAGGTCGTAGACGCCGTCCGGCCGCGGCGGGGCGCCGGGGTACACCACCTTGGTGGGCCGGGTTTCCAGCTCGACGACGTCGGCCCGGGTCCGGAACCGCAGCCGCACGCCCGCGGGCTGCGCTTCGGCCATGGTGAGGCGCGGGTCGGTGTTCTGCGTCCGGGCCCGTGCGGGCAGCCGGTGCGGGACCAGGCCGAGCTCGGTGGGCTCGAGTTCGAGGGCGCCGCGGACCAGCGAGGCGGTGACGGGGGTGGTGATCATGACTGGGGCCAATCGCGGAGAAGGGTGTCGAGGACGGCCAGGATCCGGGTCCAGGACTCCTGGGAGGCGGGGGAGCTGTGGTCGAAGCCGCCCTGGGACTCCAGGTCGACGTAGCCGTGGAAGACGCTGCCCAGCAACCGGACGGCGTGCGTCTCGTCCGGCCCGGTGAGGTCGTAACCCCGCAGGATCGCGCGCATCATCTGCGAGTGCCGGACCCCGGCGCTCGCGGCGGCGGTCTCCGGGTCGAGCCGGAATTGCGCGGCGGCGTACCGCCCAGGGTGCTCCCGGGCGTAGTCGCGGTAGACGTCGGCGAAGGCCACGAGCGCGTCGCGCCCCGCCCGCCCGGCCAGCGCGGCGGCGGCCCGGTCGGCGAGCTCCTCCAGCGCGAGCAGGGCGATCTTCGTCCGCAGGTCGTGCGCGTTCTTGACGTGCGAATAGAGGCTCGCGACCTTGACGTCGAACCGCCGCGCCAGCTCCGACGGCGTCACCTGCTCGAAGCCGGCCTCGTCGGCCAGCTCCGCCCCGGCGCGCACGACGCGTTCCGTGGTCAACCCAGCACGAACCATGACTACACTCCCTTTTGCCTAAAGCGAGTGTAGATCAGCCTAAAGGCATTAGGCAAACAGGGCGTCGCCCCAGGAGCCGGTCGACGAAACGCCCGGTGGGACGGCGAAGTGCGCCGAACCCGTGTGCTGGACGTACTCCATCATCGCGTCCTTCGAGGACAGCGCCTGCTGCATCGGGACGTACTGCTTGCGCGTGTCCCGGTTGAACGCCAGGAAGAACAGCCCGGCTTCGAGGTGCCCGACGCCGTCGGAGCCGTCGACGAAGTTGTAACCACGGCGCAGGATCCGCGTCCCGTTCAACGCCTGGTGCGACGCCAGCCGGACGTGGGCGTCCTCCGCGATCAGCTTCTCGCCGCCCGCGCCGCCGACTTCCAGGTCGATCTCGTCGAACTCGTTCTGCTGCCCCAAAGCCGCTCCGACGCCCTTCGTGCGGCCGATGATCTTCTGCTGACCGTCGAGGGTTTCGCGGTCCCACGTCTCGATGTGCATCCGGATCCGGCGGGCCACCAGGTAGCTGCCGCCCGCCATCCACGCCTGCCCGTCGGCCGCCGTGGCCCACACCTGGTCGCGCAGGTAGTCGGTGTCCTCGGACTTGATGTTGTTCGTGCCGTCCTTGAAGCCGAACAGGTTCCGCGGGGTCTGCTGCGCCCGCGACGTCGACGAGCTGCGGCCGAAACCGAGCTGCGACCAGCGGACCTCGGTGACGCCGAAGCCGAGCCGCACCAGGTTGCGCACCGCGTGCACGGCGACCTGCGGGTCGTCCGCGCACGCCTGGATGCACAGGTCGCCGCCGCTGCGGGCGGGGTCGAGCTTGTCCTTCGGGAACAGCGGCAGGTCGATCAGCTGCGGCGGCCGCTTGGCCGCGAGGCCGAAGCGGCCGTCGAACAGCGACGGCCCGAACCCGATGGTCAGCGTCAGGTGCGACGCCGGCAGGTCGAGCGCCTCGCCGGTGTCTCCCGGCGGGGCGAACTCGCCGCCGCCGACCGCGCCGTTCGCGACGACCTCCTGGCCCTCCGTCATCCGGCGGGCCGCGTCGGTCCACGTCTTGAGCAGCTGTCGCAGCTTCTCGCGGTCCTTCGTCGTGACGTCCAAGGCGGCGAAGTGCAGGTTCGCCTGGGCCGGCGTGACGATGCCGGCCTGGTGCTCGCCGTGGAAGTCGACGGTGGTCACCGCCGCCTCGGCGTTGCCGCTGGTCGCTTTGTCGATCCCGATGCCCGCCGCGGCTCCGGCTCCGGCGAGCGCGACACCCGCTCCCGCCAGGCCGAAGAGCTTCCGGCGGGAGACGCGGGTGCCGTCTTCGGTCCCGCCTTTCAACGTCACCGTGACACAACCTCCGCAACCTTGCTCAGCGGCTCGCTCAGCGCGTCGACGGCGCTGGCGAAGGCCTTGATCTCGTCCTGGGACAGCTGGTTGTAGAACTTGTAGCCGTCCCCGACGCGGGTTTTGTCCAGCAGGCCCTGCACGTTCGCGAACTCCTTGTCCAAAGTGGACACGAGGGCCGCGTCACGCTCCTGCAGCAGCGGCCGCAGCGAGGCGATCGCGCCCTTCGAGCCGTCCACGTTGGCCTGGAAGTCCCACAGGTCGGTGTGCGAGAAGGTCTCCTCCTCGCCGGTGATCTTGCCGGTGGCGACCTCGTCGAGCAGGCCCTTCGCGCCGTTCGCCAGGTCGAGCGCGGTCAGCTCGAGGGTCTTCGACTTCGCGACCAGGTCCTTGACGTCGGTGAGCAGCTTGTCCGCGATCTGCGGGCTGTCCGGCTTGAGGCCGGTCACGTAGAGGTCCTTCTCCAGCCGGTGGAACCCGGTGAACTGCTGGTTCGGCTCGAGGTCGGCCTCGCGCACGTCGATGGCCGGGTCCAGGTCGCCGAACTTCTCGGCCACCGGCTCGATGCGCTCGTAGTAGACGCGGGTGGTCGCGTACGCGGCCTTCGCCTCGTCGACCTTGCCGGCCTTGACGAGGTCGACGAACTTGCCCGTCTGCTCCTCCAGCGCGGCGGTGTTGTTCGCGACGTAGTCGGCGTAGCTCTTGGTGGCCGCGGCCTTCCGCGCGTTGGCGTCGGCCTGCTTCGGCGCGCCGCCGGTGATGGTGAAGTCGCCGCGGATGCCGTTGCCGGCCATGCCCGGCTTGCACGCGGTCTGGTACTTGCCCGCGTCGGACGCCTCGACGATCAGCCGCCGGTTGAGGCCCGGCGCGATGTTCTCGACCTCGCCGATGATCCGGTCGCCCTCGGCGTAGAGGTAGAACTCGGTGACCTTGGCGCCCTTATTGGTGATCTCGAAGGTCACGTTGCCCGCGGCGGCGGTGTTGGCCGAGACGGTGCACGCGGTGTCCGAGGCCTCGACCTTGATCGGGCCGCCCGCCGCACCGGTCGAGGACTCGGTGCCGGTGGTGCCCTGGCCGTCGCACGCGGCCAGCGTCACCAGCGCGGCGGCGCCGGCCACCAGGGCCAGCGGGGTTCTGTGGGTCTTGCGCACGGTCACTCCTTCGGGGCGGCCGCGGCGGCGGGCACCGGCGCGGTCTTCTTGCTGGGCTTGAGGAAAAGGGGCAGCACGATGGCGACGTAGGCGACCCACGCGATGGCCTGCAGCACGGTCGTCTGCTGCGAGTAGTTGAAGATGCCCTTCAGGAGCGCGCCGTACCAGGACGTCTCCGGCAGCGCGTCCGACGCGTCGAACGCCAGGGTGTTGATGCCCGGCAGGAACGCGGCCTCCTGGAGGTCGTGCAGGCCGTAACCGAGCACGCCGGCGGCGACGAAGACCAGCAGCACACCGGTGATCGTGAAGAACTTCGCCAGGTTGAACCGGACGGCGCCCTTGTAGAGCAGGAACGCCAGGATCACGGCGGCCACGATGCCGATGGCGAACCCGATCAGCGGCTGGACGGTGTCCGACTGCGCGGTCTGGACGGCGGAGTAGAAGAACACCGCGGTTTCCAGGCCCTCCCGGCCGACCGCGAGGAACGACAGCAGCAGCACGGCCATCGGGCCGACGTCCAGCGCGTCGTCCATCTTCCCGCGCAGCTCGGCGGCGATGCTCTTGGACGCCTTGCGCATCCAGAAGATCATCGCCGTGACGAACACGACGGCGACGATCGACAGGCTCCCGCCGAGCAGCTCCTGGTGCTCGAACGACAGCTGGGCGGTCGTGTAGGTCAGGACCGCGCCGACGGCGATCGACAGCAGCACCGCGGCGCCGACGCCGGGCCACACCCAGCGCAGCGCGTGGCGCCGCTCGGTCTTGACCAGGAAGGCCACGAGGATGCTCACGACGAGCGCAGCCTCCAGGCCTTCACGTAGCCCGATCAGCGCGCTCGAGAACAACACCGGTCCGCCTCCTGTTTCGTCCGCCCCCGTGAAGTTTTTAGGTAAGGCTCACCTGTAAGTCCAGCGCGCGCACGTCCGGGAGCGACGGAAGAACCGGGCAAAAGGGACCGACGGCCGAAGTTAGGTTAGGGTAACCGCAGGTCAGCGTGCTGCGCGTCGACTCGATAACAAAATCTGTGACGTCGCTGGCAGCGGACCTGTTTTTACCCTGCGTTTGCCTTGTCAGGCGATCGTGGTCCCTCTTGAGTGGCTCCGTAACCTGATCGGGTGGCCGATACCGCTCAGCCGACCGTCACACGTCCGGACCCGCCGCCCTCGGGTGGTCCCCCGCGGCGCTATCTCGGCCGGGCGGCGTTCGCGGTGGCTCTCGTGCTCACCGGAGTGGTCCTCGTCCTCACCATCGGTGTCCGGAACCCGGACGCGCCGGCGGCGCCCCCGCCGCCCCAGCCGGCGCTGGCCATCCCGGAACAACGCCCGCAGCCCGGCGCGGAGTCACCGCGGGCCGGGCTCGCCGCGCCGGTCGACCGGCCCGCGGTGTCCGACCAGGCCGAGCTCGACGCGTGGGCGACCCGTGTCGCGGACAAGACGCACATCCCGGCACGCGTGGTTTCGGCGTACGGCCGGGCGGAAATGTGGATGCAGCGCCAGAAACCGACGTGCCACCTGTCGTGGGCGACGCTCGCGGGCATCGGCCGGGTCGAGGCCGAGCGCGGGAAGTTCGACCTCTCGGCGATCCGGCCGGACGGCCGCGTCGTCATGCCGGTGGTCGGCCCGCCGCTGGACGGCTCACCCGGCGTCCCGGCGGTGCACGACACCGACGGCGGCAAGCTCGACGGCGACAAGTCGTGGGACCACCTGATCGGCCCACTGCAGTTCCCGCCGTCGACGTGGAAGAAGTACCAGGAGCGGGCCAACGGCGACGGCGGCACGCCGGACCCCCAGAACGTCGACGACGCGGCCTTCACGGCGGCGCGCTACCTGTGCTCGGGCGGCGACGACCTGGGCACCCCGGCCGGCTGGTGGCGCGCGGTGCTGTTCTACAACTCGGCCGTCACGTACGGCCAGGACGTCTTCAGCGCGGCGGACGCCTACGCGGAGGCGAGCGTCGCGCCGTGAGGCCTACAGCTCGCGGTCGGCGAACAACGGCGTGACCGCCATCAGCACCAGCAGCAGCAGTCCGGCGTACGCACCCAAAGTGGCGAAGATCGACATTTCCGGTTCCTCCCTGTTCGGTCTGGAACCAGCTTCTCCCGCGGAGGGGTGCGAGCGGATCGGCCGAGGGGCCCGGAGAGATCGGCCGAAAGTACGGTCCTCCGGCCCTGGTCCCTGGTCCCGCAGCGCCTAGTCCCGCAGCGCGATGTGCGCCTTGACCTCGCTGATCGCTTCGAGGTACTCCGGCACCGGGTTCATCGCCGAAGCCATCTTCAGCTGCGCCAGCGCCTCGACGAACCGGCCCAGGCGCTGCAGGGTGCGGCCGAGGAGGAAACGGGCGTAGTGGTCCGTCGGATCCAGCTCCAGCACCCGGGTCAGCGCCTGTTCGGCGCGCCGCAGCTGGGCGGAGTGGAAGTAGGCGCGCCCGGCGAGCAGGTGCACCGACGGCTTGTCCGTCTCGGATTCCAGGAGCGGTTGCAACGCCTTCAGCGCGTCGAGCGGGCGACGGCGGCCGACGAGCTCTTCGGCCTGGCGGAAGGCATGGAACCGCGACTCCTCGGGAGGCTGCGAAGCAGCTGCGGCGTCCGTCATGGTCACTCCGACTTTACCTCGGGAGAGGGGCTAACACACGCCCGTGAACGGGACGTGATGGACTGTGCCGCCATGAGCAGCGGGTACCGGGGCTTGGCGCCCTACCTCTACTACGCCGACGCCACCGCGGCGCTGGCCTGGCTGACCAGGGTCTTCGGGTTCACCGAGGAGGTCCGCTTCTGCGACGCGGCGGGCGAGGTCTTCCAGGCGACGCTCCGCGCGGGCGAAGCGCGGATCCAGCTCGCGGGCGTCGGCCCGGACTACTGGCAGGCCAAGGGCGTCGACGGCCCGGTCGGCCAGCTCAACATCCTGTACGTCGACGACGTCGACGCCTGGTACGAGCGGATCGAGGCGGCGCTCGGCGACGAGGGCGAGCTCGATCCGCCGCAGGACCAGCCCTACGGCGCGCGGGTGTTCACCGTCGGCGATCTCGGCGGCAACAGCTGGACGTTCTGGCAGCAGACGTCCGACGTCGTGGAGCTGCCGCCGGGCTGGCAGGCCGTCCGCGCGGACAGCTGAAGACGCTGGCGGACCGGCCGCTACCGGCCGTGCCTCCAACGGGTGAACTGCGGTGACGGCTAGGCTGGGCGCGAAACCGCAGGCACGACGCACCGAGGAGCATGGCGTGGCTCTCATCGAGCAGGTAGGCGCGCGCGAGATTCTGGACTCGCGCGGCAACCCGACCGTCGAGGTGGAGGTCGCCCTCGACGACGGCACCCTGGCGCGGGCCGCCGTCCCGTCGGGCGCGTCCACCGGCGAACACGAAGCGGTCGAGCTCCGCGACGGCGACACCGGCCGCTACAACGGCAAGGGCGTCGAGCGCGCGGTCGCCGCGGTGCTCGACGAGATCGGCCCGGAGATGGTCGGCATCGAAGCCGTCGACCAGCGGATCGTCGACCAGAAGCTGGTCGACCTCGACGGCACGCCGGCGAAGTCCCGCCTCGGCGCGAATGCCATCCTCGGCGTCTCGCTGGCCGTCGCGAAGGCCGCCGCCGAATCGGCCGACCTGGAGCTGTTCCGCTACCTGGGCGGGCCGAACGCGCACGTGCTGCCGGTCCCGATGCTGAACATCCTCAACGGCGGTTCGCACGCGGACAGCAACGTCGACGTCCAGGAGTTCATGATCGCGCCGATCGGCGCGGAGACCTTCCGCGAGGCCCTGCGCTGGGGCGCCGAGGTCTACCACTCGCTGAAGTCGGTGCTGAAGGGCCGCGGCCTGTCGACCGGTCTGGGCGACGAAGGCGGCTTCGCGCCGAACCTGGCGAACAACCGCGAGGCGCTCGACCTGATCCTGCAGGCCATCGAGAAGGCGGGCTACACGCCGGGCCGTGACGTCGCGCTCGCGCTCGACGTCGCCGCGACGGAGTTCTTCGCCGACGGCGCGTACACCTTCGAAGGCAGCAAGAAGAGCGCGGAGCAGATGTCGGCGTACTACGCCGAGCTGATCCGCGACTACCCGATGGTCTCCATCGAGGACCCGCTGAGCGAGGACGACTGGGACGGCTGGGTCACCCTGACCGCCGAGGTCGGCGAGAAGGTCCAGATCGTCGGCGACGACCTGTTCGTCACCAACCCGGACCGGCTCGAGGAAGGCATCACCCGCCGCGCCGCCAACGCGCTGCTGGTGAAGGTCAACCAGATCGGCACCCTGTCCGAGACGCTCGACGCGATCTCGCTGGCCACGTCGTTCGGCTACAAGTCGATGATGAGCCACCGCTCCGGCGAGACCGAGGACACCTTCATCGCGGACCTGGCGGTCGCCACCGGCGTCGGCCAGATCAAGACCGGTGCCCCGGCCCGCGGCGAGCGGATCGCCAAGTACAACCAGCTGCTGCGCATCGAGGAGACCCTCGGTGACGCCGCCCGGTACGCCGGCGAGCTGGCCTTCCCGCGGTTCAGCGCCGAGGGCTGAGCCTGTTATGGCGGACCGGGGGAGGGCACCACGCAGCCGGGGCGGCAACCGCGCCGCCGGCGGCGGTGCCACGCGGGTGGGCGGGTCCTCGCGGGCCCGCCGTCCCGAAGCGGCGCGGGCGCGCCGCACCGGCGACGCGGAGACGACCAGGGCCCGGCTGCGCCGGGGCTTGGCGCAGAAGCGCGCGTCGGGTGCGGCGAAGGTGCTCGGCATGTCCACCACCCGCCGTGCGGCGGTGGTGGCGATCGTGGTGTGCGCGCTGGCGTTCACCATCGCCGTGCCCCTGCGCACGTACCTCTCCCAGCGGACCGAAATCCGCCAGCAACAGGCGCAGCAGGCGTTGCTGCAGCAGACGGTCGCTCAGCTCCAGGGCCGCAAGGCGGAGCTGAGCGACCCGGCGCAGATCGAGGCGGAAGCCCGGCGGCGGCTGCGGTACGTCAAGCCGGGCGAGACGCCCTACATCGTCCAGCTGCCCGAGGACAAGGCCCAGGACACGATCCCGCAGCCGGGCCAGCAGCAGATCCCGGACGGCTCCTGGTACGACAACCTCTGGAACCAGGTCTCCGGCGGCTGACGTCCTCGCGGACCGCCGCCGGGGAGATGTACCCCACGCATTAACCTTGAGTGCGTGAACAGCACGCAGCAGCACCGGTTCGAGCCCGTCACCGACGCCGACCGCGAGATCATCGCGGAGCAGCTCGGACGGCCGCCGCGGGCGCTGCGGGCCGTCGCCGCGCGGTGCCCGAGCGGCCACCCGTCCGTCGTGCAGACCAGCCCGCGGCTGGAGAACGGCACGCCGTTCCCGACCCTCTACTACTTGACCTGCCCGAAGCTGAATTCGATGATCGGCACGATCGAGGCGTCCGGGATCATGAAGGAGATGACCGAGCGGCTCACCACCGATCCCGAGCTCGCCGCGCAGTACCAGCGCACCCACGAGACCTACCTCGCCGAGCGCGACGCGATCGAGCCCCTCGGCCACCAGGTCACCGCCGGCGGTATGCCGGGCCGCGTCAAGTGCCTGCACGTGCACGTCGCCCACTCCCTCGCGGCCGGCCCCGGCGTCAATCCTTTCGGTGACGAGACCCTCGCGCTCCTTAAGGCGAACGGGTGGCCCACGGGAGAGTGTGCCGAGTAACGAACGCGGGCCGTGAGGAGATAACTGGTCTGGGTGAGCGAAAACCCCGGTCCGGGAAGATCCAGACTCCCGAAGGGGTGAAACCGCGCCCCGGGTACGGCAGGCTGTCACCCGAGGGTGGGTTGACCGGTCCGGCCAGGAGGGTTTCGAGCGATGCGCGTGCGGCGACTGCCTGACGCAGTCGGGAGCTACACCCGAAGATTCGGGATCCGCCACCGCAGCGCGTACCCGCTGATCACCGGTGTCCTCGCGGTGATCCCGGCCCTGGTGGCCGGCGCGGTCACGCTCGGCTGGCTCGGCGGCAGCGGAGACCACACCCGCGACGCCGCACTCGCCCAGGGCTACGACCCCGGCCGCGCCGCCATCCAGCAGATCGCCGTCGACGGCACCCTCCCCGGCGCCCCCATCCCGCTGCCGCTGCCGGCCTACGAACTCCCCGACGGCCCGCTCGGCATCCCGGCCACCGCGCTCGCCGCGTACCACAACGCCGCCGACATCCTCGGCCGCGAGCAGCCCGCGTGCCACATCGACTGGGCCCTGATCGCCAGCATCGGCCGCATCGAGTCCAACCACGCCCGCGGCGGGTACGTCGACGCCGCCGGCACCACGCGCGAGCCGATCCTCGGCCCGGAGCTCAACGGCCAGGGCGGGTTCGCCGCGATCCCGGACACCGACCAGGGCCTGCTCGACACGGACCCGGTGTGGGACCGCGCGGTCGGCCCGACCCAGTTCATCCCGGGCACGTGGCGCGGTTACGCCTCCGACGGCAACGGCGACGGCAAGTCCGACCCGAACAACATCTTCGACGCCGCCCTGGCCACCGGCCGCTACCTCTGCTCGGGCGGCTTCGACGTGGCGAACCCGGACCAGCTGCGCGGCGCGATCTACCGCTACAACAACTCCGACACGTACGTGAACACGGTGGTCCTCTGGGCCGACGCGTACCGCAACGGCATCATGCAGATCCCGGACAGCACGATCCCGGTCGGCGCGCCCAACGCGGCACTCGGGCCCCCGCCGCCGTCGATCCCGCCCCCGCCGGTCCCGACGACGACCCCGGCCGCCCCGCCGACGTCGACCCCGCCGGGCGGCACATCGACCGCGCCGACGACGTCGAAGCCGTGCGCCCCACCGACGACCACGCCGACCACGACGACGGAGATCAGCGTCACCACGGTCCCGTCCCCGACGACGACTCCGCCGGACACCAGCACCACGCCCAGCGGCCCGACGACAACACCGACCCCGAGCTGCGGCGCGATCATCACCTCGGTCTCGACGTCGGTCACCACGACCACGACGACGCTGCCGACCCCCGCCAGCTGAGGCAAAGGCGTCACTTTCCCTGGGAAAGATGCGTAAACGGCCCCGCGAGTGGCACTTTCACGACGAAAGTGGCGGGTTGGCTAGGGTGGATCCCATGCCTCGTGTTGCCGCGATCGACTGTGGGACCAACTCCATCCGCCTGCTCGTCGCCGAGCTGACCCCGCGCCACGACGGCACGGTGGACCTGCGCGACCTGCACCGCGAGATGCGCATCGTCCGGCTCGGCCAGGGTGTCGACGCCACCGGCGAGCTCGCCCCCGAAGCGCTCGAACGCACCCGCGTCGCGCTCGCCGACTACACGATCGCCGCCCGCCGCAAGGGTGCCGAGAAGGTGCGCATGGTCGCCACCTCCGCGACCCGCGACGCGAAGAACCGCGACGACTTCTTCCGCATGACGCGCGAGACCCTCGGCGTCGAGGCCGAGGTGATCTCCGGTGACGAGGAAGCCCGGCTCAGCTTCACCGGCGCCGTCGGGGAGCAGGACCCGGACGACGGCCCGTTCGTCGTGGTCGACGTCGGCGGCGGCTCGACCGAGCTCGTCCTCGGCACCTGGGACGGCCGCAAGGCCGAGGTGCTCGCCGCGAAGTCCGTCGACATCGGGTGCGTCCGGATCACCGAGCGCGCCCTCAAGAGCGACCCGCCCACCGCCGAGGAGATCGCCGTCGCCCGCGACCTCGCCGGGAAGGTGCTGAGCGAGGCGTTCGACGTCGTGGACGTCTCGCGCGCGAAGACCTGGGTCGGTGTCGCCGGCACGGTGACGACGCTCTCGGCCATCGCCCTCGGCCTCACCGAGTACGACAGCGAGCGTGTCCACCTGTCCAAGCTGGGCGCCGCGGACATCGACCGGCTCGCTTCGGGCCTGCTGCACGCCGACCACGCCACCCGCGCGGCGAACCCGGTGATCCACCCCGGCCGGGTCGACGTGATCGGCGGCGGCGCCGTGGTGGTCCAGATCCTCGCCGAGCAGCTCGCGGCCCGCGGCGGCCCGACCGAGCTGATCGTCAGCGAGCACGACATCCTCGACGGCATCGCCCTTTCGCTCGTCTAGACCAGTTACACCCAGTCACCTCGAGGTGACGCGCCCGCGGCGGTGGTCCAGGCCACCGCCGCGCGTTGGCGCGCCCGAAAGGGCTTGTGCCACAAGGGATTTCGCGACCAACCCTCGGTGAGCGCGCGATGACAAGGCGTCCGCGCTAGGCCGTCCGGAGTATCCGATTACCTACGTTGGTTGTGCTCCAACCAGGTGGTCCTGACGGTCGTCACACATTTGCAACACCGCACTCCTGTGATCACCTTCGCCGCCCCCGATAGCGTGCGTCCCATCTTTCGGACAGCCGGATTGTGGAGGGGATCATGCGTCGTTCGCGCAGGCTCTGGGGAAGTTCCGCGGTGGTGACCACGCTGGCACTGGTGCTCGCCGCCTGTGGGGGCGGCAGCTCAGGCGACTCCACGGGCTCGGGCGGGACGGACCCGGACGGCACGGTCAGCGTCTACGGCACGGAACCGCAGAACGCGCTGGTCCCGACCAACATCAACGACCTCGGCGGGACCAAGGCCATCCAGGTCATGTTCGCCACGCTGGTCGGCTTCAAGGGAGCGGACGCACAGCCGTTCAACCTGATGGCCGACTCGATCACGACGACCGACTCCAAGGTCTACGACATCAAGATCAAGCAGGGCTGGAAGTTCCACGACGGCACCGAGGTGAAGGCGCACAACTTCATCGACGCCTGGAACTACGGCGCCTACGCCCCGAACGGGCAGCTCAACACCGACTTCTTCTCGAACATCCAGGGCTACAAGGACGTCCACCCCGAGGACAAGAACGCCAAGCCGGCCACGGACAAGATGTCCGGCCTGGTCCTCAAGGGCGACTACGAGTTCCAGGTGACGCTGGACGGGCCGTTCTCGGTGTTCTCGATCAAGGTCGGCTACCAGGCGTTCGCGCCGCTGCCCGACGTGTTCTTCAAGGACCCCAAGGGCTTCGAGCAGCACCCGGTCGGCAACGGCCCGATGAAGTTCGTCTCGCGGACGCCGAACCAGGACATCAAGCTCACCCGCTTCGACGACTACAAGGGTGACGACAAGGTCCACTTCAAGGACCTGAACATCAAGATCTACGCCAGCCAGGAGACGGCCTACCAGGACCTGCTGAGCGGCCGGCTCGACTTCATGGAGGCGCTGCCGCCGTCGGCCGTCGCGGGCGGCAAGTACAAGGCCGACCTGGGCGACCGCCTGGTCACCGGCCACCTGCTCGGGATCAGCACCATCGCCCTGCCGTACTACGTCCCGGGTTACGACAACCTGGAGCTGCGCAAGGCCGTCTCGATGGCGATCGACCGGGCCCAGATCACCAAGACCGTCATGAACGACACCTACGTGCCCGCGGACAGCTACATCGCCCAGGGCATCCCGGGCGCCCGCACCGGCGTCTGCCAGTTCTGCAAGTTCGACCCCGCCGCGGCGAAGGAAGCCTTCGCGAAGTCCGGCTTCAAGGGCAAGCTGACCATCGCCTCGAACGCGGACGGCGGCCGCAAGGAACCGCTGACCGCGGCGTGCAACAGCATCAAGAACACCCTCGGCGTCGAGTGCGACTTCGTGCCGGCCACCGACTTCGGTCAGTGGCGCAGCATCGTGACCGGCAAGAAGCTCACGGGCATGGGCCGGTCGGACTGGTCCGCGGACTACCCGTCCATCGAGGACTTCCTCAACCCGATCTACAAGACCGGCGGCTCCTCGAACGACTCGTCGTACTCGAACCCGCAGGTCGACTCGATCCTCGGCCAGGCCGACGCGACGGCCGACAAGGACGCCGCGGTCAAGCTGTACCAGCAGGCCGAGGACCTGATCGCCAAGGACCTGCCCTCGATCCCGGTGTGGGACGAGAAGGGTGTAGCGGCGAAGTCGAAGAACCTCAAGTCCGCGGGCCTGGACTTCCGGCGCATGCCGGACTACCCGTCCATCGAGGTCCTGAAGAAGTGACGCGCTGACCTGCCGTAACCACCACCACGCCGTCGTGAGTGTCCAGGGCGGTTCTAACCGCCCTGGACACTCACGACGGCCGGCGCGCACTAGGAATCCGTCATGATCCGCTATGTCCTGCGACGGCTGCTCCAGCTGATCCCGGTCTTCTTCGGCACCACGTTCCTGATCTACGTCCTGGTCTGGGCCGTGCCCGGCGACCCGTTCGCCGGCAAGTGCGGGCAGACCGCCTGCCCCCAGGCGTACATCACGCAGATGACCGAGAAGTTCCACCTGGCCGACAACATCTTCGTCCAGTACTTCAAGTACCTCGGGAGCCTGTTCACCGGCGACTGGGGCGAGACCTTCAACGGCACCTCGGTCGGCGAGCTGATCGCGACGTCCTACCCGATCACCCTGCGCCTGGCCGTGGTCGCGGTGATCATCGAAGCCGTCATCGGCCTCACCGCCGGCGTGCTGACCGGCCTGCGCGGCAAGGGTTTCCTCGACAACCTGGTGCTGGTCTCGACCACGTTCCTGATCTCGCTGCCGGTGTTCGTCACGGCGATCGTGCTGCAGCTGGCCCTGGGCACCAACGGCCTCGGCCTGATCGAGGCCAGCGTGTCCGACAACCCGAGCATCGGCGAGCTGATCGTGCCCGGCATCGCGCTCGGCAGCCTGTCCATGGCCTACGTCGCCCGGCTGTCGAGAACGAGCATCGCCGAAAACCGCCGCGCCGACTACGTCCGGACGGCGATCGCGAAGGGCCAGCCCACCAGCCGCGTCGTCGGCGTCCACCTGCTGCGCAACTCGGTGATCCCGGTGCTGACGTTCCTCGGCACCGACCTCGGCGCCCTGATGGGCGGCGCGATCGTCACCGAAGGCGTGTTCAACATCAACGGCCTGGGCGGGCTCATCTTCCGCGGCATCCAGAACCGGGAGAGCGCCACCGTCGTCGGCGTGGTCGTCCTGCTGGTGCTGGTGTACCTGCTGATGAGCCTGATCGTCGACCTGCTCTACGCCGTTCTCGACCCGAGGATCCGCTATGACTGACCCGAACCTGGTGGGCGGCGGCGGGGCCGACGCGGCCGAGCTGTCCCGCATCGACGACTCCGCGACCAGCCCGCAGAAACCCCGCAGCCTGGCGGCCGACGCCTGGCGTCAGCTGCGGCGCAAGCCGGCGGTCGTCGTCTCGGCGGTGATCATCCTGGTCATCGTGCTGATCGCGATCGCGCCCGGCCTGTTCAGCTCGCGCGACGCGGGCTTCAGCGACCTGACCCACGCCAACGAAGGACCGTCCGGGAGTGCCTGGTTCGGCTACGACAACCAGGGTGCCGACGTGTTCGCCCGGACGATCTACGGCACCCGCGCGTCGCTGCTGGTCGGCGTGTTCTCCACACTGCTGACCGTCCTGTTCGGCTCGCTCGTCGGCATCGTCGCCGGTTACTACGGCCGGTTCGTCGACAGCCTCCTGTCGCGCTTCGGCGACATCTTCGCCGGCCTGCCGTTCGTGCTCGGCGCGATCGTCATCCTGACGACGTTCAACGCGCCCGGCTCGAACCCGGGCGCGGTCACGATCATCGTCCAGGTCGTCTGCTCGATCGCCGTGCTGAGCTGGCCGGTCGCGATGCGCATCATGCGCTCGGCGACGCTGGTGGCCAAGCAGCTCGACTACGTCAAGGCCGCGCGCGGCCTCGGCGCGAGCACGCCGCGGATCATCTTCCGGCACCTGCTGCCGAACACGATCGCGCCGGTGCTGGTGTACGCCACCATCGCGCTCGGCGCGTTCATCGGCGCCGAGGCGACGTTGGCCTACCTCGGCATCGGCGTGCGCGCGCCGGTGATCTCGTGGGGCGTGATGATCAGCGACTCGCGGGACTACTTCCGCAGCGACCCGCACATGCTGCTGTTCCCCGGTGCCTTCGTCACCCTGACCGTGCTGGCCTTCGTGATGCTGGGTGACGGCATCCGCGACGCGCTCGATCCGAAGTCGAGGTAGATCCCCTTGTCCGACAACGAACTATTGCTCGAGGTAGAGGATCTGCACGTCGAGTTCCGCACCTCGGACGGCGTGGCGAACGTGCTCAACGGCGTCGGCTACTCCGTGCACGCCGGGGAGACCCTGGCGGTGCTCGGCGAGTCCGGCTCCGGCAAGAGCGTCACCGCGCAGACCGTGATGGGCATCCTCGACGTGCCACCCGGCGTGATCACCGGCGGCGCCGTGCGGTGGCGCGGCGAGGACCTGCTGACGGCGTCCGAAGACCGCCGCCGGGAGGTGCGCGGCAGCGAGATCGCGATGATCTTCCAGGACGCGCTCTCGGCGCTGAACCCGGTGTTCACCGTGGGGTTCCAGATCGAGGAGCAGCTGCGCGTGCGGCTCGGGATGTCCAAGAAGGACGCCCGCAGACGCGCGATCGAGCTGCTGGACATCGTCCGCATCCCGGCCGCCGACCGGCGGATCAAGGACTACCCGCACCAGTTCTCCGGCGGGATGCGCCAGCGCGCGATGATCGCGATGTCGCTGGCCCTGGACCCGGACCTGCTCATCGCCGACGAGCCGACCACCGCCCTCGACGTCACCGTGCAGGCCCAGATCATGGACCTGCTCGGGGAGATCCAGGCCGAACGCAAGATGGGGCTGGTGCTCATCACGCACGACCTGGGCGTGGTCGCCGAGGTCGCCGACCGGATCGCGGTGATGTACGCGGGCCGGATCGTCGAACAGGCCGACGTCGTCGAGCTGTTCCGCGCGCCGGCCCACCCCTACACCGCCGCGCTGATGGACTCCCTGCCCCGGCTCGACCTCAAGGGACAGACGCTGGAGACCATCAAGGGCCTGCCGCCGAGCCTGCTCGACGTCCCGCCCGGCTGCCCGTTCCACCCGCGTTGCAAGCGGGCCGAGGACCGCTGTTCCTCGGAAGTCCCGGCGCCCCGCGGGATCGGCTTGGGCCGGACCAGCGCGTGCCACTTCGCCGAAGATGTGGTGGTGAACTCCCGTGGCAGTGTCTGATGCCGCTTCCGCTGAGAAGAGCACGTCGGCGGAACCCATTCTTTCCGTCAACGACCTCAAGAAGTACTTCCCGGTCCGCACCGGCGTCCTGTTCAAGCGGACGGTCGGCCAGGTCAAGGCGGTCGACGGCGTCTCGTTCGACCTCATGCCCGGCGAGACGCTCGGCGTCGTCGGCGAGTCCGGCTGCGGGAAGTCCACCCTGGCCCAGGTGCTGATGCGCCTGGAGGAGCCGACCGGCGGCACCGCGAAGTTCGAGGGCCGCGACATCTTTTCGATGCGCGGCAACGAACTGCGCAAGCTGCGCCGCGAGATCCAGATCGTGCTGCAGGACCCGTACACGTCGCTGAACCCGCGGATGACCGTCGGCGACATCGTCGGCGAGCCGTTCGAGATCCACTCCGACGTCGCGCCGAAGGGCTCGCGGGCGAAGAAGGTGCAGGAGCTGCTGGAGGTGGTCGGGCTCAACCCCGAGCACCTCAACCGCTACCCGCACCAGTTCTCCGGCGGGCAGCGCCAGCGCATCGGCATCGCGCGGGCGCTGGCGTTGCGGCCCAAGGTGATCATCTGCGACGAGCCGGTGTCCGCATTGGACGTCTCGATCCAGGCGCAGGTGATGAACCTGCTCGGCGACCTGCAGGACGAGTTCGGCCTGTCGTACGTCTTCATCGCGCACGACCTTTCCGTGGTGCGGCACCTGTCCAACCGGGTCGCCGTCATGTACCTCGGCAAGATCGTCGAAATCGGCACGGACGAGGAGATCTACGAGCGACCGTCCCACCCGTACACGCAGGCGCTGCTGTCCGCCGTGCCGGTGGCGGACCCGGCGCTGCGCGGGCAGCGGCAGATCATCCGGCTCGAGGGCGACGTCCCGAGCCCGCTGGATCCCCCGTCCGGCTGCCGGTTCCGCACGCGGTGCTGGAAAGCGCAGGACCGCTGCGCTTCGGAGGTACCGGAACTCGTGCCGCGGACCGACGGGCACTTGTCAGCATGTCACTTCGCGGAGCAGAAGTCGGTTGTTCCATAACGTACGTTTGGCCGTTGTAACCACAATGTCCGAACTATACGGTCCGAGGGGTGCGGAGCAGTAACCGCTTTCCGAGGAGGAGAAACGTGAAGAGACCCAGGCTTCTCGCCGCGGTGCTGGTCGTCCCGTTGTTCGGGGCGATCAGCGCGGTGGCGGTCCCGGTCGCGTCGGCGCAGCCCGCGCTGGCCGGCCCGGCGACCGAGTTCACCGTGCTCGCCAAGGACGTCCAGAGCGTCGGGAGCGCGCAGAAGGCGATCCGCGACGCGGGTGGCACGGTGCTGGAGACCAACAGCGCGGTCGGCCTGATCAAGGCCAGCGCTCCGGCGTCCGGCTTCACCGAGCGCGTCTCGGCGAACCGGGCCGTGTTCGGCGCGGCGAAGGCCCAGGTCATCGGCTCGGTGCCGAAGGACGGCAAGAAGGCCAAGAACAACAACGTCGAGAAGGAAGGCCGCGGCGCCGCTTCGAAAAAGAACGCAGCCGCCACCAAGGCCGTCGGGATGGACCCGCTGGACGACCAGCTCTGGGGCCTCAAGTCCGTCCGCTCGGACCTCTCCCGCACCAAGCAGCCGGGCAGCAAGCAGGTCAAGGTCGGCATCATCGACACCGGCGTCGACGGCACGCACCCGGACATCGCGCCGAACTTCGACGAGGCCGACTCGCGCAACTTCGTCAAGGACATCCCGTTCGACGTCAACGGCGTCGAGGTCGACGGCCCGTGCGAGTTCCGCGGCTGCGTCGACCCGGTGAACCACGACGACGGTGCGCACGGCACGCACGTCGCCGGCACGATCGCCGCCGCGGCCAACGGCTTCGGCGTCTCGGGGGTCGCGCCGAACGTGACGCTGGTGAACATCCGCGCCGGCCAGGACTCGGGGTACTTCTTCCTGCAGCCGACCGTCGACGCGCTGACCTACGCCGGCGACGCCGGCATCGACGTGGTCAACATGAGCTTCTACACCGACCCGTGGCTGTACAACTGCACGGCGAACCCGGCCGACTCGGCCGCGGAGCAGGCCGAGCAGCGCACGATCATCGAGGCGACGCAGCGCGCGTTGAACTACGCGCACCGCAAGGGCGTCACGATGGTGGTCGCGCTGGGCAACCAGCACACCGACCTCGGCGCGCCGCAGCCGGACACGACGAGCCCGGACTACCCGGCGAACACCACGCACCCGCGTGCGGTCGACAACGCGAGCTGCCTGAGCCTGCCGGTCGAGGGCAACCACACGATCGGCGTCAGCGCGTTCGGGCCGTCGCAGGCGAAGGCGGACTACTCGAACTACGGCACCGAGCAGATCTCGGTTTCCGCGCCGGGCGGCTACTTCCGCGACGGTTTCGGCACGCCGTGGTTCCGCACGGTCGAGAACGAGATCCTCTCGACGTACCCGAAGAACGCCGGGGTGGCCGACGGCAACATCGACGCGGCGGGCAACGTGACGCCGGCCGGTGTCACGCTGGGCGTCCAGAAGGCCACGGCCGCGGACGGCCGGGTCGGCTACTACCAGTGGCTGCAGGGCACGTCGATGGCCACGCCGCACGCGACCGGCGTCGCGGCGCTGATCATCTCGCAGTACGGCAAGAAGTCCGGCGCCGGTTTCGGCTTGGACCCGGACAAGGTCCAGCGCGTCCTCGAGGGCACGGCGTCCCAGATCGCCTGCCCGGTCCCGCGCACGGTCGACTACCTGGACGAAGGCCGCGACGCCACGTTCACGGCGACGTGCACGGGTGACCCGTCGTTCAACGGCTTCTACGGCCACGGCGCCGTCGACGCCTATGGCGCGGTGACGCGCGGGTCGCAGTACCTGAAGTAGCTCTGCCGGCAACGGCCCGCTTCCCCTCGGGGAGGCGGGCCGTTTTCGCGTCAACCTTTCCCCGGTGACGGCCAGGGGGAGCAGGCGATGGCCGGCGCCGGCATCGCCGGTTCGCGGGTGTTCGGCCCGGGGAGGACCGAGAGCGTCTTCTACTTCGCGATGCAGCGGTCGACGGGGGACACCGTCCGCCGCGACGAACGGGACCTCCGCGAGTCGGTTCCGCCGGTGACTCCGGCGAAACCCTGGCGGAAGGTCCCCGCCGGTCGCCGAGGAGGTGACGCGAAGCCTGACGTGAAGGAGGTTGCGAAAGACCGCTCCGGGAAGGCAACCTCTCCGGAGCGGTCCGCGTTTCACCAGTGGACCAGGGGGCGAGGGGACTTCGGGGTGGATGTGCGTGAGCCGGCGTTGCCGGTGGATCCGAGACTGCCGGGTGAGCCGACGCTGCTCGAGGTGGGCCGCACGCGGGTGTGGCTGGGCCGGCGCGGGGCGGTGGTGTGGCTGCCGACCCGGCTGCTCGCCCTGCGCGTCGGCGGGCGGTCCCTCACCGGCCGGGGGATTCCCACCTTCGTGGTCGTCATGGTGGTTCTGTGGTGGTCCACCAAGGGCATCTTCCACGCGACGGACCTGCCGGGTTCGGTGGCGGCCGAGGCCGCGCTCATCGCCTTGTTCTTCGTGCTGCGCTGGCGCAGTGTGCAGAACCGGGAACAGCTCGCCGAGCGGCTGGCCGGCACCGGCGCGCCGCTCCCGTTCCGGGTGGCGGCGAAGCGGGTGGGCTGGTGGTACCTCGTCTCGACGGCCGTCACGTTCCTCGGCGGGGCGGCGCTGTGCGCGGCGACCTTCCTGACCGAGCCGCAGTTCACCTGGAAGCACTGGTATCCGCCGGTCGTGGAGGTCGGGCTGCACACGTTCGCGCTGGCCCTGGGGGCCGGCGCGACCGCGCTGGTGCTCGGCCGGGTGCTCCGCGCGCCGGTGATCGCGGAGGACGAGACCTCCCAGCGGGTCGACGACCTGCTGCGGGCCGAAGATCCTTACCGGTTCGCCCCGTGCGCCGTGTACGCCGTCTTGGCGGTACCGGTCTTCGTGGTCGACTGGGCCACGCCCGGCTGGCTGGGCTGGCTCGCATCGGCGTACCTGGTGGTCGCGATCGGCCTGCAGCTGACCGGCTGGCTGATCACCCGCCGTCGATACCGGCGCCTGCCGCCCGGTTACTACGGCAGGTAAACCTTTCCGGCCGCTCGTGCGTGTTCTCCGCGAAGTGAGGGGGGTTCCGTGAGCGAACGAGTGCCGAGCCGCGGCGAGGTGGCGCAGGCCGCGGTCTGGCTGGGGAAGCACGGCGTCCGGGTGGAGACCCCGACCCGGCTGCTGGCGACGCGGCTGGGCGTGCGCGCCGGCGCACGGCCGCGAGCGTTCCTGATCCGGGTGGCCCTTTTCCTCCTGGCCGGGATCGCCGGGGCGGTCGGCTACCAGTGCCTGCAGTACCTGCCCGGCGTGCGCGGGGTCGAGATGACCGAGAGCAAGGTCGTGTACTTCCTGCTCTGCGCGTTCCAATGGGCGACCTGGTCCGCCATCCGGCACCGGGACCGCCGAGCCGCGGCGGCACTGGGCGCGCGGGCGCTCGACCGTCCCCGGCCGCCGTGGCGTTCGCTGGTGAACCGCTGGTACCTCGCGTCGGTCGTGGTGACGTTCGGGGGCGGCGCCGCGCTCGGGGCGACGATGTACTTCGCCACCGAGTACCGGACGTACGCCTGGAGCTGGCTCGGCGTGCTCGGGCTCGGCGCGGTCGTCTTCGCGGCGATCTTCGCGGGTGTGGTCCGCCGCCCGGTGATCGCGCAGGACCGGCCGTCGCTGGCGGTCGACACCGTGCTGCGGGTCGACGACCTCACCCTCGCACTGCCTTCGATGTACTCCTTCCCGGTGCTGGTGGACCTGGTCACCACCCACCGGCAGCCGCCCGGGTTCGCGCCGTGGCTCGCCGGTTACGTGGTGCTCGCGATCGCGCTGCAAGTCGTCGGCGTGCTGGTGTCCCGCAGGCGGCGGCCGGCCCTCCCGGCCGGTGACTACGGCGTCCCCCTGCCCGCTCAGGCCGGTGCCCGGTGATCGTGTTGACGGCCCGGAGAAGGCCGCGGCCCCATGGCTCGAGCGGCGCGGGATCCGGGTGGCCGAGCCGACGACGCGGCTGTCGGAGCGGCTGCGCGTCCGCCGCGGGAGGCGTTCACCGTCGTCTTCGCCCCGGTCGTGGTGACGACGTTCGGCGGACGCCGGCTACGGGGAGGTCTGATGAGCAAGGAACACGAGATGGTGCTGAGCTGGCTGGCGAAGCGCGGCCGGCCGGTCGCCGCGCCGACGCCGTACATCGGCGCCCTGGTGGCCACCCGCAACGTCACACCCGGCCGTAGCCTGCCGTGGCTGCTGCTCTTCGGTGTCGCCGGTCTCGCCGGCGCGATCGGCTACCAGCGCCTCTTCGGCGTGACCGCGGCCGCGCCGGTGTACTTCTTCTGCTTCGTCGTCCAGCTGACGATGTGGCGGGCCGTCCGGAGCCGGCAGCGGCAGCTCGCCGGCGAAACGCGTCCCTGGCCCGGCGCGACGCGCGATCGCAGTGTGCTCGGCGGCTGGTTCACGGTGGCCCTGGCCTTCGCGTACGCCGGCGGCGCGGCACTGGCCGTCTCGCTGTTCCCCACGGCTTCGGCCTACGCGCTGAGCTGGCTGGGGCTGCTGGTCCTGAGCGCTCTCTGCGGCGGCGTGGTGCTGGCCGGTTTCCTGCGGGCGCCGGTGCTCGCCGAAGGCCCGGAGTCGCTGGCGGTGTACCGCGGGCTGCTGGCGGAGCACATGCACGCGGCGTCGCCGGCGCTGGTGGCGTTCCCGCCGCTACTGGACGCCCTGGGCCACCGGCTGCCGCCGGGGTACGGGCCGGTGCTCATCGCGTACTTCGCGCTGGTGGCGGTCGCCGAGCTGCTCGCGTACCTCCGGAACCGCCGGCCGCTCCCGCCGGGCCGCTATGGAGACCCGCGGCCCGCGCGGAGCGCCGTCGACTGGACACCACCGGAGCCCCGGTGAAGGACCCGAGGGCGCGGTGGGTCCTCGTTTCCGCGGTGCTGAGCCAGGTCGCGGGGCCGGAACGAAGCAGCCCACGACGACCTGGCCCGCCCCTCAGCGGTTCGACGCCTTCTTGACGAACTTCCCGAGGTCCTTCGACTGCTGCACCCGGGTCGGCTCGTGGACGTACATCATGTGCCCCGCCGGGTAGTACGCCGTGTCGATGTTGTCGCGCAGCTCCTCCGGGATCTGCAGGTGCGCCAGGACGTGCTCGGCCGCGAAGTACGCCGTCGCGCCGTCGTAGTGGCCGAACGCCACGTGGACCTTCAGGTGCGGGTTCGCGCGCATCGCCGCGCTCACCGAATCGACCACCGAGATCGAGCGGCCCTCGAACTCCTTGTACGACCACGCCTTGAAGGTGTCCTCGTGGATGATCTCGTACGGCAGGTCGTTCTCGTAGCCGAGCTCGGCCCGCACGTAGTGGTTGAACGCCGCCGAGTACGCGCCGATCACCCGGGAGATCGACGGGTCGTCGCTCATGTGCTCGCGGCCGCCGTCCGGCTCCCACGTCGTGAACCGGCCGTCCATCCGGCCGACCGTGAGGCCGCGGTCGCGCAGCAGCTCGGTGAAGAACCGGACGTGCTCGATCCGCAGGTTCACCCGGTCCACATAGGACTCGGTGAGCCCGGTCAGCGACGCCAGCGTGGCCACCGCGTCGGCCCGGTCCTGTGTGGACAGCCGGGCGCCGCGCGCCAGCGCCCACGGCAGGCCCTTCGCCGCGAAGTCCTCCGCGTCGGCGAGGACGTCGTCGAGCGGGCGCTCGCCGTGCAGGCCGTGGTAGTGCGCGATCGCCGCGTACGTCGGCACGTACAGCGAGTACGGCAGGTCGTTGCCCTCGCTGAACTGCAGCGTGCCGAGGTCGAGCACCGACGAGATGAGCAGCAGCCCGTTCAGGTACAGCCCGTGGCGGTCCTGCAGGTGCGCGGCCAGCCCGGCGGCGCGCAGCGTGCCGTAGGACTCGCCGGCCAGGAACTTCGGCGACAGCCAGCGCTCGTGGCGCGACACCCACAGCCGGATGACCTCGCCGACCGACTCGATGTCGCCCTTGAACCCGTGGAAGTCCTTCGTCTCGCCGCCCTCGGCCGCGCGCGAGTAACCCGTCGACACCGGGTCGATGAACACCAGGTCGCTGTGCACCAGCAGCGTCTCGGGGTTGTCGGCCAGCCCGTACGGCGGCGGTTCCGGGTCGTCGACGTCGCCCGAGAGCACGCGCCGCGGCCCGAGCAGCCCCATGTGCAGCCAGATGCTCGACGAGCCGGGGCCGCCGTTGAAGGCGAACGTCACCGGCCGCGAGCCGGGCTCGGCGTCGTCGAGGGTGTAGGAGGTGATGAAGACCTCGGCCTTCGCCTTGAGCCCTTCGGACTTGCCGTCCTTCACGACCTCCTTGCGCAGGACGATCCGCCCGGCCTTCGCCGTGTAGGACAGCGTCTTCCGCTTCACGGTGAGCGTGTGCTGGGTCGTGACGATGTCGTCGGCCGGTTCGGCCGGGAGCTCCTTGACTTCGGGAGTCGTCTTCTCGGGAGCCTCTTCGGGGGTCGTGTCCGCCATGGACCCCAACTTAGCCGGATCACTGTGGCAGGGTGACTTGGTGCACACCGGGGACTGGCCGACGACGATCGCCGAGGCGCTCGCCGTGCAGGAACGGCTGCGCGGCGAGGTCGACCTCACCGACGACGGCCCGGAGCTGCCGCCGACGGTGACCGGCCTGGACGTCGCCTACGACGACGCCGGCGGGATCGCCGCCGCGGTCGTCACGCTCGAGACCGCCGGGCTGACCGTGGTGGAGGAGCGGACGGTCCGCGCGAAGGCCGTCTTCCCGTACGAGCCGGGCCTGTTCGCCTTCCGCGAGCTGCCGCCGCTGCTGGCCGCGCTCGAGCAGCTGGACCACGAGCCCGACGTCCTGGTCTGCGACGGCCACGGCCTCGCCCACCCCCGCCGGTTCGGCCTCGCCTGCCACCTGGGCGTGCTGACCGGGCGGCCCGCGTTCGGCGTCGGCAAGACCCGGTTCGTCGGCTCGCACGACGACCCGGCGCCGGCCCGCGGCTCGTCGGTGCCGCTGGTCGACGCGGGGGAGGTGGTCGGCGCGGTGCTGCGTACCCAGGACGGCGTCAAGCCGGTGTACGTCTCGGCCGGGCACCGCATCGACCTGGCCCACGCGTGCCGGCTGACGCTCGCGCTCACCCCGCGCTACCGGCTGCCCGAGACGACCCGGCAGGCCGACCGGCTGTCCCGGGTGGCGCTGCGATGAGGACGCTCGCCCAGCTCGACGCCGCCGTCTCCGAGTGCCGGGCCTGCCCGCGGCTGGTCGAGTGGCGCGAAGGCGTCGCGGGCGCGAAGGCGGCGTTCCGCGATGAGGAGTACTGGGCGCGGCCGGTGCCCGGCTTCGGGCCGGCGGACGCCACGCTCGCCGTGGTCGGGCTGGCGCCGTCGGCGCACGGCGCGAACCGCACCGGCCGGATGTTCACCGGCGACCCGTCGGGTGACTTCCTCTTCCGGGTGCTGCACGAGGTGGGCCTCGCGTCGCAGCCGACGTCGACCGCGATCGGCGACGGCCTCGAGCTGTACGGCACCCGGCTCGTCTCGCCGGTGCGCTGCGCCCCGCCCGAGAACAAACCGACGCCGACCGAGCGCGACACGTGCCGGGCCTGGCTCGCGGAGGAACTCACGCTGTTACGTCCGACACTGCGCTCGATCGTGGTGCTCGGCGCGTTCGGCTGGCAGGCGTTACTGCCCGTGCTCGCCGCGGCCGGCTGGCCGGTGCCGTCACCGCGGCCCGCGTTCGGACACGGCACGGTCCTGAAGCTCGGCGACCTGCGTATTTTCGGCTGTTATCACGTCTCGCCGCGCAATGTCCAGACCGGGCTCCTGACCCACACGATGGTGGCGGACGTCTTCCGCGCCGCGACCTCCGTGACGGCCTCGGACTGAATCGTTACGGAAGGTGCAGCGACGCTGGTCACAGCCGGATGGGGTCCCCGCGCAAGGTCCGTGTGAAGGTGCCACTATGAAGTCATGGCTGCTGCGAAGTCGAAGTCGGAACCGACTCGGATCCTCGTCCTCGGTGGTGGGTACGTCGGGCTCTACACGGCGTACGGCCTCCAGAAGATGCTCCGGGCCAACGAGGCCTCCGTGACCGTCGTTGACCCGCAGCCCCACATGACCTACGCGCCGTTCCTCCCGGAGGCCGCGGCCGGCGCGATCGAGCCGCGGCACGTGGTCGTGCCGCTGCGCCGCGTGCTCAAGCGCTGCCACGTGCTGACCGCGCGCGTCACCAAGATCGAGAACGACAAGAAGTCCGTGACGGTCGAGGCCGCCGACGGCCACATCGAGCAGCTCGGCTACGACGTCCTCGTGGTCGCGCTCGGCGCCGTCGCCCGCATCCTGCCGATCCCGGGCCTGGTCGAGCAGGGCATCGCCTTCAAGACCATCGGCGAGGCGATCTACCTCCGCAACCACATCATGACCAAGCTCGACGAGGCCGCCAGCACGCTCGACCCCGAGCTGCGCAAGCGCCTGCTGACGTTCACCGTCGTCGGCGGCGGGTTCGCCGGCATCGAGGCGCTGGCCGAGCTCGAGGACATGACCCGCTTCGCGGTGGAGAACTACTACCCGAACATCCAGCCGGCCGACGTCCGCTGGGTGCTCGTCGAGGCCGCCGGGCGCATCCTGCCCGAGGTCCGCGAGACGCTCGGCGTGTACACGGTGGAGCAGCTGGAGAAGCGCGGCATCGAGGTTTACCTGTCGACGGCGGCGAAGTCGTTCGAAAACGGCCACGTCGTGCTGTCGGACGGCACCGAGTTCGACACCGACACGCTCATCTGGACCGCCGGCGTGAAGGCCAACCCGGTGCTGGCCAACTCGGACCTGCCGCTCGACAAGCGCGGCCGCCTCGAGGCAACGGCCGCCATGCAGGTCGTCGGCCACCCGGACGTGTGGACCGCGGGCGACAACGCGGCCATCCCGGACCTCTCGCGCACCGAAGAGGACCCGACGGCGACGTGCCCGCCGAACGCGCAGCACGCGGTCCGCCAGGCGAGGCTGCTGGCGAAGAACATCATCAAGGTGACCCGCGGCGGCAAGCCGAAGGACTACTTCCACAAGAACCTCGGCGCGGTGGCGAGCCTCGGCCTGCACAAGGGCGTCGCCGACGCGCTGAACCTGAAGATCAAGGGCTTCCCGGCGTGGCTGTTCCACCGCGCGTACCACCTCAAGGCGATGCCGACCTGGAACCGCAAGATCCGCATCCTGTTCGACTGGATCCTCGGCGGCCTGTTCCGGCGTGAGGTCATCTCGCTGGGCCAGATCAACAACCCGAAGGACGAGTTCGCGCGCGTCTCGAAGTCCTGAGTTTTCGGTAGGGAGAGCCCCTGTCCGCTTCGGCGGACGGGGGCTCTTTCGTGTCGCGAGGCGACGGCGGGAGCTTCGCGCTCGAGCCTGCGAAGCTCACCCACCGCCGCCGCCGGTTCGTTCGCGCTCGTCGTGGAAGCGCTTCCTTGCCGACTGTTAAGGGCCTTTTGGGTTAGTTGCAGGGAAATGACCGACTGTGTGCCGGTGAGCGACATGGTCTGGACAACTGGGCCAGTGAGCGGGTATCCCTTTCTTCACTACGAAGAATAAGTCGGCGAACCTCCCCCTCGCCGACAAGATCCGATCACTCCGCACCGCCCGTCCCCACGGTCCCAGGAGCTCCCATGCGCTTTTCCCGCACCAAAGCGGCACTCGTGGCGGCGTTGCCCGCCGTGCTGAGTGTTGCCGTCATCGCCGGCGCGCCCGGCACCGCGGCCGCGGCCGGCCCCGCCTTCCCCGCCCACTACGCGGCCCCCTACCTGCAGATCAGCGACTCCGACGCCGGTCAGCTGTCCGCCGACATGAACGCCACCGGCACCAAGTTCTTCACACTCGCGTTCCTCACCCCGCAGTCCGGCTGCACGCCGGTCTGGGAAGCGAACGGCACCGGCGTCGGCTCCTTCAAGACGCAGATCAGCGCGCTGCAGGCCGCGGGCGGCAACGTCATCCCCTCGTTCGGCGGCGCCGAAGGCGGTGAGCTGGCCCAGACCTGCACGAACACCGCCAGCCTGACCGCGGCGTACGCGAACGTGGTCAACACCTACGGCACGCCGCGCCTGGACTTCGATATCGAAGGCGGCGTCCTCGGCGACACGGCGTCGAACCAGCGCCGCAACTCCGCGCTGGCCGCACTGCAGCAGCAGAACGGCGCGGTCCAGGTCGACTACACGCTGGCCGTCGACCCCACAGGCATCCCGGGCAACGAGCTCGACCTGCTGCGCGACGCCAAGAACAAGGGCGTCAAGGTCAGCGTCGTCAACCTGATGGTGATGGACTTCTACGACGGCCAGCCGGTCCTGGGCGACGCCCTGTCCGCGGCCCGCGCCAGCGCGTCGCAGCTGGCGAGCCTCTACGGAATCTCGACGTCGGCGGCGTACGCGATGATGGGCTTGACCCCGATCGCCGGCCGCAACGACGACGGCGCGCAGTTCAGCCAGTCCGACGCGCAGCAGCTGGAGACGTTCGCCGCCCAGAACGGCGTCGCGGAGCTGTCGTTCTGGGAGCTCCAGGACTACGACCGCGCGACGGGCTACGCGTACTCGAGGATCTTCAACGCGATCACCGGCGGCGGCACGACCACCCCGCCGCCCGCGGGCAGCGGCACGATCACCGGCTACGGCGGCAAGTGCGTGGACGTGGCAGGAGCCTCCTCGGCGAACGGCACGACGGTCGACCTGTACACGTGCAACGGCACGACGGCCCAGAACTGGACGTCGACCGCGGGCACGCTCCGAGCACTGGGCAAGTGCCTGGACGTCAACGCGGCAAGCACGGCGAACGGCGCGAAGGTCCAGCTCTACGACTGCAACGGAACGGGCGCCCAGCAGTGGACCCATACGGGCAACCAGCTGGTCAACCCGGCCTCGGGCAAGTGCCTGGACGCCACGGGCCCCAGCTCCGCGGACGGCACCCCGCTGCAGATCTGGACGTGCGCGGGCAGCGCCAACCAGTCCTGGACGCTGAACTGAGCTTGTGAAGAACCGGAGGCCGGGCCATTGAATGGCTCGGCCTCCGTGTTTTCCGGGACGATGGCGTTCGTGGTTCGCCCGCTTTAACATCCAGGTGGGTGAGGGGAGGAGCCGTGAGCGGTCGTCAGGAAGCGGTATTTCCTCAGGGCAGCTTTTTGGCCGGCCTGTCGCCGACGGCGCGAACCGCTCTGCTCGGATTGGGCACTGCGCGGGAGTTCGAGCCCGAACGGGTACTCCTCCGTGAGGCAGACACCAGCACGCATGCCTTTCTCCTGATCGACGGCTGTGTGAAGATCACCGGCGCCACTCCGGAAGGGCACGTCGCCCTGCTGGCCATCAGGGTAGGCGGCGATCTGGTCGGCGAACTGGCAGCCATGGACGGTCATCCACGTGTCGCCACCGTGACCACGGCCGGGCGAGTGCGAGCGCGCTTGATTGCGCAGGCCGAGTTCCGCCGATTCCTGGCCGGCTTCTCGGACGTATCACTGGCGGTGAGCAGTAGCGTAGGGGCGAAGCTGCGATGGGCCACACGCCGACGGATCGATTTCGGCAGCCGCGAAGTCCGGATCCGGCTCGCAAGAGTCCTGCTCGAGCTGGCGACATCGTACGGGACCCAGACCGGAACTCATGTGCGCATCGGCGTCTCGCTCACCCAGCCGGAACTCGCGGCGTTGGTGGGTGCCGCCGAGCCGACGGTGCACCGGGCACTGGCAACGCTGCGGCGAGAGGGCATCGTCGAGACGGGTTACCGCAGGGTATGTGTCTGCGACCGGGTCCGGCTCGCGACCGTCGCCGATGGTTAGACCACCGATGTGACCAGCAAAACCAGCGCGCTTGAGAAAAGCACACAGGTGCCGGCCAACGCTGCCCGCACGTGATGATGCTTTCGCATTGCCAAGGCGGCCAGGAGCTGGGAGAGCTCATGAGCCTGCGCTGACTGATCCCTCATTCCCATGCGTTCGGTGCCGGCCGTTCCGGCGGCGACGCTCGGGAACGCGAACTGGTTCCTGCTCGACGGCGCCGTCGTCCGCGGCCGGATCGCCAGGAACACGTGCAGTGACGCGTAGGCGTAAGCGAGGGCGAAACACGCCAACGCTCCGAGAACCACCAGCCGCGTCCCCGAACCGAACTTGACACCGCCCAGGAGACCGGCCTGGGTCGCTACGAGTGCGGTGATCATGGTCTGGATTGCCACGACCGTGCGAGCTTTCTCGTCGGCGTGCTGGACCGCGCCCTGGAAGAACGTCACAGTCGTCAACGTGGTGGCGAGCTCGACTTCCGTTCTCGTATACGAGGCTTTCAGTCCGGCCGGTGCTCTCCTGCTCGTGGCGCCCATGTGTGCTCCTTTCGGGTCGAGGTCGATCATCGCCGCCGCGGATCCTGGGCATCCCGTCACGAGACGGCTTCGTATCCGGAATCTCTCCGATGTGAAAACCGGATTTTGATGTGGTGTTCTTCGACGTCCTGGGGGAACGGTGGACGAGACGAAGGAGGGGAGGGATTTGAACCAGAAACCATGGCCGGCGAGCAGTCTGCTCGGCCGGATGTCCGGCCGGGTTAGGGAGGCCTTTCTCGAACTGGGCACTGCGGTGACCTATGGCGCGCGGCAGAAGATCATTCGGCAAGGCGAGGAAAGTCACCATGTGCTGGTACTGGTCGACGGGATCGTGAAGGTCTTCGTCGAGACCGAATTCGGAAGTCCGGTGTTGCTGGGCCTTCGTGGCCGAGGTGACCTGCTCGGCGAGATGTCAGTTCTTGAAGGCAGGCCGCGTTCCGCCAATGTGATGACGTGCACCGCGGCCCACGTCAAGCTGATCAAGAGCGCGCAGCTGAAGAACTTCTTGGACCGCAATCCTGATGCCTGGAGCGCCGTGGCGGCGTCGCTGAGTTCGCGGCTGCATTGGGCGAACAAACGCCGAGCGGAGTTCGTCGCCTGCCCGGCGCCGGTCCGGGTCGGGCGAGTTCTCGCAGAGATCACCGGGCGTTATGGCGTACGCACGGCAGAGGGATGGGATCTCGACGTGTCGCTCACGCAGGCGGAGATCGCTTCTCTGGCAGGGGTTGCACTGGCGACATTCGAGAAGGCACTTCAGCTACTGCATCGAGCGGGACTGGTCCGCCGCCAATATCGACGGATAGTAGTCGACGATCTCGAGGGTCTGGCCCTGTTCGGGGGCAGTGACCTGCGAAACCCATATCAATACGGGATGGGCGACGCGGACGTGGCTCAGAGTTAAGAGATGGGACGCAGACCGATCTTGCGGAGGAGGACTCGTTGCCGGAACACACCGAATTTTCGCGGTCCCTGCTGCTGGCCGTCGACATGTGGCGGTACGGGAGCCGAGACGGGCAGCAGCAGGCTGACCTGCAACAAGCCTTGACGGACGGGGTGACGACGGCGGCTACGGCCGCCGGGCTCGATCGCGCATCGTGGACGCTGCAGGACGGCGGAGACGGCTTCTGCGCCGTGATCACCGACAGCTCGGCCGAGCCCGTGTTGGTGGGCCCGTTCGTCCGGGAGCTCGATACCTGGCTCCACCGGTTCAACCACGTTCGCAGGCCCGAGACACAGCTGAGGTTGCGTCTCGCGACGCACCACGGCGGGTCCGTGCCAGCCGCCCATGGTTACGCCTCGGACGGTTTGGTGCACGTCAACCGACTGTTGGACGCAGCACAAGCACGTGCGGTGCTGACTGCGTTGCCCGAGGCCAACCTGGTCCAGATCCTCTCCGAGCCGATTTTCGAAGGTTGTGTGCGCCAGCGCCTCACCGAGGTCTTCGAAGCGGAGTTCGTGCGGATTCGTGTCGACATACCAGCGAAAGCGTTTCGAAGCGACGCGTGGATCCGCGTACCCGGAGTCCCTGCCGAGAAGGTGGCCGAACTCGCCGGCCGGGAGCCGCTGGTCGTCGGTATCCGGTTGAGCAAGGCCGCGCAGACCGGTCCGGACTTCGCTGACCGGGTACTACGACCCTCCCTCGCTGCCGCCGGGATTTCGTGTTCCAGGACTGTGGACGAAGACTGCCGCGATCTGGCACTGTCCCTGCCCGCCGGAACGCCGGGTGAACGAGTGCTGGGGGTATGGCTGCACCACTTGGCCGACGCGCTCGACGCGCACGCTCCGGAACTGCAGGTGGCAGTGGGAGTCGCCGAGGGGCACGATCTCGCCGCCGCCCGCGACCTTGCCGAGGAGGCAGAGGTCAGGGGCTTCCTGGACGGCGTCGCGGACGGCCCTATCGTTGTCGTGGTGTCCGCCGAAGTCCATCGGCGGATCGTCGACGGTTCTGTGGCTCGTATGGTCATGCCGGACAGCTACCGGTCCCTCGCGACTGATCCGGAGACCTGGGTTCGCGTCCTCGGGTACTCGGTCCCGCCGGAGCCTGCACCCCGGCGCGAGGACGTGGCCGCACCGCTGACCTCGCCTGGGATAGGAGTGGTCAACGGGCCTGTTTCGAATATCGAGAGCGGGATCTTCCACGGCCCGTTCGTCGTCGGGTCGTGGCACGACAACCGCGGGACGGGCCGATGAGCGAGACCCCCGCGGCGAACTCCCCGGCCCCGGCCGCCGGACCGTCGACGCCGGCTCAGAAGACATCCCCTGAGGGCAGCGGACCGGACAAGAGCAGTTCGCCGAAGGCGAGCGCGCAGAAAAGGGGGTCTCCGAAGAAAGCAGAGCACGAGAACGAGAAAGACCAGGGCGACGATGAATCCCGCGGTGTGAAGGAAGCTTTCCAACAGGGAGAACGGTTCTACTCGCCCAAGTACTCACAACACGGGCCCACTGCCAACATCAACCAGGCGCAGATCACGGAGATGCAGGTCGGCGACCGGTACGAGATCTTCGTGGGACGAGAAGTCTCGCGTGGGTCAGGATCAGTGCGTGAAGACGTGCTGGAGTGGGTCAGAGCCCGATACCTTCCCGTGGCGCGGCATAGCGAGATGCGGCGAATGCTCGAGCAGCGCAGTGTCATCCTCCTGCGCGGCCAGCCGGGCACCGGGCGCGTCACCACCGCGCTGCACCTCCTCGATCGGGTGGCCAAGAGCAGGGTGTTCCGGCTCGGCAGCGGCAAGAGCCTCAAGTCGCTCGTCGCCACCGAATTCGCGGAGACGAGCGCGGGCTATGTAGCGGAGTTGCCACGCCAGGTGAGCGGCGCGCTCACCGAAGAGAACCTCGACGAGCTTCGCGATCGCCTCAAGAAGGTGTCCTCATTCTGTGTGCTGATCGCGGCGGACGATTTCCGGTACGCGGACGTCTTCGGCGGATATGCGTTCGACTACGAACCACCGGAGCCCGCCGCGTTGCTCGCCAAGCACATCCAGCACGAGATCCGGCCCGGCGACCCGACTGAAGTCGAGGCCGACCTCGCGGAACTCCAGGTGGCTCCGTGGACGTCCGAGGCTCTGGGCCCGTGCCCGCGGCCATTGGAGTCTGTGCGAATGGCGACCCTCCTTGTCCAGCACGCGCGAGGCGAGATCACCCGCCAGGGTGTTGAGCGAGAAGCCGCACGGGCCGTCCACGGCCAGGTGGCGAAATGGTTTGTCGCGGTCCAAGGGGTTGCGCCGGGAGCCGAGCTCGATGAGGCGCTTCGCTTGACGGCATTCCGCGTGGCGTTGGCAGTGCTCAACGAGTCGCCCTACAACCTGGTCGCCGAGGCGGCGGATCTGCTGGGCGGCATGCTCGTTGGCGCGACGCGCAAGGACGATGACGGCAAGGTTTCATTGTTCGCCGATGATCAAGGAAGCCGGTTGCCTGCGTTGCGGGCGACGATTGTTGACGGCTATGCGACGTTCGGACGTGTCTTGATACCTACGAAGTCCGTGCGTTTTCACGATCCGCGATACCCGTCGGCGATTCTGGACCACGTCTGGTCGAACCACTACCGCATGCGGGAACCAATCAACGCCTGGCTGACGAAGCTGGCCGAGGACAACCGCCCGATGTTGTGGGTCCGTGCGGCCCAGGCGATGGGGTATCTGTGCCGGAGTGATTTCGATTACGTGTACACGAAAATGATCAGGCCTCACGCCCTTACCGGTGACCGGGGCCGGCTGTTGAGCAACCGCCGCCTGTGGCCGGCGATCGCGCTGGACCAGGCTGCCCAGGATGACGAGCTCCGGCCGGCCATCCTCGAGCGGCTGCAAGAGTGGCGTCGGTCGGAAGCCCGTTCGTTGCGCTGGACCGCCGCTGCGACCTACGGGTTTACGTTGGGGCGCCGCCGGATCGACGAAACTCTCGAGGAGCTCAGGGTTCTCGGCACACCGTCGGAAAGCCACGAGCCACTGGCCGAAAGTGATGACTGGGACGTCGTCTGGATCTCCGGGTACAGCGTGGCGAAACTCCTGGCGTTCGGCCGGGTGTCCGAGGTACTCGGCTGTCTCCGGCGTTGGCTTGATAGCGATCGGAGCAGTCTTCGCCGGCTCGCTCTCCGGAGCTTGCGGCATCTGACGAACCTTTACGGGTTCGAACTCCGCCGCCTCGAAATGGCCTCGACGGAGGACCGGCCGGCGCTTCCTTCAGGGGTCGCACAATGGCCGTTGCTCTTGACCCTGCACTCGCAGGACCCACAGCTCACCGAGCCGATCTGCGCACTTCTCCGGCAGTCTCTGCGGAATCGGGAAGGCGATGCTCTGGCTCGACATTTCCTCGCCCGGTGGATCCGTTGTGGGGAGCAGGATCCCGTACTGCTCGACGTCCTGGCCGGGTTCATGATCCGGCTTGTGGAGTCGCAGAGTGACGCGCAGCGGCTGCTCTACCTGATCGGCCGGCTGACGAAGGACTGGGCTGATCCGCTCGAGCCCGATGTGGCGGCCCGGCTGACCACGGCGATCCATTCGTGTACCGAAATGAGGGTGGTCTTATGACCGAGGAAAAGGTGCGAGAAGAAACCGAACAGCCGGAAAAGGAAGACGACCGGGCCGAGCAGCAGGGCGAGCCCGATTCGAGCTTGCCGGATTCGGGTTCGCAGAGCGGTCCGGTGGTCCGGACTCTCGACTCGTCGGCTTACGCGCCCATCGTGAGCGACGAGCGCGTCGGCCGGTTGGGTTTCGTGCGGAACCGGGCACAGGTGCGGCCGTGGGTGGCCCGGGTTTTCGTCCAGGGTGATGGCCGGTTCGTCGTTTTCGGCCGGCACAAGCAGCCGACTGCCGGAGAGCTCTTGTGGGGCGGTTTCCGCTCCGTCTACGAAGTGGATCTGTCCCTGCGGCAGCTATCGCTGGAGATCACACTGCCGAGTTTGGGCGACGCTTTCGTCTTCCGGTCGGAGGTGGACATCCAATGGCGGGTGACGAAGCCGGAGAAAGTCGTCGCCGAAGGGCTCACGGACATCCGGCCCGCGCTCGTTCCGCCCTTGCTAGCCGGACTCCGTGAGGTGAGCCGGGGCTTGACGGCCGCAGAGGTGGAGACTGCGGAGAAGGCGGCCAACACCCGGTTCGGTAACGACTGGCTTTCCGAGGAGTTCGGACTTTGGACGAACGTGCTCGTGCGTCTGCGGATGGATGAGCAGAAGGAGCGCAACGTCCGGCTGGAGGCCGAGGTCGGGGCATTCAAGCAACTCATCAAGGACGGCGACCTCGACCAGTTCGCCCTGCAACTGGCCCAGAACCCGAGGGATGTGGAGCCGGTAGTGCGTGCGCTGGTCGAGGAACGGGACACGCACCGCCGGGAGGTCTTCGAATTCATCACGCGGCTCATCGAGTCCGATGCACTCGACCGGTGGCAGATCGATGATCAGGTGCGGGTCGTGATGCAGTGGATGCAGGCCTCGATCAGCCGGGTGATCACCGGCACGGACGCGGCGCGGCAGCTCAGTTTCGAGGACCGCCAGAACGGCTCGGGCAGCCCTGTCGGGGGTGCTTGATGTGGCCGCTGCTCCCTCAGGCGTTGCCCGGGTTGGCGCTGGTCGTGGCCCTGGCCTGCCTTATCGTCCGGTTCGCGGTGCCGGTCGCTCTCAAGACCCTGATCGAGCCCGCCCGCGACGTCGTGACGCTGGTAGCCGCGCTCCTGGTGCTGCCCGAGTACTGGGTCAGCTGCGCACGCCGCCGCGCCGGCGGGGCACCGCCGCACTTCGCCTACTTGTACGGAGACGGGGTGACGAGGCTGGCCTGGCTCGGCGATCGAGGCGTCGTCCTGGTGCTGAGGTCGCTCGCGCGCGCCGCTTCCACGGTGCACCCCCTTGTCGTCGGGTTGGCAGCGGCTGCGTGGAAGCTGACTGTCTCGATCTGACGTCCGAGGCAGGCGCGAGTGCTCATCACCTAGAATGCACGGTGCCCCCGTAGCCCAACTGGCAGAGGCAGTCGACTTAAAATCGACCCAGTGCGGGTTCGAACCCCGTCGGGGGCACGAATGGGTAACGATTGGCGCCCAGGTATGTGGATCAGCCGGTCTGGTCTCGCTGCGGGCTCTCGGCGTATTTCCGATCTGTCTGGTGAGTCCAGTGCACCCGGTTCACTCGCTCGTGTGCGGAGTTGTGCACGGGTGAAACATTTCCGTCGTCTCAGCGATACCCAGGGGAACTGGGGACTGCGCTGAGGTCGGAGGGCACATCGATGGGGCGTCGCCGAGGGTTTTTCGCCGAGATGCAGTATCAGGCGGCCAAGGCGCAGAAGGAGCGGGCGCGGCAGGTGGCAGCCGCCGAGCGGGAACGGGTGCGTCTCGAACGGGAAATGCATCGCGCTCAGGCTGCCGCCGCTATGGCACGCGAGCGTATGGCGCGCGCGGATGTGCAGGCGGCGGCCCAGGCGGAACGTGAGGCGAAGCGCCTCCACGTCGAAGCCCAGCAGACGAAGGTCGAGTCGCTCAACGCGGATCTGCGGGAAGAGCTGGCCGCTATCGACAGCATTCTCGAGTCGACACTGGCTGTCGATGATTACGTCGATCTGGAAAACCTTCGCCGGGTCGCTGAACATCCGCCTTTCCATTCGGTGTACACAACGGCGGCGCCTGCGCCTGCGCCGATCGTTGCTCCTCCGGAGCCCTACTTTCAGCCGCCTGCGGCGCCGGCCGGTATCTCGGCGGTCTTCGCCAAGAAGAAGCACGCCGCTGCGACCGCTGCCGCACAGGCTCAGTTCGGGCAAGCGCACGCTGCTTGGCGAGCCGTGGTCGCGCAGATTCCGCAACGGCAGCTGGCTGCGGCGCAGCAGCACCAAGCCGTGGAGGCGAGCGATTGCGGAGACTTGCCCACGATCGACGGCGGTATGACGCCGAGTGTGACGAACGGCAACGTGTCGTCGATGTGGAAAACGCTCGGCTCGACGATCTGATCAACCGGCTCGCGAAGAGCGAACCCGAGGCGGTCGACGAGTATGTCGGGATCGTGTTCGGCAACTCGATCTACCCGGACGTCATCGCCGACAACAGTGATTTCGACTTTTCGTACAGCTCGGACTTGCGCGAACTGTCCATCACGGTGGTGTTCCCGTCGCCTGAGGTGATCCCGAAGACCAAAGTGTTCCGCTACGTGCGCGCCAGTGACGAGATCGCGGAAACGACGTTGACGCAAAAAGACGTGACGACCAGGTACGTCAACCTGCTCAACAACATGACCTTGCGAACGCTCCACGAGGTGTGGGAGTCGGACCGTGCGGGGAAGATCGACAGCATCTCCTTGGTCGGCGGCGTCAACCACGTCGATCCCGCCGTCGGCAGGGACGTGTTCGTTCGGCTCGTCGCACTGGCGGTGAGCCGTGAAGACTTCCTGCAGATCGACTTGTCCCGGATTACTCCGTCCGAAACGCTGAAACACCTTCGCGCTGTCGTGTCGAAGACGCCGCATCGATTGACTCCGATCGACGACAAGAAAGGTGTTCGTGGATGAGCGCCTTCACCAGCGGGGCGACAAGGTGAACGGTCTCCGATTCGTTCCGCCGCCGGGATGGCCACCTCCGCAGCCTGGCTGGGTGCCGCCTCAGGGGTGGCAGCCGCACCCGTCCTGGCCGCCGGCGCCTCCGGGCTGGGAGTTCTGGGTGGCCGACGCTTCGGTCGATCAAGAGGACCAGCCCGCCGCGGACTCGCCGGTGGAAGCTCCTCCGGTTGCCGCGACTCCGCGGCCTGACGTCGTCGAGCCGCCGCGTGACCTCGATCTGCAAGAGGAACCGTCCGCGTCGGTCCGCCAGGAGCTCGAAGCCGTCCGCGAACAGCTCGACCAGGCAAGAAGTCAGCTGGTCGAGCTCAACGATGCGATCCTGCTCCAGCAGGTCGGGATCTACGAGTACCACCACCCTCTCGAGAACGCCGAACAGCTCAAGGAGGCACTGGCCGCGATTCGGCAAGAGGTGAAGGAGTTCGTCAAGAACGGCGTCGCGATCCTCGCCGCTGACCGGTTCGCCTACAACAACTCGCTGGCGCAGGGCCGGAAGATGACGGCCGACTTTTCGAAGCTCATGTTGCGGGCGTACAACGCCGAGGCCGACAACTGTGTCCGATCCGTTCGCGCCGGCACGGTGGCCTCGGCCAAGCAGCGCCTCGACAGATCGGTCGAGTCGATCGTGAAGCTCGGCAAGATGATGGAGATGCGCGTCGCTCCCGAGTACCACCTGCTTCGGCTTCGCGAGATCGAACTGACTGGTGACTACCACTTCAAGGTGCAGGAGGAACGCGAAGCGGCCAGGGCTGAGCGCGAACGTCTGAGGGAAGAGAAACGTGCGGAAGCGGAACTCCAATCCGAACGCGACCGGTTGGAGAAGGAACGCGACCACTACGCCAACGCCCTGGCGAAACTTGCCGAGCAGGGCAAGCAAGAGCAAGCTGAGGAGCTGCGCGAGCGATTGACCGCCATCGACGACGCGATAGCGCAGAACGACTATCGCATCGCCAACATCCGGGCTGGGTATGTATACGTCATCAGCAACATCGGTGCGTTCGGTGAGAGCGTCGTGAAGATCGGGATGACCCGGCGCCTCGAACCTCGGGACCGCATCCTGGAACTCGGTGACGCGTCGGTTCCGTTCCCCTTCGACACTCACCTGCTGCACTTCTCGGAGGACGCGATCGCGCTCGAGAACGAGCTGCACAAGATGTTCGCTGATCGCCGGCTGAACCAGGTCAACCTGCGACGGGAGTTCTTCTTCATCACGCCGCAAGAGATTCGCGCGGTTCTGGCCGAGAAGCTCGGAAACATCCTCGAGTTCAACGAGACACCCGAGGCGTCGCAGTACTTCCAGAGTCGCGCGTCCTGGCCGGAGGAGAGCCGTAGGTAGAACGGTCAGGCTGCCGAGCGTTCGCTCATCGGGCGGCGGCGGAGGGGGACCTCCCGCAATGCCTGCGGTACGAAGTCCTGGTCCAGCGCGCTCACGTTCGTGCCCGGCGGGACTATCTCGTCGATCCGGTCCAGTACCTCGTCCGACAGGGTGATCTCCAGTCCGGCCAGGAGGTCGTCCAGGTGGGCCATTGTGCGCGGGCCGATGATCGCGCTTGTCACGCCCGGGTGGGAGATCGCGAACGCCATCGCCAGGTGGGTCAGCGGCATGCCCGCCGAGGCTGCCAAGGGGATCAGCTGCTCCACCACCTCGATGCGGTGCGAGTCGTTCAGGTGCTTCAGCATGCCCGCGCGGCGGAGGTCGTTCGCGCCGTCTCGGCGGACTCGGCCCGTGAGCATTCCTTGGCCCAGGGGGCCCCAGACCAGCGTGCCCATTCCGTGGCGTTGCGCTGTCGGGAGGACTTCGCGCTCGATGCCCCGGCTCAGGATCGAGTACGGCGGCTGCTCCGTGTGGAAACGCTCGAAGCCTCGGCGGGAGGCGGCCCACTGGGCTTCGACGATGTCCGATACCGGCATCGCCGACGTGCCGATCGCGCGGACCTTGCCGCTGTGGATCAGGTCGTTCAGCGCCGAGAGCGTTTCCTCGATGTCCGTCGACGGGTCCGGGCGGTGGATCTGGTACAGGTCGATGTGGTCGGTCTGCAAGCGGCGCAACGAGTTCTCGACCGCGGTCATGATCCAGCGTCGTGAGGTGCCCTGGTGGTTGGGGTCTTCGCCGGTCGGGCGGCTGAACTTCGTGGCCAGGACCACGTTGTCGCGGCGGCCCTTGAGGGCCTTGCCCACCACGTCTTCGACGTCGCCGTAGGCGTCGGCCGTGTCGACGAAGTTGATGCCGGCGTCCAGGGCCTTGTGGATGACGCGGATCGAGTCCTCGGGGTCGGGGTTGCCGATGGACGTCGCGAACATCAGGGTGCCGAGCGCGTACGGGCTGACCTTGATGCCGGTGCGGCCGAGGGTGCGGTACTGCATGGGAGGTGGCTCCTGGGGGTAGTCTCGGGACGTAAGCGGAAAGCTCTTCCGCTACTATACGGAAAGGCTTTCCGTTTATGCAACCGCGCAAGCTGCGCGCCGATGCCCAGCGCAACGTCGACGCCCTGCTCGAAGCCGCCAAAAACGTCTTCGCCACCTCGGGTGTGGACGCTCCCGCGAAGGAGATCACCGACCTGGCCGGGGTCGGTGTCGGGACGCTCTACCGGCACTTCCCGCAGCGCGCCGACCTCGTCGTGGCCGTGCTGCACCGGGGGATCGACACCTGCGCCGCCGCCGGGCCTGCGCTCAGTGCCGAGCATGAACCCGAGGTGGCGCTCGCGGAGTGGCTTCGCCGGTACACCGCGTTCGTCGGGACCAAACGCGGCCTCGCGACGGCCCTGCACTCGGGGGATCCGGCCTTCGACGGCCTGCCCGGGTACTTCATGCAACGGCTCGAACCCGTGCTCGGCGCGCTGCTCGACGCCGCCGTCGCGACCGGCGGGACCCGCGCCGACGTCAGCGCGAAGGACCTGATGCACGCCATCGCCCTCTTGTGCCAGCCGGTGCGCGGCGAGGGCATCGAGTTCAACCAGCGCATGGTCGCCGTGCTCGTCGACGGGCTCCGGCGCGCCTGAAACCCCGATGTACGCCGGGTGTACTCCCCGCCCGCGCTGCACGGAGACCCGCATTCCGCGAGGTCATCCGTACGGGGAGAGCGGCATGACAACATCCAGCAAGGTGGGCCGCGCGGCCGTGTACGTCGTCGCCGGGCTCGCCACCGCCGCGGTCGGGGCGACCGCCGCCGGGGCCTTCGCCGTCAACGACGTGACGCCGGTCGCCGCGGCCACCGGGCGGCCCACCGTCGCGCCGGTCAAGGTCGCGCCCCTCGCGGCGCCGGCCGCCCAGAAGGTCGCCCAGCCCGCAAAGCACACGCTCGCGAGGCACGCTCCGGCAAGCACACGCCGGCCAAGCATGCCGCGGCCAAGTCGGGGTTCCCCCAAGAAGCTTGCTCAGCGGCCGGCCGTGAAGCGCCAGGCCGTGCAGCCGGCGCAGGCGAACCACGTCGTCCTGCCGCACCTCGTCGCCAAGCTCGTGGAACTGCCGAAGCCCGCGTCGCCGTCCGCGCTCGACCAGGCGACCGCCGAGGTCGGGGCCGCGAAGAAGGCCATATGGCCGGAGCCAGTCTGGCCGCCGGGCCCGGTTCCGACCGTCGAACGGCGTGTCGATCGTCATCGCGAGCGAGCGCGGTCCCCCGGGTGGTGCCAACGGTTCCGGCCGTTTCTCCCACGCCGGCCACCGGGTGCCATACCGTCCACAGTGGTCGGATGCCGATCCTGTTTGCCCGGTATGCGCGCTTCGTAAAACGGCGTTTCCGGAGTCGCATTCTGCACTTTTCTGGCTTCTTCATGCCCTTCCGGGCAACACATTCGAGTTAACGGGGACACCGGAAGTAGCCCTTGTGAGGTCCATGTATGCTCCGGTGTCGCTTGACCGGGTGATAACTCACTCGAATCGGTGGCCGTTGTGATCGGGGCTTGGTCTCACGCGGCCCCCCACGTCGTGGTTCGGGCTCTGATAGGAGATTTATGCAGGTCAGGTCAGCTCTCGTACGTGGCGGGATCGCGGCTCTCGCCGCGGCCGCCGCGGTCATGGTCGGTGCTCCGGCGGCTCTCGCCGACGACGGTGCCGCCCACGGCAAGGTCGACGGGAACGGTGGCACCGTCGGTTACCGGCTCAACCTCGGGAAGGGCGGCGACTACATCGCCGAGCTGTTCTCGATGAAGCTCTCCAACGGCAGCACCCTCAAGCTCTACTGCGTGCAGATCACCGTCGGCCTGCGCACCGACGTCGACATGGTCGAGCGCCCCTGGAACAAGTACCCCGCGAAGGGCCCGTTCCAGGAGAACAGCGCGAAGATCAACTGGGTGCTGCACCACGGCTACCCGGGCGCCGGCCTCGACGCCCTCGGCAGCGCGCTGGGCAAGGCGGGCGTCACGGTCCACGGCGGCGTCTCCGAGCGCGAGGCCATCGCCGCGACGCAGGCGGCGGTCTGGCACTTCAGCGACGGCGTGAACCTCGACGCCACCAAGCCGCTGGCGGAGGAGAACTCGGCCGACGCCAACGCCGACGTCGCCGCGCTGTACGGCTACCTGACCGGTGACCAGAACAAGGGCCTCGCCGCGCAGCCGAAGCCGACCCTGAACGTCGCCGCGGACAAGACCGAGGGCACCGCGGGCAGCAAGATCGGCCCGTTCTCGGTCGCGACCTCCGGGGACATCACCGCGCTGACCAGCCAGCTGCCCGACGGCGTCAAGATCACCGACGCCGACGGCAAGGAGCTGAAGGCTTCGGACGTCAAGGACGGCACCAAGCTCTACGTCGACGTCCCGGCCGGCACCAAGCCGGGCAAGGGCGCCTTCGAGCTCAAGGCCAGCGGCGAGCTGGACACGGGCCGTCTGTTCGTCTCCGAGAACTACGCGCGCCAGCCGGCCCAGTCGCTGATCGTCGCCGACTCGGAGAAGACCGAGGTGACCGCGAACGCGGCCGCCAGCTGGACCGAGGCGGGCGCCCCGGCGACCAGCCCGGCCCCGACCACCCCGGCCGGTTCCCCCGGCGGTGGCGGCGACCTGGCCAACACCGGTGTCGACGCGGCCGTGCCGTTCACCGTCGGCGGCCTGCTGCTCGGTGGCGGCGCGTTGATGCTGCTGGTGAACCGTCGCCGCAGCCGTGCGTGAACTGATCTGAGCTGAACCCCGAACGGGGCCGGTCCACAGTGGATCGGCCCCGTTCCGGCGTGCGACGAACGGATTGCGACGTTCGGGGCGAAACCGGCGAACCGTGCACACAGTGGTCTAGACTTTTCCGCCGACAGGCGAAGGGACGAGACCATGCGTGGTACGACCGTTCCGCCCGGGACGCCCGGCCGTCCGCCGCGGGCGGGAGAGCTGCCGATGCACCGGCTGGAGCTGCCCGCGCCGCACGCGGTGCCGTTCGCCGTCGGGACGTTCGACACGATCGGGCCGCTCTCGCGCGCGGAGTTCCCGCACCGGCACACCTTCCACGAGCTCGTCCACGTCACCGGCGGCACCGGCGCGCACGTCGTCGACCTGGCCCGCTGGCCGTTGCGGCCGCCGCACTTCGGCGTCATCGCCGCGGGCCAGGTGCACCACTGGGCCGGGGCCCGGAACCTGACCGGGCACGTCGTCCTGTTCACCGACGACTTCCTGCTCGACTACCCGGGCGACCGCGAACTGCTGCGACGCCTGGGCGAACGGCCGTGGCCGGAGCTCGACGCCCGCGCCGACGCCGACGTCACGCGCCTCATCACCGAACTGGAGGCGGAACACCGCCGCGGCGAGGACTCGGTCCTGCGGGCCCTGCTGCACGTCCTGGTCGTGCGCGTGGGACGGCTGCCGGGGACGCCCGCCGCGCCGCCCGCCCGGACCGGGGCGGTGGCGGCGGAGTTCGCCCGGCTCACCGGACGTCCGGACCTGGGGCTGTGGTCGGTGCACGCGCACGCCGAACGCATCGGCGTCACCCCGGAGCACCTCACCGAGGCGGTCAAGGCCGCGACCGGCCGCACGGCCGCGCAGCTGGTGCGGGAGGCGCGGATCCGGGAGGCCAAGCGCTTCCTGCTCCGGACGGATCTCACGGTCCGGCAGGTCGCCAGCCGCGTCGGCTTCGCCGATCCGGCGTACTTCTGCCGGTTCTTCCGGCGCGAGACCGGGCTGAGCCCCGGCGACTTCCGCCGCACCGGCGAGAAGCACCACGACTGACCGCTCCGGTCCATCGCCGGGGAGCGGGTGCGCTCCTTACCGTCGAGGGCATGGACGAAGAGACCAAGCTGAGCCGCAAGACGCTGCTGCGGGCCGCGTTGGCCGCCGGTGTCGCGGCGCCCGTCGCGCTGATCGGCGGTCCCGCGCTGGCCCGCACCGCCGCGGCGGGCAGCCAGGCCCCGGAGCTGACGCCGTCGTGCCACGACGACGACGATCCGACGCCCGAACAGATCGAAGGCCCGTACTTCAAGCCGAACTCGCCGGAGCGGACGTCGCTCGTCACGCCCGGCACGCAGGGCACGCGGCTGACCGTGACGGGCTACGTCTTCGGGCTCGCGTGCCTGCCGGTGAACCGCGCGCTGCTGGACTTCTGGCAGGCGGACGTCAACGGCGCGTACGACAACACCGGTTTCACCTTCCGCGGCCACCAGTACACCGACGCCCGGGGCGCGTTCACGCTGTCGACGATCGTCCCGGGCCTCTACCCGGGCCGCACCCGGCACATCCACGTGAAGGTGCAGGCGCCGGGCCGGCCGATCCTGACCACGCAGCTGTACTTCCCGAACGAGCCGCGCAACAACACCGACTCGATCTTCGACGCGCGGCTGCTGATGACCGTGCGGGACAACGGGAGCGCGAAGGAAGCGGCGTTCGACTTCGTGCTGAACGTGCCGCAGACGCCGACCACCACCGGCACACCGCCACCGGCTTCGACAACTTCGACGCCGCCCGGCGGCACCACCTGGGCGGCCGGCACGAACTACGCGGCCGGCGCCCGCGTCACCTACGGCGGCCGGGACTACGTGTGCTTACAGGGGCACACGGCCCAGCCGGGCTGGGAGCCCCCGAACGTCCCCGCGTTGTGGCGGACGGCCTGAGACTCCCAGCGTGAGGTCGTGAGTGTTCAGGGCGGTTCTAACCGCCCTGAACACTCACGACCGGGGTTCAGCAGTAGAGGTTGGCGCCGGGGTCGACGCCGAGGACCGAACTGATCGAGCGGTACTTGGAGACGCGGCTTTCGACCTGGGCGGGGTTGCCGCCGTTGCATTCGATCGAGCCGTTGATGCTGCGGATCGTCTCGCCGAAGCCGCGGCCGTTGACGATCGCGTTGTGCGGCGTCATCGAGCCCGGGCCGGTCTGGGTGTTCCAGTACCAGAGGCCGGTCTTCCACGCGACGGCCGAGTTCTGCTCGACCTGCCAGGGGTTGCCGAGCAGGTCGATGCCGAGCGCGTCACCCGCGGCCTTGTAGTTGAAGTTCCAGCTCAGCTGGATCGGGCCGCGGCCGTAGTACGCGGCCTGGCCGGCCGGGCAGCCGTAGGACTGGCTGTAGTCGCAGTAGTGCGGGTAGTTGGCCGTGTTCTGTTCGACGATGTAGACGAGGCCGCCGGTCTCGTGGTCGACGTTCGCGAGGAACGCGGCCGCCTCCTGCTTCTTCACCGTGTCACTGCCCGTGTTCGCGAAGCCGGGGTAGGCGGACAGCGCCGCGGTCAGGCCGCTGTAGGAGTAGAAGCCGTTGCGGCCCGGGAAGATCTGGTTGAACTGCGCTTCGCTGACGACGAACGAGCCCGGGTTGCCGGGGTTCGTGCCGCCGCCGTCGCAGCTGTAGGGCTCCCAGTACCAGGTGCTGATGATCGGGTCGTAACCCGGATTCGCGTTCTTGGCGCGGTAGTAGCCGCCGTTGGTGTACCTGACGATCGCGCCGACGTCGTACCACTGCCCGGCGACCCAGTTGGGTGCGTTGCAGGTCGTGCCGCCGCCACCGCCGTCACAGCTGTAGGGCTCCCAGTACCAGGTGCTGATGATCGGGTCGTAACCCGGATTCGCGTTCTTGGCGCGGTAGTAACTGCCGTTGGTGTACTTGACGACCGCGCCGACGTCGTACCACTGGCCGGCGACCCAGTTGGGCCCGCTGCACGCCGCGGCGGCGGCCTGCGGGGCGGCGGTGGACAACGCGGGGACACCGAGCACGAGCGCGGCTGCGGCCGCAAAGGCCGAAATCACCGCGACAAGACGTCTTCTCAAGGCTCGCTCACTCCTTCGGCCACGACAGGGTCCGGACGGGGGGAGGCGTCCGGGTGTCGAAGAGGGGGTGCTCATCCGGCCGGGAAGAACGTGACACCAGTCACTAGAGCAGATTGGTCTAGTCCAGTCAAGAAGCCTGGCCACGCGGGCAACGGGTGTGCGCGAACGCCCCTGGCATGATGCGCCCATGGCCGGACATGTCACGCGCGCCGCGGCAGGCAGCGAAGTGGGGCAGCGCTACTCCGCGAACTTCGATGTCGTGCACCTGACCGAAGATCCGTTGCTCGCGGTGGTCGCCGACGGCATGGGTGACGGCGAAGGCAGCCGGCTGGCCGGACGGACCGCGGTCGACGTCTTCGTCGCGCGGGCGGGCGGTTCCCCGGACTCGTTGCGGGAAGCGGTCGCCGCGGCGCAGCGGGAGGTCGGCGAGTCCGGCCGGCGGATCGGCGGCCTGGCCGGGTGCACGCTCACCGCGCTCGTGGAGCCCGGCGGCGGGTACTGGCTCGTCCAGATCGGCGACTCGCGGGCCTACCGGCTGCGCGACGGCCTGCTGGAGCTGCTCACCACCGACCACGCGATGGCCTGGCTCGGCGCGGTCAACGGCTGGTACGCGTTCGACTCGCCCCAGGCGTCGGCCGCGCGGTACCAGCTGACGCGCTACATCGGCCACCCCGCGCGTCCGGAGCCGGACGTGCTCAGCCTCGCGCTGCGCCCGGGCGACGTGCTGCTGCTGTGCAGTGACGGCGTCGCCGAGCAGGTGCCCTACGAGCGGATCCACGAGATCCTCGGCCGGCGGGGCGAGCCGGCCGAACAGGTCCGGCGGCTGCTGGCCGTCGCCGAGGCGGCGGGCGGCCGGGACAACGCGACGGCGGTGGTCGTCCACGTCGTCCCGGCGCCGTAGGCCACGGGGTCAGCGCGCTTGCGGGATCCGCACCTTGGCGGGTTGCACGAGCCGCAGCAGCCGGGCGCGGCCCAGCCGGTGGAGCATCTCGCCGAGCTCTTCCGGCGCGATGCTGCTCTCGAGGTCGATCCGCGTCACCTCGACCACGCGGTCGATCTCCGTGACCGGGAGCCGGGCGCCGAACTCCCCGGTCAGCCACACCCCGACCTCGTCGACGACGTTGTCCGCCCGGTGGCTTCGTACGGTCATCGCTCTCCTCGTTTCGGCTCGCTTGTTACCCAGGTCGAGGCCGGAAAATGCCGACCTGACGCGGGTTCGACGGCCGAGCCCGGAAGCCATGACGCCGAACGGCGAAATTGGCCGCGAGAAAGCTTTCCGTGTTCGGGCAAGTGAAATCCGTGACGATGAGTGTCACTCACATGGGCGGAACTCCGACCGCAGTTGTCGGCCGATCGGGTGGAAATCGGGGGAACTTGCCCGATCGGCCGTACGTCCCAGGACGCTGGAGACGTCCGGTGGGGTGCGGGTGTCCCTCGGCGGGGCGCGGAAACGGAGACACGATCGATGGGCCGGTACGACCGGACCGACCTCGGGGCCTACAGCCTCGGGTTGCTCGACGACGCCGAAACGGCGCGGGTCGAGCGGCACCTGGCGTCGTGCTCCGACTGCCGCCAGGAGGTCCGGGAGTTCGAGTCCGTCCGCATCATGCTGGACAGCCTCGGAAAGTCCACTTAGGACTTCCGCCGGAAACCGTCGGTGCCCGCCGCTAGGTTGCCGGGCGTGACCGATGACCTGTTCCTGAGCCCGACCCGGGCCACCTACGCCGTGGTCGCCGAGAGCTACGGCAGCTTCGTCCCACCGATTCGCGAAGACGTCGAGGACCGCGCGCTGCTGGCGGCGTTCGCCGACCTGGTCCGCGACGGCCCGGTCGCCGACCTCGGCTGCGGCACGGGCCTGGTGACGGCCTACCTGGCGTCGCTCGGCCTCGACGTCGCCGGCATCGACCTGACGCCGGAGATGCTCGCGGTCGCCCGCCGCGACTACCCTGAACTGCGGTTTTCCGAGGGCTCGCTGCTGGACCTCGATCTCCCGGACGATGGTCTTTCCGGTGCGGTGGCGTGGTATTCGATCATCCACACCCCGCCCGCGCGGCTCCCGGCGGTGGCGTCGGAGCTGTTCCGGGTGGTGCGCCCGGGCGGTCACCTGCAGCTGGGCTTCCACGTCGGCGACCGGCGTCACCACCGGACGGACGGGTACGGGCACGAGGGGTTTTCGCTGGACATCTACTGGCTCCCGGTGGACGGGGTCTGCGACCTGCTTCGCGACGCGGGGTTCGAGATCCTGACGACGGTGCTGCGCAACCCGTCGGCGCGAGTACCGCAGGGACGAGTGCTGGCCCGCAAACCCGCCTGACGCACGCCCGCGGCTCAAAGCCGTGAATGGCACATCGAGGGACTCAGAGTCCCTCGATGTGCCATTCACGGACCTCGGAAGTGCGGGTCAGCGGGGTGCGGCGGCCTTGAGGCCCCGATGCTCGGTGACGTCCGGGGCTCGCGCCCCCGAAAGCTCAGTAGTCGTCGCGTCCGGTGAACTGCTGTTCCAGCAGCTCGGCCGCGCCCGCGACGAGTTCCAGGGGATCGATGAACTCGTTGATGTCCAGGTTGATCAGGGGCAGCGAGTGCCGCAGCACGATGTGGTCGCCCATCACCGCGACCCCGCCGACGATGGTCGACTCGCCGACCTCGGTCAGCACCGACAGGAGGTCGACCTCGTCGTGCCGGGCGAACGGCGTCGCGATCTGCACCCAGTCCTCGCGCTGGTCCAGGACCTCCCGGGCGATCACCATGATCTGGGCGCGGTTCTCGGTGTCCGGCTCGTCGCCGAAGATCAGCCGGATGCGGATCTCGTCGGGCTCGTCGCGCACCACCCGGTAGGCCTGCCTGATGTACGCGACCAGATCGCCCCATTCGGCCATCAGACGGCTCCGATCCGGTCGAGGTCGGCGAGCACGTCCGCCGGCAGCTCCAGGTCCGCGGCCGCGAGGTTCTGGCGCAGGTGCTCCGGCGAGGACGTGCCCGGGATGAGCAGCATCGACGGCGACCGCTGCAGCAGCCACGCGAGCGCGACCTGCATCGGCGTCACGCCCAGACGCTCGGCGCAGTCGTCGAGCAGCCCCGACTGCAGCGGGCTGAAGCCGCCGAGCGGGAAGTACGGCACGAAGGCGATCCCCTCGGCCGCGCACTTGTCGACGAGCGGGTCGTTTTCGCGGTGCGCCAGGTTGTACTGGTTCTGGACGCAGACGACCGGCGCGATCGCGTTGGCCTCGTCGAGCTGCTCGGCGGTCACGTGGCTGACGCCGAGGTGCCGGATCAGGCCCTTCTCCCGCAGGCCCGCGAGCACCCCGAACGGCTCGGCGAGCGACATCGCGACCGGGTAGCCGCCGGTCGCGTCGCTCAGCCGCAGGTTGACGACGTCGAGCGCGTCGAGGCCCAGGTTCCGCAGGTTGTCGTGCACCGCCTGGGTGAGCTCGTCGGCCGACAGCGCGGCCGGCCACCCCTTGTCCTCGCTGCGCCGCGCCCCGACCTTCGTGACCAGGTGGACGTCTTCGGGGTACGGGTGCAGGGCTTCCTTGATCACGGCGTTCACGGTGTGCGGACCGTAGTAGTCGCTGGTGTCGATGTGCGTGACACCCGCTTCGACGGCCTCGCGCAGCACGGCGACCGCGGTGTCGTGGTCCTTCGGCGGTCCCCACACGCCGGGGCCGGCCAGCTGCATCGCGCCGTAGCCCATCCGGGACACGGACAGTTCGCCGCCGAGAAGGAAAGTACCGCCGGGATCGGACATGTCACTCCTTGCTGTAGGTGCCGCGAAGGAGTCTAGGGAGGTTCCGGCTCAGCCGCAGACACCTTTGCCGCGCAGCACCCGCGTCACCGACTGCTGGACGCGCGTCTTCGGCAGCTCGCCCGAGGCGACGGCCTTCTCCAGCCGGTCCAGCACTTCGCCGATCCGGCCGCCGGACGACCACAACGCCTGGTCCGCGCCCGCTTCCAGGGCCTTCAGGACGGCGTCCGGCAGCGAATACTGCGCCGTGATCGCCTTCATCGCGCCGAGGTCGTCGGTCAGGATCGGCCCGGTGAAGCGGAATTCGCCGCGCAGCAGCTGGTACGCCGCCGGCGAAAGTGACGCTGGGACGCCGTTCGTCAAGTCCGGCACGTCGAGGTGGCCGACCATCACGGCGACCGGGCCGTAGTCGGCGATGTTCCGGTAGGGCGCGAGGTCGACCGCGCGCAGCTGCGCGAGCGGCGGCGTGACGACCGTGCCCTTGTGCGAGTCACCCGATCCGTGGCCGTGGCCGGGGAAGTGCTTCAGCACCGGCTGGACACCCGCGTCGCGCAGGCCCGCCGCGAACGCCGTGGCGTACGTCTTCACGCGGGCCGGGTCGGGGCTGAAGGACCGGTCGCCGATGACGTCGTCGTCCGGGGCGTCGGTGACGTCGGTGTCGGGCGCGAAGTCCACCGTGACCCCGCGGGCCTTGAGCTGCCGGCCACGGTCGGCGGCGATGCCGCGCACCTGGTCCGGCGTCTTCGTCTTCGCCAGCTCGCGCGCCGACGGCATGTCGCCGTCCAGATCGTCGATGCGCTGGACGCGGCCGCCCTCTTCGTCGACCGAAACGCCCACCGGGATCTTCGCGACGCCCTGCACGGCGTCGAGTGAGTGATCTTTCAACAACGCTGTTGCGTTACCACCGATGAAGATCCCGCCGACCTGGTTGTCGCGCACCAGCGACACCGTCGAAGCCGGGTTGTCCCCGGTCACGCCGACGACGACCAGCTGCGCGACCTGCCGGCGGACATCGAGGCCGTTCACCAGCGACGCGCAGTCGCCGGGACGCGAGAGACTCGAGGTCGGCGCGGGTGCGGGAGTGCCCGCGGGGACGGGCGGGGTGGTGGGAAGAGGCGTCCGCGGGAGCGCCAAACCGGACACGGTCCGCGGCTGCAGGCCGATGACCAGCAGACTCACGGCCACGATGCACACGGCCACCCCCAGGGCGGCCAGACTTCGGCGGTTCATCGGTCCCTTCACTCGTCGGCGGGCCCCACGACGGTAGTCGACGCCCCGGCTTCACCGTGTGAAGAGGACCGTGAAGAAGGCGATCACCGGCGTTAGAGAATTCGTGAAGGCGGTCTCACCAGACTGGGCGGCGTCAGGAAAATCGATGACGGTTACCAGGAGGCACGATGGACCAGGTGCGCGTGGCGGCATGGGCGTCCGACCCGATCGCCCTCACCGGGTTGATCAACCACCTGCGGTCCCGTCCCGAACTGCTGGTCGTCCCGCGAGCCCGCCGTGGCGAGGCCGCCGTGCTCGTGTTCGCCGCGAACCAGGTCGACCGCGACGTCATCGCCGCCCTGCGGGCCGCGTCCGCGGAGTCGCCCGCCGCGATCGTGCTGGTGGCCGGGCACGTCGACCCGGCGCACCTGAGCCTGCTCGCCGACTGCCACGTCTCCGCCGTGCTGCCGCGGACCGCGCTCGACCGGCTCACCGACAGCGTGCTCGCCGCCGCGCGGGGCCGGACGGCGTCGCTGCGCGACCAGGTCGAGGCCCTGGCCCACGAGGGCGCCGGGGCGTCGCTGACGCCGCGCGAGGTGGATGTGCTTCGCTTGATGGCGGAAGGCTGGGACACTGCCGAGATCGCGGGCAAGCTGTGCTACTCCGAGCGGACCGTGAAGAACGTCATCTACGCCATGACCAACCGGCTCAACTTGCGCAACCGGCCGCACGCGGTCGCGTACGCCGTGCGCGCGGGTGTGATCTGAGGGAAGCTCACGCACGTGGGAACGATCGTCCGCCGGACCGCCGCGGCGGCTGCCGCGCTGGCCCTGCTCGCCGCCTGCAGTCCGAGCGACGCCGGGGGCAAGACCAAGCTCACCATCGCGACCTTCGGTGAGTTCGGGTACGCGCCGCTGATCGCGGAGTACGAGAAGCTGCACCCGGACGTCGAGGTGCAGAACCGCGTCACCGACTTCGACACCCACCACAAGGGCCTGGCGACCCAGCTCGCCACCGGCCACGGCGCGGCCGACGTCGTCGCGATCGAAGAGCAGTACATCCCGCAGTACCGGAAGGCGAAGGACAAGTTCGCCGACCTCGCCCAGTTCGGCGCGCGGGACCTGCAGAGCCAGTGGGCGCCGTGGAAGTGGGCGCAGGGCACCGACGGCGATTTCGTCCTGGGCCTCGGTACGGACATGGGCAGCCTCGCCCTCTGCTACCGGCGCGACCTGTTCCAGGCGGCCGGCCTGCCGACCGACCGTGACGCCGTCGCGAGGCTGATCCCCGACTGGAACGCCTACGCCGCCACGGCCCAGCGGTTCACCGAAAAGACACCGGACGTCAAGTTCGCGGACTCCGCGGGCACCGTCTACACGGCGATGCTGAACCAGTCGCCCGAGAACTACTTCGCGGCGAAGGACGATTCCTACATCGGCGGCACGAACCCGACCGTGCGCAACGCCTTCTACCTCTCCGGCGGGATCGCCGAGAAGGGCCAGACGGCGGCCGCGACCACCTTCACGCAGGCCTGGAACGTGGCCATCAAGCAGGGCTCGTTCGCCACGATCGCGTGTCCCGCGTGGATGCTCAGCCAGATCAAGCAGTCCGGCGGCGACGCCAACAGCGGCAAGTGGGACGTCACCACCGTGCCCGGCGCCAGCGGCAACCAGGGCGGTTCGTTCCTGACCGTCCCGAAGCAGAGCGAGCACCCGAAAGAGGCGTACGACCTGGCCCGCTGGCTGACGGCGCCGGAGCAGCAGAAGAAGCTGTTCCTCTCCGACGGCATCCTGCCCAGCGAGCCGGCCGTCTACAAGGACCCGCAGGTCGTCGCGCACACCGACCCGTACTTCGGGGACGCGCCGATCGGGAAGATCTTCGCCGCGTCGGCCGACTCCCTGCGGCCCAACTACCGGGGCCTGCACGACGCCGACGTCCGGCCGGAGTTCGGCCGCGCGCTCGGGCGGATCGAGGACAAGACCGAGAACGTCGACCAGGCCTGGGCGGACGCCGTCCAGCAGGCTCAAGCAGCCCTGAAGTAGCTCCGCGTGCAGCACCGGCTCGCCCGTTTCGACCGCAAGGTCACGCCGTTGCTGCTCATCGCGCCCTTCTTCGGGCTGTTCGTCGTCTTCGGCGCGTTCCCGCTGCTCTACACGATCTGGGTGTCGCTGCACGACTGGAACCTGCTCGACGGCGACCAGGGCTACCGCGGGCTCGCCAACTACGGCGACCTGCTCACCGACCCGCGGTTCTACAACGCGCTGGCCAACACGGTCGGCATCTTCGTGCTCGCCGCCGTCCCGGAGTTCCTGCTGGCGCTGGGGATCGCCGCGCTGCTCGACCGGCCGCTGCGGGCCGCGACCTGGTGGCGCACCGGGATCCTGCTGCCGAACGTCGTATCGGTGGTCGCCGTCGGGCTCGTGTTCGGGCAGCTGTTCAGCCGCGACTACGGCGTCGTCAACGAGGTCCTCGGCTGGTTCGGCGTCGCGCCGGTCAACTGGCAGGCGAGCACCTGGTCGTCGCACGTCGCGGTGGCGTCGATGGTGCTCTGGCGCTGGACCGGCTACAACGCGCTGATCTACCTGTCGGCGATGCAGGCCGTGCCGGCGGACCTGTACGAGGCCGCCGCGCTCGACGGCGCGTCGCGGTGGCGCACGTTCTGGTCGATCACCGTCCCGGGCATCCGGCCCGCGCTCGCCTTCACGGCCATCGCCGGCACCGTCAACGGCCTGCAGCTGTTCGCCGAACCGCAGCTGTTCGACGCGGGCGGCTCGGGCGGGACCGGCGGCAACGACCGCCAGTTCCAGACCGTGACGATGTACTTGTACGAGAAGGGGTTCACGCACTTCGACGCCGGTTACGCGGCCGCGCTGACCTGGGTGCTGTTCGTCGTCTGCGTGCTGTTCGCGCTGGTGAACTACCGGCTCGTGCGCCGGTTCGTGAGGTCGGCGTGACGGCCCGGCGGCGGCCGGGCGCCTGGGTGTACGCCCTGCTGATCGGCGTGCTCGGCGCGTCGATGTTCCCGCTGTACTGGTCGTTCGTGGTGTCCACAAGGGATAATTCGGCGATCGGGGAGACGTCACCGCTGCTGCTGCCGGGCGGGCACCTCTTCGAGAACGTGCGCCGCGTGTTCGACACCGTCGACTTCTGGCTCGCGATCGGCAACTCGCTGATCGTCTCGGGCACGGTGATGGTGTCCAACGTGGTCCTGGCGAGCCTCGCCGGGTTCGCGTTCGCGCGGCTGCGGTTCCCCGGCCGCAACACGCTGTTCCTGCTCGTCGTCGGCTCGGCGATGGTGCCGGCGCAGCTCGGCGTGATCCCGCTCTACCTCGTCGTCGGCGACCTCGGCTGGTACGGCCGGCTCGAAGCGGTGATCGTGCCCGGCCTGGTCAGCGCGTTCAGCGTGTTCTGGATGCGGCAGGCCTGCGAGAATGCGATCAGCGCCGACCTCGTCGACGCGGCGACCGTCGACGGCTGCTCGATCCTGCGCACCTACTGGCACGTCGCGGTCCCGTCGTTGCGCCCGCAGGCCGCGGTGCTCGCGATGCTCACGTTCATGGCGACGTGGAACGACTACTTCTGGCCGCTGGTGGTACTCGACCCCAACGAGACGCCGACCGTGCAGGTCGCGCTGTCGCAGCTGGCCAGCGGTTATTACACCGACTACGCGCTGATGCTGACCGGCGCGACCGTGGGCGTGCTGCCCGTCATCGCGGCGTTCCTGCTGCTCGGCCGGTACGTCGTCCGGGGGATCCTGAGAGGGGCGCCAGTGTGACGGAGTTTCCGGCGGGTTTCCGGTGGGGCGCGGCGACCGCGTCGTACCAGGTCGAGGGCGGCGTCACCGAGGGTGGCCGCGGACCGTCCATCTGGGACACCTTCTCGGCCACCGAGGGCAAGGTGCTCGACGGCGCGTCCGGCGAGGTCGCCTGCGACCACTACCACCGCTACCCCGAGGACATCGGCCTGCTGGCCGGCCTCGGGCTCAACGCGTACCGGTTTTCGGTGGCGTGGCCGCGGATCATGCCCGACGGCGTGACGACGTCCGCGGCCGGTCTCGGGTTCTACGACCGGCTGGTCGACGAGCTGCTGAGCCGCGACGTCACGCCGGTGCTGACGCTGTACCACTGGGACCTGCCGCAGGCGCTGGAGGACGCGGGCGGCTGGCCGGCGCGGGACACGGCGTTCCGGTTCGCGGAGTACGCGGCGGTGATCCACGACGCGCTCGGCGACCGCGTCGAGCAGTGGACGACGATCAACGAGCCGTTCTGCGCGGCGTACCTGGGGTACGGCAGCGGCGTGCACGCGCCGGGCGTCCAGGACTACGACACGGCGCTGGTCGCGGCGCACCACCTGCTGCTCGGCCACGGCCTGGCGACACGCGCGTTGACGGAGCAGGCCCGGCCGGGGCACGAGTTCTCGCTGGCGTTGAACTTCGCGCCCGCCATCGCGGACGGCTCGTCACCGGCTCACGCCGAAGCGGCCCGGAAGTTCGACGGCATCCACAACCGGTTCTTCCTGGACCCGGTGCTGGGCAAGGGCTACCCCGCCGACGTCGTGGCGGACGTCGCCCACCACGGCGGCCGGTTCGCTTCGGCGGTCCACGATGGTGACACGGACATCATCGCGGCGGCCATCGACTGGCTCGGGGTGAACTACTACGCCCCGGCCCGGGTGACACCGCTCGCGGACCCCACGGCACCGAGCAACTGCCCGCTGCCGGGCTTGCGAGGCCTGGACGTGCTCCCGGCTCGGCCGCCGCTGACGGCGTTCGGCTGGGAGCAGTCACCCGAGACGCTGACTTCGCTTCTGAGCTGGATTTCCACCTGCTCCGGCGGGCTGCCGCTGGTGGTGGCGGAGAACGGTGCGTCCTTTGTGGACGAAGTGGTCGACGGCCGGGTCCACGATCTCGACCGCGTCGCCTACTTCGACTCGCACGTCCGCGCAGTCCACGACGCGATCGTTGGTGGCGCGGACGTGCGCGGCTACTTCGCGTGGTCCCTGCTGGACAACTTCGAGTGGGCGATGGGGTACTCGCAACGCTTCGGCCTGGTCCACGTCGACTTCGAGACCCAGGTCCGCACGGTCAAGGACTCCGGCCACTTCCTCGGGCGCATCGCCACGGCCAACGCTCTGCCAGACTCGTCGTGAGTGTTTAGGGCGGTTAGAACCGCCCTAAACACTCACGACAAGCCGCGGCAGACTCAGGAACGCTGGCGGAAGGCGTCCGCCACCCCAGACCGCGACGGCGTCTCCAGCTTGCCCAGCAGTCGGGCCACGTGGGCCTGGACCGTCCGCCGGGGCAGGGACAGCTCCGCCGCGATGTCCGGGTTCGAGCGGCCCTCCGCGACCAGGCTCGCGATGCGGACCTCGATCGGCGTCAGCGACTCCCAGCCGTGGCCCGGGCGGATCGGCGAGGACAGCGCCCCGCGCCGGACGCCCAGCCGGCGCAAGCGGGTCTCCGCGCGGCGCAGGTCCCAGCGGGCCGACAACGCCGTGTACAGCTCGGCCGCCTCCTCGTACGCCGCCTGGGCCGCGTCCAGCCGGCCGGCGCGGGCCAGCAGCACCGACGCGTCCTCCAGCGCCGTCGCCAGTTCCGGGCGGCGGCCGACCGAGCGGAAGTGCTCGGCCGTGTCGAGCACCGGGCTCGGGTCCTCCTCGATCAGCCCCCGGCACCACGACGCCGCGGCGAGCGCCCGCGCCGGGCGGCGTTCCTTCTCCGCCTCTTCTTCGCAGACGTCCAGCGCCCGCAACGCGCGTTCGCGGTCGTCCTGCTCCATCGCCAGCCGGACGAACGCCGGAAGCCATTGGTGCCGCAGCATCATCTGCGCGTACGTCGGGTTCAAGATCGGTTCGAGGATCTGCAGCGCCCGCGCCCGGTCGCCGCGCTGCTCGGCGGCGAGGGCGTCGGCGACCAGCAGGAAGTCGAAGCTCTCGCGCTCGGCGCCGGTCGCCGGGGCGTACTCCTCCGCCGCGTCGAGGTGGGCCGCCGCCTGCGCGCGGTCGTCCCGCCGTCCCGCGATCAGCGCCGCGACGCCGTGCAGGAGCAACGCCGCCGGCCCGGGCTCGCGCAGGCCGTAGAACGTGATCGCCGGGCCGTCCTCGGTGACCGTGTCCAGCTCGACCAGCGCCTCGTCCCAGCTGCCTTCCCAATACCGGTGCACCGCGACGGACACCTGCAGCCCGACCGGCATCGCGTGCCGCGCCGCGACCTCGCCCGCCGCGCGCAGCGCTTCGCCCGCTTCGGCGAGCCGGTCGAGGTTCTGCAGCGTGAAAACGCGGTTGTCGAGCAGGTCCAGGTGCAGGTCGGCCAGCTCGTGCTCGTCGCCGACCGCTTCGATCGCCGCGTCGATGTGCTCGAGCGCGCTGTCGTGCTCGCGGCGCACCGAGTCCACCAGCCACAACGACTGCAGCGCGTGCGCGGTCAGGTAGCGGTCGCCGCCGGACTGCTCCTTCGTCTCGCGCGCCGCCTTCTCCGCAGTGTCCAAATCGGACAGATCGCCGCGGCGGAAGTTCGCCAGCAGCTGCCGGTGCCGGACGCGCCAGAGCTCCGGCACGGCCGGGTCGTCGGCGGACGCGCCGAGCGTCGCGACCGCGCCTTCGGTGTCGCCGCGGCGGTGCCGCAGCGCCGCGAGCACGTGCCGCATCTCCTCGACGGCGTCCGGTTCGGTGGCGACCTCGAGTGCTTGCTGCGTCAAGGATTCCGGATTGCGCTCCAGCCGGAACAGCACCTTGACGAGCGCGACGAGCAGCACCTCCCGGCGCGGGTCGTCGCTCGCGCCGGCGGCCAGTGCGCGTTCGAGTAGCTCGACGGCGATCAACGGCGCCCGGTTCGACACGGCCGCGTGGTGCCCGGCCAGCCAGTCGAGCACCCATTCGTCCACTGTGGCCGGTGCGGCCACCAGCTGTTCGGCGACCCGCTTGACCGGGGCGCCGATCCGGGCCAGTGCCTCGGCCGCCTGCCGGTGCAGCGCCGCCCGTGTCCCGGGCAGCAGCCGGTTGTACAACGCCTGACGCAGCAAGGGATGCCGGAACGCGAGCTGCGTGCCCGTGTCGATCAGTACGTTCGCCGCGACGGCTTCTTCCAGCGGCTCCAGCAGGTCCGACGGCCGGGAGCCGAGCACCGCGGCGATGTCGCCGACGGCGAACTCCGTGCCCAGCAACGCGCCCCAGCGCAGCACTTCCTGGGTCCGCGCGGGCAGGAAGTCGAGCCGCCGGTCGACCGCGGCCACCAGCGACTGCGGCGTCTCGAACTCCTCGGGATCGTCGACGTCGGCCTCGCCGCCGGTCACCTCGACCGCGCCGGCGCGCAGCAGGACGTCGACCATCTCCTTGACGTACAACGGGTTTCCGGCGCCACGGGCGGCCAGCTCACGCAGGCCGGGCCCGGGTACCGCGCCGATCTGGTCCTCGATGAGGCGCCCGACGTCGTCGCCGCTCAACGGCGCGAGGTCGAGCACCACGCCGTCGCGCGCCTGGACGCCGCGGCGCAACTGGGCGAGCTCGGCGCGGTCCGGCGCCGGGCGGGTCGCGGCCACCAGTAGCAGGGGGAGCTGCCGCGTCGCCGCGCAGAGCCGGTGCCAGACCAGCACGGACGCCTCGTCGGCCCACTGCAGGTCGTCGACCACCAGCACCTGCGGCGTCTGCGCGCACAGCTCGTCGACCAGCACCAGCAGCCGGTCGACGGCGCCGAGCACCGGGTCGGCCGGGCCCCAGCTGCGCCGCACCGGGCCCTCGCCGGCGAGCTCCTTCGCCACCCGCGCGCGCCGCGGGTCGGGCGAATGCGCGTCGATCTCCAGGCACTCCATCATGACCTGCAGCGGGAAGCGGGTGCTCAGCTCGTCGGCGGCCGCCCACAGCAGCTGGAAACCGGGCCCGCTGGGCAGCGAGTCGGTGAGCAGTTCGGACTTGCCGATCCCGGCTTCGCCTTCGATCCACACGGCCCGGCCGCGGCCGGCCCGGACGTCGGCGACGAGCTCCTTGAGCCGCGCGGTTTCGGCCTCCCGGCCGAACAGCCGGTGCCGCGGCGCCTGGACCGGTGCGGCCGGCGCGGCGGCCACGGGCGCGTCGAGGGCCGGGTCCTGCGCGAGGATCTGCTGCTGCAGCCGCTGCAACGCCGGCCCGGGCTCGACACCCAGCTCGCCGATCAGCGTGGTGCGGGCGTCGCGGAAGACGTCGAGGGCGTCGCCGTGGCGGCCGCTGCGGTAGAGGGCGAGCATGAGCGACTCGCGCAGGGACTCCCGCAGCGGGTTCTCCCCGGCCAGCACGGCCAGTTCGGGCGCGAGGTCGAGGTGGCCGCCGAGGGCCAGCAGGGCCTCGGCCCGCCGCTCCAAGGTGGCCAGCCGCAGCTCGGCGAGGTATTCGCGGTGCCGCTCGGCGAACTCGCCCGGGACACCGGAAAGCGCTTCGCCCTGCCAGAGCGCCAACGCGGCGTCCAGTTCGGTGACGGCGGCCCGCGGATCACCCTGGTCGAGGTGGCGTTGCGCGAGTTCGCGGTGCCGCTCGAAGACGGCCGCGTCGAGCGCGTCGTCGTCGAGCAGCAGGGAGTACCCGGCGGTTTCCGACACCAGCACGCTCGACGCCGACCAACGCGACCGGTCCGGTTCCAGCGCCCGGCGCAGGCCGGAGACGTAGGTGTGGACGCTGCCTTCGACGCTCGCGGGCGCGGAATCGCCCCAGACGCCGGCGATCAGCTCGGCACGCGGGACGGGACGGCCGGCGTTGACCGCGAGCACGGCGAAGATCGCGCGCTGACGAGCGGGGCCGAGGCCGATCTCGGCCGTCCCGCGCCAGGCCCGCAGCGGGCCGAGCACGCCCACTCGCAGACCGGTGTCCGCATCCCCTGGCATGTCGTTCCGTTCTCGGTACCGACTTCTCCGTCGACTTTACCGACGTGGCAACACCCGATCGGGTTGACCTACTCCGGGGAGCTTACTGACCTGGCAAGCCCGGGATCACGCCCCGGCGGCCGGAACCCCGCGAGCGGCCCCGACGGTGTATGCCCTGGTGGACGGCCCAGGCCAGGGCCCCCGAACACCGTGCCGGAAAGGCCGGCGCGCGTGATCGGAGAGCCGACACGCGTGTCTGGAAGGTCGACACGGCCGAGGCCGCCGTGTCGACCCTTCAGACACGCGTGCCGGCTCCGCAATCACGTGTGCCGGCGTTCTGATCACGGGTGGTGGGGCGGCGATGACACCGATGTCACTCGCCGGCGGCCCGCGACCGGACCGAGTTGGCCCGCCGGATCCCGAACGGCTGCATCCGGGCCTCCGCGCGCCGGACGTCCCAGACCGCGCCGATGCCCGTGTAGATCGTCAGCGCGGCGCGGAACGCCATCCGGGCTTCGTCCAGGCGATCCGATTCGGCCAGCAGGATCGCCGCGTCCTCGGTCGCCTTGGCCTGCTTGAGCAGCCGGCCGGCCGCGCGGTAGTGCTCGGCCGCCGTGAGGACCGGTTCCGGGTCGCCCGTCACCAGGCCGCGGCAGTGCGCGGCCGCGGCGGCGTGCGCCGGCGGGACGTCACCCTCGGGTTCGAGCAGCCGCAACGCCTGGTGGGCGTGCTGCTGGTCGCCGAGCTGCCCGGCGAGCCGGACGAGGTCGGGCAGCCACTGGTGCCGGGCGGCCGGCGGGTAGTTCTCCTCCAGCAACGGCAGCAACGCCGCCAACGCCTCTTCGGGCCGGCCGTCCTGCTCGGCCAGCAGCGACCGCGCCGCGAGCAGGAAGTCGCCGCCGTCGGGCTCGAGGCCCTTGGGGAACTGCTGCCGGCTCGCGGCTTCGAGGTGCGTCCGGGCCTGCCCGGGCTCGCCGCGGTGCCCGGCGATCAGCGCGCCGACGCCGTGCACGAGCAACGCCGACCCCGGGCTGCGCAGGACGTAGGAAGCGGTTTCCGCGCCGTCGCGGATGACCGCGTCCAGCTCGGCCAGCGCCTCCGGCCAGCGGCCCAGCCAGTAGTAGTGCACCGCGCCCGCCAGGTGCATCTCGCCCGGCACCGCGCGGGTCGCGGCGAGCCGGCGGGCGGCGTCGAGCGGCTCGGCGGCTTCGTCGAGGCTGTCGAGGTTCGGCACGGACAGCGCCGCGTCGTCCAGCGGGTGCAGCCCGGCCGGCACGAGCACCGCGCCCGGGTCGTCGCCCAGCCGTTCCAGCGTGGTCAGCAGGGACTCGTGCCGCCCGCGCCACATCTCCGGGACGTCGGCGTCGTCGAGGGTCCGCTTCACCTCGGCCGTCGCCTCGGCGAAATCACCGCGGCGGTAGTAGATGTAGGCCAGGATCCAGCGCATCTCGGCCGCGCGCCTGCTGTCCGACGTCCGCGCGACCACCGAGCGCGCTTCGGCTTCGGGTTCCCGCCCGAGCCAGAAGAGCAGCCGGGCCAGCGTCGCGGTGAGGGTCTCCCGCGCCTCCTGCTGCAGCGCCCCCTGCGTGACGGCGTGGCGCAGCAGATCGACCGCGACGCGCGGGGTTTCGGTGGCGACCGTGCCGATGTTCTCCAGCAGCCAGCCGACGACCCACGGGTCCACCTGGGCCGGTGCCGCGGCGAGCTGCTCGGCGACGCGGTCCGCGGGCGCGCCCGCCGTCGCGAAGGCTTCGGCCAGCTGCCGGTGCAGCGCCACGCGCATCGCCGCGGGCGTCTTTTCGTAGAGCACGCGGCGCAGCAACGGATGCCGGAACGCCACCCGGTCGCCGGACTCGACGAGCACACCGGAGGTGATCGCCTCGTCGACCGCGCCCACGAGTGACGTCGGCGGCCGCTCGGTGGCGACCGCGATGTCGGACAACGAGAACTCGCGGCCCAGCAGCGCGGCCCAGCGCAGGGTGTCGCGCGTGCCGCTGGAGAGGAAGCTCAGGTACAGCGTGATCCGCGACCCCAGGGGCGACGGGATGTTCTGGCACGAGTTGCCGTCCAGGTGCGCGTGCACGCCGTCGAGCACGATCATCGACTGCGCCAGCAGCGTCTCGACGACTTCGCGGACGTAGCGCGGGTTCCCGGCCGCGTACGACACCAGCAACTGCAGCCCGGGCCCCGGCGGCGCGCCCACCAGCTCGGTGGCGAGCTCGAGCGTGGCGCTCTCGGCCAGCGGCGGCAGCGCGAGCACGGTGGTGGTGTCGGCGTCCAGCTCGCCGCGCAGGTCGTCCAGCGCGGACAGCCGCGGCACCGGGCGGCACGCGCCGACGAGCAGCAGCGGCAGGTCCCGCGTCTCCCGGCTCAGGTGCCGCCAGACGCGCAACGTCGTGTCGTCGGCCCACTGCAGGTCGTCGACCGCGAGCACCAGCGGCGCCTCCGCGCACAGCTCGCGGACGAGGCCGAGCAGCCCGTCGACCGGGTCTTCGCCGGGCTGCTCGGAGAGGCGGACGGCGAGGTCCGACCGGCGCTCGTCGGTGGCCCGCGGGTGCACGCCCAGCGCGTCGAGCAACGGCCGCAGCGCGAACCGCTGATCCAGCGCGTCCGCGGCGGCGAAAGCGGGCTTCACGTCGGCTTCCTGCGCGGTGGCGAGCACTTCGGCCAGCAGGGCCGTGCGGCCGCTGCCCGGTTCGCCCTCCAGCCACAGGGACCGGCCGGTGCCGTCGAGCAGGCCGGCGACGGCCTCGCGCAGCAGCGCCAGCTCGGCGTCCCGGCCGACGAAGATGTCCGTGCGGTCCGGAAGTGACGCGACGGGGAAACGTGTCACGCGGGCGGGCGGCGCCGGTCTCGCCGCGGACGGCGCGACGGGCTTCTCCAGCAGCTGCTCGTACAGCCGCCGCAATGCCGGCCCCGGCTCGGTGCCGGACGACTCGACCAGCCTGTCGCGGACGTCGGTGTACACCGCGATCGCCTCGGTCCGCCGGTCGGCGCGGGCCAGCGCGCGCATGAGCAGGCCGCGCAGCGTCTCGCGGAAGGGGTGTTCGCGGGTCAGCGCGGTCAGCTCGGCGACGAGCTCGTGGTGCCCGCCGGACTCCAGCACGATCTCGGCGCGCCGTTCGATCGTCGCGAGCCGCACCTCGCCGAGCCGGGCGCGCTGGGCGGCGGCGAACGGCCCGGGCAGGCCGGACAGCGGGACGCCGTGCCAGAGGCCCAGGGCTTCGTCGAGGGTCTCGCGCGCGCCGCGGAGGTCACCGGCCGACTGCTGCCGCTGGGCCTGCTCGCGCAGCGCCTCGAAGTGGTGGACGTCGATCGCCTCGGCGTCGAGGCAGAGGGAGTAGCCGGACCCGATCGACGCGAGCAGCTGCGGGCCTTCCCCCTTGGCGCGGCCGGGCTCGAGCGAGCGCCGCAGCCCGGAGACGTACGTGTAGATCGAACCCTGGGCGCTCTGCGGGGGCGCCTCGCCCCAGACGGCGTCGATCAGCTCCTCGCGCGAGACCGTGCGGTTCGGGCTCATCGCCAGTGCGGCGAGGACCGTGCGCCGGTGCGCGGAGCCGAGGTCGAGCTCGGTGTCGCCTCGCCAAGCCTGTACGGGACCCAGCAGCTGGAGTCTCAACTGCTTCAGGGGGTCCAGGGGGGCTTGCCCCCCGGCTGGGGTTCGGGGCCCGGCCCCGGAGGGTGGGAGCGCGGCGCTGTCCGCAGCCGACATCGGTCTCCCTTCGTGCGCTGACGTATCGTCACGCGCCGGATGCCTGAGGTGAGCATACGCGGCGGTCGTGAACCCGCAGGCAAGGATGGCGGACATTCGGGCAACGGCTTCCGGGCGGGGTTTCGTTCGGCTGCCCGGTACGCCACTCTCGGGTGCCGGACACGTAAGGAGCCGCGAATGAGTTCAGCCGTGCCGACGGAGGACATGAAGCGCGCCGCCGCGCGGTTCGCGTCCGCCATCGAGGCCGCGAACTCCCAGCTCCGCGACGTCAACAGCGAGATGGCGACGTTGCAGGCGGCGTGGCGAGGCGAGGCTTCGGTGCGGTTCGGGCAGGCGATGAACGACTGGGAGCAGGAGTTCGACGTCATCCTCACCCGGCTCGCGTGGCTGCTGGAGGCCACCGGCGGCCGGGTACCACGGCAACGGTCCGGCGGGTCGTGACCATGTCCCGCCAGCGGTTCGACTTCACCCTCGCCGACCTGGTGCTCGACCGGATGGGGTCGATCACCGGCGGCCTCGGCGACCTGCTGGCCGAGCTGGAGTCCACTGTGGAGCCGGGGCTGGCCGGCTGGACCGACGAGGCGCGGGAGCGGTACCTGCGGGCCAAGCTCGACTGGGCCCGGGCGGCCGAGCGGATGCCGGACTGCGTCGACCGCGCGCGGGACGCGTTCGGCGAGCTGGCCCGCGGCTACGACGAGGCCGGTTCCTGATCGTCTTCACGGGCCGCCGGGCGGGCGTGAAGACGGAATAGGGAGGGCGTGAAGACCCACAGGTCACACTGCCTTCATGAAGCCCGTCGAAGTGACCGTCCTCGCCTCGGACCCGATCACGCACGCCGGCGCGGTGAGCCTCCTGGAGTCCCATCCGGACGTCCGGATCACCGACCTGGTGCCCGACGTGCTGCTGGTGATGGAGGAGCACGTCACCGAAGCGGTGCTGGGCGAGATCCGGGCGGCCAAGGCCTCGCACGTCGTGCTGGTCGTGGAGCACTTCCGCGAGAGCGACCTGATGGCGGTGCTGGAGAGCGGCGTCGTGGCGATCCTGCCGCGCCGCGACACGGGCGGGTCCGAGCTGGTCACGGCGGTGATGGCGGCGGGCGACGGCACCGCGAACCTGCCGCCGCGGCTGCAGGGGGCGCTGCTCTCGCAGGTCCAGCGCATGCGCCGGGACGTGCTCGAGCCCAACGGGCTCACCCTCTCCGGGCTGGCCGCCCGCGAGTGCGACGTGCTGCGCCTGGTCGCCGAGGGCTTCGGCACCGAGGAAATCGCCGCGAAGCTGTGCTATTCCGAGCGGACCGTGAAGAACGTCCTCTACGGCCTGATGACGCGCTGCGGTCTCAACAACCGCGCCCACGCCGTCGCCTACGCGCTGCGCGCGGGCGCGATCTGAGGTCTTTTCGTGGGCTAGGGTCGCGATCATGGTGCTGACCGCCGCGGAGATCGCGGCTTCCGTGCGGGCCGGGACACTCGATCCGGTGAACGTGGTCAAGGAAGCCCTCGACCGGATCGCCGCCACCGACGGCGTGGTCGGCGCGTTCCGCCGGGTGCGCGCCGAGGAGGCGCTGGCGGAGGCCGCCGAAGTCGCCGCGCGGCCCGATCTGGCGACGCTGCCGCTGGCGGGGGTGCCCGTCGCGGTCAAGGACGTCACGGCGATCTCCGGCGAGTTCGCGTCGCACGGATCAGTCGCGGGACCGTCTTCACCGGCCGGCGAGGACGGCGTGATCGCGGCGCGGCTGCGCGCGGCGGGCGCGGTGCTCGTCGGGCTGACCCGCGTGCCGGAGCTGTGCATCTGGCCGATGAGCGACACCCCGGACGGCATCGCCCGCAACCCCTGGGAACCGACGTACGCCGCGGGCGGCTCGTCCGGCGGCAGCGCGGCGGCGGTGGCGTCCGGCCTGGTCCCGCTCGCCCACGGCACCGACGGCCTCGGCTCGATCCGCCTGCCGGCGGCGATGTGCGGCCTCGTCGGCCTGAAGCCGGGTGCGGACCGGCTGGCCGAAGGCGGCTGGTTCGGCATGTCGGTGCACGGCCCGCTGGCCACGACGGTCGCCGACGCGGCGGTCCTGTTCTCGGTGCTGGCCGCGGACCCTTCACTGGCGACAATCACCACGCCCGGCGCGGTGCGCATCGGGACGTCGACGACGGTGCCGGTCCTCCACTCGCCGGTGCCCCGTGAGCTGGTCGCGGCGGTCTCCCGCGCGGCTGACCTGCTGACGGCGGCCGGGCACACGGTCGCGCCGGGCGCGCCCAAGTACCCCGCGTCGGCGATCCTGGGCATCTCGGCCCGCTGGTGCGCGGGCCCGGCCGAGCAGGCCGAGGACTTCGACTTCGCCCGCCTGCAACGCCGGACGCGCACGCACGTCCGCCTCGGACAGCTGTTCCGGAAGGCCGGCTTCGTCCGGGAGCGCACGAAGCAGCGCTGGGTAGCGCGGGCGGAGGAGTTCTTCGCGGACCACGACGTCCTGATGACGCCGACGCTGTCCCACTGGCCGGCGAAGGCGGCCCGCTGGCACGAGCGCCGGTGGGCGTCGAACGTGGTGCCGTCGCTGCGCCTGGCGGGCTTCACGGGCCTCTGGAACCTGGCGGGCTACCCGGCGATCTCGGTCCCGGTCGGCCGGGCGCCGGCGTCGGGCCTGCCGACGTCGGTCCAGCTGGTGACCCGCCCGGGCGGAGAGCCGTTGCTGCTGGGCCTGGCGGCCCAGCTGGAGGCGGCGAACCCCTGGCCCCGCACCTCCCGCGGCTGACCCCGGCCTGAGCTGATCATCTCGGGGCTTGTCCACAACCACGACGGCTTGTGGACAAGCCCGGCCGTCGGCGCGCGGAAGAGCCGGAACTGTCGGCGCCTGCGGCTAGCGTGGAATCGGGGGCTGCTCAGGCAGGAAGGCGCCGCTGACCTGCCCCGGACCCGCTCAGGCCGAAGGCCGACACACCGGCAAGAGCCGCTCAGCCGGAATCCTGCGCCACCGCCCGGGGCAGTTGAGGCGAAAGACCGCCAACGACCGGGCCCGCACAGCCGAAAGGCCGCGCCACCGAACCTCGGCAGCGCGGCCTTCACGGCACTTCAAGACTTCAGGAGCTGGGCTTGCCCGCCGCGGGCGTCAGCGGCTTCGCGGCGCCGTTCCCATTCCCGTTCACCGGCTTGGTCGCCGGGCCGTGCTGCTTCGCCGGGGCGTTGTTGCCCGGCTTCGCCGCCGCCGGAGCCTGCTTCACCGGGGGCGCCTGCTTCACGGGCACCGGAGCCTTCGTCGCGCCCGACGGCTTGGCCGGCGTCGACGGCTGGACCACCGGGACCACCGGCGCGGCCGGGGTCGTCGGGGACTCGCCGCGCTCGTCGCCGCCCACCAGCTTCGACGCCTGGGGGATCACCGCTTCCTCCGGCAGCGTCGCCAGCTGCGTCTCGCTGCGGTTGAGGATGTCCTCTGCCGCCGCCAGGCTCTTGCGCGCCTGCTCGCGGATCTCCGCCAGCCGCTCGACCTTGCGGTTCGCCGCTGTCGTGCGCTGGGCCGCCTGGGTCGTCGCCTCGTCGAGACGGCGCTTGGCCTCGGCGGTGGCCTCGTCGAGCCGGCGCTTCGCCTCGGCCGTCGCCTCCGCGAGCCGGCGCTCGGCCTGGTTCTTGCTCGCCGTGCGCTGGTCGGCGACGTGCTTCTCCAGCGCCGCCTTCTGGGCCGTCTGGGACGCCTCGAACTCGCGCTCGAGCTTCCGGCGCTTGCGCTCCGCCTCGTTGTCGAGCAGTTCCCGCCGCTGGGCCGCCTCGACGGTGAGCCGCTGCACTTCCGCGCGCGTCTCGGAAAGCGCGTTCTCGTGCTCCGAATGGAGCAGGTCGGCCTGCTTGTCCAGTTCCGTGACGAGCCGCGTGTAGCGCTCGCGCAGCTTCGTCGACGCCTCGGTCGAGCCCGCCCACGTCTTCTCCGCGGCGGCTTCGGCGCGCTTGACGATCTCGTCCGCGCGGGCCTGCGCGAGCGTCACCGTCCGCTGCATCCGCTCGTCGAGGTCCTCGAGCCGCTCCGGCGGTTTCTTCAGCTCCTCGACGCGCGCTTCCAGCTGCGCGACCTGCCCGCGGACGGACTCCAGCTCGCGCGCCACCGCGGCGGTCTGCGCCACCGCGGCGTCGCGGTCGCTGACGACCCGGCGCAGCTGCGCCTCGACGTGATCGAGGTACTGGCGCACCTCGTTGCGGTCGAAGCCGTGCCAGGCCTGGGTGTACTCACGACGGAGGGGGAGCAGGCCGTTGAGGGCGCTCGCGGCATTGTCGCGCTCAGGAACCATGGGCCCGACCGTACCCGGGCACCGAGCGCATCCGCCGTCCGGCTTAACAAATCACCAACACGTGTCGTGGCCTCAGCGGCGCGTCGCCGGAATGGCCGCACCCGGAAAACGCAGAGTCACCAGTGAAAGCCGCGCGAGAGCCGGGCCAGCGCCATCGCCGCGCGCGAGAGGTGTTTCTCGCCACGTCCGATCTTGAGCTGGCCCGAACCGCCCGCGGCGGTCGAATCCGGGAAAATCCGGAAACCCTGGTACGCGACGGCGTCGGTGAGGCCCGGCGTGAGCGTGTAGGCCAGCCCGATCGCCTGCCCGGCGGGTGTCCCGATGTGCTTCGGACGCTCGAGCAGCGCCTTCATCACCATGTCCGCGGCCTGTTCCGGCGACTTCGTCGGGAACGCGTCGTAGATCTTCGTCGGCCGGATCATCGGCGTCCGCACGAGCGGCATGTGGATGGTGGTGAACGTGATCCCGTCGCCGTGCGTCTCGGTCGCCGCGATGCGCGAGAAGTAGTCGAGCGCCGCCTTCGACGCCGCGTACGCCGAGAACCGCGGCGCGATGCCCTGGACGCCGATCGACGAGACGTTCACGATGTGCCCGAACTTCCGCTCGGACATGTGCGGCAGCACCGCGAGGATCAGCCGGACCGCGCCGAAGTAGTTGATCGCCATCGCGCGCTCGTAGTCGTGCATCCGGTCGTACGACAGCTTGATCGACCGGCGGATCGACCGGCCGGCGTTGTTGACCAGCATGTCGATCCGGCCGTGCTCGGCGAGCATCGCGTCGACGGCCTTGTGCACCGAGTCCTCGTCGGTCAGGTCGGCCGGGTACACCGACGCCGTGCCGCCGGCTGCGATGATCTCGTCGCGCACCTCTTCGAGCTCGTGCTGGCGCCGCGCAACGAGCAGCGGCACCCCGCCGGCGGCGGCGACCTTCAATGCCGTCGCGCGGCCGATGCCCGACGACGCACCGGTGATGATCACGCGCCGGCCGTCCAGCTCGCCGCGCGGCCCGTGCTTGCGCGCGCGGAACGGGTCGAGGTGCTCGCGCCAGTAGCGCCACAGCGTCGCCGCGTAGTCCTCCAGCGGCGGCACCTCGACGCTGCCGGCGAGGGCCTTGCGCGTCGCGGTCGAGGAGAACACCGACGGGAACGCCATCGTCTCCAGCAGCACCGGCGGGATGCCGAGGCGCTCGAGGACGGCGTCGCGCGCGATGGTGAAACCGGGGATGTGCTCGGACAGCTTGACCAGCCCGACGATGCCCTTCGAGAACCGCTCGTTGAGCTGCACGGTGATGGTCGGGGCGCCCGCGGCCTTCGCGAAGGCGTTGTAGACCGAGACGACGGGCTGCGGCTCGGCGTTGACCAGGTGGAAGGCCTGGCCGTCGAGGCCGGGCTTGGTCACCAGCTCCAGCAGCGCCTTGGCGACGTAGTCGACCGGCACGACGTTGGTGTCGCCGAGGTCGGGCCCGACGATCGGCAGGTCCGGCAGCCCGGCGAGGCGGCTGATCGCGGGGAAGAGGTAGTAGGGGCCGTCGACCTTGTCCATCTCGCCGGTGACGGAGTCCCCGACGACGACGGCGGGCCGGTACACCCGCCACGGCACGCTGTCCTGCTCGCGGACGATCTTCTCGGCCTCGAACTTGGTCCGGTGGTACGGCGTGACCAGCCGCTGGCCGGCGTCGAACATCTCCTCGGTGAAGACGCCGTCGTGATCACCCGCGACGGCCACCGACGAGACGTGGTTCAGGCAGCCGGCGCGCAGGTCCGCGGCGAGGTCGACGACGGCTCGTGTGCCGTCCACATTGGCCTTGACGCTGGCTTCGTCGTCGGCGGTGAGGTCGTAGAGCGCGGCCAGGTGCACGACGTGGTCGACGTGCCCGCGCAGCTCGTCGCGGTCCGTTCCGGAGACCCCGAGCAGCGGCTCGCCGAGGTCGCCGGTGATCAGCGTGACGCGGTCGGAGTGCGGCCACTGGTCGACGAGCGCGGCCAGCTTGGCCCGCGACGAGGCGCGCACGACCAGCGCCACGCGGTCGTCGTCGGGGCGGGAGAGCAGCAGCCGGGTGAACTGGCGCCCGATCAGTCCGGTCGCCCCGGTCACCAAGAACGTCGCCATCGTCGTCGCCTCACCTCTCGCCCCGCACAGCCTGACCCTGGGCATTGTGCTGCATCCGGGCGTCACTGACCACCGTGGCACCACGTGATGTTACCCACGAGTAACTTAGGCCGGGTCCGCGATGACGACGCGGTTCTCCTCGTAACCGTCCGAACCGCCGACCCAGCGGCCGCCGCAGGTCACCAGGACGACCCGGTGCGGGCCGGACTGGCCGAACAGCTCGTCGGCGCGGGCGGCCAGGTCGTTCTTGTGCACGGTGACCAGCTGGGAGACGGTGTAGCGCCAGGTCTTGCCCGCGCTGTCCACAATGGACACCTGGCCGCCGATGCGGTCGGTCCACAGCTCCGCGAACGGCCCGGTCGCGCCGCGCCAGTTGACGTGGCCGGCGAACACGCTCGCTCCGCCCGCCGCGTCCAGCTCGGCGCCCCACCAGGTCGCCTGGCCGAGGTCGGCGGGGATCGGCAGCTCGGCGCCCGGACCGAGTTCCTTGCGCACCAGCGTCGCCGTGCCGCCGCCGGGCAGCCGGACGGTGCCGGGTTCCTGCGGCGCGGGCACCCGCGGGGTCTCCGCCGCCGGAGCCGCCGCGGTCGTGGACGACGGTGGTGGCTGCACGGGAGGAGGCGTGGACGTCGTGGCCGGCGTCGACGAAGGCGCCCCGCCCGGCGACCGTCCGGCCGCGGGGGCGGGCAGCGCCGACCCCGCGACGACGGTCGTCGCCGGCGGCACGTCGACCACGCCGGTGGCGACCTGGACCGCCAGCACGGTCACGACGCCCGCGGTGAAACCGGCCACTAGCCGGGCTTTGCCTGCCATCCCGTTACCCGCGCGACGCCCGCCGAGCGGCGAAGCCGACCAGCGCGGAACCCAGCAGGGCAAGCAGGCCGAGCCCGGCGACGCCCAGCGCCGAGTAGTCCGTCTCGACCGTGCCGTGGGCCAGCGTGACCGGCCGATCGCCCGCCGGGATGGCGTGCGGGACCTCGTTCGGCTTGTTCGACACGGTCAGCGCGAGGGTCTTGCCCGGCTCGATCTTCCCGCAGGCCGACGGCGGGTTCCCCGGGTCGTACGCGTTCGTGTAGCCCGGCGGCGGGCTGACCTCGACGACGCAGATGTCCTGCGGCGCCCGGAGGTTCTCGACGGTGACCCCGCCGGTCTTCCCGTCGGTGGTGACGACGGCGGGCTTGCCGTCGGCGCCGTTCAGCGGCTTGCCGTCCTGGCCGAGCGCGGCCGACGTCCGGTCCGTGCCGGTGATCCGCAGGACCGCGCCGCCGACACCCTTGCCGCTGTTCGCGTCCACCTTGGTCACCTGCACCACGCCCGGCTTCGCGACGTTGACGACGCCCTGGGCGGTCAGTTCCTTCTCGCCGCCGGTCGAGACGACCCGCTGGACCCCGGTGTTCACCGGCGCCCGCACGTACGGCCGGTCGGCGGGGGCGGTGAGCGACGCGGCCAGCGCCGGCTTGTCCCCGGTCGGCGTCAGCGAGACCTTCACCGTGCCGTCCGCGCCGGTCTTGAGCGTGACGTCCTTGGCCGCGGCCTGCGGGCTCGAGTTGCCCGCGTCCGAGGAGGCGGCTGTGGCGGTCTTCTCCTCGCCGAGCGTCGCGGCGGTCGCCGTCAGCTTCACCGGGACGTCGGCGACGCCCTTGCCCTTGGCGTTCTTGACCGTCACGGTCCACTCGGCGGCCGTGCCGACGTGCTGGTCGTCCTTCGGCGTCGTGACCGACGCGGTCCACGGGCCGCGGTTGGTCCCGGCCTCGGTCGTCAGCCGGGCCACGGCGGCCTTCGCGTCCGCGGGCAGCTTGGCCAGGTGGAAGTCCGCGTCGTAACCGATCTTGTCGGCGGTCAGCCCGGCGTCGAGGTCGGCGGGCGTGCGCGGCGCGGCCGTCCAGGAGTGCAGCAGGTGCGCGAGCGCGGCGGCTTCTTCGGGCTTCTTCGTGTCGCCGTAGCGCAGCAGGAGGTAGGAGATGTTCGCCGCCTGGTCTGCGGGCAGCTTCGTGCCCCACTTCGTCAGCAGCTCGTCACCGGGCTGGTACTCCTCGTCGGTGTTCGGGGCCTTGAGCTGGAAGCTCACGCAGAACACCTGCTGCCCGCCGACGATGTAGGAGCCCAGCCAGTTGCGGCTCGGGGTCGGTTTCATCGGCTGCCCGGGCTTGACCTCGTAGCCGATGCCCTCCTGGGACGCCGCCGACGCCGCCGGGGCCCCGACCGTCACCGAGAGGGTGCCGAGCAGCGCGGCCGCGACCAGGCGGGTGAGCGCGCGTCGACCCGCGCGCGGGCGTGCAGACCACCCCATGGTGTTTCGACTCCTTCGACGGTCCCGCGCCGACGTCGGGGTGTCGTCGCAGGTCACACGTTTGATCAAGTCCCAGTTGCGCTTTCGGTGAAGATCCGGACACGCCAAGTGAGGGTCGCTCGAACGGGTTGGGGATGTCTAGCGTCCATCGGGTGCCTGTCGGCGAACGGTCGTGACGTCCGTCGCATACGGTGTGCGCGAGGACCGCTGACCAGGCGTCGAGTAAAGTCGTCTTTACTCGACGGGAACCGCGCGTCCCCGGCGGTCGTTGGACCCGATGCAGCGTTGATTCACGCAGCTTGATTGACAAAGCAGCAGATCCAGGAGGATCAGGTGCGTTCCAGTAGCAACCCGGCGTTCCGCAACCTGCCCAAGGGCGGAACTCAGACTTACGGTCAGTACGGCCCCCCGGTGGGCTTCAACCAGCCCCAGGGTGGCGTGCCCGGGTACGGCCCGGGACAGGTCTCCTCCGGCGAGGGCGACCGCCCGATGACCGTCGACGACGTCGTCGTCAAGACGGGCATGAGCCTCGGCGTCACCCTGCTCGTCGGGATCGTCACGGCGATCTGGGCGCAGAACCAGCTGGCCGAGACCGGCCGGCTGTCCGGGGCGCTCATCGGCGCGATGCTCGGCGGCCTGGTCGTCGGGCTCGTCATCTCACTGGTGATCATTTTCAAACAGAAGGCGAGCGCGCCGCTGACGCTCGTCTACTCGGCCGCCGAAGGGCTCTTCCTCGGCGCGCTGAGCGGCGTGTTCGAAGTGATCTACCCGGGTATCGCGCTGCAGGCGATCATCGGCACCATGGGTGTCTTCATCGGCATGCTCGTGGTCTACAAGACCGGTGCCGTCAAGGTGACGCCGAAGCTGACCAAGTGGATCGTCGGCGCCGTCGTCGGTGTCGCGATCCTGATGCTGTTCAACCTGATCAGTGCGCTGGCCTTCGGCTTCAACCCCCTGCGTGACGGCGGCCCGATCGCCATCATCTTCAGCATCGTCTGCATCGGCATCGCGGCCTTCAGCTTCCTGCTCGACTTCGACCAGGCGGACCGGATGATCCGCGAGGGCATGCCCTCGAAGTGGGCCTGGTACGTCGCCTTCGGCCTGATGACCACCCTGGTCTGGCTGTACCTGGAGATCCTGCGGCTGCTGTCCTACCTCCGCGAGTAATCTGGCTCACAGTCCTCGACCGCTCACACAGTGAAGGCGCTCCGTAATCAACGGGGCGCCTTTTCTGTCGGTAACTGACTCTTTCGCGGACCCCGCTGCAGCCGCTGATCACACTGCGTGTTTGATGTGCCGGTCGGTTCTCTTATTTCACATGTGTGAGGTTCACAGTGAGCGTTCCCCCTCCGGCCCCCGGGGGCCAGCAGCCGGTGGGTCAGCCCGATCCCTACGGGCCGCCGCCCGGCGGCCAGCAGCAGCAGTACGGCCAGCCGCAGTACGGCACGCCGCCGCAGGGCCAGCCGCAGCCGCAGTACGGCACGCCGCCGCAGGGCCAGCCGGTCCAGGGCCAGCCCGGCCAGTACGGCCCGCCGCCCGGCCAGCCGGGTCAGTTCGGCCCGCCGCCCGGCCAGCCCGGCTACCCGCCCGCGCCGCCGGTCCCGCCGAAGAAGTCGAAGGCCCTCTGGATCCGCCTCGCCATCGTCGCGGTGATCGTGGTCGTCGGCGGCACCCTGGCGATCATCAACTTCGCCAAGTCGCCGGCCAGCTCGAACGCCGGTGACTGCCTGACGATCACCGAGTTCACCAGCGGTGGCGACGACCCGGTCAAGGCCGACTGCGCCGACCCGAACGCGAACGTGAAGATCGCCAAGAAGCTGGACAGCTCCAGTGACGCCTGCCCCGGCGGCGCCGACGCGGCGTACGACACCTACACGGTCAGCGGCCGCAGCTCCTACAAGCTGTGCCTGATGATCAACGCCAAGCAGGGCGACTGCCTGACGAACTTCACCTCGAAGACGCAGGGCTACAAGAAGGTTCCGTGCTCCGACCCGTCGAAGGACGGCGAGCTCGTCAAGGTCGTCAGCGGTCAGGCCGACCAGAACGTCTGCGAAGGGACCGACGCCACGCGCGTCGCGGTGTACCCGGAGCCGGCGACGACGATGTGCGTCAAGACGAACGAGTAGCACCGCAAGACCGATGAAGGCCCCTTCGCCGCGGCGAAGGGGCCTTCGCGGCGTTCAGGGGCAGTCGCGGTGTTCATTCGTCCCATACTGTGCGACGGGCTGCGACGGACCCGCCGGCCGCCCGGACCTTGCTCGTCCTGCTCCGCCGACCCGGGGCCTGGAGTACTGGCGGCGACGACCGAATCCCCTTCGGTGACAAGAAGTTCCTCGAGTTCCCCACCTCCTGCGTCGCTCCTGTGCCGCGGCCGGAGGAACCCGTCCGCGTCGGCCCGCCGGCCTACGGCGCCCAAGTCCGGCGTCCTGCTGCTGCTCGGCCTGGGCCTCGGGCTCGCGCTGTTCCACTCGCGCTTCGGCTTCACGGCGGCGTGGCGGCAGCTGATCCCCCGACAGCATCTGCTGAAACCCCCGGGCTTTTTGTCGGTGTCCCCCGGTACCCTCGCGGCGTAACCACTAACTGGGGGATTTCTTCCTTATGTCAACGCAAAGTACGGCGTCCGCGCCGCAGGGTGACGCGCTCGACGCGGGGGTGCTGAAGGTCGCGTCCGTGGTGGTGCTCGGCGCCATCATGGCGATCCTGGACACCACGGTCGTCAACGTCGCGCTGCAGAAGCTCACGATCGAGTTCTCGACGTCGTTCGACGTCATCCAGTGGGTCGCCACCGGCTACCTGCTCGCGCTCGCCACGGTGATCCCGGTCACGGGCTGGGCGTCCGACCGCTTCGGCACCAAGCGGCTCTACATGGTCGCGATCGTGCTGTTCCTGGCCGGGTCGATGCTCGCGGGCGTCGCGTGGAACATCGAAACGCTGATCGGCTTCCGCGTCCTGCAGGGCTTCGGCGGCGGCATGCTGATGCCGTGCGGGATGACGATCCTGACCCGCGCGGCGGGCCCGCAGCGGATCGGGCGCGTGATGGCGGTGCTGGGCGTGCCGATGCTGCTGGGCCCGATCGGCGGCCCGATCCTCGGCGGCTGGCTGGTCGACGCGGTGAGCTGGCGCTGGATCTTCTTCATCAACGTGCCGATCGGCCTCGTCACGCTGCTGCTGTCGTGGCGGCTGCTGCCGAAGGACGCCCCGGAGCCGGCCGGCCGCTTCGACTTCGTGGGCATGCTGATGGTCTCGCCGGGCCTGGCCGCGTTGATCTTCGGCGTCTCGAAGATCCCGTCCGCGGGCGGGGTCGGCGCCGTCGAGGTGTGGCTGCCGGCGCTGGGCGGGCTGGCGCTGCTGGTCGCGTTCGTGCTGCGCGCACTGACGGTGTCGAACCCGCTGGTGGACCTGCGGCTGTTCAAGAACCGCGCGTTCACGATCGCGATGGTGACGATGTCGCTGTTCTTCGTCGCGTTCCTCGGCGGGATGATGCTGCTGCCGACGTACTTCCTGCTGGTGCGCGGCGAAACCACGCTGCACGCCGGGCTGCTGCTGGCCCCGCAGGGCTTCGGCGCGATGATCATGATGCCGGTCACCGGGCGGCTGGCCGACAAGGTCGGCGCGCGGAAGATCGTGCTGCCGGGCATGGTGCTGCTGGTCGGCTCGATGGCGATGCTGACCCAGGTCACCGCGACCACGCCGTACTGGGTGCTGCTGTCGGCGCTGTTCGTGATGGGCCTGGGCATGGGCTGCACGATGATGCCGATCACGACGTCCGCGCTGCAGACGTTGCAGCCCAAGGACATGGCCCGCGCGTCCACGGCGACGAACATCGTCCAGCAGACCGCGGGCGCGATCGGCTCGGCGGTGATGGCGACGATCCTGGCGGCCCTGCTGGCGGGCAAGTTCGGCGTCCCGACGGCCCAAGGCCAGCTGGCGGCCACCGCGGCGATCATGAACCCGGCGTCCCACGACGCGGCGACGGGCCTGGCGGCGGACGCCTTCTCGACGACGTTCGTCTGGTCCCTGGTCCTGGTGGCCCTCTGCGTGATCCCGGCCCTCTTCCTCCCGAAGTCCCGCCCGGCCACCCCGGCGGTGCCGGAAGGCGAGGAACTCACCCCACCGGTGATGCTCCACTGACCGAGATACGCGCTCAATCACGCGAGTGACGCGCCCAATCACGCGAGCCGACCCTCCGGGTACGCGAGCCGACCCTCCGGGTACGTGACCCGACCGGCTGAGTACGCACCGAAGGCCACCACCGGGACTTCCGGTGGTGGCCTTCGGGCGTCAACGACTCAGGAAAGGCGCTCGATGATCAGCGCCATACCCTGCCCGCCGCCGACGCACATCGTCTCCAAGCCGAACTGCTTGTCGTGGTGCTGCAGGGAGTTGATCAGCGTCGACGTGATGCGCGCGCCCGTCATGCCGAACGGGTGGCCCACCGCGATCGCGCCGCCGTTGACGTTCAGGCGGTCCAGGTCGATGCCCAGGTCGCGGTACGACGGGATGACCTGCGCGGCGAACGCCTCGTTGATCTCCACCAGGTCGATGTCGCCGATCGACAGACCTGCGCGCGACAGCGCCTGCTTGGACGCCTCGACCGGGCCGTAGCCCATGATCTCCGGCGACAGGCCCGTCACGCCCGTCGACACGATCCGCGCCAGCGGCGTCAGGCCCAGCTCGCGCGCCTTCGTGTCGGACATGACGACCAGCGCCGCCGCGCCGTCGTTCAGCGCGCAGCAGTTGCCCGCCGTGACGCGGCCGTCCGGGCGGAACACCGGCTTCAGCCCCGAGACGCCCTCGACCGTGACGCCCGCGCGGGGGCCGTCGTCCTTCGAGACGACCGTGCCGTCCGGGAGCGTCACCGGGGTGATGTCCTTGGCCCAGAAGCCGTCCGCGATGGCCTTCTCGGCCAGGTTCTGCGAGCGGACGCCGAACTCGTCCATGTCCTCGCGCGTGACGCCCTTCTGCCGCGCCAGGTTCTCGGCGGTCTGGCCCATCGCGATGTAGACGTCGGGGACGTCCCCGGCGGTGCGCGGGTCCGTCCAGCTGTCGGTGCCGGACTCCGCCGTCGACGCCGTCCGCTTCTCGGCGTCGGCGAACAGCGGGTTGTGCGTGTCCGGCCAGGAGTCCGAGCTGCCCCTCGAGAACCGCGACACGGTCTCGACGCCGGCCGAGATGAAGACGTCGCCCTCGCCGGCCTTGATCGCGTGGAACGCCATCCGGGTCGTCTGCAGGCTGGACGAGCAGTAGCGCGTGATGGTGCAGCCGGGCAGGTGGTCGTAGCCGAGCTCGACGGCGACGGCGCGGCCCATGTTGAACCCGGACTCGCCGCCCGGCAGGCCGCAGCCCAGCATCAGGTCGTCGATATCGGTGGGGTCGAGCTGCGGCACCTTGGCCAGTGCCGCCTGGATCATCTGCACGGTCAGGTCGTCGGGGCGCATGCTGACCAGCGAACCCTTGTTGGCGCGCCCGATCGGCGAGCGCGCGGTGGAGACGATGACGGCTTCAGGCATGACGTGACACATCCTCGTATCGCGAGCTAAGCGGTTGCTCACCATAGTGCCGTGAACCACGCCCGGGACAAAGCCGAACGCGACCAAGGCAACAGCCGGGCTGGCAGGATCACCCGGGTGGGGACCGAGGCGCGGGTGCTGGGCACGAGGACGATCCTGCTCTGGGGCGCGGGCCTGCTGCTGCTCGCCGGGCTGGCGGCGACGCTGTTGCTGTCGTTGCTCGGCGGGGGCCGGCCCGAGGACTCCGCCCGGCTGGACGCGCTGCGCACGGCGGCCAACATCGTCGTCGGCACCGGGGGCGCGGCCGCGCTGCTGCTGGCCGCCCGGCGGCAGCGCTCCGCCGAGCTGGACCTGGTGCAGAAGGACCACGACGCCACCGAACGCCGGGTCACCGAGATATACAGCAAGGCCGCCGACCAGCTCGGCAGCGAGAAGGCGCCGGTCCGGCTCGCCGGGCTGTACGCGCTCGAACGGCTCGCCGGCGGGTACGCGCCGCACCGGCAGACCATCGTCAACGTGCTCTGCGCGTACCTGCGGATGCCGTTCAAGCACACCGCGAAGAACGCCGAGGAGCTGCAGGTCCGCAAGACCGCGCAGCGCATCCTGCAGCTGCACCTGCGCGCCGGGTCCGTCGAACAGCCGAACGAAGGGTTCTGGCCGGACGTCGACCTCGACTTCTCCGGGGCGACGCTCGTCGGGCTGAACCTCACGCACTGTTCGATCCGGTCGATCGTCTGCTACGGGACGACGTTCCTCGAACTGGTGTCCTTCCGCGGCACCGAATTCCGCACCAAAGCCGACTTCAACAAAGCGAACTTCAAGGATCGCGTCGATTTCCGCGGCACCGTTTTCGGTGGTGACCGGGACTCCTTCAACGGTGCTGTTTTCGCAGGTCCGGTCGATTTCGGGACGAAGACCGCGGCGCGGCTCGCCGGGGCCGAGGCGCAGCGGGGCTTCGCCAGGACCTGGCCCCCGGACTGGGAAGAACGCCCGATCGCCGACCGGCCGGACCGCGCGCGATTGACTCGAAAGGACGCACCGCCGGATGCCGGCACCCGATAGGATCGGTTCCGGAAAGAGCATCGTCATTCCGGAACCGGGGGAGGTGAGCCGGATGGCCGAACATCGAGGCACTTGCTGGGCCTTCCTGCCTTCTCTGATGGGTCGCGACCGCGCGCACGGCGCCGGGCGGGACCTCCGGGACGGGATGACGGCTCAGCGTGCGGCGACCCTCGGGTCTGTGAATCGGCACCGGTAGCGGCTTGGTGGCTTAGCGACACGCCGGCGCCGGAACGGCCCCGACCTCGCCCACAACGCCCCGTCACTTCCGACGCGCACCCGGAGTCCGCCCGGGCCTTGCGCCGTGCTGAGTGGACAACGCCACCGGTAGGCCGTTTAGGCTGACGGCGTGGAGTACGCAGAGCACATCGCAGACCTCGTGGGCAACACCCCGCTGGTCAAGCTGAACTCGTTGACCAAGGGGCTCAAGCCGCTCGTACTGGCCAAGGTCGAGTACCTGAACCCGGGTGGCTCGGTCAAGGACCGGATCGCGCTGCGGATGATCGAAGCGGCCGAGAAGTCCGGCGCGCTGCGCCCCGGCGGCACGATCGTGGAGCCGACGTCGGGCAACACCGGCGTCGGGCTGGCCATGGTCGCCCAGCGCAAGGGCTACCAGTGCGTCTTCGTCTGCCCGGACAAGGTCAGCGAGGACAAGCGCAACGTGCTCAAGGCGTACGGCGCCCGGGTCGTGGTGTGCCCGACCGCGGTCGCGCCCGAGCACCCGGACTCCTACTACAACGTCTCCGACCGCCTGGTCCGCGAGATCGACGGCGCCTGGAAGCCCAACCAGTACGCCAACCCGCAGAACCCGGAGAGCCACTACCTCTCGACCGGCCCGGAGCTGTGGAAGCAGACCGACGGGAAGATCACCCACTTCGTCGCGGGCGTCGGCACCGGCGGCACCATCTCCGGCACCGGCAAGTACCTCAAGGAGGTCAGCGACGGCGCCGTGCAGGTCGTCGGCGCCGACCCGGAGGGCTCGGTCTACTCCGGCGGCAGCGGCCGCCCCTACCTGGTCGAAGGCGTCGGCGAGGACTTCTGGCCGGAGACCTACGACCGGGGCGTCGCCGACGAGATCATCCCGATCTCCGACGCCGACTCGTTCCAGGTCACCCGCCGGCTCGCGCTGGAGGAAGGCCTGCTGGTCGGCGGCTCGTGCGGGATGGCGGTCGCGGCCGCGCTGAAGCTCGCCGAACGCCTCACCGAGGACGACGTCGTCGTCGTGCTGCTGCCCGACGGCGGCCGCGGCTACCTGACGAAGGTCTTCAACGACACCTGGATGTCCTCCTACGGTTTCCTGCCGCCGGACTCCTCCGGCGCGACGGTCGCCGACGTGCTGACGAAGAAGAGCGGCCAGCTGCCGGCCCTGGTGCACTCGCACCCGAACGAGACGGTCGCCGAGGCCATCGCGATCCTCGCCGAGTTCGGCGTCAGCCAGATGCCCGTGGTCAGCGCGGAGCCGCCGGTGATGGCCGCCGAGGTCGTCGGCGCGGTCAACGAGCGCGACCTGCTCGAAGCGCTGTTCACCGGCAAGGCCCAGCTGGCCGACCGGCTCGACCGGCACATGTCCCTGCCGCTGCCGACGATCGGCGGCGGTGAGCAGGTGGGTTCCGCGATGACCGCGCTCGAGGGGGCCGACGGCGCGCTCGTGCTGGTCGACGGCAAGCCTGCCGGTGTCGTCACGCGGCACGACCTGCTGGGTTTCCTGGCCGGTCGGTGACCAGGAGCCCAGAAGAGTCTTAATCGGCGGACCCGGCAGGGGCGTTACGAGCGCCCTGCCGGGTGATCCGATAGCGTGGGCGCAAATAGAACACTTTCGCGTCCTCGTCAAGGGGGTTCAAGACCCACATGAGTGCACCGCAGCCACCGAACCAGCCGTGGGGTGGCAACCAGCCACCTCAAGGCCCGTCGAGTGGCCCCGAGCCGCAGCAGGACAACCCGTTCGGTAGTCCGGAGCCGACGCAGGTCGTGCAGCCACAAGGCGGTTCCCCGTTCGGGGAGACGCCGGAACCGACGCAGGTCGTCCAGCCCGCCCAGCCGGGTGAGGGCGGGGCGAGCGCGACCCAGGCGCTGCCGCCGGTCGACGCGAACGCGACGCAGTGGGTGAACCCGGCCGGCGGTGACGCTCCGGTCGCGGACTCCACGCAGCTGGTCCCGCCGGGTTCCCAGCCGCCGCCGGCGATCCCGTACAACCCGCCGCCGAGCGCGGCCGACAACCCGGCCGCGGCGTTCGGCCAGCAGCAGGGTGGGTACGGCCAGCCGGGTGGTTACGGGCAGCAGCAGCAGCAGCAGCAGCCGGGCGGCTTCGGCCAGCCGGGCCAGCCGCCGCAGGGTTTCGGTGGTCCTCCCGGTTTCGGCGGGCCCCAGCAGCCCGGCTTCGGTGGTCCGCCGCAGCAGCAGTTCGGCGCGTCGCCGGCCGGCGGCGGCAACCCGCTCTTCGGCTACATCGCGGCCGGTCTGCTCGCGATCTTCGGCCTGCTAGCGGTGGTGTTCTTCTTCGTCGACATGTTCGACAGCGACTTCACCACGTACTCCGACGCCGTCGGCAAGGTCACCGATCAGCAGATCCAGGCGGCCAAGGACGCCGGGCAGTACATCTCGCCCGGCGCGTTGACCATCTACTACATCCTGGTGCTGATCGGCGGCCTGGCCGCGCTGGGCGCCGCGGTGTTCACGTTCCTGAAGAACAAGATCGCCTCGTTCCTGGCGGTCGGTGGCGGCGCCGTGCTGCTGATCTTCGCGATCCTGATCATGATCGAGCTGAGCATCGACGTGCCGGACGGCGCGACGATCAAGTTCGGCAACGGCCAGGCGCTCTACCTCGTCGCCGGGATCTTCGTGCTGGCGATCGGCGTGCTGGGCCTCCTCCCGGCGACCAAGCAGTTCGTCGGCCTCGGTGACGGCGGTGCCGCGCCGGCCGGGCCGCAGGGCTTCGGCGGTCCGCCCCAGGGGTTCGGTGGCCCGCAGCAGGGCTTCGACGGTCCGCCGCAAGGCTTCGGTGGCCCGCAGCAGCAGCCCGGGTTCGGTCAGCCGGGGCAGCCCGGTCCGCCGCCGCAGGGCTTCGGCCAGCCGCCGCAGGGTTACGGCCCGCCCCCGGGCTACGGCCAGCCGGGTCAACACGGTCAGCAGGGTCAGCCGGGCGGCCCCAACCCGGCCAGCGGCGGGTTCCCGCAGCCGTCGGGTGGTGGGTACCCGCAGCAGCCGCAGCAGCCGGGTGGTTTCGGCCAGCCGGGTCAGCCGCCGCACGGCTACCCGCAGCAGCCGGGCCAGCAACCGGGTCAGCCGCCGCAGGGCTGGGGCCAGCCGCCGCAGCAGCAGGGTCCGCCCAGTGGAGGGTTCGGCCAGCCGCCGCAGCAGTGGTAGGTGAACACCGTTTTCGTGCCCCGGAGCCAATCGGCTCCGGGGCACGCTGCATTTATAGCCGGACGCGCAATTGTCCGAATAGGACAAGCGGTCGGTAAATCGCTCGCAGCGATCACGTGACAGGATTTCTGCCGCTAGCGCAGGAAAATGATCTTGGGTTCCGCCGTCCGGCCGAATTCCGATATTTTTTCGGACTACTTCCCCAGGTGCAGACTAGGCTGAGCGCCGACGTTCGTGTTCTGTCGATGGGGGAGTCGTGGCCGGTCCGCTCGGTTACCCGGTAGTGCATTCGCATTCGTATTCATCCGCTAGGCCGTCCGGAGTAACGGCAGTTCTCGCCGGATTGCTCGGTTTGCCGGCGGCGGTTGCCGCGGGATTCGTCCCGGTCAAGATCTTTCTCGATATGCCCGCCGAATTCAGTCTCGGCATGCTGCCCGTGCTGGTGCTGGTGGACCTCGGTGCGTTCCTGCTCGCCGGGCTCGTGCTGCTGCTCGGCTCGCTGGCGACGCTGTTCCGCGCGACCGCGGGCGCGATCCTGCTCGGGCTCGGCGCGCTGCTCGCGATCGGCGCCCTGCTGACCGAGCCGCTGTCGGCCGGGGTCCCGCTGGCGCGGTTCGTCGACGCGATGTTCACCCACGGCGGCCTCGCCATGGTGGACCGGGTCGGCCTCGCCGGGCTCGCGGTGTTCGTGCTGATCCTGGCGTTCCTGCCGCCGACGTTCCGGTACCTGCGCTACCGCACGCCGACGCTGCCCGTGTTCACCGGCCAGGGCGCGTACACGTCCGAAAGCTGGTAATCGCGCCGTCACCCGCCGTGGCCCTATCCTCGGCGCGTGCTCTTTTCCGCGCTCACCTCCGCCGCCGGCCGGACCGCCCGCACCGCCGCGGGCCTCGCCGTGCTCGGCGGGCTGGTCTACCTCGTGGGCCTGCTCCTCGACGTCGTCGCGCTGGTCCGGTTCCCGGACGACGCGGCCCGCACGGCCGTCCACGCGGCTGTCGACCTGGTCCTCGCGGCGGCCCTGCTGCCCGGCGGTGTCCTCCTGCTGCGCCACGACCCGCTGGGCCGGGTGGGCTGCATCGCGGGCAGCGCGACAGCGATCGTCGCGACCCTGACGTCGCTGCTGCTGGCGGCGACCGGGCTGGCCTCCGTCGACCTCGGCGGGCCCGGTGACCTGGTGGCCGGCGGGGTGGCGGCGCTGTTCGTGGTGCTGCCGCCGGCCGTCGTGACGCTGGCTCTCGCCGTGGCCGCGCCGACCGCCCGGTGGTGCGGGCTCCCGGTCCCCGGGCGCGAGTGACGAGAACCATCCCACCTGCCGGGAATGTCAGGCCCGGGCCGTACGCTGAAGCAATGGTGGACGACTACTCCGAATTGGGATTCGAGACTCGCGCGATCCACGCCGGTCAGAAGCCCGACCCTCGCACCGGCGCGGTCATCGTGCCCATCTACCAGACTTCGACCTACGCGCAGGACGGCGTCGGCGGCACCCGCGAGGGCGACTACGAGTACTCGCGCACCGCGAACCCGACCCGCACCGCGCTGGAAGAGGCCCTCGCCTCGCTGGAGGGCGGCCGCCACGCGCTCGCCTTCGCGTCCGGCATGGCCGCGTCCGACGTGGTGCTGCGCAGCACACTGCGCCCTGGTGACCACCTCGTGCTCGGGAACGACGCGTACGGCGGCACCTTCCGCCTGATCGACAAGGTGCTCAGCCTCTGGGGCGTCGAGCACACCGTCGCGGACCTGGGCGACCTCGACGAGGTGCGCGCCGCGATCCGGCCCGAGACCAAGCTGATCTGGTGCGAGTCGCCGACCAACCCAATGCTCGGCATCGCCGACATCGCGGCGCTGGCCGGAGTCGCGCACAACGCCGGCGCCCGCCTGGTCGTCGACAACACCTTCGCGACGCCGTACCTGCAGAACCCGCTCTCGCTCGGCGCGGACATCGTGCTGCACTCGACCACCAAGTACCTCGGCGGCCACTCGGACGTCGTCGGCGGCGCGATCGTCACCAACGAAGACGAGCTGCGCGAGCAGTTCTTCTACCTGCGCAACGCCGCCGGCGCGGTCCCCGGCCCGTTCGACGCCTGGCTGACCCTGCGCGGCATCAAGACCCTGGCCCTGCGGATGGAACGGCACAGCGACAACGCCGAGCTGGTCGTGCAGGCGCTGCTGAAGCACCCGAAGGTCGCGAAGGTCTACTATCCGGGCCTGCCGGAGCACCCCGGCCACGAGGTCGCCGCGAAGCAGATGCGCCGCTTCGGCGGGATGGTCTCGTTCAGTCATGTCGACGGTGAGCAGGCCGCGCTGGACGTCGCGTCGCGCACCAAGCTGTTCATCCTCGCCGAGTCGCTCGGCGGCATCGAGTCGCTGATCGAGCACCCGGGCAAGATGACGCACGCGAGCACCGCGGGCTCGACCCTGCAGGTGCCGGCGGACCTGCTGCGCCTGTCGGTCGGCATCGAAGACGGCACCGACCTGGTCTCGGACCTGCTGACCGCGCTGGGCTGACGCCCCGAAGACAGCAAAACGGCCCCGGAACCGACTGGTTCCGGGGCCGTTTTGCTAAGGCTTCGCGCAGGTCAGGGGTTGTAGTTGCCGTGCACCACGGTGCCGGACTTCGGCGTGCCCGCGGCGGGCAGGTCCGCGCCGTCGACGCAGCCGCCGACCAGCTCGACGTGGCTGTCGTGGCGGATGTACTGGGCCGGCGACGCGCACGAAGCGCTGTCTACCGTGATGTACGCGGCTCCGGTGAGGGCGGCGGCCGAGGCCAGTCCGATCACGAGGGGGACCAGCCCGGCGGAGCGGGTGGCGCGCGCCCGTCGAGCGGCCTTCGCGTCGTTCCCCCGTGCCATGGTTGCTCCCTGTTTACCGCGTGTTGACACGCCAAGAGTACCCGGCTCCCGGTCCGATCAACCTGTGGATCTCCTGAGTGGCATCATCCGGCTCATGGAACTCGTCACCATCGAGCGGATCCAGGCCGCCCGCGAACTCCTCAAAGGAGTGACCCGGGTGACGCCGATGGAGCACGCGCGCGACCTGCGCCGGCTCCACGGCGGTCCGGTGCACCTGAAGTGCGAAAACCTGCAACGCACGGGCTCGTTCAAGATCCGTGGCGCCTACACCCGCATCCACGGTCTCACCGACGAAGAGCGTGCGCGCGGCGTCGTCGCGGCCAGTGCCGGCAACCACGCGCAGGGCGTCGCGCTCGCGTCGTCGCTGCTCGGTGCCAAGTCGACGGTCTTCATGCCGCTGCGGGCGCCGCTGCCGAAGCTCGCCGCCACCCGCGGTTACGGCGCCGACGTCCACCTGCACGGCGCGTTGCTCGAAGAGACCCTCGCCGCCGCGATCGAGTTCGGCGAGCGGACCGGCGCGGTGTTCATCCACCCCTTCGACCACCAGGACGTCATCGCCGGCCAGGGCACCGTCGGGCTCGAGATCCTCGAGCAGGTGCCCGGGGTCAAGACGATCCTCGTCGCCACCGGCGGCGGGGGGCTGGTCGGCGGGGTCGCCGCCGCCGTGAAGTCGGTGCGCCCGGACGTCCGGGTGATCGGCGTCCAGGCCGAGGAGGCCGCCGCGTACCCGCCGTCGCTGACCGCGGGCGCGCCGGTCCGGCTGAGCCAGACGTCGACCATGGCCGACGGCATCGCGGTCGGCGAGCCGGGCCCGGTCAGCTTCGCCCACGTCGAGTCGCTGGTCGACGACGTCGTGACGGTGTCCGAGCAGTCGCTCTCGCGGGCCGTGCTGCTCTGCCTGGAACGGCGCAAACTGGTCGTCGAACCCGCCGGCGCGGCCACTGTCGCCGCGCTGCTGCAGCACCCCGGCGCGTTCGAGCCGCCGGTCGTGGCCATCCTCTCCGGCGGCAACGTCGACCCGGTGCTGCTCCTGCAGATCATCCAGCACGGCATGACCGCGGGCGGCCGCTACCTGCGGCTGCACCTGCGGGTCCCGGACCGGCCGGGCTCGCTGGTGGGGGTGCTGTCGTGCGTCAGCGGGCTGGGCGCGAACGTCCTCGACGTCGAGCACTCCCGGATCTCCGGCAGCCTCGACCTCGGCGAGGCCGACGTCGTGCTGGCGCTGGAGACCCGCGGGCCCGACCACTGCAAGGACATCGAGATCGCGCTGACGAACGCCGGCTACACGGTCGTCTGAGCCCCGGAAGTCTCAGCGGCTTCCGGGTGGCGGAGCCGCGGTTGTCACAGCCGTTCGCCGGTGATGGCCGCGAGCGCTAGGACCGTGGCCTCGGCGGAGACCTCCGACGGCGCGGTGAACCGCCGGGCCCGGATGTGGGCGACCAGGTCCGGATCCGGCGGCACCCCGTGCTCACGCAGGTAGTACGCGACGGCGCCGGGCCACGCCCAGGCCCCGTCGGTGCGGAAGTTCATCGGCACGGCGTCGGCCCGGTCCGGCGCGAACGCGTCGGCGCCGTAACTGCGGGACGCCAGGATGACCGGCGCCGTGTCCAGGTAGCTCAGCACCCGCTCGATCTCGGCCGGGGCCAGCGGCGGCCGCCGGATCACCGGCCGGCCCGCCGCGTCGACGCCGTCGTGGACGCGGGGCGTGTGCACCTTTTCGTCCGGGCCGGGCAGCGCGGGCGGTGGCGGGGCCAGCGGGGGCAGGCCCGCCCGGTCCCGCAGCCAGCCCGGGATCCGCTCTTCGGCGCGCGGGAAGAACCGCAGCTCGTCCTGGAAGCCGATGGGCGGCGGCTGGTGCCGGAACGGCGGTTCGAGGTCCGGCCGGCCGAAGTCGGCCTCGGGTGGCCGGCCCGGGTCGAACACGAGGACCGCGCCGAGCCAGGTGCCGTGGCCGGGCTGGTACATGCCCGCCCGCAGGACGCCGAGCAGCCGCACCGCTTCCGGGTGCGGTGGCAGGGTCCGGGGCAGCCCGTCCGGGGCGGTCACGAGCAGGTCGGCCTCGATGTGCCGGCCGGCGGCGCGGTACTCGACCCGCAGCTGCCGCCAGCCCGGCGGCACCTGACCCGTCAGCACCGCGCCGATCTGCCGGACGAGCTCGTGCTGCTGCTCCGGCCGCAACGGCCCCGGTGGCTGGCTCATCTCGTCCTCCCGGACCCGCTCAGATCGTGATCTCGCCGACGCGGGTGCCGGTGAGCAGGTGGTGCGGCAGGTAGTCGGACTCGACGTCGACCGTCATCCCGGCGTCGCGGGCGAGGCAGGCCATCGCCAGCGGTGCCAGCGCGACGATGCTCGCCGGGCTGCGCGGCCGCTCGGGGTCGGCCGTCCAGAACCGCTTGTGCAGCTCCAAAGCCGTCACCAGTGAGTCGCTGAACTTGCCTTCTTCGCGTTGGGTGTAGAGGTAGAACAGCTCGATCGGCGGGTAGTGCAGCTGCAGCACGGCCTCCGGGACGGAGTGCTGGAGCGCCTCCGGCTCGGTGCCGCGCATGGCCGCCAGGACGGTGTCGATCAGGTCCGGGCCGTTGCGGATGTGGAGCTGCAGCGCCCGCACCCAGTCGAAGAGGTAGTCGTCGTACTCCGGCGCCGCTTCGCGCAGCTGCTCGATCGGGACACCGGCGAGCAGGTCGAGCCGGGGCTGGTCGCGGGCCACGATGGCGAGGTACGCGGTCTTCAGCCAGTTCGGCGCGTCGGTGTCGACCGTCGGCCCGGTCGCCGGGCGGCGGATCACCTCGTCGCCGAACCGGAACTCGACCTCTTCGCCCTCGGGCCGGGTCCCGGCCAGGAACAGCGCGCCGCCGGCCTGCAGTGCCCGGGTCAGCGCCAGCCAGGTTTCGTTTTCGGCCGCGCGGGGGTCGCCGCCGCAGCGGTAGGCGAACTCGTCGTATGACCGGTCCAAGGCGTAACCGGGTCCGCGCCGGTCCGTCTCGATGTCTTCCCGTGCGTCCTGCCGGCGCGCGAAAATCCGTTTCGCGCCGCTCTCGGCATTCGGCGCGTCGAAGTCGTGCCGGGCAACAGTGCGCACGGATTCGTCACTCCCCACGATTCTCCGGTTATCTGTCCGTCAGGTCGAACTGCTTGAGGTTGTAGCCACCGTACACGGGATGTTTCTTGTACTGGCCGGGGTTCGCGGGGTCCGGGACCTTCGCGCCCGACGGGTCGAGGTCGACTTCGTCGCGTACCCGGGCCTTGGCGACGTAATAATCGAGAGTGCCTTTTCGCTGCGCCCGGATGAGGTCTTCGGCGAGATTCTTCTCGGCCTCGGTTCCGTTCGCCGCCATGTTCTTGATGATGCTGTCGACGTACTTCGGGTGGCCTTGTTCGAAGCGGCCGTTCCCGTCGGCGCCCTGCCGGGTGCCGAGGCCGGCGTTGGGCCCCTTGGCTTCGACGACGACGAGCCGGGGCTGCCCGTCCGGCCCGGTGACCTGGTAGATCTGGTCGAACCGGCCCGAGCCGGGCTTGTCGCCGAGCCGGGTGTTGTCGCCGTGCAGGTCGGGATCGGGCAGTTCCTTGACCTCGTAGTCGGGCGGCGGGAACCTGTCGGCGACGGCATCGCGGCCGGCGTGCTCGCCGAGGTCCTCGCCGAGGTTCGTCCGGTCGCGGTGCGCGTCGGTGCGCTCGCGCTCGATCTCGTCGGTGACCGTGCCCTTGCCGTGGGCGTCCTGGTAGTCCGCCTCGGCTTCCCGCGCGCGCTGGTTCGCCGCGTGCCGGCGGTCGATGAGGTCCTGGGCTTCGTCCCGCTGCACGGGCGTCGCCGGGTGCTCGACCTCGTTGGCCTTGTGGTAGTTCGCCGGTTCGAAGTCGTCGGACTTCGGGTCGAACTTCTCGCCGTCCGGCTTGGTCGTGTCTTCCTTGATCTTCGGGACGCGCTCGTCGAGGGCGTCGTTCTGATCGGCGTTCTTGCGCGAGTACTCGCCGTTCTTGTTCGGCCCGTCGTAGTACTTCTCGCGGTAGGCGTCGTCGTTGATCCGCTCCCTCATCGACGCCCGCGGCTCCCGGTCGGGGTGCTCGATGTCGACCGGTTCCTCGTCGATGTAGCGCTCGCCGCGGTGCTGCGCGCTGTCGGCGTCGACGTCGTGCGGGTCGCCGTGGTGGGTGTCCGGGGCGAAACCGTCGTCGCCGGCGCGGTGGGTCGTGCCGTCCGGGTGGTGGGTGTTCCACTCGCCGTCCGGCGGGATGCGGGGACGCATCTTGCCGTCCGGGCCGATTTCGTAGTCGGAGGAGAAGACGCGGCCGTGCGCGTCGGTCCACGCCGGCTTCGTCGGGGCCATCACCTCGGTGTCGAGCTCACGCGAAAGCCGGTGCGCGAAGTCGTTCGAGCTCGCGTCGCAGCCGATCAGCCGGACGGGGCGGCCGTCGTAATCGGCGTTGCGGCGCAAGACGTCCGCGAACTCTTCGGGGGTGTAGAGCCGGTCGCCGATCCGGGCGTGGCCGTCCGGCGTGACGTGCACGTCGACGGTGTAGCGGCCGTCCGGGTCGGGCTGCACGCGGTGCGGCAGGTCGCCCATGTCCGGGTCGCCGGCGTGGTAGGAGCTGCCGGACGGCGTGCTTTCGGCGTGCCGCGCGTTGACCTCGTCCGGGCTGAGCGGTTCGCCGTGGTGGGGCGGGCCGCCGTCGGGATCGTGGTGACCGGGGCCGTTTTCGTGCGGGCCGTTTTCGTGGGGACCGTGCCCGTCGGGACCGTGGGTGCCGCCGGGGCCGGTGTGCCCGGGACCGCCGCCCGGCCGGCTGCCCGGGGCGTGCCCGCCGGGGCGGGTGTCCGGGCCGTGCGTGCCGGGGCCGAAGCCGCGGGCCGCCGGCGCGGGGGTGTCCGGGGTGCGCGGACGCGGGGTGTCGCCACCCGGACGCGGCCGTCCTTCGGGCAGGTCGCCGCCGGCGCGCGGGCGTCCTTCGGGGAAGTCGCCGCCGGGCCGTGGCCGCCCGGGCGCGTCGACGTGCGGCGTGTGCGCGCCGGGACTGCCCGGGGTACCGGTCCAGCCGCCGCCGGTGCGCGAGGAACCGCCGCCGGGGCCACCGCCGCTACCGGGGCTGCCACCGGGCGGCATGCCCCCGCCCATCGGCGCGCCGCCCTGAGGCGGGACGCCGGAGGCAGCGCCGTCCCCACCGCGCGGCGACGGGAATTGAGTACCCGGGTCCCCGGTACGCGGAGCGGCGGGCGCGGTACCGCTGGCGGAAGTGGTGCCGTCGGCTCGCGGCGGCGCGGCACTGCTCGGAGTGTCACCGCCGGCGTGCGAGCCGGGCGCATCGGACCGCGCGGCGGGCGACGAGTGCGAAGGACTCCCCGAGCCGGCGTGGCTCGGCGAGCTGTCGCCCGCCCGGGTGGGGGACGGGCTCGAATCCCCGGCGTGGGAAGGAGAATTGCCGCCGGCGTGGGTGCCCGGGCCGCTGTCGGCGACCCGCGGCGACGGGCTGGAGTCGCCGGCGTGAGTCGATGGGCCGGAATCTCCGGTGTGCGAGGGCGAGCTGTCACCGGCGCGTGCCGAAGGGTTGGAGCCTCCGGTGTGCGAAGGCGAGTTGTCGCCTGCGCGGGTCGGTGAGGGGCTGCTGTCGGCGGTTCGTGGTGCCGGGCTGGAGTCGCCGGCGTGAGTCGATGGGCCGGAATCCGCGGTGTGCGAGGGCGAGCTGTCACCGGCGCGTGCCGAAGGGCTGGAGCCTCCGGTGTGCGAGGGCGAGCTGTCACCGGCGCGTGCCGAAGGGCTGGAGCCTCCGGTGTGCGAAGGCGAGTTGTCGCCTGCGCGGGTCGGTGAGGGGCTGCTGTCGGCGGTTCGTGGTGCCGGGCTGGAGTCGCCCGCGTGGGCGGGTGAGCTGTCCCCAGTGCGTGCCGAGGGGCTGGAATCCCCGGTGTGGGAGGGGGAACCGTCCCCGGGCGAGCTGTCGCCCGCGCGGGCCGACGGGCTGGAGTTCCCCGCCTGCGCGGGAGCGTCCCCGCGAGCCGTCGACGGGCTCGAGTCGCCGGTCGGGGAGCTGTCACCCGGGTGGGCGCTGTCGCCGCCCGGCTCCTCACGGCTCGGACTCCGGCGGGAGCCGGTGTCGGGCGAGGAGTCCGTGTTCATCGGGTCCGAACCCGGCGAGTCCGCATCCCCATGGCTGCCACCGGAATCACCGGAATCACCCGAGGAACCGTCGGAACCGTCGGGCGAGTCCTCCGAACCGCCGTGGGCCCTCGTGTGGACGCCGCCCTCGCCCTTGGGGACCTTGTGGACGAAGCCGCCTTCCTTGATCTTCAGCCCGTCCAGGCCGCTGACCTTGCCCAGCACCTTGCCGAAGACCTTGGCGATCTTTTCGAAGATGTCGACCAGCTTCGACAGCAGCGGCGACACCTTGCGGATCGTGTCGGTCAGCTTCTTGAGCAGCTCACCGATCTTCTTGCCCCACTTGGCGATCGCGGCCGACGCCTGCGCGACGACGACCGGCGTGCCGAAGCCCAGCGAGAAGACTTCCTCCATCACCCAGGCGATCAGCTTGCCGACCAGGTCCGCGATCAGCTGGCGCACGGTCTCCCGGACGAACGAGACGACCTGGCCCATGATCATGGTGACCGTGCTGATCGCGCCGGCGACCGTCGCCGCGCCCGAAAGCGCGTCGCTGTGCTCGGTGGCGAACTTCCGGTACGCGTCGGCGCCCGCGCCCTGCCACCCCGCGGTGCCGGTCTTGACCGCGTTGTCGAAGTCGGTCTTCCGTTCGCCCAGCGCCTTCGAGACGTTGCCCCAGGTGTCCGCGTACGACTGGATCACCGGCGGGTTGCCCGCGAGCGAGTCCAGCATGTCCTTCAACGGCTGGATGTGCTCCATCAGGAACGACGCCACCGACGACATCAGGTACCCGAACGGGTCGACGGCCGCGCCCGCGATCTCGCCGGCCAGGCTCAGCACGCCCAGGCCGCCGGAAACCCAGTCGCCGTCCTTGATCCCGTTGAACGCGTCCATCGACGACTCGGCGAGGCCGATACCGCCGGCCCAGCCGTAGTCGCCGTTGCCCGCGGTGAAGGCACCCGGGCCGTCCGGGTCCTGCTTCGCGTCCACGACGAGCGGGTTGCCCTCGGGCATCAGGCACCGTCCGTGGACTTGTTCAGATCGTCGGCGACCCCGGCTTCGTAGGTGTGGTACGCCGCAGCGGCTTCGCGCACTTTGCCGGAGACGGCGGTCATCGCCTGCACGGCGTCCTTGAGCGCGTCGATCCCGTACTGCTCCACCGGGTCGAGCAGCATCCGGAACGGCTGGCAGAGGATGCCGTACGCGTCCGTCGGCATGCTGACCTGGTTGGCTGCGTCGACGGCCTGCTGCAGCCCGTCGCCGATGGCGTCGAGCTGCTTCGCGTGCGCGGTCAGGTCGGTGCTGAGTTCCACATCCGTCATCGGTTCCCCCCTCAGGAAAGGATCGGTCCGCCGAAGTCGTCGTCATCGTCGTCGGCCGGGCGCCAGCGCCGCGGCGGTTGCTGCTGTTGCGGCGGTGCGGGCGGCGGAGTGCGCGGCGCCGCGGGCGGCTGCTCGTCGTTGTCGTCCGGCAGGAACCGGCGGACGCGGTCGGGTTCCGGGAACGTGGGCTCGGGTTCCGGCGGCGGCTGCGGGAACGTGCTCTGCGCCTCGCGGACGATCTCCACGGCGGCCTGGTCGCCCGTGCCGGTGGTCTCGGTCATGGCCTGCTGCAACAGTTCCGGGATCCGCGCCTGCGCGCGCTGCACCAGCTGCATCACCTGCGCGGAGACCTCGGCCATCCGCTTGGCGCCGGCGGCGGACTCCGCGATGACGAGGTTCTTCAGCAGGCCGCGCGCATCGACGGTCACCGTGACCAGGCCGTCCTTCGACCGCTCGGTGACCGTCTGGCCCTGCATGCGATCGGCCAGCGCCTGGTACCGGGCGGTGTTCTCCTCGAGCCGCTTGGTCCAGTTGTCGATCATCTCGTCGCTCGCGTCGACGCTGTCCGGCATCCCGGCCCCTTTTCTGTCCCTCTCCACACTGACGGATCCGAGCCGCCCGCGGTTCCCCGAAAGCCGTGAAGGCCACCATAGGGGACTTGGAGTCCCTCATGGTGGCCTTCACGGCTTTGTGGTTCAGAGGTTGCCGCGGCGCTCCTGCTCGCGCTCGATCGCTTCGAACAGGGCCTTGAAGTTGCCCTTGCCGAAGCCCAGCGAACCGTGGCGCTCGATGAGCTCGTAGAACACGGTGGGCCGGTCGCCGATGGGCTTGGTGAAGATCTGCAGCAGGTAGCCGTCCTCGTCGCGGTCGACCAGGATGCTGTGCTCCTTGAGCGTCTCGATCGACACGCGGACGTTGCCGATCCGGGCGCGCAGCTCCGGGTCCTCGTAGTACGACGCCGGGGTGTCCAGGAACTCGACGCCGGCGGCGCGCATCGCGGTGACCGTGGCGATGATGTCGTTGGTGGCCAGCGCGATGTGCTGGCAGCCCGCGCCGCCGTAGAACTCGAGGTACTCGTCGATCTGCGACTTCTTCTTCGCCACGGCGGGCTCGTTCAGCGGGAACTTCACCCGGTGGTTGCCGTTCGAGACGACCTTGCTCATCAGGGCCGAGTACTCGGTGGCGATGTCGTCGCCGACGAACTCCGCCATGTTCACGAAGCCCATGACGCGGTGGTACCAGTCGACCCAGTAGTCCATCTTGCCGAGCTCGACGTTGCCGACGCAGTGGTCGACGGCCTGGAACAGCCGCTTCGGCGCACCCTCGGGCCGCTTGACGGTGCTCTCGCGCGGCTCGTAGCCGGGCAGGTAGACGCCGGTGTAGCGCGACCGGTCGACCAGCGAGTGGCGGGTTTCGCCGTAGGTCGCGATCGCGGCGACGCGCACGGTGCCGTGCTCGTCGGAGACGTCGTGCGGCTCCTCGAGGACGGTCGCGCCCTGCGCGCGGGCGTGCTCGACGCACTTGTCGACGTCGGTGGTCTCCAGCGCCAGGTCGATGACGCCGTCACCGTGCTTGCGGTGGTGGTCCAGCAGCGGCGAGTCCGGCCGCACGCCGCCGGTGATGACGAACCGGGCCGAGCCGGACTTGAGCACGTACGACTTGCGCTCGAAGTTGCCGGTCTCGGGGCCGGAGTAGGCGACCAGCTGCATCCCGAACGCGATCTGGTAGTACCAGGCGGTCTGGGTCGCGTTGCCGGCGATGAACACGACCGCGTCCATGGCCTTGACCGGGAACGGGTCTGTCGAGGCGTCGTGGTCGACGAGGCCGACGAGCTGACGCAGCTGGTCGTAGCTGACGTCGTCGAGGGCACCCTGGTGGGGTTCGGCAGTCTGGGTCATACCTCGAAGCATCCGACCGTGAGGCAAGATGTGCAATGGTCTCAGTTTTTGCTGGACAATATGATCGGTGACTGTCGGACATCGGCTGTCATCGTGGACAACTTGTGCAGGGAAGAGAGCAATGTCGGAGAACCTCGACGCATTGGACGCGCGGCTGCTGCTGTTGCTCACCGACACCCCGCGTCTGGGCGTGCTGGAGTGCGCTCGCCGCCTCGGGGTCGCCCGCGGAACGGTCCAGGCGCGCCTCGACCGCCTGGCCGAACGCGGCATCCTCGGCGGGTTCCCGCCGGAGCTCGACCTGGCGGCGATGGGTTACGGCCTCACGGCGTTCGCGGTGATCGAGATCGCCCAGGGCCGCCGAGCCGAGGTGGCGCAGGCCCTGGCGGCGATCGACGAGGTCTGCGAAGTCCACGCGACCACGGGCCAGGGCGACCTGTTCGTCCGCATGGTGGCGCGGGGCAACGACGACCTGCAGCGGGTGATCGACGAGGTGGTCGGCGTCCCGGACGTCCAGCGGACATCGACGTCGATCGCCCTCTCGACGCCGGTCCCGCCCCGGGTCCGCCCCCTGCTGGAACGCACCGCCCGGTCGTGAGTGGTTAGGGCGGTTCTAACCGCCCTAACCACTCACGACCCGGGACGCGCGTCAGCCCTCGTCGATCACCTGGGACAGGTAGCGCTTCGCCGAGCGCTGCACGACCTCGAAGCCGTCCGTGCGCACGATCGCGTCCCACCAGGCTCCGTAGATCGCCTCGAAGCGGTAGCCCGCCAGCAGTTCCGCCGCGCGGCGGACGATGTGCGGGCGTTCCGGGACCAGGTTCGGGTAGCTGTACATGAAGCCGACGTGCGTCCGGTCGGGGATCACCTGGACGATGTCGCCGGACAGCAGCGCGCCGCGGCCCTCTTCGCCGGCCGGCCAGTGCAGGACCGTGCCGCCGTCGAAGTGCACACCCAGGTTGATCAGCCGCAGGTCGGGGGCGACGTCCAGGGTGGTGCCGGACCACAGCTCCACCGACGGGTCGGGCCGGCCGATCCACTGCTGATCGCCTTCGTGCAGGTAGACCGGGACGTCGAACGCGTGCGCCCACTCCACCATCGTCGTGTAGTAGTGGGGGTGGCTGATCGCGATGCCGGTGATCCCGCCGAGGGCGCGGACCCGCTCGACGAGCGCGTCGTCGAGGTACGCCGCGCAGTCCCACAGGAAATTGCCGGAGCCGGCCCGCACCAGCAGGGCGCGCTGACCGATCGCGAACCCGGGGTTCGAGCCGACGCCGACGATGCCGGGGCCCTGCTCTTCGACGCGCGGGGTGTACGTACCGCTCGCGCGGAGCGTGGCCAGGCTCGTCCACTGCTGCCCGGACGCCGGGACGTACTGGCGTTCGTCTTCGCAGACCGGGCAGTCGTCCCGGGCCTCGGGGTACTGCATGCCGCAGGCCTGGCAGATCGGTTCCGTGCTCACTGAAGTCCTCCCAGTACGTAGCTTCCGGGAGTCACGCTAGCTGCGGGGACGCGCGCCCGGCGACGGGAAAACCGGGCGCGCCCGGACCGCTACTTGCCGTCGCTGTAGGGGACGGCCTTGACGAGGGTGACCTTCTGCAGCTTGCCGTTCGGCAGCTCGTACTCGCGCGACTCGCCTTCCTTGGCGCCGAGCAGGGCCTTGCCCAGCGGCGACTCGGGGGAGTACACGTCGAGGCCGCCCTCGGCGCCTTCCTCGCGGGTGGCGAGCAGGAACTTCTCGTCCTCGTCGTCGCCCTCGTACCGGACGGTCAGCACCTTGCCCGGGCCGGCGGTGCCGTCGTTGGCCGGCGCCTCGCCGACCTTGGCCCCGCGCAGCAGCTCCTGGAGGTGCCGGATGCGCGCCTCGGCCTGGCCCTGTTCTTCCCGGGCGGCGTGGTAGCCGCCGTTCTCCTTGAGGTCGCCTTCTTCGCGGCTGTCGTTGATGCGCGCGGCGATAACCGGACGATTCTCGATCATTTCGTCGAGCTCGTGCTTGAGCCGGTCGTAGGCATCCTGGGTCAGCCAGGTCACCTTGGTGTCGCTCACGGTCACCATCTCCTCGTCGGGCCTGCCAGGCTTGCGTGTTCAAGCCGGCCCACACGGGCCTAGGTGCCCGCGTGGCTGAGATAAAGGAAAAACACGGCCCGTCGTGGGCCGTGCTGAGGGGTCAGACTATCACGGCACGACAGGGCCAAGCCCGTTATTTCCGCGCGTCGTGGGCGTTGAGCGCGCGGTTCACCCCGTTGGCCGCTATGGGGTTGACAAGTACCGTGGTATGTCGTACGCGCAGCCGTACACGTCGGCCGTCACCGGTGCCCCGATGCTCTTGATCGTCGTGGTCATCCTGCTGTACTTCGCGCCGGCTGGGATCAGGAGCTCTTTGCGGCCGCTCTCGGCGCCGGTCTTGTCGCGGACGCGGACGATGCAGACGCCCGGCCGGTTGTTGTCGTCGCGGGTCACGTTGAGCGTGATTTCCATCGCGTTGCCCGGTTTCCCGCTGAAGGCGACGCGCTCGGCGTCGATCGGCGCGGAGCCGAGGTTGACGTAGGCGACGTACGCGATCACGCCGCTGACGACCAGGGCGATGGCCAGGAAAAGCCAGCGTCGCCAGCGCCGGGACGTCGGTGCGCGCCCGGTGCCGTAGCGGCCTTCGGGGAGCGTCGACGCGCTGCTCCCGACGACCGTTTCCGCCGGTCCGCCTGCCAACCCGGGGCCTCCTGCTCGTTCTTGTCGTACCCCTGGGGACAATGGAGCTGTCCGGCCCGGGTACGGCCTTCGGGATCGAGTATCCGCTGGCCGGGTGCGCGCCGCGCAGGTGGGTCCTGGGTGGGTTATGGAATAAGGGTCGAAAGGGAGTCGTTCGGAGCATGGTGGAAGCTGACGAGCTGAGGAACACCGCCGAGCCGCGCCTGCGCATGATGGCCGTGCACGCCCACCCGGACGACGAGTCGAGCAAGGGCGCCGCCACCATGGCGCGCTACGCCGCCGAAGGTCACGAGGTGCTGGTCGTCACGTGCACCGGAGGCGAGGCCGGGAGCATCCTGAACCCCGCGATGGACCGGCCGGACGTGCTGGCGAACATGCGCGAGGTCCGCCGGGAGGAGATGGCCCGCGCGGCCAAGATCCTCGGCGTGAGCCAGCGCTGGCTGGGCTTCGTCGACTCCGGCCTGCCGGAGGGCGACCCGCTGCCGCCGGTGCCCGAGGGGTCGTTCGCGGTGGTGCCGCTGGAGGAGTCCACCGAGGCGCTGGTGCGCGTGATCCGGGAGTTCCGCCCGCACGTCATCACGACCTACGACGAGAACGGCGGCTACCCGCACCCCGACCACATCCGCACCCACGAGGTGTCGATGGCGGCGTGGGACGCGGCGGCCGACCCGGACCGCTTCCCCGACGCGGGCGAGCCGTGGCAGCCGTCGAAGCTGTACTACATGCACGGCTTCTCCAAGGCCCGGATGGTCGCGTTCGACGCGGCCTTGAAGGAAGCCGGGATGGAATCGCCGTACACCGAGTGGCTCGAGAAGTGGGACCCCGACCGCGCCGATGTGATGGAGCGGGTGACGACCCGCGTCGAGTGCGGTGAATACTTCGAGGCGCGGGACGAGGCGCTGAAGGCGCACGCGACGCAGATCGACCCGAACAGCCGCTGGTTCTTCGTGCCGCTGGAGATGCAGCGCGCGATCTGGCCGACCGAAGAGTACGAGCTGGTCAAGTCGCTGGTGGACAGCACGTTGCCCGAGAGCGAACTGTTCGCCGGCATCGAGGAGAAGGTGAACACATGAGTCTGACGCTGCCGGCCGGCGTGGCGCTTCCGGTGACCGCGTCGGCCCTGGTCCTGGCGCAGCAACCCGGTGACGGCGACAACGGCGGGCAGGGGGAGGACTTCGGCAAGTCGTCCCCGGTCGGCTTCCTGGTGCTGATCCTGTTCCTCATCGCGGTGGCCTTCCTGGTCCGCTCGATGACGAAGCACCTCAAGCGCGTCCCGGCCAGCTTCGACGAACCGGCCGAGAAGACCGAGCCGGCGCCGGCCGGGGGCGAGCCCCAGGCGAAGGCCGAGCCGGTCGAGGAACCGAAGGCGGCCGAGGACACCTCGCCCGCCAAGGCCGACTGACCCGGGTCGGCACCGCCCCGCAGCCGACCCGTTCTCGTCGACACACGGCATCCGGACGTCCACCAGCACGACGTCGAGGGCCGCGGCCACCTCGCCGACCACGCGGATGCCGTCGAGCGTCAGCCCGGCGCGGACGAGGTCGTCGTCCACCGGCAGCAGCGGGTCACCGCGGCCACGGCAGCCAGGCGTTCAGCAGGAACTCGCCGCCGGATCGCCGGTGGTCGAGCTGCCCGCCGGCCAGCCGGACGCGTTCGGTGAGGCCGACGAGCCCGTGCCCGGTTGCGCGCTGGGGGTTCCCGGCCGGGCCGAGCGGGTTCGAGACGGCGATCTCCAGCCTGGCCCCGGCTTCCCCGCCCAGCGCGATCCGCACCGGCTGGCCCGGCGCGTGCTTGCGGGCGTTGGTGAGGGCTTCCTGGACGACGCGGTAGGCGGTGCGCCCGGCCATCCCCGGCACGCCGCCGACCTCGCCGGTCACCTGTACCGCCGTGCCGACCGCGCGCGTCCGCTCGACGAGCCCCGGCAGGTCGGTCAGTTCGGGCACCGGCCGTTCCGTGCCGTCGGTCACCGGGTCGTCGTGCAGCAACACGATCACTTCGCGCAGTTCGACGAGCGCCTGGTGCGCGCCGGCCCGCACCACCCCGGCCGCCTGGGCGAGCTTCTCCGGCGGCGCGTGGGGCCGGAGCTCGAGCGCACCGGCGTAGGTCGCGAGCAGGGACAGGCGGTGCGCGAGGACGTCGTGCATCTCCCGGGCGATCGACGCGCGTTCGGCCGCGCCGGCCTCGGCGATGCGGCGGCCCTGCTCGGCTTCGGCGCGCAGGGCCCGTTCGGTGAGCGCGGTGAGCACGGCGTCGCGGCCCGCGGAGAGCGCGCCGAGCCCGACGACGGCGACGTGCGCGAGCACCGCCAGCACCAGCCACCAGCCGTAGGGCAGCCCGTCGGCCGGCCGCCACAGGCCGCGCAGAGCGTGGGCCAGCACCCCGGCCACGGCGACCGTGACCGCGTGGCTCCACGGCCGGGACCGCGCGACCTGCAGCACGCCGAGCACGGCGGGCGGGGTCGCGACCGGCGACAGCACGGCCAGCACCGCCGCCACGAGGGTGCTCGTGACCGGGCGGTGGAACACCAGCGGTACCAGCGCACAGCCGAGCAGCCCGGCCAGGACGTCGTAGACCCGCAGGTCGCCCGAGGCGTACTGCCCCCACGCCGTCACGGCCGCGCCGACGACCGCCACGGCCGTCAGCGGGCCGGGGCGAGCGTAGGTCGCCGAGCGGGTCATGGCCCGAGCGTACGACCGGAAGGAGGGGCGCACAGCGACCTGAGGCCACATGACTGCGGCGCCCCGGCCGACGCGCGCGGGCCGCCGAACGCCCGTTCCAGCGTAGAACGTCTTGCGGCTGCGACTTCTAGAGCCGCGGGTCCACGGGGTCCGACTCCAGCGCCAGCACCGCGAAGACGCACTCGTGGACCCGCCACAGCGGCTCGCCCCGCGCGACGCGTTCCAGCGCTTCCAGTCCGAGCGCGTACTCCCGCAGCGCCAGCGTGCGCTTGCGGTTGAGCCCGCGCTTGCGCAGCCGCTCCAGGTTCTCCGGGAGGGTGTAGTCGGGGCCGTAGATGATCCGCAGGTACTCGCGCCCGCGCACCTTCACCCCGGGCTGCACCAGCCCGCGCGCGCCGCGGGTCAGGTTGGCCGCCGGCTTGACGACCATGCCCTCGCCGCCCGCGCCGGTCAGCTCTTCCCACCACTCGACGCCCGCCGCGACGGACGCCTCGTCCATGGTGTCGACGGAGAGCGTCCGGGTGCCCTGGAAACGCGGTCCGGCCAGCCGGTCGAGCAGCGACAGGTGCCAGTCGTGCGGACGGTCGTGGTAGCTCGCGCCCTCGGACGCCAGCAGCTGGAACGGCGCCAGCCGCACACCGTCGAGGCCGGACGTCGGCCAGCAGTAACGCCGGTACGCCGCCCGGTAGGACTCCACTGTGGACTCCCGGGTCGCCGTGCGCCCCAGCAGGTCCGTGACGTCGATGCCGCGCGCGGCCGCGGTCGCCAGCGCGGAGACCGCGGCGGGCAGCACGGCCTGGGCGGCTGCGCCGACCGACGCGTACTGGTTCGAGATCAGCGAACCCGCCTTCGCGCTCCACGGCAGCAGTTCGGCGTCGAACAGCAGCCAGCCGCTGTCCAGTTCCTCGAACAGCCCGGCCGCCGCGGTCCGCACGTCGGCGAGCAGTTCGAGGTTCTGCGACGCCGAGAAGAACGGCCGTCCGGTGCGCGTGTACACCGCTCCGCCGCCCTGGACGCCGAAGCGCTTGTGAGCCACGTCGTCGTCCCGGCACACGAGCACGACGGCCCGCGAGCCCATGTGCTTCTCCTCGCACAGCACGGACTGGACGCCGGCCGCGCGGAACTCGGCGAACGCCTCCTCGGGGTGCTCCAGGTAGTCCTCACGCGACGAAGTCGCGCACGGTGCCATCGTCGGCGGCAGGTAGGCGAGCCAGCGCGGGTCCACCGCGAACCGGCTCATCACCTCCAGCGCCGCGGCGGACTGCTCCGCCGAGACGCCGATCCGGCCGTGGTGCGCGGCGTTCACGATCCGCTTGCCGGTGACGTCGGCCAGCTCCAGGACGGCAGGCTCACGCCCGCCCAGCGGCCGGTTCGCGTCGAGCGGCTTCGTCGGCTCGTACCAGACCTGGTGCGCCTTCACCGAGACGACGTCGCGCTCCGGGTACCGCAGCGCGGTCAGCTTCCCGCCGAACACGACCCCGGTGTCGAGGCACATGGTGTTGTTGACCCACTCCGGTTCCAGCGTCGGCGTGTGCCCGTACAGGACCATCGCGGACCCGCGGTAGTCGCGTGCCCACGGCAGCCGCACCGGCAGACCGTATTCGTCGGTCTCGCCGGTCGTGTCGCCGTAGAGCGCCATGCTGCGCACCCGCCCGGACGCGCGTCCGTGGTAGCGCTCGGGCAGCCCGGCGTGCGCGACGACGAGCTTGCCGCCGTCGAGGACGTAGTGCGCGATCAGGCCGTCGCAGAATTCGTGCGCCTGGCGGCGGAACTCCTCGGTCTCGGCGCCGAGCTGCGCCAGCGACTCGGCAAGCCCGTGCGCGACGTTGACCTTCCGCCCGTGCAGCGCGCGCACCAGCTTCTGCTCGTGGTTCCCGCAGACGACCAGCGCGTTGCCGCTCCCGGCCATTCCCATGACGCGCCGCAGCACACCCGGGGTGTCCGGGCCGCGGTCGACGAGGTCGCCGACGAACACCGCGGTCCGCCCTTCGGGGTGGACGCCGTCGGCGTACCCCAGCTCGGCCAGCAGTTCCTCGAGCTCGGCCGCGCAGCCGTGGACGTCGCCGATCACGTCGAACGGCCCGGTCAGCTCGCGCTTGTCGTTGCGCAGCGGCTCGACGGCGATCTCCGCTTCCGCCACCTCGGTCTCGCCGCGCAGCACGTGCACGCGCCGGAAGCCCTCGCGCTCCAATGACTTCAACGACCGCTGCAGCTCACCGCGCTGCCGGCGGATCACGTGCTCGCCGAACTCGCGGTCCGGCCGCGTCGCGTTGCGCGCCGCGCACACACCCAGCGGCAGGTCGAGCACGATCGCCGTCGGGAGCACGTCGTGCTCCTTCGCGAGCTTCACCAGGCTCGCCCGCGACGCGCGCTGGACGTTCGTCGCGTCGATGACGGTCAGCCGCCCGGCCGCGAGCCGCTTGCCCGCGATGTAGTGCAGCGCCTCGAAGGCGTCGGCGGACGCGGACTGGTCGTTCTCGTCGTCGGCGACGAGCCCGCGGAAGAAATCGCTGGAGAGCACCTGCGTCGGCGCGAAGTGCGTGCGCGCGAACGTCGACTTGCCGGAGCCGGACGCGCCGACGAGCACGACGAGGGACATCTCGGGAACGGTCAGCTTCACGCGGCCACCTCCTTCTCACTCGTGAAAACCGCCAGCTGGGTCGGCGGTCCTGAATCCTGGTCCTCCGGTCCGACCGGCAGGTAACGAACGGCGTAGCGATTTCGGGCCGCGACGCCGTCGGCCCAGGCGCGGAACTCCGCCCGGGTCCATTCGAACCGGTGATCGGCGTGCCGGAAATGCCCCATCGGGAGGAATTCGAACAGCCGGTTGTACTCCGCGTTGGGCGTCGTGACGATCACCGTCCGCGGCGCCGCGACCCCGAACACGGCGTGCTCCAGGGCCGGCAGCCGCTCTTCGTCGACGTGTTCGACGACCTCCATCAGCACGGCGGCGTCGTACCCGGCCAGCGCCGGGTCGGCGTAGGTCAGCGCGGACTGCCGCAGCGTCACCCGGCTGTGCTCCTTGAGCCGCTTCTCCGCGATGTCCAACGCACTCGCGGAGACGTCAACGCCGACGATCTCGGTGAACGACGGCTCCTTCTCGAGCACGCGCAGCAGTGCACCGGGACCGCAGCCGAGGTCGAGGACGCGCTGGGCGCCGGCCGCCCGGAGCGCGGCGAGCACGCTCCCGTGCCGCTGCGTCGACAGCGGTTCGGGCCGGTCGGGAACCTCGGTGACCAGAGCCTCGGCCTCTGCCGGGACGTCATCCGCCTCGGCGAGGCGCGACAGTGCGTAGTTCACGACGGGACGGCGTCGCTCGAGGTAGCGGTTGGTGATGAGCGTGCGCTCGGGGTGCCCGCCGAGCCAGCCGTCGCCGGCGCGCAGCAGCTTGTCGGCCTCGTCCTGCCCGACCCAGTAGTGCTTGTCGCCGTCGAGGGCGGGCAGCAGGACGTAGAGGTGGCGCAGCGCGTCGGCGACCCGCTGGGTACCGGTGAGCGTCAAGTCGACATAGCGACTCTCGCCCCACTGTGGGAACTCCGGGTCGAGCGGGATCGGCGTCGCCGTGACCTGCCAGCCGAGCGGCTCGAAGAGCTTGTGCACCACCTCCGCGCCACCGCGCGCGGACAGCGACGGCACGCGGATCTCCAGTTCGAAGGCCTCGTCGACCAGTTCGGGACGCGCGGCGCAGCGCCCGGCGAGCGCCGTCGTGAACGCCGCCCGCAGCGCCACCGCGAGGTACGAGCCACCGGCGTACGGCCGGTCGTTGACGTACTGCGTCAACGACGTCCCGCCGCCGCGCACGAGCTCGATCGCATCGATCTCGACGAACAACGCGACGGTGCACTTCTCCGGCGTCGCCTCGGGGTAGAAGACGTGCGCGGTGCCGGCGGAAAGCGCGACCGACTGGGCCTTCTCCGGATGCTTGTGCAGGAGGAAGCCCAGATCGGTGGCGGGGGTACGGGTGGTCGTGATGGTCAACAGCACCGCGCAAGTGTGGCTGACGCCCCGGTGACCGCGCGCCCGGTTTTCCGGAGTGCGACCCTGAAGGCATGAACCGCCTCGCCAGTGCGACCAGCCCGTACCTGCTCCAGCACGCGGAGAACCCGGTCGAGTGGTGGCAGTGGGGCGCGGACGCGCTCGCCGAGGCGCGGCGGCGGAACGTGCCCATCCTGTTGTCCGTGGGCTACGCCGCGTGCCACTGGTGTCACGTCATGGCGCACGAGTCGTTCGAAGACGCCGGGACCGCGGCAAAGATGAACGAGAACTTCGTCAACATCAAGGTCGATCGCGAGGAGCGGCCGGACATCGACGCGGTGTACATGGCCGCCACGCAGGCGATGACCGGGCAGGGCGGCTGGCCGATGACCTGCTTCCTCACCCCGGACGGCGAGCCGTTCCACTGCGGCACCTACTACCCGCCGACGCCGCGGCCGGGGATGCCGTCGTTCCGGCAGCTGCTGTCCGCCGTCGCCGAGGCCTGGCAGGAACGGCCCGACGAGCTGCTGGAGGGCGCGAAGCAGATCGTCGCGCACATCGCCGAGCAGACCGGGCCGCTGCAGGAGTCCGTTGTGGACGAAGCCGTGCTCGCGGCCGCCGTCGAAAAGCTTCAGGGGGAAGCCGATCCGGTCAACGGCGGGTTCGGCCGCGCGCCCAAGTTCCCGCCGTCGATGGTGCTGGAGTTCCTGCTGCGCCACTACGAGCGCACCGGGTCCGGGACGGCATTGTCCCTTGTGGACGCGACAGCGGAGGCGATGGCGCGCGGCGGGCTGTACGACCAGCTCGGCGGCGGCTTCGCCCGGTACTCCGTGGACGCCGAGTGGATCGTGCCGCACTTCGAGAAGATGTTGTACGACAACGCGTTGCTCCTGCGGTTCTACGCCCACCTCTCGCGCCGCACCGGCTCGCGGACCGCGTCGCGCGTCGCCACCGGGACGGCCGAGTTCCTCGCCGCCGAACTGCGGACGGCCGAAGGCGGCTTCGCGTCGTCGCTGGACGCGGACACCGACGGCGTCGAAGGCCTGACCTACGTCTGGACGCCGGCGCAACTGCGTGAAGTCCTCGGCGAGGAGGACGGCAAGGTGGCCGCCGACCTGTTCGGCGTCACACCCGAGGGGACTTTCGAGGACGGCGCGTCGACGTTGCGCCTGCTCGCGGACACGCCGTTCGAGGACATCCGGTTCAAGCTCCTCGACGAGCGGGCGAAACGGCCGCAGCCGGGCCGTGACGACAAGGTGATCGCGTCCTGGAACGGCCTGGTGATCACGGCTTTGGCCGAGGCGGGTGTCGCTCTCGATCGTCCACAGTGGATCGAATGGGCCCGTGACGCGGCTGACCTGCTGCTGCGCGTCCACGTCGTCGACGGCCGGTTGCGACGCAGCTCCCGCGACGGTGTCGTTGGCGAGTCGGCCGGCGTGCTGGAGGACTACGCCTGCGTCGCCGACGGATTTCTGGCCCTGCACCAGGCCACGGGCGAGGCGAAGTGGCTCACCGAGGCGACCCGGCTGCTCGACCTGGCGCTGACGCACTTCGCGTCGCCGGACGTCCCGGGCGCGTACTTCGACACGGCCGACGACGCCGAGACGCTGGTCCAGCGCCCGGCCGACCCGGGCGACAACGCCAGCCCGGCGGGGGCATCGGCGCTGGCCGGTGCGCTGCTGACGGCGTCCGCGCTCGCGGGTCACGAGAACGTCGGGCGCTATCGCGAGGCCGCCGAGCAGGCGGTTCGCCGGGTCGGCGTGCTCGCCGGCCGGGTGCCGCGGTTCGCCGGGCACTGGCTGTCGGTCGCCGAGGCGATGCAGGCCGGCCCGGTGCAGGTCGCGGTGGTCGGCGCGGACCCGGCGCTGCGGCTCGCGGCGGCCCGGGGCGTCCACGGCGGCGGCATCGTGCTGGCGGGTTCGCCGGACGCCCCAGGCGTCCCCCTGCTGGCCGACCGCCCGCTGGTGGCCGGCGCCGCGGCGGCGTACGTCTGCCGCGGTTACGTCTGCGACCGCCCGGTCACCACCCCGGAAGCTCTCGCCGCCCAGCTCTGACCCGGTCCGTGAAGGCCTCCTTGAGGGACTCTGAGTCCCTCAAGGGGGCCTTCACGGCTTTGCGCTCTGGGTGAACGACGTCCGCGCTCACGTGTTTCCGGCGTAGCGTCGGTAGCGTTGTAATCATGTAATCGGAGGTGCGGCATGGGACGAGGCTGGAAGGGCGGCAGTGGCTGGAAGGGCGGCGGCGGCTGGCAGCAGGGCGAGGTGCCTTCGGCGGACGACGCGGCGGCCTGGTTCGGCGGGCGCCTGCCCGAGGGCTGGTTCACCGGAGCGCCGGAGGTCACGGTCGACCGGGAAGAGATCATCGTGATCGGCGAGCTGCCGGCGCTCACCGAGGAGTACGCCGACGACGCGGCCCGCGCCGCGGCCGAGGACGGCCGGATCAGCCGCTACCGCGAGGAGACGCGCGACGAGCGCATCGAGATCGCGCGCCAGGCCGAGCACCGCTACCAGCGGAAAGTCTCCTGGGGCACCAAGCTCGGCGGCACGACCGTGCTGTTCACCACCCACTCGGCGCCGGTGATGACCCGGCTCCGGCAACCGGAACGCCTGGTGCTCGACACACTGGTGGACGCCGGCGTCGCGCGCTCGCGGTCGGAGGCGCTGGCCTGGGCGGTCCGCCTGGTCGGCGAGCACGCCGACAGCTGGCTCGGCGACCTGCGCGAAGCCATGACCAAGGTCGACGACCTGCGCTCGAAGGGCCCGGACCTGGCCTGACGCACGTGGGGTGCCGCCCCTCGGCGGCACCCCGCCGCTGGTGGCGAGCGACGGAGGTCCGGGCGCCTGGAGGCGACACGCGACCGCCGTCGGCGGGTGGCGGAGAGCTGTCGCCTCGCGGTGACACACCACCCATCGGCGGGTGCTGTCGCTTTGCGGTGTGACGCGGCTGCGGTCGGGCGGGTGGCGCGTAGTGCCGTCGCCTCGCGGGGGTACGTGAACCCCGTTGGCGGGTGGTGGCGTGCCACCCTGCGGCGACACGCGACCGCGGTCGGCGGGTGGTGGCGTGCTGTCGCCTTGCGGTGTCACGCGACCGTCGTGGGCGGGTGGTGGCGTGCTGTCGCCTCGCGGCAGTACGCGACCCCATCGGCGGGTAGCGGGGCGCCGCATCGCGGTGACACACCACCCGTTGGCGGGTGGCGGCGTGCCACCCTGCGGCGACACGCGACCGCCGTCGGCGCGTGGCGGGGTGCTGCCCCCTCGGCGGCACCCCGCCACGCACCGTCAGTCGGCGACCAGGATCGCCTTCCGGAACCCGAAACCCGCCTCGCGCTGTCGGCGCACGACCCAGCAGCCCGGGGCGATGCCGGTCGCCCCGTGCTCCGGGTGCACGAGGTACACCGGCAGGGCGTTGCGCACCATCGCGATCGCCAGGCCTTCGGGGTCGTTCACCCAGGTCGTCAGCCGGCACGAGCCGTGTTCGGCGACGAGGGTGTGCGGGTTGTTGCCGTCTTCGCCACGGACGAGTTCCACGCCCTCCTCGGGCAGGGGGCGCCAGCCGTGGGCGTCGATGCCGGTCATCTCTGCCGGGACGACGATCAGGTCGCCTTGGGCCTGGAGCCCGTCGATCACCGGGACGGCGACCTGCCGGTCGAGGTGGCCGAGGACGTCGAGTCCGGTGTGGTCGAGCAGTTCTGCGAGATACATGCGATCACCTATGTGGTTCAGGTCCGACGCCGCAGCTGCGCGTGATGGGCTCCGCTGAGCCCGTACGTCCAGCCGGCGGCGTCGAGGGGATGGTCGAATCCGGCGGGGACACGCAGTCCGTAACGGCGGCGGGTGCCGTCACGCTCCACAGAGCCGTTCACCGCCAGCAACAGCCGGGCGGGCGCGCGCCACGGCTCCGGCCACGCGTTGTAGAGCAGGAGTTCGCAGCCGGGGTTGCCGGGATCCTCGGCGTGGGCGAGCAGTTCCAGGCCGGCGTCTTCGACGAAGGCCGCCCAGCCGACGTGCTCGATCGCGCAGCGGCGCACTTCGACGTTGCGCTCGCCGGTGATCCGGTCCGCCGTCGGCGCGTCGATCACCCAGGACGGCACCCGCGTCCCGTGCCACGCGTGCACGGTCCAGCCGTCGGGGAACGCCAGCGCCGGCCCGTTCCCGTTGTGCAGCCGGGCTTCGCCGTGGTCCGACGGCAGCCGTTCGGTGCGCGCGACGAGCGGCCGTTCGGCGATGACGCAAACGTTTTCGCGGGGCCACCACCAGCCGCAGGACCGGGCGAGCGTCGCCCACAGGTCGAGCTGCGCGACGTCGCCGGGGGCGAACCGCACGCCGTCGACCCGCCGGTGGAGGTCGTAGTGCGCGACCCAGTAGGCGTCCTGCTGGCCGTACCAGTGCAGCCCGGACGACGTCGCGAGCTCGCCGCGCAGCACCCAGGCGACCGAGTCCCGGATCGTCCGGCGCAACGCGGGCGCGACACCGTTGTTGAGGAGTTCGCGCACCGAAGCGCCGCCGCGCGGCGGGTCCGGCCACCGGTACCGGTCCCGCCAGGCCCCGACGTACTGGTCGAGGCGCTCGCGCAGGGACGTCACCAGCGTCGCTATCAGTGCTTCGACCGGCAGGTCACCGCCGAGCGAAAGCGCTTGCGCGGGTGGGATCAGCGCGACGGCGGCCGCGGGCGAACCGACCCAGGCGAACTCGGGTGCTGACTGCCCGGCCAGCGCGTACAACTCGCTGATGACGGCTTCCGCGGTCCCGCGCTCGGCGGGTTCGGTGCTCAGCGCGTGGCGCAGCCACTCATCGCGGATTTCGAGGACCCGGGAATCATCGCCCGGGACGGGGATGCGGCGGGGTTCCCGCCGCGGGGTGCTCAACGCACCAGGGCGCGCACGCCCTTTCGGATCGACATGATCCGATGATTACAGGTGTTCCGTGGACCACGCAAGGGTGATCTGAACCTGCGGGATCCACGCGGCTGGGGCACGCTGACTACTAACGAGTAGCAAGTACTTTTCGGAGGAAGCCGTGGACGTGCCCAATGTGCCCGCGAAGGTGGATCCGGACGCGCTGACCGCCGTCCTCGACGGCCGCTGGGCCGAGCTGCGCCGTGGCGTGCGCGCCGAGATGAGCGGCTCGGAGTTCCGTGATCCGATCGACCTCGACATCGAGGCCCACCGCGCCCAGGTGCTCGACCAGCTGCGCGCGCTCGCCGCGACCGACCGGCCCGGCCTGGGTTTCGACCCGGCCTACGGCGGGGGCGGTGACGTCGGCGGCTCGGTGACGTCGTTCGAGATGCTCGGCTTCGGCGACCTGTCGCTGATGGTGAAGGCCGGCGTCCAATGGGGACTGTTCGGCGGCGCCGTCCAGCTGCTGGGCACCGAACGCCACCACGCGAAGTACCTGCGTGAGATCAAGGACCTCGACCTGCTCGGCTGTTTCGCGATGACCGAGCACGGCCACGGTTCCGACGTCCAGCACCTGCGCACCACCGCGACCTTTGCCGACGGTGGGTTCGTGCTGCACACGCCGGACACCATGGCCAAGAAGGAATACATCGGCAACGCGGCCCGCGACGGCCGGATGGCCGTGGTGTTCGCGCAGCTGATCACCGGCGACGAGTCCCGCGGTGTGCACGCGTTCCTGGTGCCGATCCGGGACGAGGAAGGCAATCCCGCTCCCGGAGTGTCCATCGAGGACTGCGGTCCCAAAGCGGGCCTGAACGGTGTCGACAATGGACGGTTGAGCTTCGGCAACGTCCGGGTCCCGCGCGAGGCCCTGCTGAACCGCTTCGGCGACGTCGACGAGTCCGGCGCGTACTCGAGCCCGATCGAGAGCGACAGCCGTCGCTTCTTCACGATGCTGGGCGCGCTGATCCGCGGCCGGGTGAGCGTCGGCGGCAGCGCGGGCAGCGCGACGAAACGCGCGCTGGCGCTGGCTGTCCGCTACGGCGAGGTCCGCCGCCAGTTCACGAAGCCGGACGGCGACGAGGTCGTCGTTCTCGATTACCTGGCGCACCAGCGGAAACTGCTGCCCGCGCTGGCGAAGACGTACGCGCTGCACTTCGCCCAGGAGGAGCTGGTCTCGAAACTGCACGACATCGACTCGTCGGCGCCGGAAGAAGAACAGCGTGAGCTGGAGTCCCGCGCGGCCGGGCTGAAGGCGGCGAACACCTGGCACGCGACGGCGACGATCCAGACCGCGCGCGAGGCGTGCGGCGGCTCGGGTTACCTCTCGGAAAACCTGCTGGCCGGGCTGAAAGCCGACACGGACGTCTTCACGACGTTCGAAGGCGACAACACGGTGCTGCTGCAGCTGGTCGCGAAGGGCCTGCTGACCAGCTTCAAGCAGGACTTCGAGGACCTGAGCCCGCTGGCGACGGCGCGGTTCTTCGCCGAGCAGGTGGTCAGCACCGTCTTGGAGCGGACGTCCGCGCGCAAGGTGTTCGAACGGCTCACCGAGGCGTCCGATTCGGACGTGTTCTTCCGCCGCGACTGGCAGCTCGGGCTGTTCGAGGACCGCGAGGAGCACGTCGTCGAGGGCGTGGTGAAGCGCTTGCGCAAGGCGGGTGACGACCCGTTCGGTGTGTTCAACGCGGCCCAGGACCACGTGCTGCGCGCCGGCCGGGTGCACGTCGAACGCCTGATCCTGACGGCGTTCGCCGCGGCCGTCGAGCGGTGCGAGGACCCGGAAGCCCGCACGGTGCTGGAGCGCGTCTGCGACCTGTACGCGCTGTCGGCGATCGAAGAGGACCTGGCCTGGTTCCTGGGCCACGGCCGCCTGTCGGCGTCCCGCGGAAAAGCCGTTACGGCGGCGGTGAACGGCCTGTGCGCGGAGCTGCGCCCGCACGCCCGGACCCTGGTGGACGCGTTCGCGATCCCGGAGCAGTTCCTCCGCGCGCCGATGCTGACGTCCTGACCTGCCCGCCGGAACCGGGGTTGCCTCGGTTCCGGCGTTCGACGTGCGGCACCGACGACAAAGGGGCGGCGCGCTGTGCGCGTCCGCCCCGGCTGCCGCCGTGCACCCCGGGCGGCCGGCTTCGGGGAGCCGGCCGCCCGCTCAGGGTTACGACTTGCGGTGCTTGCCGTTGTCGTCGGTGACCTCGAACTGCTCCTTGCGGACCTTGCCCGACACCGTCTGGTCCTCGGTGACCGTCTCGGTCTTGAGGCGTGCCCGCTCGACGGCCACGGTTTCCTTGTTCACGACCGGCTTTTCGGCGTGCAGGATGATGTCCTGCTCGTCCTCGCCGATCTCGGCCCGCCCGCCGGCGCCGTCCTTGATCGGCTCGCGCTCGATGCGCACCTCTTCGTGGCTCACCGGCACGGTGATCTGCTGCTCTTCGGTGACGACGTACTTGCGCAGCCGCACGTGCCCGGTCTCGACCTGCTCGGTCCCGACGTTCAGCCGCTCCTCGGAGCGCGTCATGGTCCGGTCGCCGTCGCGGCCCATCTTGTCGCGGCCCGCCTTGTCCCGGCCGGCGGCGTCCATTTCGGACCGCCCGCGGCCCGCGCCGTCCATTTCGGACCGCCCGCGGCCCGCGCCGTCCATTCCGGACCGGCCGCGGCCGGCGTCGCCCATGGCGGCCTGCCGGGTCCCCGCACTGTCCATTCCGGACTGCTCACGGCCGTTGCCCTTGCCCTGCGCCATCCGGTCGTCCATCCGCCCGTCGGGCGACGTCCGCGGCACCGGCAGGCCGTAGTGCTTGTAGAGCTGCGCGCTCTCCTCCGGCGAGAGGTGGCCGTCGGCGTCGATGCGGGGCGCGTCGGAGACGCTGTCCTTGTCGACCTGGACGTGCACGCCGTCCTGGTCGGTGTGCGCACCGGAAAGCGGGACGAAGCTCTCCTTGGTCCCGAAGAGGCCGGTCTTCACCGTGATCCACTCCGGCTGGTGCGTCGCGTCGGCGAGGTAGACGTTGCCGACCTTCCCGAGCTTGTGGCCGTTCGGGTCGACGACGGCACTGTCGATGAGCTCCTGGGGCTGCATGGTCTTGGCCATCGCGGTGCTGCTCCTTCCACGCGTTGAGTGTGTCTGGGGCAACGGTCGGCCGTGGTCTTGATCACGGCAACCGTCGTGGTGTCCCTGTGGGTGACCCCCGAAGGTGCGGGTTTGAAGCACCGCCCGCGGGCTAAGTCCGAGGTGTCGCCGCAGGTCAGAGCCATGGCCCGCGACGCGATCCGCGGGCCCGGCGTTGGTGCGAAGGTGTGTAACCCCGGGTGGCTGGGAAAGACAGGGCATGGACGAGTGCGAAGTGATGTGGCGCGTCCCGGCCGACGCGGACGCCGTGATGCAGTTCGTCGGCTGGGACCACCCGCTGCCGGCGGTGGTGCTGAAGCTCGGCGAAGTGACGGTGACGCTCGCGCCGCCGCGCAACCGCGCGGAAGAGTCCGAGTTCGCGCGCTTCCTGGTCAACCTCGCGGCGGCCGCCCGGGACGCGGCGAAGCAGTTCGTGTGACCGGCGCCACTGTCACAACGTCGCGCGCGGCTTCGTCAAGGGGGTGAAACCGGACGAGGGAAGGAAAAGACCATGGATGCACGGCTCGACATGTTCGAGAACGAGGTCGCCGGCAAGTTCGTCAAACGCCTTGTCGCGGCGTCCCGCCCCGTCGAGGAGTCGACGCTGCCCAAGGCGACGCAGGAGCTGGTGAAGATCCGGGCCAGCCAGATCAACGGCTGCGGCGTCTGCCTGGACATGCACACGAAGGACGCGGCCCACGCGGGCGAGACGTCGCTGCGCCTGAACCTGGTGGCGGCGTGGCGCGAGGCGACGGTGTTCACCGAAGCGGAGCGCGCGGCGCTGGCCCTGGCGGAGGAGGGCACGCGCCTGGCGGACAACCACCACGGCGTCGGCGACGACACGTGGGCCGAGGTCCGCAAGCACTTCGACGACGAGCAGGTCGGCGCGCTGGTCGTGCTCGTGGCGATGATCAACGCCTGGAACCGGCTGAACGTGATCGTCCGCAACCCGGCGGGTGACTACCAGCCGGGAATGTGGGCCTGACCTGGGGGAAGGGGACTCTCGCGAGTCCCCTTCCGCGCGTCAGGACGACTTCTGCCCGTCAAGCGCCTCACGCAGGATGTCCGCGTGCCCGGCGTGCTGCGCGGTCTCGGCGATGACGTGCAGCAGCACCCGCCGCACGCTGCGCACGGCGCCCGGCTCGTTCCAGGGCGCCTCCGGCAGGAGGTGCGTCGCCGAAAGGTCCACGGTGGCGACGACCTCCGCGGTCCGGGCGGCGACCTCCTCGTAGCGCTTGAGGATCCCGGCGAGCGAGTCGCCGGGCAGCATCCGGAACTCGTTCTGGTGATCGATGGCCCACTGCGGGTACTCCCGAGCGGTCCCGGCGGCGAAGTCGGCCCAGGTCACGCCGTCGGGCAGGTCGTAGCGCAGCGCCGAGGGCCCTTCGACGGCCCAGCGCAGCCACCCTTCCTCGATGGTCGCGACGTGCTTGATCAGCCCGCCCAGGCACAGGGCGGAGACGGTCGGGTGTTCGCCGAGCTGCTCGTCGGTGAGGTCCCGGACGGTGTTCGTCAGGGCAGCCCGCGCGACGGCGAGCTCGGCGATCAGGTCGGCGGTTTCGTTGTTCTCTGGCATAGGACCACCCTCGCAGGGGTAGCGGCCAGGAAGTGTCCTCTTCTCGGGGCATCATGGAACCCATGCCGAAGACCTCGGGCCGCCTGCTGTCGTTGCTCTCGTTGCTCCAGTCCCGCCGCGACTGGCCGGGAGCGCTGCTGGCCGAGCGCCTGGAGATCAGCCCGCGCACGGTCCGCCGAGACGTCGACCGCCTGCGAGAACTCGGCTACCCGATAGCGGCGATCAAGGGCCCGGACGGCGGCTACCGCCTGGACGCCGGCACGGAACTGCCACCCCTGTTGTTCGACGACGACCAGGCAGTGGCCCTGGCGGTAGCCCTCCAGCTGGCGGTCACGACGGGAGCAGGAATCGAGGAGGCCGCGGCTAGAGCGTTGACCACGGTCCGTCAGGTGATGCCCTCGCGACTGCGTCACCGCATCTCGACCCTGCAGGTCACGGCAGTCGCCCGCCCTTCTTCCGCCCAGGCGTCCCCAGCGGTGTTGCTGGCCCTGAGCACGGCGATCCACGCGGCCGAGGTCCTGCGGTTCGACTACGCGTCGGCGGTACGCCGAGCCGAGCCCCACCACCTGATCACGTGGGGAGGCCGCTGGTACCTGGTGGCGTGGGACCTGGACCGCGAGGACTGGCGCACGTTCCGCGCGGACCGCATCACCCCGCGAACGCCGACCGGGCCGCGTTTCAAGCCGCGTGAGCTGGGCGACGTGGGCGCCTTCGTGACGTCCCGTTTCCGGGGATCTTCGACTCCGGAATGGCCCTGCCAGGGCGAGGTGATCCTCGCCGCGCCGGCCGCGGAGGTGGCGCCGTATGTCCACGAGGGACTGGTCGAGGCGCTGGACGCTTCGCACTGCCGGGTGGCGATGGGCGCCTGGTCATGGCCGGCCTTGGCGGCATCCTTCGGCCGGTTCGACGCGGACATCGAGGTGGTCGGCCCGCCGGAGCTGAAGGAAGCGTTCGCCGAACTGGCCACCAGGTACGCCGCGGCCGCTGCCCGGTGACGAGCACGGTGTGTCTCCGGATGAGAAACGGCCCACGGACGGCGGCGCGCTGCTCCGGGGTGAGCGGCTGATCGGACATGCTGTCGAGGTAGGCGAGCACCGGTCCGGCGTCGGGATCACACCGGTACCGCGCCACTTCGACGGCACCGAACCGGTACCAGAAGTTCCTCGCGTGCCTGCGCACCATCGACAAGAACGTGTCCGCAGGCTCGAGGTCCACGTGGTGCCTGGCTGCTCAAGAACCCCGGTACCACTTGCACTTCACCCCGACCGGCTCCAGCTGGCTCAACCTCGTCGAACGGTTCTTCGCCGAGATCACCGCCAAACTGCTCCGCCGCAGTGTCCACTGCTCAGTCACGGCCCTTGAACGCGACATCCGAGACTGGATCGCCCAGTGGAACACCAACCCTCGGCCCTACGTCCGGACCCGCACCCCTGATCAGATCCTTGAGTCAGTCGCCGCCTACTGCCGACGAATTAACGACTCAGGACACTAGGCGTACATGGCCAGCCAGATCGCGATGTAGTGGCAAATCGCCGCCAGCACCGTGCAAGCGTGGAAGTACTCGTGGTACCCGAACGTATCCGGCCAGTGGTTGGGCCACTTGAAGCCGTAGAACGCCGCGCCCAGGGTGTAGAACAGCCCGCCCACGCACAGCAGCACCAAAGCCGCCACGCCCGCGTGGGACAGCAGCTCCGGGAAGACGAACACCGCCACGTAGCCCAGCGCTATGTAGATCGGCACGCCCAGCCAGCGCGGTGCGTGGGGCCACAGCATCTTCAGCGCCACGCCGAGGACAGCGCCGCCCCAGACGATCGAGAGGACCACGTAGCCCGTGGGCTTGGGCATCGCCAGCAGGGTGAACGGGGTGTACGTGCCCGCGATGAACAGGAAGATCATCGAGTGATCCGCCCGCTTCATCCACTTGTACGCGCGGGGGCTCCACAGCCGGCGGTGGTACAGCGCGCTCACGCCGAACAGGCCCAGGATCGTGACGCCGTAGATCGATACCGCCAGAGTGGCGATCGCGGACACTGTGGACGCGGCCAGGCTGATCAGTGCCGCCGCCGCCGCGAGGGCACCGAAGAACGTCCAGAAGTGGATGTGGCCCCGGAGGCGGGGGCGCAGGTCCACTACGGGCTCTGGGGATTCCGTCGTCACACTCACACAACCAGGTTACGGGACCGTAGGTTCCCGGACAGCGGTCAAGTCACACGCCTCACACCGGGTGCGTAGTCTTCCTCGACGTGAGTGTTCGCTCCTTCTTGTCCGACGTCGTGTACAGCGCCTACGGCAGGCGCCTCATCCAGCAGGCCCGCGGCCGGCATCCCCGGCACATCGCCATCATGCTCGACGGCAACCGCCGGTGGGCGCGGGAAGCGGGCTTCGCGGACGTCGCGGACGGCCATCGGGCCGGCGCGAAGAAGATCGCGGACTTCCTGAGCTGGTGCCACGAGGCTGACGTCGAGGTCGTCACCATGTGGCTGCTCTCCACCGACAACCTCAACCGCGACCCGGACGAGCTCACGCCGCTGCTGAAGATCATCACCGACGTCACCGACGAGCTCGCCGCGCCGGGTACGCAATGGCGGCTGCGGATCGTCGGGGCGCTCGACCTGCTACCCGCCGAAGTCGCCAAGCGACTCAGCGAAGCCGCCGCGCGCACCGAAGGGCGCACCGGCATGGAGGTCAACGTCGCGGTCGGTTACGGCGGGCGCCAGGAAATCGCGGACGCTGTGCGCAAGCTGCTGCTCCACCACGCCGACGAAGGCACCAGTATTCACGAGCTGGCGAAAATCCTCGACGTCGACCACATCTCCGAGCACCTCTACACCTCGGGGCAGCCGGATCCGGATCTCATCATCCGCACTTCCGGTGAACAGCGGCTTTCCGGATTCCTGCTCTGGCAATCCGCGCATTCGGAATTCTGGTTCACCGAAGCCTATTGGCCGGCATTCCGCCGCGTCGACTTCCTGCGGGCTATCCGCGACTACGCCTGGCGGCACCGCCGGTTCGGTTCCTGAGCACCCCTGACACGGCGAAAAGCCCCGGAGCGGACTCCGGGGCCTTGCGCGCGACCTGACTCAGTGGTGGTGGTGCTCCAGCGAGTGCAGCACCAGCGCCGGCGAGGTCAGCACACCGGCGTAGGCGCCGGCGACCAGGGACGCGGCGCCGTAGCCGAGCGCGCCGCCACCCTCGATGAACGTGGCGTAGGCGTCGCCGAACGACGGGTCCGGGGTGTAGCCGTGGTCGTCCGTCGTGGCGGCGAACGCGGTGCTGCCGATCATCATGAGGCCCGCAGCGGTGGCGGCCACGAAACCAGCCTTCTTCAGCACTTCGCACACTCCTAGATAGAACTGTTGGGATCCGGGGCACCGGAGGACCGGTGGTGTGTCCCGCAGTCAAAAAATTACTCGCTTATCGGGCTTCTCGTACGTCTTGTACGCCCATTGTGTGAGCCCGATGCGGGGCCTTTCACTCGGTACGGTTCTCTCTTCGCTACGCAAAATGCATTCCTCAACCGAACGTGGTAGAACCCCGAAGCCGATCTTGTAAATACGCCGAGTCAGTGAATTGACCAAGATCATCCGGGCGGGTGGGTATCGATCGAGACGGCGACTACTCAGAGCCACCGTCACCAGGCGTTGATGTCGGACGACCGACAGTGAGGTGACGATCTGGCGAATCACCGGGTTGGCTTCCTGCGCGATCACCGATTCGTGGGTACCTTCCGAGATGAGGGCACGCGATCCGTGCGGGTCCTCGCGGGAGGCCCTGGTCGTGACGGTGATCGAGGGGGCGGCGCAGCCGCCCACGAGACGCACGAGGGGGCCGGCACCCGGCCCTCGTGGCCGCGCCGCCTGACAGCTCGTCAGGCGGAGTGGTCCAGCCAGGGAGGTGCCCGGCCCAGCGAGTGCGGGCGTGAGGTGCACACGCCCTCGAGGGAGATGCCGTCGTGACTGCGCAGCGTTTACCCCGTAAGGCCTCTGGCCGTTCTTCGACCGGTGCCGTTCCTGGCCCGGAGAAAGCCTCGACCTCGCCCGAAACCCAGCAGCACATGTACGTGCTCGACACGTCGGTCCTTCTGTCGGACCCGTGGGCGGTGACCCGCTTCGCCGAGCATGCGGTCGTGCTTCCGCTGGTCGTCATCAGTGAACTGGAGGCGAAGCGCCACCACCCGGAGCTCGGCTGGTTCGCCCGGGAATCCCTGCGCATGCTCGACGACCTGCGCCGGCAGCACGGCAGGCTCGACGCGCCGCTCCCCATCGGGGACCACGGCGGCACGCTGCAGGTGGAGCTGAACCACTCGGACCCGACGGTGCTCCCGATCGGGTTCCGCACCGACTCCAACGACCACCGGATCCTCGCCTGCGCGCTCAACCTGGCGGCGGAGTTCCCGGCGGTCACGCTGGTGACGAAGGACATCCCGCTGCGGGTCAAGGCCGGGGCCGTGGGCCTCGAAGCGGACGAGTACCGCGCGCAGGACGTCACGCCGTCGGGCTGGACGGGCATGGCGGACGTGGACGTCGAGCACGACGTGCTGGACACGCTCTTCGGCGGCGGCACCGTCGACCCGGTCGAGTACGGCATGGACGAGCTCGCCGAGCTGCCCTGCCACACCGGGCTGCGGCTGCTCGCGGGCAGCTCCAGCGGGCTGGGCCGGATCACGGCGGACAAGCGCATCCGGCTGGTCCGGGGCGACCGCGAGGCGTTCGGCCTGCACGGCCGCAGCGCCGAGCAGCGCATCGCGCTCGACCTGCTGCTCGACGCCGACGTCGGCATCGTCTCCCTCGGCGGTCGCGCCGGCACCGGCAAGTCGGCGCTCGCGCTGTGCGCCGGGCTCGAAGCCGTGATGGAACGCCGGCAGCACCGCAAGGTCGTGGTGTTCCGGCCGGTCTACGCGGTCGGCGGCCAGGACCTCGGTTACCTGCCCGGGTCCGAGAGCGAGAAGATGCAGCCCTGGGCGCAGGCGGTGTTCGACACCCTCGGCGCGCTGGTCAGCCAGGAAGTCCTGGACGAGGTGTTCGACCGCGGCATGCTCGAGGTGCTGCCGCTGACGCACATCCGCGGCCGCTCGCTGCACGACGCGTTCGTGATCGTCGACGAGGCGCAGTCCCTGGAGCGCAACGTCCTGCTGACGGTGCTCTCCCGGCTCGGCACGGCGTCGCGCGTGGTGCTCACCCACGACGTCGCGCAGCGCGACAACCTGCGGGTCGGGCGGCACGACGGCGTCTCGGCCGTGATCGAGAAGCTCAAGGGCCACCCGCTCTTCGCGCACGTCACGCTGACGCGCTCGGAGCGCTCGCCGATCGCCGCCCTGGTCACCGAAATGCTGGAGGACCACGGCTGAGCTTGAACTGCCGTGAGGGGCACCTTCAGGGACATCTAAGCCCTGAAGGTGCCCCTCACGGCGTTTACCAGCCCGAGGGGAGCGGACGGCCTTCCGCGAAGCCGGCGGCCGATTGGACGCCCAGCAAGGCCCGCTCGTGGAACTCTTCCAGCGTGCGGGCGCCGGCGTAGGTGCAGGAGGACCGGACGCCGGAGCCGATCGAGTCCAGCAGGTCCTCGACGCTCGGGCGCGCCGGGTCGAGGGACATCCGCGACGACGAGATGCCCTCCTCGAACAGCGCCTTGCGCGCGCGGTCGAACGAACCGTCGGTGCGGGTCCGTGCGCCCACCGCACGCTTCGACGCCATCCCGAACGACTCCTTATAGGGCCGGCCCTGCTCGTCGAACCGCAGGTCGCCGGGAGATTCGTAGGTGCCGGCGAACCACGAGCCGACCATCGCCGCGGACGCGCCCGCGGCCAGCGCCAGCGCGACGTCACGTGGGTGGCGGACGCCGCCGTCGGCCCAGACGTGCTTGCCCAGCTCGCGCGCGGCGGCCGCGCACTCGGCGACGGCCGAGAACTGCGGGCGGCCCACGCCGGTCATCATCCGGGTCGTGCACATCGCGCCCGGCCCGACGCCGACCTTGACGACGTCCGCGCCGGCCTGGATCAGGTCGCGCGTGCCCTCGGCCGTGACGACGTTCCCGGCGACCACCGGGACCTGCGGCGACACCGACCGGACGGCCTTCAGCGCGGCGATCATCTTCTCCTGGTGGCCGTGCGCCGTGTCGACGACGAGCACGTCGACGCCCGCGGCGAGCACGGCCTCGGCCTTCGCCGCGACGTCGCCGTTGACCCCGACGGCGGCCGCGACACGCAGCTTGCCGCCGTCGTCGACCGCCGGGGTGTAGATGTCGGCGCGCAACGCGCCGACCGCGGTCAGCACGCCCGCGAGCCGGCCGTCGGCGTCCAGGCCCAGCGCCAGGTGCGCGCCCTGGGCGTGCAGCAGCTCGAAGACGTGCCGCGGCGGCGTGTCCAGCGGGACGACGGCGGTCGGCGGCTGCGCGACGTCGGCGAGGCGCGCGAAGCGGTCGACGTTCGCGCAGGCCGCTTCGGTGACGATGCCGGTCGGGCGGCCGTCGCCGTCCACGACCACGACGGCGCCGTGGGAGCGCTTGTGGACCAGGTTGAGGGCGTCGGCGACGGCGTCGCCGCCGGTCAGCACCAGCGGCGTGTCCCAGACGGTGTGGCGGCTCTTGACCCAGCCGACGATGTCGGCGACGGCCGCGCTGTCGACGTCCTGGGGCAGCACCACCAGGCCACCGCGGCGGGCGACGGTCTCGGCCATCCGGCGGCCGGCGACGGCGGTCATGTTCGCCACGACGATCGGGATGGTGGCGCCGGTGCCGTCCGCGGTGGACAGGTCGACGTCGAAGCGGGACTCCACGTCCGAACGGTTCGGCAACAGGAACACGTCGTCGTAGGTCAGGTCGTGGGCGGGCCGGTGGCCGTCGAGGAAACGCACGAGTCCCCAGGCTACGTGGCTCGGCAGGAGACGGCGAACGCGGCCGGGTGCGTGGGAGGATCGGGGCATGAGCCGCCGCGACCGGGACGCCGAGGGGCGAGCACGCAACGCACGGCCGCGCGACGGCCTCGGCCGCCCGCTGCCGTACGGCGCCGACGGCGTCGAGCGCCAGCCGGAGGGCATCGTCCGGACGCCGGCGCAAACGCTTGCGGAGGCCCAGCACCTGCTCGACGACGGCAAGCCGTTCCACGCGCACGAGGTCTTCGAGGACGCTTGGAAGACCTCGGACGGCCCGGACCGCGAGCTGTGGCGCGGTCTCGCGCAGCTCGCGGTGGGCCTGACACACGCGGCGCGCGGCAACACGTCCGGCGCCGCGTCGCTGCTGGAGCGCGGCGCGGCGAACATCGAGCCGTTCCGCAGCGAGCCGCCCTACGAGATCGACGTCGCGGGGCTGCAGCGGTGGGCGCGGGACCTGGTGGAAGAGGCGAAGCAGCGGGTCCGGGTGGAGCCCGTCCCGCCGCGGCTGATGTGCTGATCGCGCTGGGGCCGCGGTCATCACGGCGGTGGCGTCGCTGGTCGCGCCGCTGAAACCGAACGCCGCGCGGAGATCCGTTCGACCGAGTCTTCCTCCCACCAGTTGTCCGTACCGCTGCCGGCAACTTGGGCCGGGCGATCGAGGAGTTCGCCCTCGTCGCCCGGAAGCGCACTGCCTGAGGCGGCACTTTCACGTGAAAGTGCCGCCGCTTCTCAGGGCTGGTCCCAGCCGGTCGAGGCGGACTTCTCCGCGCCGAGCTTCGTGCCCTCGCCGTGGCCCGTGTGGACCTTCGTGGCGTCGGGGAGCGTGAACAGCTTCTCCCGGATGGACTTCACGATGGTCGGGTAGTCCGAATAGGACCGTCCGGTGGCGCCCGGGCCGCCGTGGAACAGGGTGTCGCCGGTGAACAGGACGCCCAGGTCTTCGGCATACAGGCAGACCGCGCCCGGCGCGTGGCCCGGCGTGTGGATCACGCGCAGTTCCGTGCCCGCGATGGTGATCGTCCGGCCGTCCGCCAGTTCGCCGTCCGGGGCGCGGTCCGGGTGGGTGAGGTCCCAGACGACCCGGTCGGCCGGGTGCAGCAGGATCGGCGCGCCGGTGGCTTCGGCGAGCGCCGGGGCGGCGTTGACGTGGTCGTTGTGCGCGTGCGTGCAGACGATCGCGACGAGCTTCCGGTCGCCGACGACGTTCTCGATCGCCTTCGCGTCGTGCGCGGCGTCGATCACGATCACCTCCGCGTCGTCGCCCACGATCCACACGTTGTTGTCGACGTCCCAGCTGCCTCCGTCGAGCTCGAAGACGCCAGAGGTCACCAGGTTCTGCACGATCGCCGTCATGCGCCCGACCCTAGTGGTCGGGGCCTGACACAGCTGACATACCGTCGGTATCTACTTTCGGGTAGCCTTACTGCCGGTAAGTCGACGTGAAGGAGCAGCGATGATCCGGGACCTGCTGGCCGAGCCGCTCAAGCTGCGCTGCGGCGCCGTGCTGCCCAACCGGCTGGTCAAGTCGGCGCTCAGCGAGCAGCTCGGCGACCGGCGCAACGCCCCGACCCGCGAACTGGCCGAGCTGTACCGGACGTGGGCGCGCGGCGGCGCCGGCACGCTGATCACCGGCAACGTCATGGTCGACCCGAGCGCGCTGGGCGAGCCGCGCAATGTCGCCGTCAGCCCCGATCCGGACGTCTACCGGCCGTGGGCGCGGTCGGTCGAAGGCACCGAAACGCAGCTCTGGGTGCAGCTGAACCACCCGGGACGGCAGAGCCCGCGCTACCTGTCGTCCCGTCCGGTCGCGCCGTCCGCGGTGCCCTTCGGCGATCGAGGCGTCCGTACCGCCTTCGCTGCTCCGCGAGCACTGTCCGGCGAAGAGATCGAAGCGATTGTCGAACGCTTCGGCGTCGCGGCGCGCACGTTCGCCGACGCGGGCTTCGCGGGCGTACAGATCCATGGCGCGCACGGCTACCTCGTCTCCCAGTTCCTCTCGCCGCTGACCAACCGGCGGACCGACGCCTGGGGCGGCGACGCCGCCGGCCGCCGGCGGTTCCTGCTCGAGGTCGTGCGGCGCGTGCGGGAAGCCGTCGGCGACGACGTCCCGGTGTCGGTCAAGCTCAACAGCGCCGACTTCCAGCGCGGCGGCTTCACCGAGGACGAGTCGCTCCAGGTCGTCCACGCTCTCGGCGAAGCGGGACTGGACCTGCTGGAAGTCTCCGGCGGGACGTACGAGAAGGCCGCGATGATGGGCTCGGGCCGCGCGAGCACTCAGGCGCGCGAAGCGTACTTCCTGGACTACGCCGCGAAGGCGCGCAACGTCTCCGACGTCGCATTGATGGTCACCGGCGGCTTCACCACGCCCGGCGGGATGGCCGACGCGCTGAGCTCCGGCGAACTCGACGTCATCGGGCTCGGCCGGCCGCTGGTCGTCGACCCCGGGCTGCCCGCACGGTTGCTGGCCGGCGAGGACGTCGAGGCGCAGCGGCGCTGCCCCAAGACCGGCATCCGGCTCGCCGACAGCCTGCTGGAGATCCAGTGGCACACCCGGCAGATGCACCGGCTCGCGGCCGGGCGGCCGGTGGATTCGCGCGGTGCGGCGCTGACCCTCGTGCAGGCCGGGTTCACCGACGGGCTCAACGCGTTCCGCCGCGTCCGGGGTTAGCCGTCGGACGGCTCAGACGACTAGGGCAGCTCAGACGGCTTCGGCCCGCGCCTCGGCGGTCGCGGCCCGGTGCAGCGCGCGGCGGTGGAACGACCGGTCGGCCAGGAACAAGCCCGCCGCGAGCACGGTGAAGAACACGCCGATGGCGACGCAGTTGAGCGCCACGCGGCCGTAGCCGAGCGCGCCCGCGTCGACGAACGGGTACGGGTAGAAGCCGGTGAGCGCGCCGCGCGGCAGGGTGAACGCGAGCCACGCCGCCGGGTAGATCAGCGACCACCAGACCGTCGGCCAGGTCAGCGCGCCGCGCGGGCCGGCGAGCAGCCAGCCGAGCACGAACAGGATCGGCGTCACCTTGTGCAGCATCGTGTCGGCGAACAGCGGCAGCCCGTGCAGCTCGTACAGGCCGGCGAGGGCGACCTGGTAGACGATGCCGGTCACGATGATGCCGGCGAGCGCGTCGAGCCAGAGCACGCGGAACGGCCCGGTGACGCGGGCGGCGCCCAGCGCGACGATCAGCGAGGTCACGATGACCAGCAGGTTCGAGTCGATCGTGAAGAAGCAGAACAGGTTCGCGATCCGCGCGCCGGCGCCGCTGAACTGACCGGTGGTGTCGCCCGCGGTGGCGATCACCTGGCTGACCAGGCCGGTCAGGGCGACCACCGCGGTGACCGCGAACCAGGTGCGCGTGAGCTTCGAACCGTGCATCCCCGGAGGATACCGGCTGGTAACCGCGGTGGGGTCCTTTGTGGACCACTCGATCGAGTCAGGCCCGCCGGTGCCGTGTTCCCGGCCGGGACGTCGATCGCACGCCGGGCGGATCGCTGTCGCCGAACCCGGGCGCGCCCCGGAGGGTGGTGGTGAACGCCTCGTACTCGGCCTTCTGCTCGACCGGCAGCTGGCTGAGCTTGAAGCTCTGCCCTGCGTCGTCTTGATCACGAACCGGCCCTGAAGATCACGTTTCTTGACCGAGGCCCGGTTCGTGTCCGTGATCGTCGGCGGCGTGCCCGCCGTGACCGTGCCGCTCTTTTCCTCGAACGGCACGATCACGAGCTCGGTCTGCCCCGGCCGGAAACCCAGTGCGAAATTGCCGACGCTGGTGGTGCGGAAAACGATGAAGTTCTTTTGCTTGATTTCCGCGGCGTACACTTTCGTGTAGCTCGTCCCGTCGGAGACGGCCGCGTCGAAAGCGGCGTGGATCGCCGCAGTTTCGGTTAAAGCGTCAGCGGAGTGCCTTCACCAATGCGGGAACGAAGACCGACGCGTCGACCGTGCCCCAGCCACTGGCGATGTCGAAACCCTTCGCCGCGGTGAAGCCGGTGACGCCGTCCTGGCTGTTGTCGCCTTCGGTGACGTCGACGATGCCCGCCTTGGCGCCGGCCGGGCCGAGCTTCGTGTACAGCACCGGGTTGATCTGGCCGAGTTTGCCGCCCTTGGCCTGCACGGCCAGCGCGAGCACACCGGCGAACAGCGGCGCGGACTGCGACGTGCCGAACACGCCTTCCATGCTGATGTCCGGGAACGAGCGCATCTTGCTGCCGGTGATCTTCTTGACGCCGTCCTGCCAGTTCGGCCGCGCGTACGTCTTGGAGAGGCCCGCGCCTTCGGAGAAGCCGTTGTCGGCGACGTTCACGACGTCGTCCGGCTTGGTGCGGGCCCCGGTCGTGTCGAGGTGCAGCTGGGTGCCGCCGAGCGTCGTGACACGCGGGTCGGACGCGGGCCAGCTGGCGACGCGGTACGGGTAGTTGCCCGGCCCGTAGAGGTAACCGCCGGTCGGGCCGTCGTCACCCGAGGAGGCGACCATCGTGATGCCGGCCTTGCTCGCACGCTCCAGCGCCGGGTCGAGTGTCTTGATCGAGTCGAACGACGGGAAGTTCTCCTCGGTCGTGCCGAAGCTCATCGAGATGACGTCGGTCAGCTTGTGCTCGGTCAGGTAGTCGACCGCGTGCATCATCTCGGGCAGGCCGGTGAAGCCCTGCGTCTCGGCGACGGGCGTAGCCGCGACGATGATCTTCGCGTTCGGCGCCAGGGCGTGCATCATCGTGACGTCGAGGTCGGTCTCGCCGCCCCAGCCCTGGCAGGTCGCGGTGTCGACGCCGGGGTCGGTGCACGCCGGCACCGGGCCGGACGGCTGCAGGATCTCGACGTTCGCCGGCGGCAGGCCGTGGTTCTTCGAGTAGGTGTCGAGCACCTGCTTGACCTGGTCGTCGCCGAACGACACCAGCGTCGTGACCGTGCTGCCCGCGCCGGTGATGCCGTTGTTCCAGAGCTTCGTCGCGTTGTAGGCGGTGCTCTCCTTCGGCAGCGTCGACATCGCCGCTTCCAGCTTCGCGACCCGCTTCTGCACGGTGTCCGCGCCGACGAACGACTGCGCGGCCGCCGAGAAGTGGTGCTTCGACGGCTGGTGCCCGGCGTCCGGCGTGCTCGGCACGGGCGTCGCACCGGCGGGTGCGGCGAACGCGGTCACGAGCAGGGTCGTGCTCGCGAGCAAACCGGCGGCAGCGCGCAGTCTCATGCTTTTCTCCCCTGGCTGAAGGAAACTCCGTCAGCCACTCTGGTCAGGACGGGGAGAAGGCAACATCGACTTTCGTCTTTCCTTTTAGGAGGAAAGCACCGCGAAGACGCTCGATGTCGTGATCGATACTTTCGTTTCAGCCTCCCTTTCGAGAGCGGTTCGGGGCAGACGGACGACTCGCGTACCTGGACGGACGACTCGCGTACCTGGGAGGACGACTCGCGTACCTGGGAGGACGACTCGCGTACCTGGACGGACGACTCGTGGTCAGGCTCCTTCCGAGCGGTCGCCTTGCAGCAGGCCGCGGACGGTGTCGATCGTGTCCGCGTCGGCGGCTCCCTTGTCCGGGCGGTAGCGGACCACCCGGGCGAAGCGCAGCGCGAGGCCGCCCGGGTAGCGCGTGCTGACCTGGGCGCTGTCCAGCTCGATCTCCACCACGACCTCCGGGCGGACGTACACCGTCCAGTCGTCGCGGTGGGTCTCGATCTCCTGGAACGTCGCCGTCTGCCAGGCGAGCAGCTCGTCGGTCATGCCCTTGAAGGTCTTGCCCACCATGATCGGCGGGCCGCCGTCCGGGTCGCGGGCGCCCAGGTGCAGGTTCGACAGCTTGCCCGTGCGCCGGCCGTGGCCCCACTCCGCCGCGAGCACGACCAGGTCGATCGTGTGCACCGGCTTGACCTTGAGCCACGCGCGCCCGCGCCGCCCGGCCGCGTACGGCGCCGCCAGGTCCTTGACCATCACACCCTCGTGCCCGGCCTCCATCGCCGCCTCCAGCACCTCGGCGGCGCGCGAAACGCCCACCTCGCCGGGGATCACGTGCGCCCCGGCGACCTTGCGCAGCGCCGCGTTGCGCTCGGACAGCGGCGCGTCCAGCAGGTCGACGCCGTCGAGGTGCAGGCAGTCGAAGAAGTACGGCCGCAGCAGCAGGGCCTTCACCTGCTCCTCGCGGGTGCTGCCGAACCGGCTCATCGTGTCCTGGAACGGCCGCGGTCGCCCGGCGTCGGTCAGCGCCAGGGTCTCGCCGTCGAGCACCACCGATTCGCACGGCAGCGCCCGCACGAGTTCGACCAGCTCCTGCACGCTGCCGGTGATCTCGCGCAGCGTCCGCGTCCAGACGTGCACCTCGTCACCTTGGCGGTGCACCTGGATCCGCGCACCGTCCATCTTGTACTCGACGATCGCCTCGGCGTGCTCGGTGACGGCCTCTTCCAGCGACTCCGCCGGCGACGCCAGCATCGGCCGGATCGGCGTGCCCAGGGTCAGCCGGAACTCCGCCAGCGCCGCCTGCCCGCCGGTCAGCGCCGCGACGCCGGTGGTCGGCAGCTTGCCGGACAGCATGAACGCCCGCCGGACGTCCACGGCCGGGACGTCGGCCGCCGCCGCGACCGCGTCGACCATCACACCCTCGAGCGCGCCCTGCCGCAGCTCGCCGGTGACCAGCCGGAACAGGAACTCCTGCTCGCCCTTCGTGAGCCGCACGAACAGCGCACGCAGCACCTCCTGCCGCCGTGTCGACGAGCCGGTGCCGGCCGCCACACCGGCCGCCGACGTCAGCGCTTCGTCGACCTCCAGCACCGTCACCACCGGCTCCGGAGCGGGCGACGCGCCGAGCCCGGCCAGGGTGCGCCAGCCCGCACCCAGCCGGTCCTGCGCCGTCTGCCCGGTCAGGTACGCGATCACGACGGGCAGCTCCGCGACCTCGGCCGCGCGCAGCAGCGTGGCCAGGAGGGCGATCTTCGCCTTCCTGGACCTCGTCGCCGCCAGGTCGGCGGACGCCCGGACTATCTCGGTGAGCAACACCCCGACATCATGACCCGGACCACCGACAATTTCTCGGTGATCAGATGTCCGCCCTGGTGCAGACGGGGTCGAGCAGGCCGTCCTTGGCCACGCACGGCACGAACCCGGCGTCCTGCAGCTCGGCCCGCGCGGTCGGGCTCGCCAGGTAGTCCAGAAACCGCTTCAGCACGCTGCCGTTGTCGGGTACACCCTTCGTATACAGGTACTCGACGGTCCAGAACCGGTAGCCGGCGTCGATCGTCGTGACGTCGGGGTAGTGGCCGTCGAGCTGCACGACGCCGACCTGCCGGTCCTTCGCCGCGGCCGCCTTCGCCGCCGGGACGTCCGCGTACCCGATCGCCCCCGGCACCGCGCCGACCTCGGTGAGCACCTCGGCCGTCGTCCCGCGCTCGCAGCGCGTGGTCGCCGCCGCCGGATCGCGCTCGGGCTTGCGGCACGAGTCCGACGTCAGCCGGTCTTCCGCGCCGCCGAGCACCTTCTGCTCGAACGTCTTGCGGGTGCCCGACTCCTGCCCGCGCCCGACGATCCCGATCGGCACCGACGGCCCCGGCCGGAGCTGGTCCCAGTTGCGCACACGGCCGCCGAAGATGTCCTTGACCTGCTGGGTCGTCAGCCGGTCGACGCCGGCCGCGCGGTTGACGACCAGCGTGTAGACGACCACGGCGACGGCCTTCGCCTCGAGATCCGCGCCCGCTTCGCCCGACCGGCCGTCCGACAGCACCGCCAGCTCGTTCCGGCCCGCCGCGTCGACCGGCGCGAGCGCGCGGACGCCGGTGACGCTGCCGGTCGCGCGGGTCGTGATGGCCGCGCCGTCGCACTGGCCGTGGTACTCGGCGGCGATGCCCTTGATGATCGGGACGAACGCGCTCGAGCCCTCGACCGACAGCTTCCCGGTGGCGCAGAGCGCGGTCTCGCCGGACGGCCGTGACCACGACACGAGCAGCGTCGCCAGCAGCGCGCCGGTCAGCAGCACCCCGACCGCCGTGGTGACGACCGGCCAGGTGACCCGCCGCTGCTTGCGGTCGTCCTTGATCCGGCCGGCGGCGAGCCGGGCGTGGTGCTCGATCTCCTTGCTGATCTCGCCGTCATGCCCGTCGGACTCGCGGAGCACGACCACCAGCTTGAACTTTTCCTTGCGCTTCAAGGAAAGCCTGGCGAACCGGACGCCGTGCCACGCGGGTGCTTCGGGCACGGGTGTCTCGGCAAGCCGCTTGGGCAGCCACGCGCGCACCCTCGACAGCTTCGCGCCTTCCACCGGCCGCTGCGGGGTGTCGCGCGTGAAGAACTCCAGGCCGTCGCGGACGTGCTGGCGCAGGCCGTCGTCGGTCGCGTCGGACACCCGCGCGTCCCAGACGATCCGGCTGCCGAAGGTGAACGACAGCGGGATTTCGAAGTCCTCCGGCGCGATGTCGAAGCCGCCGGTGTTGCGGACCCGGATCACCACGACGCTCATCCGGCTCAGCAGCCGCGCGGTGCGCTCCAGCTGCGGGTCTGCCTGTGCGGAACCGTTTTCACCGTCGTGGAGGTCGATCGGGGAGAGGCCGATCTTCGAGTTGTAGAGCACCCGGAACGCCAGCCGGCGGCGCCGGATGAAGTAGCGGTCCACGAACGGCGCGGCCATCGCGACCAGCGCGGCGAGGCCCAGGACGAGACTGCCCGAATCCGAGCTGAGGATCTCGGCGAGTGACTGCATCGTCGCGCCGACGCCCACCGTGCCGCTCCTCTACCCCCGACTCCCCAGGTGGACGAGCGTAGGCAGCCGTCACCCGCGGTGGGGGTGCGACGGCCGAGTGTTCACCGGTCGTTCACCGCTGGGGGCCTCGGCGATCCAGCTGGCCAGCAGGCCGAGCGCGCGGGCGGACTCCGAACCGGGTTCGGCGTGGTAGATCACCAGGCCTGGTCCGGGTCGTCGGGCAGGCGCAACGTCTCGTAGCGCAGCCGCAGCTCGCCGACGACCGGGTTGAGCATGAGCTTCCAGCCCTGTGCCTTCTCCTGCACGTGGTGCTCGGCCCACAGCGTGCGGAACTCGGCGCTGGCCAGCGAAAGCTCGCCGATCAGCTGGGCGAACTTCGGGTCGCCGGGGTGGCGGCCGCTCTCGGCGCGCAGGTTCGCGACGAGCTCGCGGCACACCGCGTCGTACTCGGGGTGCAGCTGCCTCGCGCGCTCGTCCAGGAAGAACAGCTTCGGCATGCTGCGCTCGTCGAGGTTGCCGAAGTCGAACGCGACCGCGCCGCCGAGCGCGTTCCACGCCAGGACGTCCAGGTAGCGGCCGAAGATGAACGCCGGCGCCTGGAGGGCGTCCAGCATCAGCTGCAGCTCGGGCCGGATCCGCTGGGGCCCGAGCCGGTCACGCCGCTTCGGCGCGGCGAGGTTGCGCAGGTAGGACTCCTCGTCCGGGCGCAGCCGCAACGCGCGGGCCAGCGCGTCGAGGATCGCCTCCGAGACGTTCTTCGCGCGGCCCTGCTCCAGCCGCGTGTAGTAGTCGACGCTGATGCCCGCGAGCTGCGCGATCTCCTCGCGGCGCAGCCCGGCCACCCGGCGCCGGGTGATTCCCTGCGGCAGGCCGACCTCGTCCGGTTCGAGGGCGGCACGGCGCGCCTTCAGGAAAGCGCCGAGCTCGGCTGCGTCACTCATGCCCCCAGTATCCCCGGCGCACGACGTCCAGCCTGGTACTGCCGGACCCAGGCGGGACGCGGCCTGGCTCGGCCCCCGGACCGCTCGCAAGGTGGAGGCATGAAACGACGAATTCTGGGTGGCACGGGGATCTCGGTCAGCGAGTACGCGTTCGGCGCCATGATGCTCGGCCAGTGGGGCAACCCGGACCACGAAGAGGGCGTCCGGATGCTGCACACCGCGCTCGACGCCGGTGTGAACTTCTGGGACACCGCAGACATGTATTCCCACGGTGAGAACGAGCAGATCGTCGGGAAGGCCTTGAAAGGCCGCCGCGACGACGTCGTGCTCGCCACCAAGGGCTTCTTCCAGATGGGCTCGGACCCCAACCAGGGCGGCCTTTCGCGGCGCTGGCTGACCCGCGCACTGGACGACAGCCTGCGGCGGCTCGACACCGACTACGTCGACCTCTACCAGGTCCACCGGCCGGACCCGGCGACCGACATCGAGGAGACGCTCTCGGTGCTGACGGACTTCGTGCGGTCCGGGAAGGTGCGCGCGATCGGGTCGTCGGACTTCCCGGCCGAGCAGATCGTGGAAGCCCAGTGGGTGGCGGAAAAGCGCGGCCTGGCGCGGTTCCGCGCCGAGCAGCCGCCGTACTCGATCTTCAACCGGGCGATCGAGGCCGCCGTGCTGCCGACCGCGCGGAAGTACGGCATGGGCGTGCTCACGTGGAGCCCGCTGGCCAGCGGCTGGCTGTCCGGCAAGTACCTGAAACCGTCCGATGTGGACCTGTCCGAAGGCCGCCGGACGTTGCAGGCGCACAAGTTCGACCCGGCGCTGCCGGAGAACGCCGTCAAGTTCGACGCGATCGCGCAGCTGAAGAAGATCGCCGACGACCTGGGCCGGCCTCTCACGCACCTGGCGACGGCGTTCGTCCGCGCGCACCCGGGCGTGACGTCGGCGATCATCGGCCCGCGCACGCCCGCTCAGCTCGACGACCTGCTGGCCGGCGCCGATCTGGAGCTGGACGACGACGTGCTGGACCGGATCGACGAGATCGTCCCGCCGGGCACGGACCTGAACCCGGCGGAGAAGGACTACACCCCGCCGGCGCTGGCGGACAAGCACCTGCGCCGGCGGTAGCCGCGCGCTCCCGAACCGTCACTTTCCCTAGGAAAGATGCGACACCTCACGGAGACTTCACTTGCCGCCGCGGGCCATGCGGAGCACGTCGAGGGCTTCGTCGAGCTGGGCTTCGGTGAGCTTGCCGTCCTTGACGTGGCCGCGTTCGAGGACGACCTCGCGGATCGTCTTCAGCTCCTTCAAGGCCTGCTTCGCGACCGCGGCGGCTTCTTCGTAGCCGATGTACTTGTTGAGCGGCGTCACGATCGACGGCGAGCCTTCGGCGTACTGCCGGGTGCGCTCGACGTTCGCCGTGACGCCGTCGAACACCTTGTCCGCCAGCAGCCGCGAGACGGCGGCGAGCAGCCGGGCCGACTCGAGGACGTTGCGGGCGATCACCGGCAGGTTGACGTTGAGCTGGAAGTTGCCCGCCGCGCCGGCGAAGGCGACGGCCGCGTCGTTGCCGATCACCTGCGCGACGACCTGCAGCGTCGCCTCCGGGATCACCGGGTTGACCTTGCCGGGCATGATCGACGAGCCCGGCTGCAGGTCCGGCAGGGCCAGCTCGCCGAGGCCGGTGCGGGGGCCGGAACCCAGCCAGCGCAGGTCGTTCGCGATCTTGTTGAGCGACACGGCGAGGGTGCGCAGGTGCCCGGACGTCTCAACGACGCTGTCCTGCGTCGCCTGCGCCTCGAAGTGGTCGCGGGCCTCGGTCAGCGGCAGCCCGGTCACCTCGGCGAGCTCGGCCGCGACGGCCGCGCCGAAGCCGTCGGGCGCGTTCAGCCCGGACCCGACGGCGGTGCCGCCGATCGGCAGCTCACCGAGGCGCGGCAGGCCGGACTTCAGCCGTTCGATGCCGAAGCGGACCTGCGACGCCCACGCGCCGGCCTCCTGGCCCAGCGTGATCGGCACGGCGTCCATCAGGTGCGTGCGCCCGGACTTCACGACGTCCGCCCACTCCGCGGCGCGCGTCTCGATCGCGCCGGCGAGGTGCTCGAGCGCCGGGACGACGTCCTTGAGCACGGCTTCGGTCGCGGCGACGTGGATGGTCGTCGGGAAGGTGTCGTTGGAGGACTGCGACGCGTTGACGTGGTCGTTCGGGTGCACGTCGCGGCCGAGGGTCCGGGTGGCGAGGGTGGCGATGACCTCGTTGGCGTTCATGTTCGACGACGTGCCCGAGCCGGTCTGGAAGACGTCGATCGGGAAGTGCGCGTCGTGGGCGCCCTCGGCGACCTCGTCGGCGGCCTTGGCGATGGCGTCGGCGACGTCGGCGTCGAGCACCCCGAGCTTGCGGTTCACGCGCGCGGCGGCGGCCTTGAGCAGGCCGAGCGCGCGGATCTGGGCGCGCTCCAGGCCCCGGCCGGAGATGGGGAAGTTCTCCACGGCCCGCTGCGTCTGCGCCCGGTAGAGAGCGTCGACCGGCACGCGGACCTCGCCCATCGTGTCGTGTTCGATCCGGTATTCCTGGTCAGCCATGACACCGATTCTGGACCTGTTCGAGGGTTGTCGCGTGGTGGCGTTGCGCACCCCTGCGGCGCGAGTGGCCCGTTGGTGCCGGTTCGGTCGCGAACGGGCCGTTGGCGCACGGCCGCAGGGAGGCGCGAACGGTCCTTTCGAGCCGCCCACGGTGCGAGTGGCCCGTTCGTGCCGTGTCGACCAGCCCCGCGCGAGTGGCCCTTTCGCGCCGGACCGAACCGGCGCGAGCGGGTCCGTTCGCACCGCGCGCGTCGCGAACAGACCCGCTCGCGCCGTCGGCCAGGCCCGCCACAACCCGACCATCGTCTGGCGGCGTCGTGGCTTCGAGCACCTTGAGCGTCCGGCGAGGCTAGGATCGGATGTGTTCTCGATCACCGCCATCCACCACTGGCTGGAGCGAGCATGACTGAAGCTTCTGGGGACTCCTACGACCTCGTGATCATCGGCGCGGGCCCGACCGGTCTCTTCGCCGCCTACTACGCCGGGTTTCGCGGGCTGTCGATGGCCATCGTCGACTCGCTGCCCGAGCCCGGCGGCCAGGTGACCGCGATGTACCCCGAGAAGATGATCTACGACGTCGGCGGTTTCGCCGCGGTCAAGGGGCGCGACCTCGTGGACGGGCTCGTCCAGCAGGCCGCGCCGTGGAAGCCGGCCTACCTGCTGGGGCGCAAGGCCGAGAAGCTGGAGACGCTCGAAAACGGCGTGGAACTCACCCTCGACGGCGGTGAGACCCTCCGCGCCGGCGCCGTGCTGATCACCGCGGGCATCGGCGAGTTCACCCCGCGTCCGCTGCCCGCCGGCGACGGCTGGCTCGGCCGGGGCATGGTGCACTTCGTGCCGTCGTTGCAGGCGCACGCCGGGCAGCACGTGGTGGTCGTCGGTGGCGGCGACTCGGCGTTCGACTGGGTGCTCGCACTGCACCCCGTCGCGGCCAGCGTGACGCTCGTGCACCGCCGCGCGAAGTTCCGCGCCGCCGAGTCGATCGTCCGGCAGGCTCGTGAGCTCGGCACCCGGATCATCACCGACGCCGAGGTCACGGCGTTCGTCGAGGACGCGAGCGGCGCGCTCGAAGCCGTCCACGTCTCGGTGAAGGCCGCCGGCGAGGAGCGGCTGCCGGCCAACTCCGTCGTCGCCGCGCTCGGGTTCACCGCCGACCTCGGGCCGATCGAGAGCTGGGGTCTGGAGATCGACCACCGCGCCATCGCCGTCGACTCGACGATGGCGACCCCGCGCGAACGCGTCTACGCGGCGGGTGACGTGGCCGCCTACCCGGGCAAGGTCAAGCTGATCGCGACCGGCTTCGGCGAGGCCGCGACGGCCGTCAACAACATCGCCGTCGCCCTCGACCCGGACGCACACCTGTTCCCGGGCCACTCCAGCAACGCCGAGTAGGTCAGGCCTTCGTCTTCTCCGCGATCCACGGCGCGTAGGCGACGACGGACGTGTAGATCGACGGCGCCGTCGCGCACACCGGGCTGTCGTTGCCCGGGCGGCTCGTGACGCCGGCCAGCAGCCAGTGGTCGCCGTCGCGCACGACTTCCGGGCCGCCGGAGTCGCCGAAGCACGCCCCGGCGGTGCCGCCCGGGTTGTCCGTGCACAGCTCGGCCGTGCCGTCGAACACCGACGTGCACTTCGAGCCTTCGACGATGTGCGTGTCGAGCTGCTGCAGCGCCGTCGGGATCTGGCCGCAGTTCACCTTCGGGCAGGTCTGGCCCCAGCCGAGGATCCGGGTCGCCGTCCCCGGTGCCGCCGCCGTCGCGATCGCGATCGGCGCCGCCTTGGCCGGCGTCGCGAGCCGCAGCAACGCGATGTCGCCCGCCGGGTTCTGCGTGTCGAACGCCGGGTTGACGATGATCTCGGCGGGCCGCGCGACTTCGCCGCCCTGCCCGGAGTCGTTCGACCCCAGCCGCAGCGACACGGCGGACGGGGCCTTGTCGAAGACGCAGTGCGCGGCCGTGACCACCCACGCCGGGGCGATCAGCGCGCCGGCGCAGAACAGCTTGCCGGACGTCGAGTGCAGCGACACCGCGAACGGGTACGGCTGGTCGGCGACAGCACCGCCGACGATGCCGGGTTCGGCCGCGGCGGTGCCCGGGACCAGAACGAGCGCGAGGACCGTCAGCAGTGCCAGCAGTCGCCTGGTCACGAATCTCCTTTACGGCAGCGGGGGCACCACGTCGTCGTCGCCGGCGCTCAGGTTGCCGTCGAAGTCGATCGAGGAGTACGCCCGGAGCTTGTCGAGCCGGTGGTAGCCGTCGATCATTCTGACGGTCCCGGACTTGGACCGCATCACGATGGACTGCGTCGTCGCGCCGCCTTCGCGGTAGTTGACGCCGCGGAGCAGGTCGCCGTCGGTGACGCCGGTGGCGCAGAAGAAGACGTTGTCGCCGCGCACGAGGTCGTCGTTGAGCAGGACGCGGTCGAGGTCGTGCCCGGCGGCGATGGCCTTCTCGCGCTCGGCGTCGTCCTTCGGCCACAGCCGGCCCTGCAGCTCGCCGCCGAGGCACTTCATCGCGCAGGCCGCGATGATGCCCTCGGGGGTGCCGCCGATGCCGATCAGCATGTCGACGCCGGTGGTCGGGCGGGCCGCGGCGATCGCGCCCGCGACGTCGCCGTCGGAGATGAAGCGGATCCGCGCGCCGGCGTCGCGGACCTCCTTGATGATCTGCTCGTGGCGCGGGCGGTCCAGGATGCACACCGTGACGTCGCCGACGCTGCTGTTCTTCGCCTTGGCGACCCGGCGGATGTTCTCCGCGATCGGCGCGCCGAGCTCCACCTTGCCCGCGGCTTCCGGCCCGACGGCCAGCTTCTCCATGTAGAACACCGCGGACGGGTCGAACATCGCGCCACGCTCGGCGACCGCGAGCACCGCGAGGGCGTTGGGCATGCCCTTGGCCATCAGCGTGGTGCCGTCGACCGGGTCGACCGCGACGTCGCAGTCCGGGCCGTCGCCGTTGCCGACCTCTTCGCCGTTGAACAGCATGGGCGCTTCGTCCTTCTCGCCCTCGCCGATCACCACGACGCCGCGCATGGACACGGTCGACACCAGCTGGCGCATCGCGTCGACGGCCGCGCCGTCCCCGCCGATCTTGTCGCCGCGGCCGACCCAGCGGCCGGCCGCCATCGCGGCGGCTTCGGTCACCCGGACCAGCTCCATCGCGAGGTTGCGGTCGGGCGCTTCACGGCGTTGTGGGGCGCTGGAGCTGGTCATGCGGGCCTCCCGGAATGCGGAGTTCGGCGGACGCCCAGTCTCTCAGATACCGCGGGTCGGTCGAGGCACCGACGGCATGGCGAACGTCACTGGCCGTTGCCGGGCTCGTCCTCGACGGACGCCAAGGCGGCTTCGATGCGCTCCCGGGCGCCCTCGAGGTGCCGCTCGCAGACCTTCGCGAGCTTCTCGCCCTTCTCCCACAACTCGAGCGACTGCTCGAGCGACAGCCCGCCGGCTTCGAGCTCGCGGACGACCTCGACGAGGCGGTCACGGGCCTGCTCGTAGCCGAGTTCCTCAGTGGCTGGTTCGCTCACGCTGGACGTTCTCCGACCTTCCGGGATGGGTTGTGGGCGCACACTACCGCGCTCGCCATCGCGTGGTCGTACCCGACGAACGCCAGCGCGAACTCCTGCCCGTCACCCTCCGCGATCGCCTCTTCGAGGTTTTCCTGCGCCCCGGCCACCCGCTTGCGGTGCCCGGCGCCCTCGGCGAACCACCAGCGCGAACCGACCTGCATCGACGTCGCCTCGGAGAGCCGCCGCAGCTGCGGGCCCAGGTCGCGGCGGGCGGCGGTGCCGCAGCCGGCGAGCAGCGCCGTCCAGCATTCGGCGGCCGCCCGATCGGTGCGGATCGCCTGGTCCAGCAGCGGACGCGCGCCCAGCTGCCGGGCCGCGTCCATCGTCAGCGGGAGGAACGTCGCTGCCCGAGGATTCACTCCCGTGCTCCTTCCGCCACCGCCGTGATCGCGCCGTCGCCCACGCGCACGCGCAGCTGGGCACCGGCCTCGACTTCGGAGACGGAGCGGAGTACCTGGAGGTTGCCTTCGGCGTCGAGGAACTGCACGACCGCGTAGCCGCGTTCCAGCGTCGCGGCCGGCCCGAGCGCGGTGAGCCGGGCCCGCGCGCTGGCGATTTCGGCCTGGTCCTTGGCGAGCAGGGTCAGCATGGCGCGGCGGGCGCGTTCGCGGTGCACGTCGACGTCGTCCTGGCGCCGCTGGACCGGGCCGAGCGGATCGGCCAGCGCCGGGCGGCTGCGCAGCTGGGTCAGCAGCCGGGTCTGGGTGTCGACCCAGCCGTGTAGCGCGCGGCGGCCGCGGTCACGCATCTGGTGGACGCGCTGGGTCTCCTCGCGGACGTCCGGCACGATCCGCTTGCTCGCGTCGGTCGGCGTCGAGCAGCGCAGGTCGGCGACGTAGTCGAGCAGCGGGGTGTCGGGCTCGTGCCCGATCGCGCTGACGACCGGCGTCCCGGCGGCCGACACCGCGCGGCAGAGAGCCTCGTCGGAGAACGGCAGCAGGTCCTCCACGCTGCCGCCGCCGCGGGCGATGACGATGACGTCGACATCCGTGTCGGCGTCCAGCATCCGCAGCGCGCGCATGATCTGCGGAACCGCCTGCGAACCCTGCACGGCGGTGTTGAAGACCTTGAACTGCACGTGCGGCCAGCGCGCCTGGGCGTTGACCAGGACGTCCCGCTCGGCCGCCGACGCACGGCCGGTGATCAGGCCGACGCCCCGGGGCAGGAACGGGATCGGCCGCTTGCGCTGCGCCGAGAAGAGGCCTTCGGCGGTGAGCAGCTTCTTCAGGCGTTCGATCCGGGCCAGCAGCTCACCGATGCCGACGGCGCGGATCTCGTCGGCGCGCAGGCTGATCGTGCCGCGGCCGAAGAAGAACGACGGCTTCGCGTGCACGACGACGCTGGCGCCCTCGCGCAGCGGCGGCTCCATCTCGCGGATCAGCCAGTTCGGGCAGGTGACCGACATCGAGACGTCCGCGGACGGGTCGCGCAGCGTCAGGAACGCGGTCTGCGTGTTCGGCCGCGAGTTGACCTGGGTGACCTGACCTTCGACCCAGACGCTGCCGAGCCGGTGGATCCAGTCGCCGACCTTGCGCGCGACCGTGCGGACCGGCCAGGGGTTTTCGGCGGTGCTCGAGGGTGCCGGCGCGGATTCGGTGCTCACGGGCCTTCCGTGCCGTCGCCGGACTCTTGCGCCTTGCGGGCGTTGGCGATCCGGCGGCTCAGCATCCCGGTGAACGACGAGCGGTCGGCGTGGGCGCGCTCGTACTCGAGGATCGTCTCGAGCTGCGGGATCGAGAACTGGCGCAGCCGGGCCCGCAGCTGCGGCAGCGTGAGCTGGTCGTAGCCGGTCAGCCCGGCGGGACCTTCGTACCCGCCGGCGCTGGTCTTCGGGATTTCGCTCTTGGCCTTCTTGTCGATCTTGGGCGTGCCGGGCTTCGGCTTGGAGGCTTTCTCCGGCGCGTTTTCGGGCGCGTCGAACTCGCCGTCGGCGTGGTCCTCGGCGAGCGCGCGCTCTTCGTCGGCCCACGGGTCACCCAGTTCCGCTTCGAAGTCGGAAAGTGACGGAACGTGACCGTTGACCTCCGAACGGGGCTCGGGCACGTCGGCGACCGGCGTGAGGTTGGGCCGGACGGGCGGGACGTCGAGGTCTTCGTCGAAGGTCGCCCAGCTGGGGGTGTCCTCGACGGGCCGCAGGTTCGACAGGGCGTTGTCGCCCTTGATCGCCAGCTCGGTGACGTGCTGCTGCACCCGCATGGAGGCCTGCAGCACCTGGCTGACGACGGTCACCGGGAGCCCGGCGAGCTGCCGGGGAAGCTCACGAACCCGCTCGGCGGTGCTGACGGCGAGGCCCGCGGCGACCCGGAGGGGGAGCGGGAATGGCTTCATACGTCTAGCCTGCCGCATTTACGCCATCCTGCCCAACCCAAAGGGTGGGTTCGGGCGCGTTGCGTGACCCCGCGCACAGCACGACAGGGGGACGAAGCTCACCCGAAAGGGACTGCGGGTTCGCCCGCGGACTGCCCGTACCCTGGGTGCCATGAGTTCAGCGAGTCCCGGAATCGAGCCCGCGGGTACCCCGACGATCACCGGAACCGCCTCCGGCAAGAAGCGCGTGCTGCTCGCGAAGCCGCGTGGCTACTGCGCCGGCGTGGACCGCGCGGTGATCGCCGTCGAGAAGGCCCTCGAGGTCTACGGCGCCCCCGTGTACGTGCGCAAGGAGATCGTCCACAACCGCCACGTGGTCGAGACGCTGCGCGAGCGCGGCGCGATCTTCGTCGACGAGACGTCCGAGGTGCCCGAGGGCGCGCTCGTGGTGTTCTCCGCCCACGGCGTCTCGCCGATGGTGCACGCGGAGGCGGCGGACCGGAACCTGCGCACGATCGACGCGACCTGCCCCCTGGTGACGAAGGTGCACAAGGAGGTCAACCGGTTCGCCAAGGACGACTACGACATCCTCCTGATCGGCCACGAAGGCCACGAAGAGGTCGAGGGCACCGCCGGTGAGGCGCCGGACAAGGTGCAGCTGGTCGACAAGGCCGAGGACGTCGACAAGGTCGAGGTGCGCGACCCGTCGAAGGTGATCTGGCTGTCCCAGACGACCCTGTCGGTCGACGAGACGATGGAGCGGGTCGACCAGCTCCGTGAGCGGTTCCCCGGTCTGGCGGACCCGCCCAGCGACGACATCTGTTACGCCACCACGAACCGCCAGGTCGCGGTCAAGGCGATGGCGGCCGAGTGCGACCTGGTCCTGGTGGTCGGCTCGACGAACTCGTCCAACTCGAAGCGCCTGGTCGAGGTGGCCCTGAAGGCGGGCGCCGACACGTCGTACCTGATCGACTTCGCCCGCGAGATCGACGAAGCCTGGCTGGAGGGCGTCACCACGGTGGGCGTCACCAGCGGCGCGTCGGTCCCGGACGTGCTGGTGATGGAGGTCCTCGACTGGCTGGCCGAGCGCGGCTACGCCGACGTCGACGAGGTCACCACGGCGAACGAGAAGATCACCTTCGCGCCGCCGAAGGAGCTTCGCAAGGTCTGAGTTCCTCTGGACGCTTCGGCGGCGGGCCGGGTTTCGGCTCGCCGACGGAGCTTCGTGCCCCGAGGCTTGAGCGGTTCCGGCGGCGAGTCGATTTTCGGCTCGCCGCCGGGTGCTTTCCGAGATGAGCCCCTTACCCGGCGGCAGAACCTGCTGGGGCGTCCGATGGGTGAGCGCCACCCCTTCTCCGCCTCGCTCTCGCGGCCGTCGGACGAGATCCGGGATCTCGGGAGCGGACTCGCCGGTGACCGCTGCCGCGTGAGTCGACACCCGGCCGGGAGCGCCGGCTGCGGCGGGTCGATACGTCCGGGGATCGCGCTCGGCCGCGCGTCGGTGGCAGAGGTCGCCGCGGTGGTGAGCCGTGTGGTCCGAACCATCGCGCCTGAACGCCGAAGGCGGTCACCTCCCGTAGGAAATGACCGCCTTCGGTGATACGTCAGCGTTCTTCGTCGTCCCAGGGACGGTTCCGTCGCGGCGGAGCACCACGCCCACCCGCCGAGGGGCGGCGGGGCGGCGGTGTGTCACGGCCGTCTTCGGCCGGGGGCCGCGGCCGGCGGCGCGGGGCGGCGTCGCCGCGGGGCTCGCGCCGGCGGGGGTCGGCCTCTTCCGGGCGGGGGCGGCGGTTCGCCGGCGGGGGCTTGCGGGTGCCGCGGGTGCCCGGGTCGCGCTCGGCGGGCGCACCCGCCGCACGAGGGGCGCGGCGCTCACCTTCCGCGGGCGGACGCGGCCGCCGGGGCGGTTCGCCTTCACGGCCACGGCGGGTACCTTGCGGCACGGGCGTCTGACCGGTGCGGCTCGAGCCGGGCGGCCGCGGCCGCCCACCCGCCGATGTCGCCGCGGCACGAGCCGCGGGCTTCTCGTCGTCCTCGTCCGCGCGACGGCGGTCGGCCTTGCCACCCTTGCCGCCCTTGACCTTCGCCGGGGCGTCCGGGTCCTTCTCGCGGAAGATCCGGACGAACCCGATCAGCAGCGTGACACCGGTGGTGATCGCCATCATCGGGAAGCCGTTGATCAGCGGGGTGCCGATTTTCAACGCCTTCGAAAGCATGTCGTCGCCGCCCTGCGACCCGGAGGTCAGCAGGATCACGCTGGTCACGGTCACGGCCAGCACCAGCGGCGGCATCACCATCGGCCCGAAGATGCCCCGGCGCCGCACCGCGCAGACCGCGATCACCGCGCCCAGGACGTAACAGACAGTGAAGATGACGGGGATGCTGTTCTGGCTCGGCTTGCCGATGAGGGCACCGACGACCGCCAGGCCGAGGCCGACCAGGACCGCCGCCCACCAAGGGAGTCCACGCCTCGAACCGACGACTGGACGCTCGTCCCACGGCACGGGGACGTCGTCGGCATCTGGATCGCTCTGGCGATCGCGAATCGCGGTCACGAGACAACACCGTATCTCGTGGTTGTGAAGATCTTGCTAGCACCGCCGCCGACTTGGTTGTACCGCCACCCGGCGGCGTGAGCCGAATGGCTGCGGGCACTCACCGCGGACAGCCGTCATCGGCATCTCCCGGAGTGCTCGATCGGTGCCGGCCGTGACTCGCCAGGAGGAGCATCGTCGCTGGTAGGACGATTACCGGTCACCTCGTGGCCACCTTTTGGACACTGCTCCGCCAGGTAGGCCGGATGGCCGTGTCCGGGTGCTGTCCGCCGAGGTCACAAACTGCCGCACCGAGTGACGCGAGTCAGCCGCTCGGGTACGTCCGTCCGAGGCCGCCTCCACCGCGCCGGGTCCGGCCGCCGACGCTGTCCGGCCCTGCCTGCCCGGGCCGTACCTCGCCGCGAGCCCGTCGAACGGCTCGATGGCTCAGCACGACCAGCCGAGGTCGTCCTCGCCAAACCGGTGACCCGTCACCGCGTTCGCAGGGCTCGCATCGCGACGCCGTTCAGGCGATCGCCGCCCGTTCCGGAGCCCGGCTCCGGGCCGAGCGGGGCGCCCCGCCGTGACCGTGAGTCAGTCGACCACCCGTGGTCCAGTCCTTTCAGCTCGCCGCCAGTTCGTCCCCCTTCCGCACCTGGGGCACCGCGGCCGGACTCCCCGACGCGTCCGTCAAGGGAGCCACCGTCGCCCGGAACGTCTCCAGGGCTTCCAGTTCCCGCCGCCGCGCCGAAAGGAACCGCTGCAGGTGCGTGCTGGACAGGTTGAGCGCCTCCACCGCGCCGCCCGCGGCCCGGTGCGCCGCGGCCGCGCCGGCCCGGACCTGCTCGACGTCGGCCTCCAGCGTGCGGTCGGTCGCCGCGAACAGGGCCGCCGAGGCCAGCACGCCGAAGCCCGTCGGCCCGCACAGGAACACCCGCCGGTCGATCAGCCAGCGCAGCAGCTCCGGGTCGGTGTCCAGCGCCGCGACCACAGCGGCGTCGGACGGGACGAACATGATCGTGCCGTAGATCGCGTCCGCCCAGCGCTGATAGCCCTTGCCGGCCAGCTCGGCCGCCCGGGACCGGATCTGCCGGACGTGCGCGCGCAACGCGTCCAGCCGTTCCTCCGGGTTGTCGGTCTCGATCGCTTCGGCCCAGGTCGCCATGCTCGCCTTGGCGTCGACCGGGACCGTGCGCCCGCCGCCGACGCTCAGCACCATGTCCGGTTTCGCCGCGCCACCACCGGCCAGGTCGGTCTGCAGGGTGAAGTGCAGGTCTTCGCGGAGCCCGAGCGCCCGCGCCGTCTCGACCAGTACCTGCTCGCCCAGCTCGCCGCGCCCGCTGATCGACGCGAACGCCACCTCGTACCGGCGCAGCGCGAGCTGCTGCTGATCCGCCTTCGCCCGCTCGGCCGCGACCAGCCGGGCCGCCGCGTCCGCGCGCCGCATCCCGTCGTTGTACAGCCGCCACAGCACCGCGACCGCGATCAGCAGCAGGACCGCGAGCACGACCGCCGCCGTGGTCAGCACTGTCGCCACCTGAATCTCCTCCCTCGGGGCCGCTGGATCGGACCGCGCAGACATCATGACGGACCCCACCGACAAAAAACGCACCCGACCCGTCGCTCTGGGTAGCTGACCTGCGAACACTTCGAATTCGGGCAGGGCGTGTCCGAGCAAGCCACTCTCGTGCTCGTACACACGTTCGAGTGGGATGGCGGCGAGCCTCCGCGATTTCGTCGGAGCCGGGTCGTACCTTGGCCCGGTGAGATTCCTGCACACGTCCGACTGGCACCTCGGCCGCACCTTCCACGGTGCGGACCTGCTGGCGGAACAGGAAGCGGTGCTCGGGCACCTCGCCGACCTCGTGGCCGGCGAGGCGATCGACGTCGTCCTGGTGGCGGGGGACATCTACGACCGCGCGGTGCCGTCGGCCGAGGCCGTGCGGGTGGCCACCGCGGCGGTCGCCCGGATCCGCGCGGCCGGCGCGCAGCTGATCGTCACGCCCGGCAACCACGACTCCGCTCCCCGGCTCGGCGCGTTCGCCGAGTTCGCCGCCGCCGGCGGGCTGCACCTGCGCACCACCGTCGGGGGCCTCGCCGAACCGGTGCTGCTCGACGACGACCACGGCCCGGTGGCGTGTTACGGCATCCCTTACCTCGAACCGGAACCGTCGCGGCACGCGCTGGGCGTGCCGGAGGCGCGCGGGCACACGGGCGTGCTCACCGAGGCCATGCGCCGGATCCGCGAAGACCTCGCCACCCGCCCCGGCGTCCGGTCGGTCGTGCTCGCGCACGCGTTCGTCACCGGCGGCGAACCGACCGATTCGGAGCGGACGATCGCGGTCGGGGGCGTCGAACAGGTGCCCGGCTCGGTTTTCGACGGCGTCGACTACGTCGCGCTCGGCCACCTCCACGGCCCGCAGACCCTCGCCGAGCACCTGCGCTACTCCGGAAGCCCGCTGGCGTACTCGTTTTCCGAGGCGCGGCAACGGAAATCGGTCTGGCTGGTCGACTTGGACGCCGATGGGCTCGCCGAGGTGCGCCGGCACGAGCTGCCGGTGCCGCGGGCCCTGGCCACCCTGCGCGGCGAACTCGAAGACCTGCTCGTGGCCCCGGAACACGACGTGTTCCTCGAGCACTTCCTGTCGGTCACGGTCACCGATCGTGTCCGCCCGGTGGACGCGATGCGCCGGCTGCGCGTGCGGTTCCCGCACGCCGTGCACGTGGAGTGGGAGCCCGAAGGCGGGTACGCGGGCGCCCCGCTGCGGTACTCCGACGCCGTCCGCGGCCGCTCCGACATCGAGATCTCGCGCAGCTTCCTCGACGACTGCCGCGGCGCCCCGCCGAGCGAACGCGAAGAGAAGCTCCTGTTCCACGCACTCGAAGCGGCCGACCGGGGGGCGCTCGCGAAATGAGGCTGCACAGGCTGGAGGTCGAGGCCTTCGGGCCGTACCTCAAGCGCCAGGTGGTCGACTTCGAGGTGCTCGGCGCGGACGGGCTCTTCCTCCTCCACGGCGAAACCGGCGCGGGCAAGACCACGCTGCTCGACGCGATCGCGTTCGCCTTGTTCGGCGTGGTCCCGGGCGCCCGCAACGAGGCGAAGCGGTTGCGCTGCGACCTGGCCGTGCCGGATCAGGTCACCGAGGTCGCGCTGGAGCTCACCGTGCAGGGGCACCGGCTGAAGATCGTGCGCAACCCCGAGTACCAGCGGCCGAAGCGGCGTGGCGAGGGCACGACGACGCAGCAGGCGAAGGTGTCGCTGAGCTGGATCGGCACCGCGCCGGCCGGGCTGGCGCCGGAGGGCCTGATCCGGATCGAGGAGGTCGCGCGCACGGTCGAGCGGCTGCTCGGGATGACCGCGGCCCAGTTCTTCCAGGTGGTGCTGCTGCCGCAGGGCGAGTTCGCCCGGTTCCTGCGCTCGGACACCGCCGAGCGCGAAAAGCTGCTGGAACGGCTGTTCGGCACCGAGCGCTTCGCCGACGTCGAACGCTGGTTCGCCGACCTGCGGGCCGAGCGCGGCCGGGAGCTGGAGGCGCGGCAGCAGTCCGTGCGCGAGCTGCTGGCGCGGTATGCCCAGGAGGCCCAACAGGATCCGCCCGAGTCGGAGCCCGCGGATTGGGTGGACGCGGTGCTCGCGGCGGCCACCGAACGCGTCGGGCAGGTCACGGCGGAGGAGGAGCGGGCGCGGGCCGCGGCCCAGCGGGCGGACGCGCATCTGCAGGAGGAGCGCGCCGACGCGGAGAAGATCCGCCGGGTTCGCACCGCGCACCTGCGGCTGCTCGAGATCACCGAGCAGGCGCCCCAGCGTGCCGAGTGGGCCCAGGAAGTCGCGGCCGCGCGGCGGGCGGCGGGCGTGGCCGTCGAGGCGGACCTGCTGGACCGGCGGACCGCGGAGCTGACCGACGCCGAACAAACGGAGAAGGCCTGCGGTGCGGAGCTGCGGGAGTTCGGCACCCGCGCGACCGGCGACCTGAAGGCGCGAGCGGCGACCGCGCGCGAAGAAGCGGGTGCGGTCGCCGAACTGGTCGCCGAGGCCGAGCAGCAGCAGGTCGACATCATGCGGCGCGACGACCTGAAGCTGTCCTCCGTCACAGCCGCGAAGCAGGCCGAGGAACTGACTGCCGAGCTGGCCGCGATCCCCGGCCAGCTGGCGAAACTGCGGGCGGACGCGCTCGCGGCGGCCGAAGCCGAAGCCAAGCTCGACGGGGCTCGCGCCCGCGTCGACGAGCTGCGGGCCGTGGCGCGCGACGCGGCCGAACTGCCCGAGGCGCAGGCGAAAGTCGGGCGGGGCGAAGCGAAACTGCGCGAAGTCGTCGACACGCACCAAGCGGCCCGGCAACGGCGGCTCGACCTGCGCGAGCGGCGGCTCGACGGCATGGCGGCCGAACTCGCCGCCGCGTTGCCGGAAGGCGCGCCCTGCCCGGTCTGCGGCTCCGCGGAGCATCCGGCGCCGGCGAACCGGAACGCGATACTCGTCGATCCGGCCGAAGAGCGGGCCGCCGAGGAAGCCGAGCAGGCGGCGGACGCGATGTGGCAGCGGGTCGTCACCGCGTTGGAAGAGGCGAAGGCGCGGCTGGCGGGGCTGATCGAGCGGCTGGAGGGGCGGACCGCCGAGACCGTCACGGCTGAGCTGTCCGAAGCCCGCGCGATAGTCACCACGCTGACCCAGCAGGCGGAAGCGAAGGCGAAACTCGGGCAGCAGGTCGTGCTGCTGGAGCGGGACCTGGAGCTGCGGACGGAACGTCGTCGCCGGGCCGAGCAAGCGGTGGCCGAGGCCACGGCGGACGTCCGATCCCTGGAAGAACGGCTGGCCGAGCGGGAACGCCGGTTGGTCGCCGGGCGCGGCGAGTTCGCGGACGTCGGGGCGCGGCGGACGTACCTGGTCGGGCTGGCCGAGGCCCTCGAAGCCGTCGCCGAGGCGCGGACGGCGGTCACCGGCGCCCGGGAACGGGTCGCGCAGCAACGCACGCTGGTCGACGCGGCGGTCAAGGCCAAGGGCTTCACGTCGCTGAAGAAGGCGCGCTCGGCGATGCTGCCGGACGAGCAGATCGAAAAGCTGGAACAGGGCATCGCCGAGGCCGAAGCGACCGCGGCGGGCGCGCGGGCGCTGCTGTCCGAGCCGGACCTGTTCGGCATCTCGCCGGACGACGTCGCGGACGTCGGGCGCGCGGCCGACGCCGCCGAACTGGCGCGCGCGGCCGCCGACACGGCGTACGCGGCCTTGCGCGTTGCCGCCTCCCAGCACGACGAGCTGACCCGGCTGGCCGGACTGCTGCGGAAAGCACTCGCCGGGTTGGCACCGGCCGAAACCGAGTACGCGGAGCTGCGCGCGCTGGCGGACGTCGTCAACGGGCGCGGGCAGAACAGCCGGAAGATGTCGCTGCGCTCGTACGTGCTGGCGGCGCGGCTGGAGGAGGTGGCGGTCGCCGCCACACACCGGCTGCGCACGATGAGCCAGGGGCGCTACGCGTTCGTGCACTCGGACGCGGCCGGCGCGCGCGGCACCCGCGGCGGCCTCGGCATCGACGTGCTGGACGACTACTCGGGCACGATCCGCCCGGCGAAGACGCTGTCCGGCGGCGAGTCGTTCCTGGCGTCGCTGGCGTTGGCGCTGGGGCTGGCGGACGTCGTCGCCGGCGAGACCGGTGGCGCGCTGCTGGACACGCTGTTCGTCGACGAGGGCTTCGGCACGCTGGACGCCGAGACTTTGGACGTCGTGATGAACATCCTCGACGAACTCCGCGCCGGCGGCCGAGTGGTCGGGCTGGTGTCGCACGTCGAGGAACTGCGGCAGCGCATCCCGACGCGGCTGCGGGTCCGCAAGGCCCGCACGGGCTCGACCTTGGAGGTGCGCGCGGGCTGACGCCTCGGCCAAGATGAAGTCATGACCGACCAACTGCCCGAGGGCCTGCCCCGCTACCGCGTGCTCACCGGCCCGGACGACGCGAAGTTCTGTCACCGGGTGAGCGAGGCGCTGGAGCTCGGCTACCGCCTGCACGGCTCACCGGCGGTCACCTTCAACGGCGAGCAGGTGATCGTGGCCCAGGCCCTGCTCTGGGCGGGCGAACAGGCCTAGCACCCGGCTCGCCGACTGCCGCGGCTCTTGGCGGTGGCCAAGACTTGCTACCCGCGCCCTTGCCCGGGAGTGGCGGCGCGCTCGAATCGGTCCCGGCTGCGCCCATCGTCGCAGCTCACGGCCGCTTTGCGCGGGCCGCCGAGCCCGCCGGATCCGCGCGCCACAGGTACATCCCGGCGTAGGAACACCACGGCGTCCACCGCCTGGCCCGCTCCGAGAGGTCCCTCACGCCCAGCGCCGCCGCGCCCCGCTGCAGGGCGGCGTCGCCGGTCAGCAGGACGTCCGGCGCACCGAGGACGCGCATCAGCACGTAGTCCGCTGTCCTCGCGTCGACTCCCGGGCACGCGAGCAGCTCCGCCCGCAGGTCCGCCGCGTCGCGTCCGACGTGCACGTCCAGCCGGCCCTCGGCCAGCGCCGCCGCGACGCCGGCCACCCGCGGTGGTCCCGCCGTCGCGAGCTGGGCCGCCGTCGGGAACAACCTCGTCACCCCCGCTTCGCCCGGTACCTCGTCGCCGAGGACGTCCGGCACCTCCCGGCCGAGCAGGGCGCGCAGCAGCAGCTCCTCACCGTCGACCGCGCCCGGGACGCGGATCCCGGGCACCGCAGCCACGACCGGTGCCAGCGCGGGGTCGGCGCCGAGCACGCGCGTGACCGCCGCCGGGTCGGCGTCGAGGTCCAGCAGGCGGCGGACCCGGCTGACCGCGCTACTGAGATCACGCAGGTCTGCGAGCTGCAGCTCGCAGCGCACGTGGTCCGGCTCCGGCGTCAGCCGTACGACGCCGGTGCCGTGCGCGAGGCGCAGCGTGCGGGTGTACGTCCCGTCGGTGACGTCTTCGACGCCCGGCACCGCCTGGCCCGCGAAGAAGCAAAGCAGCCCGACGGCGTCGAAAGGCGGCCTGAACGGCAGCCGCAGGCTGAGCCGCGTTCCTCCGACGTCACCCTGACGTCTACGCCGCGAAGCAGCGAAGGCGCGAAGCTGCGAAGGCGTTGTCGCGAACACTTCGCGGATCGTCTCGTTGAACTGCCGGACGCTGGAGAAGCCCGCCGCGAACGCGACGTCGGTCAGCGGCAGCCCGGACATCTCGATGAGCAGCCGCGCCGAATGCGCGCGATGGGCCCGGGCGAGCGCGAGCGGGCCGGCGCCCAGTTCGGCGGTGAGCACCCGGCCGAGCTGGCGCTCGGAGTAGCCGAGCCGTCGGGCGAGGCCCGGGACGCCTTCGCGTTCGACAGTCCCGTCGGAGATCAGGCGCATCGCCCGCGCCGCGAGGTCGGCGCGCAGGTTCCAGTCCGGTGACCCGGGCACGGCGTCGGGGAAGCAGCGGCGGCAGGCGCGGAAGCCGTTGGCCTGTGCGGCCGCCGACGTCGGGTAGAAGCGGACGTTCTGCACCTTCGGCGTCGACGCCGGGCACGACGGCCGGCAGTAGATGCCGGTGGTGCGGACCGCCATGATGAACTGGCCGTCGAAGCGCGGGTCGCGGGCGGTGACCACGCGGTAGCAGCGCTCGGCGTCGCGCCAGAGCGCCGGGGCTTCGGCGACCGCCGTGTTCAGGACCATGAATCCCAGCCTGCCACCAGGTCAGCATCGCGACTGGCGGGAATCCGACACGGCGTTCGGCCTGGTCGTGAGCCCTGACGGCGTCCGCGGACCGGCCACGTAGACTTCGGGGTCGTGAGCCTCACCCTCGGTATCGTCGGCCTGCCCAACGTCGGCAAGTCCACCCTGTTCAACGCGCTGACCCGCAACGACGTGCTCGCCGCGAACTACCCGTTCGCGACGATCGAGCCGAACGTCGGCGTGGTCCCGCTGCCGGACCCGCGGCTGGACAAGCTCGCCGAGCTGTTCAAATCGGAGAAGACCGTGCCGGCCGCGGTGTCCTTTGTGGACATCGCGGGCATCGTGAAGGGTGCCTCCGAGGGCGCCGGGCTGGGCAACAAGTTCCTCGCGAACATCCGTGAGGCCAACGCGATCTGCCAGGTCATCCGCGTGTTCGACGACCCGGACGTGATCCACGTCGACGGCAAGATCGACCCGCTGAGCGACATCGAGACGATCAACACCGAGCTGATCCTGGCCGACCTGCAGACGCTCGAGAAGGCCGTCTGGCGCCTGGAGAAGGAAGCGCGGACCAAGAAGGAAGCGAAGCCCGCGCTCGAGGCCGCGCAGAAGGCGAAGGAAATCCTCGACAGCGGCCGCACGCTCTTCTCCGCGCAGAAGGACGTCGACCTCGAACTGCTTCGCGAGCACAGTCTCCTGACCACGAAGCCGTTCCTGTACGTCTTCAACGCCGACGAAGGCGTCCTCACCGACGAAGCCCGCCGCGAGGAGCTGACCAAGCTGGTCGCGCCGGCCGACGCGGTGTTCCTCGACGCGAAGGTCGAGCAGGAGCTGCTGGAGCTGGACGACGAGGAGTCGGTGCGCGAGCTGCTCGAGTCGGTCGGCCAGCCGGAGCCGGGCCTGTACTCGCTGGCCCGCGCCGGCTTCCACACCCTCGGCCTGCAGACCTACCTGACCGCGGGCCCCAAGGAGTCGCGCGCCTGGACGATCCCGCAGGGCGCGACCGCCCCGCAGGCCGCGGGCGTCATCCACACGGACTTCGAGCGCGGCTTCATCAAGGCGGAGATCGTCTCGTACAACGACCTGATGGACGCCGGCTCGATGGCGGCGGCCCGGGCCGCGGGCAAGGTCCGCATGGAGGGCAAGGACTACACCATGACGGACGGCGACGTGGTGGAGTTCCGCTTCAACGTCTAGATCTGTCTCGGCCCCGGGTCGTAGGTCGGCCGGGTGATGAGCGATCTGGCTGCTGTCCTCGCGGAGCACCGTGCCGCGCCGTTTCCGTCGGCGGTCAGGCGGGGCGAGGACTACGGGTCCGTGTGCGCCGTGACGATCGACGCCGACATCTGCGGGTGGGCGAGCCGGGCGGGATCACTGCCGCCGGGCGCGCGGGTGCCCTTAGCGCGTGCCGCGGACAGGCTGAGGTCGTCGCTGCCGGAGTTCCCCGCTGCGGGGCGGCCGTACTACGAGCGCCTTCTGGTCATTGCCGACCTGGCGCTGGCCGAGTAGCGGCTGGTTGCTGGTTGTTACTTTCATTGGACGCGGGATATACTGCGTCCAATGAAAGCTTCGCCGAGCTTGCTGCCCCTGCTGCGTTCGCGCATGCAGGGTGAGCTGCTCGCGCTCGTGCTGCTGCACCCGGACCGCGAGTACAGCATCACCGAGCTCGCCGAGGCCTGTGGTGTCACGCCCACCGCCGTGTTGCGGGAAGTCGAGCGGCTGACCGGTGGCGGCATCCTGGAAGACCGGCGGGTGGGCCGCAGCCGGCTCGTCAAGGCGCGTACCGACACCCCGCTCTACCCGCCGCTGAGCGAGCTCATCGCCGTCACCTTCGGGCCGATGCCGCTTCTCGCCGAGGCCCTGTCCGGGCTGGCCGGCGTGCGCGAGGCCTACATCTACGGCTCCTGGGCCGCGCGCTACCGCGGCGAACCCGGTCTTCCGCCCGGCGACGTCGACGTCCTCGTTGTCGGTTCGCCCGATCCGGACGCGCTCTTCGACTCGGCGGAACAGGTGTCACGGCGGCTGGGGCGCGAGGTCAACGTCCACCGGGTCTCGCCCGAGTCGTGGGCGGCGAGCACCACCGATCCCTTCCTCGCCAGCGTGCGTGAGCGTCCGCTGGTGAAACTCAGCCAGGAGACCTGATGCCGCAGTGGAACCAAGGCCGCGAACGGATCGACGCGTTCCTCGCGCGCGGCGCCATCGAGCACGTTCCGGCGTCGCGGGAAGCGGCCGAGGCCGAACTCGTTCGAGCCCGTACGCACCTTGCTTCGGCGCGACAGCTCCAGGAGACGGATCCGGAAGGCGCCTACACGCTGGCCTACGACAGCGCGCGGCGGGCGTTGGCGGCCGTCCTGCAGAACCAGGGGCTGCGGGTGACGAGCCGCGGTGGGCACGTCACCGTCTACGAAGCCGTCCTCGCTCAGCTGGATCCGCCGCTGGGGTCGGTTTTGCGGCCCTTCAACCGGATGCGGGCCCGTCGCAACGAAGTCGCCTACCGGTCCTCGGAGGCGCCTGCGGTGACGCCGGAGGACGTGACGGCCGACGTCGTGAAGGTCGAGGCCCTCATCGACGTCGCCGAGAAGACGATCCCGAACATGCCACGCTATTGAGCACCGCTCGCCGGCCGCTCACTCCGCGCGAGAGAGCGGTCCTGGACCTGCTGCTGGGCACGGACTTTCCCGGTGCTGCGGCACTTCGCGCCCAGGCGCGCACAGCCGAGGTGACCGGTCGCTGCCCGTGCGGGTGTCCCACGATCGACCTCGCCGTCGACGCAACAGTGACGGTGGCCGACGTCGGGAGCCGGGTGGCCGTGGACGTCGATGTGGTGGACGGCGGGCTCATCCTCTTCGTCGACGAAGGCCGCTTGTCCGGCCTCGAATACTGGAGCGTGGCCGACGAAACCCCGGTCGAGTTCCCGCCGCCGGAGGAAATCCGGGTAGTGACAGCACCAGGTGACGGCTCCGGAGTTCTGCCACCCTCGGAACCGTGAGCGTCTACGTGATCTCCGAGGTCGAAATCCTCGACGACGTCCAGGGCCGGCGTTACCGCGAACTCGCCCAGGAGTCGATCGTGCACCACGACGGCCGTTACCTCGCCCGCGGTGCGACGCCGACGGTGCTCGAAGGAGACTGCGACGACCGCGTGGTCCTCGTCGAGTTCCCGGATCGCGAGACGGCCGAACGCTGGTACGCCTCGGCCGAGTACGCCGAGGCGCTGCAGCTCAGCAAGACCGCGCTGCGGCGGCGGTTGCTGCTCGTCGACGGCGTGGCCTAACGTCGGCTTCGTGGAGCCGCTGACCGCTGATCTCTTCGCGCCGCAATGCCCGTCCGGCGATACGCCGTTCCGGATCGGGGACAAGTGGGGCGGCATGGTCGTCGTCTGCCTGAAGGACGGGCCGCGGCGGTTCTCCGAACTGCGCGTGCCGCTGAGGAACGTCAGCCCGAAGGTGCTCACCGAGACGCTGCGGTCCCTCGAGCGGGACGGGATGATCACCCGCAAGACCTACGACGAGAACCCGCCACGCGTCGAGTACGCGCTGACGGACCTGGGCCGGACCTTGTTCGAGCCCATGGACCGCTGCCGCGAATGGGCGGAGAAGTACCTGCCGAGCTTGCGAGCGGCCCGGCAGGCCTACGACCGGGCGGACTAGCCGAGGAGGCCCATCAGCGCGATCGCGATCAGCACGACCGCGGGCGCGAGGGCGTTGATCCAGGCGCGCTGGGCGGTGGTCAGGGTGGCGGGGGCGGGGGTGCTGTTCATGGCGTTTCCCTACGAACGGGCCGATGCTTCCGCGTGTTCAGCGCGTTGACCATGCCGAGCGTTAGCAGCTGTGACGAAGCTCACCCGATCATGTCGCTGACCAGCGGAAACAGCACTCAGCCGTCCGAGTGACGGCGGTTGCGGACAGTGAACCAGAGCACCCCACCGGCCGCGGCCACCATCGTCGCGAATGCCGTCGTGCCTACCACGATCGCCTGGGTCATGACTGTCCTCTCGAGTGCGAAGTCCTTTACCGAGAGACGTCGAACCCGGGCTTTCGTGCACTGAGAGTAGGCGGGATCACAGTCCGTCGAGAACTTCGTTGATCTGCTTGGCCAGCGCGAAGTCCTTCTCCGTCAACCCACCTGCCGAATGCGTGCTGAGGTGGAAGGTCAGCGTGCGCCACCGGATGTCGATGTCCGGGTGGTGGTCGGCGGCTTCGGCCAGCACCGCGACGCGGTCCACCACCTCGATCGCCTTCGGGAAGCTCGGGAGCTCCACCTCACGCCGGATGACCTTGCCGTGCCGGACCCAGCCGGTGAGCAGGGCGCGGTCGGCCTCGTCGTCGCTCAAGATTTCCGTCATGCCTCCATCGTCCAACGTCCTGGACTACGCTGCACGGTTGCCACGGGAGTCCGGTGAGCCGGGCTGAGAGGCGGGGTGACCCGCGACCGTTAGCACCTGATCCCGGATCATGCCGGCGAAGGGAGGGCTTTCCCTCCTCGTCCGGCGAAGTGCAGGAGGGTAGATGAAACGCAGGGCTGTACGCGCCGCGACGGCCATCGCCGCCGTCAGCGTCGTCACAGCGGCGTGCTCGCTGTCGGACGGGTCCGGTGACACGAAGCAGACGCCCACCGTCACCCTGGTGACGCACGACTCCTTCCTGGCGCCGCAGGAGGTGCTCGACGCCTTCCAGCAGCAGTCGGGCATCAAGATCTCGGTGCTCAAGCAGGGCGACGCCGGTTCGCTGACCAACAAGCTCGTGCTGACCAAGGCCAACCCGGTCGGCGACGTCGCGTACGGCGTCGACTCGACGTTCGCCTCGCGTGCGCTCGCCGAGGGCGTCTTCGAGCCCTACACCAGCCCGGAGGCCGACCGCGGGCCGCAGCGTTACGCCGTCGACCCGGAGCACCGGCTGTCCGCGGTCGACGTCGGCGACGTCTGCGTCAACGTCGACACGAACTACTTCACCGCCAAGGGGATCCCGGCGCCGGAGTCGTACGACGACCTGGCCGACCCGAAGTACAAGGACCTGCTGGTCGCCGAGGATCCGGCGACGGCGTCGCCCGGGCTCGCGTTCCTGCTCGGCACCGTCGCGAAGTACGGCGAGGCCGGCTGGAAGGACTACTGGACCAAGCTGAAGGCCAACGGGCTCAAGGTGGTCAGCGGCTGGGAAGAGGCCTACACCAAGGACTTCTCCGGCTCGTCCGGCAAGGGGCCGCGGCCGATCGTCGTCTCGTACGCGTCGTCGCCGGCCGCCGAGGTGGGCGACGACGGGAAGCCGCGGACGAAGGCGCTGCTCGACACCTGCTACCGGCAGGTCGAGTACGCCGGGGTGCTGGCCGGCGGCAAGCAGGAGGAGAACGCGCGCAAGGTCGTCGACTTCCTGCTCTCGCAGCAGTTCCAGGCGACGGTGGCGGCCAACATGTACGTCTACCCGACGCGCCAGGGTGTCGACCTGCCGGCGGGCTGGGCGCAGGTCGCGCCGCTGCCGCAGAAGCCGCAGGCGCTGACCGCGGACCAGGTGCAGGCCGGGCGTGAGAAGTGGATCGGCGAATGGCGCACGCTCGTGCAGTGACATCCCGGAGCCTCCTGGCCCCGCCGCGGACCACCCGGGGGCTCGGCCTGGCGCTGCTCGGGCTGGGCCCGATCGGGTTCCTGGTGGTGTTCTTCGCCTGGCCGGTGCTGGCGATCGTCGGGCGCGGGTTCGCCGCGGGCGGGCTCGACGTCGTGCTGGGCGACCCGCAGACGTGGCGGCTGGCCGGCTTCACGGTGGCCACCGCCGCGGGCTCGACGGTCGTCGCGGTGCTGGCCGGGCTGCCCGTGGCGTTCCTGCTGGCGCGGGCGAAACTGCCCGGCGTCGGCCTGGCGCGGACGCTGGTGCTCGTGCCGTTCGTGCTGCCGACCGTGGTGGTCGGGCTGGCGTTCCGGGCGCTGTGGCCGGACGGCGGCGTGCTGCCGATCGTGCTGGCCAACGCGTTCTTCAACGTCGCCGTCGTCGCGCGGACGGTCGCCGGGCTCTGGGCGCGGCTGGATTCGCGGACGTCCGACGCCGCCCGGGCGCTCGGCGCGTCGCCGTGGCGGGCGTTCCGGTCGGTGACGCTGCCCGCGCTGGCGCCCGCGATCGCGTCCGCCGCGGCTGTCGTTTTCCTGTTCTGCGCCACCAGCTTTGGTGTCGTGCTGATCCTCGGCGGCGCGCGGTACCGGACCCTGGAAACCGAGATCTACCTCCGGACGGTCGACCTGCTCGACCTCTCCGGCGCGTCGGCGCTCTCGCTGATCCAGTTCGCGGCGGTCGTCGCGGCGCTGGTCGTCGGCGGGTTGGCGCGGCGGCGCAAGGAAGGTGCCAGGATCGGTTCCGGCGCGGTGCGACGCCCTCGCGGCGGCGAGTGGTGGGTCGTCGGCGCGGCGGGCGTCGTGCTGGCCCTGCTGCTGACGCCGATCGTCGCGCTGCTCGCCGAGTCGGTGTCCGCTTCGGACGGCTGGAGCCTCGCGGGGTACCGGGCGCTCGCGGGCACCGGCGAAAAGGGCGCGCTGCAGGTGTCCGGCTGGGACGCCGCGTTGAACTCGCTGAAGGTGGCCATCGACGCGACGCTGCTGGCGCTGATCGTCGGTGTGCTCGCGTCCGTGGTGCTGGTGGCGCTGCGCCGGTCGCCGGCGCGGGCCGCGCGCGGGCTGGGGGAGACGCTCGACGCCGCGTTGATGCTGCCGCTCGGGGTGTCCGCGGTGACCGTCGGGTTCGGCTACCTCGTGACGCTCGACGCGCTACCCGGCGACCTGCGGACGTCGCCCTACCTGGTGCCGCTGGCGCAGGCGCTGGTGATCATCCCGCTGATCGTGCGGATGGTGCTGCCGGTGCTGCGCTCGGTCGACGTCCGGCTGCGGCAGGCCGCGTCGACGCTCGGCGCGAGCCCGCTGCGGGTGTGGCGGGAGATCGACCTGCCGCTGACGCTGCGCCCGCTGGTCGCGGCCGCGGGATTCGGGTTCGTCGTGGCGCTCGGCGAGTTCGGTGCGACGAGTTTCCTGGCCCGGCCGACGTCGCCGACGCTGCCGGTCGCGATCGCGTCGCTGATGGGGCGCCCGGGGGAGCTGAACAACCAGATGGCGTACGCCGCGTGCGCGTTGCTGATGCTCGTGACGGTGCTGGCGGTCGCGCTGATCGACCGGCTCGGGGCCGCGCGCGGCCGGGTGGGAGAGTTCTGATGGCGCTGTCGGTGCGGGACCTGACCGTCCACTATGGATCGTTTGCCGCGGTGCGCGACGCCCGGCTCGACATCGCCGACGGCGAGGTGCTGGCGCTGCTCGGCCCGTCGGGCTCGGGCAAGTCGACGCTGCTGCGCGCGATCACCGGGCTGGAGCCCTCGGCCCGCGGCACGGTCAGCTGGGACGGTGAGGACCTCGGCGCGGTGCCGGTGCACCGGCGCGGCTTCGGGCTGGTCTTCCAGGACGGCCAGCTGTTCGGCCACCGCGACGTCGCCGCGAACATCGCGTTCGGCCTGCGGATGCACGGCGTGCCGCGGTCGGCGTGGGCGCCACGCGTCGCCGAACTGCTGGAGCTGGTCGGGCTGTCCGGCTTCGAGCGGCGGCGGGTGACGGAGCTGTCGGGCGGACAGGCGCAGCGGGTGGCGCTGGCCCGCGCGCTGGCGCCGGAGCCGAGGCTGCTGTTACTCGACGAGCCACTGTCCGGTTTGGACGCCGGGTTGCGCGAGCAGCTGGCGATCGACCTCGCGGACCTGTTGCGGCGCAGCAAGATCACGGCGTTGCTGGTGACGCACGACCAGGAGGAGGCGTTCACACTGGCCGACCGGGTCGCGGTGCTCGACGCCGGCGAAGTCCGGCAGGAGGGTGCGGTTCGCCGGGTGTGGCGCAACCCGCTGGACGACGACGTGGCGCGGTTCCTGGGAGTGACGTCGTTCGCCGAGGGGATCACGACAGGCGGCGTGGTCCGGACTTCACTGGGGAATGTGGCGGTGCCGGACGTCGAGGACGGTCCGGTGCGGCTGGGGTTGCGCCCGCACGCACTGCGCGTGGCCGCTTTCGGTGTCGCGGGCGAAGTGGTGGCGGCGGTGCATCGGCGCGAACACGTGCGGCTGGTGGTCCGGCTGGCGGAGTCCACTGTGGACGCGGTGGCCCCGGCGGCGGCTGATTTCCGGGCGGGGGACCGGGTGACGCTGGAACTCGACTCGGACGGCGTGGCCCTGGTCGGTTGAGCAGCCCCGGCTCGGAACGCGGCCCCCACCCATCCAGGGGGGCGTCCCCAGGCCAAGTCTATCGGCTCAGCCCGGGGAAACCCGCCGTTCGCGGATCTGTGGACAACTCCGCGCCTGTGGATGGCGGAGTTGGCAGATCTCAGCCGTCGCGGGTGGACAACCGCGCGTAGGCCAGCGACAGCCCGATCACGATGTAGCACGCCGCTCGCAACGCCCCTTCGCCCAGCATCTGCGTCCCCATCGGGTCCTGCAGCACCTCCGCCGGCGCCAGCGACCAGTTCTGCGTCAACAAGAACGGGTGCAGCCAATCCAGCGAAGTCAGGAACCCCAGGATCGTGAACACGATGTCCGCCGCCAGGACCGACGCCACCACCAGCATCGGGTGCTCGGTCCAGCTGGAGATCGCCAGCGCCACCGCGCCGACCGCCCACAGCTGCAGGACGACCCAGCCCGCGACCAGCAGGATCCGGGCCAGTGCGCCGCCCACCGACAACGTGGTGCCCGACAGCGTGAACAGCGAATCCGTGCCGTTGATGATCAGGCCGGTCACCACGCCCGTGAAGCACATCGCCAGCACCGAAACCACCGACACCGTCGCGACGCCGAACGCCTTGACCGCCAGCAGCCGGCCGCGGCCGACCGGGGCGATGAGCCAGCCGCGCAGGGTTCCGTGGGACGTCTCGCCCGCGATCGCGTCCGCGCCCGCCATCGCCGAAGCGAGCGGGAGCAGCAGGGTCAGCGTCATCACGATCGCCGCGATCGGCAGCACGAACGCGTTGTTCACCGCGGACGCCAGCAGCGCGCCGCCGCCGTCGTCCGGGCCGCCGCCGGATTGCGCGTCTTCGCTGACCAGCGTCAGGCCGATGCCGATCACCACCGGGATCAGCGCCAGCAGGCCCAGCACCGCGAGGGTGCGCGGCCGCCGGAAGATCCAGCGCAGCTCCGCGGCCAGCAGCCGGGGCAGCGGCACCGTGTCGTGGCCCGCGCGGGCCACCGGTGCCTCGAGAACCGTGGTCATTCCGCCCCCTCCGTCAGCCGCGCGAACAGGTCTTCCAGGCCGGTACGCGCCCGCGTCGCCTCGTGGACCGCGACCCCCGCGCCCACCAGGACCTGCAGCACCCGCGGCGCCTCGGTCGCCGTGAGGTCGGCGCGGATCCCGTCCGGCGTCAGCCGCGCGCCGATCCGGTTCTCCCGCAGCACTTCCACGGCTTGCTCGGCGTCCGGCGTGCGGACCAGCAAGGCCGCGTTCCCGGACTCCAGCAGCTCCGCCAGCTCGCCCTGCGCGACGACGTTCCCGGCCTGCAGCACGGCGACGTGCGTGCAGGTCGCCTCCACCTCTGCCAGCAGGTGCGACGACACCAGCACGGTGACGCCCTCGGCGTGCAGCTCGGCCACGATCCTGCGGATCTCCCTGGTACCAGCAGGGTCGAGGCCGTTGGTCGGCTCGTCGAGCACGACCATCTTCCGCGGCACGAGCAACGCCGAAGCGAGCCCGAGCCGTTGCTTCATGCCGAGCGAGTACCCCTTGTACCGCCGTCGCGCGGCGACGCTCAGCCCGACGCGCTCGAGCGCGGAGTCCACCGCGAGCGGGATCCCGGACGACGCCAGCCGCGGTTCGGCCGCGGCGAAGCGCAGCAGGTTGTCGCGGCCGGAGAGGAACGGGTGGAAGCCCGGCCCCTCGACCAGCGCGCCGACGTCCGGCAGTGCGTGCGCGGCGGCGTCGGGCATCTTGCGGCCGAGCAGCTCGACCTCACCCTCGGTCGGGCGCACCAGGCCCAGCAGCATCCGGATGGTGGTCGTCTTGCCCGAGCCGTTCGGCCCGAGCATCCCGACGACCGCGCCTTCGGGGATGTCGAGGTCGACGTGGTCCACCGCGACCGTGCCGCGGTAGACCTTGCGCAGCCCCCTGGTGCGCGCGGCCAGGGGAACCGCCGGGGCGGACGTCTCCTGTGCAGGATTCAAAACGTCCGCCCCGGCCTCGACAGAGGTCGTACTGGTCACTTCTGACCCAGCGCTTCGAACAGGACCTGCTCCGGCACCGCACCGCCGGCGAAGCGGCCGTCGTCGGTCAGGATCGCGCTGCCGACCTTCGTGGTGATGAGGTGGCCGCTGCCCCAGGTGCCGCTGACCTTCTTGGTGAACCGGTCGAGCAGGGCCTGCGGGTCGGCGTTGCGGCCCTGGCGGTCACCCTGCTGCTTCGGCGCCGCGTTCAGCGCGTCGGCGGGGATCTTGCCAGTGACGACGGTGTCCCAGCCGTCGCCGACGACCTTGGTGTCCTGCTTCGCCTGCTCGGCGAGAGCCTTGTCCTTCTGGTCGACGGTCGGCGTCTTCTCCTCCACCTTGGCGCCCTTCGGCGGGGTGAAGGCGAAGAGGTCGGCGGGCTGCTGGGTGAACTGGACGTCGGTGAACGCGACCTCGAGGGCCGGCGTCGACGTCCCGTTGCTCAGCACCGACACGCGCAGCGGCATCCGCGTCTGCGAGTCGACGGCCACGCGGATCTCGCGCAGCAGCGTGCGCTCGCCCGGCTTCGGCGTCAGGACCAGCTCGTAGGCCGGGCGGTCGGCGACGGTCGCGGTGCCGTCGACCGACACCGTGCTGCTCTCGCGGACCTTCGCCAGCAGCTCGGTGGTCGTCGCGACCGGGTCGGGCGTCTTCTCGCTGCCCGCGCCCTTCTGCTTCGCCACGTCCGCCGGGATGGTCACCTTGGTCGCGGTGTTGGTCTTGGAGCTGTAGTCCCAGACGGTCGTGCCGTCGTGGACGACGGTCTCCTGGCCGGCGCCCTGCGTGACGGCCAGCCGGCTCTTGCCCGCGCCATCGGTGAAGATGTGCGCCGAGTCGATGTTCAGCGCGGACGCCCCCGGGATCGCGCTCCCCACCGCGGGCAGCCCGAGGTTGTTGCTGACCTTCAGCGTGCCGTCGAACGCGCCCGGCTTGGCGGTCATCACCGACTGCACCAAGTCCTCCGCGCTGACCTGCGGCAACGCCGGCTTGTCGTCGGCGCTCGCCGGCATCGCGATGAACGCGAGCCCGCCGGCGCCGAGGGCCGTGCCCACGACCGCCGCGGTGATGCCCTTCGTCTTCGGTTTCATGCGTCTCTCCCTGTGTTCCCGAACCCGAGTGTGCTCGGTTCCCGGCTCCGACGCTTCCCTCTCGAGGCTGAGATACCCCTGAAGGTTCTCCCTCCGCGGCTGAGATCGTGCTGAGAGATCCCGCGGGACCTGCGCAAACCCGCCATGATGAAACGCGTGAAACCTCGGGTGCTGGTGGTCGACGACGAGCTGGGCGTGCGGAAGGCACTGCAACGCGGGCTGCGTGCGGAGGGGATGGACGTGGTCACCGCCGCGGACGGCCCCAGCGGGCTGCAGCTGGCGAGCACCGGCTCGTTCGACGTCGTGCTGCTCGACATCATGCTGCCCGGCTTGTCCGGTTACCGCGTGCTGGAGCGGCTGCGCAAGGACGGCGTCACGACGCCGGTGCTGCTCGTGTCGGCCAAGGACGGCGAGGTCGACCAGGCCGACGGCCTGGACCTCGGCGCCGACGGTTACCTCGTCAAGCCGTTCTCCTTCGTCGTGCTGGTGGCGCAGGTCCGCGCGACGCTGCGCCGCGCCGGGCCGGACGCCAGCCGCGGCACACTGCGGCTCGGCGCGCTGGAGGTCGACCGCGGGTTGCGGCAGGTGCACTGGAACGGCGAGGAGGTCGGGCTGAGCCCGCGCGAGTTCGCGCTGCTCGAGGTGCTCGTCGGCCGCGCGGGCACGGTCGTCACCAAGGACGAGCTGCTGCGCGCGGTCTGGGGCGAGGAACAGGCCGTGACGCGCAACCTCGTCGAGGTGTACGTCGGGTACGTGCGGCGCAAGCTCGACGCCGTCGGCGCCGGCGCGCTGCTGCGGACCGTGCGCGGGCACGGCTACCTGGCCTCCGACGCGCAGATCGACGAGGTCATCACCCCGTGATGACCTGGTGGCGCGGGCGGTCCCTGCAGGCCCGGATCACCGTGCTGGCCGCGACGATCACCCTGGGCTGCCTGCTCGGGCTCGCCGCGCTGGCCGCGGCCAAGCTCTCGCCGTTGCTCATCGACTCGGTCGACCGCGAGCTGACGGGCGCACTCGGCCCGGCCGGTGCCGAGGTGGCCGCCGGCCGGGCCCTGCCGGTCACCGCCCCGGTGACCGTCCGGGTGCTCGACATCTCGGGCACGCCGGTCGAAGGCGGCGCGCCGAGCGGGCTCGGCGGTGCCGACGTCGGGCTGCTCAAGGCCGGGCAGCCGGTGCAGCAGGACGGCGCCCGCTACCTGGGCGCGGTCGTCAGCACGCCCGACGGGACGCAACGGCTGGTCGTCGCCGGCGCGGGCCTCGTCGGATTCTCCGCCGCCGTGCACTACGGCGGGGTGTGGCTGGTGGTCGTCGCGTCGGTCGGCGCGCTGGTCGCGGGCCTGGCGACGTGGCTGGTGGTGCGCTTGGCGCTGCGCCCGGTGGCGCGGATGCGGGGCACGGTGCGGACGCTGCCGCCGGGCGCGCGGCTGCCGCTGCCGGACTCGCACGACGAGCTGCGCGCGCTGGCGGAGGAGTTCAACGCGCTGCTGGAGCGGCAGGAGCAAGCGAGCGAGCGGCTCCGGCGGTTCACCGGCGACGCGGCGCACGAGCTGCGCTCGCCGGTCGCGTCGATCCGGGTGCAGGCCGAGGTCGCCGTCACCAATCCCGATCCGGAGCTGTCCCAGGAGACGCTGGGCGACATCCTGACGGAGGCCGAGCGCCTCTCGTCGCTGCTCGACGGGCTGTTGTCGCTGGCCCGTTCGGACGCGGGGGAGGTGCCGCCCGCGGAGCCGGTCGAGCTGGTCAGCGAAGTCCGCGCGGCGGTCGCGCGGCTGCCGGCCGGGGCGCCGGAGACGCGGGTGAGCAACGCGGTCGCGCAGGCCTGGGCGTGGTCGGCGCACGGCGAGGTCGAGCTGGTGCTCGACAACCTGCTGCGCAACGCCTGCCGCTACGCGCGCGGGGAGATCGTGGTCTCGGTGCTGGCGTCGCGCTCGTCGGTGCGGGTCGTGGTCGACGACGACGGTCCCGGGATCGCGCCGGAGCACCGCGAGAAGGTCTTCGACCGGTTCTACCGGGTGTCCGACGACCGCGCCCGGATCACCGGCGGCACCGGCCTGGGGCTGGCGATGGTGGCCGAGACGGTCCGCCGTCGCGGCGGGCGGGTCCAGGTGGGCGAGTCCCCGGACGGAGGCGCGCGGTTCCAGGTCATCTGGCGTTCGGCGCCGGTCTCGTGAGTGTTTAGGGCGGTTCTAACCCGCCTAAACACTCACGACTGATGCGCGCGGCTGTTGGGAGGGCGCGCCTCGGGGGGACGGCTTGCGTTCTCGGAGGGTCGGTCGGCGTGCCTGGACGGTCGGCTCGCGTGCCCAGGGGGTCAGCTCGCGTGCCCAGACGGTCGGCTCGCGTGTCTGGAGGGTCGGCTCGCGTGCCAGAGGGTCGACTCGCGTGTTTGGAGGGGTGACACGGCGCGGGTCGCGTCCGGGCTTCCGGGTAGATTCCGGGGCTGTGAACGGTGTGATCGTGGGTGCCGCCCTGGTGCGCGACGGGAAGTTGCTGGCCCAGCAGCGGGCCTGGCCGCCGGGGCACGCGGGGCAGTGGGAGCTGCCCGGCGGGCGCGTCGAGGACGGTGAGTCCGACGCCTTCGCCCTGGCTCGCGAGTGCAGCGAGGAGCTGGACGTCGTGATCGAGGTCGGGGCGCGGGTCGGGCAGGAGATCCCGCTGCCCGGGGACAAGGTCCTGCGGATCTACGCGGCTTCGCTGGTCTCGCCGGGCGACGAGCCGCGGGCGGTCGAACACCTGGCCGTTCAGTGGCTCGGCCCGGACGACCTCGACGACGTCGACTGGCTGCCCGCCGACCGCATCCTGCTCCCGGCCTTCCGGGAACTGCTCTCCTGAAGGTCCGTGAAGGCCTGGCGGATTCACGCGGTGGTTGCAACACCTGGTGTCTGCTGATCCAACAGTAACGCCGTGAGGACCTCGGCTGGTGTTCGCCAGCCGAGGGTCTCCCGCGGCCGCCCGTTCAGCTCTTCGGCCACCCGCACCAACTCCGCCGCGTTGTGCTGGGACAGGTCGGTGCCTTTCGGGAAGTACTGACGCAACAGGCCGTTGGTGTTCTCGTTGCTGCCCCGCTGCCACGGCGAATGCGGGTCACAAAAGTAGATCTCCAACCCGGTGTCCACGGTGATCTTCCGGTGATGGGCCATTTCCTTGCCCTGATCCCAGGTCAGCGAGCCCAGCAGCAACGGCGGCAACGCCGCGATCATCTCCGTCATCGCCGCCGCGACGGTGGCGGCGTCCCGTCCGTCGGGTAGGTGCAGCAACATCACGAACCGGGTCTGGCGTTCCACCAGCGTCCCGATCGCCGACTTGTTGTCCTTGCCCAGGATCAGGTCCCCTTCCCAATGCCCCGGAACGGCCCGGTCAGCGACCTCAGCCGGCCGTTCACTGATGTTGACCATGTCCTGGATCCGGCCCGAGGGTCGTTCCCGGCGGGCCTGGGCTTGACGTCGTGGCATTCGCAACGCCCGCCCGGTCCGCAGCGCGGTGGTCAGTTCCCGGCGTAGCGCACCCCGGCCCTGCACATACAGCGACTGGTAGATCGTTTCGTGTGACACCCGCATCTCCGGCCGGTCAGGAAAATCCAGCACCAGTCTCTCGGAGATCTGCTGGGGTGACCACTTGCGGTCCAGCCCCGCCTGCACGATCTTCCGCAGCACCGGGTCGGCCCGGAGTTTCGCGACCTTCGGTCGTTTCGCGCGGTCGTCGGCGCGGTGCTGGGCCGAGCTGGCCCGATACGCGCCGGTCAGGCCAGTGTTGCGGGCCAGCTCCCGTGACACCGTCGAGGCCGGGCGTCCGATCGCCCGGCCGATGGCGCGGGGGCCGTGGCCTGCAGCTTTCAGGCAGGCGATCTCGTCCCGTTCAGCGATACTCAACCGGAGCGGGCCGGGCTGGCGGGGTGCATTGCTGATCACCCCGCCAGCTTGACGGAACAGCCGCACTCCGGTGGTCGGGGCGAAGCCGGCCGCTTGCGCGGCCGGCTTCGCCGCCGTCCCGGCCCGGACCTGGTCCCAGAACTCCAGCTGCACCGACCTCGGCAGCCAGCGATGCACTCGCGCCATCTGCAATCCCACCTTTCGTTGAGGTGGTGTTGCGATGACCTCATGAATCCGAGCCTCCTTGAGGGACTCTGAGTCCCTCAAGGAGGCCTTCACGGACCTCTTCAACTGGCGCCGATCATCCGCAGCGCGGCCGAGAGGCGGTGCGAGCCGCGCTCGGCGGCCCGGGCCGCGCCCGCTTTGCGGACCCGGTCCAGCTCCGCGACGTCGCCGAGCAGCGTCAACGCGCGTTCGCGCAGCGGCCGCAGCTGTTCGATCACCGCGTCGGCGACGGCGTCCTTCACCGCGCCGTACGACGAGAACTCGTCGGCCAGATCAGCCGGTGACCCGCCACGGCAGGCCGCGAGGATCTCCAGCAGGTTCGCCATGCCCGGCCGGGTGTCCGGCGCGTGCACCGGCACCGAACCGCCGTCGGTGACGGCGCGGCGGATCTTGCGGCGGATCTGGTCGGGCTCGTCCAGCACGAACACCACGCCCGCGCCGTCCCGCGACGACTTCGACATCTTGCGCGTCGGGTCGGCGAGGTCCTTCACCCGTGCTCCCGCCGGCGGGAGCACGGCCTCGGGGACGGTGAACACGTCGCCGTAGGTGCCGTTGAATCGCTTGGCCAGCGTCCGGGCCAGCTCGACGTGCTGGCGCTGGTCCTCGCCGACCGGCACCTCCCGCGCGCCCTGCAGCAGGATGTCCGCGGCCATCAGCACCGGGTAGGTCAGCAGCGACAGCCGCACCCCGGCCTGGCCCTTGGACTTCTCCTTGAACTGGATCATCCGGGCGGCCTCGCCGTAGTTGCAGGTGCACTCCAGGACCCAGGTCAGCGCCCCCAGCTCGCGGGCGAGGTCGGACTGGACGAACACCCGCTCGGGGTCGATGCCGGCGGCGATGAGGACGGCGAGTTGCTCACCCGCCAAGGATCGGAGTTTGGCGGGGTTGTGCGACGTCGTCATGCCGTGCAGGTCGGCGACGAAGTAAAGGTCGTCCGGGCCGCCCTCGGCGGCCCAGCGGCGGACGGCCCCGAGGTGGTTGCCGAGGTGGACGTGACCGGACGGGGTGATCCCGGACAGCTTGCTCATCGTGGGTCCTTTCGACGGGGACCACCCCGGCGAAGGCACGAAAAAGGCCGCCCGTCCGGGGCGGCCGCTGCTGGATTCAGCGCAGGGTCAGTGGGCCGCCGAGGGCGGCCACCACTGGGACGTCTGCGCAAACATGCGGTGACTATAACCGAGCGGGTCTACCGTCGTAACCATGTTCGTCGTACTGCTGACCTACACCGCCCCGATCGAAGAAGTCGACCTGGCGCTGCCGGACCACGTGGCGTGGCTGGAGGCGCAGTACGAGCGCGGCCTCTTCCTCGCGTCCGGGGCGCGGAAGCCGCGCGTCGGCGGCGTGATCATCACGCGGCCGATGTCGCAGGGGAAGCTCGACGCGATCCTGGCGAGCGACCCCTTCGCGGTGCGGCACCTCGCGAAGTACGAGGTCATCCCGTTCTCGCCGACCAAGACCGCGCCGGAGCTGCGGGACCTCAACGAGGCCATCTCGCACTGAGTCCTCGGAGAGCGCTGAGTCCCCGGAGAGCACTGAGGCCCCGGAGCGTCAGGCCGCGAGGTCGAGCTTCGCCTTCGCCTTCTTGAGCGCCAGCACCGGGCACTTCTTGCAGCGCGGCTTGGACCGGCAGCACTTCTTCTTGACCTTGCCGGCTTTCATCAGCTTGCGCACGACCTTGTGCGGGTCGTCCGGTGGCTTCTTGCCCACGCGTGAGCTCCTCGGATCGGCGACGCTGTCCGGCTCTCCAGATTAGGAGAGCCTAACCGATCTTGGGGCGTGGGGCTCCTCACAATGGGGGTGCAGGTATCCTTGGTGAGGTCCGCGTGTGACCAGAGCCGGTCACAGGATGCCGAACGGGCTTACGCGGCCACCCACACCTTTGAAGTTCAGGAGTCTTCGCGTGCCCGCAGCCAGCGCTACCGTCGAAACCGGCCGGTCGACCGGTAAGACCCGGCCCGACCTGCGCAACGTCGCGATCGTCGCCCACGTCGACCACGGCAAGACCACGCTGGTCGACGCCATGCTCCGGCAGTCGGGCGCCTTCGCCGAGCGCGCCGAGCTCGTCGACCGGGTCATGGACTCCGGTGAGCTGGAGCGCGAAAAGGGCATCACCATCCTGGCGAAGAACACCTCGATCCACCGCCAGACGCCCGAGGGTTCGGTGACCATCAACGTCATCGACACCCCCGGCCACGCCGACTTCGGCGGTGAGGTCGAGCGCGGCCTGGCGATGGTCGACGGCGTGGTCCTGCTGGTCGACGCCAGCGAGGGCCCGCTCCCGCAGACCCGCTTCGTGCTCCGCAAGACCCTCGAGGCCAAGCTGCCGGTGATCCTGCTGGTCAACAAGGTCGACCGGCCGGACGCGCGGATCGCGGAGGTCGTCGAAGAGACCCACGACCTGCTGCTGGACCTGGCCGGCGACATCGAGGACGCCGACCTCGACGCCATCCTCGACCTCCCGGTCGTCTACGCCTCCGCGCGCGCCGGCAAGGCGAGCCTGGCGCAGCCGGAGGACGGCGGCCTGCCCGACAGCGAGAACCTCGACCCGCTGTTCGAGACGCTGATGCGCCACGTCCCGCCGCCCGCCGCGGACCTGGACGCGCCGCTGCAGGCCCTGGTCACGAACCTCGACGCGTCGAACTTCCTCGGCCGCATCGCGCTCATCCGCATCCACGCCGGCCGGCTCCGCAAGGGCCAGACCGTGGCCTGGATGCGCGAAGACGGCACCGTGCAGAACGTCCGGATCTCCGAGCTGCTGGTCACCGAGGCGCTCACCCGCGTCCCGGCGACCGAGGCCAGCGCGGGCGAACTGGTCGCCATCGCCGGCATCCCGGAGATCACCATCGGCGACACCCTCGCCGACTCCGAGAGCCCGGTGGCGCTGCCCCGGATCACCGTCGACGAGCCCGCCATCTCGATGACCATCGGCGTCAACACCTCGCCGCTGGCCGGGCGCAACGGCGGCGACAAGGTCACCGCGCGGCTGGTCAAGGCCCGCCTCGACGTCGAGCTGATCGGCAACGTCTCGATCCGCGTGCTGCCGACCGAGCGCCCCGACACCTGGGAGGTCCAGGGCCGTGGCGAGCTGGCGCTGGCCATCCTGGTCGAGCAGATGCGGCGTGAGGGCTTCGAGCTGACCGTCGGCAAGCCGCAGGTCGTGCTCCGCACGATCGACGGCAAGCTGCACGAACCGTTCGAGCGCCTCTACATCGACTCGCCGGAAGAGCACCTCGGCGCGATCACGCAGCTCCTGGCGTCCCGCAAGGGCCGCATGGAGGACATGAGCGGCAACGGCACCGGCCGGATCAAGCTGGTCTACGTGCTCCCGTCGCGCGGCCTGATCAGCTTCCGCACCGACTTCCTCACCGAGACCCGCGGCACCGGCATCGCGAACCACGTGTTCGAGGGCTACTTCCCGTGGGCGGGCGAGATCCGCACCCGCCACAGCGGGTCCCTGGTCGCCGACCGGACCGGCCCGGTCACCGCGTACGCGATGATCCAGCTGGCCGACCGCGGCACGTTCTTCGTCGAGCCGGGCGCCGACGTCTACGAGGGCATGGTCGTGGGCGAGAACCCGCGCTTCGAGGACCTCGACATCAACATCACCAAGGAGAAGAAGCTGACGAACATGCGTCAGTCCTCCGCCGACGTGATGGAGACGCTGGCCCGGCCGCGCAAGATGGGCCTGGAAGAGGCCCTGGAGTTCTGCTCGGTCGACGAGTGCGTCGAGGTGGCCCCGGAGGTCGTGCGCGTCCGCAAGGTCACGCTGGACATCAACACCCGGGCCAAGGAGCGTTCGCGCGCCAAGAGCCGCGACAACGTCTGATTCGATTCGAAAAGGGCCTCCCGGCAGCCGCCGGGAGGCCTTTTTTCGATTGCGCTCGTGACCCTGCGTCCGATATACCAGGGCCCAGCGTCACCGAAATCATCGAGCTTCTCCTTATATCTTTATAGGCGGCTCGCCTGGTGTTCACCTCCGCCCGGCGCCGTCCCGTGTCCGGGCCGTGTTCGTTCCGCCGTTCCGGAACGGTCCGGGAACCCGGACGGTGCTCCGCGCGTCCTTTTCCATAGCGCCACGATGGGGCGCCGGACCCGGCCGATCCGGGTATGGGAATCTCGGTTCCGGCGGCGGAGGTGGTCATGGGAGCATGGCTGCCCCGATCGGCGAGAATCCGGAAGGAACAGGGCGTGCGGGTGAATCGCAAGGCGGGGCCGGTACTGGCACTCGCGGCCGTGGTGCTCGCCGCCTGTTCGAACACCCCGCCACCCCCGGTGGTGTCGACGTCGGTGGCGCCGGTCTCGACCACCGGCAAGACCCCGTCGCAGATCGTCGTCGGCGTCGACGACGTGCTCGGCGGGTACAACCCGCACAACCTCGCGGACTCCTCGCAGGTGACCTCGGCGCTCTCGCAGCTGCTGCTGCCCTCGGTGTTCCGCCAGAAGGACGACGGCGCCACCCTGCTCGACAAGAACCTGATGAAGTCCGCCGAGGTGCTCTCGCAGCAGCCGTTCGTCGTGGCCTACGACATCCGGCCGGACGCGTCCTGGTCCGACGGCGCGCCGATCGCCGCCGAGGACTTCGACTACCTGCGCACCCAGATGCGCGACCAGCCCGGCGTGATCGGCCCGGCCGGCTACCGGCAGATCACCGACCTGCAGTCCCGCGAAGGCGGCAAGCGCGTCGAGGTCACCTTCGCCAAGCCGTACCCCGGCTGGCAGACGCTGTTCTCGGACCTGCTGCCCGCCCACCTGCTCAAGGACGCCCCCGACGGCTGGCGCGGCGCCCTGGCCTCGAACTTCCCGGCCATCGCCGGCCCGTTCTCGATCAAGAGCCTCGACACCGCCCGCGGCGAGGTGATCCTCGAGCGCAACGAGCGCTACTGGGAGAAGCCCGCGGCGATCGACCGGATCGTGCTGCGCCGGTCGGACCAGAGCACCCTGCTGGCCGCACTGCGCAGCGGCAACGACCAGTTCGCGCTGGCCCGGACCACCGGGGACGAACTCAAGCTGCTCGGCGAGCTCGGCTCGGCCGTCCAGCTCCACACCGTGGCCCGGCCGCTCGTCGCCGACGTGCTGCTGCGGCCGGTCAGCGCCACGCTGCAGGACGCGCAGGTCCGGGCCGGGGTCGCCGCCCTGCTCGACCGCCCCAAGCTGATCACCGAGGGCGTCAACGGCGGGCCGTCGGCGACGCTGCACGCCGACGCCCAGGTCAAGGCGCCGTCGGTGGCCGGGTACACCGCGACGATCCCGCCCGGTCCGCCGACCGCGCCGGACGTCGCGAAGGCCGAGGAGTCGCTGAAGGCGGCCGGCTACACCAAGACCGCGGGCACCTGGCGCAAGAACGGCAAGGCGCTGTCGCTGGTCGTGGCCTCGCCCGGCACCCAGGAGCCGTACGCGTCGATCGCCAAGGAGCTCACCGGCGAGCTGACCGCGCAGGGCATCGAGGTCAACGCGATCACGCCGCAGCCGCGGGACCTGTTCAGCGGCCTGCTCGCGATGCCGGTGGTCAGCGGGGTCCAGCAGCCGGCCGGGGACTCGGCGGGCAACGTCGGGATCGACATCGCGGTCGTGCCGCAGGCGGTCGGCGGCGACACGGCGTCGGTGCTCGCGTCGACCTTCGGCTGCCGGCTCGAGCAGACCGCTTCGGGCAGGGACACGGCAAAACCGGTCGTTCCGGGCAATTCGGCGGGCTTCTGCGACCCGGCCCTGCAGCCCTCGATCGACGCCGCGCTGTCGGGCGCCACGCCGATCGCCGAGGCCCTGACCACCCTTGAGCCTGAACTTTGGCGTCAGAACGTGGTGATCCCGCTGTTCCAGATGGCTGACACCCTGGCGATCGGATCCGGTATCTCGGGTGTCACACCGGGTCCCCCCATGGTGGGCCCGTTCGGGTCCGCCGTGAACTGGACTCGCGGCCCGAAGTAATCACTCGGCTACGCATTCAGTACTACCGAGTGATCTTCACCGACGCCTTCGGGTGGCAGCCATTGATTCCATGAGGTAACCGTCGTATTTCTGGATGTCCACTGGAAGTCACCCTTTGGTCACGATCGACCCTGAACTGGTGACTGTCGGTGCTTTTCCTTTCTAGCGTGCACCCGCAGTGCGCCAGTTGAGTGTCGCTTGGCGTGTCGTAGGCTCCGGCACCAAACCGGAGCGGTGTGGGTCCTTGTCACAATTCAAGGGCTCAGTGCTAGGAGGGCACACTTCATGAGGAGAACCAAAGCAGTCTCCGCCTTGTCGCTCGTCGCAGCGGGCACGCTGCTGCTGAGCGCCTGCAGCGGCGGCGATTCGGGTTCGGGCAGCACGGACCAGAACGGGTCGTCGACCGACGTCAAGTCGATGGCTGTCGGCAAAGCCGAGACGGGTGACTCGTTCAAGCTCGCCGACGTCAAGGGCTGGGACGGCACCGTCACGGTCGGGATCGACGACGGGTACTCGGGGTACAACAACAACACCCCGGACACCAACAGCTCGTACAACACGTACATCTTGACGGCCGTGCTCGAAGACTCCTTCGTCCTCGACGGCAACAACAAGGTGCTGCTCAACAACGACATGTTCGACTCGGTCGACGTGACCTCCAAGGACCCGCAGGTCGTCACGTACAAGATCAAGCCGAACATCAAGTGGTCCGACAACGCGGCCTTCGACTGCCACGACCTGTACCTGAACTGGCTCTCGCAGAGCGGCCAGGCCAAGGGCTCGGACGGCAAGAACCCGTTCAACGCGGCGTCGACCACCGGCTACGACAAGATCAAGACCGCCACCTGCAAGGACAACCTGACCTTCGAGACGGACTACAGCGAGCCGTACCTCGACTACAAGGGCCTGTTCAGCGGCGTCTCGATCCTGCCGGCGCACATCCTCGAGAAGCAGACCGGCATCGCGGACATCACCAAGCTGGCCCCGACCGGTGACCCGGCCCAGCTGTCCAAGGCCGGCGACTTCTGGACGAACAAGTGGAAGGGCTTCGACAAGGCGCTCATGCCGGCCTCCGGCCCGTACATGATCGACGCGTTCGACGCCAACCAGAAGGCCGTCACCCTCGTCAAGAACCCGGCTTGGGCCGGCGGCAAGGGCGGCCCGGCCAAGATCATCGTCCGCGCCATGGAAGACACCAAGGCCATGGCGACCGCGCTGCAGAACGGTGAGATCGACGTCGCGGCGTCGACCCAGCCGGACGCCACCGCGGCCCAGACGATGAAGGGCCTCTCGGCGCAGGGTGTCACCTACGGGTCGGCCGCACAGCTGACCTACGAGCACCTCGACCTGCAGTTCAACCGCATCTTCAAGGACGACGCGCTCCGCAAGGCGTTCTTCGAGTCGGTCGACCGCAAGGCCATCACCGACAAGCTGCTCAAGGAAGTCCAGGCCGACGCGGCCCCGCTGAACTCGATCGTGTTCTTCCAGGGTGAAGAGGGCTACACCGACCTGTACGGCAGCAAGGCCGGGCTGGGTGCCGAGGCAGCGGCGAAGACGCTGACCGACGCCGGCTGGGCGAAGGGTGCCGACGGCATCTTCGCCAAGGGCAGCGTGCGCGCTTCGTTCAAGATCACGCACAACCAGAACGCGCGCCGCAGCCAGACCGTCGAGATCATCATCTCGCAGGCCAAGGCGGCCGGTATCGAGGTCAAGGACGAGACCGACGCCAACTTCCTCAAGGGTGGCCGCGTCTCGACCGGTGACTACGACATCGCCCTCTTCGGCTGGTCGTCGGCGCCGTTCAAGTCGCAGTCGCGCTCGATCTACGTCTGCCCGACCAACGGTGGTGACCAGAACTACCAGAACCTCTGCGACCCGAAGATCGACGAGGCGTTCACCGCCGCCGTGAAGGCGACCGACGAGCAGAGCAAGCTGCAGAACTACCAGGCCGCGGACAAGGCGATCGCCGACAAGTACGCGACCATGCCGCTGTTCCAGACGCCGTCCATGTGGGCGTTCAAGGGCATCGACCGGGTGTACATGCAGTCGTACAACGGTGTGCTGTGGAACGCCGGCGAGTGGGAGAAGAAGTAACGGGGCTAGCGCCCTGACGCTTCTTTCCCCTCGCTCCAGATGACCTGGGAGGTACCGGGGCCCGGCCACGAGCCGGGCCCCGGTACCCACCGGAAGTAGCTGTTGACCGTAGGGTTACCACCACTACGGTAGACAACCGGGTAGCGGTCCAGCGCACTTCTGACGACCAGGCCCGGATGAGGAGCAGTTCGTTGAACCTGGTGATCTACATCCTTCGCCGTCTGGCGATATCGATTCCCGTCCTCCTGGTCGGGACCTTTTTGTCGTTCGTGATGGTCGCCGCCACCGGTGACCCGCTGGGCGAGATCCGCAACAACCCGCTGATGAGCAAGGACGCGATCGACGCGCTCTCCCACAAGCTGGGGCTGGACCAGGGCGTCATCCCGCGCTACTTCACGTGGCTCGGGCACTTCCTGTCCGGCGACTGGGGCACCTCGATCGCGCAGGGCAACGCCCTCGCGCCGGTCGCGCCCAAGGTCACGGCCGCGTTCGCCGTCACGCTCAAGCTGGTCGTCGGCGCCGAGATCCTCGCGCTGATCATCGGCATCATCGTCGGTGTGCTGGCCGCGGTGAAGCAGTACTCGATCATCGACTACATCGCGACCACCCTGGCCTTCCTGCTCTTCTCGATGCCGATCTTCTGCGTCGCGATCGTGCTGAAGCGCTACGCGATCGAGATCAACGGCTGGGTGCGGGACCTGGGCCTGTCCGACGTCCTCGGCAATCCCTGGCTGCGCACGATCAGCCCGGAGCAGCTGAAGACCGACGGCGTCGGGGACTTCATAACCAGTACGGTCGGCGCGTACCTGCTGCCGACCCTCTCGATCATGGCGATCAGCTTCGCCGCGTACAGCCGCTTCCAGCGGGCTTCGATGCTCGAGGTCATGAGCTCGGACTACGTGCGCACCGCGCGCGCCAAGGGCCTGGGGAACGGCCGGGTCATCTTCCGGCACGCGTTCCGCAACGCCCTGATCCCCGTGACGACGCTGTTCTCGGTGAACTTCGGCTCGGTGCTCGCCGGGGCGATCATCACCGAAACGGTCTTCAACTGGCACGGCATGGGCACGCTGCTGGTGGAAGCCGTCACGAAAAACGACACCCAGGTGCTGATGGGCTGGCTCGTGGTCATCGCCACCAGCGTGGTCGTCGCCAACCTGATCGCCGACCTGATGTACGGCATCCTGGACCCGAGGATTCGCGTTGGCTGACTTGAACTCACTTCTCGCGAGCGAAACCGCGACCGCCGACGGCACGCTGCCGCCGGAGGCCCTGCCCGAGCCGCGGAGCCAGGGCAAGCTCGTCCTGCGCAAGTTCCTGCACCACAAGCTGGCGATGGCCTCGACCGCGGTGCTGGTGCTGATCATCCTGCTCAGCATCCTGATGCCGATCTTCTGGCCGCACAGCTACGAGGACAGCTCCTTCCCGTCCTTCGCGAAGCCGAACGGGGACTTCCCGCTGGGCACCACGCAGGTCGGCAAGGACATGGTGTCGCAGATCCTGCGCGGTACCCAGTTCTCGCTGCTGATCGCGCTCACGGTGTCGGTCCTGTCGACCTTCGTCGGCGTCGTCCTCGGCGCCCTTGCGGGCTACCTGCGCAGCTTCACCGACTCGGCGATCTCACGCGTGACGGACCTGTTCCTGATCATCCCGCAGATCGCCGCGGCGGCCATCCTCGCCAAGGTGTTCGGCGGCGGTGCCTGGTACATCGTGGCGCTGGTGCTGGCGGCCTTCGGCTGGATGCAGGTCGCCCGGATCACCCGGGCCGAGGCGATGTCGCTGTCGCAGCGGGAGTTCGTCGACGCGGCTCGCGCTTCGGGCGCCGGCACGTTCCGGATCATCTTCAAGCACCTGGTGCCGAACATGGTCGGCAGCATCACGGTCAACGCGACCCTCGCGGTCGCGCAGGCCGTGCTGGCGGAAGCCGCGCTGTCGTTCATCGGCCTCGGTGTCCAGCTGCCGGACACCTCGCTCGGCCGCGTCATCCTGGAGAACTACGCCCAGCTGCAGACGCGGCCGGCGCTGTTCTTCGGGCCGTTCATCGTGCTCGTGCTGATTTCACTGACGATCAACTTCATCGGTGACGGTCTTCGCGACGCCTTCGACCCGCGTCAGCGGAGAATGAAGGCCTGACCACGCGCCGCGGGGGTGACCGGGATTCCGGTCACCCCCGCGGCCGTTTGCCGCGAGGACCGCCGGACCTGGGGGTTTCGGATGAATCTCGTGGTGTACGTGGTCCGCAGGCTGCTCGTCTCGATCCCGGTCCTGCTGGTCGGCACGTTCCTCTGCTTCGTCATGGTCGCGAACACGGGCGACCCGCTCGGGGAGCTCCGGAGCAAACCCGGCATCAGCGCGCAGGCGATCGCCGACACCGAGCACCGGCTCGGTCTGGACCAGCCTGTCTTCACGCGGTACTTCACCTGGCTCGGCCACTTCCTGTCCGGCGACTGGGGCATCTCCGTCGCGCAGGGCAACGCGCTCCAGCCGGTGGCGCCGAAAGTGCTGGCGGCGTTCCGGGTGACGCTCGAACTGGTGCTCGCGGCGTCGGTGCTGGCCCTGGTCCTCGGGGTGCTGGTGGGTGTGCTCGCCGCCGTCAAGCAGTACTCGCTCTGGGACTACATCGCGACGACGCTGGCGTTCCTGATGTTCTCGATGCCGATCTTCTGCGTCGCCATCGTGCTCAAGGGCTACGCGATCCGCGCCAACATCTGGGTCCGCGACCTCGGGCTGGCGGACGTCCTCGGGGACCCGTGGCTGCGCACGACGAGCCCGGAGAGCCTCTCGGCGACCGGCGTCGGCGACGCGCTCGCGAAGTACGTCGGCGCGTTCCTGCTGCCGACACTGTCCATCATGGCCATCACGTTCGCCGCCTACAGCCGCTTCCAGCGCGCGTCGATGCTGGAGGTGCTGGACGCCGACTACGTGCGCACAGCGCGCGCCAAGGGCGCCACGAACACCCGCGTGATCTGGCGGCACGCGTTCCGCAACGCGCTGATCCCGGTGATGACGCTGTTCTCGGTCAACTTCGGCGCCACGGTGACCGGCGCGATCATCACGGAGACGGTCTTCACCTGGCACGGCATGGGCATCCTCGACCCCCGCATCCGGGTCGGCTGACACCCGGGGCCCACGCAGTGGAAGCAGAGTGAGAGCGAACCCGGGCCCCAGGAACGTCGAAGGCCGCCACCCGAGCCGGGTGGCGGCCTTCGACGTGTCTACGGGAGCGTCAGTCGGCGACCGGCGCCAGCCGGCCCGCTTCCCAGGCCGCGCGGCGCTCGGCCTGCAGCACCGGGTCGGCGACCGGGGCCGCCGACAGCAGGCGCCGGGTGTACTCCTGCTGGGGCGAGTGCAGCACCTGGTCGCGGGTGCCGACCTCGACCAGCTTGCCGTACTGCATCACCGCGACGCGGTCGGCCAGCAGGTCGACCACGGCGAGGTCGTGGCTGATGAACAGGCACGCGAACTGCAGCGACTGCTGCAGGTCGAGGAACAGGTCCAGGACACGGGCCTGCACCGACACGTCCAGCGCCGAGGTCGGCTCGTCGGCGATCAGCAGCGCCGGGTCGAGCGACAGCGCGCGGGCGATCGCGACGCGCTGGCGCTGGCCGCCCGAGAGCTCGTGCGGGTAGCGGTTCATGTAGTGCCCGCCCAGCTCGACCTTGTCGAGCAGCGAGCGCACGCGGGCCGAGAGCTCCTTGCCGGCCAGCACCTTGTGCAGCACCATCGGCTCGGCGATCGACTCGCCGATCGTCATCTTCGGGTCCAACGTGGACGCCGGGTCCTGGAACACGATCGAGAAGAACCGGCGAAGCGGGCGGATTTCCTTCGCGGACATCGTGGTGATGTCCTTGCCCGCGATCGCGATCGTGCCCTGGGTGGCCCGGAGCAGGCCCACGGCGCAGCGGCCGACGGTCGACTTCCCGGAGCCGGACTCGCCGACCAGGCCGACGATCTCGCCCTTGGCGATGGTCAGCGAGACGTCGTCCACCGCGCGGTTCTTGCCCTGGCCGCGGCGGCCCGGGTACTCGAGGACGAGGTTCTTGATCTCCAGGGCCGGTGCGGCCTCTTCGATCACGGCTTCCAGCTCGGCGTCGGCCAGCCGGATGTCCTCGGCGATCTTGGCCGCCTCGGTGCTGTCGGCGTCGATCCCGGTGTCGAGCAGGCGGCGCCCCTCGGGGCGCTGGCCGAGGACCGGCACCGCGGCGAGCAGCCGCCGGGTGTAGTCCTCCTTGGGCGAGGCGAACAGTTCGCGCACCGGCGCCTCTTCGACGATCTCGCCCTGGTACATCACGATGACGCGGTCGGCCATGTCGGCGACGACGCCCATGTCGTGCGTGATCAGCACGATCGCGGTGTCGAGGGTGTCGCGCAGCTTGCGCAGCAGGCCGAGGATCTCCGCCTGCACGGTGACGTCGAGCGCGGTGGTCGGCTCGTCGGCGATGATGACCTTCGGGTCGCAGGCGATCGCCATGGCGATGACGACGCGCTGGCGCAGGCCGCCCGAGAGCTGGTGCGGGTACTGCTTGAACCGCTGCGCCGGGTTCGGGATGCCGACCAGGTCGATCAGCTCGACCGCGCGCTTGTCGGCGGCGGCCTTCGAGATGTCCTGGTGCGAACGCAGGGCCTCGCGCAGCTGCCAGCCGATCGTGTAGACCGGGTTCAGCGCCGTCATCGGCTCCTGGAAGATCATCGCGACCTGGTTGCCGCGGATCTTCTGCATGTCCTTTTCCTTGAGCTCCGCCAGGTTGCGTTCGCCCAGGCGGAGCTCGCCGGCGATGCGGCTGGTCTTGGGCAGCAGGCCCAGCACCGACATCGACGTGACGGACTTGCCGGACCCGGACTCACCGACGACGGCGACGATCTCGCCGGGCTTGACGTCGAACCCGATGCCCTTGACCGCGTCGACGACGCCGTCTTCGGTCGGGAACGAGACGCTCAGGTCGGAGATGGACAGAACGGATCCCGACACGTCGGCGACGTTCGCCGAAGTTGCTTCAGTGCTCACCAAGATGCCCTTCGTGGGGGTACAGACCATCGCGACGCGGCGGTCGCGACTCGCGCGAGGATAACCGAGGGTGTCCCCGACTAAGGTCGGAGCACGGGAATTACGCTCAACCCGTGATCTCTCCGGTACCGCGAAGGCTGCTGCTCGTCCACGCCCATCCCGACGACGAGAGCATCACCACCGGCGCCACGATCGCACGATACGCCGCCGAAGGCGCCGAGGTGACCGTGGTGACCTGCACGCTCGGTGAGGAAGGCGAGATCGTCCGCGAGCTGCCGGAGCTGGCCGGGCTGGGGGCCTGGGCCGCCGACCAGCTGGGCGGTTATCGCGTCGGCGAGCTGACGGCCGCGTGCGCCGCGCTGGGGGTGTCGCGACATCGTTACCTGGGCGGGATCGGCCGGTGGCGCGATTCGGGCATGGCGGGCACGGCGGCGGCGTCCCACCCGCGGGCGTTCGCCGGTGGTGCCCTCGACGAGCAGGCCGCGCAGCTGGCGGAAATCCTCGACGAGGTCCGGCCGCAGGTCGTCGTCACCTACGACGCGTTCGGCGGGTACGGCCACCCCGACCACATCCGCGCCCACGAGATCACCATGGCCGCCGCGCCGCGGGCGTCGTCGGTCGCGCGGGTGTTCCACACGGTCGCTTCGCGTGACGCCGTCCGCGCCGGCCTGGCGGAGCTGCGCGCGGACGGGACGTCCCTCTTCCCGGTGCCGCCGGACGCCGAGCTGCCGGTGACCCCGGACGAAGAGATCACGACGGTCCTCGACGTCGCCGCGCACCTGCCGTCGAAGCTCGCGGCACTGCGCGCGCACGCGACGCAGCTGACCGTGGTCGAGGGCGCCGTCCCGCACTTCGCGCTGACCAACGAGCTGGCCCAGCCGATCCCGGCGCACGACTATTTCGTGCTGGCCCACGGCCCGGCCGAGGGCGCGGCCGGCGACCTGTTCGGTGGACTGTGACCACGCCGGACCGGTTGACCGGGACCCAGATCGCCTTCCTGCTCCTGCTCGCCTTCGACACCGTGCTGCTGGGCGTGCTGGAGCTGTTCTTCCTGCCGCTGCGGCTCGGCGTGCTGCCGCTGCCGGTGACGGTGCTGGTCGGCGCGGTGACGACCCCGTGGCTGGTGTCGGCCACGGCCAAGCTGGTGCGGCCGTCTCTTTCGTGGGTACCCCTCGTCGTGTGGGTGCTCGTCGTGTTCGGGGTCGGCATGCTGGGTCCGGGCGGCGACCTGGTGCTGATCCAGGACTGGCGGGCGCTGCTGCTGCTCGGTGCGAGCGCGCTTCCCGGCGCGATGGTGCTCGGCGGTGGGCTGGGACGGGCGGCGGGAAGGAAACCGGGACGTGGCTGAGGCGATTTCCGACAAGCAGGTCGTGGCGGTGCTGCGGCCGTTCGTCCGGGCGTGTGGCCCGATGCTGGACGCGCTGCGCGAGTCCGACCCGTTCGGGCTGCAGGCGCGTGACCGGCGGGAGCAGGACGACCTCGCCGAGGTCGAGTCCGGGCTCAAGGCGAAACTGATCCACGGGCTGACGTCGGTGAAGGTCCCCGGCACGGCCGCGTGGGGCCGGATGACCGGCTACGACCGGTCGAGCTGGTGGATGAACCGCGTGGGCCGCTTCACGGCGCTGCTGACGTCGATCCCGGGGCTGGGCGGCGCGCTGGCCGACCGGCTCCCGGTGCAGGACACGCTCGGCGCGGCGTCACAGGGGCTGCTGTTGTGCGCGATCGCCGGCGAGTACGGCGTCACCGACGTCGGCACGCGCGTCCGGCTGATCGCGTCGGTGCTCTTCGAGCGCGACATCGATCCCGACCTCGCGGCGGGCAAGCACCCGGAACACGACGAAGCCGCGGAGGCCGAGGAAGCCGCGAGGCTGACCGAAGAACTGACGGCGTCGGAGAAGAAACACGGCAAGGCGACGATCAAGGCCGCCGCCGGGACGCTGTGGCGCCTCGGCCGCGGCCTGATCGGCATCACGGGAGAGCTGGAGAAGCGGCCGCGGGGCAACCTCGTACACCGCGCGCTGGGCATGCTCCCGGTCGTCGGCGCGGCGGGCGACTACCTCGGCGAGCGCTCCGGGCTGAAGGAGGTCTGGAAGCGGGCGCACACCTGGCTGACGGAACAGGCGCCCGCCCGCTGACCCGGCGCGTCAGTTCCAGAAGCGGAAGACGCTGGCGCCCGCGCGGGCGCCTTCTTCGAAGCCGCCCAGGTTGTTGTAGATCCAGAACGCGCCGTCCCACAGGGCCGTGCTCGCCGGGGTGAAGAACCAGAGGATCGCGAACAGGATGATCGGGGCCCACGGGCGCACCTGGGCGCCGAACGCGCGGGCCTGCGGCGGCAGGTACGGCTCGATCGCGCCCCAGCCGTCGAGGCCGGGGATCGGGAGGATGTTCAGGATGAACGTCAGGACCTGCAGCAGCGCCAGGTAGGACATCGCGACGACCAGGCCGCCCGCCATCGGCACCAGCGCCACCACGAGCGTCAGCGCCGCGCCGACCGCGAGGTTGCTCAGCGGTCCCGCCAGCGAGACCCACGACGACGTCCCGCGCGAGCGCAGCGCGCCCCGGTTGATCCAGACCGCGCCGCCCGGCAGCGGGATGCCGCCGATGATGAGGAAGATCAACGGCAGGACGATCGACAGGACCGGATCGGTGTACTTCCGGACGTCCAGCGTCAGGTAACCCTTATGAGCGACACTCGCGTCACCGCCCCGGTAGGCGACCATCGCGTGGCCGAACTCGTGCAGCGACAGCGAGGCCACCCAGCCGGCGGCGACGAAGATCACGACGCCGGCGATGAGGAGTGGATCGCGGTCACCGACCAGAACGGTGGTCACGTCGCCGAAGGCGGCCATCACGCCACCGGCGACGGTGAGGGCGAGGATGCCGAGGAAGACCGGGCTGGGGCGCGTCGCTGACTTCTGCACGCTTCCAGTCTTCCGTATGCCCGGTGTGAAGTTACCGGCGTGTCCCCTTGCGCGATCGGGCCGAAGGGTCCCCCGAACTCGCTACTCCGCTTGACCTGACCGCACTACACGGGTGTAATCACAGTGATGTCATTCGTCGTCGAGGGGACGGCGAGTGTCGTTTCACCACCGCCAGCCTGGGGAGTGCTAGGGAGCGAGGAGGCGGACGTGCGGTTGGAAGCCGATGGTAAGGAATGGGGGCACGTCATGAGTTGGGGCGAGATCCCGGAGCAGGCTCTGGGAGATCTCACCGAGCTCATCGATGCCACCGAGGAAGAGCAGGACTGGCAAGAACGCGCTCTGTGCGCGCAGACGGACCCGGAGGCGTTCTTCCCCGAGAAGGGCGGCTCCACCCGCGAAGCCAAGCGGATCTGCCTGGGTTGCGAGGTCAAGGACGAGTGCCTTGAGTACGCGCTGGCCAAGGACGAACGCTTCGGCATCTGGGGCGGTCTGTCCGAGCGGGAGCGCCGGAAGCTGAAGAAACGCGCAGTTTGAGGGGAGATCACCGGTGATGCGTGGCGTCACCGGTGATTCCACGTGGTGAACACGCGGCGTGGGTTCACCATCGGGTGACGGACCGGGGCCGTAGGGTGGCCGCACCGATCCATCGCCTGATCTGGAGCGTTTGTTGCCCCGCACCGCCGCGCCGCCCGCCCTGCGCACCGCGCCCGTTCTGGCCATTGTGGTCTGTCACAACGGCGAAAACTGGCTGCCGCTGGCGCTTTCTTCATTGCGCCGCAGCACTCTCCGGCCCCGGCACGTGCTCGCCGTGGACACCGGATCCACCGACGCGACCCCGCGTCTGCTGGCCGAAGCGGCCGACCCCGGCAGTGATCCCGACGCGACGCCGGTGCTCTCCGGGATCGTCACGCTTTCGAGTGAAACCGGCTTCGCCGCCGCGGTGGCGGAAGCCGTCGAGCACGCCACCGAGCGCTGGGGCGACCCGGGCGCGTGGCTCTGGCTGCTGCACGACGACTGCGCGCCCGAACCCGACTGCCTCGACGAACTCCTCAAAGTCGCGACGGCGCAACCGTCCGCGACCGTGCTGGGCGCGCTCGGGCTCGATTGGACGGACCCGCGGCTGATCGTCGAAGCCGGCCTGTCGACCGACGCGTCCGGGCACCGGCAGCAGGTCGCCGCGACCGGCGACGACCCGGCCGAGGTGCTCGCCGTGCCCAGCGCGGGCTCGCTCGTGCGCCGCGACGCGTGGGACGCCCTCGGCGGGTTCGACCCGGATTTCCCGTTGCTGCGCGAAGATCTCGACTTCGGCTGGCGCGCGAACGCGGCCGGCGGGCTGGTCCTGTCGGTCCCGGCCGCGCGGGTGCGGCACGCGCGCGCCGTCACCACCGGGCAGCGGCCCGCCGACGCCGTGCCCACGTCGCTCGCGGCCGCGAACCGCGCCCACGGGCTGCGGGTGTTCCTGGTGAACTGCTCGACGTTTTCCTTCTGGCTGGGGATGATCCGGCTCCCGCTGCTCTCGGTGCTGCGCGCGCTGGCCTTCGTCCTGCTGCGCCGCACCGGCGAGGCGCGGGCGGAGTTCGCGGCCGCCGCGTACCTCCTCAGTGGACGCGGCGGATTGCGTGCCGCCCGGGCGCACCGGCGGCGGAATCCGCGGCCCGGCACGGTTCGCGGCCTCTTCACCGGACGCGGGACGCGGCTGCGCAACGCCGTCCGCGCCGGGGTGGTCGGCCTCGTGCGCCGCGGCGTCGAGAACGACGTCGCGCTCGGGACGGTCCCCGAAACCGTCGAAACCGAGTCCGCGTGGGTGACGCCGGAAGCGCTCGACGCGCGCGAGAACCGTCCGGTCGGGCCGGACGCGCTGCCCGCCGGCGCGCTGCGCGGGGTCAGCTCGCGCGGGTCGGGGCTGCGGCGGCCGGGCACGCTCGTCGCCGTCACGCTGCCGGAAACCGTGGCGCCGGAACCGGAAACCACGAAAACCTCGGAAACCACGGAAATCGCTGAAGAAGCCGCTCCGGCACCCGAGCCCGAGATCGTCTTCGTCGAGGTGAACCGCCGTCGTGTGCTCGGCGCGACGATCTTCGCGCCGCCGGTGGTGCTGCTGGTCGTGATGACGGCGCTGGGGTTGTTCGTCAACCGCGCCCGGCTCGGGCTCGACCTGTTCGGGGGCAAGCTGCTCCCGGTGGGTGGCCTGGGTGAGCTCTGGACGTCGTACCTCACGCCGTGGCACGCGATCGCCGGCGGCACCGGCGCGCCCGCCTCGGCGACGGTCCCGGTGCTGGGCACGATCGGCGCGGTGTTCGCGCCGATCGGCGGCCCGGCCGCGCTCGTCGCCGTCCTGCTGCTCGGGGACATCCCGCTGGCGGCGCTGAGCGCGTACGTGGCGACCCGGCGGCTTCGCGTGCGCCGGTGGGTGCGCGCGGTCATCGCCGCGACGTACGCGCTGCTGCCGGCCGCCACGGCGGCGGTGGCGCAGGGCCGGCTCGACGTCGTCGTGGTGCACCTGGTGCTGCCGCTCGTCGCGGCGGGCATCGCCGGGCTGCTGGTCCGCGCGGACACCCGGTGGCTGCACGTGTCGGCGCTCTCGGCGTTCGGCGTCGCGCTGCTCGGCGCGTTCTCGCCGCTGGCGCACGGGCTCGCGCTCGCCGGGCTGCTGATCGGGTTCGTGGTGCTGCCGGCGCCGACCGGGCTGGCGCGGCGGATCGCGTCGGTCGGGATCGTCGTGCTGCTGCCGCTGGCGCTGCTGCTGCCGTGGCCGACGGTGCTGCTGAAGCACCCGGAACTGCTCGTCCAGGGCTTGGGCGGCGCGGCGTCGCCGGTGTCCGGCACGGACCTGGCCGGGCTCGCCCCGGGCGGGCCCGGCGCGTGGCCGATCGGCGTCGCGGTGATCGCGGCGGCGCTGGTGGCGCTCGTCGTCCGGCCGACGAAGCTCGCCGCGGGCGGGCTCGCGCTGGGGGTCCTGGGCGCCGGTGGCCTGGTGCTGGTCCGGCTCGTCACGGCGACCCCGATGCAGGGCGGCGCGGCGGCGCACGGTTACGCGGGGGTGCCGCTGCTGATCGTCGGCGCGGGGCTGCTGTGGGTCGTGCTCGGTTCGTGGCAGCGCGGCGGTGCGGCCGGGGTGCCGTCGACGTGGCTGCCGAAGGTGTCCGCGATCGCCGGGGTCGTGGTGTTCCTCGCGCTGGCCGCCGGCGCGGTGGTCGTCGGCGGGCAGGGACCCCTTCGCGCCGGCGAGCGTCCTTCACTGGCGCCGGAGGTGACGGCGGAGCTGGGCGCGTCCGGCCGGTCGGTGCTCGACCTCACGCCCGACGCGACCCGCCAGACCGGCGGCCGCCTGCCCCACTACGGCGACGACGACCTGGCCCCCACGCCCGGCACCCCGGCCCGGCTCGCGACGTGGCGCCGCGACCTCGGCCAAGGCGACGCGGCGGCGGTACAGCGGACGTTCGCCGCGGCGGCGGCCGCGGGCGTGGAGTACGTGGTGCTCCCGCCGGGCGCCGACCCGCGGGCGTACCCACCGCTGGCGAAGGACATGGTGTCGGTGGCGGCCCCGACCTCCGACGGCCGTGGCGTGCTCCGCCTGTTGTCACCGGCGGGCCAGGTGATCCTGATCTCCCCGGAGCAGGCCAAGGCCGCGGTCACGGGCGGCGGCGCCCCCGGGAACGCGCCGGGCGTGGCCCCGGTGCAAGCGGGCCTCCCGGACGTCCGCGTCCGGGTCTCGGACGGCCCGACCGGCCGCCTGCTGGTGCTGGCGGCGGAGCAGGAAGCGGGCTGGAAGGCTTCGGTGGGCGGCAAACCGGTCCCGATCGTCCCGGCGTGGGGCCACCAGGTGGCGGTCTCGGTGCCCCCGGCGACGTCGGAGGTGACGGTGGAGTACCCGGGCACGGAACGGAACCTGCTGCTGCTGGCCCAGCTGGCGGCGGTGCTGTTCACCCTGCTGACGGCGGTCCCGGCCCGGCGCCGCCGCTGAGCCCGGGACGCCAGTCTCCCCACGCCCTGTCGGGGCGTGGGGGCCGAGCGCGAGCGGACTACTCGCCTTCGATGACGTCCGGTTCCACGCCGAGGTACCCCGCCACCTGCTCCACCAGCACGTCGTGCACCAGCTCGGCCAGCTCCGACGGGTCCTTCGCCCGTGCCTCCAGCGGCCGCCGGTACAGCACGATCCGGGCGCGCGTGGGCATCCCCGTGCGATCCACCCCCGCCGGGACCAGGCGCGACAGCGGCACCGCGCCGTCGTGCAGCACGCCGTCCGCGGGCGCGTGGCCGTTCTCGCGGACTTCGGGCACGTCGTCGACCGCCACGTCCAGCTTCGTCAGCTCGTGGCGCCAGCGCGCTTCGATCGGTTCCAGCGCGTCGAGCACCAGCGCGTCGAACCGCTCCGCGCGGCTCGCGGCGGCGGGCAGGGTCGCCGGATAGAGCGTCCCGCGCAGGCCCCGGCCGTGCCGGTCCCGTCGCAGGCGCCGCCGTTGTCGGTAGTCACGAGCCGTCGCCACCCCGGAAGTCTATGCGGTCGGCGCGTCTCAGCGCGTGTCGCTCCTACGTCCTTGCGGCGACGCGCTATCGTTTCCGATCGTGCGGAGCGTACGGAAGTGTTCGCGTACCGGCTGTCTCGAGCCGGCTGTGGCCACGCTGACGTATGCCTACAGCGACTCCACCGCCGTCGTCGGCCCTCTGGCCACCGCCTCCGAGCCCCACTCGTACGACCTCTGCGAAGCCCACGCGCTGCGGCTGACCGTCCCCAAGGGCTGGGAAGTCGTCCGGCACGAAGGCGCGTTCGCCGCTCCGGACCCGTCGGCCGACGAGCTGACCGCGCTGGCCGAGGCCGTGCGCGAGGCCGGCCGGTCCGACAAGCCCGCGCCGCCGGCCCCCGAGCCCGAAGGCCCCTCCGGGCGCCGCGGCCACCTCCGGGTCCTGCCCGGCCGCGCCTGAACGCGTAACCCACCTCCGGCGCCGGTAGGCTTTCCGCGCGGCGCAGCGGGCGCCGGGACGACTATTCGCGGGGAGACGGCGTGCCAGACCTTTCGGGCATCGTGAAGGCCTACGACATTCGCGGCGTGGTCGGCGAGCAGCTCGACGCGGACCTCGTCCGCGACTTCGGTGCCGCGTTCGCGCTGCTCATCAAGCCCGAGGCCCCCGCGGTGGTGATCGGCCACGACATGCGCGACTCGTCGCCGGGGCTGTCCGCGGCCTTCGCCGAGGGAGTCACCTCGCAGGGCCTCGACGTCGTCAGCATCGGCCTGGCGAGCACCGACCAGCTGTACTTCGCGTCGGGTTCGCTGAACCTGCCGGGCGCGATGTTCACCGCCAGCCACAACCCGGCCAAGTACAACGGCATCAAGATGTGCCGCGCGGGCGCGTCGCCGGTCGGCCAGGACACCGGGCTCGCCGAGATCCGCGACACCGTCGAGCAGGGCGTGCCCGGCTTCGAGGGCCAGCGCGGCACCGTCTCGGAGCGCGACGTCCTCGCCGACTACGCCGCCTACCTGCGCAACCTCGTCGACCTGTCCGGCAACCGGCCGCTGAAGATCGTGGTCGACGCCGGCAACGGCATGGGCGGGCACACCGTCCCGACCGTCTTCGACGGGCTGCCGATCGACGTCGTGCCGATGTACTTCGAGCTCGACGGCAGCTTCCCGAACCACGAGGCCAACCCGCTGGACCCGGCGAACATCGTCGACCTGCAGGCGAAGGTGCGCGAGGCCGGCGCGGACGCGGGCGTGGCCTTCGACGGCGACGCCGACCGCTGCTTCATCGTCGACGAGCGCGGCGAGCCGGTTTCGCCGAGCGCGATCACGGCGCTGGTCGCCGTGCGCGAGCTGGCCAAGGACCCGGGCGGCACGGTCATCCACAACCTGATCACGTCCAAGGGTGTGCCGGAGATCGTCGCCGAGCACGGCGGCAAGCCGGTCCGCACCCGGGTCGGGCACTCCTTCATCAAGGCCGAGATGGCCCGCACCGGCGCGATCTTCGGCGGCGAGCACTCGGCGCACTACTACTTCCGCGACTTCTGGCGCGCCGACACCGGCATGCTGGCGGCGCTGCACGTGCTCGCCGCGCTCGGCGAGCAGGACGGCCCGCTGTCCGACCTGACCAGCGCGTACTCGCGCTACGCGGCGTCGGGGGAGATCAACTCCACGGTGGACGACCAGGTCGCCAAGATGATGGCCGTCAAGGACGCGTTCGGCGGCAAGTCCGGGGTCGAGATCGACGAACTGGACGGTCTCACCGTGCAGCTGCCGGGCGGCGCGTGGTTCAACCTGCGCCCGTCGAACACCGAGCCGCTGCTGCGGCTGAACGTCGAGGCCGCCAACGCCGAGGCGGTGCAGGCCCTGGTGGAAGACGTCCTCGCGATCATCCGCAGCTGACCCGTCCCGGGGGAGAAGGGCCGTCCGGACCGAACTGTGTCCGAAACTGTGCTCTTCTCCCCACCTTATCGCGTGGTATGGAGGAACCATGGCCCTCACGCTCGACGCCCAGCTCCTCGAGATCCTGGCGTGCCCGTCGCCCGATCACGCCCCGCTGCGTCCCGGGACGCCGGGCGACCCGGAGGCCGACGCCCTGACCTGTACCGAGTGCGGCCGGGTGTACCCGGTCCGCGACGGGATCCCGGTACTGCTGCTCGACGAAGCCACCGGCGGCCCCGCTGAAAGCGAAGCGTCCGATGCCGACGGTGCTTGACGACACGCTGCTCGACGACCCCGCGCGCCTGGCCGAGGCCGACAGCGCGGGGTTGCTCCGCGCCGCCGCGATGGCGGGCGCCCAGGTGCGGGCGACCACCGAGCTCGCGGCCGAGCTGGGCCTGGCCGACCGGCTCGACGTGGGCCGGCCGCGTGCCGTCGTGCTGATCGACCGGCCTGGCGTGAGCCGGACGCTCACGCGGCTGCTGGCGGCGCTGCTGGCGCCGGCGTGCCCGGTGCCGGTGGTCGTCGCCGAGGTGGTGCCGAGCTGGATCGGCGCGCTCGACGTCGTCTTCGCGCACACCGACGACGCCGGTGACCGCGAACTCGCCGCGTCGCTGGAGCGGGCCGCGCGCTTCGGCGCGTCGGTGGTGCTCTCCGCGCCGGCGGAAGGTCCGGTGGCCGCCGCCGTGGCGGGCAAGGGCGTGCTGCTGGCGCCGCGGATCCCGGTGCCGCCGGAGCTGGCGTTCCCGCGCGGCCTGGCCGCCGGGCTGCTCACCGCGAACGCGCTGGGCCTGCTGGTCGCCGACGTCCAGGTGCTGGCCGACCAGCTCGACCTGGAAGCCGAAAAGGATTACCTGGCCCGCGACTCGTTCGCGAACCCGGCCAAAGCGCTCGCGTTGCGGGTCGCCGACCGCGTGCCGCTCCTGTGGGGGCTGGACCCGGTCGCCGTCGCCGTCGGTGAACACGCTGCGCACGCGTTCGCGGCGCACGCTGCTACCGTCTGTGATGTCGAGGATTTCCGTCAGGCTCTGGCGCGCCCCGCATTGCGGCGGGCGGCGCAATCGAGTGGCGCGGAGCGTGACATCTTCGCCGATCCGGACGATCCATCAGGTGACATCCTCACCCGGGTGCTGCTTCTCTCGGTGCGTACCGGTCCGGCTACGGACGCGGCACGCTTCCAGGCCGAGGATCTGCTGCCGGGTGCGGACGTCATCGCCCCGGCCGAGGAGTTCGAGGCGGACGAAATCGTGCGGGCCGCGGTGCTGGCGCTGCGGTTCGAACTGGCGGCGGTCTATCTCGGGCTGGCGGCGGGCAGCATCGGCGGCGCGGGCCGCTTCGAGCCCGTGACGGCGTGAGACCCGCCGAGCACCGGCCCGGGCCGGTGCCGAAGGAGTGGAGTTGAGGTGACAGTGGAGCTGCTGCGCAACGCGGTGCGGCCCTACGCCTGGGGATCGCGGACGGCGATCCCCGAGCTGCTGGGCCGTCCGATCCCCGCGCCGCACCCCGAGGCCGAGCTGTGGATGGGAGCCCACCCGGGCGACCCGTCGCACGTCATCGGTCCCGACGGGACCGAGCGGAGCTTGCTGGAGCTGGTCGAAGCCGACCCGCTGAACCAGCTCGGCGAGCGCTGCGCGAAGCGGTGGGGCGGGCGGCTGCCGTTCCTGCTGAAGATCCTCGCCGCGGAGGAGCCGCTGTCGATGCAGGCGCACCCGTCGGCGGCGCAGGCCGCGGAGGGGCACGCCCGCGAGGAGAAGCTGGGCATCCCGCGGGACGCGCCGAACCGCAACTATCCGGACCCGACGGCGAAGCCGGAGCTCGTCTGCGCGCTTACGGAGTTCCACGCGCTGGCCGGGTTCCGCGAGCCGGAGCGCACCGTCAAGCTGCTGAAGGCGATCGAGACGCCGGGGCTGGCGAAGTACACCGGGCTGCTCGAGGCGCAACTGGACCCGTCGGGCCTGCGGGCGCTGTTCACGACGTGGATCACGCTGCCGCAGTCGTCGCTCGACGCGCTGCTGCCGGAGGTGCTGGACTCGTGCGTCCGGCACCTGCGCGAGCACGGCGAGTTCGCGGTCGAGTGCCGGACGATCCTGGAGCTGGGCGAGACCCACCCGCGCGACGCGGGCGTGCTGGCGGCGCTGCTGCTGAACCGCCTGACGCTGCGCGCGGGCGAGGCGATCTACCTGCCGGCCGGCAACCTGCACCTGTACCTGAACGGCACGGCCGTGGAGATCCTGGCGAACTCGGACAACATCCTGCGCTGCGGCTTGACGCCGAAGCACGTGGATGTCCCGGAGCTGCTGCGAGTGGTCGACTTCGCGTGCGGCGAGATGCCGGTCCAGTGCGGCGACGCGGGCGACCGGATGGCGATCTACCACACGGACGCGCCGGAGTTCGAGCTCTCGCGCGTCGAGTGGACTTCGGGTCAGGACGACGAAGTGACGGTCGACAGCATCGGCCCGCAGATCCTGCTGTGCACGGCGGGCGACCTGCTGGTGACGGCGGACGACGGCGAGAAGGTGGAGCTGCGCCGAGGCCAGTCGGTCTGGCTGCCGGCCGCCGACCCGCCGGTGAAGATTCGCCCGCTCGACAGGACCGGCGCCCAGCTCTTCCGCGCGACGGCGGGAACCTGCTGAACTCTGCTTGAAAGCCACCAGGAGCGCCTGCTCCTGGTGGCTTTTTCGTGCGCGGGCGGCCGGGTGTTCTGTGTGCGTTCCGTGTGGCGGGGTTCGCCAGTATCGGTCCGAGGGGTGGTCCTGGAGCCTCGTGCTGTCGATTTCCGGGGAGGAAGAGCGAGAGCAAGGGGCGGCGGACGCTGCTGGGGGTGACGCCGGTCTGATGCCCGGCGTCGGCGACCTGGACGGTGCCACTCGGTTCTGGAGGGGCGTGGTCACGCTGGGGAGGCGTGGCTGCGGAGTGCGGGGTCGGGTGGTGCCGCGAGGGCGCAAGTCGCGCGGGGAGGCGTGGCTGCGGGAGTGTCTTGCCCGAGGTGGTGCCGTACGGGGAGGTGGGGCTGTGGGAGTGCCTTGCCCGAGGTGGTGCCCTGCGGGGAGGTGGGGCGTCGGGAGTGTCTCGCCGAGGTGGCGCCGTGCGGGGAGGTGGGGCGTCGGGATTGTCTCGCCGAGGTGGTGCCGTACGGGATGTGGCTGCGGGAGTGCCTCGCCCAAGGTGGCGCCGCGCGGGGAGGTGCGGCGTCGGCTGTCTGGCTTGGATGGTGCCCGCCGGTTTCGGTGGGCGTGCGGTCGGGTGCCGGGGTTGTGCGGCCGGAGTGGTGTCGTGCAGGGCGGGTTGTGGTCGTGCGGGGAGCGCGGTTGTCTGGCTTGGAGGGTGCCCGGCGGGCGCTGGAGGTGCGGTCGCGGTTGGTTGGCTGGGATTGCGCCCGCCGGTTTCGCTGAGCGGGCCGGGTTGGGTGCCCGGGATCGCCTGACCGGGACGGTGTCGTGCGGGGTGGGTGTGGTCGTGCGGGGAGGCGCGGCTGCGGTTGTCCCGGCTGAGGTGGCGCGGGCCGGGCTCGCGGGCCGGGCAGGCAGCCCGCCGAGGCGGTGTCATGCGGGGTGGCTTTGGTCGTACGGGGAGTGCGGCTGCGGTGGCCCGGCCCACAGATGGTGCCGCCGGTCTTGCCGAGCGGCAGGCTGGCCCGGGAGGCCTGGACGGGTCGTACGGGGCAGGTACAGGTGCAACGGCCCAGTGAGGTCGCGTGGCCCGGTTCGCTGTGCGGGTTGGGCTGCTGCCGCCGAGGTCGGGGCGGGTGTGGTCGTGCGGGGAGACGCGACCGCGGTCGCCCAGCGGGGGTGGTGTCGCGAGGGGGCGGCACCACCCCGTTTCGGGCCGCCGTCGGCGCGTGAAGCAGCCGAGGCAGCTACACGGGTTCGGTGAGCGCCAGCAGGGCTCGCCGCAGGGTGGCCGCGCTGGCGTCGCGTGGCTCCGTCAGGGCCGCGGCCTCCGTGGCTGCTTCGGCCGCCGATGCCTGGTCGCCGGTCGTCTCGTACGCGCGGTGCAAGACGAGCCACGTCAGGCTGGTCGCGGGGCGGCCGCCCATTTCGCGGAACTCGTCGAGGCACGCTCGCAGGACCGGGATCGCCTGTGCCGCACGGCCTTCGCCGATCCAGGCGGCCGCGAGCGCTCGGGTGCACGACAGCTCTCGCGGTCGTTCGTCCAGCTCTCGGGCCAGGTCGCGAGCCGCCTCGAACGCCTCCACCGACCGCCGTCGTTCGCCTCGGTACGCCTCGATCGCGCCCAGCGTGCGCAGGGACTTCGCCAGTGCCGACCTCGCCGGGGTTGTTCGCAGCAGCGTCACCGATTCCGTGATCGCCGACGCCGCCTCGGCCGGCTGCCCACTGAGCAAAAGCGACCACGCGACGCCGTGCAGAGCTGTTCCCAGCTGTCGCGGCTCGCCGGATTTCCGGGCCAGCGCCACGGCTTCCTCGTCGACGCGCAGGGCGTCGCCGACCCGGCCCAGCCGGTGCAAGGCGGCCGACTCCGCCGCTCGGACCCGGCCCAGCTCGGCCGCGTCACCGTCCACAGTGAACAGTTCGCGCGCGTGCGCGGCCGTGTGCAGGGCCTCTTCCGCGCGGCCCAGCCCGATCAGGCAGTGCGCCAGGTTGGCCGAAACCCAGGCGTGAGTGCGGCGATCGCCGTGCTCCTCCAGCTTCTTCGCGCACTCGCGGTACCCGGCCGCGGCCTCCTCGTACTGGCCGCGGGCGTGGCGCAGCAACGTCAGGTTGGCCTCGGCGATCGCCGTCAGGGAGCCGTCTTCGCCCGCGGCTGCCAGCACCGTCTCGTAGCCCGCGCGCATGTCGGCGTAGTGCCCCTGCAGGTACAGGTATCCGCTGAGCCGGTCGAGCAGGAGCAGCGCGTCGTGCCGGCGGCCCAGCCCGCACAGCGTGCCGACGAGCAGCAGGAGGTTCGCGCGTTCGGCGGCGAACCAGCGCTCCGGTCGCGCCAGCAGCCGCTCGACGAGCTCGGGTGGCAAGGGCTGCGCGGGTGCTTCCCGCGCCAGTGCCGGCATCGGCACCGTGCGGGGCAGCCGCGCCGCCGCCGTGTCGGCCAGGGCCAGCGTCGCCGCCAGCACCGTGCGCAGGCCGCCGCCGTCGGGCGCGTCGAGTTCGGTCGCGTAGAGGCGGACGAGGTCGTGCAGCCGGTAACGGCCTTCGCCGGTCTCGTCCGGGCCGCCGGACTCCAGCAGGCTGGCCTCGACGAGCTCTTCGACGGCTTCGTCGGCCCCCGGGTCGTCGATCAGCGCGGTGATCGCCCAAGCGGGCAGGTCGAGGTTGGCGCAGCGGCCGATCAGCCGGAACGCGCGCCGCGTGAGCGGGCGGAGGCCGTCGTAGCTCAGCGCGATGCTGCCGCGGACGCCCAGGTCGCTGACCGTCAGCTCGTCGAGCCGGCGGACCTCGTCCTCGAGCCGATCGGCCAGCCCGGCGAGCCGCAGGTGCGGGCGGATGGCCAGCCTGCTGCCGGCGATCCGCAGGGCCAGCGGCAGGTGGTCGCAGGCCGCGATGATGCGCGCGGCGTCGGCGGGTTCGCGCGCCACGCGGTCGCCCGCGAGCCGGGTCAGCAGGCGTGTCGCGTCGGCGTCCGGCAGCGGCCCGAGCGGCAGCCGGTGCGCGCCCGCGAGGCCGCTGAGCCGGCGCCGGCTCGTCACCAGGACGGCGCAGCCCGGCGTGCCCGGCAGCAGCATGCGGACGTGCTCGGGGTCGGTGGCGTCGTCGAGCACCACGAGCACGCGGCGGTCGGTGAGCCGGCCGCGGAACACCGCCGCGCGGGCGTGGACGTCGTCCGGGATGGCCGGGCCGGTGACGCCGAGCGCGCGCAGCAGGTCGGCCAGGACGTCACCGAGGTCGCGCGGGCCGGACGGGACGTACAGCTGGCCGTCCGGGAACCGCGCCCGCAGCCGGTGGGCGGCGCGCATGGCCAGGGTGCTCTTGCCCGCGCCCGGTTCGCCGCTGAGCACCGCGACGGGGACGCCGTCACCGCTGCCCAGCACGCCGGTGAGTTCGGCCAGTTCGGTGTCGCGGCCGGTGAAGTCCGCGGTGTCCGGCGGCAGCTGGCACACCGGCCAGACCGGCGCGGGCAGCCGCGGCACCGGATCTTCGCCGCGCAGCACGGCCGCGTGCACCCGGCGGGCTTCGGCGCCCGGTTCGACGCCGAGCTCCTCGATCAACGTGGTCCGCAGCCGCCGGTAGATCTCGAGCGAATCACCCTGCCGGCCGGCCCGGTGCAACGCGGTCATCAGCTGCGCGGCCAGCCGTTCGCGCAGCGGGTGCTCGGTGATCATCGCCGGCAGCTCGCCGGTCAGCTCCCCGTGCCGCCCGGCGTTCAGATCGGCGTCGACGCAGTCCTCGAAGACGGCGAGCCGTTCGGACTCCAGCCGCGCGACGTCGGCGTCGAGCCGCGGCACGTGCAGCCCGGCCAGCACGGGCCCCCGCCACAACGCGAGCGCCCGCCGGTAGTGCCGCGACGCCGTGACCGCGTCCCCCGCCCGCTTCCCTTCGGCGGCGGCCGCCCGGAACGCGAGCAGGTCGAGTTCGTGCGGCTCGGCCCGCAGCCGGTACCCGAGCGGCCCGCGCTCGACGCGCAGGCCGTCGATCCGGTCGCGCAGCCGCGAGAGGTAGGTGTGCAGGTTCGAGGTGTACGACTTCGGCGGCCGCTCCGGCCACAGGGCTTCGACCAGCACGTCGACGTGGACGTGCTGGTTGGCGTTCAGCAGCAGCACGGCCAGCAGCGTGCGCTGCCGGTCTCCGCGCAGTACGGGCCACTGGCCCGGCGGGCTTTCGATCGCAAGCGCGCCGAGCACGGCGAAGTACGCCATGGCACCTTCCTGGACGGGCGAGCAGGGAGGGCCACGGTAGCGGAGGGCACCGACAAAACCGGGCGCGTTTGCGCGTGACGGGAGTTCTGCCCAGGCCGGTGGTGTCCACGGCTGTCCGCGCGCAGTCGTCGGCGTCCGCCGAAGCCGGCCGCCGCCATCGCCTGATCGAAATCCCGGCCGGTGGGGACCCACCGGAACCGCTCCGATTACGCTCCACCCGGACATTCAGGACCTACCAGGGGAGCGGTCGTGTCAGCTGGAGGCGGAACCAAGGCGATCATCGCCGCGCTCGGAGCCAACGCCGGGATCGCGGCCGCGAAGTTCGTCGGCTTCCTCGTCACCGGGTCGTCGTCGATGCTGGCGGAGTCGGTGCACTCGCTGGCCGACACCACGAACCAGGGCCTGCTGCTGCTCGGCCAGAAGACGTCGAGGCGCGCGGCGGACAAGGAGCACCCGTTCGGCTACGGCCGCGACCGGTACTTCTACTCCTTCATCGTCGCGCTGATGCTCTTCACCCTCGGCTCGGCGTTCGCGATCTACGAAGGCATCCACAAGATCGGCGCGCCGGAGCCGCTGGAGTCGCCGATCGTCGCCGTGATCATCCTGGTCGTCGCGGTGGGTCTCGAGGGCTACAGCTTCTACACCGCCGTCGGCGAGTCGAAGAAGATCAAGGGTGACGTCAGCTGGTGGGGCTTCATCCGCCAGGCCAAGGAGCCGGAGCTCCCGGTCGTCCTGCTGGAGGACGCCGGCGCGCTGCTCGGACTCGTCCTCGCGCTGCTCGGTGTCGGGCTGTCGGTGGTCACCGGCGATCCGGTCTGGGACGGCGTCGGCACCCTCGGGATCGGCCTGCTGCTGGGCGTCATCGCGATCATCCTGATCGTCGAGATGAAGAGCCTCCTCATCGGCGAAGGCGCGAACCCGGCGGTCCTCGCGACGATCGTCGACGAGCTGGCCGCGGGCAAGGTCGAGCGCGTCATCCACATCCGCACCCAGTACCTCGGCCCGGACGAGCTGCTGGTCGCGGCGAAGCTGGCGCTGGTGCCCGGCCTCGACACCGCCGCGGTGGCCACGGCCATCGACGACGCCGAGGCCCGCGTGCGCTCGAAGGTGCCGGTCGCGAAGCTCATCTACCTCGAGCCGGACCTGGACCGCAGCCTCGCCCGGTGATCGGCTCCGCGCGTTCCGGCAAGCCGACCCGCGCCTGACCCGTTAGGGTGACCTACGGCGAAACTCGCAGGCCAGCCGTAGGAGGTCAACGGTGCCCGGAACGGGATTGTGGCGCACTAAATCGATCGAACAGTCCATTAAGGACACCGACGAACCGGACACCAAACTCCGGCGGAACCTGAGCGCCTGGGACCTCACGGTCTTCGGGGTGGCGGTCGTCATCGGCGCGGGCATCTTCACGCTCACCGCGCGCGCGGCCGGTGACTACGCCGGCCCGTCGGTCTCGCTGGCGTTCGTGTTCGCCGCGATCGCGTGCGCGCTGGCGGCGCTGTGCTACGCCGAGTTCGCCTCGACCGTGCCGGTCGCGGGCAGCGCGTACACGTTCTCCTACGCCACGTTCGGCGAGTTCATGGCGTGGATCATCGGCTGGGACCTGATCCTGGAGCTCGCCGTCGGCGCCGCCGCCGTGTCCAAGGGCTGGTCGGTCTACCTCGAAACCGTGCTGAGCTACCTGTTCGGCAAGGGCGCGAAGACGACGTTCGACATCGGCAGCGTCACGATCGACTGGGGCGCGCTGGTCGTCGTCGCGCTCCTGACGACGCTGCTGGCCGTCGGCACCAAGCTGTCTTCGCGGGTCTCGATGGTGATCACCGGCATCAAGGTCGCCGTGGTGCTGTTCGTGATCATCCTCGGCATCTTCTACATCAAGGGCGCCAACTACTCGCCCTACATCCCGCCGGGCTCGACCGGCGGCTCCGGCGAGACCGGCGTCGACCAGTCGCTCTTCTCGCTGATCGCGGGCGGCGCGAGCAGCTCGTACGGCGTGTTCGGCCTGCTGGCCGGCGCCTCGCTGGTGTTCTTCGCGTTCATCGGGTTCGACATCGTGGCGACCACGGCCGAGGAGACGAAGAACCCGCAGAAGTCCGTGCCGCGCGGCATCTTCGGCTCGCTGATCATCGTCACGGTGCTGTACGTCGCCGTGTCGCTCGTGGTCGTCGGCATGACGTCCTACAAGGACCTGGCCACCTCGGCGGGCGACGGCAGCCACAAGACGCTCGCGACGGCGTTCTCCGCCAACGGCGTCGACTGGGCGGCCAACATCATCTCCTTCGGCGCGCTGGCCGGCCTGACCACCGTCGTCATGGTCCTGATGCTCGGCCAGGTCCGGATCATCTACGCCATGTCCCGCGACGGCCTGATGCCGCGTGGCCTGGCGAAGACCGGCGGGCAGGGGACGCCGAAGCGCGCGACGCTGATCGTCGGCGGCCTGGTCGCCCTGGCGGCGACGTTCTTCCCGGCGGACAAGCTTGAAGAGATGGTCAACGTCGGCACGCTCTTCGCGTTCGTGCTGGTCTCGGCGGGCGTGCTGATCCTGCGCCGGACGCGGCCGGACCTGCCCCGCGCCTTCAAGGTGCCGCTGGTGCCGCTGATCCCGATCCTGGCCATCGTGGCCTGCGTCTGGCTGATGCTGAACCTGACCGTGCTGACCTGGCTGCGGTTCGTCGTGTGGATGGTGATCGGTGTGATCCTCTACTTCGCCTACAGCCGCCGGCACTCTCTGCTCGGCAAGCGTCAGGCCGACGGCGTCGAAGATGTCGAATCGCCGGCCAAGGCACCCGAGGGCTGATTCACCCACTCTTTCGTGGCACCCCCGCCGACCTGCTTCTCGCAGGTCGGCGGGGTTTTTGTGGACCGGGGCAGAACGGGCGAGGCGAGACGATCTTGCCCATCGTGCCTAAAAGGGGACCCCGTGTAGCGAGACGAGTGACGTGCGATACCTTTCGATCCTTCGTGTGCCACTGGCGGGTGAATTACAGCAGTGTGATTTCACGCTCAGTGGTATCGCGATCACAACTTTCGACAGTGTCTCCCCGCCTGGCACAGGAGTTATGAATGCGTAGTCGTACCCTCCGCGGCTCGGCCGCGATCATCGCGCTCACCGCCGCCGCCCTCATCGGCACCGCCGGTTCCGCGCTGGCCTGCCACAGTGACGACAACCGCCCGCACCCGACGCCCGGCAAGGCGACCCCGTGCGCCGAGGGCACCGACCTCGGCCAGGGCGACGTCGTCGCCAAGATCACCAACAACCGCCTGGCCATCACCAAGGTCAACGAAGGCGTCACGGTGAAGCGCATCGTCGTCATCGGCGGCGACGACGGCTTCAACGACTACACCCCGGGCGCCCGTGGCCTGGACAAGAACGCGCCGTGGACCGACCTGCGCGCGCCGTTCAGCCGCAACGGCCACCAGGCCGGCATCGACAAGTGGTACCTCTGCGGCACCAAGACCTCCACCAAGCCGACCGAGACCACCACGGCCCCGACCCGGCCCACCAAGCCGACCGAGTCCACGAAGCCGAGCGCCCCGGCGACCTCGGACACCTCGGTCTCGCCGACCAGCTCGACCGCTCCGGCCGTCGTCCCCGCGGGCAACGAGTCCGGCACCGGTGGCGGCCTGGCCAACACCGGTTTCGACAACATGTGGCTCGTGTGGATCGCCGCGCTGCTGATCCTCGGCGGTGGCGGCCTGCTCGCGCTGCTGAAGTTCCGCCGCAAGGCTTCCGAGTGAAGCTGAGCTAGCCGAAGCGTGCCGTGAAGGGCACCTTCAGGGACATAGAGTCCCTGAAGGTGCCCTTCACGGCTTTCCGGGGAAGTCCGGGAAGAGCAGGCCCTGCTCACCGGTGGTCGGCTTGCCCAGCCCGGCCGCCATCGCGACGGCGTGGTCCCACTCCGCGTCGACGACGTAGTCCTGGTGCTTGAGCACCCCCGGCGCCCAGCGGTGCCGGCCGGTCGGGCCGCGCAGCGGGTCCGGCAGCCAGTGGTCGCCGCCCAGGATGAGGACGCCGTTCTCGTCGGCCTTCGCCTTCAGCGGGCCGCAGCCACCCTCGGCCAGGAACCCGACGCCGTAGAGCTGCCGGTCGGAGACCTCGTGCCGCCACGTCGTCACGCCGCCGCCGAAGATGTCCGTGCCGCGGCACAGCGCCCGCCACCGGCCGTCGAGGCTTTCGAAGAGCCGCTCCAGCGACTCCTGCGGCAGCAGCGCGGGGAAGGCCCGCTGGTAGCCCCACTGCAGAGGTGACCCCGCGGTCAGCACGCCGACGCGCTCGAGGTCCGTCTCCGGCAGTTCGGCGGCGAGCCGCGCGGCGGCCATGACCGTGAGCAGGCTGCCGAGGTTGTAGCCGGACAGCACCACCCGCGTCCCCGGCTCCTTGAGGTGCTCGCGCACGCGCGCGGCGAGTTCGGGCACGACCTTCAGCGCGTAGCACGGCGGCACGGTCGGGTGCGCCGCCCGCGGCCAGAAGCAGACGAGGTCGGCGAGCGCGCCGAGGTGCCGGCTGCGCTGCGGTGTGCGCGCCGCGGTGTAGACGACGCGCAGCAGCCCCGCGGCCAGCGCGCCGAGCGCGAAGACGCCGATCGCGGACAGCGGCCCGAACCAGCGGGGGACCTGGCCGAACCCGAACCGCAGCACGAGCAGCGCCGCGCCGCCCGCCGACATCGCCGACGCCACGGTGAGGGCCAGGTGGTGCAGGTGCCGCCGTTCCCACGCCGAGCGCGCCCACGCCGCCGCGGCCTGGACCTCCTGCTGGTCGTCGTGCTCCATCAGCCCGACGATCGCCGGGACGCCCCGCCGCAGCCGGCGCACCGGGACGGCGACCGCGAAGCCCAGCAGGGACAGCACCGCGGCGAGCGCCAGCCCGGCGCCCCACAGGACCGTGACCAGCAGGTACGTGTCGGGCACCTGCAGGAGATCGGCCCCGGACAGGCGTCGGACGGCTTCGGCGAGCCCGGCGCCGAACCCGCCGCCGAGGAGGCCGGCGAGCGCGAGCACGGGCGCGGCCGCCCAGCCGCCCGCCCACGGCCGCAGCCGGCGCGGCTTGTGCTTCCAGGTGGGCCGGGCCAGCACCGCGGCCGGGGCCAGGAACAGCGCGAACAGCACGGTGACCGCGACCAGTGACGCGCCGAGGCCCTCGACGACGCCGTTGGTCCCCGGCAGCCGGCCGGTGCCGGGCCGCAGCCGCACCGCGGCCACGACGACCAGCAGCGTCGCGAACGCGATCAGGCCGCGGCGGGCGATCCGCCCGGTGTCGACGCCGATCGCCGCGGCGACGACGGCGGCGAGCACCAGCGCCAGCGTGCTGATCCAGACGACCAGGTCGAAGACGTCGCCGGGCACCCGGAACGGGCCGCCGAGCAGCAGCAGCGCGACCGACGCGAGCGCGGCGACGGTGTGCAGGCCGCGCAGCGCCGGTGTCCCGGAGCCGGTGCGCATCCGCAGCGGGCCTTCGACGCGGTCGCTCTCGGCGTGCACCGCCCAGTTCGCCGAGGAGATCCGGTGCAGCACGAAGATGACCACGAGCAGCGGCAGCAGGCCGACCGTGATCCGCGCCGGGACCGTGCGCAAGCCGTCCGGGACGACGGGCAGGCAGCCCGAGCCGGGCGCGAGGCACTGCGCGCCGAACAGGTCGAGCGCGATCGCCGCGAGCTGGCCCATCAGCAGCATGGTCAGCAGCAGGGCCGCGACGCGCAGCAGGCCGCGGCACACCGCGCCGAGGACGCGGGGGAGGCGGCGGCCGGGCGGGACGGCCGGCAGCATCCAGAACGCGACGTTGGCCAGGGAGAACGGGAAGAGCAGGGCCCAGGTGGCCTTCGCGGCGCCCCCGGACGTCATCCCGTGCCAGAGGTAGCCTTCGAGGGTCCGCGGGATCGACCGGCCCAGCGCCGGGAGGACCGGTCCCGGTGCCGGCCGCCGCAGCCGGTCCGCCGGGCGGATCACGCGGCCCAGACCGTCGCCGGCGACGTCGACGGTCGCGACCGCGTCGAGCAGGGTCTCGCCGCTGGTGCCCACGAGCCCGGCGACGCGGATTTCGACGACGCGGGTGTCCGGGCCGGGCATGGGCACGGTGAGGGCCTCCTGAACTGCTGCGGATCGCTTTCTAGGGAAGGTCGAGCGGACAACGGTAGTGTTCGGAAGTCATCGAGCCTTGGAGGAATCGCCACTATGACCCCCGAAAGCGTTGCCAAGCGGCACGAGACCCGCAACGGCATCGAGTTCGCCGTCGCCGACCTCGAGGCCGCCGAGTTCGGCCGCAAGGAGATCCGCCTCGCCGAGCACGAGATGCCGGGACTGATGGCGCTGCGGCGCGAATACGCGGAGGTCTACCCCCTGCGCGGGGCGCGGGTCTCCGGTTCCCTGCACATGACGGTCCAGACCGCCGTCCTCATCGAGACGCTGGTGTCGCTCGGTGCCGAGGTGCGCTGGGCGTCCTGCAACATCTTCTCGACGCAGGACCACGCGGCCGCCGCGGTCGTCATCGGCCCGAACGGCACGGCCGAGGAGCCCAAGGGTGTCCCGGTCTTCGCCTGGAAGGGCGAGTCGCTCGAGGAGTACTGGTGGTGCACCGAGCGGATGCTCACCTGGGACGGCGAGGGTCCCAACATGATCCTCGACGACGGTGGCGACGCCACCATGCTGGTCCACAAGGGCACCGAGTTCGAGAAGTCGGGCGTCGTGCCGGCCCCGGACGAGAACACCTCGGACGAGTTCCGCGTGTTCCTCGAGCTGCTGAAGGCGTCGGTCGCCTCGGACACCGGCAAGTGGACGAAGATCGGCGAGGGCATCCGCGGCGTCACCGAGGAGACCACCACCGGCGTGCTGCGGCTGTACCAGCTGGCCGCGGCCGGTGAGCTGCTGTTCCCGGCGATCAACGTCAACGACGCCGTGACGAAGTCGAAGTTCGACAACCGCTACGGCATCCGCCACTCCCTGATCGACGGCATCAACCGCGGCACCGACGTCCTCATCGGCGGCAAGGTCGCGGTCGTCTGCGGTTACGGCGACGTCGGCAAGGGCGCGGCGGAGTCGCTGCGCGGCCAGGGTGCCCGCGTGATCGTCACCGAGATCGACCCGATCTGCGCGCTGCAGGCGGCGATGGACGGTTACCAGGTCCAGACGCTGAAGAACGCGCTGCCCAACGCCGACATCGTGATCACGACGACCGGCAACAAGGACGTCGTGCTGGTCGAGGACATGGCGAAGATGAAGCACCAGGCGATCCTGGGCAACATCGGCCACTTCGACAACGAGCTCGACATGGCCGGCCTGCAGCGCTACCCGGGCATCCGGCGCATCACCATCAAGCCGCAGGTCGACGAGTGGATCTTCCCGAACGGCAACACGATCATCGTGCTGTCCGAGGGCCGCCTGCTCAACCTGGGCAACGCGACCGGCCACCCGTCGTTCGTGATGTCGAACAGCTTCTCCAACCAGGTGATCGCGCAGGTCGAGCTGTTCACCAAGCACGAGGAGTACGACAAGGAGGTCTTCCGCCTCCCCAAGAAGCTCGACGAGAAGGTCGCGAAGATCCACCTCGACGCGCTGGGTGGTGAGCTGACCAAGCTCACCAAGGAACAGGCCGAGTACATCGACGTCGACGTCGAAGGCCCGTTCAAGGCGGACCACTACCGGTACTGAGTTTTTCGTTCTTGCAGGTCAGGCCGCCCCGGACGTGTCCGGGGCGGCCTTTCTGTTGCATGGTCTGAACAGTGATAGCTGAAGGCGAGAGCCGAGGCCGAGGGGCGCAGCATGAACGACCTGGTCACCGAGGCCTTGCGAGTGGTGGTGGCGCAGGTCGAGAGCCCGCTCGAACGGCGGAAACGCCTGGTCGTCGAAGGCAAGCTGATCACTTTTGTGCCCGAGAACGACGCGCCTGGACACGACAAGCTGGAGGAACTCTCGCGTGGCTGGGGTCCGATCCGCTGCACGAGGGGTGACCGGTGACGATCTTCTACGCTGACCCGACCGCCTTGTTCGCGGCCTATCTCGCCGACGAGCCCGGCCACGCCGAGCTGCGAGAACTGCTCATCGATGGCGGGCACTTCGTCCTGACCAGCGAACTCACCCGGCTGGAACTGGCCGGCGCGATCACCGCGGCCAAGCCCGGCATGACAAGTCTCCTCCGTCAGTTCGACGAGGATTCGCGGACGGTGCTGGGAGTCGTCCCGCTGAATCCGCGTGTCTTCGCCGCGGCTCGGCGGACGGTGATCGGGAGCCCGGTGTCCACTCTCGCCGCGATCCACATCGCGGTCGCGATGCACGGCACGGCGGAGCTGACCGGCGGCGCGCCGGTGACCTTCGTGACCAGGGACGACCGCCAAGCGGAGGCAGCCGAGGCCAACGGGTTCGAGGTGCGGTGAGCGGCGGACCCGCGTAGCTCGTGTCCCGCCGGCGGGAAACCGGCGGCGCGTCTCCGGTCAGCAGGTCGCCGGGTCTCCCGGGCCCGCCGGCACGCTTGTGGTGCGGGCCGGGCGGGATCCGGTCGCCGGTTGCAGGGGGCAGACCCGGACCACGGGCGGGCCGGCGTCGGCCCGGTTGCCGCTGTTGTCGAACGTGATCATGCCGCCCGCGCCGCGGACCGCTTGGCCCGCCGCGGAGAAGCCGCTGATCGCCGTGTTCACCTGGCTGCGCTGGACCGGTTTCGCGGCCGGGAGGGTGCGCAGGGCTTCGGACACCGTGACCGTCGAGTCGTAGGCGTTGACCGCCCAGCCGTCGTCGATGTCCGCCAGGTCGAACCCGGCGCCGGTGAACGACTCCTCCAGATCGGCGAACCCGGGGTTGTCCGGGCGCTTCTTGTCGGCGCCCGAGACGAGCGTCGTGAGCAGGCGCACCTTGCCGGTGGCGAAGCTCGCCGACCGCAGGGCGCGGACCCGCAGGTCCTCCAGCATCGGGTTGTCCTCGACCGCGCGGAGCCGCTGGCCGTCCGAGGTGCTCACCACGGCCACCGACGTCGCCGCGCACTGGCCGCTGCCGAACGCCTCGTCGAGGCTGAACAAGAGCCGGGCCAGGTCACTGCCGCGGGCGATGTACACGACGGTGACGTCCTTGGCCGTGCCGCAGATCCGCCTCGCCGTCTGCAGCACCGTGGTGGACTCGTCGGCGTCGAACTTCACCTCGGTGACGTCGCCGCCGAACCGGCGCTGCACCATCGGCAGCGCGGTGCAGGTGTACGGGTCGGAACCGCCGGTGGGCACCATGATGAAGTCCGGCCGCGCGGTCACGACGGCGGCGAGCCGGTCGATCTGCACCCGGTTGCGGTAAGCGACGCGGTAGAAGTAGTCCCGCCCGATCCCGTGCTGGTAGGTGATGTCCGGGTCGCACGAGTCGAACTGCGGCTGGTCCTCGCGCGAGCCGGTCTGGTCGAAGCCCTCCGCGGTGATCACGTCGGACACCATCGGGATCTTCGCGCCGGCGAACAGGTCCGCGGTCCGGGCCGCCTGTTCCTGGCTCAGGCCCATACCGACGACCGCGACGACGTCCGGCCGGTCGGCTAGCGCCTGCGCGACGTCGAGTCCTTCGCTGTCCGGGCCGTACGCGCCGATGTTCGCGACCACCAGCCGCATCGGGTGCACGCAGCCGGTGCCGTTGGCGTGGCGCTGACCCGCCGCCATGCCTTCGAGCTCGTGCACCGCGCGGCCGCCCGTGTAGCGGTCGGTCATGGTCACCAGCACGCCGACGGTCACCGGCGTGCCGTCCGGGTCGCAGCTGTCGGCGGCCGCGTCGTTCTGGTGGTCGATCGTCTGCAGCACCGGGGCGAACCGGTCGAGGCCGAAGGCGTACGAGCCGTCGGACAACCCGACGCACTCGCCGGCGGCGGACCAGGCGGCGGTACCTGGCCAGCCGTCGTTGCAGGTGGCCAGCCGGCCGAGGTCCTGCCGGAAGACGACGACGCCGGTGGCGGTGACGGCCAGCAGGACCACGAGCCCGAGCCGGAGCCAGTCGATCCACAGTTTCGGGAAGCGGTCGGCACGGGGCACGACCACCCAGCGGTAGCGCGAGGGCAAGGTGGGGTCCTTCCGGGAGGTGGGGCGGTCAGCGCCGGGGCCACATGAGGAACGGCGGCCGCTCGTCGCCGTACCCGGCCAGGTGGGTGAGGCTGTGCGAGGCGAGGGTCTGCAGGGTCTTGCGATTCCACGCGGAGGTGAGGCACGGGTCGTGGAGTGCGGGGAACACGCCGAGCAGCACGACGATGTGGTCCACCGGAGTCGCGGGCTGCTTCGGACCGCAGACGGCCGCGAAGTCCCGTTCCCGGGGGTCCGGGGTGGCGGTGACCTCGTCGAGCAGGGTCAGCCAGTCCGCGGCCCGCAGCTCCCGCAGGAGGCCGGCCAGCTCCTTGGCCACGACCTCCTTGCCGCTCAGCAGCCTTTCGTGGTGCAGCCGGCCGGCCGGGTCGTCGGGCCCGGCACGGTCCCGCAGCTTCCGGAACACCGCCGTCCAGCCGGTCGCCGGGTCGTCGCGGGCGGCGAGGAGCCGCAGGCCGGCGTACCGGGCCAGCGGGTGCAGGCGGCCGCCGTCCGCTCCCGGAGGCGACCACAACGTCGGTGACGTGAACACGGGGGAGCCGATGCCGATCGGGTGCGGCAGCAGCGGGAGCAGCCCGTCGGCTTCGCGCCGATCACGGGCACCCGACAGGGTCACGAGCGCCTCGAACTGGGGCTCGTCGACGTCCTTGCGCGCGCTCAGGCCGCGGGCGAACGGTTCGAGCAGCCGGCGGTCGATCGGGACGTCGCCCGGTCCGCGGCGGCGCAGCAGGCCGTCGAGGTCGTCGGCCAGCTCGGGCGCGGCGACGAGCGCGCGCAGGACGATGCCCGTCCCCTCCGGGTGGCCGTGGGTGAGGTGGTGGGTGATCAAGCCGTACCGGCGTCCGCCACCCCAGTCGAAGCTCTGGGCCAGCAGGCAGACCTCCTCCTGGCCGAGGTCGGCCGCCGGCACCCGTACCCACGGCCGGGCCGGGTCGGCCCCACCTGTCCAGCCGGTGTCCGCGGTGAGCACGTCGGCCAGCGCACCGGCGGAGGCGACGGCCACGTTCACCGGGTCCGGCAGGCCGGCGCGCGTGGCGGCCAGCCCGGCCCGGACGCGGATCAGCGAGCCGATGAAGGCCGACGGGCCGGGCAGGTCGGCGTCGTCGATGAGCACGAGCACGTTCGGTGCGGTGCCACGGGCCGACTCCCAGCTGTGCCGCAGGTCCGCGAGCAGGGCGGCGACCAGCAGGTCGGTCACTCCTTCGCGCAGGTCGGCACGGTCACTGCGGGCCCGGTTGCTGAGGTCGATCAGGATCTGGGCGGCGTTGTAGCGGAAGCCCTTGTCCTGGTGGCCGAACCAGGCCACGAGGCCGTCCCAGTCGATCTGCCGTTGCCAGGCCCGCTTGCGCAGGGCCGCCAAGACGCCCGCAGCCACCTGCTTCGCGATCGCGGAGGTGACCGCGGCGACGGGTGGGGCGGCCTGGTTCGCGGCCAGTTCTCCACCGGCGGCCACCAGGCCGACGACGAACTTGGTCACCGCGGCGGGTTCGCTGTAGGCGGCCAGCACCACCTTCAGCCGGCTCAGCGCCGCGGCCGCGGTCAGCCCGGAGAAGTCTTCGCTGAGGACGATCTGCGCGATCACCGTGCGCGGGAACTTGACGTCGTAACCGCGGATTCCCGGGGTGAGACCGAGCATTACGGCGGTGAGGACGCCGCGCACAGCGGAATCCATGGGTTCGTCGTTATCGTGCGGTTGAACCAGTGCTGTCGGCGTCTTTTCCCGGTATTCCTCCAGCGTTTTCCGCAACGCCGTGGAACGGCCGGAGCCGCCGGTTCCTTCGAGGACCAGAACCGGCGACGGTGTTCCTCCGGCGTCGGTGACCTGTGCTTCCACCAGTGCGCCGAGTGTGATGGAGAGGTTTTCTGGCACTTTTCTCCTTGCCGTCCAGTCTCCCCCGACTGGAAGGCAATACTTTAAACGCCGGTCCCGGGACCCGTCCCGGAGTAGTTGTGCCCAAACACACTCTTCACCCATTCGAGTGAATCGTGCACTCGCAGGGTAATCAAATTCCGTTCATTCGGCGGGCCGTTGCGCCAATCAGTTCCACTCCACCGCGACTCCGGCCAACCCCGGACCCGCGTCGTTGAAGAACGCGCTGCTGACGCCGCCCATGTCGCACGCCAGCTCCTCCGCCACCACCGGCAGGGCGTCGTCGCGGGCGCGGACCTGGCGGGTGCAGCGGGCCGGGAGGGCGTTGCGGTCGAAGCGCAGCTGGACCAGGTAGCTCGCGCAGCGGTCGCGCAGCATCCGGTAGTAGCCCGGCGACGCCGAACCCGAGTCGTCGCGGACCTCGAAGCAGAACACGTGGATGTCGCCCTCGGCGAGCTTGCGGTCGAACAGCAGCTCGGTCGCCATCGTGTCCGCGTCCGGGTTGCGGCGCATGCGGCCGACGCGGCAGCCCTCGTCCGTGATCAGCTCGACGTCGTCGATCCGGCAGCCCGGATCGCCGTTGTAGACCGTCAGGTAGCGGTCCGGGCCGTGCCGGCGGGCGCGGGTCACCAGCCGGGTCCGGAGACTGACCTGGCGGTGCTCGGCGTCGAACGTGATCGTGTCGTGGACCGACAGCAGCTCGAGGTCGGCGTTGTAGTGGTTCGACGACGGGTACGCGCCGAGCTCGGCGAGCAGGTCCTCGACGATCGACCCCATGTCACCGGAACGCAGGTCGTGGAACGACGCCGCCGGCTGGTGGCCGCGGCGGACCAGTCGCGGGCCGATCAGCACCACGAGGGCGTCCGCGGGCAGCTGGAGGACCGATTCCAGGGCCCGGACCGCCGGCAGCGCCTTGGGTACCTCGGGCTGACGCAGCCCGCGCTGCCAGTAACTCAGCGTCGACTGTCCGATTTGGACCCCGCGCAGCGCGAGGTGCGCGCGGAGCCGGGCGAGCGAGAGGCCGCGGTAGGCGATCGCGAGTCTCAGGGCATGGTGGAATTCGCCGGTCCGGAGCGCTTCGGTCAGCTCTTTCGGCAGTTCGGCGACCGATGCCCGGGTCGCCCGGGCGCCATCGATGATCAGTGGGAGGTTCCCGTCTTGTACCACCGCTCGTCCCTTCACCCGACCAGTGTGTGCGCTGGGCGTGAACACCGCGGAACGTTCACGTTAGCAGCGTAAAGTAGACGTGCCGACCCCCGTTCAGGGTGGTTGGCCACGTGATGGTGACTGTTCCGCGTTCCGGCTGCCCCCCCGGAACGGTCCGTTCCTCCAGATGGCGTTCTTGCTCCGGGTGACGGCGTTGTTCACCGTGGTGACCACCGCTGGTTCGCCCACGTTCGAGCAGGAGGGCCGTCCGTGCTGGTGAAGTCGAGCAGAGTCCACGCCGCACTGGCGGTGAGCCTGATGCTGTGCCTGGCCGTGCCGGCCACCGCCGCCGCGTCCGGAGCGCCGTCGAACGTCCGGAACCCGATCTCGATGCAGGCGCAGCAGCGGAACCAGTGGTGCTGGGCGGCGTCGGGCAACACCATCGCGGCCTACCACGGCGTCACCGTCAGCCAGACGCGCTTCTGCCAGCTCGCCCACGACACGAGCGGCACGAACGGCGCCGACTGCGCGAACCTGCCGGGCACCCTCGCCGACCCGCAGCGCGCCTTCGCCCGCCTCGGGTTCACCTCGCCCGGCCGCTACGTCGACAGCCGTATCCCCTACGCCTCGATCCGGACGCAGACCGCCGCGAACCGGCCGGTCGAGACCCGGGTCGGCTACCGCTCGGGCGGCGGTCACACGCACGTCCTCTACGGCTACGACACCAGCGGCGACTGGGTGTACTGGGGTGACCCGGGGCCGGCCCGGCGCTACAACTGGTCGACCTACGGGTACTACACGCAGAACTCGTCCTTCTCCTGGACGCACACGCTCACGGGGATCACCCGATGAGCAGGCGAGTGCTGGTGCTCGCCGTGCTGACCGGCGCGGCGCTGCTGATGACGGCACCGGTGTCAGGCGCGGCCCAGGCGCCCGGCATCAGCAGCGCCGACGCCGCGGCGGCCCGGAGCGCGGCCGCCGCGCCGGGGCTCCAGGACACCCTGGTCCGGTTCTTCGCCCAGGCGCCCGGCGCGTCGGCCGCGCCGGTCTCGGTGCGGATCGCGCCGGACGCCTACCCCGTCTACGACCTGTCCGCGGACTTCGTCGTCGGCAAGCCGGACGCGGCCCCGGGCGTGTTCTCCTACTTCGCGGTGCCCGTCCAGGCCTCCGACGGCCGGACCGCGACGCTCTGGTCGGTCCGCGGGGACGACGGCGCCTGGCAGATCGGCAACATCGCCTCGGGAGACGTCGAGACGGCGTTCGCCCGCAAGCTGCCCGCCGGCGCGCAACTGCTGCACGAACCGCAGGTCGACGCCTGGTACGCGGTCGGCGACGGCCGCGTCACCCCGCTCGACGGCGGCGGCGCGGTGACCATCGCCGACTACCAGCGCGCGGTCGGGGCGAAGTACGCGGACAAGCTCCCCGGCTCGGCCTACGACCGGAAGGGCGAGGCCGGCGGCTACGGCGCCACCGGCTCGGTCATGCCCCGCGGTGACGGCGGCCCGGCGCCCTCCAGCAACGACACCGGCTGGATCCCGCTGCTGATCCTGGCCGGGGTCCTGCTGGTCAGCGGCGCGGGTTACTACGTGCTGCACCTGCGGCGGGCGACCGCCTAGTCGTACCGGCGGGCTCGGCGTCGATCACCTTCCACCGAGCCCGCCGGTCCACCACCGTTACTGTGACGCCCATGGGGCGATTGGTGGTCATCGAAGGGCTCGACGGCGCGGGCAAGCGCACGCTGACCGAGGGGCTGACGAACGCGTTGCGCGCCCGGGGCGCGAGCGTGGCGAAGCTGGCGTTTCCGCGGTACGGCGAGAGCGTGCACGCGGACCTCGTCAAGGAGGCGCTGCACCGCGGGCACGGCGACCTAGCCGACTCGGTGTACGGCATGGCCGTGCTCTACGCGCTGGACCGCAGCGGTGCCGCGGACGAGATCCGCGCCCTGCGTGACACGCACGACGTCGTCCTGCTCGACCGGTACGTCGCGTCCAACGCCGCGTACGCCGCCGCGCGCCTGCGGCAGGACGCGGCCGGCGAGGTCGTGAAGTGGGTGTGGGAACTGGAGGTCGCCCGCTTCGGCCTGCCGCACCCGGACGCGCACCTGCTGTTGCGGGTCGCCGCCTCGGTCGCGGCGGAACGCGCGGAACGCCGTGCGGCGGCCGAAACCGACCGCGAGCGCGACGCGTTCGAGACCGACGACGGGCTGCAGCGGCGCTGCGCGGACGTCTACGACGAGCTGGCCGCCGCGGGCTGGCTCGCGCCGTGGCACGTCTTGGACGGCGTCGCGGGCGTCGACCTGGAGTCCCTTGCCACCACGCTCCTGGGCTGACCGGCTCGAGGTCAGGCCAGCAGGCGCGCCGGGTCGAACCGGGCGATCGGGTGCGTGGTCGTCCCGTCGACGACCAGGTCCGCGACGATCTCGCCGACCACCGGCGCGAACTTGAAGCCGTGGCCGGAGAAGCCGCACGCGAGCAGCACGCGTTCCTCGGCGGGGTGTGGCGCCAGCACGAAGCTCTCGTCGGCGGTGTCGGTGTACATGCACGTCACCGCGCGGAGGAACGCGCCGGGCAGCGTCGGCAGGTGGCGCTTGACGACCGTGGCGATCTCGTGGACCTCGGCTTCGGTCACCGTCCGGTCGAGACCGTCGGGCGTGCACGGCCGGCCGCCGCTGTGGAACGCGACCTTCACGCCGTCACCCGCCGCGTTGTGCGCCGGGAAGCCGTAGAACGTGTAGCCGTCGGCTTCCCAGATGTAGACCGGGTGCCGGCGGAACGGCTCGACCCCGCCCGACGGCGCGAACCAGAACTGCACCTGCCGCCGCACGGTGAACCCGACGCCGAGGTCGCGCAGCAGCTCGCCGGCCCACGCGCCGGGACACAGCACCAGCCGGTCGGCCGTGTAGTAGTTGTGCGAGGTCCCGACGCGCACGCCGCCGGCCATGGTGCTCCAGGTGAACACCTTCTCCTCGTGGTGCAGTTCGGCGCCGCACCGCGCGGCGAGCTGCAGGTGCGCGGCGACGCTGCCCTCGGGCGACACCAGCCCGGCACCCGGCTCGTACAGCGCGACCTCGTCCGGTGCCGGTGACGTCGTCGGGAACCGGCGGCGGATTTCCCGGGCGTCGAGCAGTTCGTGCGGGATGCCGAACGCCGCCGCCGAGGCGACGCTGCCGGTGATCGTCCGCGACGCCGCCGCGCCGACCATCAGCCCGCCGCAGCGGGTGAACAGCTTGCGTCCGCTGTCGCGCTCGAGGCCGTCCCACAGTTCGTGGGCCCGCAGCAGGAGTGGCACGTACTCGGGGCCTTCGAGGTAGGCCTGGCGCGTGATCCGCGAACCGCCGTGGCTCGACCCGAGGTGGTGCACCGGCGCGAACTGGTCGAGGCCGAGCACCCGCTGCCCGCGTTGCGCCAGCCGGTACGCCGCGGCGCTGCCCATCCCGCCGAGGCCGAGCACGATCACGTCGTAGTGCGTCATGCGACCCTCCCGGGGATCCGCGTGCCGAAGTACTCGATCGCCACCGGCGTCCCCGGCACGCTGTACTCCACCGGCAGCCAGGCGTACGCGATCCCGTCCGCGGCGCTGGTGACGTACCCGGCCGCGCGGTCCCCGACGTACACCGGTTCCTGGCCCAGCACGACGCCGTCGACGCTCAACCGGGTCAGCCGGCGGCCGGTGCCGGCGTCGCAGCGGCCGGCGAGGGCGTCGCGGCCGAGGAAGTAACCCTTGTCCAGCCGGACGAGCGAGCCGAGCCCGGCTTCGTACGGATCGTGCTCGGTGGTGACGTCGACGCCCGGGACGGGCACTCCGGCTTCCAGCCGCAGGCTGGTGTGCGCCTGGTGCCCGGCGGCGGTGATCCCGCGCGCCCGCAGCGCGTCCCACAGCCGTCGGCCCAGGTCCGCTGTAGCGTGGAACTCCCAGGACACAGTGGACAGTCGCAAAGCGACTACGGGGACGTCGTCCACATAGGTCTCCTCGGCGGGGGACTCCACTGTGGACAGTTCGGGCAGGGCGTCGTGGGCCAGCGGACCCGAAACGCCGACGCAGCACGTGCCGGGCGTGGTCTCGTGGAGCTGCACGGTGCCGTCGCCCGGCAGGTGGCGCCGCAGCCAGTCGAAGTCCAGCCGGCTGCCGGCGCCGACGTGGAACCGTTCGCCGCCCAGCCGGGCGACGGTCAGCAGGCCGCGCACCCCGCCGTCCTCGCCGAGCAGCAGCGTCCGGGTGAGCGAGCCGGGCGGCTTCGCCAGGTCGCCGGTCGTCATCGCCTGCAGGAACGGCAGCGCTCCCGGGCCGGTGACCGCCAGCCGCGGCACCGGCGTCAGGTCGAACATCGCGACGCGCTCGCGGGCCTCGAGCGACTCCGCGTACCCGATCGGCGACCAGTGCCGCGCGGCCCAGCCGGCGCGCGCCGGGGCCGTGGGCAGGTCCGCGTTGGCCTGGTACCACTGCGGCCGCGCCCAGCCGTCCGCCGGCAGGAAGTACGCGCCGAGTGCGCTCTGCCGCTCGAAAAAGGGCCCGGTCCGCACCGGCTCGTCCCGGGGATCCAGCGGGTGCACGATCTCGTGGACCTCGGCGAAACCCTTGCCCCGCAGGGAAACGCGGTCGAAGCGGGCCAGGTCGCAACCGTGCACGGCCAGCGTCGGCTGCCCGTCGACGAGCCAGCGCGCCAGTTCGCGCGCGACCCCGGCGGAGTGCTCGTCCCGGACGGCCTCGGCCACCCAGAAGCCTTCGAGGTCCGGGTGCTCGCCCAGCAGCGGCATCCCGTCCGGCGTGCCCGGGAGCGTCACCGTGCCGACGATCTCGGGCTTGGCGTCGCGGAGCGCGGGCAGCAGGGCGGCGGCCGCGTCCCACGCCGGGTCGAAGTCCTCGTCCCGCAGCGTGAGGGCCCCGACGCCGAGCCGGTCGACGTGCTCGCGGAAGTACAGCGCGCGGTCGTGGTGGCGCAGCACGGGTTTGCCCGCCTGCGCGTGGTCGTCGTTGTGCCCGGCCAGTTCCGCCAGCGGTGACGTCCGCGCGTACCGGTGCGGCCGCGGCACGTGCGGCACCGCCAGGCCGACGAGCGCGCCGGCGCCGTCGCACGACACGACGACGTCGGCGCGCAGCCGTCCGGAAGCGGTGACGACGCCGGTGACGCGTCCGCCGGCCCGGTCGATCGCCACGACGTCGTCGTCGAGGAACTTCGCACCCCGCGTCGCTGCCCGCCGCGCCTGGGCTTCGGCCGCGTTCCCGGCGTGCAGCAGGCCGTCACCCGGGACGTGGAACCCGCCCAGCACCGGGGTTTCGTCGAGGAGCGGGTGCAGGTCGGCGCATGCGCCGGGCGTGCGCAGGAAGCCGCGCACGCCCCACGATGTCGCCCAGCCGTGCCGGCGCTTCAGATCCGCGAGCCGCTCGGGAGTGGTCGCGAGCTCCAGGCTGCCGACCGGGTTGAAGCACCACCGGCCGTCGAGCGTGAGGCCGCTGTACTTCGCGGCGGTGTACTTCGCGAACTCCGTCAGCGTGCGGTCCGCGCCGGTCCGGAACACGAGCCCGGGGGTGTCGGGCCGCGCGCCGCCGCCCAGCACCGTGACGTCGGTCCAGCCGCGCTCGGTCAGCTCGTCGGCGAGCGCGCGGGCGACGAGGCCGGCGCCGATGACCACCACCCGGGGCTGTGCCATCGCGGGATCCCTCCGGGCGAAGTTGCGTCTTCGGCAACAACGTGCGTCATGCGCGACTTGCTGTCAAGCGCCCGAAAAGGTGCCGGTTCACGCCCGGGTGAACTCCATGACCCAGTTGGATTCCCAGGTCTTCCCGCCGTCGGCCGAGAACTCCTGCTCCCACCGCGGCGACGGCCCCGTGGTGCCCGACCACAGGTAGTGCGCCTTGATCGGCTGACCCTCGTGGACGTCGTCGCCGTAGAAGTCGCCCCGGCCGCCGGCGAAGGTGCCCACGACCGGCGGCTGGAGCAGCCCGGTGCGGTCGTTGGCCCAGTAGATCGACCACTGCTTCCGCTCGACGTCGAACAGGCGCAGGGTGAAACCGCGGAACCCGCGGGCGGGGAAATGGATCTCTTCGGTGTTGCCGCCGCCCTCGAAGAGGGTCCGGCAGGTGGTGGTGCCGGGGAAGACGTCCCAGTCGTCGCAGCCGGCGAAGATCGTCTTGAGCCGCCGGCTGACGACGGTCCAGGAGCCGTGGAGGAAGTCGAAGTCGTTCATGACGGCGATCCTGGGCCGCGATCACTGACACCTTCTGTCAGTGGTGGCTGGCAGACTTCGCCAGGTGCGTGCGAGCCGGCTGGTGTCCCTGCTCCTGCTGCTGCAGAACCGCGGCCGGATGAGCGCGTCCCGGCTGGCCGCCGAGCTGGGCGTGACCGCCCGGACGGTGTACCGCGACGTCGAGGCGCTGGCCGCCGCGGGCGTGCCGATCTACGCCGAGCCCGGCCCGCGCGGCGGCTACCAGCTGATGGACGGCTACCGCACCCGGCTGACCGGCCTGACCGCCGACGAGGCCGAGTCGCTGTTCCTCACCGGCTTGCCGCAACCCGCCGCCGAGCTGGGCCTGGGCGCCCAGGTGGCCGCGGCCGAGCTGAAGCTGACGGCGGCGCTGCCGACGCCGTACCGGGACGCGTCGACGCGGATCCGGCAGCGGTTCCACCTCGACGCGCCCGGCTGGTACCGCGAAGCGGACCCGGTGCCGCAGCTGCTCGCCGCCGCGGAAGCCCTGTGGCGGGACCAGGTCGTCGAGGTCCGCTACCGCCGCTGGTCACCACGCCCCGGCGTCGTGACGCGGCGGCTGCACCCGCTCGGCCTGGTCCTCAAGGCCGGCGTCTGGTACCTCGTGGCGTCCGGGCGGACCTACCGCGTCACGAACATCGTGGACCTGACGCCGCTCGGCGAGACGTTCACCCGGCCCGCCGGCTTCGACCTCGCGGAGTTCTGGCGGGAGCACGTCGAGCGGTACGAGCGGGCGGACCTCGACGAGACCGCCGTCGTCCGCCTTTCCTCGGCCGGAATCGCGGCCCTGCCCGAGATTCTCGGCCCGAAGGCGGCCAGGCTCGTCTCGCACACCCTCGAACCCGCGGACGCCGAGGGCTGGCAGCGCGCGACCGTCCCGCTGGAGAGCGTGCCGCACGCCGCCGCCGGACTGCTCCGGCTCGGCGCGGACGCGCAGGTCCTCGAACCCCCGGAACTGGTGGCGCACATGGAAAAGACGATCCGGGCGATGGCGCGGTTGTACTAGTCCCGGAAGTAACCGAGCTGCGCGGAAAGGTCGTCCGCGGCCTCGGTCATCGGCCGCACGATCTGCTTCACCCGCTGCTTCGACAGCCGGTACGACGGGCCCGACGCGCTCATCGCGGCGACGACGTCGCCGCCCGGGCCGTGGATCGGCACCGCCACGGCGTGCATGCCGAGCTCGAACTCCTCGTAGCAGGCCGCGAAGCCGTCTTCGAGGATCCGTTCCAGCTCGGTCATCAGCTCGTCCGGCTCGACGGTCGTGCGCGGCGTGTACTGCTCCAGCTTCCGCTTCAGCACCCGCTTGCGTTCGGCTTCGGCCATGTAGGCCAGCAGGATCTTGCCGCTGGAGGTCGCGTGCAGCGGCGTCCGCTGGCCGGTCCAGTTCTGCGTGGTGATCGCCGCGGCGCCGCGGGCCTGGCTGATGTTGATCGCGACGCCGTCGTCGGCGATGGCGATGTTCACGGTCTCGCCGAGCTCCTCGGCGAGGGTCAGGCAGCTGGCGCGGCCGAGCTTCGCCAGGTCCATCCGCCCGGTCGCGGCGCCCGCCAGCCGGACGATGCCGAAGCCGATCGCGTACTTCCCGCGTTCGCCGAGCTGCTCGACCAGGCCTCTCGACTCCAGGACGCTGAGCAGGCGCGACGCCGTCGATTTGTGCACACCCAGTTCGCCGGCGATCTCCGTGATGCCGGTTTCGCCGTTGCGCGCGAGCAGCTCCAGCACGCTGATCGCCCGGTCGACCGACTGCACCTGGCTCTGAGTTGCGTTGCCCGAGTCCTGGTTCCGCATAGCGCAACACTATCCGTTTTGCGCACTGCCTATCGGCTGAGTGGGCGAATCTCTTGACGCGGCGGCCCGGCGGACCGGATTGTTGCGCAGGAGGCGCGGCGTCGCGCGATGCGCAACTTTCACGAACCGTCCCAGCATCCCGCCAGCCGTTCCCGGCATCCCCTGAGCCCACCCCACAGGTCCGTGAAGGCCTCCTTGAGGGACTCAGAGTCCCTGAAGGAGGCCTTCACGGACCGTCCAGGGGCACCCGGATGGAGCAGGGACCGGTGCGGATCTTGATCTTTCTGGTGGTCAAACACGCGGGTCGCGCGTCCGGCCGTCGGAACTAGTGCGAATATGTGGTCATGAAGGCACGTGTTCTCGTGGTCGACGACGACCCTGCACTCGCGGAGATGCTCACCATCGTGCTCCGTGGGGAGGGGTTCGACACGGCGGTGGTCGCCGACGGCTCACGCGCGCTTCCCGCGCTGCGTGAGCTGAAGCCCGACCTCGTCCTGCTCGACCTGATGCTGCCCGGGATGAACGGGATCGACGTCTGCAAGGCGATCCGCGCCGAGTCCGGGGTGCCGATCGTCATGCTCACCGCCAAGAGCGACACCGTCGACATCGTCCTCGGCCTGGAGTCCGGCGCCGACGACTACGTCGTCAAGCCGTTCAAGCCGAAGGAGCTGGTCGCCCGGGTCCGCGCCCGGATGCGCCGCACCGAGGCCGAACCGGCGGAGTCGCTCACGATCGGCGACCTGGCGATCGACGTGCCCGGCCACGAGGTCACGCGCGAGGGCAAGGCCATCCCGCTGACCCCGCTGGAGTTCGACCTGCTGGTGGCGCTGGCCCGCAAGCCGCGTCAGGTGTTCACCCGCGAGGTGCTGCTCGAGCAGGTCTGGGGCTACCGCCACGCGGCCGACACCCGGCTGGTGAACGTGCACGTCCAGCGGCTGCGCTCCAAGGTCGAGAAGGACCCGGAACACCCCGAGGTGGTGTTGACCGTTCGCGGCGTCGGGTACAAGGCCGGCCCGCCGTGATGGCTCCATGACCAGGGAGACCGGTAGACGGCTTCCCGCGTTCGCGCGTTCGACGGCACGCCTGGTGCGGCGTGTCGTCGTTTTCGCGCGCCGTCGCGCGGTGGCGTTCAACGAGCTGTGGAAGCACTCGCTCCAGTTCCGCGTCACCGTCTCGACGCTCGCGCTGTCCTCGGCCGTGGTGTTCGTGCTGGGCATGGTCCTGCAGAACCAGATCACCGAGCGGCTGCTGGACACCAAGCGCGACGCCGCCACCGCGCAGACCCGCGCGGCCGCCGAGACCGCCGCCGGTGAGCTCGTCGGCCTCGGCAGCGAGACGTCCGAGGCGCTGAGCAACCGGCTCGAGAACGCGCTGAAGAAGATCGCGATCACGCCGACCAGCCAGGACGCGGCGGGCTCGGCGGCGGGCACGTTCATCCCGGTGCTCGCCAGCGGCGGCCACGACCGCTCCGGCGACGAGCCCGCGTTCGCCGGGCCGTTCGAGAACGTGCCGCCGCGGCTGCGGCAGTTCGTCGAGGCCGAGCAGACGAGCTACCTCGAGCACACCGTCACCGACATGAACGGCGGCCGCACGACCTACCTGATCGTCGGCACGCCGCTCAAGACCGTCGCCAGCCCGCTGCAGCTGTACTTGCTGTTCCCGCTGACGACCGAGCAGAACACCGTCTCGACCGTGCAGAACACGCTGCTGGTCGGCGGCCTCGTCCTGCTTCTCCTGCTGGCCGGCATCACGAACCTGGTGGTGCGGCAGGTGGTGCGGCCGGTCCGGTCGGCCGCCGCGGCGGCGGAGCAGTTCGCCGGCGGCGACCTCGACCAGCGCCTCGCCGTGATCGGCGAGGACGACCTGGCGAAGCTCGCCGTGTCCTACAACGGGATGGCCGCCAGTATCCAGCGCCAGATCCGCCAGCTCGAGGACTTCGGCGGGCTGCAGCGCCGGTTCACCTCCGACGTCTCCCACGAGCTGCGCACGCCGTTGACCACCGTCCGGATGGCCGCCGACGTGCTGCACGCGTCGCGCGAGCAGTTCCCGGCCGGGCTCGCGCGCTCCACGGAGCTGCTGGTCGACGAGCTCGACCGGTTCGAGGCCCTGCTCGGCGACCTTTTGGAGATCAGCAGGCTCGACGCCGGCGTCGAAGACCTGTCCGCCGAGTTCATCGACGTCCGCCCGATCGCCACCCGTGCGGTCGAGCAGGTGCGGGTGATCGCCGGCAACGCGGGCAGCTCGGTCGAGCTCGTGCTGCCCGACGAGGAAGTGCCCGCCGAGGTCGACTCCCGGCGCGTCGAGCGGATCCTGCGCAACCTGCTCGGCAACGCCGTGGACCACAGCGAGGGCCGGCCGGTGGTGCTCACCGTCGCGGCCGACGAGACGACGGTCGCCATCACCGTCCGGGACCACGGCGTCGGCCTGCGGTCCGGCGAGGCGGACCTGGTGTTCAACCGGTTCTGGCGCGCCGACCCGTCGCGCAACCGGCGGACCGGCGGCACCGGCCTCGGCCTGGCGATCAGCCAGGAGGACGCGCGCCTGCACGGCGGCGAGCTCGACGCGTGGGGCGCGCCCGGCCAGGGCTCGTGCTTCCGGTTCTACTTCCCGCGCCACCAGGACGTCCCCGCCGGCGAGCCGCCCCTGGCCCTGCCGCCGCCGGACCACATCCCCGGCGAGGTGCCGCTCGGGATCATCGAGGTGACGCCGGCGCCGGAGGCGATCTTCGCCGAGCGTGAGGAAGTCGGTCAGTGAAACGCGTTCTGCTCACCCTGCTGTGCCTGGTGCTGCTGGCGGGCTGCGCCAACGTGCCGCTCGAATCCCAGCCGGTCGTGGTCTCGGGGGACCGCCAAGGTCAGGGCCAGAACGTCGAGGCGCCCGATCCGCCGCACGACATCGACCCGTTGACGCTGGTCCGCGACTTCATCGGCGCGACGCTCAAGCCGGGCCAGAACAACGGCGCCGCCCGCGCCTACCTGGACGACCAGGGCCGGGCGGCCTGGCGGCCCAGCCGCAGCCTGACGATCATCCAGGACACCTTCGGCACGGTCTACGACACCGAACCGCAGCCGGACCCGAGCACCCAGGTCGTCAACGTGCGCGGGATCGACGTCGGCACGCTCGACCAGAACAGCGCGTTCGTCCCGGACTACAGCTCGGCGCTGCTCCACGTGAAGGTGCGCAAGCAGCCGACCGGCCAGTGGCGGATCGTCGACCCGCCCGCCGACCTGTACGCGACCGAGTCCGACTTCAGCGAGAACTACACCGCGGTACCGGTCGTCTTCTATTCGGAGTCCGCCAACACGTTCGTCCCCGACCGGCGCTACGTCGTCGCGAAACCGCAGGCCGGGTTGCCGAGCCGGGTGATGGACATGCTGGTCAACGGCCCGTCGACGAGCCTGGCCGGGGCGGTGAAGAACCTGCTCGGCGAACCGGTGGCGATCGACACCAACGTCAAGAGCCTCGACGACGGGACGCTGGTGATCCCGCTGACCGGACTGACCGGCGTCAGCGACGACATCCGGAACCTGATCGCCGCGCAGATCGTGCTTTCGCTGCAGTACGTGACGTCGGCGCGGATCCGGATCCTCGCCGACGGCGCCGCGCTGGTGCCGAACCACCCGGACTGGCGCCAGAGCGACCTCCCCGCGTACGGCGCGGCGCTCTCGCCGAGCCAGGACCTGCTGGGTCTGATGACGGTCGGCGGCCGGGTCCGGTCCCTCGGCGACGGCGCCCCGATCGCCGGCCCGGCCGGCAACGGCGGTTACGACGTCGTCAACGCGGCCCAGTCGATCGACGGCAAGCGCCTCGCGGTGGTGGAGCGTGCCGGCGGCGGGGTCCACCTGCGGATCGGCGACCTCGGCCGCGAACTGCCGCAGGTCAACGTGGCCGGCAGCACCCTGAGCCGGCCGACGTGGCGCCCCGGCGCGTCCGAGGTGTGGACGGTGGTCGACCAGCTGTCGGTGGCCCGCATCGTGCTGACCCCGAACGGCCAGTGGACCCCGTTGACGGTGAACGCCTCCGACCTGATCCAGCAGGGCAGCGTCTCGGAGCTCCGGTTCTCCCGCGACGGCGCCCGCGTCGCCGCCGTGGTCGGCGGCCAGCTGTGGGTGGCGTCGGTGGTCGGCTCGGGCGGCGATTCGGTCAGCCTGCGCGAGCCCCGGCACCTGCAGCCCCACGACCTCCAGGACGTCGTCGACGTGGACTGGCTGACCCAGGACACCCTGGTCGCGGTGACGTCCAGCGTGTCGCAGCCGGTGGTCCGCGTGACGGTGGACGGCCAGCGGCTGGACGCGTTCAACAGCTCCAACCTGACCACCCCGGTCCACGGCGTCACAGCGGCCCCCAGCCGCCCGATCGTGGTAGCCGACGCCAGCGGCCTCTGGACGGCGTCGGTGCTCGGCGAGGTCTGGCGCCCCCAGAACCATTCGGCGAAGGACGCGGACCCCTTCTACCCGGGCTGACACTTTCGGGTGACGGCCGTGGGCTTCGAGGCCGAAACTGTCGGTGGTGGTCGCGACACTTTCCGTATGTTCCTCGACGCGCTTCTCGACCTGTTGATCCCCAGCCGCTGCGCCGCCTGCGGAGCCCGCGGCGAGCCTTGTTGCGCCCGCTGCGGGGGCGTCTGGGGCGCGGTGAGGGAGGTGGCCCGCGTGCCCACGGCGGGGTTGGTCCGGGTGTTCTCCCTGGCCCGCTACACCGGAGTCGGCCGGCGGTTGTTGATCGCGTACAAGGAGCGGGGGCGCCGTGACCTGGCACCGGCCCTCGGGACGGCGCTGGCGGAGGCGCTGGTCGTGTTGCCCCTGCGGGCAACCGGTGCCGGAACCGTTTCCGCATCTGTTCCACAGCTTGCGGAACAGGGCACTGGAACCGGTTCCACACGGCAGCCGCCGGACCGGCCTCGGGTTGCCGACGATGCTGTCGCGTACGGGCAACCTGGCCTGGTCCGCGCGGTGGGAACCACGTTCGTCCGGCTGCCGCCGGACGAAGCCCGGAGCGCAGTGTTCGCGCACCGGCCACCCGGGCTGACCCGCGCCGCGTCCCACAACCAGCCATCGGACCTGGCCCAGAGCGCCGGCCCACCTCCCGGAACCCGCAAGATCTGCCTGGTCCCGGCACCGAGCCGGCCAGCCGCGTCCCGGGTACGCGGTGGCCCCCACGTCGAGCGTCTGGCCGAAGCCGCGGCGAAGGTCTTGTCCGCCCGCGGCTTCGAAGTGGCCGTCGCACCAGCGCTGGAGCTGGCCGGAAGCGCCCGCGACGCCGTCGGGCTCGGCCACGCCCAGCGCGCCGCCAACCTGGCCGGCCGTCTCCGATTCCGCGAGGCCGGACGCCCACCACCCGGATTCCCGGTGGTGGTCCTGGACGACGTCGTGACCACCGGCGCCACCGCAGCCGCATGCGTGCGCGTATTGGCCGCAGAGGGCATCGCGGTCTCGGCCGTCCTCACCCTGCTCACGGCCGGGTGAGGACCGGGTGAACCGGCCCCAGCATCAGTCGCCCAACCCTGGGCAGCCGCCGGAACTCCTGCCGAATGGAGGCAAAGACGCGAACGGCAAGTTCGCCAAGACCGGCGACCGCGGGCGCGACATGTGCACGGCGCCGCCGCGACAGTCCACGGCGACCGTGGGCGCGATCGCGGGCGCGACGGCGGGCTCGATCGCGGGCGCGATCGTGGTCCGTCACCGGGCCGCCCCCGCGACCATAAAACCCCATCCCCGGCAAACCTGGCGCAGACGAACGGCGAAAGCGAGCCACCAAACCGATCTCCGAAGACATTTCGCGGCCGGGTGAATCCCCGAATCAGCACCTCCGGACCGCGCCGACCGAGCACCGGAAACCCCACGCACGCCCCAACCACGCCCGAACCCCGGTTTCACCTGGTCACACCAGCCTCTCCGAGCCCCACCAACCCCACCCACACCACAAGATCGCCGGCCACCGAAAGCGCCCACCCCCATCACCCCGCGCGCCCGGGTGACCGGGGTGTCACCTACACGAGTGACTTCCGGCGGGAACGCGAGCGGACCCGCGGCCGTTGTCCGGGCATGAGGGTGTCGATCAAAGCCACTCGGGTGCCGAACCACTCCACCGGAGTGGTGGCTGTGCCGGACAAGGCCGTCACCCTCGGCGTCCGTGCAGGTGGTGTGGTGCGCCGTCCGTGTGATGCCACGGCCACCGGCGCGCGTCCGACCAGCGGGTGTTTTCTGGTGTTCACCCCTCGCTCACTGCGCGGGGTGACGGAGTCTCATTCCCCGACATCCCCCGGCTCGGGGGCTGTTGTAACGGGCGTGAGGAAGCTAACGTGCTCCGCTATCAGCAATCCCCGCAGGCAGGGAGGTGACGAGCCCATGTCCCTGGCGCCGGAGGTGCGCTGAGTCCGCGCTCGGGCATCCGGCACGAGACGTCGTGAACCGATCCGAGTTCCTTCTCAGCCCGCGATCCGGGCTTCCGTCCCCGCTACACCGGCGCCGTGTGTGAACTCAACAGCTCGCAGTCATCTCAGCGAGGGAGGTCGTGTATGGACATCGTCGTTAAGGGCCGCAACGTAGAGGTGCCCGAGCACTATCGGGCACTCGTCAGCGAAAAGCTGGCCCGCCTCGAGCGCTACGACAGGAAAGTCATCCGGTACGACGTGGAGCTGTTCCACGAACCCAACCGGCGCCAGGCCAAGAGCTGCCAGCGCGTCGAAATCACCGGAAAGGGGCGTGGCCCGGCCGTACGCGCTGAAGCGTGTGCCGCCGACTTCTACGCAGCGCTCGATTCCGCAGTCACCAAGCTGGAAAACCGGCTGCGGAGGACACACGACCGGAGGCGCGTGCACTACGGGCGCAGCCGACCGGAATCGGTCGCCGAAGCGACCTCTGTACTGCCGGGTGGTACCTCCCCGGCCGCCGCCAGTCCCGCCGCGCGTACCGCGGTGTTGGACGCACCCGAAGCCGAACCGCACACGAACGGCTTCGCGAGTGCCGACGAGATCGCCCTGCCCCAGCAGCAGAGCTGGGCCGACGACGACCTGGGCCACCAGCCCGGCCGCGTCGTCCGCGAGAAGCAGCACACCGCTGATCCGATGACGGTGGACCAGGCTCTCTACGAGATGGAGCTGGTCGGCCACGATTTCTACCTCTTCAACGACTCCGACGCGGGCCGGCCCAGCGTGGTCTACCGGCGGAAAGGCTTCGACTACGGCGTGATCCGGCTCGGCTGAGCCGGCTCGAAGGAGGCCTCCGCCGATGGCCCGCACGCGTCCGCGTGCGGGCCATCCGCATGTCAGGACGTACGGCGTGTGCACACGACGCCCCGGGTTCCCTACGATGGGGTGGAACGGTGGCGCCGACCCACGGCCGCCGCCGTGGGAGAACCTGTCCGGGACCGGCCCGGGCGCGCTCATGATCAGCTAGTGAGGTCGACCGGATGGTGCTGAACCGCCTGCTCCGCGCGGGCGAGGGCAAGATGGTGAAGCGGCTGCGCAACATCGCCGATCACATCAACACCCTCGAAGACGACGTCAAGGACCTGACCGACGCCGAGCTGCGGGCCAAGACGGACGAGTTCCGCAAGCGGCACGCGGGCGGGGAGTCCCTGGACGACCTGCTGCCGGAAGCCTTCTCGGTCGCCCGGGAGGCGGCCAAGCGGGTGCTCGGCCAGCGGCACTTCGACGTCCAGCTGATGGGCGGTGCCGCCCTGCACCTGGGCCAGGTCGCCGAGATGAAGACCGGTGAGGGCAAGACCCTGACCTGCGTCCTCGCGGCGTACCTCAACGCCATCCCCGGCAAGGGCGTGCACGTCGTCACGACGAACGACTACCTGGCCAAGCGCGACTCGGAGTGGATGGGCCGCATCCACCGCTTCCTCGGGCTCGAGGTCGGCGTCATCCTGTCGGAGCAGCAGCCGGACGTCCGGCGCAGCCAGTACAACGCCGACGTCACCTACGGCACGAACAACGAGTTCGGCTTCGACTACCTGCGCGACAACATGGCGTGGAGCCTGGACGACTGCGTCCAGCGCGGGCACAACTTCGCCATCGTCGACGAGGTGGACTCGATCCTCATCGACGAGGCGCGGACGCCGCTGATCATCTCGGGCCCGGCGGACCAGTCGTCGCGCTGGTACGTCGAGTTCGCGCGGCTCGCCCCGCTGATGAACGGCATCGACACCACCACGATGGGGTCGCGCGAGCGGGTCGAGAAGACGAACCTGATCAACTCGAAGTACCACTACGAGGTCGACGTCCGGAAGCGCACGGTGGCCGTCACCGAGAAGGGCGTCCGGTTCGTCGAGGACCAGCTCGGCATCGAAAACCTGTACGAGGCCGCGAACACCCCGCTGGTCGGCTACCTGAACAACGCGCTGAAGGTCCAGGAGCTCTTCCACCGCGACAAGGACTACATCGTCCGCAACGGTGAAGTCGCGATCGTCGACGAGTTCACCGGCCGCGTGCTGCACGGACGCCGCTACAACGAGGGCATGCACCAGGCGATCGAGGCCAAGGAAAAGGTCGAGATCAAGGCCGAGAACCAGACCCTCGCCACGATCACGCTGCAGAACTACTTCCGGCTCTACGGCAAGCTTTCGGGCATGACCGGTACGGCCGAGACCGAGGCCGCAGAGTTCCACCAGACCTACAAGCTGGGTGTGGTGCCGATCCCGACGAACCGGCCGATGGTCCGCGCCGACCAGCCGGACCTGATCTACAAGACCGAAGAGGCGAAGTACGAGGCGGTCGCCGAGGACATCGCCGAGCGGCACGAGAAGGGCCAGCCGGTCCTGGTCGGCACGACCAGCGTCGAGAAGTCCGAGCGCCTGTCGAAGCTGCTGGTGAAGCTGAGCGTGCCGCACGAGGTGCTGAACGCGAAGCACCACGATCGTGAGGCGCTGATCGTCGCCCGCGCCGGCCAGAAGGGCGCCGTCACGGTCGCCACGAACATGGCGGGCCGCGGTACCGACATCGTGCTGGGTGGCAACCCCGACCTGATCGCCGACCACGTGCTGCGCGAGCAGGGCCTGGACCCGGTCGAGCACTCCGAGGAGTACGAAGCCGCCTGGCCGGCCATCCTCGAGAAGGTCAAGGAAGAGTCGAAGGCCGAGGCCGAGATGGTCCGCGACGCGGGCGGCCTGTACGTCCTGGGCACCGAGCGGCACGAGTCGCGCCGCATCGACAACCAGCTCCGCGGCCGGTCCGGCCGGCAGGGTGACCCGGGCGAGTCCCGCTTCTACCTGTCGCTCGGTGACGAGCTCATGCGCCGCTTCAACGCGACCATGGTCGAGCGCGTCATGACGACCATGCGGCTGCCCGACGACGTGCCGATCGAGCACAAGATGGTCTCCAAGGCCATCAAGAGCGCGCAGACCCAGGTCGAGCAGATCAACATGGAGCAGCGCAAGGACGTCCTCAAGTACGACGAGGTCATGAACGAGCAGCGCAAGGTGATCTACGCCGAGCGCCACCGCGTCCTGGCCGGCGAGAGCCTGCGCGACCAGATCGAGGGCATGCTCGTCGACGTCGTCAACGCCTACGTGGACGGCGCGACGGCGAACGGTTACGCCGAGGACTGGGACCACGAGAAGCTGTGGACGGCGCTGAAGACGCTGTACCCGGTCAGCCTCGACTGGGACGACCTGCTGGAGGACGGTGACCTCGACGCGAGCACGCTGCGCGAGGCGCTGGTGCAGGACGCCCGCGACGCCTACGACAAGCGCGAAGCGGAGATCAACGCGCTCGTCGGCCCGGAAGGCATGCGGACCCTGGAGGGCCAGGTCATGCTGACGGTCCTCGACCGCAAGTGGCGCGAGCACCTCTACGAGATGGACTACCTCAAGCAGGGCATCGGCATGCGGGCGCTCGCGCAGCGCGACCCGCTGATCGAGTACCAGCGCGAGGGCTTCGACATGTTCCGCGCGATGCTCGACTCGTTGAAGGAGGAGGCTGTCGGCTTCCTGTTCAACCTGCAGGTCGAGCGGGCCGAAGCGCCGCCCGCCGAGGACGCCGCCGCGCTGCCGGCGGGCGTCGGCACCGGCAACGGCCAGGCCGTGCCGGAGGGCCGCCACGCGCGGCCGGCGCCGCCGCAGCCGCCGACGACCGACACCGAGTCCGTCCCGGCCGCGCTGCGCGGCAAGGGCCTCGGCGGCAACAGCCAGCAGTCGGGGCTGACGTTGTCCGGCCCGGGTGAGGACGGCGAGGTCGAGGCGCACGCCGAGGAAGCGGGCGACTCCACGGGCGGCAGCGGCGCCACCCGCCGGGACCGCCGGGCCGCCCAGCGTGACGCGGCCAAGAAGGGCAAGAAGGGCCCGCGTCGCTGACGTGAGCCGCTGATGTGAGCCGAGAACCGGGGCGCGTGGAGCTGCCTTCCACGCGCCCCGGTTTCGTGGACGGGGGAAGTTCGTGACGACGTTGTCGGCGGTGGCCGATCCGCAGGAGTTCTTCGCGTTGTTCGCCGCCGATCGGCGGCCCGATCCCTACCCGCACTACCGGCGGTGGCGGGAACGCCGGCCGGTCGCGGTCCTGGCCGAGCGGATGTTCGCCGTCAGCGGCATCGCGGAAGCCACGCAGGTGCTGCGCGACCCGGCGTTCGGGCACCCCGAACCCGAGTACCTGGACCCGGCGGACCGGCGGCCGGACCAGCCGGTCGACGAGTCAGGACGCGTGGTCCGGGCGTTCCTGTCGCTGAACCCGCCCGACCACACGCGGTTGCGGCGGCTGGTGGCGAAGGCGTTCACGCCGCGGATGGTCGAGCAGCTGGCGCCGCGGATCGAAATGCTCACCGCGGACCTGATCGACCGCGCGCCACGCGACTTCGACCTCATGACGACGCTCGCGAAGCCGTTGCCGGTCGAGGTGATCGCCGAACTGCTCGGCGTCCCGCTGGACGACCGCGAGCAGTTCGCGGAGTGGTCGCACGCGATGGCGCGGGCGCTGGATCCGCCGTTCCTGCAAAGCCCCGGGACGGTCGAACCGGCGGTCCGCGCGCGCCGGTCGTTCGTCGGCTACTTCCGCGAACTCGCCGCGAAACGGCGGCGCGAGCCGGGCGAGGACCTGCTGTCCGCGCTGGTGGCGGTGTCCGACGCGGGTGACGCGCTCAGCGAGGGCGAACTCCTGGTGACGCTCACCCTCCTGCTGATCGCCGGGCACGAGACGACGACGAACCTGATCGGCAACGGCGTGCTGGCGCTGCTCCGCCACGACGGCCTGCACCCCGCCGCGGAGGCGTCCGATCGGGTGGTCGAAGAGGTGCTGCGCTACGACTCGCCGGTCCAGCTGACCGCGCGGACCGCGGTGCGCGACACGACGCTCGGCTCGTTGCCGGTCCCGGCGGGCAGCCAGGTGATCGTCCTGATCGGCGCGGCCAACCGCGACCCCGCGAGCGGCCCGGAGACGTTCGACCCGGGCCGGGCGCCGGGCAGGCACCTGGCGTTCGGCCAGGGCATCCACTTCTGCCTCGGCGCGCCACTGGCCCGGCTCGAAGGCCGCATCGTCTTCCGCGAGCTGGCCCGCCGCCGCCCGGACCTGGCGCTGGACGGCACCCCGGCCTGGAACCCGACGACCACGCTGCGCGGCCTGTCGGCGCTGCCGGTCCGGTCGTGAGTGGCGAAGAGGGCCGGCACCCTGGATCACCACTCACGACCGTCTACCTGCGACCGTCGCGCCGGGACGGTCGCGGCGGGGCTCGGGCCGCGCCCGCCCGCCTCACGCCGCGGCCCGCTGGGGACGCCGGTCGAGCCGCTGGGGTTTCAGCAGCGCGAAACGCACGCACTGCCACCCCGTCGCGGCGCGGGTGAAGCGGGCCGCCAGCGCGAACGACCGGCCGTCGGCCTCCACGCGGGCGCACGCCTCGATCACGCCCGCCACCGGGTTGCACGTGTGGACACTGTGCGTCCGGTGCCGCGGTTGCGGCAGGCGTGGCCCGCTGAGGCCCGCGTACACCTCCGGGGCCACCAGGCCGCGGATCTGCGGCACCGGGCGACGTCCGTCGTAGGCCTCCAGCAGCATGTTCAGCAGGTGGCCCACTTCGGACGCCTCGAGCTGCCTCGACGCCGGCCAGCGCGCGCCGGCCCGGCGGTGCTCTTCCGGCGTCACGGCCGCGAGCCGTTCGGCCCGGCGGGGCGCCTCGTAGCGGATCAGCGTTCTCAGGCGATGTTCCTCGGACATTTCCTCCCCTCCCGGACTCGGCATTTCGCCGCATCCGCAGGCTTAGAGGGAGCGAAGGCCCGAATCGCGTCAGGAATCGCACGATTCGGGGGAGAACGGCCGAAGCGATGGCTTCGCCGGTGACTGTGCGCTAAGGGCACATCGCATTGTTGCGCTCTGAGAGACAGCGCCCCGCCACACGGCTATGGTGTGCCGGGTGCTGAAGGGGTTATTGGTCGATTTCGCCGGAGTTCTCACGGATCCGGACGCTGACCGCTTCTACGAATATCTGATGACCGCGCGCAAGCGGGGCATCCGTACCGCGCTGCTGTCCAACGCGCCGGGAGCGTCGGAGCAGGTCAAGAAAACCATGTTCGACTATTTCGACGCACTGGTGTTCTCCGGCGAGGTCGGGGTGGCCAAACCGGATCCGGCCGTGTACCTGATCGCGGCGGACCGGCTCGGCCTGCCCGCCGTGCACTGTGCGTTCGTCGACGACTCCGCAGCGAACATCCGCGGCGCCGTCGAGGCCGGCATGGTCGGGGTGCACCACCGGTCGGTCGGGGAAACGCTCGTCGAACTGGGGGTGCTGTTTCCCGATCAGTGAACGCTTAACGTGCGCGGCGGACCAGTTCGAAGGAAAGCACCGCGGCGGCGGCCGAGACATTGAGCGACTCGACGTCGCCCGGCATCGGGATCGACACCCATTCCGTGACGAGCTCGCCGACGTCCGCGCCGACGCCGTCCGTTTCGCCGCCGAGGACAAAAGCCGCGCGCTGCGTCAGGTTTACGTCGAACAATGTGGTCTCCGAGGACGCGTTCAGCGCGTAGAGCCCGTAGCCCGCTTCGGTGAGCATTTCGGCCGCTTCGCGCGCCGAGCCGCAGCGCAGCACCGGGGCGCGGAACGCGACGCCCGCCGAAGCCTTGACCACCAGCGGGTCCAGTGCCGCGACGCCGCGGCGCGGCACGATCACGCCGTCGAGCCCGGCCGCGGTCGCGGTGCGCAGGATCATGCCGACGTTCGCAGGAGTCGTGATGCCGTCCAGCAGCAGCACCCGCGACGGCGGCCGCCGGTCCTCCAGCGCCGTGGCCAGCGCGCGCATCCGCGGCGCGACGACGTCGGCGAGCACCCCCTGGTCCTGCTTGCCGTTGCCGGCGAGCACCTTGACCCGGTGGGCGCTGGCGCGCTGCACCGGCACGCCCGCGTCCTTCGCCGCGCGCTGGATCTCGGCCGCGCCCGGCCCGCGGGCGGTGTCGGCGAGGATCACCTTGTCCACGCGCAGGCCGTCGTCTGCCAGCGCCTCGAGCACCGGCTTGCGGCCGTACACGGTCAGGAAGCGGTCCTTCGGCGAAATCGTCGAGTCATCACCCACACCGGGCAGTCTGGCATTGTGTAAGGATCGGCCCATGCCCGACCGCCTTTCCGCGCTGGACGCCTCGTTCCTCTACGTCGAGGACCACGCGACGCCGATGCACGTCGGCGGGGTGGCGATCTTCGAACGACCGCGCTCCGGGTTCAGCTACGCGCAGCTGCTCGACCTGGTGGGGGCGCGGCTGGCGTACCTGCCGCGGTACCGGCAGCGCGTGGCGGAGGTGCCCGGTCACCTGGCGCGGCCGGTGTGGGTGGACGACGTCGACTTCGACCTGAACTACCACGTCCGGCGCTCGGCGCTGCCCCAGCCGGGCAGTGACGACCAGCTGTTCGACCTGGTGGCGCGGCTGATGTCGCGGCGGCTGGCGCCGGAGCGGCCGCTCTGGGAGGCGTACTTCATCGAGGGCCTCTCCGGCGACCGGATCGCGCTGGTCACCAAGACCCACCAGTCCGTTGTGGACGGTGTCGGCACGATCGAGCTCGGCCAGCTCATCCTCGACCCGACCCCGGCCGAGCCGGAGCCGTTCGAGGACATCTGGACGCCGCGGCGCGAGCCGAGCCGCACCCAGCTGGTGCTCGACGCGGTCAGCGAAGGCGTCCAGCGGCCGGGCGAGGTCGTGGAGAACGTCCGGTCGGCGGCGAACGACGCGGCCGCGGCGGCCGGCAAGTTCGCCGAGACCGTCGGCGGGATGGCGGCGGCGCTGCGCACGCTGGTCAACCCGGCGCCGCCGGGGCCGCTGAACGTCCGGGTGTCCGGCGGGCGGGTGTTCTCGGTGGTCCGCACGCGGCTCGAGGACTTCCGGAAGATCCGCGCGGAGCACGGCGGCACGGTCAACGACGTCGTCCTCGCGGCCATCACCGGCGCGTTGCGCGAGTGGCTGCTGTCGCGCGAGGAGACGCTGACCCCGGACGCGACGGTGCGGGCGCTGGCCCCGATGGCGGTGCGCGACGCCGAGACGGCGGAGTACTCGACGCCGGCCCTGGTCGGCAACCAGGTGGCCGCGTACCTGGTCGACCTGCCGGTGGGCGAGCCGAACCCGGTGCTGCGGCTGCAGCACATCGGCCACGCGATGACCGAGCACCTCGACTCGGGCCGCTCGGTCGCCGCGCGCGGCCTGCTCAAGGTCGGCGGCTTCGCCCCGGCTACCCTGCATTCCCTCGGCGCGCGAGCGGCGGGGTCGTTGTCCGGACGGATCTTCAACGTCATGGTGACCAATTCGCCGGGCCCGCAGATGCCGATGTACGCGGGAGAGGCGAGACTGGTCGAGATGTTCCCGGTGATGCCGCTGATGCGCACCCAGGCGCTGGCGATCGGGGTGACGTCGTACCACGGCGGTGTCTACTTCGGACTCAACGGCGACCGCAAGGCCGCGTTCGACGTCGACCTGCTGGCCGGGATGATCGAAGAATCCTTGGAAGAGCTGAAGGGTGCGCACTGGTGAGGGTCTATCTGCCTGCGACCATCGCGATGCTTCGCGACCTGGAATCGTCGGGGGAGTTCCGGGCGCGCAACGGGACGGCGTTCGCGCTGACCCCGGCGCTGCGCGAGGCGTACGTGAGCGGATCGGACGAGGAGCTCGAGTACGCGGCGCTCCTCGACGCGGCTCGCGCTTCGCTGCGCCTGATCGCGGCGGAGGAGAAGGGCGAACCCCGCCGGGTGGTGGTGTCGGCGGACGTCGAGGGCATCACCCTGCGCCCCGACCTGGACGCCCCGGTGGTCCGCATCGGCGGCCCGATCCCGCTGTCCGCGGTGGCGGCGGTCCACGTGGACAGCCCGGAAGCGGCGGACGCGGTCTCGGCGGCGGCCGGGGTGATCGACGCGGCCGACCTCGGAGACCTGGACGCGGAGTTCATCCTGGGCGACGCGGAGGACCACGAGCTGGCTTGGTACGCGCCGCAGGAACTGCCGTTCCTGCTGGAGCTGCTCTGACCCTCCCGACGCGAGTTGTCCACAGGCTTGTGTGCATGTGGACAACTGCGGCCCTGGTGGGCTGATCAGGGGTTTCGGTCGGGGGTGGCCGGTAGACTGGAGCTGGGCACGCCCCCCAGGGACAGGGCGGGGGCCGGTCTTTTCCGGCCCAGGCCCCGAAACTCTCAGCGCGTCTCGAATCAGTCCGGGCGCCGGCGAAGTCGGATTCGGTACGCATGCCTTCCCGCTCGCGCCCGGAAAGCCGTGAAGGAGGCCTTCACGGCTTTCGGGCTCGGCGTGGCTTGCAGGTCAGCTGCCCCAGCCGGCGTGCCGGCCGTTGCCCCGCGAAGTCGCCATCCGAGCGGGGCGCGACGAGGGCGAGAACGGCCACCACGTCAGCCGGCACCCCTCAGTGCGTCCCGAACCACTCCGGGCCCGGCACCGGCAGCTCGCACCGCCAGCCGGTCGCCTCCGCGAGCTTCCGTGACACCACCCGCTGCGAGCGGGCCATCGGCTCCGCCAGCGACAGCCGCGACGCCAGCCACTTCGGCACCACCCGCGCTTTCCGGACCCCCGCGGCGTCGGCCAGCGCCTGGCCCAGCCGTTCCTTGGTCACCGGCGTCGCACCCACGTTGTAGACCCCCGAGGGCGCCTCCAGCGAAGCCACCGCACCCGCCGCCGCGTCCAGCGGGTGGATCGCCGTTGCCCAGTCCTTGCGTGCTCCGAGGACCATCGGGGGCATGACGGCGTCGCCGCCCACCAGGTTCGCGATGCGCAGGCGGATCACCGTCCGCCCCGAGGCCTCCAGCTCGGCCACGTTCGCGTGTGCCCGCACCGAAGACGCCGTCACACCTCGGGGGCGCAGCGGCGCGTCCTCGTCCAGTTCGTGGTCGCCGCCGTCCGCGTAGACGAACGAGATGCCCTCCTGGACCACGATGCGCAGCTCGTCCACCCGGCGGACCGCCGCCGCCAGCGACGCGCTGCCCTGCAGCCGGACGCGGTCGTTCGGCGCCCAGGCCGCCTTGCGCGTCATCTCGCGCGGGCCCGGGATGCGCGTCGCCAGGTTGACGACCGCGTCGTGCCCTCGCAGCGCCGTGGCCAGCGACGCCGCGTCGAACAGGTCGCCGACGACCGGCTTCGCGCCCGTCGCCTCGACCGCAGTCACCCGGTCCGCGGTGCGGGCCAGCCCGCTCACCTCGTGGCCGGCCTCCAGCAGCCGTGCCACCGCCGGGACGCCCAGCACGCCCGTCGCCCCGATCACCATCACCCGCATGTCCTGACTCCCTTCGTCCACGCGTGGACGAGGCGGCCGCGGAGAACGTGACTACGGTGTGAGCGTCCCCACTTGGTCCGGCGGCGGCGCCTGGACGTCGACCGGGCCGCCCCACTCCGTGTAGCGGGTGGTGATCTTCGCGCCCGAGCCCGGCAGGATCGGCGACAGGTCGAACACGATCTGCAGCGGCCGGTGCGCGTCGTCGAGCCAGAGCTCGACCGGGAACTTGCCGCCCAGCTGCCCCACCTCGTCCGCGGAGAGGCCCGCGGGCAGGTCGGCGCCGAGCTTCGCCAGGTCGAGGTCGACGCGGTAGTGCTCCGCGCCGGTCCCGCCGAGGTCGGTGCGCTCGGCCGAGACGATCGTGCCCGCCGCGGCGATCTCGCCCAGCGTGTGCGCCGGGTCGTTCTGCGCCGCCAGCTGCCCGAGGCTGCCGCCGAGCACCTGCGAGAACGGGTCGGTGCCGTCCGGGGCCACCTCGACCCACGGCTTCCCGCTGCCGACCTGGTCGCGTGAGCCCTCCGGCACCTTCGCGTACAGCTTCCCGGCCACCAGCCGCAGCTCCATCGGCTCGCCGATGAAGTCGGTCGTCAGCACCTGGGACGTCCCGCCGGCGCCGAACCGCGCCTGGCCCTGCCCCTTCGACCGGACCGAGCCGACGGCGACGTCCGTGGCGAACTTCGCCGACCCGCCGCTAGTGGTGGCCGCCGTCGCGGCGTCGGCCAGTGCCCGCGCGTCACCGAACGCCGGCGGTGGCGAGGCGGGGGAGCACGCACCGGCGAGCAGGGCGAGCAGCAGCACGGCGGCGGCTTTGCGCATGGCACACACAAACACAGCGGCTCCCCCGAACCCGTTCGGGGGAGCCGCTGCTACGCACAGTCGCTGCTGGTCAGCGGCCACCGTTCTTCATCAGCTCGCCGAGGTCGACGACCTGGTCGGCCGGCGGGGCCGCCACGTCGACGGTGGTGCCCCAGTCGCTGTACTTCATCGTGAACTTCGAGTCGCCCGCGCCGGGCGCGCCCAGCGCCTGCATCATCGGGCCCTGGTCCATGGTGACCTGCACCGGCAGGTTGTCCTTGTCCAGCCACAGCTCGGCCGGGATCTTGATGTCCTTGCCCTTGAGCATCTCGGTGAGCTTGTCGCGGGCCGCGGCCGGGACCTGGTCGGTGAACTGCTCGACCGACTTGGCGACGTCGAGCTCGACCTTGTAGTGGTTGACCTGCTGGCCGTTCAGCTCGGTCTGGTCGGACGAGATGATCCGGCCGGCCTTGGACACCTGCTCCAGGATCTTGCTCGGGTCACTCTGCTCCGCCGACTGCGACAGCGCGCTCCCCATCGCCTGCGAGATCGGGTCGGTGCCGTCGGCCGAGATCTTGGCCCACGACTTGTCGGTGCCCATCTGCTTCCGCTGCTCGGCGGGCAGCTTGATGTACATGACCTTGTCGACCATGCGCATCTCGGTGGTCTCGCCGGCCGCGGTGCTGGTCATCGAGAACTTGGTGTTCGCGCCGTCCATGGCCATCGCACCGGTCGCGTTCACGGTCTGGCCCGCGGCGGAGCCCTCCATGGTGAACTTCGCCGACTTCGACTTCGCGGTGCCCTGCTTGGACGCCGAGGCCAGCTGGATGGCGTCGGTGAACGGCGAGGCGAGGCCGCTGCCGCCGTCGGCCTGGGACTGGCTGCCCGCGCCGGCGGGCTGGGCCGTGCCGGTGGCGGAGTTGCCGCTGCACGCCGTCAGCGTGAGCACCAGTGCGGCGCCCGCGGCGACCAGGGTGGTCTTGCGCATTCGAATCCCCTCAGAGTCGGATCTTCCGCTCGGCATATCGCCTGATCGGGTGATTGGTTACCGATGTGACGATGACGATGCGGAGCCGGTTCCCGGTTGTCTCAGGATTCCGTGGGGCGCGTCACATCGAGACCGCCGCGCGAGGCCAGCAGGCGCCGCAGGGACGCGAGCCGCTCGGCCCCCGCCTGGCCGTCGGTGACGACGTCGTCGAGCGCGCAGTCCGGATCCTCCGGCGGCCCGAGGTGCCCGCAGCCCGACGGGCACTCCTCGGCGGCCGCGGCGAACTCCTCGAAGGCGTCGACGATGTCGTCCGCGGTCACGTGGGCCAGCCCGAACGACCGGACGCCCGGGGTGTCGATCACCCAGCCGCCGTCCGGCAGCGGCAGCGCCACCGCGGCGACGGACGTGTGCCGCCCCTTCCCGACCCCGCTCACCACGCCCACGGCCAGGTCGGCGTCCGGGACCAGGCGGTTGACCAGGGTGGACTTGCCGACGCCGGAGTGCCCGACCAGCGCCGTCACGCGGTCTTTCAGCATCCCGGCGAGGCCTTCGGGAGTTTCGTCGTGACGGGAGACGATCGCCGGGATGTCGAGGCCCGCGTACCCCGCGAGGAGCTCGTCCGGGCTGGCCAGGTCGGCCTTCGTCAGGCACAGCACCGGCTCGACGCCACCCGCGTAGCAGGCGACGATGCAGCGGTCGATGAACCCGGTCCGCGGCGGCGGGTCGGCCAGCGCGGTGACGATCAGCAGGCGCTCGGCGTTGGCGACGACCAGCCGCTCGAACGGGTCGGTGTCGTCGGCCGTGCGCAGCAGGGAGCTGGTGCGCTCGTCGACGCGGATGATGCGCGCGAGGGTGTCGGGCTTGCCGGAGACGTCGCCGACCACCCCGACCCGGTCGCCGACCACCACTGGCGTGCGGCCCATCTCGCGGGCGCGCATCGTGGTGATCACCCGGCCGGGATCGGCCTCGATCGCGCAGGTCCAGCGCCCGCGGTCCTTGCCGATGACCATCGCGGAGACGGCGTCGGCGTGCTCGGGACGGCGCTTGCTGCGGGGCCGGGTGCCCTTGCCGGGGCGGACGCGGACGTCGGACTCGTCCAGCTTGCTCCAGTCGTTCCGCGTCAAACCGTCCGCCTCCTGTGCACCGGTGCCACCCGAATGATCCCATGCCGCTCGCCAGGGCCCTGGCCTGCGTGTAACGATGGCGTCGTCAGGCAATGTCCGGACGAGGAGGTTGGCCATGTGCGGCCGCTACGCCGCCACGAAGGACCCGGCGAAGCTGATCGAGGAGTTCGAGGCGATCGACCTCACCGAAGGCCGGGCTCGGACCGACCACAACGTGGCGCCGACCAAGAACGTGGTCACCGTCGTGCAGCGGCACCCGCGCGACGACGAGGGCCAGGTCCTCTCCGGCGAACCCGCCGAGCGCTCGCTGCGGCTGATGAAGTGGGGCCTGGTGCCGTTCTGGGCCAAGGACCCGTCCGTCGGCTCGCGGATGATCAACACGCGCGCCGAGACGGCCGCCGAGAAGCCGGCGTTCCGCCGCGCGCTGGTGTCCCGCCGCTGCCTGGTGCCCGCCGACGGCTGGTTCGAGTGGCGCCGCACGGGCAAGGAGAAGGAGCCGTTCTACATGACCGGCCCCGGCGACGCGTCGCTCGCGTTCGGCGGGATCTGGGAGAGCTGGCACCCGAAGGACGACGAGAACGCGGCGCCGCTGATCACGTTCTCGATCATCACGACCGACGCGGCCGGGCAGCTCACCGACGTCCACCACCGGATGCCGCTGATCGTTCCCCAGTCCCACTGGGACGGCTGGCTGGACCCGGACCGCGACGACGTCACCGACCTGCTGGTGCCCACACCCGAGGACATCGTCGAGTCGCTGGAGCTGCGGCCGGTGTCGAGCATGGTGAACAACGTCCGCAACAACGGGCCCGAACTGCTCGACCGCGTCGACCCGCAGCACGAAGCCGCCCTCTTCGACGCGCCGAAGTCATGACCGCCCTGCCGATCGAAACCGCGTACGGCCCGGCCCGGGTCTACCTGCACTGCGCCGAGGAAGGCGTGGCGGTGCTGATGCTCGGCCACGGCGCGGGTGGCGGCCTCGGCGCGAAGGACCTGGTCGCGGTGACGCGCGCGGCGACCGCGGCCGGCGTGCACGTGGCGCTCGTCGAACAGCCGTACAAGGTCGCGGGCCGCCGCGCGCCGGCCCCGGCGAACCAGCTGGACGCGGCCTGGCTGACGATCGCCGACGAGCTGTCGGAGCGCTTCGACGGCCTCCCGTTCGTCTTCGGCGGCCGCTCCTCGGGCGCCCGGGTGGCCTGCCGGACGGCGTCGGCCGGCCAGGCGGTCGCGGTGCTGTGCCTGGCGTTCCCCGAGCACCCGCCGGGCCGCCCGGAGAAGACCCGCCAGCCGGAGTTCGACGCGGTCGAGGTCCCGACACTGGTGATCCAGGGGGAGCGCGACCCGTTCGGCCGCCCGAAGGTGGGAGCGCACCAGGAGCTGGTGCTGGTGGACGGCGACCACAGCCTGGGCAAGGACCTGGAAACGGTCTCCCGCGCGGCGACCGAGTGGTTGTCCCGGGTGCTGCGCCCGCTGGGCTGAAGGTCGTTGATGGAGGATCCGGGACGTCCGACGCCCCCGAATCCTCCATCGTCGGCTACCGGAGTTCGGGCCGCGAGGGGCCGGCCCCCGGGACGGGTGGGGTTACGCAGGCTGGTGGTGCAGTGCAGGTCAGGCCGCGATCGGTGCCACCACGGCGCCCGTCAGCCGGATCAGCTCGCCGGGTGCCAGCTCTACCTCCAGCCCCCGCCGCCCGGCCGAGCAGAACACCGTCTCGAACTTCTCCGCCGACGCGTCGATCACCACCGGCAGCCGGCTGCGGTGGCCCAGCGGTGAGATCCCGCCCAGCACGTACCCCGTCGCCCGCTGGGCGGCCGACGGGTCCGCCATCTTCGCCTTCTTGCCACCCGCCGCGGCCGCCAGGCCCTTCAGGTCCAGCTGGCCGGTGACCGGGACCACGCCCACCGTCAGCTTGCCGTCGACCTCCGCCACCAGGGTCTTGAACACCCGCGCGCGGTCCAGCCCCAGGGCCTCGACGGCCTCCAGGCCGAACGACTCGGCGCGCGGATCGTGGTCGTACGCGTGCAGCGTGTGCGCCACCTTCTGCTTCGTCAGGAGCGCGGTCGCCGGGGTGCCCTTGCCAGCCATGGCACGGAAGTCTAGGGAATGCCCGGGTAGTCCGGTCGGTTGTACGGGACGTGACCACAACCCTCGCCACCACACGCTCTCGCAGCAGCCGCCGCCCTGAGGCACCGGCGACCCGCGGTGTGCCCGGCCCCCGCGTAAACTCGACGTCGCCGTATGCGTACACGCGCATCGACGCCGAGCGGGAAGGGAACGGTTTGCCGAGCACGCAGAGTTCAGCGCCGGAAGAAGCGACCGAGGCGGAGCGCGCAGAGCGCTTCGAACGGGACGCCATGCCCCTGCTCGACCAGCTGTACTCGGCCGCGATGCGGATGACCCGCAACCCCGCCGACGCCGAGGACCTGGTCCAGGAGACCTACCTGAAGGCGTACGCCGCCTTCGCGTCGTTCAAGGCCGGCACGAACCTCAAGGCCTGGATGTACCGCATCCTGACCAACACCTACATCAACGGCTACCGCAAGCGGCAGCGGCAGCCGGTCCAGCAGCCCACCGAGGAGATCACGGACTGGCAGATCGCCAAGGCCGAGGCCCACACCTCGAGCGGGCTGCGGTCGGCCGAGGTGGAGGCGATGGACAACCTCCCCGACACCGACGTCAAGGCCGCCCTGCAGAAGCTGCCCGAGGAGTTCCGGCTGGCCGTCTACCTGGCCGACGTCGAGGGCTTCGCCTACAAGGAGATCGCCGAGATCATGGACACCCCCATCGGCACCGTGATGTCCCGTTTGCACCGCGGGCGCGCCCAGCTGCGTGACCTGCTCGCCGACGTCGCTCGCGAGCGCGGGTTCATCCGGGGTGCCAAGGAAGAGGTGGCCGGGCGATGAACGACATGTGCGAAGGCGCGTCCGACAAGGTCCGGTGCGAAGAAGCGCTCGCCGACATCTACCTGCTCCTCGACCGCGAGTGCAGCCCGGAGCGGGACGCCGCGCTCCGCCAGCACATCGACGACTGCCCGCCGTGCCTCGAGGAGTACGGCATCGACGAGCACATCAAGCAGCTGCTGCACCGCAAGTGCGGCGGCGACTTGGCCCCGGACGAGCTGAAGACCCGGCTGCGCGCGTCGATCCGCCAGACCGTCGCGTCACGCGGCGGGGTGACGGTCGAGCGCACCGAGATCAGCATCGAGCAGCGCTCCGAATAGAAGCGCCCGAGCACGACGAAGGCCCCCGCGCAGGAGTGCGGGGGCCTTTTGCGTGCCGACGCCGGGATTCAGGAGTTGGGCTTACCGCCGTGGTTCGCGCTGTTCTTCTTCCGGCTGCGACGCTTGCGAGCGCGCTTCGACATGATTACTCCTCGTCGTCAAAAAGTGGCCACGGCCGCGGCGCTGGCGCCTGCCGGGCGGGGGGCAACCTCTCAAGTGTGTCATGACGTCCCGTTCTGGTTGGATGGGGTGGTCCGGCGAAGAGCGAGGAGGGGCGTCGATGGCCGAGATCAGGGCCGAAATGGTCGGCACCGTGCTCCAGGTCGTCGCGGAGCCGGGCACCACGCTGAACGCGGGTGACACCGTGCTGATCCTGGAGTCGATGAAGATGGAGCTGCCTGCCGTGAGCGAAAAGGCGGGCACGCTGACCAGCCTCGCCGTGGCGAAGGGCGACCGCGTCCAGCAGGGCGACGTCCTCGGGACGGTCGAGTAACCGTGTCGACGCTCGCCGAACTGCTCGCCGACAACACCGGCCTCCCCGGGGAGGCCGCGGACCACCTCCAGACCGTCGTCGCCGAATGGCAGCTGCTGGCCGACCTGTCCTTCGCGGACTTCCTGCTCTGGGTCCCGGTGGTCGAAGAACTGCAGCCCGACGGCGGCGACTTCGTGTGCGTCGCGCACGCACGCCCGACGACGGCGCCGACCGCGCACCCCGAGGACGTCGTCGGCACGCGGTTCACGGTCCAGGAGCACCCGCAGCTGGCGAAGGCCATGCGCGACGTCCGGATCTGCCGCGAAGAAGACCCGCACTGGTACCGCGACCTGCCGATGCGCCGCGAGGCGATCCCCGTGCGCTTCCACGACGACGTCGTCGCCGTGATGAGCCGCGAGACGAACCTGGCCGCGCCGCGGGTGCCTTCGCCGTTGGAGATCGCGTACCTGGGCAGCGCCGGCGACCTGTGCCAGATGATCGTCGACGGCACGTTCCCGCCGAGCGGCACCAACGCGACCGACACCCACACGTCACCGCGGGTGGGCGACGGCCTGATCCGCCTCGATTCGAGCGGCACGGTCGTGTTCGCCAGCCCGAACGGCCTGTCCGCCTACCACCGGATGGGGCACGAGTCCGACCTGGTCGGCACGCGCCTGGCGCCGCTGACGCGGTCGCTGATCCGCGACCCGTTCGACGCGACCGAGGTGTCGCACCGGATCATCGAGGCCCTCGACGGGAAGCCGTCGAGCCGCACCGAGGCCGATTCACGGCGCGGTGCCGTGGTGCTGTTCCGCGCGCTGCCGCTGCGCCCGGCCGGGCAGGCGGCGGGCGCGCTGGTGCTCGTCCGCGACGTCACCGAGGTGAAACGGCGTGACCGCGCGTTGCTGTCGAAGGACGCGACGATCCGCGAGATCCACCACCGGGTGAAGAACAACCTGCAGACGGTGGCGGCGCTGCTGCGCCTGCAGTCCCGGCGGACGTCGTCGGAGGAGGCGCGGCTCGCGCTCGCCGAGTCGGTGCGGCGCGTGACGTCGATCGCGCTGGTCCACGAGGCGCTGTCCATCTCGGTCGACGAGCGCGTCGACCTCGACAAGCTGCTCGACAACGTGCTGCCGATGGTGGGCGAGGTCGCGACGGCCGAATCGCAGGTCGGGCTGTCGCGCAAGGGCTCGTTCGGGGTGGTCGTCGCGGAAATCGCGACGCCGCTGGTGATGGTGCTGGCCGAACTGGTGCAGAACGCCATCGAGCACGCCTTCCCGGCCGGCCGGTCGGGCAAGGTCGAGCTGATCGTGGAGCGCTCGGCGCGCTGGCTGGACGTCGTCATCCGCGACAACGGCCGCGGCCTGCCCGCGGGGTTCTCGCTGGAGCGGTCCGACGGCCTGGGGCTGCAGATCGTCCGCACCCTGGTGGAGTCGGAGCTGCGCGGCTCGCTTTCCCTGCGGAAGGTGCGCGCGGAGGCGTCGGCGACCCGGGCGACCGGGACGGAAGCGGCGCTGCGGATTCCGCTTTCCCGCCGTCTTTGAACTGCAGACACCGAATGTCGTGAGGGGCACCCTCAGGGACATATAAGCCCTGAAGGTGCCCCTCACGACCGGTGGCCCCGCGCTTGGTTTGAATCAATTGCTTTGAAACGGCCCTCCCGCTCGATCGGGTGGGTTTCGCGATGATCAACACCGGGCATTTTTCCGTCGACGGCGTGATCGGGTGCGGATTTCGCGTGAGTGAAGGGACATCACGCGTGAATGGGGGGACGACACGATGAAGGCCCGGCACCTGGGTGCAGGTGCCGGGCCGTTCAGCGTCTCGCGGGAGGACTTGAAGTCCTGGTGAGGTTTCACCGCACCCGTCGCCGGGTGGTTTCACCCCACTTGTTAAGCTGGAGCCGGGTAGGTATCACCCCAGAAGGCCTGGACACAACGGTGCCAGCCCGGGCGAATCGCCTACGTGGCTCGGGTGTAGCTTGATGCGATGTAGCTGGATGAAAAATCAGGCGTTGGTACGCGTGCCGATGTGCGTGCGGCGGCGCTTGACTGCGCGTCGCTCGTCCTCGCTCATGCCGCCCCACACGCCGGCGTCCTGACCGCTGGCCAGAGCCCAGGCCAAGCAGTCGGATGCGACGGTGCAGCGGTGGCACACGGCCTTGGCCTGACTAACCTGCGACAGAGCAGGACCGCTGGTTCCCACCGGGAAGAACAGCTCGGGGTCCTCGTCTCGGCAGGCCGCGTCGTGGCGCCAGTCCATGTTCGTGAGCTCCTTCATATGGCGCGGGAGAGAGCCGCGCCACAGTCGTCATGGCGGTCGTGTTCTTGGGTGCTTGTGAATGCTTTCACGAAGCACTGCGTTGGACAAGTGTTTCTTGAAGATCGGTGAGTCAGCTCACCCGGCTGAGCGACACGTCTGACCTGCGGTTTCTCTCCGAAACAGCCGCCCGAAGGGAAGGCTGATGCGGTGAGTGGAGCTTCTGGGTCGACGAACGGCAGATTGCACTTTGCCGCAGGCGATCAGCTGTCCCGTCGTCACACGATCACTGTGAGTGCATCCGGGACGCTGAAGAACTCCACTCTGGTCCGCTGGCCGACGAGGTCGCCGTCCACCTGGAAGTTTACCGGTTCAGCTGCGTCGATGCGGATCATCGGCAGGTCGTCGTGACGCACGAGACGTTTGCCTTTTTGGTTGCTCTTCGTAGCCAAAGCACGGCGTACATGCTTGAACACCGTGGGCAACCCCAGACCGTTCAACGCGAACAGGCCCAATCCCGTCTCGAACGAGCAACCCGGGTTGAGGTGGACCGGACGCTCGCCCAGGTAACTCCACGGATCGGTGTTCGACACGAAAGCGGTCAACGCTTCGGCGGGTTCCTCACCCGGGATCCGGATCGTGAGGGCCGGCCGGCCCAGCGGCGGCCGGAAGTAGGAGCGGACGGCGGCCCTCATGTAGAGGCCGGCGGTCGTTTGCTTGCCCCGGCGCTTCGCGACGCGGCCGACGACGTCGGCGTCCCAGCCGAGGCCGGAGTTGAAGGTGAACCAGTGCCCGTCGGCCAAGCCGAGCCCGACGCGGTGCGAGCGGTCGTTCTCCAGCGCGTTGAGCAGCTGGTGGGTGGCCTCGACGGGATCGGCCGAAATACCGAGAGCGCGGGCGAACACGTTGGCCGAACCACCGGGCACGACACCTAGGGCCGGAACGCGCCCGATCTGGGTGGGATCTCCGTCGGCGTCGGCCAGCAGGCCGTTGACGACCTCGTTGACCGTGCCGTCGCCGCCGTGGGCCACGACCAGGTCGATCCCGTCCCGCGCGGCCGAGCGCGCGACGGCCATCGCGTGGCCGCGGTAGTCGGTTTCGACGACGTCGAGCTTGACCTGGCTGGCGAGCGCGTGGGCCAGGACGTCCCGGCCACCGGCGGTGGTCGAGGTGGCCTGGGGGTTCACGACGAGGATTGCGCGCACTACCGCAGGGTAGGTGACGCCCACCGCCCCGAGAACCTCTCAGCGGCGCAAGGTGACCGGAAGCACCGGTCCGGCAACGCTCCGAACAGCACCTGTGACCCTGTGCCGGGCGGCCCTCCTTCGCGTGACGAGTTGTCCGCTCGTCGTGACAAGTGCACCCGGGCCGACCGCCCGCTCATCGACGACACCTGAATTTTCGACGCCCGGGCGGTCCCGCGAAAACGGCCGACCGGGTGGCATACGATCGAATCAGCTCACGCACGGTGACTCGCCCTGGTCGAGTCCACTGTGCTCCCGCAAAGCACCTCGGTTGTCGCCTCCGGAAGGTCCCCGCTGTGAAGGTCTCGCCCGCTCCCCGTGAGGTCCGGCTGGCCGGCGTGGTCGTCGCGGTGCCCTCGCTGGCCCTGCTGGTCTTCGGGGTGATCGTGCTGGTCAACGGCCTGGGGTCGCCGGCGCAGCCGGGCAACAACGTCTACGTGGAGTCCGGCACGTTCATCGTGGTGGCGCTGGCGTTCCTCGCCGCGTCGGCCGGGCTGGTCCTCGGCCAGACGTGGGCGCGCTCGCCGGGCGTGGTGATCGCGCTGATCGTGGTCGGCCTCGGCTGGTACCTGCTCGGCCCGTCCGGCGAGCCGGTGTGGGGCGTGCCGATCGCCCTGTTCGGCATCGTGACGCTGGTGCTGCTGTTCCGCGCCCCGTCCCGCGCCTGGGCCCTGGGCCTGCGCGAGGGCGAGACGGAGACGGAAGCCGCCGAGCGCGGTGGCCTCGCCGGCCGGCGCGCCGAACGCGAAGGCCAGGACGAGGACTGATCCCTCGTGAGTGGTTAGGGCGGTTAGAACCGCCCTAACCACTCACGAGGGCCGCGGCAGACCAGCTGAGTCAGGCCTGGGCGGCGAGGGCTTTCAGCGGCTCGTCGGTGAGGCGGTTCACGGTCCACTCGTCCATCGGGACCGCGCCGAGGGCCTTGTAGAACTCCGTCGCCGGGTTCCAGTCGAGGACCGACCACTCCAGCCGGCCGTAGCCGTTCGCGACGCACTCCGCCGCGAGCGTCGCCAGGAGCGCCTTGCCCAGGCCCGAGCCGCGGTGGGCCGGGAGGACGAACAGGTCCTCCAGGTAGATGCCGTGCACACCGCGCCAGGTCGAGAAGTTCAGGAACCAGACCGCGAACCCGACGATCTCGCCGGCCACCTCGGCCACGTGCCCGAACAGCTTGGGCGCGTCGCCGAACAGGGCCTCGTGCAGCTGCTCCGCCGTCAGGTGGCACTCGTCCGGGGCGCGTTCGTACTCCGCGAGGGCGTAGACCAGCCCGACGGCGGCCTCGACGTCGTCGGGCCGGATGCGGCGGATGCGGTCGTCGGGCACGTCAGTCCTCCAGTGAGGGCGGCAGGTTGAGGTGTTCGATCTGGGGTTCGCCGCGCTCGTCGCCGAGCACCGCGATGCCCGCCGCGTCGAGTCCGAAGTGGACACCGGACGTCGCGGGCAGGCCCACCCAGCGGGCCACCATGACCCGGCTGAAGTGCCCGTGACCGACCAGGATCACGTCGCCCGCCTCGGTGTCGCGGCGGGCGCGCTCGAGGACCCGGTCCGCGCGGGCGCTGACCTCCTCGGCGCTCTCGCCGCCGAGGACCGGGTGCGTCCACACCGTCCAGCCCGGCACGGTCTCGCGGATCTGGGGCGTCGTGATGCCCTCGTAGTCGCCGTAGTCCCACTCGGAGAGGTCCTCGGTGACCTCGTCGACGCGCAAGCCGGCCAGTGCGGCCGTGCGCAGCGCGCGCTTGCGCGGGCTCGACAGCACCAGCGACGGCCCGCCGAGCAGGCTCCGGAGCGTGCCTCCCGCCGCGAGGGCCTGGCCTTCGCCGGCCGGGGTCAGCGGGATGTCCGTGCGTCCGGTGTGCCGCCCGTCGACCGACCATTCGGTCTGGCCGTGGCGGAGGAGGAACAGCCGATTTGCCACGCGCCGACTATAGGCGGAGGTTTGCGCCGCGGCCGGGCGCGTGCTTGGCTACTGGTCAGTAGTTAAGCCTGAGGAGATCTGGATGGCCGAGACGCCGACGTTCGCGCTGTGGCACAAGCTGGCCGCCAAGCCGGGCGGAAAACAGCTGTTCAGCGCGGCGATGTGCCTGCGCGTGCCCTACTTCGGCACGGTGCTGCCGTCCGTGCGCGAGCTGCGTCCCGGGCACTGCGAGGTGAGTGCCCCGAAGTGGTGGGGTGTTTACAACCACATCCGCACGTTCCACGCGATCGCGGCCTGCAACCTCGCCGAGATCGCGATGGGCATGCTCGCCGAGGCGACCGTTCCCCCGACGCACCGCTGGCTGCCGAAGGGCATGGACGTCCGGTACGTCGCGAAGGCCGAGACGGGCCTGCGCGCGGTGGCGTCGCTGCCGGAACTGCCGGAGTTCGGCGACGAGGGTTTCGAGCTCCCGGTCCCGGTGACCATTTCCGACGCGCACGGCAAGCCGGTGGTCACCGGGACCATCACCATCTGGGTGACCCCGAAGAAGCCTGCTGCGGCTCTCCGGTCGTGAGCGCCCGGTCGGGCCGGAACCCGGCCGGACCCCCACGACCGCCGCGGCGGGGCTCAGAGCGCCTTGTACTGGACGTACGACGCCTGCTGGAACGTGTTCTCGCCGGCCGGCGACGGGAGGCCGAGGCGCCGGTCGACGAGCTTGCCGAGCGGGCCGCAGCCCTGCGTGGCCGGAAGGGCCAGGTCCGGGTCGATGACGCCGAGGTGGGCCGTCATCGGGTTCTGGGAGATCACGGTGGGCGGGATCGCCGGGTCGTCGTGGACGACCGTGTGCAACGGCTCGGCCGCGGTGCCGATGCTGCAGTCCTTGCCCAGCAACGGGTTCCGCACCACGGCGTAGACGTCGAGCTCGCCGCGGCGCTCCTCGTCGCTCAGGAAGTCCGAGAAACCGCCGTAGCGCAACTGGATCGTCGTGCCGGGCAGGCCGGGGACGCGCGCCGGTGCGTGCCGCAGGGCGCCGAACGCCTGGGCGTACTGGCCGTTGATCCGGCCTTCGCTGAAGGTCAGCCGCAGTTCCCCGAGCGGGATCTCGTGGCCGTCGATGGTCAGTTTTCCTTGGGAGACAAAGGCTTCACAGCGCCACGTGCCGGGGTCGGCGTTGGCGGGCGGGGCCGGGCAGTTGGTGAAGTCGAACGTCGGCAGCTCGTCGGCGCGTGCCGGCGAGGCGAACGCGAGGGTGGACCCCAGTGCGGCCACGGCGACCCCGGCCGCGGCCAGTGCGAGAAGTTTCATGGGAGTCAGCCTGGCGAGGACGGCCGCGCGGGACATCCGGGATCGCCCCCAGGGGAAGACCCGAAATTTCGCTCGACCGGGTGAAACCGAGTCCATTTAGTTAACACCGTTCACTCGATCCGTCACGATCGTGATCATGTCCCCCTTCACCCGCCGCCGCTTCCTCGGCCTCTCCGCACTGAGTTCCGCCGCCGCACTCGGGCTGACCACCGTCTCGACCCGGACCGCGAGCGCCGCGCCGCTGCCGGAGTACGTCCCGGCCGTGGTCATCGGCACCGGCTACGGCGCCGCCGTGACGGCGTTGCGGCTCGGCGAGGCCGGGGTCCCGACCCTGATGCTCGAGATGGGCCGCCTGTGGACGACGCCGGGCGCGGACGGCAAGGTCTTCTGCCCGATGCTCACCCCGGACGAACGGTCGATGTGGTTCAAGGACCGCACCGAGGCGCCGCTCGCGTCGTTCCTCTGGCTCGACCTCGCCAACCGCGACATCAAGCGCTACGCCGGTGTGCTCGACCGTGTGAACCACGGTGACATGGCCGTCTACCTCGGCCGTGGTGTGGGCGGCGGCTCGCTGGTCAACGGCGCGATGGCGGTGACGCCGAAGCGGTCCTACTTCGAGGAGATCCTGCCGCGGGTCGATGCCGAAGATATGTACGGCAAGTACTTCCCGCGGGCCCGGGCCGGCCTCGGGGTCAACGTCGTCGACCCGCGGTGGTTCGAGACGTGCAGGTCCTACCAGTACGCCCGCGTCTCGCGGAAAGCCGCGCGCAAGGCCGGGTTCGGCACGGTGTTCGTGCCCAGCGTCTACGACATGGACTACCTGCGCCGCGAAGAGGCGGGCACGGTCGCGCGCTCGGCCGACGCGTCCGAAGTCATCTACGGCAACAACCACGGGAAGCGCTCGCTCGACAAGTCCTACCTCGCCGCCGCGCTCGGCACCGGCCACGTGACGATCCAGACCCTGCACGAAGTCCGCGAGATCATCCAGCAGGCCGACGGCGCGTACACGCTGGTCGTACGCGAGAGCGACGAGCACGGCACGGTCCTCGCGACCAAGCACGTCACCACGAAGCACCTGTTCCTCGGCGCGGGCAGCCTCGGCTCGACCGAGCTGCTGGTGCGCGCCCGCGACACCGGGCGGCTCCCGGCGCTCGACGAGCGCGTCGGGCAGGGCTGGGGCACCAACGGCAACGTCATGCTCGGGCGCGCCAACCACCTCTGGGACACCACCGGCAGCCTGCAGTCCGGCATGCCCGCGCTCGGCATCGACAACTGGGCCGACCCGGTGCACCCGGCCTTCGCCGAGATCGCGCCGGTACCGGCCGGCATCGAGACCTGGGTGAGCCTCTACCTGGCGATCACCAAGAACCCCGAGCGCGGCCACTTCACCTACGACGCCGCGAGCGACTCGGCGAAGCTGCACTGGACGGCGTCGCAGGGGCAGCCGTCGATCGACGCCGCGAAAGCGCTGTTCGACAAGATCAACCGGGCGAACAAGACGATCTACCGCTACGACCTCTTCGGCGACACGCGCCCGTTCGAGAACCGCTTCACCTACCACCCGCTCGGCGGGGTGGTGCTGGGCGAGGCGACCGACGACTACGGCCGCGTGAAGGGCTACCGGAACCTGTACGTCACCGACGGCTCGCTGATCCCGGGCAGCACGGGCGTCAACCCGTTCGTGACGATCACGGCGCTCGCCGAGCGCAACATCGAGCGTGTCCTCGCCGAAGACGTCAAGGGCTGAGCTTCGCCAGCGAGTCGGTGAAATCGCTGCCGACGCCGTCGAAGAACGACGCGTCGGCGGCCTCGACGTCCTTCAGTGCCTTCGCGACCAGTTCCAGGCCCGGCGCGGTGATCTGGAGCCGCTTCGCGCGGGCGTCGGCCGGGTCGTCCGCACGCTCCATGAGCCCCCGCTCGGCGAGCTTGCGGACGACCTGGCTGGTCATCATCGTGTCGGTACCGGCCTGTTCGGCCAGCTGCCGCTGGGTCGGCGCCTCGCCCGAGCGGGTGAGCCACCACGTGGCGGTCAGCAGCACGAACTGGACGTGCGTGAGGTCGTGCGGGGCCAGCGCGGCCCGCATCGCCCGCTGCCAGGCCAGCGTCACGCGCCACAGCAGGAAGCCGGGGCTGCGTTCGGGGCCGGGCAGGCGGGACTCCGGGGCGGTCATACCCGCAAGCTTGTCTCAGCGAGCTCGGCCAACGCGCGCATGGCGTCCGGAGTGTCTTCGGTGACCTGCGGCCCCAGTTCCGGCGGCCCGTCGACGGTGACGCGGTAGGTGATCTCCGTGCCGCCCTCGACCTCGGTCAGGACGTGCTCGAACCGCAGCAGCGCGTCCGGCAGCCGCGTCTCGTCGGTGAAGCTCCGGCCGGCGGTGACCTCGGTCAGGGTGAACGGGATGGGCGGCAGGCCGTCCATGGTCATCGTGCCGCTGGTGCCGACGGCGAACGCGCCGTCGAGGACCACCGACCGGACGCCCGCGTCCCACTCCGGCCAGCGGGCGGTGTCCGCCCAGAGCGGCCAGATCGCGGCGGCGGGAGCGGTGGACGTCTCGGTGTGCGCGTACTCGTAAAGTGCCATGCGAGCAGACTATATGCGCGCTTACTAAATTCGCAAGGGGACCACCGGTCCCGGTCCGGGTGGCGGTCAGTCGTTCGAGCGCAGCTTGTCGTAGTAGGCGACGCAGTCGTCGTACGCCGGGAGCAGGCCGCGGTCCTTCGCCTCGGCCAGTGTCGGCGCGGTGCGGTCCTTCCCGGACAGGATGTGCGTGATGTCCGAGGGCCAGGGCAGGTTCAGCGCCGGGTCGAGCGGGTTGATCCCGTGCTCGCCCGTCGGGTTGTACGGCTCCGAGCAGAGGTAGGCCATCGCCGTGTCGTCCTCGAGCGCGATGAAGCCGTGGCCGAGGCCCTCGGCGAGGTACGCGGCGTTGAACGAGTCGGCGTCGAGGCGGACGGCGTCCCACTCGCCGAACGTCGGCGAGCCGACGCGCACGTCGACGACGACGTCGAGCAGCGAGCCGCGGGCGCAGTAGACGTACTTCGCCTGGCCGGGCGGGGTGTCGGCGAAGTGGACACCGCGGATCGAGCCGCGCTTGGAGACGCTGTGGTTGGACTGGCCGAGCCGCAGGCGGTGGCCGACGGCGGCGCGGAAGACGTCTTCCTGGAAGGGGGCGGTGAACAGGCCCCGGTCGTCGGGGAACGCCCGGGGGGTGAACTCGAAGGCGTCCGGGACGCTCAGCCGGCGGAATTGCATGGCGTCACCATATCGGGCGCCAAGAAAACCGGACGGACGTCTTGGGAATTGGGGAAAACCGGCGAATGTGTGACCTCAGCCGCACCGAGGGGTCACCGGCGGCACCGCTCCTGTCACAATGACGGGACCGCCGCGTCCGCGGCCATCGCCACACCCACGGCACCGATGGCCGCATGGACGCTTCGCCGACAGGCCGGCGCTACCGCGCTGGGCTGCCGTGCCGGAGGAGAAGCCCAGGTAAGAGGGCGTGCCTTCGCCTGCTGCCTGGTCCCCCCGCTCGCAGGCCCAGGAGAATTCCAGTGACCCACGTTCGAACCGCGAGTTCCGTCATTCCTACTGAGGGAAACACGGAAACGACGACAGGAAACCCCATGAACGACCCCACCGGCACTGTTGCGCCGGTCACCGACGACGAGATCTTCACCGGGCACGAGGGCGGCAAGCTCTCGGTGGCGGCCACCCGCCCGATTTCCAGCCCGCGTGACCTTTCGATCGCCTACACCCCCGGTGTGGCGAAGGTGAGCCGCGCGATCGCGGAGGACGCCGCCAAGGCCAAGCGGTACACGTGGGCGGACCGGCTGGTCGTGGTGGTGAGCGACGGGACCGCGGTGCTCGGCCTCGGCGACATCGGCGCCAGCGCGTCGCTGCCGGTCATGGAGGGCAAGTCCGTGCTCTTCAAGACCTTCGGCGGCCTCGACTCGATCCCGCTGGTGCTGGACACCACCGACGTCGACGAAATCGTCGAGACCCTGGTGCGGCTGCGCCCGTCGTACGGCGCGGTCAACCTGGAGGACGTCTCCGCGCCGCGCTGCTTCGAGCTGGAGGACAAGCTCAAGGAGGCGCTCGACTGCCCGGTCATGCACGACGACCAGCACGGCACGGCGATCGTCACGCTGGCCGCGCTGCGCGGCGCGAACCTGGTGCTGGACCGGGCGATCGCCGACCAGCGCGTGGTCATCTCCGGCGCCGGCGCGGCGGGCGTGGCCTGCGCGCGGATCCTGCAGGGGGCCGGCATCGGCGACGTCACCGTGCTCGACTCGCGCGGCATCATCCACACCGGCCGCGACGGCCTGAACCCGGTCAAGGCGCAGCTGGCCTCGACGACCAACAAGGCCGGCCTGTCCGGTGGCCTCGCCGAGGCGCTCGAAGGCGCGGACGTCTTCCTGGGCCTGTCCGGCGCGACGATCGACGAGACGCTGCTGGGCCGGATGGCGGGCGGCGGCATCGTGTTCGCACTGTCCAATCCGGACCCGGAGGTGCACCCGGAGGTCGCGGCGCGCTACGCGTCGATCGTGGCCACCGGGCGCAGCGACTTCCCGAACCAGATCAACAACGTGCTGGCGTTCCCCGGCGTCTTCCGCGGCGCGCTGGACTCCGGCGCCCGGGCGATCACGGAGAACATGAAGCTGGCGGCCGCCGAGGCGATCGTCTCGGTCGCGATGGACGACCTGGGCCCGGACCGCATCGTCCCGAGCCCGCTCGACCCGCGCGTGGCCCCCGAGGTCGCGGCCGCGGTGGCGAAGGCCGCGGAAGCGGACGGCGTCACCGCCTGACAGTCCCTGTCAAAAGCGGCACTTTCACGTGAAAGTGCCGCTTTTGGCGCGTTCAGAGACCCAGCAGAGCCGGCAAGCGGTGGCGGGGGACATCCACCAGGCGCAGGTCCTGCAGGTCCGGGGGGACGTCGAGGGAGACGTTCGCCAGGCGGGCGTGGGCGCGGGTCAGCACCTCCGACTGGTGCTCCACCGCGTCCGCGACGACCACCGCGTGGCGGTTGTCCGGCGTGCTCCGCAGGTACCGCAGCGTGTATTTGCCGGCGACTAGGGCCGCAAGGGCCGTCTGGGACGCCTGGTCCGCCAGGTCCGGGTGCGCGTTCGGCAGCAGCAACGCGAGCCGCCGGGCGTTCGTGCCCAGCAGCGTGCGCAGCAGCCACGGGCCGGGGTCGGCCGAGAGGTCCATCGCGATCGCGTCGCCCTCGGGCCCGGAGATCGACCAGTCCACCGGGCGCGACTCGAACGAGAGCCCGCTCGCGACGGCGATCTCCTTCAGCTTCTCCAGCAGCGCCGGTTTTGTCCCGGCCGCCTCGACCGACTGCGGCCCGTGTGTGTAGATCGCCTTGCCACTGCGGACTTTCTTGGCCTTCGCCGTCGGCTGGCAGACGTACAGGTCCGCCGCGCTGCCGATCGCCTGCGCGCCGAAGTAGCTGTTGAAGCCCGGCAGGATCGCCTCGAACGTCAGCCCGAGCGTGGCCAGCGAGCGCTGCACCTGCGCGCCCAGCGCCGGGTGCCGCGGGCTGTAGCCGTAGGCGAACAGCAGCCGCCCCTCGCTCGGCTCCCGCAGCGCCTGCACCCCGCGCGCGGCGAACAGGCCCATGCCCTCCGGCGTGTATGGCGGGTCACTGAACACCAGGTCGGCGCGCCCGGTCACGGCGGGCGGCAGGCCGACGCGCAGGTCCGCGTGCGCGGTCTTGATCTCCCCGGCGGCGCGGTCGTCCAGGTAGGCGAGCACCCGCTCGTCGAGGTCGACGACGGTCAGATCCGCCGCCGGGCAGACCGCCCGCACCGCCAGCGACGTCAGGTCGTGGTCGCCGAGGAACAGCAGCCGCGCGGATGCCAGGTCGTAACGCGCGTCCAGCCACAGGGCGCGGCGCAGCACCGTCTCCGGCGTGGCCTGGACGTGGTCGAGCGCGGCCAGCGGCGCCGGCACCTCGGCCACCCACTCGGCGACCTTCGGCAGCAACTCGTGCGTGGCCACGGCTTCGTCGAGCGGGTCGGCGTAGCGGGGGACGCTGTAGCGCAGGTACGACGCGGCGACGCCGGGGGACAGGCGCAGCCGGTCGCCGCTGCGGTCGAGGTCGTCGCCCAGCGCCGCGAGGACGTCCTCCACGCTGCGCCGCGGCGCCGTGCTCAGCCGGACCAGCTCACCGAGGTCGTGGTCGCCGGTGCGCAGCAGGTCGATGACGCGGTACAACGGGCGGACGCCGACGCCGTGCGCGGCGAGGACGTCGTCGAGTGCCTTCACGGGCCACGAGCTTAGGCGCCCGCTCTCCACCTGCCGGAACAGCGTGCCAACCACCGCCGACTCGGCTACGGTCGATTGGACCTGACACGGGGAGTGGGCAAGTGACGATCGAATTCCGCGACGTGACCAAGCAGTATCCCGATGGGACGGTCGCCGTCGACAAGCTGAACCTGACGGTCGAGGACGGCACGATCACCGTGTTCGTCGGCCCGTCCGGCTGCGGCAAGACGACGTCGCTGCGGATGATCAACCGGATGATCGAGCCCACCGGCGGCCAGGTGCTGCTGGACGGCAAGGACGTCGCCGAAGGCGACCCGGCCCTGCTGCGCCGGGGCATCGGCTACGTCATCCAGCACGCCGGGCTCTTTCCACATAGGACGGTCCTGGACAACATCGCCACCGTGCCCCTGCTGTCCGGCTGGGACAAGGCGAAGGCACGCAAGCGGGCGGCCGAGCTGCTGGAGACCATCGGCCTGCCGGTCGAGGTCGGCAAGCGGTACCCGGCCCAGCTTTCCGGCGGCCAGCAGCAGCGTGTCGGCGTCGCCCGCGCGCTCGCCGCGGACTCGCCGGTGCTGCTGATGGACGAGCCGTTCTCCGCGGTCGACCCGGTGGTGCGCGAAGGCCTGCAGGACGAGCTGCTGCGGCTGCAGTCGCAGCTGGGCAAGACGATCGTGTTCGTCACGCACGACATCGACGAGGCCGTCCGGCTCGGCGACAAGGTCGCGGTCATGCGCGTCGGCGGCAAGCTCGCCCAGTACGGCACCCCCGCCGACGTGCTGCGCCACCCGGTGGACGACTTCGTCGCGTCGTTCGTCGGCCGTGACCGCGGCTACCGCGGCCTGTCGTTCCTCTCCGCCGACGGCGTCGAGATCAAGGACCTCGAGCTGGTCGAGATCGGCTCTCCGGTCTCCGCGAGCGACGGCTGGCGACTCGTCGTCAACGCCGACAAGCAGCCGCGCGGCTGGCTGCCGCCGAACTCCACAGTGGACGGCGCACTGTCCGAAGACGACCTCGTCGCCGGCGGTTCACTGTGGATCCGCGGCACCCCGATCCGCGGCGCGCTCGACGCCGCGCTGTCGTCGCCCGCCAGCCTCGGCGTGGTCGTCGACGACGACCACCGCGTGCTCGGCGGGGTGCTCGCTCGTCAAGTGCTCGATGTGATCGAGGCGACCCCGCAGGCGTCATGAACTTCTTCGACGAGCTCGGGCGGTACCTGGGCAGCGGCAACAACCGCGAGCAGATCCTCGGCGACCTCGGTGACCACGTCTACCTCGCGCTGCTGCCGCTGGTCATCGGCGTCGTGCTGGCGATCGCGGCCGGCTGGCTCGGGCACCGCTGGGCGCCCGCGCGGTCGGTGCTCATGGTGCTGGCCAACCTGCTCTACACGATCCCGTCGCTCGCGCTGTTCGTCGTCATCCCCGGCTTGATCGGGTCGAAGATCCTGGACAGCATCAACGTCGTCGTCGCGCTGACGATCTACACCACGGCGCTGCTGGTGCGCCCGGTGCTCGACGCGCTGGACGCGGTGCCGCCGTCGGTGATCGCCGCGGCCACCGCCGTCGGCTACAAGCCCGTACGCAAGTTCTTCGCCGTCGAGCTGCCGCTGTCGGTCCCGGTGCTCGCGGCCGGCGTGCGGGTGGCGTCGGTGAGCAACATCAGCCTGGTGAGCGTGGGAGCGCTGATCGGCACCGGCGGCCTCGGTGTGCTGTTCACCGACGGCTTCCAGCGCGAGTACTTCTCGCCGATCGTCGTCGGCATCGTGCTGACCCTGGTGCTGGCCCTGGTCGTCGACCTGCTGCTCGTCGGCCTGCGGAACCTGCTGACACCCTGGGAACGCGCCGGGAACACGGGGGTGGCCGTCGCATGATCACCGATCTCTTCCACTGGTTCGGCGACCCGGCCCACTGGTCCGGCCCGGACGGCATCCCGCAGCGGTTGCTGGAGCACCTCGGTTACACGGTGCTGGCGCTGGTGATCGCCCTGGTGATCGCCGTCCCGTTGGGACTGTTCGTCGGCCACACCGGACGCGGCGGCGTCGCGCTGGTGAGTGCCGGCAACGCGATCCGCGCGCTGCCTACGCTGGGTCTCGTCACGTTCCTGTTCCTGCTCTTCACCGAGAGCGTCACCGCGACGATCATCGGCCTGGTCGTGCTGGCCGTGCCGCCGATCCTGGCCGGCACGTACGCCGGGCTGCAGGCGACCGACCACGGCGTCGTCGACGCCGCCCAGGGCATCGGGATGACCGGCTGGCAACGGCTCTGGAAGGTCGAGGTGCCGATCTCCCTGCCGCTGGTGCTGGGTGGCATCCGCAACGCCGTGCTGCAGCTCGTGGCGACCGCCGCCGTGGCCGCGTACGTCGGACTCGGTGGCCTGGGCCGGTTCCTGCTCGACGGACTGGCCATTTTGGACTACTCCGAGGTGATCGCCGGCGCGCTGTTGACCACACTGCTGGCGATCGTGCTCGACGTCCTGTTCGCGCTGCTGAACCGCGCGCTGGTCCCCAAGGGGGTCCGGCTGGCGACGGCGGCGGCGACCGGCAAGAAGGTGACGGCATGAAACGGCTGGCCGGTCTGATCGCCGTCGCGGTCTTGGTCGCGGGCTGCGGCAACCCGCTCGCCGGTGGTGGTGAGGGCGGCTCGAACGGCGACATCATCATCGGCGCGTCCGACGTCGGGGAAAGCCTGCTGCTGGCCCAGATCTACGCCGGGGCGCTGAAGAACGCGGGCGCGGAGAACGTCACCGTGCGGCCGCCGGTGGGCAGCCGCGAGGTCGTCGTCAAGGCGCTGCAGGACAAGTCGCTGTCGGTCGTGCCGGACTACAGCGGGAACCTGTTGCGGTACTTCGACAAGGACACCCAGGCGACCACCCCGCAGGACGTCTACACGCAGCTGAAGCAGAAGGTGCCGGCCGGGTTCGAGGTGCTGGACCAGGCGCCCGCCGAAGACAAGGACCTGCTGGTCGTCGGGCCGCAGCTGGCGTCTTCCGGCGTGAAGACGTTCTCCGACCTGGGAAAGCGCTGCGGCGAACTCGTGTTCGGCGGGCCGGGCCAGTGGAGCAGCCGCTGGAAGGACAAGATCAAGGCGCTCTACGGCTGCGAGTTCAAGGAGATCCGGACCACCGACACCGGCGGCCCGGTGACGGTGGCGGCGCTCAAGTCCGGCGACGTCCAGGTGGCGGACCTGTTCAGCACGTCGTCCACCATCAAGGCGAACGGCTTCGTCCCGCTCACCGACGACAAGAACATGTTCCCGGCGCAGAACATCGTGCCGCTCATCGCGAAGGGGACGCTGTCGGAGCAGGAAGCCGCGGCGCTGAACCGGGTGTCGGCGGCGCTGACCACCGACCAGCTCACCCAGCTGAACGTGGAGTTCACCGAGGAGAAGCGCAACCCCCTCGACATCGCCGAGGACTTCCTGGCCCGCAACAACCTCAAGACCTAGCCATCGCCGCCTCGCGGACGTCGTGGAGGTGGATGAGCAGGTCGTAGGACCGCGCGAGCGCGATGTCCGCCGGGTCGACGGGGAACGCCGTCCCGATGTCGTACGTCGGCCGGGCGACGTCCAGCCACGCGCGGGCCGCGGCCGGCGCGGACCGCATGTCGAGGTAGTAGTCCTGGTAGCGGACCTGGTCGAGGGTGTCCTCGTTCGATCCGGGCCCGGCGGCGCCGACGGTGAACTTCTGCCAGGTACCGGCTTCGTCCTGCGACAGGAACGAGCCGCGGTCGAAGGTGAAGCCCGTGGCGACGTAGTTCGCGCCCAGCGTGTCGTGCAGGAACGAGCCCTGTGTCTTGGGGTACCGCCCGGGATCGCCGGAGACGTAGCCGACGTGGCCGTTGTGCGCGGACAGCAGGATCTTGGCGCCGGTGTGCCGCTGCCACCAGACGACGTTCTGCGCCATCACCTCGTCGCGGAAGCGCTGGGACGTCGCCACCGAGGCCGGATCGGCGAGGTCGATCGTGAGGAACTTCGCGGTCTGCGCGATGGACCTGGCGTCCTGCGCCACCCAGTCGTCGCCGAAGCTCTGCACCAGATCGACGGCCTCCTGGGCCTGGGCCGCGAGCCGCTGCCGCTCCACGAGCGGCTTGGCGAGGTAGGCGAAGACGTCGTCGATCGGGCGCAGGCCGGTGTAGAGCTCGTTCAGCCGGGCCAGTGACTCGGGGTGGGTCCGCTGGACGTAGCCGGTCACCCGGCCGAAGAACTCGTCGTCCACCGTCGGGGCACTGAGGTCGTCGCCGAGGAAGTGGACGGGCCGGGCGGGGTGGTGGACGTTGTAGTCGCGCATCCACTCGACGAGGTGGACGAACTCCTCGCGGTCCCACGGCGAGCCGGCGAGGGCGGCCTTGGTGATGGTGCGCGCGTCACCGTTTCCGGTCTGGAGGAACTCGTCGATCCGGAGGCCGGCGGACCAGCTCATTTCGAGGGCGAAGGTGGTGAAGCCCTTCTCCTCGACGAGGTAGCGGAAGAGCCGTTCCTTCATGGCGAAGAACTCGTGGGAGCCGTGGGTCGCTTCGCCGAGGCCGGTCACCTGGGCGTCGCCGATCATCGCGCCGAGGGCCCGCAGGTCGGCGGTGTCGCAGCCGGGTTCGGTGGTGCGCAACGGATGCGCCGCCTGCGTCAGCGCGCGGACGGGGTCCGGCTGGGCCGCGTCGGCGGTCGCGGGGGCGAGGAGCGTGACGATGGCCGCGGCGGCGAGGACGGCTGTGGTTTTCTTGGTCATGACACGGATCCTGGCCGGGTCCGGGGCTCGTCACCCTGGGGCGGGCCGCCGACTTCGGGGTAGCGCAGGCACTACCCCACGGTCAGTGGTCGAGGGCCAGCCGGACGCCGAGGCCGATGAAGATGCCGCCGGTGGCGACTTCGAGGCGTTGCCGGGCCTTGCGCTTGCGGCGCAGCCAGCCACCGATGCGGCCGGCGAGGACACCGACGGCGCCGTCGACGAGGAACTCGAACACGATCATGATCGCGCCGAGGATCGCGAACTGCAGCCCGACGCGCCCGAGAGCGGGGTCGACGAACTGGGGGAGGAACGCGATGGTGAAGGTGACCATCTTCGGGTTCAGGAGGTTGGTCAGCAGTCCCGAGAGGTAGGCGCGTTCGGTGCCGGGGGCGGTGTCGTCGGGGATGGCCTTGCGCTTGCGGATGGCCTGGACGCCGAGGTGGATGAGGTAAGCGGCGCCGACGACCCGCACGACGGTGAAGGCCACGGGCACGGCGGCGAACAAGGCGGCGAGCCCGGCCGCCGCGACGGCGACGTGGATCGCCTCACTGGTGGCGACCCCGGCGGTGGCGAGCAGCCCGGCCCGCGGCCCACCGCGCATGCCGCAGCCGAGGACGAACAGCATGTCCGGCCCCGGCACGACCATCGCGATTATGGTGGTGGCGATGAAGGCCGGCAAGAGGTGCGGGTCGACGGGCATGACCCGATCCTCACACGCGGCCCGCGCCCGGCGAACCCCTTTTCCGCGGAGCTCGGCCCCCAAAGCAGCCCCCGCCCTCTCCGGGGGACCGGCCCCGCTTCCAGCGTATCGGGGGTGTCCGACGGAATGTCGGAAACCGCCTCGGCCCGGCCTGGTTGTCCACAGTGCCGCCGGGCTGTGGACAACCGGGGTCGTCAGGCGCGCAAGGCGGCCGCCACCTGGCCCGCGGCCTCGATGCCCTCCTCCGGGGGCTCCTCCGGCAACGGCAGCAGCACCACCGAGCCGCTCCCGGCTTCGTGCAGCGCGCGGACCCGCGCCACGCACGACGGCAGATCGCCGCACACGGCCAGTTGCTCTATCCACTCCGGACGCAGGCCCGCCGCCAGTTCGTCCACTGTGGACGTCGAGTCCACCAGGGCCAGCAGCTCGTCGGCGAACGGCAGGCCTTCCACCTGCACCCGTGCTCCCGGCGTGAGCGACTCCGCCACCGTCAGCCGGGCTCGCTCGGGGTCGCCCAGGGCCAGCCAGTTGTACGTCACCACCGTGTGGTTCGCCGGGGCGCCCGCCACCGAACGCCCGGGTGCGATGGCCGCCAGGGCCGAGCGGACGTACTCCGGCGGGGACGGCTCGGCGAGGATCGTGCCGTCCGCCGTGGCGCCCGCGATCGCCAGGGACTTCGGGCGGCGCACGCCCGCCACCAGCGGCGGCGGCGAGGCCGGCGGGAACACCAGCTCCACCTCCTCCAGCGAGACGTGCCGGCCGGACACCGAGACGCGGTCGCCCGCCAGCAGGCGCCGGACCGCGGCGAGCGTCTCCTCCAGCGCCGCCAGCGGGGACGCCGGGTACGCGCCGATCTGCTTCATCCACGACGGGACGCCGTGGCCGAAGCCCGCGATCAGCCGGCCCGGGTGCAGCTCCGCCAGCGCCGCGAGCTCCATCGCCGCGATCGCCGGGTTGCGCGCCACCACCGGCATGACGCCGATGCCGACCTTGATCGTCGACGTCGTCGCCAGGGCCGTGGCGACCGTCGCGATCCCGGCCGCCCAGAAGCAGTCCTCGACCAGCCACAGCTCGTCGAGCCCGGCCGCCTCGGCCTGCTGCGCCAGCTCGCGCAGCCGGGACGGCGGCTGCTCGCGGTTGATCCGGACACCGACCGACGAACGGGGTGCGTACATGCGTGCGGGCTCCTTGTTCAGATCCGGGAAAAGGCCGGCGCGTACTCGAACGCGCCTTGCTGCGTTGCGTTGTACTCCGCGAGCGGGCGGGCCTGGAAGTGCTCGGCCCACCCCGGCTCCGGCGGCGTGACGCCGAGCGTCGAGGCCAGCACGAACCCGAAGCGCGCGTAGTACACCGGCGAGCCGAGCAGGACGACGAGGCCGTAGCCCAGGGCGTCGGCCGCGCCGAGGACTGTGTGCACCAGCGCCGAGCCGACGCCGGTCCGGTGGTGCGCGGGCAGCACCCCGAGCGGGCCGAGGCCGACCGAGACGCCGGTGTCGTCGCCGAGCCGCGCCGGGCTGCAGCAGACGTGCCCGACGACCTCGCCGTCGCGGACCGCGACGAACGACAGCGCGCCGATCAGGTCGCCGTCGGCGCGCAGGTCGTCGACGAGCGGGGCTTCGACGGGAGTCACGCCCGGCTCGCGGCGGAAGGCTTCCGAGTGCACGACGTGCACGGCGGTCCGGTCGTCGGGGGTTTCGCGGCGGATGAGCATGGCCGTCAGCATGCCCGGAGACGGGCGTCGCGGCGAAGCCGTTTTCCGGGCCGACTTTGGTAGGGGACCGTTCGAGTGGTTCAAAACCGGACAAACAGGTCGATCTTCCTATCTCGACCGGGGTCGACCTACAGTTCGAGCACCTTCACCCCTGCCCAGAAGGGACAGATCCGTGCGGAGCTCTCGGGGAATCTTCAGCAGAATCGGTGTGGTGGCGGCGGTCTCGGCGTTGACCGTCCTCGGCGGCAACGCCGTCGCGACCGCTAGGGAAGGCACGATCGCCGGCGCCGGCAGCGCCGACGCCGTCAAGGACAGCTACATCGTCGTCCTCAAGGGCGGCACGGCCCAGAGCGTCACCGGCCGGCACGGCGGCACCGTCGAGCGGACGTTCTCCGCCGCCTTGCGCGGCTTCACCGCCACGATGTCCGAGACGCAGGCGAAGCGCGTCGCGGCCGATCCCGATGTGTCCATTGTGGAGCAGAACCGGGTCGTGCGGGCCAGCGCCGACCAGCTGAACCCGCCGTCGTGGGGTCTGGACCGGGTCGACCAGCGGAACCTGCCGCTGGACCAGAAGTACAGCTACAGCACCACCGCGGCGAACGTGCACGCGTACGTCATCGACACGGGCATCAACCTGACGCACAGCACCTTCGGCGGGCGCGCGACGTCGGGTTACGACTTCGTCGACAACGACAGCGACGCCACCGACTGCCAGGGCCACGGCACGCACGTCGCCGGCACCATCGGCGGCTCGCAGTACGGCCTGGCCAAGGAGGTCAAGCTGGTCGGCGTGCGGGTGCTGAACTGCAGCGGCTCCGGCACGACCGCGGGCGTGATCTCCGGCGTCGACTGGGTGACGGCCAACGCGATCAAACCCGCCGTGGCCAACATGAGCCTCGGCGGCGGCGCGTCGAGCACCCTGGACGCCGCCGTGCAGCGCTCGATCGCCTCGGGTGTCACCTACGGCCTCGCCGCCGGCAACGACAACGGCGCCAACGCGTGCAACGGCTCCCCGGGCCGCGTCGCGACGGGCATCACGGTCGGCGCGACGACGTCCACCGACGCCCGCGCCAGCTACTCGAACATCGGCACCTGCCTCGACATCTTCGCGCCGGGCAGCGGCATCACGTCGTCGTGGATCGGCAGCACCACCGCCACGAACACGATCAGCGGCACGTCGATGGCGACCCCGCACGTAGTCGGCGCGGCGGCGCTGTACCTGGCCGCCAACCCGGGCGCGACGCCGCAGCAGGTCCGCGACGCGCTCGTCGCGAACGGCACCACCGGCAAGGTGACCGGCCCGGGCACGGGCTCGCCGAACGTCCTGCTCTACACGGGCACCGGCACGACCCCGCCGCCGACCTGCGGCACCGTCACCAACGGCACCGACGTCGCCATCCCCGACCGCGGTGCGGCGGTGACCAGCAGCGTGAGCGTCTCGGGCTGCGCGCGCAACGCGTCGGCGACCACGGCGGTGGAGGTCCACATCGTCCACACCTACGTCGGCGACCTGGTGATCGACCTGGTCGCGCCGGACGGTTCGGCGTACCGGCTGAAGAATTCCGGCAGTGACTCGTCCGACGACATCAACACGACCTACAGCGCGAACGTCGCCGGCGAGGCCGCGAACGGCACCTGGACGTTGCGCGTCCAGGACGTCGCCTCGGCCGACACCGGGCGCATCGACACCTGGTCGCTGACCGTCTGAAAATCACCCGGCTGCCGGTCCCGACCGGCAGCCGGGCCCCGGGCGGATCCCTAGAATCGGCGCGAGGCCGTCGTTCGAGGGGGACGTGATGGGGATTCGGGAACTGGTCGACCGCGTGGTCAAGCGGAACAACCAGGGGATCGTCGCGGTGCAGGTCCCGGCCGCCGATCCGGGCGGCGAACCGCCGCTCGAGTTCGTGCCCGGCCACGTCTACCTCGAAGTGCGGCTGCAGCAGATGTGGCTCACCCGGGCGCGTGAGCTGTGGCGCGAGTACCTGCCCTTCGGCACGATCGTCACCGAGTTCGTCCACAAGGGGAAACCGGTCGCGGTGCCCACGGTGCTCAGCAGCGCCGAACTCTCCCGGCGGTTCCAGGTGACCGGCGCCGACGACGCCGTCGAGGTCGGCAACGTCCGCGTCGCCGGGCCGGTGCCCTACGAGGGTGACGATTTCAGCCTGCTCGTCGCGTTGTTCCGGGCCAAGACCACCGACTGGATCGCGCGTTCGCTGAAGGTCGTCGAGGACGTCGCCGCGGCGGTCGGGTTCGGCGGGCTCGCCGGCGCCGTACCGCTGGCGTCGTCGCTGATCCGCGGCATCGAGTCCTTTCTCGAGTCGCCGGACGTCGAACTGCGCGTCGGCGCCTACCGGTCGTGGCAGCACGGCGGTCCGGGCGGGCTCGTGCCGCTGCACTTCTGCGTCATGCGCCGGCCGCACACCGAGACGACCAAAGAGGACCTGGCCGCGCTGCGCGTCTCCGAGGGCAGGCTGCACCGGCTCGGGCCCGACGGCGTCACGCTGGAGCCGTACACCGAGCACGACTTCATCCTGGTCAGCGTCGAGGCGAAGCGGGAACGCGACGACTACCGCAAGCTCGCCTTCTACCCGCTGTGGGAGCGGACGAAGGAACAGGTCATCGCGGGTGACCTCGGGCCCGCGCAGCGCACCTGGCGGCAGACGGCGGGGGCGATCTTCTCCGACGACCTGACCCGCCCCCAGCAGGAGACGCTGTTCACCGAGTACCAGCGGCTCTACGCCGAGCTGGTCGACCGGTTCTCGAACCTCGAACTGGCGGACCTGCGCGGCCACCGGCCGGGTGGCGGGCCGCCGCCCGAACTGCGCCTCGTCGACGATCCGGCCACCCTCCTCCGGTCGGTGCGCGGGTGAGCGACGCCCGGCTGTTCGCGCTGATCCAGCACGCCCACCGGCTGCTCGGTGCCGGCCGGCACCAGGACGCCTACGCGGCCCTGCTCGGCGGCCTGGAGCTGGCGGAGGCCGAGCGCGACGAACGGCTCGCGGTGTTCGCCTTCTACCGGTTGCTCGGCCAGGCCGCCCGGCTGGCGCGGCAGTTCGACGACGCCCGGCAGGCCTACGTGTTCGCCTACCGGGTCGCCGAGGAGCTGGGCGACCTCAACGCCGTCAGCGCCGCCCTCGAAGGGCTCGGGCTGGTCGAGATGGCCGACGAGCGGCTGGCCGAAGCCGACGAGTACCTGGCCGAGGCGGTGAAGGCGGCCAAGGCGTCCGGGAACGCCGACGGGTACCGCGCCACGCTGCAGAACCACGCGCTGATCCGGTCCCGGCGCAACGACCCGAGCGCCCTCGAGCTGTACGAAGAGGCCCTAGCGGTCCCCGGCGAGAACCCGGTCCTGCGGGCGATCGCCCTGGACAACCTCGGCGAGGAGCTGCACCGGCAGGGCCGGTTCGGGGAGGCGGTCGAGCGGACGCGGGAGGCCGTGGCGCTGTTCCGGTCGGCGGACGCCGGGTACGACGAGTTCAAGGCGCTGCGCAACCTTTCGATCCGCGCCCGGCTGACCGATCGCGACGCGGCCGCACGGGCGTTCGTCGAGGCACACGACCTGATCCACCGGCTGCACGCCGACGTCGACGTCGAGCACTACACCACCGCCCACGCCGCGCGGGTCGCGGAGATCGAGCGGCAGACCGCCGCCAAGTTCACCGCCGAGCACCCGGAAGCCGACGCCGCGCTCGAGATCGGTCTCTTCGCGAAGTCCGCCGAAGACGCGGTGGACGAGGGCGAGCGGGCCCTGATGCGGCACGAGTACGCGACCGCCGAGCGCCTCCTCCGCCAGTCCGAAGCGGCCTGGGAGCACCTCGCGGCGCACCACTGCCTGCCGCGGGTGTGGAACAGCCTCGGTTACCTCTACATGGAGACCGGCGAGCACGAAACGGCCTGGCGGTACCTGGAACGGGCCAAGCTCCGGGCGAACCAGCTCGGCGACCCCGACCGGGAACTCGCCGCGCTGATCAACCAGTGCAGCCTGATGGTGCGCTTCGAGGGCTTTTCGGAGACGGAGGTGCTCGAACGCCTGGCCCGGGCCCGGGCACTGCAGGCCTTCGTGCGCGACCGGCGCTGGGAACGGCTGGGCAGACCCGACCTCTCGGAGGACCAGCGGGAGGCGCTCGCCGCCGTCGGCGACATGGGCATCCTGGACGGCCTCGCCGCCCGGATCGCCGGCGAACACGACGCCGCCGACCTGGAGGAACACTACCTGCGGCGGTTCGTGGAAGCCGGGCAGTCGATGGCCGGCGACCTGCCGGGGCGGCTCGCCGGGCGCCGGGCCCGGTTGATGGAATTCCTGGCGCGGCAAGGGAAAGACGACGAAGCCGCGGAGATCGCCACCCAGCTCGAGGTCTCGCTGGTGGGCAACCCGGACGTCGCGCTTTCGTTCGTCGTCAACACCAAGCTCGGCGAACTGGCCGTCCGGAAAGGACAGTCGACCGAGGCGACGCTCGAGCGGCTGGAACGGGCTTGCGCGGCCTACGCGCTTCTGCGCCGGGAAGCGGTCGACGTCGGGGAGGTCGGCCGGTTCGCTGTGTACGCCGAGCCGCCGTACGGCCCGGCCGTCGAGCTCGCGATCGCGCTCGGCCAGGCCGAGCGGGCGTTCGAACTGCTGCAGTCCGCGAAATCCCGGGCGCTGCTCGACGCCGTGCGCGACCGGCCGCCGGTCACCGAGGGTGAGGATCCGCTGCTGGCCGAGGAAGCGGAGCTGTGGCAGCAGCTCGTCCGGCTGCGGACGCGGTCGTTCGGGGACACCGGGCTGTCCCCGCGGGAACGGGCCGTCCGGATCGTCGGTGCCGACCAGGAGATCGAGAGCGTCCGGACCCGGATCGAAGACGTCTGGGACCGGCTCGCCGGCAGCCACCCCGGCGTCCGGCTGCACCGGATGGCGACGCCGTCGACCGGCCCGGACGTCCGGTCGCTGCTTTCGCTGCGCGGCGAGCGGACGCTGCTGGAGTTCTTCACGGGTGAAAAGGGCATCTACGTCTTCACCGTGACGGGCAGCGGGATCGACGTCCGGCTGGTCGTCGAGACGGCCGACCCGGACCTCGCCGATTTCGCCCGGCTGCTGGACGACGACGACCCCGGCAGCCTCGACCGGCTGCTCGCGCAGCCGGTTTACCAGCGGCTCGCCCGGCTCGTCGGCGACGTGCGCACCGAGGTGTACGTCGCGCCGTACGGTCCGCTGCACCTGGCGTCGCTGCACCTCGTGCCCGGGGAAGACGGTGCCGGCGAGCCCCGCCCGGGGACGTTCGTGGTGCCCAGCGCGTCCCTGCTGCGCGCGGCGCACCGCGGGTCGTGGCTGCGGCGGGAATCGCTGGTCATCGGCGGTGACCCGCTCGGCGATCTGCCGTTCGCGCGGGCCGAAGCGGCCGGGGTCGCGGCCCGGCTGGGCGGCGAGGCCCGCCACGGCGGCGACGTCACCTTCGACTGGCTCGCCGGCGCCCTCGACGGCACCACCCGGCTCGTGCACCTGGCCTGCCACGCCGTGTTCGACGACGCCCGCCCGGAACGGTCGGGGCTGCTGCTCGCCGGCGCCGGCGGCGACCCGGACCAGGTCACGCTGCCGCGGCTCGCGTCACTCGACTGGTCGGGTGCGCTCGTCGTGCTCGGGTCCTGTCAGAGCGGCAAGCACCGGGTCCGCAGCGGTGACGAGCTCACCGGCATCGCGAGCACGTTGCTCGCCGCCGGGGCGACGGCGCTGGTCACCACCTTCCGCCCGGTGCCGGACCTGGCGACCGCGGTGCTGATGCTGTGGTTCCACGACCGCCTGAGCGGCACCGACTGGTCGCTGGAAGCGGTCAGCGTGGCGCTCACCGACGCGCAGCGCCGGGTCGCGGGCGCGAGCTCACGGGACGTCGTGGGCTGGGTCGTCGAGAGCGTCGCCGCCGGGACACTGGATCTGACGCTGGCTTTCGCGCTGCTTTCGGCGGCGCACCGCGCGGCCGGGAACATCGACGAGTTCGTCGCCTGCAAGCACCGGTGGCAGCAACTGCTCGGCGGCGACACCGAAGGCGCCTTCGAGGAGGTCGCCCGCCAGCGCGCGGCAGGCCCGGACTACGCGGCGCAGCCGTTCCGGGCGGCCGGCAACTGGGCCCCGTTCTCCATCACCTCGGGCGGCTGACGCGCTCCGGCCGGACGAAGGAGGCCCCCGCACCGAACAGTGCGGGGGCCTCCTTCGTGGTCAAGCGATCAGTCGAACGCCTTCGAGATCAGCGCCTTCTGCTCCACCTCGTGGACCTTCGACGAGCCGGCCGACGGCGCCGCCATCGGGCGACGCGACACGACCTGCAGGCCCGAGAGCACCTCCGGGAACTTCCGCGGCAGGTTCAGGCCGAAGAACGGCCACCCACCCTGGTTCTCCGGCTCCTCCTGGACCCACGCGACCTGCGTCGCGTTGGTGTAGCGCTCCAGCGCCGCCAGCAGCTTCTTCTTCGGCAGCGGGTAGTACTGCTCGATCCGCACGATCGCGACGTCGTCCGCCTCGCGCTTCGTCCGCTCCGCCACCAGCTCCCAGTACAGCTTCCCCGAGGTCAGCAGCACCTTGCGGACCTTCGCCGGGTCCGGCGTCACGTCGTCGATGACGGACATGAACCGGGACTGGCCGGTGAAGTCGGCGGTCGCCGAGGTCGCGGCCTTGTTGCGCAGCATCGACTTCGGCGTGAAGACGACCAGCGGCCGCTGGATCCCGTCGAGGGCGTGCCGGCGCAGCAGGTGGAAGTAGTTCGCCGGGGTGGAGGGCACCGCGACGGTCATCGAGCCTTCGGCGCACAGCGCCAGGAAGCGCTCGATGCGCCCGGAGGTGTGGTCCGGGCCTTGGCCCTCGTGGCCGTGCGGCAGCAGCAGCACGACGTCGGAGCGCTGACCCCACTTGGCCTCGCCCGAGGAGATGTACTCGTCGATGACGGTCTGCGCGCCGTTGACGAAGTCACCGAACTGCGCTTCCCACATCACGAGCGCTTCGGAGTTCGCCACCGAGTAGCCGTACTCGAAACCGACGGCCGCGTACTCCGACAGCGCCGAGTCGTAGATCATCACGCGGCCCTGGCCGTCGGCCAGGTTCTGCAGCGGCGAGTACTCCTGGCCGGTCTTGCGGTCGATGAAGACCGAGTGCCGCTGGGTGAACGTGCCGCGCCGCGAGTCCTGGCCGGACAGCCGGATGAGCCGGCCTTCCAGCGCGAGGGACCCGAACGCGAGCAGCTCGCCGAACGCCCAGTCGATGTCGCCTTCGCGGGACATCTTGTGGCGGCGCTCCATGACCGGCTTGACGCGCGGGTGCGGCGTGAAGCCCTCCGGCACGTTCACGAACGCGTCGCCGATGTGCTCCAGCGTCTCGCTGCTGATCGACGTCGTGACCTTCGCCGGGACCTGCTGCTCCTCCTCGACCGAGGGGCTCGCCTTCGCCGGGTGCTTCTCCAGCTCGCGGACCTCGTTGAAGACGTGCTCCAGCTGGCTCGAGAAGTCGCGCAGCGCGGCCTCGGCCTCCTCGACGGAGATGTCGCCGCGGCCGATCAGCGACTCGGTGTAGCCCTTCCGGACCGAGCGCTTCGTATCGATGATGTCGTACATCGCCGGCTGCGTCATCGAGGGGTCGTCGCCCTCGTTGTGGCCGCGGCGGCGGTAGCAGATCAGGTCGATCACGACGTCCTTGTGGAACGCCTGCCGGTACTCGACGGCCAGCTGGGCCACCCAGTGCGCGGCCTCCGGGTCGTCACCGTTCACGTGGAAGATCGGCGAGCCGATCATCTTCGCGACGTCGGTGGCGTACTGGCTGGAGCGCGAGTGCTCCGGCGCGGTGGTGAAGCCGACCTGGTTGTTGACGATCACGTGCACGGTGCCGCCGGTGCGGTACCCGCGCAGCAGCGACAGGTTCAGCGTCTCGGCGACGACGCCCTGGCCCGCGAAGGCCGCGTCGCCGTGCATCAGGACCGGCAGCACGGTGTAGCCCTCGCCGCCCTTGTCCAGGAGGTCCTGCTTCGCGCGGACGATGCCCTCGAGCACCGGGTCCACGGTCTCCAGGTGCGACGGGTTCGCCGTCAGCGAGACCTTCGTCTCGCCGTCGCCGAACATCCGGAAGTACTTGCCCTCGGCACCGAGGTGGTACTTCACGTCACCGGAGCCGTGCGCCTGGCCCGGGTCGAGGTTGCCCTCGAACTCCTGGAAGATCTGCGAGATCGGCTTGCCGACGATGTTGGCCAGCACGTTGAGCCGGCCGCGGTGCGGCATGCCGATGACGACCTCGTCGAGCTCGTGCTCGGCGGCCTTGTCCAGCAGCGTGTCGAGCAGCGGGATCGCCGTCTCGCCGCCTTCGAGCGAGAAGCGCTTCTGGCCGACGTACTTGGTCTGCAGGAACGTCTCGAACGCCTCGGCGGCGTTCAGCTTCGAGAGCACGTACTTCTGGACCGCGGGGTCCGGCTTCTCGTGCGGGATCTCGACGCGCTCCTGGATCCAGCGGCGCTCCTCGGGGTCGAGGATGTGCGTGTACTCGATGCCGACCGTGCGGCAGTACGAGTTGCGCAGCACGCCGAGGATGTCGCGCAGCTTCATCCGCTCCTGGCCGGCGAAGCCGCCGACCGGGAACTCGCGGTCCAGGTCCCACAGCGTGAGGCCGTGGCTCAGCACGTCGAGGTCGGCGTGGCTGCGCTGGCGGTAGTTCAGCGGGTCCGTGTCGGCCATCAGGTGACCTCGCATCCGGAACGCGTCGATCAGCTCGATCACGCGGGCGGTCTTGTCGACCGGGCCCTCGGGGATGTCGGCGACCCAGCGGATCGGCTCGTACGGCAGGCGCAGGCTGGTGAAGACGTCGTCGTAGAAGCCGTCTTCGCCGAGCAGCAGCTGGTGGATGCGCTTGAGGAACTCGCCGGACTCCGCGCCCTGGATGATGCGGTGGTCATACGTCGAGGTCAGCGTCATGATCTTGCTGATGCCGAGGTCGACCAGCGTCTTCTCGCTGGTGCCCTCGAACGCCGCCGGGTACTGCATGGCGCCGACGCCGATGATCGCGCCCTGGCCGGCCTGCAGGCGCGGCACCGAGTGGTTGGTGCCGATGCCGCCCGGGTTGGTCAGCGAGATGGTGGTGCCGGCGAAGTCGTCCGCGGTCAGCTTGTTGTTGCGGGCCTTCTTGACGATGTCCTCGTAGGCCTGCCAGAACTGCAGGAACGACATGTCCCCGACGTTCTTGACCGAGGCCACGACGAGGTTGCGGGAACCGTCCTTGCCCTTCATGTCGATGGCGAGCCCGAAGTTGACGTGCTCCGGCGTGATCGCGAACGGCTTGCCGTCGATCTGCTGGTAGTGCCGGTTCAGGTTCGGGTAGTCCTTCAGCGCCCGCACCATGGCGAAGCCGATGAGGTGCGTGAAGGAGATCTTGCCACCGCGGGTGCGCTTGAGGTGGTTGTTGATGACGATGCGGTTGTCGGCCATCAGCTTCGCCGGGACCGCGCGCACGCTGGTCGCGGTCGGGACGGACAGCGACGCGTCCATGTTCTTGGCGATCGCCGCCGCGGCGCCCCGGAGCTGCTTCGACTCCGGCTCGTCCTTGGCCTGCGGCTTCACCTCGGCCTTGGCCGGGCTGGTCGACGCGGCCTTGGCCGGGCTCGCCGTGCTCGCGGCGTTCGCGGCGGGCTTCGCAGCCGGCTTGGCGGGCGCGGTGGTGGCGGGCTTGGCGCCCGGCGTCGACGTCTGCTTGGCCGCGGACTCCGCGTTCTGCACCGCCTTCGTCGACGGCGCCGTGGCCTGTCCGTTGGTGGCGGACTTGGCGTCGGCTTGCTGCTGCCGGGCGTTGTCCGCCTTGGTCTGAGCGTTCTGCGTCGGCTTGAAGTCCGCGAAGAAGTCGTGCCACGCGGCATCGACTGAAGATGGGTCAGCGAGGAACTGGTCGTACATCTCTTCGACCAGCCACTCGTTGGGGCCGAACTGTGACGCAGGGCTGCTGCTGGACACGGCTTGGGCTCGCCTCTATCCGTCTCGATCTCGATCTTGGATCCGTTGATGCGCCTACCAGGCTAACCCCCTCGATGAGTGCGATGTGATGGAACCGGCCTGTGTGAGGCGTGGCGCACTAGGGCATCGGTCACTGACACGATCAAGATGTGCTAAGAGAACCTTAAGCAGTGGACCGGGTACAGGGTTTTCGCCAGGGTTGGCCCGCCCGTCGCCGAGCGCACCGCCGCCGTTCACCCCGGCCGGTTCCCCTGGGTGGATGTGGCTGCTCGAATGTCCGTCGTTCTGGGACCAGGGCCTGGTCAGGCCGCTGGTCACCGAGTCCGGCACGGTCGTGCTGCGGTGCGATTCGTGCGAGGCCGTGTGGCCCACCGTGGCCGATTTCGAGGAGCAGGAGCACGTCGAACCCGGCGAGCCGGACTGGCTGGTCGGCGCGGGCGTGCATGTCCGGCCGGGGACGTTCCGCTGGGCGGGGCGCCCGGACGTCGAGGCCGCGGGACTGGGGTCCCTGAAGTGGCGGGCGTTGCCTTAGCCGGCTCTCAGCCGTCCGCGTCGATGGCCCGCGCGAGGTCTTCGGGGAGTTCGTACGGCGGCTCGTGGGGGACCAGTTTCACGGCCTTGTGCAGCTCGTAGTCCCGCAGGTGCTGGTGGATCCGCCGCATCACCGGCGTGACGTCGGTGACAGCGGTGATCCACTCGTCGACGTAGCGGTCGACGGCCTCGCCGCTCAGGCCGACCTGGATCGCCCGGAAGTTCAGCGCCTGGTGGTTGAGGTCACGTTCGGGGTCCCACTGGACGCGCACGGGACTGGTCTTGACCTGTGCTTCCCAGGCCGCCTTGTCCTGGTCGCGGCCGGGGTGGCTCAGCGCCGCGTGGGCCAGGGCCCACTCGAAGCCGTCGCGGGTGATGTCGATCGCCAGGACGACCTCCTGCCCGGGCTTGGTCCCGTAACCGCACCGGTAGGCCATCCACCGGAACGACGGCTTGATCCACGTCATCCGCTCCCGCTTGAACGGCGCGACGAACGTCTGCTTCGCCAGCGCCGGCTCGGCGATCGCGGGCGAGTAGGCCTGGTAGACCCGGACGGTGGTCTCGGTCTGCACGGCGCGGATCTGCCGGTCGGGCGCCCGCTGTTGTTCGAACATCCCGCCATGCTCCCAGCGCCCGCCCACCCCCGCGAGAGACTTTCGGTGCGGAACACGTACCCGCAGGGTCGGCTCACGTACCCAGGGAGTCGGCTCGCGTACCCAGGGAGTCGGCTCGCGTACCCAGGGAGTCGGCTCGCGTACCTGGACGGTCGGCTCACCAACCGACTCTCCGGGTACGTGAGCCGACTCTCCGGGTACGTGAGCCGACTGGTCCGGTACGGGTCAGCCGAGGGACCAGAGGCGGGCGTAGAAGCTGTTCGCGGCCAGGAGCTCTTCGTGGGTTCCGGTTTCGACGATCCGGCCGTGGTCGAGGACCACGATGCGGTCGGCGCGGGCCGCCGTCGCGAGGCGGTGGGCGACCACGAACGTCGTGCGGCGGCGGGCCAGGTGTTCCGTCGCGCGCAGGACCGCGGCTTCCGTGGACGGGTCCAGGGCCGCCGTCGCCTCGTCGAGCAGCAGGACGTCCGGGTCCACCAGCTCCGCCCGGGCCAGGGCCACCAGCTGACGCTGCCCCGCCGACAGCGACCGCCCGCGCTCGCCCACCGGCTGCAGGAACCCGGCCGACAGCGCCGCGACGCCGTCGAGCGCGCCCACCGCGCGGACCGCCGCCTCGACCTCGGCGTCCGTCGCCGCCGGGCGGCCGTACCGGACGTTGTCGGCCACCGTGCCCGAGAACAGGTGCGCCTCCTGCGGCACCACGCCCATCCGGTGCCGCAGCCCGGCGAGCTCGTACTCGCGGACGTCGGTGCCGTCGATCCGGACCGTGCCGCCGGTAGCGTCGTAGAAGCGCGCGACCAGCTTCACCGCCGTCGACTTCCCCGCGCCGGTGGCGCCGACCAGCGCGATCGTCTCCCCGGCCGCGACGTCCAGCGAGAACTGCGCCAGCGCCTTCGCCTCCGTGCCCGCGTAGGCGAAGTCGACCTCCTTGAAGCTGACCTCGCCGCGCAGCCGTTTCGGGATCGCCAGCGGGTGTTCCGCCGGCGGGACGGACGTCGGCGTCCGCAGCAGGTCGCCGATCCGGTTCAGGCCGACGCGGGCCTGCTGGTAGCCGTCGAACACCGAGGACAGCTGCTGGATCGGCGAGAAGAACTGCTGCAGGTACAGCAGGAACCCGAGCAGCACGCCGGCCGACAGAGTCCCCGCCGACACGCGGTTCGCGCCCGCGACCAGCACCGTGGTCGTCGCCAGGTCGGACATCAGCGCGACCAGCGGGAAGTACGTCGCCACGTACCGCTGTGCCCGCAGCCGCGAGCGGCGGTAGTCGTCGCTGCGCGAAGCGAACGCCTCGGCGGAGCGGTCTTCGCGGGTGTACGCCTGGGCGACGCGCAGACCGCTCATGTTCTCCTGCATGTCCGCGTTGACCAGGCTGACGCGCTCGCGGGCCTCGTTGTAGGCCTTCGACGCCGCCCGCCGGAAGATCACCGTCGCGACGGCCAGCACCGGCACCATCGCCAGCGCGTACAGCGCCAGGCCGGCGTCGGTGACCAGCAGTGCCACCGTGATCCCGGCCAGCGTCAGCGCGCTGACCACGGCGGTGGCCAGCCCGGTCTGCAGGAACGTCGAGAGCGCGTCGACGTCCGTCGTCATCCGGGTCATGATCTTCCCGGACAGCTCCCGCTCGTAGTAGTCGAGCCCGAGCCGCTGCAGGTGCGCGTAGCTGCGGACGCGCAGCGCGTACAGCACCGTCTCGCCGACCCGCGACGTCAGCCGGGTCTGCGCGAAGACCACCACCCAGTCGGCCGCGATCACCACGGCGCCGATCCCGGCGGCGAGCCAGATCATCCACTCCACCCCGGTGCGGACGCCGTGGTCGACGCCGAACTGGTACAGCCCCGGCAGCGCGATCGAGGCCAGCGCGTCCGCCGCGACCAGGCCGATCACCACGGCCAGCGGCCAGCGGACCGGCCGCAGCAGGCCCGCCAGCCGGAACCGCGGGTCCGGCGCGGTGACGTCCACATCGGACAGCCGGGGCTCGTCGGTGACCGGGGGCAGCTTCCGGACGCCTTCGATCAGCTCCGGCGTCGGCGGCACGTCGAGACCGCCACCCCCGCCGACGAACCCGCTGCTGTTCGGGTTGCCGCTGCGCTGCTGCGCGGCCTCGGCCAGGTGGTCGACCTCGTCCTTGTCCTCGTCACGCGGCCAGAGCGCCGCCGTGACGCCGGCCGGGCCGCGGTCGAGGCCCTCGCAGCGGACCTTCTCCTCGACGTCGTCACCCGGGCCCGCGACGAGTTCGCGGAACAGCGGGCAGCGCGCCATCAGCTCGGCCTCGGTGCCGACGTCGACGACGTGGCCGTCGTCGAGCACCGCGATCCGGTCGGCCAGCGCGAGGGTGGAGCGCCGGTGCGCGATGAGCAGGGTCGTGCGGCTCGCCGTAACCGAGCGCAGCGTGTCGTGGATCGCCGCTTCGGTGACGGTGTCGATGGCCGACGTCGCGTCGTCGAGGATCAGGATCCGCGGGTCGGTGATCAGCGCCCGCGCCAGCCCGAGCCGTTGCCGCTGGCCACCCGAAAGGGTCAGGCCGCGCTCGCCGACCAGGGTGTCGTAGCCCTCCGGCAGGGCGCGGATGAACTCGTCGGCCTCCGCCGCGCGTGCCGCCGCGACGATCTCGTCGTCCCCGGCGTCGGGCCGGCCGTAGGCGATGTTGTCGCGGATCGACGAGGAGAACAGGAACGCTTCCTCGAACACGACGCCGATCGACTGGCGCAGCTGCCGCAGGGGTACGTCCCGGACGTCGAGCCCGCCGACGCGGATCGCGCCCGCGTGCACGTCGTAGAAGCGGGGCAGCAGCAGCGAGATCGTCGACTTCCCGGACCCGGCGGTGCCGACCAGCGCGAGCGTCTCGCCCGGGTGCGCGGTCACCGAAAGACCGTCCAGCACCGGTTCGCTGCGGGTGTAGCCGAACCGGACGTCGCTCAGCTCGACGCCGAGCGGGCCCTTCGGCAGCGGCCGCGCGTCGGGGGCGTCGACGACGTCCGGCTGCGCGTCGATCAGCTCGTACACGCGTTCCGCGCCGGCGCGGGTCAGCTGGGCCTGCACGACCAGGCCGGAGAGCATCCGGGCCGGGCCGATCAGGGTCGCGAGGTAGGTCGCGAAGGCGAGGAAGGTGCCGAGCGTGATCGAGCCGTCGAGCGCGAGGACACCGCCGATGCCGAGCACCGCGACCTGGCCCGCGGCGGGCAACGCCGCGGTCGTGGCCGTCGGCACCGCGGACAGCTTCGCCGCGCGAAGTCGCTCTCCGAACAGCTTGCGCGCCGTCCGCTCCAAGCGGCCGACTTCGCGCGACTCCTGGCCGAAGCCCTTCACGACGCGGACACCGGTGACGGTCTCCTCGACCTGCTGCGCGACGTCCGCCGCGCGCTGCTGCGCCGACCACGTCGCCGGGAACAGCCGCTTGCGGCTGCGGGTCACGACGATGCCCACCGCGGGCGTGACGACCAGCGCGATCAGCGTCAGCACCGGCGACATCCACAGCATCGCCACGAACGACAGCAGCGCGAAGATCACCGAACCGAAGGACAGCGGGATCTGCATCAGGATCCCGGTGACCAGCTGCAGGTCCGAGATCGCGCGTGAGACGACCTGGCCGGTGCGCAGCGCGTCCTGCTTGCCGCCGTCGAGCCGCGACACCGCGTTGAACACCCGCTGCCGCAGGTCGTGCTGGACGTCGAGGGCGAGCTTGCCGCCGAAGTAGCGGCGCAGGAACGCCGTGGCGAACGCGACCAGCTGCAACGCCACCAGGACGACCGCGATCCCCGGCAGGGCGCCGGTCTGACCCGCCACCGCGTCGTCCACCGCCGCGCGCACCAGCAGCGGGCTGGCGGCCTGCACCCCGACGCTGAACACGGCGGCGGCCAGCGACAGGACGACGGTGGCGCGGTGCTCCCACGCCGCGGCGGACAGCCGCCGCACCCAGCCGACGGTCTCGGTGGGTGGGAGCTCTTGACGGAGGCGGGGCGGTGCGGTGCTCACGTAGCAACATTAAGCGTCGCGACCGACAGAATATTTCCCCGAAAGCCGCGAAAGCCCCCTCACCGGCGTTTTCGGTCGGTAAGGGGGCTTTCGCGGGCTTCCGGGATCAGGTGATGTCGCGCTTCTGGTTGCCCAGCCAGCCGAAGCCGAAGAAGAGCATCGTCCACGCGAAGAAGATCAGCGCCGAGGCCCACCACGAGAGCACGCCGGGCGCGGCCGCGGTGTACTGCAGCAGCAGCTGCGCCCCCGTGTTGACGTCGGCGGGCAGGTTGAGCGAGTTGAACCCGAACGCGTCCGCGGCGATACCGCCGACGATGCCGTTCGCGGTGCCGTTCGGCAGGATCCCGCCCAGCAGGGTCGTCTGGCCCCAGAGCAGGATCACCAGGACGTTCTCCACGATCAGGAACCACACCAGGAACAGCACCACCGCCAGCGGCACGCTGCGCAGCACCGCGCCGAAGCCGATGCCGAACAACGTCACCAGCACCGCGGCCAGCACCGTCCCGCCGAGCGCGGCCAGCCACTGGCCCGCCGACGGCCAGCGGCCCGAGTCGACCGACGCCATCACGGCGATCGCCGAGACGCCGAAGCTGACCAGCCCGTAGATCGCGCCCCACCCGACGTAGGTGAGCATCTTCGCGGTCAGCGCCGAGATCCGGTTCGGCGCGGTCAGGAACGTCGTCGTGATCGTCTTGCTGCGGTACTCGCCGGCCAGCGCGAAGATGCCGAACAGCCCGGGGACGAGCTGCGCGATGTTCACGCCGTGCGCCAGCGCGAGCAGCCCCACCGGCACCTGGTTCGGGTCCAGGCCGATCAGCCGGGTGACCTGCCGGGCGTCGCTGTCGGAGCTCAGGAAGTCCGCGAAGTCGTTGGTGATCTTGCCCCACGCGAACGTCAGCCAGAACGCCACCAGCGCCAGCGGGATGAGCAGCACCCACCACGTCTTCAGCGAGAGCGTCTTGCGGAACTCCGCCTTGATCAGGTTCCCCATCACTGCTGCGGACCTCCCCAGTGCTGCTGCTGTTGCGGCCCCGACGGCGGACCCTGCTGGTACTGCTGCGGGTAGCCGGGCGGCGGCGGGCCCTGGTACTGCGGCTGCGGGGGATACCCCTGAGGACCGCCGCTGAACTGGCCCTGCGTCAGCTGGAAGAACATCCGCTCGAGGTCGGCGTGCTCCTCCTGCATCCCGTAGACCGCGATCCCGGCCTTCGCGGCCAGGTCCCCGATCTGCTGCACCGACGAGCCCGCGACGGCGACCCGGCCGTCCGGCGTCGGCGAAACCTGGTTGATGCCGTTCTCCTGCAACGCCTTCACCAGCGCCGCGGGATCCGCCGGCTGCACGAGCACCCGCGACTGCTGGCCCTTGCGCAGCTGGTCCAGCGACCCGTTGTAGCGCGTCACGCCCTGGCTGATGATGACCACCTGGTCGATCAGCTGCTCCACCTCGTTGAGCAGGTGGCTCGACACGAGCACCGTGCGATGCTGCTCATGGGCGTAAGAGCGCAGGAAGTTGCGCAGCCAGAGGATGCCCTCCGGGTCCAGGCCGTTCGTCGGCTCGTCGAGCACCAGCACCTGAGGATCGCCCAGCAACGCCGTCGCCAGCGCGAGCCGCTGCCGCATGCCGAGCGAGAACCCGCCCGCCTTCCGGTCGGCGGCGCTGCCCAGGCCGACCAGGCCCAGGACGTCGTCCGCGCGCTGGTCGGGCACCCCGATCGCGGCGGCGTAGACCCGCAGGTGGTTGCGCGCCGTCCGGCTCGGGTGGAACCCCTCGTTCTCGAGCACCGAGCCCACCACCCGCGCCGGGTTCCCCAGCTGCGAGTGCGGCCTCCCGTTGATCGTCGCCGACCCCTGCGTCGGCGTCACCAGCCCGAGCAACATGCGGAGCGTCGTCGTCTTGCCGGCGCCGTTCGGGCCGAGGAAGCCCGTCACCGAGCCCGGCTCGACCGTGAAACTCAGGTTCTGCACAGCGTTCACCGTGCCGAACTGTTTGCTCAGGTTCTGCACCACAATCCGGCCACTGCCGTCGTGCATACCGTCCCCTAACGTTCCCGCTGATGGGGCGCATCCTGCCCTACTCGGGCGACCCGCGCGCACGGAACGGCGGAACCGGCCGAGAGCGACCTTCGTCACGTTCCGCAACCGGTTCCGGGCACGGGCGGTAGCAGTGGCGAGCGTCTGACCAGAGGGTTTGCGGTCGACAGTCACTCGTGGGCGGGTCGAGTTGATAAAGAATTTGCCAGACTTGCCGACCCGGTGCAGCAAAGTCGCCCCGCGCCCTCTAAGGTGGAACACGGCGGCCCGCTCCCAATGACCCCCAGGTTGGTTGAGCGGGTCGCCGTTTCGTCTCCGCTTCGGGCTTCGCCCTTCGCTTCGTCTTCATTGTTTCTCCCGGGGGCCGAGCCCCCGGACCCCCACGGTGCCTTCTCCTCCGCTTCCAGCGTGGCCGGCTTCGGGGCCGGGGCGGCTTCCGGTGAAGGTGTGATTACCGGGGTGGCCGGCTTCTGCTCTTGCTCTTGCTCTTGGGTGCCTGTGTTGCCTGCTCCGGCGTTTGTGGGGTTGCTGTGGCATCTTGGCTCGATGCGGATCTTGCTCGTCGAGGACGAGCTGCGGCTGGCCGAGGCCTTGCGGGCCGGGCTCAGTGCCGAGGGGTATGCCGTCGATGTCGCGCACAACGGGCGGGATGCTCTGTGGTTCGCCGGGGAACATCCCTACTCGGCCATCGTGCTCGACATCATGCTTCCCGGCCTCAACGGCTACCGCGTCTGCCGGCGGCTGCGCGATCAAGGGGACAGCACCCCGATCCTCATGCTCACCGCCAAGGACGGCGAGGACGACGAGATCGAGGCCCTCGACACCGGCGCCGACGACTTCCTGCCCAAGCCCTTCTCCTACGGCGTCCTGCTCTCCCGGCTGCGCGCCCTCATCCGCCGCGGTGGCGCCACCCGGCCGGGGGTCCTCAAACTGGGGGACCTCGAACTCGACCCGGCCACGCGCAGCTGCCGGCGCGGGGACTCCGACATCACGCTCACCGGCAAGGAGTTCGCGCTGCTCGCCTACCTCGTGCAACGGCCGGGGCAGGTCGTCACCAAGGCCGAGCTGCTCGACAACCTGTGGGACTTCGCCTCCTCGGCCACCGCCAACCTGGTGGAGGTGCACGTCAGCGCATTACGCCGGAAGCTCGGCGGCGAGACCATCCGGACGGTCCGCGGTGCGGGCTACCTCGTGGTGGCTTCCGGTGCGTAGGGTGTTCCGTTCGACCCGCTTTCGTGTCGCGTTGACGGCTTTCGCGACCTCCGCTGTCGCGCTCGGTGCGGTGTCCGTTTGGTTCGTGGTGCAGTCCCAGAGCCGCCTCGAAAACGCCGCCCAGCAGCTCGCCGTGGCCCACGCGGAAGCGGTCGTCCAGCTGCTCGACACCGGCGCCAAGCCCGATGACCTGCGACTGCTCGTCCGTGACTCGATCTACGAAGTCACCGACCGGTCGGGGCACCGGCTGGCGTCCTGCCCGGCGCTGCGCGGGGCCACCTTGGCCGCGTACGACGCCGACGTCACGGTGGGGCCGGGCGCCATCGACCGGGCCGATCCCGCCTCCGTCGGCTGCGCCCCCGAACTGGGCGGGCTCGACGAAGACCTCACCGTGCACGTCATCCACGAGGTCAGCGGCGACAGCGAGTACGACGTCTACGCCGGTGTCCGGATCGACCCCGAAGGCCAGGCGGCGGTCGACTCGGCCCGCGCCACGCTCACCGCCGGCGTCCCCACGGTCGCCGTGCTGATCGGCGTGATCGCGTGGTTCGCCGTCAGCCGCTCGCTGCGGCCGGTCGAGGCGATCCGCGCCGAGGTCGCCGAGATCGGCGCGCACGACCTCGGCCGCCGCGTCCCCGCGCCGGGCAGCGCCGACGAGATCGCGCGCCTCGCCGCGACGATGAACTCGATGCTCGCCCGGCTCGACGACGCCGTCACCCGGCAGAGCCGGTTCACCTCCGACGCGTCGCACGAGCTGCGCACCCCGCTCGCCTCGATGCGGACGCAGCTGGAGGTGCTGCTGGCCCACCCCGACCGGCTCGACTGGCGCGCCGCCTGCGAGAACGCGCTGCTCGACGTCACCCGGATGCAGGACCTCGTCGCGGACCTCGTGCTGCTCGGCAAGCTGGACGCCGGCCCGGACCGCCTCGAACCCGTGGCCCTGGCCGAGGTGGCCGAAGCCGCGGTCGCCGGTCGCGACGTCCACGTCGAAGTCCGCGCGACGCCGGTCGTGCGCGGCCACCGGCCCCGGCTGGAACGGCTGGTCCGCAACCTCGTCGACAACGCCGAGCGGCACGCGACGTCCCGCGTCGTCGTCGAAGTGTCCGTTGTGGACGGACAGGCGGTGCTCGCGGTCAGCGACGACGGCCCCGGCATCCCGGAGGCGGACCGCGAGCGCGTCTTCGACCGCTTCGTCCGGCTGGACGACGGCCGCGCCCGCGACGACGGCGGCGCCGGGCTGGGGCTGGCCATCGTCGCCGACATCGCCCGCGCCCACGGCGGCACCGCCGAGCTCGAAGGCGGGAGCCGGTTCGTCGTCCGGCTCCCGGAGCTGAAGACGTCTTAAGGTCGCTTCAGCTCCGGTTCAGCGTCCGCGCCCGACGCTGCGGCCATGATCGTTCGTTCCTGGTGGCGGCCGCTCGACCACGCCGAGTTCCGCGCGTCGTCGTGGTTTCCCGGCTTGACCGGCCTGCGCGCGCTCGCCGCCCTCGCCGTCGTGTTCTTCCACTACGGCGGCCCGGTCGTCGACCGGCTGCAGGGCTGGATCGCCGTCCAGCTGTTCTTCGTGCTGTCCGGTTTCCTCATCACGACCCTCGCGCTGCGGGAAGAGGACCGCACGGGCCGGATTTCCCTGCGCGGCTTCTACGTCCGCCGCGTCTTCCGGATCCTGCCGGTGTACTTCCTGCTGCTCGGGTTGACGGCGCTGGCCGTGACGCTCGCCGGGACCTACCACGCCAGCCGGCTCGCCGACGCGATGCCGTTCTACCTGACGTTCTTCAACGAGGTCGTCGACTACAACACGCCCTACCCGACGTCGTGGTCGCTGGGTGTGGAGGAGAAGTTCTACCTCGTCTGGCCCGCGCTGCTCGTGCTGACGTCGTTCGCGCGCAGCCGGAAATCCTTGCTGCGCGCCGTGATCGGCGCCGGTGTGGTGTGCTTCGTGCTCGGCGTGCTGCCGCTGGCGCCGTCGGCGCAGTGGGCGAGCTTGTCCGTGCACTACTGCTCGCTGGTCATCGGCTGCCTGCTCGGCCTGGCGCTGCATCACCCGCGCGGGTTCGCTGTGTTCCGGCCGCTGACCAGCCCGGCCGCGGCGGTGCTGGTGGCGCTCGGATTCGTCGTGCTGCAGTTCTCGGTCAAGCCACTGGGGCAGCTGCTCGGCGGGCACTGGCAGTACGTCGTGCCGATCTACGCGGCCGGGTCGGCGCTGCTGCTCGTCGCCGTGATCGCGCAGAGTCCGGTCCGGCGGCTGCTGGCGAGCCGCCCGTTCACGTTCGTCGGGGACCGGTCGTACGCGCTGTACCTCGCGCAGACCGGCGCCGCGGGCGTGACCGGCCTCCTGCTGCCGACCGGCCTCGCCAAGGCCGCCGCGACGTCGGCCGTCGCGTTGCTCTTCGCGTGCGGGCTGCGCCGCTGGGTCGAGCTGCCGGCCATCGCGTACGGCCGGCGGCTCCTGGCCAAACTCCTGGCAAAAGGAGAGCGGGCCCCTGCCGACGCACGACAGGGACCCGCTCGGGTGAGGTGAACGTCAGGCGAGGACGGTGGCCAGCGGCGTGTGCGGCAGGTCGTGGGCCACCGCGACCGGGCCGTTGGTCAGGGCGCCGGCGTGGGTGTTGAGGCCCTTCGCCAGGGCCGCGTCCGCCTGCAGCGCCGTCTTCCAGCCGTGCTCGGCCAGCTGGACCGCGTAGGGCAGCGTGACGTTCGTGAGGCCGTAAGTGGACGTGCGGGGCACCGCGCCCGGCATGTTCGCGACGCAGTAGAAGACCGACTCGTGCACGGTGTAGGTCGGGTCGTCGTGCGTGGTCGGGCGGGAGTCGGCGAAGCAGCCGCCCTGGTCGATCGCGATGTCGACGAGCACACTGCCCGCCTTCATCCGCGAGACCAGCTCGTTCGAGACCAGCTTCGGCGCCTTCGCGCCCGGCACCAGCACCGCGCCGACGACCATGTCGGCCTGCAGCACGGCCTCCTCGACCGACAGGCGGTTCGACGTCACCGTGCGGATGCGGCCGCCGAAGTCGTTGTCGATCTGGCGGAGGCGGTCGACGTTGGTGTCCAGGATCTCGACGTCCGAACCGAGGCCCAGCGCGACGCGGGCGGCGTTGAGGCCGGCCACGCCACCGCCGATGACGACGACGCGTGCCGGGTGCACGCCGGGGATGCCGCCGGGCAGCACGCCGCGGCCGCCGCTCGGCTTCATCAGGGAGAACGCGCCGACCTGCGGGGCCAGCCGGCCCGCGACCTCGGACATCGGGGCGAGCAGCGGCAGCGCGCCGGTGGCGGTCTGGACGGTCTCGTAGGCGATCGCGGTGGTGCCCGCGGCCAGCAGCGCGTCGGTCAGCGGCCGGTCGGCGGCGATGTGCAGGTAGGTGAAGAGCACCTGGTCGGCGCGCAGGCGCGGGTACTCCTCGGCGATCGGCTCCTTGACCTTGAGCACGAGCTCGCCCTGGGCCCAGGTCTCGTCCGCGGTGGCGAGGATCTTCGCGCCGGCGGCGACGTACTCCTCGTCGGTGATCGAGGAGCCGACACCGGCACCGGTCTCGACGAACACGTCGTGCCCGCGGCCGACCAGCTCGTGCACCCCCGCCGGGGTCAGCGCGACCCGGTACTCGTGCTTCTTGATCTCACGGGGAACGGCGATACGCACGGTCGGCCTCCTGGGTCGGTCTGCGTCCGGAATCGGTGCGGTGGTGTCCTTCACGGTGAGCCACCCGGACGGCGGTGTCATCGTGCTGAGCGGACAGTTATTCGACGCATTCATAGTGCTGAGCCGACAGGCCATTGACTTCGACCGCGCTTGAAGTTGCAGCCTGTGCGGCATGCGCGTGGTGTGGATGCGGGAGTTCGGCGGTCCGGAAGTACTCGTCCCGGGGGAGGCCCCGGACCCGGTCGCGGGGGACGGCCGGGTGGTGGTCGAGGTGGCGTTCGCGAACACCACGTTCGTCGAGACGCAGATGCGGGCGGGCGGCCCGGGACCGTTCCGTCCCCGGCTGCCGATCGTGCCCGGCAACGGCGTCGGCGGCGTGATCAGCGCGGTCGGCGCGGGGGTGGACCCGGACCTCGCCGGGCAGCGGGTGGTCACGTCGACCGGGGGTTCCGGCGGGTATGCCCAACGCGTCGCGGTGGACGCGGCGTCGGTGTTCCCGGTGCCGGAGGGGCTGGCGCTCGACGCGGCGGTGGCGTTGCTCGCGGACGGCCGCACCGCGACCGGCCTGATCCACGCGACCGGGGTGCGGCCCGGCGACCGGGTGCTGGTCGAAGCGGCGGCGGGCGGGGTCGGCGGCCTGCTGGTCCAGCTGGCGAAGGCCGCGGGGGCGTCGGTGGTGGGCGCCGCGGGCGGCCCGGCGAAGGTGGCGCGAGTGCTGGGCGCCGACGCGGTCGTCGACTACTCGCGCCCGGACTGGACGTCTGCGGTCGGCGAGGTCGACGTGGTCTTCGACGGCGTGGGCGGCGCCATCGGCACGGCGGCGTTCGGCCTGCTGCGCCCCGGCGGCCGGATGGCGAGCTACGGCCTGGCGGGCGGTTCGTGGGCGGAAGTGTCCGAAGAGGACGCTGCCGCCCGAGACGTCTCGCTGGTCCGCGGGATCGGCGGCCCCGAGGACATGCGCACGTTCACGAAGTCGGCGTTGACGGAAGCGGCGGAGGGCCGCCTGGTCCCCCTGATCGGCCAGCGCTTCCCGCTGGCCCGGGCAGCCGACGCCCACACGGCGATGGAATCCCGCACCACGGTGGGCAAAACGCTGCTGGTCCCGTGAAAAGCCGTGAATGGCACATTGAGGGACTCAGAGTCCCTCAATGTGCCATTCACGGCTTTGAGCGTCAGGCGCGGTAGGCGGACCAGGAGCTGGTCATCCGCGTGCCCTGGCCCGCGGTGAACTCGTACATGCAGCCGTCGTAGCTGTAGTCCATGAAGTTGTGGATCGGGTCGCTGCCCGCGGCCGAGCAGGTGTTCTTGCTCGCCGGGCAGCCGGACGTCGCGGTGGCTTCGGCCGGGGTGTCGGAGACGTAGTCGCCCGAACCGGAGCAGCCGCCCTGGAACGTGTGGTAGAGCCCCATCCAGTGGCCGACTTCGTGGGTCGCCGTGTCGCCCTCGTTGTAGTTGGTCGCCGAGCGGCCCGGGAGGGACTCGTCGAGGATGACGACGCCGTCGAGCTTCGGCGACGACGTGTAGTTCCACGGGAACGTCGCCCAGCCGAGCAGGTCGTCACCGAGGTTGGCGGTGTAGATGTTCAGCGCGTTCTTGCCGCCCTTGCGCAGCGCGTTCTTCATGTTGCGCTCGGCGGACGTGCCGTCGGTGATGCCGTTGTACCAGGTGGAGTTGTTCGTGTAGTCCGTGCTCACCAGGCTGAAGCTGAAGCCCTTGCTGCCGTACGCGCTGTTGAGCACCGAGATCTGCTTGGTGATCGTGGCGGCCGGCAGGTTGCCGGTCGAGCCGCTGGTGATCACGTGGAAGTACACCGGGATCGACGTCGCCGCGGGCGCGAGCGCGGCACGCTTGCCGGCCAGCTTGCTCTGCATGTCGGCTTCGACACGGGCCGCTTCGGCCGGCGACAGGCTGTCGGCGTGGCCGTCCTTGCTGCGGTCCGCGGACTGCGTCGGCGTGAAGCAGTCGCCGCTCGGCGCCGCGACGGCACTGCCGGCCGTGGTGCCCGGGACGGCCAGGGAAACCAGGGAGAGCGCGGACACCGCGCCCAGCTTCAGGGCCCTGCGAAAACTCATGGACACTCCTCTGCGACGACCCGGCCACCCCGGGTGGTGCAGCGAAAATGCGCCGTCGAACCGCCGGAATCCACCTTCTTTCGGCGGGAAAGGACAATCCGTACTATCGGCGCGATCCATGCGGACCAGTGCATAAGCCAGAACGGCTCAGCTCCAGCGCAACGCCACCAGCTGGGTGATCAGCGCGAGCCGGACGTCGGGGTCGTCGAGGTCGAGCGGGACCAGCTCCAGCAGCTTCCGCATCCGGTACCGCAGGGTGTTGGGGTGGATCCGCAGCTCGCGCGCCGCCGCCCGCGGGTCGCCGGGGTGCCGCAGCCACTCGTAGAGCGTGTCGGTGTACCCGGCCTTGCTCGTCTCGTCGTGGGCGCGCAACGCGCCGAGCGGCCCGAGGTCCGCGACCTTCGCCGCGACCGCCGCCGTCGCCCCGCGGTGCAGCGCCAGGGCCGTCCAAGCCTCGTCGAAGGTGATGACACGCTCGTCGAGGATTTCCGCGCGCAGCAGGCCGAGCGCTTCGTCGGCTTGGGCGCGGGACGTCGAGAGGTCGCCGATCTCGCCGGGCGCGCCCGCCGCGGCTCGCGGGGCGCCGCCGCGCCGGGACGCCGACTGCGTCGCGAGCGCCTCGCGCAGCTCGGCCCAGCCGCCGGAGCCGGCGCGGTCGGGGACCACGGCGTAGAGCAGGCCGCCCAGTTCGGTGGCCACCGGACGGCGGCCGATGCCCTGGGACAGCCGTTCCAGCAACGCGAGCCGCAGGCCCTCGGCGTCCCGGCCGTCGCCGCCGGTGACCTCGATGACGACCACGCGGTGCGGCTCGTCGGACAGGTCCAGCTCCGCCATCGCCTTGCGCGGGTTCGCCCGGCCTTCGAGCACGCCGCGCAGCAGTTCGGCCGACGCGCGGCGCTGCGCGTCCGTGTAAGCCCGCCGGCGCAGCAGGTGCAGCGCGACGACCGGGGCGGCGTCGGCGAAGGCGGCCGCGCGCTCGTCGGACACCGGCCCGGCGACCACCGCCCACATCGAGCCGAGCAGCTCGCCGCCCATCCGGATCGGCACGATCAGCCGCGGCAGCGTGCCGTCGCGCTGGGCCGGCACGAAGATCGTCTGCCGCCCGCGCGAGAGCTCGCGGAACACCCCGCGCGAGCGGAACCGCGCGAGGACGTCGTCCGGGATGCGGCGGCCCATGATCGTGGCGACGCGCGCGGGGTCGGTGAGGTCCTGACGGGCGGAGTAGGCGAGCACGCGCGAGTTGGTGTCCTCGATGGTCACCGGAGCGTCCACAACGGACGCGACGGCGTCGGCCAGCCGGAAGAGATCGCCGGAGCCGGTGTCGTTCTCGAGGTTCTCGGACTCGTCGGCGAGCGCGTCGAGGACGGTCCGCAGCAGCCACACGAGCTGCGCCCACGACGTCGCGGCGTGCACCTGGATCAGCGCGATCCCGGCGGCTTTCGCCGCCCGCTTCACCGACGTCTTCGCGGCGACGGGCGGCTTGAGCAGCACCGCGGCGGCGCCCTGCTCGGCGCTCTGTTTCACCAGCTCGGCGGCGTCTTCGGGCCCGGTGGTGGCGACGCCGAGCACGAGGTCCCCGGCGGCAAGGGTGACGCCCCCGCCGGGCTCGGCGATCACGACATCGGCGACGGCGGGCGAGTCGTCGGGCACCTGGAGCGCGTGGAGCAGCGTCGGCCCCACCCGGTCGACCACGCTGCGCACCGACACCACCGGCTCATTCTCGCCGAAAACGGATCGCGCGGCTCGCTAGGGTCGGCGAGGTGAACGAACCCCGGCGGATCGTCGAATCCGGCTACGACAGCTCGGCGGAGCGCTACCTCGAGTGGAGCGCGCGGATCGCCGACGACCCGCGGCTGCGGTTCCTGGGGGAGCTGACCGGCCGGCTCGACGACGGCGCCGCGGTGCTCGACCTCGGCTGCGGTGCGGGCGTGCCGTGCACGGCGCTGCTCGCCGACCGCCACGACGTCCTCGGCGTCGACCTGTCCGCGGCGCAGCTGGCTCTCGCGCGGCGGAACGTCCCGGGCGCGCGGTTCGAGAAGGCCGACATGGCGGAGGTGTCGTTCCCTGGCGGGAGTTTCGACGCCGTCACGGCGTTCTATTCGGTCCTGCACGTGCCCCGCGAGGACCAGGGCGACCTCTTCACGCGGATCGCCGGCTGGCTGCGGCCCGGCGGCTGGTTCCTGGCCGCGCTGGGCTGCAGTGAGGTGAACGGCGTCGAAGCCGACTGGCTCGGCACACCGATGTTCTTCAGCAGCCACGCCCCGGCGGAGAACCGCCGGCTCCTCGAAGCCGCCGGTTTCACGCTGGTCGTGGACGAGCAGGTGACGATGCGCGAGCCCGAAGGCGACGCGACCTTCCACTGGGTGCTGGGACGGCTCTAACGCGACAGGACCGCCGTCAGCACTCGCCCCAACTCGCCCGCCGGGTCCTCGGCCGGCTCCTTCGCGCGCCAGGCGACGATGCCGTCCGGCCGCACCAGGGACGCACCCCCGCGGGACAGGCCGTACTTCGCGGCGAACTCGTCACCGTCCACAACGCGGCAATCCAGCCGCACCCCGGTCCCGGTCGCGATGTCCGAGGCCGCCGGGGCCCACCGCGAATCGTCGCCGGCGCAGAGCAGTACCCACGAATGCCCCAGCAAGTCCACTGTGGACGCCATGCCGGGCGCGCGGAAACCGGGCCGGCCGGTCGGCGCCAGGATGTCTTCGACGCGTGCGCCGTCGTCCGGCTCCTCCGAGAGCACCGCCGTCGACCGGTAGCGGAACCCGAGGACCGCCGCCAAGGGGTCCTCGGCCTGCGTCAGTCCGGAGACGTCCAGGTCGGGACGCATCCGCTCCTTCAAGTTGTGCAGCGACATGTCGACAATCATCCGCGCGATCGGCTTCCGCTCGGCCTCGTAGGTGTCCAGCAGCGCTTCGCCCGCGTCGCCGCGAAGGACCGAAGCGAGCTTCCACGCGATGTCCGCGCCGTCGCCGACCGCCGTGTTGCCGCCCTGGCCGCCGGTCGGCGGGGTCACCTTCGCCGCGTCGCCGACCAGGAAGACCCGCCCGGACCGGAACCGCTCCGCCAGCCGCGCGGCGATCTCCCACGAGCCCGTCCAGACGATCTTCGGATCGAGGTCCGGCAGGTCGGTGGCGGTGCGGATCATCGCGACCAGCCGGTCGTGCCCGAAGTCGTCCGGGCTCTCGCCGCGTTCGGGGTGGTAATCCGGGCCGAAGACGTACCGGCCGGCGACGTCGGTGTTCGTCAGCCCGGCGGTGAACTCCGGGTGCCGCAGGTAGAACAGGTCGGTCACGCCCGCCTTGACGCGGTCGCCGAGGTCGGCGTCGAACACCACGCCCAGGCAGTGACTGAGCCCGTCCAAGCCGTCCGCCGGGATGCCCAGCGCCTGCCGGATCCCGCTGCGCCCACCGTCGGCCGCGACGACGTAGTCCGCGCGCACCACCGTCTCCTCGCCGGAGTCGCGGTGCCGCAGCGTCGCGGTGACGCCGTCGTCGTCCTGGGTCAGCTCGACGAGGTCGGTCCGGAACCGGACGCGGGCGCCCGCCTTCTCCGCGGCCGCCAGCAGGATCGGCTCGACGACGTCCTGCCCGGCCATGCCGTGCGGCATCGTGGTCGTGGCCGAGACGTCGAACTCGCTGCCGTCCTCGGTGATCCGGTGGAACACCTGCCCGGCCAGGCTGGTCGCGACCGTGATCCGCAGGCCCTGGGACGCTCTCGGGCTGGCGTGCAGCACGTCGTCGTCGATGCCCGCCCAGTGGAACAGCTCCATCGTGCGCCAGTTCTGCCCGGAGGCCCGCGAGTGGACCGACGTTCCCGCGTGCCGCTCGACCGTCAGCACGTCCACTCCGTCCTGCGCCAGGAACATCGACGCCGACAATCCGCCGAGTCCGGCCCCCACGACCAGCACCTGTGCCCGTTCCGTCATGACTACCTCCCGTTGAGTCTCCCTGTGCAAAGTATCTTAGTAACAGAGAGATTTAGTTGGCAAGACAATTGTTCGCGACCACCCCGGGTAGCGTGTCTCCCAGGACGTGGGAACGGTTGGGTACTCCGTTCGGCCGAAGTAGCTTCGGACGCGCAGCCCTCCAGCACCCCCTTGAGCCGCAAGGAGAACCGATGAGCGCGGACGACACCTCGGCGTGGTCCTTCGAGACCAGGCAGATCCACGCGGGCGCCGCGCCGGATCCGGCCACGGGCGCGCGGGCGACGCCGATCTACCAGACGACGTCGTACGTCTTCCGCGACAGCCAGCACGGCGCCGACCTGTTCAGCCTGGCCGAGCCGGGCAACATCTACACGCGGATCATGAACCCGACGCAGGACGTCCTGGAGCAGCGGGTCGCCGCGCTCGAAGGCGGCGTCGCGGCGCTCGCGTTCGCGTCCGGTTCGGCCGCCACCACCGCGGCGATCCTCAACCTCGCCAACGCGGGCGACCACTTCGTCTCCAGCCCGTCGCTCTACGGCGGCACCTACAACCTCTTCCACTACACGCTGCCGAAGCTCGGCATCGAGGTCTCGTTCGTCGAGGACCAGGACGACCTCGAGCAGTGGCGCGCCGCCGTCCGCCCGAACACGAAGCTGTTCTTCGCCGAGACGCTGGCCAACCCGGGCAGCAACGTCCTCGACATCCGCGGCGTCGCCGACACCGCGCACGAGGCCGGTGTCCCACTGGTCGTCGACAACACGGTGCCGACGCCGTTCCTGCTGCGCCCGATCGAGCACGGCGCCGACATCGTCGTCCACTCGGCGACCAAGTACCTCGGCGGCCACGGCACCACGGTGGCCGGTGTACTGGTCGACGGCGGCACGTTCGACTTCGGCAAGGACGCGGCGAAGTTCCCGGGCTTCACCGAGCCCGACCCGAGCTACCACGGTCTCAAGTACTGGGAGGCGCTCGGCCCGGGCGCGTACGCCGCGAAGGCGCGCGTCCAGATCCTGCGCGACACCGGCGCGGCCATCTCACCGTTGAACAGCTTCCTGATCCTGCAGGGCATCGAGACGCTGTCGCTGCGCCTCGAGCGGCACGTGGCGAACGCGCAGGCGCTCGCCGAGTGGCTCGAGCAGCGCGACGAGGTCGAGAAGGTCTACTACGCCGGCCTGCCGTCCAGCCCGTTCTACTCCGCAGCGCAGAAGTACCTGCCGCGCGGCGCGGGCGCGGTGCTGTCGTTCGACCTGCGCGGCGGCGTCGACGCCGGCCGCAAGTTCGTCGACGGCACCGAACTGCACAGCCAGCTGGTCAACATCGGTGACGTCCGTAGCCTGATCGTGCACCCGGCGTCCACCACGCACAGCCAGCTTTCGCCGGAAGAGCAGCTGGCCAGCGGCGTGACGCCGGGTCTGGTCCGGCTCGCCGTCGGGCTGGAAGGCGTCGAGGACCTCAAGGCCGACCTGGAAGCCGGATTCCGGGCGGCCAAGGCGGATCTGTGACGGCTGAGCCCGTCACCGGGGCCTGGCGGATCGGGGATCCGCCAGGCCGCCGGCAGTTCGTCACCGGCCCCGGGCTCACGCTCGAGGCCGGTGGTGCGCTTCCGGGCTACACCCTGGCGTACGAGACGTGGGGGACGCTCAACTCCGACGCGTCCAACGCGATCCTCGTCGAGCACGCCCTGACCGGCGACAGCCACGCCGCCGGCCCGGCCGAGCCCGGGCATCCCGGCGCGGGCTGGTGGGACGGGCTGATCGGGCCCGGGAAAGCCTTGGACACCAAGGAGTTCTTCGTCGTGGTCCCGAACGTGCTCGGCGGCTGCCAGGGGTCGACCGGGCCGTCGTCGCCCGACCCGGACGGGACGCCGTGGGGCAGCCGCTTCCCGGTGGTGACGGTCCGGGACCAGGTCACGACCGAGGCGGTGCTGGCGGACGCGCTCGGGATCGCCCGCTGGGCGGCTGTCGTCGGCGGGTCCATGGGCGGGATGCGCGCGCTCGAGTGGGCGGTTTCGCTGCCCTCGCGGGTGGCGACGGTGCTGGTCCTGGCCTCGACGGCGCGCGCGTCAGCGGAGCAGATCGCCTGGGCCGCTCCGCAGCTGCACGCGATCCGCGCGGACCCGGACTGGCACGGCGGTGACTACTACTCGGCGCCGGCCGGGCCGTTTCGCGGCCTCGGCGTCGCGCGCCGGATCGCGCACGTGACCTACCGCAGCGAGCCGGAGCTGGCCGAGCGGTTCGGCCGGACGTACCAGGGTGACGAGGACCCGTTGCGGGGTGGGCGGTTCGCCGTCGAGTCCTATTTGGACCACCACGCCGAGAAGCTGGCCGGCCGGTTCGACGCGAACAGCTACCTGGTGCTGACGGAGTCGATGAACACCCACGACGTCGGCCGTGATCGTGGCGGCGTCGCGGCGGCCTTGGGCCGGGTGACGGCTCGCGCGGTGATCGGCGGCGTGGACAGCGACCGGCTGTACCCGCTGTACCAGTCGGCGGAGATCGCTGCCGGGATCAAGGGGACGACGGAGCCTTCGGTGGTGACGTCGCCGTACGGCCACGACTCGTTCCTCATCGAGACCGAGCAGATCGCCGCCTTGGTGAAGGCGTTGCTGGGTTAGCGACCCGTTCTCCCAGCCGTACCAGACGTTCCGCCACTCGCCGGGACGCGCCGGCCGCGACGTCGCCGAGCCGTTCCGCCGCCTTGTCCGAAAGCTTCGCCACCCGCCAGGCGACGTCATCGGCGCGCTCGCCCGCCTCTTCGCCGGCGGTGCTGATCCGGTCGGCCAGCCGGCCGGTGCCCGCGACGAGAAGATCCTTGAGAGCCATGGCTTTCCCTCCTAGAGCATCCCGGCGCGGCGCCACAGCACCGCGCTCGGCCCGCCGATCAGGTCGTTCTCCCGCAGGAACCGCACCAGCTTCCGGGCGCCGAAGGCGAGCGTCTCCCGCCGGTGCGCGCTCGCCCGCGCGGCCGCGACGGCCACGGCGGGATCGAGCCCGGCGCGCTGGTACTGCCGCGGCCGGGACAGCAGCCGCGACATCAGCAACGCGCCCACGGCGACGACCAGTCGCGTGAACTCCTTGCGCCACCACGGCGCGCCGGCCAGCGAACGGACCAGGTCGTCCCGCGCGTAGCGGACGTGCCGCGCCTCTTCGGTCACGTGGATCCGCATCACCGCGCGCACCAGCGGCTGCACCGATTCGTCGTCGAGGTGCTCACGCTGCAGCGCGTCGAAGATCTCTTCGCCGATCAGCGTGGCCACCCACATCGCGGGCCCGTGCAGGATCAGCGGCAACGTCTGCGCGGAGCGCTGCAGCCAGCGGTTGTTGCGGTAGGGCCGGCCGCCGACGCGCTCGATCAGCGTCGCGAACATCGTGGAGTGCCGGCATTCGTCGGCGACCTCGGTCAGCGCGTAGTGCACGTGGCGGGTGGTCGGGTCCTGCCGGTAGGACGCGCGCAGCAGCATCTGCATGAGGATGATCTCGAACCAGATGCCGACGCTGACGGTGTTGACCAGCTCCTGGCGCGACAGCTCGATCCGCTGTTCGCGGGTCAGCGTGTCCCACAGCGGCGTGCCGTACAGCGAAACCAGCCGTTCGGGGATGAAGAACTGGTCCTCGTTGAGCGGCGCGGCCCAGTGGACGTCGACGTCCGGGTCGTAGGAGAGCCGGGCGCTCGACTTGAGCAGCCGCTCGGCCGTCGCTTCCCGATCACCCATTCCGCGCCTCCCGGTGTCGTGAAACACTAGAACGCATGTAACAAGTTTCGTCAAGTTGTAAAGCGGCTTAGGGTTGGCCCATGCGCAACCTCCTGCAGCACGCGCTCGACGCCGAGCTGCCCGGCGACGAGACGTCCGAACGGATCATGGGCGCGGCCCTGACCCAGGCCGAGGACTTCGGGCTGCGCCGGTTCACCGTGGACGACGTCGCGCGCCGCGTCGGCCTCTCACGCGTGACGATCTACCGCTACTTCCCGAAGAAGGACCAGCTGCTCAACGCGCTGATCCTGCGGGAGATGAAGCGGTTCCTGACGAAGGTCGACGCCGTCGTCGAGGCCCAGGACTCCCCGGAGGAGAAGCTCATCGAGGGGTTGAGCTTCTCCCTGGGATACCTGCGCGGCCACCGGCTGCTCACCCGCCTGCTGCGCACCGAGCCGGAGCTGATCCTGCCGCACCTGACGGTCCAGGCGGGCGGCCTCTTCGCGGCCGCCCGCGCCCGGATCGCGACGCACTTCCGCGCGGAGATCGCCGCGGGGCGTCTCAGCCTGCCGGACGACGACATCGACGGCATGGCCGAGCTGCTGATCCGGATCGTGGTCTCCCTGGTGCTCACGCCCGAGACGGTGCTGCCGGTCGACGACGACGTCGAACGCCGTCGCGTCGCGGAGCTCTACCTGACCCCGATCGTCCGCTCCCTGCGCCCGGCGTAGACGCGTCACTTTCGTAGGGAAAGATGCGCCTCGACCCGGCGGCGACGCATCTTTCCCTAGGAAAGTGACGCCTCAGTCCGAGACGGCTTCGGAGATCCAGGGGGCCACCGGCAGGTCGCGGTCCAAGCACTCCACCGACAGCCGGATCGTCCAGCGCAGGGCCTGCAGCACCAGGCTGTCGACCTCGTCCGGCGCGGCGTTGGCCAGGGCGATCTCGACCTGCTCCTGCGCCGCCTCGGTGTTGCCGTGCACTTCGGCGAGCAGCGTCCGCACGGCCGTCCGCACCGGCGGGTCGGCCTGGTCGATCGACACTTCTTCGCCGTCCTCGTCGAAGACCTGGACCTTGACCGGCGCGGTGCCGCCGTCGCCCAGGGTCGAGACCATCGCGCTGCACTCGCCGAACAGCAGCAGCATCAGGTGCTTGGTCTCGTCCGCGCGGGCCTGCGGTTCGGTCGCCGTCGGGGCGACCTCGACGAGGGCCTCGGCGTCGTCGCCGACGCTCAGCGCGGTCAACGCGCGCTGGGCCTTCTCGACGAGCCGCTCGTTCCAGTCCGGGTCCACGTGCCCCATCAAACACCAGCGACGGCGCTCGTGGGGATACCTTGATCCGGGTCGGTCATCCGGCCGCGCGCAGAGCACCCAACGCGAGCCGGGAGAGCAGTTCGGCGAGTTCGCCGTCACCGAGATGGCGGTTGTACGGGGTCGAGTTGATCAGTCCGAACACGGCGTGTGCCGCCGAACGCGCCTGCCGTTCGCCCAGCTCCGGCATGGCTTCGCGGATCGCCCGCACCCACACTTCGACGTATTGGCGCTGCAGCGCGCGCACCTGCTTGCGGTCGGCGTCGGTGAGGTTCGCGAGGTTGCGCTCCTGGACGGTGATCAGCGCCGGGTGGTTGAGCGCGAAGCCGACGTGGAACGCGACGAGCCCGGCCAGCGTGTCGTCCGGCGTGCCGGGCCTGCCCGCCCACGTCGTGCCGCCGTCGAGCAGGTAGCGGCTGATCGAGTTCAGCATCTCGCCGAGGATCGCGTCCTTGCTCCGGAAGTGGCGGTAGAGCGCCGGGCCGGAGATGCCGACCGCGGCGCCGATGTCGTCGATGCCGACGCCGTGGAAGCCGTGGTGGGCGAACAGTTCGGCGGCCGCGGCCAGGATCTGTTCGCGTCTGTTCGCCTTCTCGCCGTTCACGAGTGGCGTCGGGTTCGCGGCCATCCGGCCATATTAGGGGCGACAGGTTAGCGAGCGCTAACAAGCAGGTCCGGGGTAACGGTTAGTGAACGTTAACCACTCGCCCGTCTTAAGTCGTGGGCCAAGAGAGTTACTTGCTGGTAGTCGCTCTTCCTTGTGGGGCCTTCACCTGGTGTGCTTTTCAGGTCGGTTCTGTCACAAAGGAGTGGCCCATGGGGGTTCCGATCCGCCTGTCCCGGCGATTCTTCCAGCGATCGATCACGGCTCTCGGCGCCGTCGTCCTGTCCACTCTCGGTGTCACGGGCCTCGCCCAGGCCGCCGGGACCGTCTACGCAGCGGTCGGTGATTCCTACTCCTCGGGAGTCGGCGCCGGCAGCTACGGCAGTTCCGGGAGCTGCTACCGCAGCTCCAACGCCTACCCGCAGCTGTGGGCCAACGCGCACAGCGGCACGTCGCTCACCTTCCTGGCCTGTTCCGGCGCCCGGACGGGTGACGTCATCAGCCAGGCCAACTCCATCCCCTCCAACGCGACCCTGGTCACGGTCACCGTGGGCGGCAACGACGCCGGCTTCAGCGACGTGATCCAGACCTGCACCCTCGGCAGCGACGCGGACTGCACCAACCGCGTCAACACCGCGAAGACCTACGTCAACAACACCCTGCCGGCGCTGCTGACGAACACCTACAACGCGATCAAGGCGAAGGCGCCGGGCGCGCGGCTCGTCGTCCTGTCCTACCCGCGCTTCTACACCGTGCCCGGCTCCTGCTGGGTCGGGCTGAGCGACACCAAGCGCACCGCGATCAACTCGGGCGCCGACACGCTGGCGTCGGTGACGGCGTCGCGGGCGGCGGCGGCGGGCGCGACGTTCGTCGACGTCCGGCCGTCGTTCGTGGGGCACAACATCTGCTCCTCGTCCGGCGACTACCTGCACAGCCTCACCTGGCCGGTCATCGAGTCGTACCACCCGACGGCGGCCGGTCAGTCCGGCGGCTACTACGCCCCGCTGCGGGGTGCCATCGGCTGAACCCGGTCCCCTCCGGTCCGTGAAGGCCACCCCGGTGCGTCCGGGGTGGCCTTCACGGCATTCCGGCGACTGGACAGTCAGGTTAGCGGTCGCTAACATCGGGACGGAGGTTAACGACCGCTAACTTCGAGGGAGCCCATGGACACGCCGGCTCTGGGGACTTCGGCCGCCCCGGACAGCGAGGCTTACGCCCGCAACGCCACATCCCACGCGGAGCTGGTCGAAGACCTCCGCAAACGCCTCTCGAGCGCCCGCCTCGGCGGGCCGGAGAAGTCGCGCACCCGGCACGTCGAGCGCGGCAAGCTGCTCCCGCGCGACCGCGTCGACACGCTGCTGGACCCGGGTTCGCCGTTCCTCGAGCTGTCGCCGCTGGCCGCGAACGGACTGTACGACGACGAAGCGCCGTCGGCGGGCATCATCACCGGGATCGGGCGCGTCTCCGGGCGCGAGTGCGTCATCGTCGCGAACGACGCCACCGTCAAGGGCGGCACGTACTACCCGATGACGGTGAAGAAGCACCTGCGCGCCCAGGAGGTCGCGCTGCACAACAACCTGCCGTGCGTCTACCTGGTGGACTCCGGCGGCGCGTTCCTGCCGCGGCAGGACGAGGTCTTCCCGGATCGTGAACACTTCGGCCGGATCTTCTACAACCAGGCGACGATGTCCGCGCGCGGCATCCCGCAGATCGCCGCGGTGCTCGGTTCGTGCACCGCCGGCGGCGCGTACGTCCCGGCGATGAGCGACGAGGCCGTCATCGTCCGGAACCAGGGCACGATCTTCCTCGGCGGCCCGCCGCTGGTGAAGGCCGCGACCGGCGAGGTCGTCACAGCCGAAGAATTGGGCGGCGGCGACGTCCACTCGCGCCAGTCCGGCGTCACCGACCACCTGGCCGACGACGACGCGCACGCGCTGCGGATCGTCCGCTCGATCGTCTCGACGCTCGGGCCGCGCACGCCGCGCCCGTGGGACGTCCTGCCGACCGAGGCGCCGGCCGTCGACCCCGCCGAGCTGTACGGCGTCGTGCCGACCGACTCGCGCACACCGTACGACGTGCGCGAGGTGATCGCGCGGATCGTCGACGGCAGCCGGTTCGGCGAGTTCAAGAAGGAGTACGGCTCGACGCTGGTCACCGGGTTCGCCCGGATCCACGGCCACCCGGTCGGCATCGTCGCGAACAACGGCGTCCTGTTCGCCGAGTCCGCGATGAAGGGCGCGCACTTCATCGAGCTGTGCGACAAGCGCTCGATCCCGCTGTTGTTCCTGCAGAACATCACCGGCTTCATGGTCGGCAAGGCGTACGAGGCCGGCGGCATCGCCAAGCACGGCGCGAAGATGGTCACCGCGGTGGCCTGCGCGCGGGTGCCGAAGTTAACGGTCGTTATCGGCGGCTCTTTCGGCGCCGGCAACTACTCGATGTGCGGCCGGGCGTACTCGCCGCGGTTCCTCTGGATGTGGCCGAACGCGCGGATCTCGGTGATGGGCGGCGAGCAGGCGGCGTCGGTGCTCTCGACGGTCCGCCGCGACTCGATCGAGGCACGCGGCGGTGAATGGTCCACAGAGGACGAAGAGACGTTCAAGGACCCGATCCGCGAGCAGTACGAGGCGCAGGGGAGCCCCTACTACTCGACCGCGCGGCTGTGGGACGACGGCGTGATCGACCCGGCCGACACCCGCACGGTGCTCGGCCTCGCGCTCTCGACCGCGGCGAACGCGCCCCTTTCCGATGTCAACTACGGCGTCTTCCGGATGTGATGATGTTCGACTCAGTGTTGGTCGCCAACCGCGGCGAGATCGCGGTGCGGGTCATCCGCACGTTGCGTGACCTCGGCATCCGCGCCGTCGCCGTCTACAGCGACGCCGACGCCGACGCGCGGCACGTCCACGAGGCGGACACCGCCGTCCGGATCGGTCCGGCCGAAGCCGCGCGCAGTTACCTGTCCATTCCGGCCATGGTGGACGCGGCCGTGTCGTCGGGGGCGCAGGCCGTGCACCCGGGGTACGGCTTCCTGGCCGAGAACGCCGAGTTCGCGCGGGCCTGCGAGGCCGCCGGGCTGGTGTTCATCGGGCCGCCGGTCGCCGCGATCGACGCCATGGGCGACAAGATCCGCGCGAAGGCGACGGTGTCGAAGGCGGGTGTCCCGGTTGTGCCCGGAGTGTCCGATGTGGACATCACGGACGGCGATTTCGCCGCCGCCGCGGCCGGTGTCGGCTATCCGCTGCTGATCAAGCCGTCCGCCGGTGGTGGCGGCAAGGGCATGCGGCTGGTGCACGCTCCCGAGGAGCTGGACGACGCCATCGAGTCGGCCCGGCGCGAGGCCAAGAGCTCGTTCGGCGACGACACGCTGCTGCTGGAGCGGTTCGTCACGACCCCGCGGCACATCGAGATCCAGGTCATGGCCGACACGTTCGGGCACGTGATCCACCTCGGTGAGCGCGAGTGCAGCCTGCAGCGGCGGCACCAGAAGATCATCGAGGAAGCGCCGTCGGTGCTGCTCGACGAGGCCACCCGCGAGAAGATGGGCACCGCGGCCGCGGAGGCGGCGCGCTCGGTCGGGTACGTCGGCGCGGGCACGGTCGAGTTCATCATGTCGGCGCACAACCCGGACGAGTTCTTCTTCATGGAGATGAACACCCGGCTGCAGGTCGAGCACCCGGTCACCGAGCTGGTCACCGGCCTCGACCTCGTCGAGTGGCAGGTCCGCGTGGCAGCGGGCGAACACCTTTCCGTCACGCAGTCGGATGTGGTTTTGAACGGTCACGCCGTCGAGGCCCGGGTGTACGCCGAGGATCCGGCACGCGGCTTCATCCCGACCGGTGGCACGGTGCTGGCGGTGCACGAGCCGTCCGGAGACGGCGTGCGCGTCGACTCGTGGATGACGCCCGGCGCGGTGATCGGCTCGAACTACGACCCGATGCTGGCCAAGGTCATCGCCTGGGGCCCGGACCGCGCGGCCGCGCTGCACCGGCTCGACCGGGCGCTGGCCGACACGGCAGTGCTGGGCGTCGGCACGAACACCGCGTTCCTGCGGGGATTGCTGGCCGACACCGACGTCCGCGCGGGGCGTCTCGACACCGAGCTGGTCGACCGCCGGCTGTCCACACTGGTCTCTTCGGACGTGCCTGCGGAGTTCTTCGCCGCGGCCGCGCTCGATCGGTTGCTGGAGCTGCGGCCGTCGGGATCCATTGTGGACCCGTGGGACGTCCCGGACGGCTGGCGGATGGGTGCGGCCGGCGGAGTCGTGTTCCGGTTGAAGTCGGGCCGGACGTCGGCGGTGGTCCGGGTGGAGGGCACGCCTTCCGCGGCGACGGTGTTCGTCGACGACGCGGAGCCGGTGCGCGTCTCGGCCCGGCGTGACGGATCCCTTCTGGAGGTTCGCCACGGCGGCGTGTTCCACCGGTACCGCCACGCGTCCGGTCCTGATCGGACGGTGTGGCTGGCGCGCGACGGCCGGAGCTTCCCCTTCGGGGAGCAGGAGTTCGTGCTGTCGTCGCGCGGCGAGGCCGCAGGTGCCGGGCCGGTCACCAGCCCGATGCCGGGCACGGTGCTCGTCGTCAAGGTCGCCGCGGGTGACGTCGTGCGCGCCGGGACGCCGTTGCTGGTCGTCGAGGCGATGAAGATGGAACACACGGTCACGGCGCCGATCGACGGCGTGGTCAGTGAACTTCCCGTCCGGGCCGGCCAACAGGTCGCGCTCGACGAAACCCTTGCCCTAGTCAGCCCCCAAGAGGAGCAGCAGTGATCGACTTCCGCCTGGACGAGGACTACGAGTCCCTCCGCAAGACGGTCGAGGACTTCGCGCACGCCGAGGTGGCGCCGGTGATCGGCGCGCTCTACGAGAAGGAAGAGTTCCCGTACGAGATCGTCGCGAAGATGGGCGGGATGGGCCTGTTCGGCCTGCCGTTCCCGGAGGAGTTCGGCGGCATGGGCGGCGACTACTTCGCGCTGTGCCTGGCGCTGGAGGAACTGGCGCGCGTCGACTCGTCGGTGGCGATCACCCTCGAGGCGGGCGTTTCCCTCGGCGCGATGCCGATCTTCCGCTTCGGCACGCAGGAGCAGAAGGAGAAGTGGCTCCCGTCGTTGTGCGCGGGCACGGCTCTGGGCGGCTTCGGCCTGACCGAGCCGGGCGGCGGATCGGACGCGGGCGCGACCCGCACGCGAGCGCGCCAGGACGGTGACGACTGGGTCATCAACGGCAGCAAGGCGTTCATCACGAACTCGGGCACGGACATCACCCGCCTGGTCACGGTCACCGCCGTGACGGACGTGATGGAGAACGGCCGCAAGGAGATCTCGGCGATCCTCGTCCCGTCCGGCACCCCGGGCTTCGAGGTCGCACCGAAGTACTCGAAGGTCGGCTGGAACTGCTCGGACACGCACGAACTGTCCTTTTCGGACGTCCACGTCCCGGTCGAGAACCTCATCGGCGCCCGCGGCCGCGGTTACGCCCAGTTCCTGTCGATTTTGGACGAAGGCCGCGTCGCGATCGCCGCGCTGTCGGTGGGCCTGGCGCAGGGCTGCGTCGACGAGTGCCTGGGGTACGTGAAGGACCGCGTCGCGTTCGGCAAGCGGATCGGGGAATACCAGGCGATCCAGTTCAAGATCGCCGACATGGAGGTCCGCACGCACACCGCGCGCCTGGCGTACTACCAGGCGGCGTCGAAGATGCTGCGCGGCGAGCCGTTCAAGAAGGAAGCGTCGATCGCGAAGCTGGTGGCTTCGAACGCGGCGATGGACAACGCGCGCGACGCGACGCAGATCTTCGGCGGGTACGGCTTCATGAACGAGTACCCGGTGAGCCGGTTCTACCGCGACGCGAAGATCCTGGAGATCGGCGAGGGCACGAGCGAGGTCCAGAAGATGCTGATCTCCCGCCACCTCGGCGTCGGCTGAGCTAACGCGCGATCCCTCGCCTGCGAAAGTCCTCAGGGAGGGTGAGGATGAAGCGGTTCGCGGTCGCAGTGGTGGGTGCCTGCCTGGTCGCGGGATGCGCACCCGAGGTGCCGGTCGACGACGGTCCGAAGTTCGGCACCCCGTCGCCGACCGCGACGGTCACCCTGGCCCCGCCCAGCCCCACGCCGACAACCTTCCCGGCCGGCTACCCCAAGGTTGTGCCCGTGGGTTCGCTTCCGGCCAGGCTGCGGGACAAGTACCGCGCCGATGGCGCAACCGAGGCCGTCCAGCTCGCCCCGGGCGTGTGGTCGCCGGTGCAGGAGAGCGCGGCCATCGTGACCACGCGTGTCCTCGACGGCTACTGCGCTTCGGTCAAGGCGTTCGAGCGGCAGTATCGGGAGGGCCGAACCTACGGTGGTGCCTGCTGGTGAGTGCCGCCGGCGTCGGGAAAGCGCGCCCGCGCGTCCGCCTGGTCCGGTAAACAGGGGGCATGGACAACACCGTCATCCGATCGGGTGACCCTGGGGACGCCGACATACTGCTGCGCTTCTTCGACGAAGCCGTCGAGTGGCTGGTCGCGCGCGGCAGTGCGAAGCAGTGGGGGACCGAGCCGTGGAGCGACGTCCCGAAGCGCGTCGAGCGGGTCCAGGGCATGGTCGCCGACCCCGGGCTGCGCATCGCGATGGTCGGCGGCGAGCCCGCGGGTGCGCTGATCGTCTCCGAGGAGCACGACCCGCACGTGCCGGCCGTCGACGAGCGTGAGCTGTACGTGCGGCTGCTGATCACGTCCCGGCGGTTCGCCGGCCGGCGCGTCGGCGGGCGGCTCGTCGAGTACGCGCTCGACGAGGCCAAGCGCCGCGGCATCGACCTCGTGCGCGTCGACTGCTGGGCCGGCGGCGACGGCGATCTGCAGCGCTACTACGAGAGCCAGGGGTTCAAGCCGACCGTGCGGTTCGACGTCGACGGTTGGACCGGTCAGGTGCTGGAGCAGCGTGTGGGGTAGCGCGATCCCGGCCCGGGAGCGACACTGTTGACGCGTTGCCAACAGACGGAGGAGTCGCCATGGCCGAGCATCTCGCGGGCAAGGTCGTCGTCATCACCGGCGGTGGGCAGGGGATCGGCGCGGCGACCGCGTCGGCGCTGTCCCGGCTGGGCGCGCAGGTCGTGATCGGCGACCTCGACCAGGTCCGGGCCGAGAAAACGGCCGGTGAGCTGGGCGCCGAAGCGCTGCCGCTGGATGTCACCGACATCCGCGGCTTCACCGGGTTCCTCGACGAGGTCGAACGCCGCCACGGCCGCATCGACGTGCTGATCAACAACGCCGGCATCATGCCGCTCGCCGCCCTCGAGGAGGAGAGCGACGCGACGACCCGGCGGCAGCTCGAGATCAACCTGCACGCCGTCATCCACGGCACCCGCGAAGCGATGAAGCGGATGCGCCCGCGCCGCAGCGGGCACATCGTCAACGTCGCGTCGTTCGCCGGCAAGGCGGGCTTTCCGGGCGCGGCGACGTACTGCGCCACCAAGCACGCCGTCGTCGGGCTGTCCGAGGCCGTGCACCTGGAGCTGCACGGCTCCGGCGTGCACGTCTCCTGTGTGATGCCCGCGATCGTGCGGACCGAGCTCGCGAGCGGTCTCGGCGAGGCGAAGCTGTTCAAGTCCGCGAGCCCGGAAGACGTCGCCGACGCCATCGTCGCCACGCTGCGGAAGCCGAAGTTCGACGTCTTCGTGCCCCGGTCACTGGGGCCTATGGGCAAACTCACGGGACTGCTGCCGCGGCGGGCCGCCGAACTGCTCGCGCGGACGCTGAAAGCGGACCAGCTTTTGGCTTCAGCGGCCCATTCCCCGGCTCGTGCGGCGTACGAAGCGCGGGCCGCGGAGAGTGCGCCCGGGGCGGCCGCGGAGTAACTCGGACGGCCTAGCGACTGTCCGAATTGGACGTGCTTGCGGGGTGCTTGCAGGTGTGGCGTGGTTGAGCCGGGCGCGCCCGCACTGGCAAGATTGCCGGGTATTCCCCGGGGGACTCCAGGAGGCAACGGACATGGCTTCACCGCCCGCACGGCTGGCCGCCGCGGCGTCGAACGTGGTCGGCAAGGTGCTGCACGGCGGGGTCGCCGATCTCCGCCCGATGCCGCGGGTGCTGATCGACCAGGGCCCGAACCGCTCGGTCTACCGGATGACGCACAGCAGCCGACCGGTGTCGGGGCCGCCGATCCTGCTCGTGCCGCCGCTGGCCGCGCCGGCGATCTGCTTCGACCTGCGCCGCGGCTGCAGCCTCATCGAGCACCTCGTCGAGGACGGCCGCAACGCCTACCTCGTCGACTACGGCATGGTCGCGTTCTCCGACCGGCGCCTGGGCATCGAGCACTGGATCGACGAGGTGCTGCCGCGCGCGATCCGCAAGGTCAGCGCGGACGCCGGTGGCCAGGCCGTGCACCTGGTGTCGTGGTCGCTCGGCGGCATCTTCTCGATGCTGGTGAACGCCGACCAGCCGGACCTCCCGATCGCGTCGATCACGGCGATCGGCTCCCCGGTGGACTTCACGGCGATCCCGATCGTTGCCCCGTTCCGCCCGCTGGTCGACCTGACGGGCGGCCACCTGCTGACGCCGATCTACCGCGCGTTCGGCGGCGCACCGTCCTATTTGGTCAGCCGGGTCTTCAAGGCGACGGGTATCAGCAAGGAGATCACGAAGCCGATCGCCATCCTCAAGAACCTCGACGACCGGGACTACCTGGCCCAGATCGAGGCGGTGGACCACTTCATGGACAACATGTACGCCTACCCGGGCCGCACGTTCGGCCAGCTGTACCACCGCCTGTTCCGCACGAACGACCTCGCGGAAGGCAAGGTCGACCTGAACGGCCGGGTGATCTCGCTGTCGACGGTGAAGGTCCCGACGCTGGTGGTGGCGGGCCAGAACGACACGATCGCGCCGCGGGCGTCGGTCGAGCGCGTGGTGGAACTGCTGGACAACGCCCCCGAGGTCCGCTTCAAGACCGCGCCGGGCGGGCACCTGGGCGTCCTGACCGGACGCAAGGCGCGCGGCACGACGTGGCGCTACCTGGACGAGTTCCTCGACGACCGGATCTCAGCCGACTAGGTCGACGTCGAACGGCTCGGCCGCGCTGTAGTGGAGGTCCGCCCACACGGCGCCGGGAACTTCGTAGCGCCGGTGGGACGTCAGCCTCGGGTCGTAACCCGGGGTTTGCGCGGGGTTGTGGCCGATGCCCGTGTGGTCCGAACCCCACGCGAGGATGCCCGGCACCCACATCGGTTTCGTGGAACCGTCGCCGCCCAGCCGCGGGCGGACGACGATCGCCGAGCCCGGGCTGCCGGACAGGAAGACGCGGACCGTGTGCTCACCCGCGTCCGGCGGCGTGACGGTGATGCGTTCCAAGATCTCGACTCCTGTCGTGCCGGGGGCGCCGGTGGTGGCGCGCTGGCGGAGCCAGCCGGTGTCGATGCCGACCGGGTCGATCTTGCGGCCCGCGGGGACGCAGACGTCCTTGTGCCCGGCGTAGCGCTCGACACCGCGGGACATGTAACGCAGCAGCGCGGCGACGAGCTTCGGGTAGGCGTCGCGCTGCGCGTCCGTCCAGACGCCGTTGCCCGCGGACTCCGCTTCGATGCCGAGGAACTCGTCGTTCAGGTCGAGGAACCCGAGCCAGCGGGACGCGCCGGCGTGGTAGGCGCACCCGGCGGCGACGACGTAGATCGTGCCGCTGCGCCCGAGGCCGAGGTTGCACAGCGGCCCGGCCAGGTCGGGGCGGCCGTTCGTGACGACGTCGAGGGACGGGTAGTCGCCCGGCGCGGAATCGGCGGTGGCGGTGTGGTGCCCCACGACGCCTTCGACGACGCGCATGCCGCCGTGACCCCGGGTCTGCCACCCGGCGACCTCGACGACGGGGTAGCCGGTGCTGCGGGCGGCGTCGACGAGCCAGGGGACATACACCGCTCAGCCCTCCAGCGCGTCGTAGGCGCCGGAGTCGGCTTCGGTGTCGGGCGCGTCGTGAGCGGCGATCCGCGCGGCGAGCGCGGCGCGGGCTTCGTCGAGGGTCTTCGGGTTCTGCCGCCCGGCGTCCCACCCCTCGGCGGCCCACTCCTCGGGCGTCTTGATCGGAGTGGTGTCACCGGGCTCGTGCACAACGTCGTTGTCGGTCCTGGCGGGTTCGGTCACAGTCGGCCTCCGACGGCGAGACTACCGGAGGCCGACTGCCGGCGACCTACTTCAGCTGAGCACTCGTCTTCCCCAGCACCCGGCGAGCCACGATGAGCTGCTGGATCTGCTGGGTCCCCTCGAAGATGTCGAGGATCTTCGCGTCCCGCGCCCACTTCTCCAGCAACGACTCCTCGCCGTACGCCCCGGTCAGCTCGACGCACTTCAGCGCGATGTCCACCACCGAACGCCCGGCCTTGGCCTTCGCCATCGACGCCTGCAGCGAGTTCGGCTTGCGGTTGTCGGCCATCCACGCCGATTCCAGCGTCAGCAGGTACGCCGACTCGTAGTCCGCTTCCAGGCGGAGGAACTCGGCCGCCGCCGCGTGCTGGGTGTGGGCCGGGCGGTCGTAGTCGATGACCACTCCCGCGTCGGTGAGGATCCGGCGCGTCTCCTCCAGCGCCGCCCGGGCGACGCCGATCGCCATCGCCGCCACCAGCGGGCGGGTGTTGTCGAACGTCTGCATGACGCCCGCGAAACCCTTGGCCGTGTCGATTTCCGCCGTGCCCAGCAGGTTCTCCGCGGGGACGCGGCAGTTCTCGAAGCGCAGCACCGCGGTGTCGGACGCGCGGATGCCGAGCTTGTGCTCGACGCGCACCACCTCGAAGCCCGGCGTGCCCTTCTCGACCACGAACGACTTGATCGCCGCGCGGCCCTTCGTCTTGTCCAGCGTCGCCCACACGACGACCGCGTCGGCGCGCTCGCCGGACGTCACGAAGATCTTCTCGCCGTTGATGATGTAGTCGTCACCGTCCAGCCGGGCGGTCGTGGTGACCGCCGCGGAGTCCGAGCCGAAACCGGGCTCGGTGATCGCCATCGCCGCCCACAGCCCGGAGAAGCGCTTGAGCTGCTCGTCGGTCGCGACCGAGCCGATCGCCGCGTTGCCCAGGCCCTGGCGCGGCATCGACAGCAGCAGGCCGACGTCACCCCAGCACATCTCGATGGTGCCGAGGACGACGTTGAGGTTGGCGCCGTTGCGGTTGCCCTTTTCCTTCTCGTCCTTGGAGCGGCGGACGCCCGCGGCGCCGGCGCCGCCCTCGCCGGAGGAGTTGAGGCCGTCCAGCAGCGCCGCGAACATGTCCAGCTCGGCGGGGTAGGTGTGCTCCGCGCGGTCGTACTTGCGCGAGATCGGCCGGAACACCTCGGCCGCGGCCTGGTACGCCTGGTTGATCAGCGCGCCGGCCTTCTTGGGAGCTTCCAGGTTAATCATCGTTAACGCCTTTCCGAAACCTAGAGAAGGACGGCGCCTTCCATGACGCCGATGGCGCGCAGGTCCCGGTACCAGCGCTCGACCGGGTGCTCCTTGACGAAGCCGTGCCCGCCGAGCAGCTGCACGCCCGCGTTGCCGATCTGCATGCCCTTGTCCACGGCCAGCTTCCGGGCCAGCGCGACCTCGCGGGCGTAGGACTTGCCCTGCTCGGCCCGCGCCGCGGCGCGCAGCGTGACCAGCCGCAGGCCCTCCAGCTCGATCGCGATGTCGGCGACCGAGAACGCCACGGCCTGCCGGTGGCTGATCGGCTCGCCGAATGCGACGCGCTCGTTGACGTAGGGGACGACGTAGTCGAGCACGGCCTTCGCGGTGCCGGTGGCCAGCGCCGCCCAGCCCAGCCGCGAGAGCCGGACGAGCTCGGTGAAGACGTCGAGCTTGCCGCCGCCGAGCAGCGCGCCCGCGGGCAGCGCCACCTTCTCCAGGTGCAGCTTGCCGGTCGCGGCGCCGCGCAGGCCCATCGCCGGCTCGGCCTCGATGGTCACCCCGGCGTTCGACGATTCGACGAGGAACAGCGCCGGACCGCGGCCTTCGAGGTCGGCGGAGACGATGAACAGCTCCGCCTGCGCCGCGCGCGGGACCAGCGACTTCACGCCGTCGAGCTGGTAGCCCTTGGGGGTGCGGCGGGCCTTCGTCGCGGGCTTGAACGGGTCGTACAGCGCCCGCTGCTCCTGCAGCGCGAGCGCGGCGGCGGGCACGTTCTCGCCGACGAACGCGGGCAGGTAGTCGGCCTGCTGCTGCTCGTCGCCCCAGCTGACCAGCGCCGTGCTGACCGCGGACGGCGCGAGCACGGCGACCGCCAGCCCGAGGTCACCGTGGGCGAGGGCCTCCGCGACCAGCGCGTTGGTGACGACCGACCGTTCGGTGCCGACGCCGCCGAGCTCCTCGGGGATGCCGACCAGGCTGATGCCCAGCTCGGCGGCCCTGCTCAGCAGGCCTTCCGGGGCTTCGAGCTTGGCGTCGGCGTCCGCGGCGGCCGGGCGCAGCTGCTCGGCGGCGAACTCCTTCACGGTCTCGACGATGAGCTGCTGGTCCTCGCTCGGCGTCAGGTCGAACAGCCCGGTGTCGTTCGCCGGCGCGAGCCGGGCGGGCTTGCCCAGCTTCCGCACCGACGTGAACGACCGGGTGGCCGCGCCGGCGGCCCGGAAGCCGTTGCGCGTCCCCGCGGTGACCAGGCCTTCGATGGGCTTGCGCAGCCCGGCCCGATCCACGACTTTGCTCCCGGCCAGCCGGGTCAGCGCGGACAGGCCCCAGCCCATCGCGTCCCGTTTCCTTGGCGCAGCCATTGTGGCCCTCCATCCGCGTTACCTACTCGCGAGTAGGTTAACGTGGTATGCGGCTTCGCGCCAGTGCGGGGTCAGTTACGAGTGAGTCAGCCGCGCCGACGCCTCCCACAGCTCCCGCGCCACGGCGGGATCGCTGTCCGCGGGACGCCGCCGGGCCGGCTTCGGCGTCTCGCCGGATCGCCCGCCCGGGCCGATGTAGGCGTTGCCCGGGACGTCCTCGGTCGCGGCGAAGAGCGTCGGCAGCGCGCCGTACTCCGCCTTCTTCTGCGTGATCAGCGGGTAGAGCGCCTTGACCAGCGTCGCCTGCACGCCGCCGGCGTGCCGGTCGAGCCCGGTCCGCGCGACACCCGGGTGCGCCGCGACCGCCAGCACCTTGCTGCCGGCGTCGGTGAGCCGGCGCTGCAGTTCGAGCGTGAACAGCAGGTTCGCCAGTTTCGACTGGCCGTACGCCCGCATCGGCGAGTAGCGGCGGTGCTCCCAGTTCAGGTCGTCGAGACGGATCCGCCCCGTCCTGGAGAGACCCGAGGCGACGGTCACGACGCGTCCGGTGAGGTACGGCAGCAGCAGGTTCGTCAGCGCGAAGGGCCCGAAGTGGTTCACGGCCATGTGCGTCTCGAAGCCGTCGACGGACTTGCCGTACGGGACGGCCATCACGCCGGCGTTGTTGACGAGGACGTCGAGGTCGCCGGACCAGCCGTCGGCGAAGGCGCGCACCGAAGCGAGGTCGGCGAGGTCGAGGCGCCGGACCTCGGTATCGCCGGGGGGCGGGGTGACGCGGGCGGGGTCGCGCACGGCGAGCACGACGTGCGCGCCGCGGGCGGCCAGATCGCGGGCGGTGATGGCGCCGAGGCCACCCGCGGCGCCGGTGACGACGAAGGTGCGGCCGGAAAGTGAAGGGGTCATGGGACCAGCGTCGCCGCGGCGCGCGGACCGTGGCAGAGCGCGCCGATCGGGGGATCGGCGATCCCTGGCACCGCGCGCGGAAGGGCCGATAATCAGGGGTGTGGACCGTCCAGCGCTCGCCGACTTCCTGCGCCGCCGCCGTGAGGCGCTGAGCCCGGAAGACGTCGGGCTGCCGCCGGGACAGCGTCGCCGCACGGCCGGCCTGCGCCGCGAGGAGGTCGCGACGCTCTCGGGCATGTCCACCGACTACTACACGCGGCTGGAACAGCGGCGCGGACCGCGGCCCTCGGAGCAGATGCTGGCCGCGATCGCGCGCGGCCTGCGGCTCACCCTCGACGAGCGCGACCACCTGTTCCGGCTGGCCGGGCACACCGCGCCGACGCGGGTCTCGCGCGCCGACCACGTCAGCCCGCCGCTGATGCGCGTCCTGGACCGGCTGCACGACACCCCCGCCCAGGTGATGTCGAACCTCGGCGAGACGCTCGTGCAGAACCCGCCGGCCAAAGCGCTGCTCGGCGACGAAACCGGCCACACCGGGCCCGCGCGCAGCGCCGTCTACCGCTGGTTCACCGATCCGGCGGAGCGGCGGATCTACCCGGAAGCCGACCGCGTCCGGCACAGCCGGTTCCTGGTGGCGAGCCTGCGGGCGACGTCCGGCAGCGACCCCCGGGCCGCGGACCTCGCGCGGCTTCTGAGCGCGAAGAGTGCGGAGTTCGCGAAGCTGTGGGACGCACACGAAGTCGAGGTGCCGTCGGAGCGGCGCAAGACGATCGTCCACCCGAGCTTCGGCCCGATCGACCTCGACTGCCAGCTCCTGTTCACCGACGACCTCGCGCAAGTGCTGCTGGTGTTCACGGCCACGCCGGGCACCGAAGACGCCGAGAAGCTCCAGCTGCTTTCGGTCGTCGGCCCGGAGCTGCTCGAGTCGTCATGAGTGGTCGGCGTGCACCTGCTTGCGCCAGTCCGCGAACTGCAGGCGTTCGAAGGCGATGAGCCCGAGCACCACCGCGGCGACGATCAGGACCAGCACCGCGGCGGGCACGTGCGCCAGCAAGGGCGTCACCGCGACCAGCAGGACCGCCAGGACCAAGCGCTGGTGGTTCCAGCTGCCGAGGTTGCGCTTGCGCAGTGAGCTCAGGGCGATCAGGTAGAGCGCGAGCCCGCCGGTCAACGTCCAGATCGGCACGCCGTGCAGCGCCTCACCCGGCGCGTGGTGCTCGGTGTCGGCGACGTAGAGCAGCGCCTTCTTCAGCCCGAGGGCGACGAGCACGATCCCGGCGATCAGCGGCAGGTGCAGGAACGTGTAGGAGTCGGTGGCGAGCTTCGCGCGCTCACGCCCGGTCGCGCGGGTCAGCCGATGCTCGGACACCCGCGCGACGACGTCGAAGTAGGTCCACCACATCCCGGCGGCCAGCGCGAGCCCGCACACGGCCGCCCCGGTGACCGGCCACGACATCGGCAGCGCCCCGATCCCGATGCCGATCGCGACGATCGACTCCCCGAGCGCGATGATCACGATCAGCCCGAACCGCTCGGCGAAGTGCGCCGGCGAGTTCAACCGCCAGCCGTCCGGCCCGGTCAGGTAGACGTTGAGGTAGTCGACGAGCAAGGCGACCACCCACAACCCCAGCTGCCACGGCCCGCTCAACGTCGTCGCGACCCCGAGCAGCACCACGCTCGGCAGCAACCCGACGAACATCCGGAGCAACACGCGCTTGAGCCCGGCATCATGCCGAGCGGCGCCCAGGTAGGCGACAAGGTGCAGCAGCCGCACGACGGCGTAACAGACCACGAAGAGGACGGGCGCGAACAACCCACCGGGATGATCGACAAAGGCCTCGGGAATGGTGAGGGAGACGAGGAACATCACGGCCATCGCCCCGAACATCGCAAGCCGGGCGATCCCGTGGTCGACGTGGATGGTGGTCCCGAGCCAGGCATAGGAGCACCAGCACCACCAAAGAACGGCGAGCATGGCCAGCCCCTGCCCCACCCCGAGGGGGCTCAGGTGGTCGGCCATCAGCTGGGTGGTCTGGGTGATGGCGTAGACGAAAACCAGGTCGAAGAAGAGCTCGATGGTCGAGACGCGGTGGTCCTCATCCGCGCTCACCAGGTGCAGGCGTCTCGTGGGCACGCCGAATTATGTCCAGTGCGGCCCTCTGACGTCCGCGTTTCGCGGTAACGCCCTGCGCGAACATAGCCGTGCGTGCATCCGTCTGGGACACTGAGTGCGGGACGTGGGGAGGTGGGCCGTGCATCCCTATCCGGCCGCGCTGCACCGGACGATCATGGTCGTCGATATCGCCGGCTACAACGACCCGAAGCGCACGATGGCTCACCTGCACGAACTGCACGAGGGATTGTGGGCGGTCCTCAAGGGCACGTTCGCCGAGACCGGCATCCCCTGGGACGTCTGCTTCGTCGAAAACACCGGCGACGGAGCGATGATTCTTCTGCCGCCCGAGATCGCGAAGGCGGACCTCGTCGCGCAGTTCCCGGAGCGGATGCACGCGGAGCTGCGCCGGTACAACGCGGTGCACTCCGAAGCCGCGCGGATGCACCTGCGGCTCGCGCTGAACGCCGGCGAGGTGGGGCAGGGTGGGCACGGCTCGGTCAGCAAAGCCGTGAGCTTCGCGTTCCGGCTGCTGGACGCGCCCGCAGCGAAGGCCCTGCAGAAAGCCACGGGTGCGGAACTGGCCCTGATCGCCGCCGACACGTTCTACCACGATGTCGTGACCGAGGACCCGGCCGCGGCCCCCGGTGAGTACCGGCGGATTCCGGTGGCGGTCAAGGAAACCACGACGACCGCGTGGTTACGCCTTTTGGGTGCCCCGCCGGTCGAAGCTGTGGTGCCGGTATCGCGCCCGCGTCTCGAGCCCGGCGACCGGCCGGCGCCTTTCGCGGCGTTGGTCGAAGCGCTCTTGGCGGTCACTTGCGTGCGGAACGAGGAAAGCCGCCGGCTCCTGCTGGGGATGGTTCCCCGGCGGGAAATCGCGGCAGCGGTTCCGCACCAGTCAGAAGATCGGCTGCACGTGATCGAACTCGCGCGCACCTGCGAACGGTACGAAGGCGGTCTCGAGGAACTGCTCGCCACGGTGCGCCTGCTCGACCCGGGATCGCCGCAGGTCGAAGAGCTGGCCGCCGTGATCGCGAGCCGCGCGGGTATTCGAGTTCGTTAGCAGTTGTCCGGCTTTTGCCCCTTTTCCGGTGTCACCGAATAGGTAGACTCGCGATCTTCGGGGCACTTCGCGGGGGCGGGAGGTGGTACGCCGGTGTCGGCAAGGCAAGGGCGGCCCTCCCTCGGTATCCCGATTCGCCGCGCACTCGTGGACGTCCTCGTGGTAGCGGGTTTCGCCGACGACAAGTCCATCCGCACTTTGATGGTCGCGGAGTTGCGGCGAACTCTTGACCACCCCTTCACCGTGCCGGACCAGCTGGCCCCGCGTGCTCAGCTGATCGAGATCGTCAACGGCTGCAGCGTGCTCGACCACGGCCTGCCGACGCTGGCCGACGTGCTCGAATTCCTCCGACCGGGGACGAAGGAGTGCACCCAGTTCCGCGATCTGGTGGATTCCCTGCCATTGCGCGATGTGGTAACGGAATCGGATCAGGAGCAGTTCCGGCAGCAACTCCAGGGGTTCGTGCCACCCGGGCTTCGGGCGGCCGTTCGTCGCGCCGCCCGGCACGTCTTCCCGGCACCGCTCTTCCCGGACGCGGCGGAGGCCTTCTCCGGCCTTGCGGACTTCAACGCCGCGCCCGGAGAGCTGCCACCGGTCGTGGCCTTCGCCGAGTTGATCTCGGCCGAATGCGACGAACAGCTGGCCGCGAACCTGCGCAGGTGGTCTGACGGACAGGCTCACCGGCTTCGGCTCGAAGGCGCGCTTCGCGCGCTTCGTTCGCAGGTCACCCCATCGCGGTCGGGACGGCTGCACCTGACGATCATGATCAGCCCTGACCCGGTCGACGCGGATCGGCACGAGATTTCCCACTGGCGGCAGGACGACCCGGACGATTGGCCACCACCTCGCGGCGAAACCGTCGTGGCCACCACGGCGGAACTCGAAGACGAAGTGGCGAAAACGATCTCCGGGGCGGAAGAAGCGTGGTCGGAAAGTGAAGCGGAAGTCGCCATCGAGTTCGTGCTCCCGCGCGGTTTGCTGGATCTTCCGGTGCACACCTGGCGCACGGAGCGTGAACTCGGCGGGCCGCAGCCGTTGTACATGGCTTATCCGACGGTTATTCGTTCACTGGAACGGATGAGCTCCCGGCGTTCGCACCGGGTTTGGCGCCGACGGTGGGCTTCTTGGACGGAGCAGCCATCCGTCGAACGAGTGTATTTCTGCGAGCCCGGCGACACCGAAGATCACCAACACCTCGACGCGGTTTTCAGCGACGAGCGGTGGCTCATGACGGTGCTGACCGCGACTCCGCCGTCGAACCCGATTCCCGGCCGGGACGAGCTTTTCGCCGCTTTACGAGCGGGCTTGCCGGTCGTCGTTTGGCACCCTACGGTCTCTTCGGAAGTCGTGCGCGAGGTGGTAACCTGGTTGGCCGGAAGTGACGATTTGGGGAATTTGCCGGCACTGACCCGGAAACACCGGCTCGACGCGCTCCGAAATCGGTCGTCGTCCCCGGATGGCGGCATCATAGGGGATCTGGTGGTGCTGTGGGACGACCCGAGCCGGATGCTCCCTCTGGGCGACGGCGGAACCGGCCCGGTTCCGGGAGAAGGTGCCGATGAGCACGACCGAGCGTTCTGAAAGCACGCACGACTGGTGGATCTACCGGGGCACCGGTCATCCGCTGCAGGACACGCACCTGGCCGATCGGCTGCCACCGCCACCGCCGTGGCGCGACTTCCGCCGGGACGACGAGCCGCTGGCCGTCGACGTGCCGCAGGACGACGCCGAGACCGACCGGCGCCTGGGCGTGGAACTGAGCTTCACCGCTGGTCAGGCCGACCGCGCCGAAGTCGACATGGTCAACGCCGCGTTGTACCTGCGCCGCCCGCTCCTGGTGACCGGGAAACCCGGCAGCGGGAAATCCACCCTGGCCTATCGGATCTCCCGCGAGCTGCGGCTGGGGCGCGTGCTCCGCTGGTCGGTCACTTCGCAGACCACATTAAAATCCGGGCTCTACGACTACGACGCCATCGGCCGCCTGCAGGCGTCGCAGGCCCGTGGTTCCGGTGCGGGTGACACCGGCACGGAGGATCGGCCAGTCGGCGACTTCTTCCGGCTGCGCGAACTGGGGACGGCGTTCCTGCCACGGCGGCTGCCCCGGGTCCTGCTCGTGGACGAACTGGACAAGGCCGAGTCCGACCTGCCCCACGACCTGCTGTCGATCTTCGAGGACGGCGAGTACCTCATCCCGGAGCTCGCGCGGGACGCCCGTCGTTCGCCCGTCGCCGAGGTGTTCACGGCGGATCCCGGCTACACGGCGGAGATCGAGAACGGGGTCGTCCGGTGTTCGGCGTTCCCCGTCGTCATCATCACCAGCAACGGGGAACGGGACTTCCCGCCCGCGTTCCTGCGCCGGTGCCTGCGCCTGGAGATGAAGGATCCCGGGCCGGCGAAGCTGGCCGCCATCGTCGCCGCGCACGCCCTCGACCCGCAGCACCGCGCGGTGCAGATCGAGGACTTCGTCGCGCGGCGCGCGGCGCTCGGTGGACTGCCCGCGGACAAGCTGCTCGACGCGATCTTCCTGGCGACGTCCGGGGCGTACCAGCCGGACGACCCGGGCTGGCCGAGTCTGGTCGAAGGACTCTGGCAGCACCTGAACCAGCAGGGGCACTGAAATGCCGGAAAACCCGGGTGGTCCTGAAGACCACGACCTGACGGCGAGCGAGGTCGCCGACGGGCTGTGGCTGATGGCTGCCATCGCGGCGAACTCGGCCGACGAGCCGGATCCGCCGCCTGCCTCTACGGAGCCTCCAACCCGGGACGAGTCGCCTGAGACCGCCGCGGTGCATCCTCCACCGATGATCCCGAGGGAAGAGCCCGGGCGCGGCGATGATCGGCTGCCGCCCCCCGACCTGCCACCGGTCGTCCTGACCGAACTCAGGCCGCCCCGGGTGATCGCGGGCGCGGGCGGCCTGCTCGACGCCGGAGAAGAATCGCCGTCGGCCGGTGCGACATCCCCGTTGCCCGATGTCGGGAAGCTCGTCCGCGCCTTCCGGTCGTTCAAGAAGAAGGTCCCTTCGGACCAGCCGGAAGACGTCGAACTCGACGAAGAGCGGACGGTCGACCTCAGCGCGGAAGCGGGAATGCTATTCCCCGTGACGAAACGGACGCGCCGGCCCTGGCTGCACCTGACCCTGGTGGTCGAGCAGGCACCGTCGATGGCGCTCTGGGCCCCGACCATCGCGGCCTTTGTCACGCTGTGCCAGCGGCGGCTCGGGATCTTCCGCTCGGTCCAGGTGCGCCTGCTGGAGACAGGGAAGACCGGACGTGCCGAGGGCGGCATGGTCCTGGGACCGGTGCTGCGCGGCGGCACGCCGGACAGCCCGGCGCGGGGCGCCGGCGAGCCGGTCGACTCCTCAGGCCGGCGGCTGATGCTCGTACTGACCGACGGCATCAGCGACGCCTGGCACCGGGACCTCGTGCAGCCCCTGCTGGCGCGATGGGGGCGCAAGGTCCCGGTCGCGGTGGTGCACCTGCTGCCCCGGCGGCTCTGGGCCCGAGGCGGAGTCGACGCGCAGAACGCCGAAATCACGACCAAGGGGCCGGTGCGCCCCAACGCCTCGTACCTCGTCCGGTTGACCGACTTCCTGCTCGACGAACTCGACCAGGCGGAACTGACCGCGGACTCCGTCGCGGTCCCCGTACTGGAACTGGAAGAACGGTGGTTCCGCCGGTGGGCGGAGGTCGTCACCGGCCGGGCCGACGTCCCGCGGAAATGTTCGGTCATGGTGATTCGGGACCGGCCCGCGGGAACGGTAACCGAATCGAGTGAATTCTTGGCTCCGCGTGAGAATGAGGTGAACGCGAACGAGCGAGTGAGAGATTTTCACAGTCAGGCTTCGCCATCGGCGTTTCGGCTGGCCACGCTGCTCGCCGCGGTTCCGGTCGATCTCGACGTCGCGTCCGCGGTGCAGGCGGAGATGCTGCCCGGTTCCGGCCCGGACCACCTTGTGGAAGTTTTCACGAGCGGCCTGCTGCGGCACGAGGGCGATCGGCAGCCCTGGGACCGCAACACCCCGTGGGAATTCTCCGGCCAGACAAGAAGAGTGCTGCTCAGCGGCGCACGGAGGTCGGACACGGCGCACGCGGTCCGGGCGGCGTCCCGCCAGTACGGTGAGCAGAACCCCACGCTGGCCCGGCTGCAGGCGGCATTGGTCGAACCGGACTCGACACCGGACCCGGAACCCGAGACCGCGTCACGCGCTGAGATAGCACTCGAACGAGATGTGATGAGCGCGTTGTCGGGTCCGTACTTATCTCGAGCCGATCGTTTGGCTAGAATCGACAACCGGGCAGGTACCTCAACGTCTTCAGGGCTGGGAGGTTCCGCCGCGGACTTTAGCGATGTTAGAATCGATGCTAATGTCCGCGCAGTGAGTGAGACGATGTCGCAGGCGCTTGAGGGGTCGAGTGTCCCTAGCGAACCCGCAGCCACTGGCGTGGCAAACCCGGCCCCTTCCGCGCCCCCATCGGTGGCACGAGACAAACTCGCTGATCAGGCGACTGTGGTCGCCAACGTCGGAGCGTCGACTACCCGTCAGGTAAGGCGTGCGGGTGAAGAGGTTCCCCCGGTCTGGGGTGCGATTCCCCCGCCCAACCCGAACTTCACCGGCCGCGGCGAGCTGCTCTCCCATCTGAGTGAACTACTGGGCGCCGGCACCACCGCGGTCCTGCCCGCCACCCTGCATGGAATGGGCGGCATCGGCAAGACCCAGATGGCCACCGAATACATCTACCGGCACCTGCAGGACTACGACATCGTCTGGTGGATCCAGGCCACCCGGCCGACCCAGATCCACGCGTCACTCACCGAACTCGCTCAGCACCTCCGCCTGCCCGGCGCCGACGAGGCCATCACCGCCGTGCCCGCCGTGCGGGAGGCGCTGCGTCTCGGCCGGCCGTACCGGCGGTGGCTGCTCGTTTTCGACTCGGCCGAAGACCCGGAAATGGTCCGCCCGTTCTTCCCGGTTGGCGGCACCGGCGACATCCTCGTGACCTCACGCAACCCGAACTGGGCGGGGGTGGCACGCCCGCTCGAGGTGGCCATTTTCGAACGCAGTGAAAGCAAAATGCTGCTGAGTAGACGCGGGCCCCAACTCGACGACGCGGACGCCGATCGCATCGCCCAGAAGCTGGGCGACCTGCCGCTGGCGATCGAGCAGGCTGCGGCCTGGCTGGCTGAAACCGGCATGAGGGCCGGGGAGTACCTGCAGTTGTTCGATGAGAAGGTCGCGGAAATCCTCGAGACCTCGAATCCGCAAGACTACGAAACCTCGGTCGCCGCGGCGTGGAACGTGTCGTTTGACCAATTGAGTGTCAGCAACCCGGCGGCCCATCAGCTGCTGCAGGTCTGTGCTTTCTTCGCCCCCGAACCGGTGTCGCGGAGCTTGTTCGCCGGCGTTCGCGGGCTCACGGTGTCGCCCGAACTCGACACGGCGTTGCGTGATCCGATCAAGCTGAGCCGGGCCATTCGCGACATCAACCGGTTCGGCCTCGCGAAGATCGACCACCGGACCGACACCATTCTCCTGCACCGGCTCGTGCAGCTGGTCCTGCGCAACCGCATGTCGGAGCAGCACCGCAACGAGATGCGGCACGGCGCACACCAGCTGCTGGCCAACCTCGACCCGAACGACCCGGGATCACCCCGGCAGTGGCAGCGCTACCAGGAGGTGCTGCCGCACATTTACGACGCCGAACTCATCGAATGCACAGATCAGTGGGTACGGCAGCTGGTCATCAACCTGTCGATGTTCCTCTTCCACTGGGGTGACCACGACGGTGCGGTCACGCTCGCTGAGCGCGCGGTGCAGGCGTGGGAACAGGATCGGCTCGAGCGGCACCGCAGGGGTGAAGCGCCTATCGAAGACCCGCCGCTGCAGGAGCTGGAGGCGTCCGAGCGGCTGGCGTTCTTCCTGTGGACCGTGGGGCGCTACGCCGACGCGGCGGAGACCAGTAAGGAAACCTTCGACCGCTACCGGGAGTCGATCGGTCCCGATCGGGAAGAGACGCTCGGCGCCGCGCTTACCTACGCCGTCATCCTGAAGGCGAGAGGTGAGTTCGCGGAAGCCGTCCAGCGCAATGAAGAGATCTACGTGAAGGCGCGGGGCCTGTTCGGCAACGACGACCCGATCACGTTGGTCGCCGCCAACGACTATGTCACAGCCCTGCTCCTGGTGGGGGACTATCGGCGGGCGCTTGAACTGGCCGAGGACACGTATCGCCGACGCGTGGAAGTCCTCGGTTACGACAACGCGTCGACCGTCACGACACAGGTCTTGATGGTCATCGCCCGGCGTGAGCTGGGCGACTACCCGTGGGCGCGGATCGAGCAGCAGCAGATCACCGACCGGGTCGAGCAATTCTACGGTACGGACAACATCAACACCCTGCGACGCAAGTACCACCTGGCGGTCGCCTGCCGGAAGGACGGCGACCACGACGCGGCTCGCGCTATCTCCGAGGACGCGCTCCGCCGGTTCCGAATCCGGTACGGCGACAAACACCCGAACGCGCTGGCTTGTGCGCTCGGGTACTCGATCGACCTGCGGCACGCTCACGAGTTCACGCGGGCGCGAGAACTCGGTGAAGAGGTCTTCGACTTTTATCGCGAAAGCCTTGGCGAGAAGCACCCGCACACACTGTCGGCGGCGCTCGACTTGGGTGTGACCATGCGGCTGTCCGGAGACCCGTCAAGTGCCCGGGTACTGGACGAGCGGTCGTTGGAAGTGCTCCGGGAGCAGCTTGGTGAGGATCACCCGCACACGATCGTCTGCGCGATCGACGTCGCGAGTGACCTCGCGGCGTTGGATCGCGTCGGCGAAGCCGCCGAGCGTGATGCGGAACTGCTGGTGCGTTCACGCCGGGTCCTCGGCGAGGACCACCCGACGACACTGGCGGTCCAGCTCAACTATTCTCTCGATCTCAGAAATCTGGGACAGGTGGAGAAAGCGGAGGAGCTGAGCGAAGATGTCATGAGCCGCTACCGCCAGGTCCTGGGTGATGCCCACCCGGGCACGGTGGCGGCGTCGCGCGGGGTTCGCGCCGACTGTGACATCGACCCGATGCCCCTGTAACCCTTGTTCAGTGGGTGAACCGGCCGATCCACGCGGCGACGGTTTCGACGTTGGGGGTGGCGTCCGCATTCGCGCGGAGTATTCGGTGCACCGCCCTGACTAGTTCCGGGCGGTGCAGCAACGCTCGTGCCGCCGGTCCGGTGCCGCGCGCCGCGAGGGCCAGCCCGAGACCGACGATCGCGGTCGGCAGACTCGGATTCGTCACCAGCAAGCGTCGGTAACCATCCACCGCCGACTCGATGGCTCCGCCGACCAACGCCAGATCGGCGTCGGTCGCACCGGGAACCTGGGGACCGCGTTCGGCAAGCGCAGTGCTGCCGTCTCGGCCCAGTCGGAGCCGGATCAGGTCGGTCCGGGCGTCGATCCAGCTGCCGTCCGGTACTGGCGTGGGTGTTCGCGGTTCCGGTAGTTGGCCGAGCTTGGGCCACGAGTCTCCGCGGCTCCAAGCCTCGGCGAGCACCGAGACGGTACCGGCGTCCGGGCGCAGGTGCCGGAGGCGCCAAGTCGCGTAGTGGTCGAGCGCAGAGGTCGCCGCCCACGCAGCGGGGTCGGTCGCGACCGGCTCGTCTTGCCAGGGTGCGAGTTCCGTCGCGATCCTGTCGAGGAACCGGCGTCCGGTGTCGGTCAGGCCTTCGTCTCGGTGCACCGCGCGCAGGGTGCGCCAGGACGCCGATCGCCAGAGCGCGAACTCGAACGACGCCAGCGCGTTGTCCGGTTCGGCCGCGGTCAGCGCCCGCCAAAAGGCCGCCACGCCGAAGAACGCGTAAATCCCGTGTAGCACACCACCGAGCGGCCGCGGATCGTCTCGCCAAGGCACGTACAACCGCTCACGGGGGTCATCGGTGTGCAAAGTGGCCAGGTGTTGGACGCCACCGAGCCGGATGTGCTGGAACTCGTGGACGAGTGCGGCGGCGAGCTGCTCGGAATCATCGCTGTACGCCACGATTGCGCTGCCGAACGCTTCGCCGGTGGACGCGCTGGGCAGCCGAAAGGCGACAGCCGGGGCAGGCACCACTGATTCGAGGCCGGCCGGTAGCGCATCAGCCACGTCAGGCAGGTTTGTGGCGAGCAGATGCCATGCCCTGTCGACGACTGTGCGCCACGATTCGACCTCCAGTGCCGTGAGCCGCTTCGGTGGAATCGGTTCGTAGAGGCCACGATAGGGATCGAGGTCGTCGAGCCTGATCGAGAGCCGCCGGTCACCGTGCCAGCTCGTGATCCGGCGGATGGGCTGCCAGTCCGCGGTTTCGGTGCTCAGATCATCCGGTAGCCGGATTTCGATGTGCCGATTCCGGACGACTATCCCGTCGTCTCCGGCGGACACTCGCGCCACCCCGAACGTTTCGCCGGTGCGCAGCCGGACCATACCTAGCGTCGGCAGGGACACGGTTCCCTGCCAGATCGGGAGCTCCGCCTCGAAGCCGGCCCCGGCACGGATGGCTGCGGCCGCGGCCAGGCAGTGCACGTGGCCGAGGTGGACCCAGAAGGGGCAGACGCCGGTTACGTCCTGGCGGCACAACCGGGTGGTGTAGCCGGCCCAGCTTCCGGTGTAGGGATGGGCGAGAATCGTTTCGACCGCGGCGGGTGCCCGCTGCTGAATCCTGGCCAGCAGCTCCCAGGCCCATTCGGGCGACGGGAGCGGGGCGGAAACCTCAGGGGATTTGGCCGCCTGATCGATGATTCCCCGCAGCAGGAGCAGCCGCCGGCTCCGTTCGGTCGCGCGAAGGTGCCGCACCAGGGCCGGACCGCCGCCACCACGGGCGAATGCGTCGAAATCGGTCCACGGCAGGTAGTGGGGGACCAGTTCGTCAGCCGTCACGGTCAGTCGACTCGCTTGGCACCTTGGCTGCCACTCGCCGTCACTGGAATATAGGAAACCCGCTCCGCCGCGTGCCGCAATGCTTTGCGCAATTCGCTGCCGTCGAGGGTACGCAGCTCCGAGAGCGGGACACCACCGAGATCGAGGACCGCGGATTCGATTCCCGCTTCCCTGCCGGAGCGTGCAGACTGCATCGCGATTTCCCCTCTCACAGGGAGAACGGACCCCGTCGGCCCACTGGGTATTGTCCCGCATTCCCGGCGATTGCGATAGGGACGGAGGCCGTACGCCGTTCGGACGACGCCGGAAGCTTGCCGCGACGTCAGCCGAGCATGGCCGTGGACGGCTTGACCTGTGACAATGAGAGCCTGCCGCGAACTCGGGGAGGTCCGGTGGTCATGGATTCGGCCGCGTACCACAAGACGATCATGGCGCTGGACATCGCCGGCTACAACGATCCCAGGCGCACCACGGCCCACCGCCTGGTGGTCCACGACGGGTTCTGGAACCTCTTGCGCACGTCGTTCGCGGAGGTCGGTGTCCCCTGGGATGTCCTGTTCCAGGAGAACACCGGTGACGGCGCCATGATCCAACTGCCCGCCCAGGTAGCGAAAGCAGATCTCGTGGCGGCGTTGCCCGACCGAATGCTGGCGGAGCTGCGGCGCTACAACGCGGTGCACGCCGAGGAGGCGCACGTGCAGTTGCGCGTGGCCTTCCATGCCGGCGAGGTCTACCAAGCCAGTCACGGCACGGTCAGTGACGCGACCAGCCACGCGTTCCGTTTGGTGGACGCACCGGAAGCGAAGAGTGCGTTGAAGACGTCCGGTGCGGCACTGGCACTGATCGTTTCGGATTCGTTCTACCAGGACGTCGTACGGGCGGACCCCGCGGCGGACGCTGCCTCCTACCATCGCATCCGCGTTTCGGTCAAGGAAACGAACACCGAAGCTTGGCTGCGTTTGCTGGGCGCGGCCGTCAACGGGTTCCCGATGCGTGAATTACGGCAACCGGCGGCGGTGGACGTGTTTTCGGCGTTGGTGGACGCGTTGCTCGCGGTGCCGTGCGTACGCAGGGCGGAAAGCCGGCACCTCCTGCTGGACCTGTTTCCCCGCCGGGAAATCGCGGACGTGGTTCCGCACCACGCCGAAGACCGCCTGCACGTGATCGCGCTGGCCAGGACGTGCCAGCGGTTCACCCGTGGCCTCGCCGACCTGCTGGACGCGATCAGAATGCTGGAGCCGCAGTCTCCGCAAGTCGACGCTCTCGCCGCGATCATCGAACAGTTGTGACACTCCTGCGCGCCACCTTATGTCCACCTTTTGCCCCTATTCCACCCGGGATCGATGGGTAAAATCACGGGTCCCGGACACCCGGGCGGGGAGGTGGTTCGTCAGGTGTCGGCCGGTGAGCAAACTCGCGGACCTGGACGGGAGTTGCATCTCCCGTCCACGGTCCGAGTAGCGGTCCGGGAGGCGATCGTGAATCTCCTCGCCAACGCCGGGCTGGCCGCCGACCGGCCGAGCCGGTCACTGATGCTGGATTTGATTCACGACAACCTCGGGTTCCCGTTGACGCTTTCGGAACACGCGACCGGGCGGGACCAGCTGATCGACATCGTCAATGCCTGCGCTCGTGCGGATGGCGGGATGCACGCGCTCGATCACGTCGTACGCATGTTGCGGCCGGGTTCCCAGGAATCCGAGCTCTTGCACCGGCTCGTGCACGAACCGCGGATGCACGACCTCCTGCCGGATTCCGAATTGTCGTGGTTGCGTTCCGTGCTGGTCGGATTCACTCCGCCCCAGCTCGGCATCCTCGTCCGCCGTGCGGCGAGCCCGGCCACGTGCCCGGCCGCCGAGCCAGGTGACGCGTGGGAAGCGTTCTGCCTGCTGACCGAGCTCAACACCCCCGCGCACGGGCTCCCGCCGGCGCTGGCCTTCGTCGAGTTGGTCGCCGCGAAGTGCGCGCGCCCGCTCGGCGACGAATTGCGGGAATGGAACACCTGGCAGGCTCGGCGGGTGCAGGGCGAGGCGCGGCTGCGGGAACTTCGCACCGAACGCGAGCACAACGGTGGTGGTGAACTCCGCCTGCACCTGGTGATCATGGTGGAACTGGACGGGATCGACCCCGACCGGCACGTGGTTTCCCACTGGCGCCAGGAGGATCCGCAGGAGTGGCCACCGGCCCGAGGCGGTATCGCCACCATCCGCGGCGCGGACCTGGAATACCACGTCGACCAGCTGATCGTCGAAGCGGAACGAGCTTGGTCGGAATACCGCGAAGAAGTGGCGCTCGAATTCGTGCTGCCGCGGGCCCTCGTGAACCTTCCCGTGCACCGGTGGTGCAAGGAACACGAAACCGGGGATCCCCGGCCGCTGTTCCTGGACTACCCGATCGTCATCCGCTCATTGGAGCGGATGTTCTCCCGTCAGTGGCACCGGGCGTGGCGAATCCGCTGGGAGGCGATGAGCGGAAATCCGTCCGCTGAACGGGTGTACTACTGCTCGCCGCAGGACACCGCCGGGCGCCATCGGCTCGACGCGATTCTCAGCGACGGAAAGTGGTTGATGATGGTCCTTGCCGGTCCGCCGTCGACGCGGCCGCGCCCCGGTGGGGACGAGCTGGCGACGGGGTTGCGTTCCGGGATTCCCGTGCTGCTCTGGCACCCCGACGCCGCCACCGACGTTTTGCACCAGGTCGTCGCGTGGCTGCTCGACGAAGGCGGGCTCGGTGACCTGCCCGCACGGACCCAGGATTCCCGGAGAGCGGCGTTCCGCGAGGTGACCATTCCGGTCGACTTGCGGATAGCCCGTGACCTGGTCGTCCTGTGGGACGACCCGAGCAGACTGCTTTTCCTGGACGACGGTCCTTACCTGCCGGACGCGATACGGGAGGATTCAGATGAACGCGGTAGAGCATCCTGAGCGGCCGGACTGGTGGATCTACCGCGGCACCGGCCGTCCCCTTCCCGATGCCTTATTGGCCGACCTGCTTCCGCCGCCGCCGCCGTGGCGGGCGTTCAACGGCGGGCCGGTGCCAGTCGAGGAAGTCGTGCCGCAGGACGAGGGCGAGGCGGACCGGCGGCTGGGTTCCGAGCACCGGCTGCCAGCCCGGCACGTCGACCCGCACGAGATCGACATGGTCAACGCGGCGCTGTACCTGCGCCGTCCCCTGCTGGTGACCGGCCGCCCGGGAAGCGGGAAGTCGAGCCTCGCGTACCGGGTCGCGCGGGAACTGAGGCTGGGCCGGGTGCTGCGGTGGCCGATCACCTCCCGCACCACTCTCAAAGGCGGGCTCTACAACTACGACGCGATCGGCCGCGCTCAGGCCGCCGGTGCGCGCGCCGCCGACCGGCGAGACGGCGACCAGGAGCCGCCGATCGGCGAGTACCTGCGGCTCGGTGAACTCGGCACCGTCTTCCTGCCGCGCCGGCAGCCACGCGTCCTGCTGATCGACGAGCTGGACAAGAGTGAGGCGGATCTGCCCAACGACCTGCTCAGCCTGTTCGAGGACGGCGAGTTCCTGATCCCTGAGCTGGTGCGGATGCGCAGCCGCAGCCGCGAAGTCGAGGTCTTCACGGCGGACCCGGACGCGACGGCCACGATCCCGGACGGCCGGGTCCGGTGCGCCGCGTTCCCCTTCGTCGTGATCACCAGCAACGGCGATCGCGACTTCCCACCGGCCTTCCTGCGCCGGTGTCTCCGGCTCGAGATCCAGGATCCGGACATCGAGCAGCTGGCCGCGATGGTGGCGGCGCACGCGCTCGATCCGAGCGACACCCACCGGTCCCGCATCATCGAAGAGTTCGTCAGCCGCAGCGAGGCCTTCGGCGGGCTGCCGGTCGACAAGCTCCTCGAAGCCGTCTACCTCGCGACTTCGGGCGCCTACCACGAAGAAGGTGAGTCCTGGCCCCGGCTGGTGGACGCGATCTGGCGGCAGTTGAACTCCGTGGTGCCGTGAGATGGCCGGGGAGCCGTCCGAGCGCCCGCCCCGTGCCGGAGCGCTGTCGTGGAACGAGGTCGCGGACGCGGTTTGGCTCGCGGCGGTGCTCGGGGAGCCGGTGGCGCGGCAACCCGGCGAGTTGGCGCCGGAGTCCGGCCCGCCCGAGCCGGGGCCACCGCCCGAGCCGTCACACCCGGATCCCGAGCCGGCTCCGGTCGGGGATCCACCGTCGTCGTCACCGGTCTCGGAGCCGGAACCGGCCGCCGGGCATCGTCGGCGGCCGGTGTTCGGGGGATTCGCGCGGGACTTCTCAGAGCGTGGCGCCCGGTCGCAGGGAAACGGGCGGGCGCCCGGATCGTCGACGATGCGTGGTGGCCCGGACATCCTGCGGGCCCTCCGGCCGTTGAAGCAGCTGCGTCCTTCGTCGTGGGACGACGACGTGCAGCTGGACGAGGAACTGACCGCTGAACAAGCCGTCCAGGACGGTCTTTGGCTCCCGGTGCTGAAACCTGCCACGACGACCCGGGTCCTGGATCTGACGGTGGTGGTCGACGCCGGGTCGTCGATGGCCCTGTGGCAGCCGGAGGTCAGGTCGTTCCTCAAGCTGGTGCAGCAGCTCGGAGCGTTCCGGACGGTCCGGATCCGTTACCTGGAAACGGAAACCCGGGCGACCGACGGCTCCCTGGCCCCGGTGCTGCGCGGCGGCACCCCGGACGCGCCGCAGCACAGCGTGGCCGAACTCCTGGACTGGTACGGCGACCGGCTCATGCTCGTCCTGACCGACGGGATCGGCGAGGCGTGGCGACGTGACCTGGTTTCGCCGCTGCTCGCGCAGTGGAGTGCGGGCATGCCGGTCGCCTTGGTGCACCTGCTGCCCCAGCACATGTGGAAGAAGTCCGGCATCCCCTTGCATAGGGCGTTGCTGACGTCGCCCGGTCCGTTCCGGCCGAACCGCCGGTACGGGTTCGACCTGCCGGACGCCTGGATGACCATGGCGGATCCCGAAAAGGCGGTCACCGGTGCGGTGCCGGTCCCGGTCCTCGAGCTGGGCGGGCGGTGGTTCAGCTGGTGGGTGCGGCTCATCTCGCGCTCGGTCACCGAGGCGGTGCCGGGTACGGTCCTGCTCGCGCGTGATCAGCCGATGCCCGAGACGGGGGACGACGAAGAGCCGGCCAGGCCGCCGACAGCCCAGGAGCGGGTCCGGCGGTTTCTCGGTGCCGCGACGCCGCCGGCGTTCCGGCTCGCGACCCTGCTGGCCGCGGTTCCGGTCAGCCTGCCGATCGCCCGGTTCGTCCGCGCGGAACTCGTGCCCGAGGCCAACACGTCGCACCTCGCCGAAGTGTTCACGAGCGGGCTCCTCGGACCGCAGGCGGACCATCCGAACCTCGCCGGGGACGACGCCGTTTTCGAGTTCCCGGCGTCCGTCCGCGAGGCCCTGCTCACGGCCGGACGGCGCTCGGAGACTGTGCAGGTGGTCGCCGCGACCGGAGAGCGGTTCGGCGAGCAGCACCCCGTTCTGCTGAGGATCGTCGACGCGCTCGCCGATCCCGATCGGGCGGACCTGCCCGAAGAAAGCGCGGACATCACCCTCGAGCGTGTGGTGATGCGCGCGCTCTCGGGGCCGTACGCCTGGCGCGCCGAACGGTTGCACGAGCGGGAGCGGGAACTCGCGGTCGCGGCGGCGGAGAGTGGCGCCGCCGGAGAGGACGAAGCCGAGGACGGCGTGGGCCCGCCGGCGACGGCCGAACTCGAGGTCGCGGACGAGCGGCTGGTCGAGAACGTCCGGGAAGAAGCGGCCACCTCCCTGCGCCGCGTCCGGCGGATCACCACCGACGCACCGGTGATTTGGGGCGCGGTCCCCGCGCGCAACCCGGAGTTCATCGGTCGCCGGGACCTACTCGACCGGCTCGGTGCGAGCCTGGATTCGGCCGGCAGCGCGATCTTGCACGGGCCGGGCGGCCTCGGCAAGACCCAGCTCGCGGTCGAGTACATCTACCGGCGACTTCGCGACCACGACCTCGTGTGGTGGGTCAGCGCGACCCAGGAATCCCAGATCCGGGCGTCCTTGATGGAACTCGCCCGGCAACTGCGCCTGCCGGAGGCGGACGAGACGGTCGCCGCGGTACCGGCCGTCCTGGACGCGCTCCGCACCGGCAAGCCGTACCGCCGCTGGCTGATCGTCTTCGACGCGGCCGACGAACCCGAGTTCCTCCTGCCGTTCCTCCCGGTCGGCGGGCCGGGACGGATCCTGGTCACCGCACGCGACGCCGCTTCGAACTCCTTCCCGGCGGAGCCGATCGAGGTCGACCGGTTCTCCCGCGAGGAGAGCATCGACCTCCTGCGCCGCCGGGACGGCACGGTCACGATGGCGGACGCCGAGGCGCTGGCGGAGAAGCTGGGTGACCTGCCGATCGCGCTCGCACAGGCCGCGGCTTGGCGGGCCGAGACCGGGATGCCGGTCGCCGACTACACCCGGCTGCTCGACGAGAAGATGGCCGAGCTCTTGACCTTGTCCCCGCGGCCGACGGACGACGAGATCTCCGTGACGGCGGCCTGGAACGTCTCCTTCGACGGGCTCTCGACCCGCAACCCGGCCGCGCACCAGTTGCTCCAGGTGTGCGCGTTCTTCGCCGCCGAACCGATTTCCCGCAGCCTGTTCACCGGGGTCCGCGGCGTGTCGATCGCGCCGGAGCTGGACACCGCGATGCGGGATCCGGTCCTGCTGGACCGGACGCTGCGGGAGATCAACCGGTGCCGGCTGGCGAAGCTGGACCACCGCAGTGGCACGTTGCTCCTGCACCGCCTCGCGCAGGTGGTGTTGCGGGCGACGATGACGGACAAGACCCGAGCGAAGATGCGACACGGCGCCCACCTTCTGCTCGGAAATCTCGATCCGAATGCCCCCGCGGCGGCCCGCCAGTGGCCGCAGTATCAGCTGGTCCTGCCGCACTTCCGGCACGCCGGGCTGATCGACTGCGACGATCAGTGGGTCCGGAGGTTGGTGTTCAACCTGCTGAAGTTCCAGTACTTCTCCGGTGACCACACGGGCGCGCTCACCTTGACCGAGGAGGTCGTCGCCGTCTGGACGGAGCGGTACGGCGCCGAGGACGCACAGACGCTGGCCGCGGCGGAGCATCTCGGGTTCGTGCTCTGGGTGCTCGGCCGGTACGAGGCGTCGTCGGAGGTCAGCAGGCGCACGCTGCGGCTCTACCGGCGGACGTTCGGCCCGGAATCGGAACAGGCGCTGGGTGCCGAGGTGCTGGTGGCGACCGGGCTGAAGTCCAACGGCGACTTCTTCGCCGCCCGTGATCTCAACCGGCAAACCTATGAGAAGGTCCGGTCGCTGTTCGGTGACGACGATCCAACCGCGCTCGAAGCGGCGCACGACCTCGTCGTCTCACTCCTGCTGGCCGGCGACTACGAGCAGGCTCGCTCGCTCAGCGAGGACACCTACGAGCGCCTGTCCGAGATCTTCGGGTACGACAACTGGAAAACCATCCTCACGCTCAACATCATGATCATCTGCCGTCGCGAGCTCGGTGACTACTCGTGGGCGCGGATCGAACAGGAGAAGGTCGTGGAGCGGGTGCGCGGTCTGTTCGGCTCGGGAACAGACGGTGTCATCCGCCGTGACTTCCACCTCGCGGTGGCACAGCGTAAAGACGGTTACCACGAGGCCGCGTTGACCCTGTCGGGCAGCGCATTGCAGCGGTTCCGGCTCAAGTACGGATCGGATCACCCCAACGCGATGGCCTGCGCGCTCGCCCATTCGATCGACTTGCGCAACGCCGGTGACCTGGCGGCATCGCTGGAGTTCGGAAAGCAGGCATTGGCACTGTATCGGGGCAGCTTGGGCGACCGGCATCCGCACACGCTGGCCGCCGAAGCCGACATCGGCGTCACCCTGCGGCTGCTCGGCGATCCGGCGAACGCGCTGGCCCGGGACGAGCGCGCCCTCTCCGGCCTGCGTGATCGGCTGGGCCCGGTCCACCCGCATGTCCTGGCGTGCTCGATCAACACGGCGAACGACTGGTTCGCGCTCGGCGACGTGCAGCGGTCCCTGCGGATGAACACCGACACACTGGCGCGTTTGCGCCGAGCTTTGCCAGAGAACCACCCCACCACTATTGCGGCGCGGCTCAACCGAGCCCTGGATCTCGAGCGGCTCGGCCGCGTCCGCGAAGCGTTGAGCCAGCACCGGGACGTGCTCGCCGTGGCCGACCGAGTGCTGCGTCCCGGCCATCCCGCGATCACGGCGGCGGAGAACGCTGTCCGAGCGGAGTGCGACATCGACCCGATGCCGTTGTAGGGCCGATCCAGTTCATGACGTACGCAATAACTCAAGCGAACCTCCACGACAGCCTGTCCGCGCATGCGCTCGACACCCCCACTCGTAGCGTCCCGACCTGCCCGGGAGCTGCGATGCTTGGCGGCGGGCCTGATGCAGGTGATGCCCGCCCAGTTGAGGTTGTCACTGGCCGCCAGCCTCCTGCGACGCCGTTCGGTCACGGCGATTCGAGTCGGTGTGGCGGGAGCGGTATCCGAATCGAGTGATTTTCACAGTCGGCGAACCGTTGGTCTTTCGGCTGTCCCCACTCCTTGCCGCGGTTCCGCAGGACCTCGACGTCCCTTCCGCGCTGTAGGCGGAGATTCTGCCGGGGGTCCAGCCCGGACCACCTCAGGAAGCTCGAGCGAGATGTGATGAGTGCCTATGCCTGATCGTCGCTTATCGCGGGCCGGCAGGAGCCTCTGGGCGGGATGAATGGCACATCTGGCCAGCCCGCTGGCGACGAAATCTGAAGATCGCTTGCAATGTCCGCAGGTCCGCCTCCGCAGTCATCACCTAGTGGGCCTGCGTTCGGCCATCCGTTTAGTACGTCGCCGCTCACGGCCCTCTGTTCAATCGTCCAGGTCGACGTGGAATTTTTTAAGCGGCACAACCGAAATTTTGCCAATCGTATGTGCGTCAGACGAGCACTTTTCCGTGCTGTTCAAGGTGCACTCGACTCGGCCGGGATACCTTGGACATCCTGTCGCTGTGTTCAAACCGGTGGCTGAAACTGCTGCGAAGTCTCATGTGGACCGTTCGCAAGCTCTTCGCAAGCCGAATGTCCAAGCGGCTAAGCCGGTCTCTCCAGTCGTGTCCAACCACGCCTGCCTGTCTCACGGTCCACATTGCTCACGCATGACGACAACCCCTGTCTCCTTTCGAGTTCGAGTTGGCGCAGATGGTGACCTTGCGCCTCTGGCGGGGCTTTGGTCTCGTCGTCGATGTGTCAACGAGCGTTGCCGTCGCCCCCGGGCATGGACCAACGCTATTGACAAAGTGTCAATGAGGCAACGGACTGTTCACCTCGGCATCAGCGACAGCAAGCAACACGGCTAACCTCGCTTGTCGAGTAGCGGCCCTGCGGCCGTGCTAGCTTTACGCGCCCCTTCTTCTGTCAACTCTTGAGTACGAGGAGAAAAACATCGCTACGCGATCGCCGGGTAGCAGCGAGCTACCGGGCATAAGATCCGAACTCCTCGACTTGAGTTCTGTCTCCCTGTCCGAACTGCGGAAGCTCGACGCTGTTGTGCTCGGGCGTTCGATTCGTCACGCCGCGGACCGGACCGCTCACATCCCGGTGACCGCGAGTGGCAGCGGCGGCGCCAAACGCGTCGACTGAAAGCGCTCCGAAGACCTCATGATGCACACGAAGAATCATGTGACGTCCGTTCCGGACCTGCACTGGGTTTCCTGGGACACCTTCGACGAGTTGGCCGTCGGCGCCGGTGGGACGAGCGTCGGGAGCGTGCTGCGCAGCGCTGATCGCAGCCGCCGGTTGCTTCTGCTGTCCGGTCTCGTGAACCTGGCGGAAGCGGACGAGGGCGTGACGGGCCCGCTCACCTCCGTAGAAGCAGCCTGGGATCTGCTTGTCCGGGCTGAGGAAACCGAGCCGGATGCGCTCGAACGGGTGATCGCCCACCCGTACACGGGGAGCTGGGCGGGGTATACGACCCGCCTGATCGAGCAGGGACTGACCGGCGAGTGTCCGCTCTGGGTCCACTACGGCTACCTCCATACCCTGGCCGCGGCCGCGGCGATCCACGCGGGCCTGGAGTTCACCATCCGGGTGCCGGTCTGGCACGATATCGTCGTGCTGCCGACGTTGGGCGCTGCTCGGCTGGCCGAAGGCGGTGGGTTCACGACCGCTGGAGTACGTGGGGCGGCCGGGTCTTTCACGATCAGCGGTGATCGCTCGCAGGCCGCGTCTGGTACGGCGGCCTGGAGTCCCCTCCGGGAGTTTCGCTTCGAGGCCGATGGCCGGGTTCTGGCGCTGCGGCTCGACGACTTGGACCCGCATCGCGGCCTCTACCACCCGATTCCTCCGGACCGGCTGACGGACGACGAAGCGGCGACTTGGCGGGACCTGCTCGGCGAAGCGTGGCGGCTGATCGTCGACCACCTACCCGAGTACGCGGAAATCCTGCCTGCAGGTCTGACGTCGATCGTGCCGAACCCGGCCGTTCCGTTCCGGCTCCCCAGCGCATCGACGGGCGAAGCCTTTGGGAGCGCGGTCATCGCCGGGCCTGAGGCCGAAGAGCCCGCCACCCTCGCCGCGGCCCTGGTGCACGAGTTCCAGCACATCCGGCTGGGTGGCCTGCTGCAATTGGCGCGGCTGCACGACGACGACCGCACTGAACGGCTCTACGCCCCGTGGCGGGAAGATCCGCGCCCGCTCGGTGGCCTGGTCCACGGGGTCTACGCGTTTTTCGGCGTTTCGGCCTTCTGGCGGGCGCTGTCACGGGCGCACCCGGAAGACCGGTTGGCCGCCTTCGAGTTCGCTCACTGGCGGGCGCAGACCTGGCAGACCCTCGAATCGATCCGGAACGACACCGCCCTGACCGACGCGGGACGGCGGTTCCTGGACGAACTCGCCGCCGTTTTCGGCCCGTGGCAGTCCGAACCAGGCGCCCCCGAAGCAGTGCACTGGGCGGAGAAGCTGGCCGCGGACCACTACGCCGGCTGGCGGCTTCGCCACATCCGACCTGAGCCGGACGTGGCCGCGGACCTCGCGCAGGCCTGGCTGCGCGGCGAGCCCTGCCCGCGGGTGGCGCCGGGCGGCCGTCTTGACACCGTTTCGGACGGGGAGTGGGTGAACGCCCGTGCCGATCTGATCCGGGTCCGGTTCGGCCGGGACGGCGAACGCCGGCTGTCTCAGGTGTGGTCGCAGGTGCCGGGCGCGCTCGAGGGCGACCACCGATTGATCGCCGGCTTGGACGACGAAGCCCGAACCGCCTACCGCGCCGTGCTCGACCAGGATCCGGAGCACGCCGCGGCGTTGATCGGCCTCGGCCTTTCCCTGCCGGCCGGGCCGGCTACGCGCGCCTTACTCGGAGTGCCGGAGCTGGTCCGCGCAGTGCACCGTGTGCTGCGCGATGCGGGAAAGTCGCCGGCCGTCGACGAGCTGGCCGGTTGGATCGGCGAAGGGCCGGCCTGAGCAGGCCGGGGAATGAGGCTTTGCGCCGTCAGGCGACGGCGAGAATTGTGTGCAGCAGGGTTGTCAGTTCGGCCTCGAAGTGGGGGCGGGTGGCTACCCGGCGGGTGCGGGCCAGGTCGTTCGCGATGGTCAGGGCCGCGTGGACCGTTATCTTCGCCTCGCGTGGAGGGAGCGTGGGGTGGGTTGCCGAAAGCAGTGTGACCCACTGGGCCACGTAATCGCGCTGCACCCGCAGGAGGTCGGCTTTGTCGCGCTCCGGCATGGTCACCCGGTCCGCCGAGAACGAGACCAGCAGTTCCGGCGTGTGCAGAATCGTGTGTACGTAAGACGCCGCCAACCGGCGCAATGCCGCCGGCTCGTCCGGGGCCTGCAGGGCTTGCTCGGCCGCCAGGGCCAGGCGGTCGGCTGCTCGGTGGCTGATCGCCACCATCAGGGCTGCCTTGCTCGGGAAGTGGCGGTAGACGCTGGGGCCCGCGATGCCCGCCGCCGCGCCGATGTCTTCCATGCTCACGTCGTGGAAGCCTCGTTGGGCGAACAGGGCCGTGGCCTCCGCCAGGACCTGCTCTCGGCGGGACGGCGTGCCCAGGCGCAAGGAGGGTGTGTCCGAGGGCGGCGAGGTGGGCGTCGGGAGTGTGGCGTTGAGCACACCGAGGGCCAGTTCGACCAGTAACTGAGCGAAGCGACGGCGGGCCACGGCGGTGTGGTGGACCGACACGCTGCCGAACACCGACAGTGCCGCCCAGCACAGCAGCTCGGCGTCTTCGGCCCGTAGCTCCGGGCGTTGAACGAGCAGCGCCTTCGACCACGACGCCAGCGCCAGCGTCGACCGGCGGGCGATCTCCCGCTGGTCTTCCTTCGGGAGGTGACGGCCTTCCCAGCGCCACAGCGCCGCGATCTCCCGGCGTTCGACGGCCTGCGTCGCGAGCCGGCCGAGCAGGTCTTCCAGCTGGTCAACGGGCGGAACCGAGTCCGAGAGCGCTGAAGCCGTCGCCGCTTCCAGCTCTTCGAAACCTCCGAGGACGACGTACGCGAGGATCGCCTGCTTGTCCGCGAAGTGCCGGTACAACGCCGGGCCGGTGACGCCTGCCGCGTCGGCTATGTCCTTGATGCCGACGCCCGGGAAGCCGCGCGCGCGGAACAGCTCCGCGGCGACCGCGGCCAGCTGGGCCTTGCGGTCGCGCGGTCGCACAGCGCGCACGGAGTCGGTCATAGTGAGTCGACGATAGCGGCTAACGGCACACAGGCAACCCATTGACACCATGGGGTTATCCGGCGATATGTTAATGGTCATTAGCACTACTGGCCGGTATCATCGGTCACGGTACGAAGACGTCCCACCCGCTCGCGAGGAGTGTTCAGTGAGTAGCGAGGCCTACATCTACGAGGCGATCCGCACGCCTCGCGGCAAGAACAAGGGCGGTGCCCTCCACGGCACCAAGCCGGTCGACCTGGTGGTCGGCCTGATCGAAGAGCTGAAGGTCCGTCACCCGAACCTCGACCCCGCCGTGATCGACGACGTCGTGCTCGGCGTCGTCTCGCCGGTCGGCGAGCAGGGCGCGGTCATCGCGCGCACCGCCGCGCTGAACGCGGGCCTGCCCGAGACCGTCGCGGGCGTGCAGCTCAACCGCTTCTGCGCCTCCGGCCTGGAAGCCACCAACACCGCCGCGCAGAAGATCCGTTCCGGCTGGGACAACCTGATCATCGCCGGCGGTGTCGAGTCGATGTCGCGCGTGCCGATGGGCTCCGACGGCGGCGCGCTGTTCATGGACCCGGCCACCGCGTACGACAACTACATCGTCCCGCAGGGCACCGGCGCCGACCTGATCGCGACCATCGAGGGCTTCTCGCGCGAAGACGTCGACGCGTGGGCCGTGCGCTCGCAGGAGAAGGCCGAAGCGGCGTGGTCCGGCGGCTACTTCGCGAAGTCCGTCGTCCCGGTCAAGGACATCAACGGCGTGACCGTCCTGGACCACGACGAGCACCGCCGTCCCGGCTCCACCGTCGAGGGTCTCGGCAAGCTCAAGCCGGCCTTCGCGGGCATCGGCGAGCTGGGCGGCTTCGACGCCGTGGCGCTGCAGAAGTACCACTCGGTCGAGAAGATCAACCACGTCCACACCGGCGGCAACTCCTCCGGCATCGTCGACGGCGCCGCGCTGGTGCTCGTCGGTTCCGAGCAGATCGGCAAGACCTTCGGGCTCACGCCGCGCGCCCGGATCGTGGCGACCGCGTCGATCGGCTCCGAGCCGACGATCATGCTCACCGGCCCGACCCCGGCCACCGAGAAGGTCCTGAAGACCGCGGGCCTCAAGCCCGAGGACATCGACCTGTGGGAGCTCAACGAGGCGTTCGCGTCCGTCGTGCTCAAGTGGATCAAGGACCTGCACCTCGACGAGGAGAAGGTCAACGTCAACGGCGGCGCGATCGCCATGGGCCACCCGCTCGGCGCCACCGGCGCGATGCTGGTCGGCACCGTGGTCGACGAGCTCGAACGCCGCCAGGCGCGCCGCGCCCTGGTGACCCTGTGCATCGGCGGCGGCATGGGCGTCGCCACCATCATCGAGCGGGTGTGAGGACACTAATGGCTGAGAGCAAGACCATCCGCTGGGAGCAGGACGAAGACGGCATCGTCACCCTGACCCTCGACGACCCGAAGCAGTCGGCGAACACCATGAACGCCGACTTCCGCGAGTCGCTCGGCGTAACCGTGGACCGGCTGGAGGCCGAGAAGGACGCCATCACCGGCGTCGTCATCACCTCGGCGAAGAAGACCTTCTTCGCCGGCGGCGACCTCAACGACCTCATCCAGGCGAAGCCTGAGAACGCGGTCGAGTTCACCGAGTCGTCCGGCCTGATGAAGGGCCAGATGCGGCGGATCGAGCAGCTCGGCAAGCCGGTCGTCGCGGCGATCAACGGCGCCGCGCTCGGCGGTGGCCTCGAGATCGCGCTGGCGACGCACCACCGCATCGCCGCCGACGCCAAGGGCAGCCAGATCGGCCTGCCCGAGGTGACGCTGGGCCTGCTGCCCGGTGGCGGTGGCGTTGTGCGCACTGTCCGATTACTGGGTATCCAGAGCGCGCTGCTGAACGTCCTGCTGCAGGGCCAGCGCCACCGCCCGCGCAAGGCGCTGGAGCTGGGCCTGGTGCACGAGGTCGTCGACACCGTCGAGGAGCTCGTCCCCGCCGCGAAGGCGTGGATCAAGGCCAACCCCGAAGGCGGCGTACAGCCCTGGGACGTCAAGGGCTACCGGATCCCGGGCGGCACGCCGTCCAACCCGAGCTTCGCGGCGAACCTGCCCGCGTTCCCGGCGAACCTGCGCAAGCAGATCAAGGGCGCGAACATGCCGGCGCCGCGGGCGATCCTGGCCGCCGCCATCGAGGGCTCGCAGGTCGACTTCGACACCGCGATCACCATCGAGACGCGCTACTTCATCAGCCTCGCCACCGGCCAGGTCTCGAAGAACATGACGAAGGCGTTCTTCTTCGACCTGCAGACCATCAACTCCGGCGGCTCGCGGCCGGACGGCTTCGAGAAGTACACGGCCAAGAAGGTCGGCGTGCTCGGGGCCGGGATGATGGGCGCCGCGATCGCGTACGTGTCGGCGAAGGCCGGCATCGACGTCGTCCTCAAGGACGTCTCGCAGGAGGCGGCCGAGAAGGGCAAGGGCTACGCGGCCAAGATCGAGCAGAAGGCCCTTTCGCGCGGCAAGACGACGCAGGAGAAGTCGGACGCGCTCCTCGCGAAGATCAAGCCGACCGCGGACCCCGCCGACTTCGCGGGTGTCGACTTCGTGATCGAGGCCGTGTTCGAGAGCGTCGAGCTGAAGCACAAGGTGTTCGGCGAGATCGAGAGCGTCGTCAACGCCGACGCGGTGCTGGGCTCCAACACCTCGACGCTGCCGATCACCACGCTCGCCGAGGGTGTGCAGCGGACCGAGGACTTCATCGGGATCCACTTCTTCTCGCCGGTGGACAAGATGCCGCTGGTCGAGATCATCTGCGGCGAGAAGACGTCGCCGGCGACGCTGGCGAAGGTCTTCGACTACACGCTGCAGATCAAGAAGACCCCGATCGTCGTCAACGACAGCCGCGGCTTCTTCACCTCGCGCGTCATCGGCACGTTCATCAACGAGGCCGTCGCCGCGCTGGGCGAGGGCGTCGAGCCGGCGTCGATCGAGCAGGCGGGTTCGCAGGCCGGTTACCCGGCGCCGCCGCTGCAGCTGATGGACGAGCTGACGCTGACCCTGCCGCGCAAGATCCGCAAGGAGACCCGCGAGGCGATCGAGGCCGCGGGCGGCACCTGGAAGGCGCACGCGTCGGAAGGCGTCATCGACCGGATGGTCGACGAGTTCGACCGCAAGGGCCGCTCGACGGGCGCCGGCTTCTACGAGTACGGCGAGGACGGCAAGCGCACCGGGCTGTGGCCGGGCCTGCGCGACGCGTTCAAGTCCGGCTCGGCCGAGGTCCCGTTCGAGGACCTCAAGGAGCGGATGCTGTTCGCCGAGGCGCTCGAGACGGTCAAGTGCTTCGACGAGGGCGTGCTGACGTCGGTGGCCGACGCCAACATCGGCTCCATCTTCGGCATCGGCTTCCCGGCCTGGACCGGCGGTGTCATCCAGTACATCAACCAGTACGAGGGTGGCCTGCAGGGCTTCGTCGACCGGTCACGTGAGCTCGCGGCCCGGTACGGCGACCACTTCGAGCCGCCGGCTTCGCTGGTGGAGAAGGCCGCCAAGGGCGAGATCTACGAATAAGGGCTGACGTCGGAGGCCGTCACCGGGTGTTCCCGGTGGCGGCCTCCGGCGTTATCTGACGACCAGGTTTATGCCCGTGGCCAGGTCGGCCTCGGTCTTCCAGGTGGTTCCGCGCGTGTTGCCTCACTCGACGTCGGTGAACGTCCGGTTGCAGAGGTCGAGGAGCGCAGGGGCGGGGTCGTCGAGCTTCACCAGCTTGACCGCGGTGCCCCGAGCGTCGTCGTCGATGTCGATGTCGATGCATGCGGCTTGGTGGTGCTGATCGAGCGGCGACGGCGATGGCCAGGAGGTGTCAGGACGGCGAAGGTGAAACCTGCAGCCGCGTCGGGAGTCCGGCGGGCAAGATGCGGGCGTGTCCGCCTGTTTGTCCGCTCCAGTTCGCCCAAAGGCCATCGGACGCGGTTAATCTCCGCCCATGCGCCGTTCCGTCACGGTGGTCCTCGCCGCCGTCCTGTTCGCCTCAGCCTGACAACGATGTCAGCCGCCGCCGGCCTGAGCCCTGCCGACTACGTCGATCCCCTCATCGGCTCCGCCGGGGACGGGAACACCTACCCCGGGGCCACCGCGCCGTTCGGGATGCTCGCCTGGAGTCCCACGAGCACGCGCGGGGACCAGACGTCGACCGGCGCCGCCAACGGCTACCAGTACGACACCACCCGGATCCGCGGCCTGAGCCTCACACACGTCAACGGCGCGGGCTGCAACCCGGGCGCCGCGGGGGACGTGCCGATCCTGCCCTTCGCCGGCGACGTCACGTCGTCGCCGACCGCGGACACCACCGACGCGATCTACGCGAGCAACTTCAGCCACGCCGACGAATCGGCGACGCCGGGGCGCTACAAGCTCGGGCTCGCGAACGGCGTCACCACCGACGTGGCGGCCACCGAACGCACCGCGCTCGGCACCCTCCGGTACCCCGCGGGCAAGCCCGCGAACCTGCTCTTCCGGACGTCGAACTCGCTCAACGGCAGCGAGGACGCCGAGACGCACCTCGACCCGGCGAACCGCGAGGTCACCGGGTCCGTGCTCACGGGAGCGTTCTGCGGCCGCCGTGCGAACGGCGGCGTCAACAACCGCAAGTCCTACTACCGGCTGTACTTCACCGCGTGGTTCGACCAGCCGTTCGCCGGCACCGGGACGTGGAAGGACGCGACGCTGCAGCCGGGCGGGCTCGACCAGACCGGCGGTGAGGGTTACGCGACCGGCGGCGACCGCGCGGGCCGAGGCTCCGGCGGGTACGTCACCTTCGCGCCCGGCAGCAAGGTCACCATGCGGATCGCGATTTCGTACGTCTCGCTCGAAGGCGCGGAGCGCAACCTGCGGGCCGAGCAGCCGCCGAGGTCCACGGTCGACAGCGTGGCCGCCGAGACGAAACACGCGTGGAACACGGAGCTGAACCGCGTCGCTGTCAGCGGCGGCACGGCCAACCAGCAGATCACCTTCTACACCGCGCTCTACCACGGCCTGCAGCAGCCGAACCTCGTGAGCGACGTCGACGGTCAGTACCTGGGGATGGATCGGAAACCCCACCGCGTCGCCCGCGGCCAGGACGCGCAGTACTCCAACTTCTCCGGCTGGGATCAGTACCGCGCACAGGTGCAGCTCCTGGCCCTGCTCGAACCCCGCGTCGCCGGGAACTTCGCGCAGTCGCTCTACAACTACGCGCAGCAGAACGACGGCGTCTGGGACCGCTGGGTGCACGTCAACGGCGCGACGCACGTGATGACCGGCGACCCGACGGCGGCGACGCTCGCGACGTTCTACGCGATGGGCGTCCGCAACTTCGACTACCGCGGCGCGTTCGATTCGCTGTACAAGCAGGCGACCGTGCCGCGGCCGGAAGGCCTGCAGGACGGCGGCTGCCCCGGTCAGTGCGTCGGCCAGCGCCCGAACCTCGCGCAGTACCTGACCTCGCACTACGCGCCCAACGACGTCTGCCACTGCTGGGGCGGCGCCGCGGAGACGCTCGAAGACTCCGTGGCCGACTTCGCAATCGGACATTTCGCAGAGCTGCTGGGTCGCGAGAACGAAGCCGCAGAGCTGCACGCGCGCGGGGAGTACTGGCGCAACCTCTACAACCCGGCGACCGGCTACATGCAGGCGCGCAACGTCGACGGCGGCTGGGTGACGCCGTTCGACCCGGCGAGCGACCGCGGGTTCGCCCAGGGCAGCGCGGCGGCCTACACCTGGATGGTCCCGCAGGACGTCTCCGGTCTCGCCGACGCGATGGGCGGCAAGACGACCGCCGTCACCCGCCTCGACGGCTTCTTCCACGACGCGAACGGCAACTGGCTGCTGCGCGGTGGCGGACCGCTCAAGTACGACCCGACGAACGAGCCCGACATCCACGCGCCGTGGCTCTACAACGAGCTCGGGCAGCCGTGGAAGACGCAGGAAACCGTGCGGCAGCTGGTGAACGGGGTGTACGGGACCGGGCCGTCGGGCCTGCCCGGCAACGACGACCTCGGCACGATGTCCGCCTGGTACGTCTTCGCCGCGCTCGGCATCTACCCGCGCACGCCGGGGTCGGGCGAGCTGCTGCTGTCGAGTCCGCTGTTCCCGAGCGCCGTGATCCGCCCGGCGGCCGGGGCCCCGATCCGGATCACGACGTCGGGCAGCGGCAAGTACGTCGCGGACGTCCGCAGGGCCGGCCGGCCGCAGCGGGACTGGAAGCTCGACGAGTCCTTCCTGCACACGGGCGGTTCCCTGGACTTCCGCCTGTCCGAGACGCCGACGACGTGGGGGAGCTGACCGTCACCCGATCAGGCTGAATGCAGCGGGCCAAGGCCTGGGCGCGCCGCCCGGGCCTAGACCGCCGCGAAGCGACTCACGGTTCCAGCGCGACGTGCGGGAGCCGGCGGTCCAGCCAGCGAGGCAGCCACCAGGCCCGCGCGCCGAGCAGGCGCATGATCGCCGGGACGAGCAGGCAGCGGATCACCAGCGCGTCCAGCAGCACCGCCACCGCGAGGCCGAGCCCGAACTGCGCCAGCATCCGCGACGGGTCGAGCAGGAACGCGCCGAACACCAGCACCATGATCGCGCCGGCGGCGGTGATCACGCCGCCGGTCGCGGCGAGGCCTTCGCGCACCGCGAGCCGCGCGTCGCCGGTGCGCCGCCACTCCTCGTGCATCCGCGACACCAGGAACACCTCGTAGTCCATCGACAGGCCGAACACGATCGCGAAGATCATCACCGGCACGAACGCCTCGATCGGGCCGGACTGCGCGCCGAGCCAGCCGTCGCCGAACACCAGCGTCATCACGCCGAGCGAGGCGCCGATGCTCAGCAGGTTCAGCAGCGCCGCCTTCAGCGGGATGAGGATCGACCGGAACACGACCATCAGCAGCAACGCCGAAAGCCCGACGACGACCAGCACGAACAGGGGCAGCCGAGCGGCGACGGCGTCGGCGAAGTCCGTCGCGGCCGCGACCGAACCGCCGACCAGGTAGTGGCCGGACAGGGACGGCAGGACCTCGGTCCGCAGGCGCGTCACCAGGTCGGCGGTCGCTTCGTCCTGCGGGGACGTCGTCGGGAACGCGAGCACGGTCAGGCCCATCGGCGGCAGCGCGCGGGCGATGCCCGGTGTCGACGCGAGCCGCTGCTGCAGCGCGACGGGGTCGCCGTCTTCGGTGACGACGGCGAGCGGCCCGCTGAAGCCCGGCCCGAACCCTTCGGCCATCAGGTCGTACGCCTCGCGCGTCGTCGACCCGGCGGGGTCGGTGCCCGAGTCGGCGAAGCCGAGCCGCGTGCCCGCGGCCGGGAGGGACAGTCCGACGAGGACGAGCAGGCCGATCGCCAGCGGGGCTGCCGGACGCCGTTGGACGCCGTCGGCGAGCCGCCGCCAGGCCTTGCCGTGCTCGCGCCTTTCGGCGTGCTTGCGGATGCCGCGTTCGAGCCGCTTGCCGAACAACGACAGCAACGCGGGCAGCAGCGTCACCGACGCGAGCATCGTCATGAGGACGGTGAGCGCGACGGCCAGCGCGACACCCCGCAGCCCGCCGAGCCCGAGGGCGAGCAAGCCGAGCAGCGCGATGATCACCGTCGTCCCGGCGAACAGCACCGACCTCCCGGCGGTGTCGAGCGCGCGCCGCGCCGCCGCGTCGCGATCGTGGCCGGCCAGGATTTCGCTGCGGTAGCGGGAAAAGATGAGCAACGCGTAGTCGACGCCGACGCCGAACCCGACCAGCATCATCAGCGGGGACGTGTAGCTCGCGATGTCGACGTAGTGCGAGACGATCGTGATCGCGCCCAGTGTGCTGCCGACCGCGAACACCGCGGTGATGACCGGCAGCCCCGCCGCGAGCAGCGAGCGGAACAGGAACACGAGCACGACCAGCGCGGCGAGCAGTCCGACACCTTCCGCGGGCCCGCCACCCTCGGCCACCCGCTTGATCGGGTCACCGGCGAGCGCGACCTGAACGTCCTTCGCCTGCTTCGCGGTGTCGACGACCTTGACGATGTCGTCGTAGGGGAGGTCGGCCGACGCGGCGTCGAACGTGACGGTCGCGTAGCCGATCCGGCTGTCCCGCGACAGCGTCGCCGCACTCTCGAACGGGCCGGTCACCGACCGCACGTGCGGCAGCAATCGGACATTCCCCAGAGCGTTTTCTACCGCGGCACGCCGGGCGGGCAGCCCGCTGTCGGACTTGAAGACGATCTGCGCGTTCGCGCCGGACTGCGCGGTCGTCTTCAGCAGGTCGACGACCTGCTGCGACTCGGTGCCCGGCAGCGAGTTGTCGTCGTGGAAGGCGCTGCCGGTGAGCCGGGAGGTGAACGTGACGCCGAGGAGGACCAGGGCCCAGAGCGCGACGGCGAGCCACCGGTGGCGTTGCGCCCAGCCGGCGAGACGCGCCAGCCGGCCGCCGGAGGTGCGAGTGATGGTGTCCATGGTGGACAAGAATCCGCGAGTGCGGGCCTACTCCGCGTCGCGCTCCGGAGGGCACTTCGCGTGCTCCCGGCGGTGTCCCTTAAGGCCTTTCCCGTACTCCCGCGGGAGTACGGCTCAGGGGTTGAGCCAGCGCGGCGTCACCGCGCCGGACTCGTAGGCGAGCACGACGAGCTGGGCGCGGTCGTGAGTGCCGGTCTTGGTCATGATGCGGCTGACGTGCGTCTTCGCCGTCGCCGGGCTGAGTGTCAGCTCGCGCGCGATCTCGTCGTTCGACAGGCCCGCGGCGACCAGGGACAGGACTTCGCGCTCGCGGTCGGTGAGCCGGTCGAGCGCCGGGGCCGTCGCCGGGCGGGTGACGCGCGCGGCGAACTCGGAGATCAGCCGTCGCGTGATGGACGGCGCCAGCAGCGCGTCACCGCGGGAGACGACGCGCACGGCGTGGATCAGCTCCGCGGGTTCGGTGTCCTTGACCAGGAACCCGCTCGCACCCGCGCGAAGCGCGCCGTAGACGTCTTCGTCGAGGTCGAACGTGGTGAGGATGACGACCTTGGTACCGGACAGCGCCGGGTCTGCCAGCAGGTGCCGGGTGGCGGCCAGGCCGTCGAGCACCGGCATCCGGATGTCCATCAGCACGACGTCCGGGCGGTGGTCGTGCGCGGCCTGCAGGGCTTCGTGCCCGTCGGCGGCTTCGGCGACGACGTCGATGTCGTCCTCGCCGTCCAAAATGGACCGGAAGCCGGCGCGGACGAGCCGCTGGTCGTCGACGAGCAGGACCCGGATCATCGGCCCATCATCGCACCGGCAGCCGGGCGCGCACCCGGAAACCGCCCCCTTCGCGCGGCGCGGCGGTCACTTCGCCGCCGAGGGCCCGCGCGCGTTCGGTCATGCCGCGGATGCCGTCGCCGGCCGGGGCGGTGCCGCCGCGGCCGTCGTCGTCGACCTGGACGGACAGCTCGGTTTCGCCGTAGCCCAGCCGGACGACGACGGCTGTCGCGTCGGCGTGCTTCGCGACGTTCGTCAGAGCTTCCTGGACGACGCGGAACGCGGCGTGCTCGACGTCCGGGGGCAGGTCCCGGGCGACGCCGTCGATCTCGGTGCGCACGGTCAGCCCGGACGCGCCGGCCGATTCGGCCAGCTCCGCGACGCGGGACAGCGTGGGCACGCCGGTCTGGCGCAGCGTGCCGAGAGTCGCGCGCAGCTCTTGCAACGCCGTCTTGCTCGCGTCCTTGATCGCGCCGAGGGCTTCTTCGGACTGCTCCGGATCCCGGCGGTGCAGCGCGGCGCCGGCCTGGACGTTGATCAGCGCGAGGTGGTGGCCCAGCGCGTCGTGCAGCTCGCGCGCGATGCGGAGGCGCTCGTCGGTCCGCGCTTCGGCGGCTTTGGTGCGTTCGGCCGCGGCGCGGAAGTGCGCGACGGCGCCGCCCGCGACCAGCGCGACGAACCAGCCGGTCATCAGGAAGAACGCGAAGTTGTCGACGTGCCGCCCGGTCCGTGAGCTGATCTCGCCGACCACGACGCCCGCCATCGCCGCGACGACCAGCAGCGCGGCGCCGCGGATCCGGCCGGCCGCCGCGGCCGTGTAGAGCGTGTAGGCGAAGGCCAGCAGCACAAGGCCGTCCGGATCGGTGAGCGGGTAGTAGAGCGCGCAGCAGACCAGCGCGAACCCGGCGACACCCAGCGGGTAGCGACGGCGCAGGAACAGCGCGGCGCAGCAGGCGATCGTCAGCACCCAGCCGAGCACGACGTGGTTCCCGGGCTCCGCCGTGTCACTCAGCACGGCGAACAGCGAACCCGCGAGCACCGCGACGGTGACCGCGAGTTCGGCGGCGTACCGCCGTAACCAGGACATCCGGCGAGTCTAGGACGGATTCACGCCAGCCCGCCGAGAGCGGCGCGCAAGCGTTTGCCGGCGTGCTCGGTGAACGGATCCATGTGGCCGAAGCACGTGATTTCGACGTCCAGCGCGGCCAGCCTGCGGAATGACTCCAGCAGGCGCGGGCGATCCGTGTTGAACACGCCGGGCATGGCGGCGCCCTCCATCTGCGTGACCGAGTCGCCGGTGAACAGGACGCCGTGCTCCGGGAGGTGGATTGCGATGCTGCCGTCGGTGTGCCCGGGGATCGCGAGGATCTTCGCGCCGCCGCCGAAGCCGAGTTCGTCGCCGTCGGCGAGTTCGCGGTCGACGGCGCAGGGCGGCCCGGTGAGGCCCTTGGTCTCGGCGCCGGTCTGCTCGTACAGCGGACGCTCCCAGTCGAGCAGCACCGGCGGGGTGGCGGGCCGTTCGCCGCGCACCACCGGCGCGTCCGCGTGGTGGGCGAGCACCTCGATCCCGCCCCACGCGCGGATGTCGGCCGCCGCGCCCGCGTGGTCGGAGTGGTAATGGGTCAGCACGATCCGGCGCAGCTCACCGGGTTCCCGCCCGGCCGAGCGGATCGCGTCCGCGATGCCGGGCGCCCAGCCGGCGAGGCCGGTGTCGATCAGGGTCAGGGCGTCGTCGTCCTGCCAGAGGTAGGCCTGGACGAACGCGTCCCGGATCAAGTGCAGCCGCGGGGTGATCTCGACGAGCTCCATGCCGTGAGATTAGGGGTGAGCGCGTGCGCGCGGGGCGGGATTTGCTCACAGCATAACGGAGTTCGCTTGCGATTTTCTTTGTAACAAACGGTTTCCGGCCACCGACTAGGCGGCATCGGTTCGCGTGGCTAAGGAGTACTTGTGGGTAAGAAGCTCGGGTTGATCCTGGCGGCGGGACTGCTGGTCGCAGGCTGCGGCGCGGGTCCGCAGCAGTTCAAGGACACCGGCAACGTCGGCGTGATCGCGCCGACGACATCGAGCTACGCGACGCCGACGTATTCCGTTCCGGTCACGACCGAAGCGCCGGCTACCACTTCCGCGCTGCCGACCACTTCCGACGTGCCGGTCGCCACGACGGCCGCGCCGAAGACCGTCGCGCCCAAGGCCGTCGCACCCAAGGCCGTCGCACCGAAGACGACCGCGGCGAAAGCCCCGGCGCCGAAGACCACGGCCAAGCCCGCGCCGCAACCTGCCGCGTGCGGTGCCGACTACTACCGGAACTCGGACGGCAACTGCGTGCACCGGCCGAGCGACAACCCGTCCGGCGCGACCGCCATCTGCAACGACGGCAGCTACAGCTACAGCCAGCACCGCTCCGGCACCTGCTCGGGGCACGGCGGGGTGCGCACCTGGTTGTGAGATGTACGGCATCGAGCACGAATGGATCGGAATCCCCCAGTGCGTAGGTACAGTGCATGAAGTTGCATGATGCGTACTAACTACACATCTGGGGGTGTGGTGGTGTCCCGTCCCGAAGGGCCCGGCCGCGCGATCGTCGTCGTCCTCGCTTCGTGCGGTCTGGTGGCGTCGTTCATGCAGACCCTGGTCGTGCCGCTGATCCCGGTGTTCCCGCGGCTGCTGCACGCCTCGCCCGCCGACGCGTCGTGGGTGGTCACGGTGACGCTGCTCGCCGCGGCGGTGATCACGCCGGTCAGCGGCCGGCTCGGTGACCTCTACGGCAAACGCCGGATGATCCTCATCAGCCTCGCCGTGCTCATCGCCGGTTCGGTCGTGTCCGCGACGACCAGCGCGCTCGCGTTCCAGATCCTCGGCCGCGGGCTCCAGGGCTGCGCGATGGGCGTCATCCCGCTGGGCATCAGCATCATGCGCGACGAGCTCCCGCCCGAACGCGTCGGCGGCGCGATCTCCCTGATGAGCGCGACGCTCGGGGTGGGCGGCGCGATCGGGCTGCCGGTCGCGGCGCTGGTCGCCGAGAACGCCGACTGGCACGTGCTGTTCTGGACGGCCGCCGGGCTCGGGCTGGCCTGCGCGCTGCTGATCCTCACGGTGGTGCCGGAGTCGCCGCTGCGCACGCCCGCGCCGTTCGACTACTTCGGCGCGTTCGGCCTGGCCGCCGGGTTGCTCTGCCTGTTGCTGCCCGTCGTCAAGGGCGGCACCTGGGGCTGGACCAGCGCGCGGACGCTCGGCCTGGCCGCGCTGGCCGTCGTCGTCCTGGTCGGCTGGGGCGTCTACCAGCTACGCCGCCGCGACCCGCTGGTCGACCTGCGCGTCTCCTCCCGCCGTCCGGTGCTGTTCACGAACCTGGCGTCGATCATGGTCGGCTTCGCGTTGTACGCCATGGCATTGTCGTTCCCGCAGCTGCTGCAGGCCCCGTCGTCGACCGGCTACGGGCTCGGCCAGACCATGGTCGAATCCGGGCTCACCCTCGCGCCGAACGGCCTGGTGATGATGCTGCTCTCGCCGGTTTCGGCGCGGCTCATCGCGCGGTTCGGCCCACGTCCGACGCTGATGAGCGGCGCCCTGGTGATCGCCGTCGGCTACGCGTTCGCGATCGTGCTGATGGACAACGCGCTCGAGCTCATCACGGCGTCGGTGATCATCGGCGCCGGCGTCGGGATCGCGTACGCGGCGATGCCCGCGCTGATCATGGGCTCGGTGCCGGTCACCGAAACGGCCTCCGCGAACGGCTTGAACGCGTTGATGCGCTCGGTCGGCACGGCGGTCTCGAGCGCGGTGATGGCCGCGATGCTGGCGCAGCTGACGATCAGCGTCGGCGGCCTGGCGGTGCCGTCACTGGGCGGCTTCCGCGCGACGTTCGCGGTCGCGGCGTGCGCCGCGTTGGCCGGCGTCGCACTCGCGGCTTTGGTCCCGAAGACGAAGGTGGCGCCGGTTCTGGTCGGCGTCGCGTAGGCGCGGGTCCGGTCGGCCGTCGAGAGACCGGACCCGCGGCGCACGCCGTCAGTTCTTGCGCGCCACCAGCGCCAGCCCGCCGCACTCGGTCGGGTCTGCCGGCATGTCGTCGGTGGAGTTCGGGCGCCACTGCGGGATGAACACGACGCCGGGGTCGACGATCTCGAAACCGTCGACCAGGGTCCGCAGCTCGTCGGCCGAGCGCGGGATCACCGGGTTGGAGCTCTTCTTGTACATCGCCACGGCGCGCGCGGTCTCGTCGCTCTGCCGCTCGTGCGTGGCCGACGACAGCGCCAGGTAGCTGCCGGGCGCGAGCGCGTCACGGTAGGCGGCGAGCAGCCGGGCCGGCTCGCGCTCGTCCGGGATGAAGTGCACGAACAGCGCCATCACCACCATCACCGGCTGGTCCAGGTCCAGCATCATCTCGGTGGTGTCGTGCTCGAGGACGTCGTCCGGGAACTCGGCGTCGGCGTACACCATCGCCGCGTTCTCGTTGTTCTCCAGCACGATCTCGCTGTGCGCGACCGCGACCGGCTCGTTGTCGACGTAGACGACGCGAGAGGTCGGGTCGGCGGCCTGCGCGACTTCGTGCACGTGCCCCACGGTCGGCATGCCCGAGCCGATGTCCAGGAACTGCCGGATGCCCTGGTCCATCCCGAACCGGATCGCGCGGCGCAGCCACTGCCGGTTGAGCCTCGCCCGCTCTCGCGCGTTCGGCTGCGCCGTCAGCACCTGCTCGGCGAACATCCGGTCGACCGCGTAGTTCAGCTGGCCGCCGAGGATGTAGTCGTACACACGCGCGGCGTTCGGCTTCTCGAGGTCGATGCCGCGCCTAGCCAGTTCGTCTTCGGTCATCCGCCGCTCCCGGGCTCGAGTGTGACGCGAGAATAGCCCGGCCCGCGTCAGGCCTTGCGCGCCACCAGCGACAGACCGCCGGACTGCGCGGCCGGGTCTTCGAGCGGCTCGTCCGGGCGCCACTCCGGCGTGAACACGACACCCGGCGGCAGGATTTCGAGCCCCTTCACCAGCGCGCGCATCTCGTCGGGGGAGCGCAGGGTCAGCGGCGTGCCGCTCTTCTCGTACAGCGCGACCGAACGCTGCGACTCCTCGCCCTGGCCTTCCCACGTGCCCGACGACAACGCCAGGTAGCTGCCCGGCGGGAACGCGTCCAAGTACTGCGCGATCAGGCCGGCCGGGTCACGGGAGTCCGGGATGAAGTGCACGAACGCGGCCATGATGATCATCACCGGCTGGTCGAAGTCCAGCATCGTCTCGGTGGTCGGGTGCTCCAGCACCTCGTCGACGTACTCGGCGTTGGCCTGGACCATCGCCGCGTTGTCGTTGCCCTCCAGCACGATCTCGCTGTGCGCGACGGCGATCGGCTCGTTGTCGACGTAGACGACCTGCGACGCGGGGTCGATCGCCTGGACGACCTCGTGCACGTGCCCGACCGTCGGCATGCCCGAGCCGATGTCCAGGAACTGGCGGATGCCCTGCTCCGCGCCGAACCGCACGGCCCGGCGCAGCCACGCCCGGTTGACCACCGCCATGTGCCGCGCGTTCGGCAGCACGCCCAGGATCTGGTCGGCGAACATCCGGTCGACGGCGTAGTTGAGCTTGCCGCCGATCATGTAGTCGTACACGCGCGCCGCGTTCGGGCGCTCGAAATCGATGCCCCGCCTCGCGTGTTCGTCTGCGCTCATCCGCCACTCCCGACATCTGGTGTGACGGCGAGAATAGCCGGACTCAGAGCAAAGGTGGCACTACGGCATCGATAAGGTGCGGTCCGGGCTCGGCGAACGCGCGCCGCAGCTGTTCGGCGAGTTCCTCGGCGGTCGTCGCGCGGGTCGCGGGCACGCCCATGCCCTCCGCGATCTTCACGAAGTCCATGTCCGGTCGTGAGAGGTCGAGCAGCTCGTTCGCCTTCGGGCCGCCCTGCGCCCCGACGCGCTGCAGCTCCAGCCGCAGGATCGCGTACGCGCGGTTGTTGAGCAGCACCGTCGTCACGTTCAGGTTTTCGCGCGCCTGGGTCCACAGCGCGGAGATCGTGTAGAGCGCGCTGCCGTCGGACTGCAGGTTCAGGACGGGACGGTCCGGTGCCGCCACGGCCGCGCCGGTCGCCACCGGCATGCCGTAGCCGATCGCGCCGCCGGTCAGCGTCAGGACGTCGTGACGCGGCGCGCCCGCCGTCGCCGCCGGCAGCATCAGGCCGGACGTGTTCGCCTCGTCGGCGATGATCGCGTTCTCCGGCAGCAGCGCGCCGATGACGTCGACCCAGTTCTGCGGGGTGAGCGGGCCGCTCGGCAGCGCGGGCCGGGACGCCTGCTGCAGCACCGGCTCGGTGTCCGCGGCGACCAGGTCGGCGACCTCGTTCAGCGCGCGCGTGACGTCCTGTCCGACGGACGCAAGCGTGTGCACCTGCGCACCTTCGGGCACCAGGTCGCTCGGCTTGCCCGGGTAGGCGAAGAACGACACCGGCGCCTTCGTGCCCGCGACGACGATGTGCTTGATCCCGTCGAGCTGGTAGGTGACCTGCTCGGCGAGGTAGCCGAGCCGCTCGATCGTCGGCAGCCCGGCGCCGCGCTCGAGCCGGGACGGGAACGTCTCGACGAACGCCTTCGCGCCGGTCGCGGCCGCGATCCGGGAGGCCGCGCGCAGACCTTCCTCGGTGCACGCGCCGCCGCCGATCAGCAGCGCGACCGGTTCGCCGGTGCCGAACACCGCGGCGACGTCCTTGACCGTGGTCGCGTCCACGGCCTGCGGCACGCGCGGCGGGATCGGCTGGCAGGTCTCGCCGCCGTCACCCCACGAAGCGTCCGCGGGGAGGATCAGCGTCGCGACCCGGCCGGGCGCGTCCTGCGCGGCGGCGACCGCGGCGGCGGCGTCCGCGCCGACGTCCTTGGTGTGCTCGGAACGGCGCACCCAGCCTTCGAGCGAGCTCGCGATCGATTCGATGTCCGACTCGAGCGGCGCGTCGTACTGCTTGTGGTAGGTCGCGTGGTCGCCGACGACGTTGACGATCGGCGTGTTCGCGCGGCGTGCGTTGTGCAGGTTCGCCAGGCCGTTGCCGAGGCCCGGGCCGAGGTGCAGCAGCGTCGCGGCGGGCTTGCCGGCGATGCGCGCGTAACCGTCGGCGGCGCCGGTGACGACGCCTTCGAACAGCGCCAGCACGCCCCGCATCTCCGGGACGGTGTCCAGCGCGGCGACGAAGTGCATCTCCGACGTGCCGGGGTTGGCGAAGCACACTTCGACGTCGGCGTCGACCAGGGTGCGGATCAGGGACTGGGCGCCGTTCATCTCGCTCATGCGGTTCCTTCGGTGAAGAGAACGCCGGGGTTGAGGATCCCGGCGGGGTCGAAGCTCTGCTTGATCCGGCGCATCAGTGCGATCTTCGCCGGGTCTTCGAGTTCCTGGTAGTAGCCCGCCTTGGTGCGGCCGAGGCCGTGCTCGCCGGAGATCGCGCCGCCGAGGGCCATAGCGTGGGCGAAGATGTCGGTGAGCAGCTGCTTCCGCGCGGCGGTGTCTTTGCAGAAGATCCCGAGGTGCACGTTGCCGTCGCCGGCGTGCCCGCAGCCGATCGCGCCGCCGCCCGCGGCCATCGCGAGCTCGCGGGCCTTCTTGATGAACTCCGGCATCGCGGTGCGCGGCACGACGACGTCGATGACGTCGTCCGCGCCGGCGGCCTTCGCGGTCCAGAACGCCTTCTCGCGCGCTTCGATGAGCTTGCGCGCGGCGCCGCCGTCGAGGACGTAGACGTCGGTCGCGCCGAGCTCGCCGAGCAGCTCGCCGACGGTCTCGACGTCCTGCTCCAGCCGCTGCGCTTCGCGGTTTTCCAGCGCGACGACGAGGTAGGCCTCGGTCGTCTCGCGGATCTTGTCCGGCACGCCGAGCTCGAGCTTCTCGTTGTAGACGATCGCCGCCATCGTCAGGTTGTCGATGTATTCGAGGATGTGCGGCGCGAGCCCGCTGGAGACGATCTCCGGGACGGCCGCCATGACCTGGTCGAAGTTGCCGAACGGCGCGAGCACGGTGGCGCCGTGGGTCAGCCGCGGGTGCAGCTTGACGATGATCTCGGTGGCCAGTGCGAGGGTGCCTTCGGAGCCGATGATCAGCTGGGTGAGGTCATAGCCCGTGGACACCTTCGACGTCTTGCCGCCGGTGCGGAGGATCTCGCCGGTCGGCAGCACGGCCTGCAGGCCCAGGACGTTGTTGCGGGTGACGCCGTATTTCACGGCGCGCATGCCACCGGCGTTGGTGCCGACGTTGCCGCCGACGCTCGCGGAGAGCTCGCCGGGGTAGACGGTGTAGCTGAGCCCGGCTTCGGCCGTCTTGACGTCGAGTTCGGCGAGGGTGACGCCGGGCTGCACGACGGCGACGTGGTTGCCGGTGTCGATCTCCAGGACGGCGTTCATCCGCTCGAAGGAGATGACGAGGCCGTCTTCGCGGGGTCGAGCGGCGCCGGACAGTCCGCTGCCGGAGCCCCGTGCGGTCACCGGGATGCTGTGCTCCGAAGCGGCCTTCAGCAGCTCCGCGACTTCGTCGGCCGTTGCCGGCTTCGCGACGTACGCGGGCTTCTGCGGCTCCGCCGTCAGCGCTTCGTCGTGCGCGTAGTCCTCGGAGATCGCCTCGCCCGTGAGCAGGTTCTTGTCCCCGACGATCTCGGCCAGCTGTGCCGCCACGTCGCCCATCGAGAGTCTCTCCTCCGCGCCGTTGCTGTGGTTACCGCAGCGTAGTACGTACCGCCAGTACGCCGCTATGAAAATGTTTCACATTTGGCGGAGTGGTCGGAATTTAGCTCAGGCTAAATCTCTGGTGGGTGACGGCTGCCGGAGCGAGGCTTCCGGCATGACATCGACGTACACCTTCGAAGACGGCTTTTCCGTGCGTCGCCTGGGTTTCGGCGCCATGCGGCTGACCGAGTGGGATCACGTGCCCGACGGGGCCTCGGCGGTCGCGCGCCGGGCGGCCGAGCTCGGCGTGACGTTCTTCGACACCGCCGACGCCTACGACCTGGGACTGAACGAGGAGCTGCTCGCCGAGGCCCTCCACCCGTACCCGGGGCTGCTCATCGCGACGAAGTGCGGGCACGCGCGCCCGAGCCTCGGCGAGTGGGTTCCGCTCGGCCGGCCCGAGTACCTCCGGCAGCAGGCCGAGCTTTCACTGCGACGGCTGCGCGTCGACCGCCTGGACCTGCTGCAGCTGCACTGCCTGGACCCGCAGGTGCCGCTCGCGGAGCAGGTCGGCGCGCTCGCGCGGCTGCGGGAAGAAGGCAAGATCGCGCGGATCGGGTTGTCGGAGGTGAGCGTCGCGCAGCTCGAGGAAGCCCGGGGCGTCACGCCCATCGCGAGCGTGCAGAACCGCTACAACCTGACCGACCGGGCGTCCGACGACATCCTCGACCACTGTGAGCGGGAGGGCATCGCGTTCATCCCGTGGCTGCCGATCGCGAACGGCGGGCACGCGACGGCCGGCGGCGTGCTCGGAAAGGTCGCGGCCGATCTCGGCGCGACACCCGCTCAGGTGTCCCTCGCCTGGTTGCTGCGCCGGTCCCCGGTCGTCATCCCGATTCCCGGGACGTCGTCGCCCGAACACCTCGAAGAGAATTGCGGCGCGTCGGAAATCGAGCTTTCCGACGACGATTTCGCGCGGTTGTCCGCGAGCGCGTGAAACGGCCCGGTCGCGGTTTCCCGCGACCGGGCCGTCCGGTCGCCTAGGTCAGACCAGCCAGCCGAGGACGTGCGCCAGGTGCGCGAGAACGCCCGTGAGGATGTCGTGGGCGTGGTGCGCGTGCTGGGCGAACATCTGCATGGAAAGGCTCCTTTTTGAATGATTCCTGATTCCCTGGAGTTGCTCTCGCGAGGAGCTGAGTCAGGTTTTCACCGTGCTGGCGAAGTGTCAAAGAGCCGATTTCGGGAAGTTCTCCGTCGCGGAATCTTCCCATGTTAAACACGTAATCCCTTCGTGTTTGACGCCGGGGTGCCCCGGTTGGCGGTCAACCACTCCGGGTAGCAACCGGGCGGAATCTCACTGTCGGTAATACCGGGCTTGATCCGGCATCCCGGGTACTCGCGTAGCTCGATCTGGTGATCACCGGCCACGAAAGGTGAAACTCCGACGATCACCCTTTCGGGTGGCGGAAGGCTGAAAAAGGGAACGCCGGGTGCGGTAATCGCACCCGGCGTCCCCTTGGCGGGTAAGGGATTCAGGCTCGCGCGAACGAGAGTGTCTCGCCCTCGACACCCCGTAGCCAGAGGTCCTGCGCGGCCGCGGCCATCTCGGCCAAGCCCTCCTCGATCGTGGCGAACACGTTGCCGGGTACCCAGCCCGCGTCGCCGTTGATCAGCAGGTTGTTGCGCCCGTAGAAGATCGCGAGGTCGGTCGCGCCCTGGTCGCTGTGCGCCTCGCTGCCGTCGTCGTAGCCGTACGCGGGGTTGCCGATCTCCCACGCCGCGAAGCCGAAGTACACAACGTCGCCGGGGATCGGCGTGATCGTCGGGTTCTCCCGCCCCGGCTTGGGCTCCGCGAACGGCGGCACGAGCGTGTAGACCTCGTTGCGCGCGTACTTCGCGTGGTACGCCGAACCGCTCTGCGGCAACGCGTCCCACACCGCCTTGCAGGTGCGCGGCGCTTCGTCGTCCAGCAGCCGGGCCCGGCAGGAGATCCCGCGCTTGTCGAGGGTGATCGTGATGTACCGGGCCATCCTCAGCTCCCCGTGACGGACGCGACGACCTCGCCCCAGACGCGCAGCGCGTCGTCGACCTGCTCGGCGGTGACCACCAGCGGCGGCACCATCCGGACCACATTCATGTACGGCCCGCAGGTGAGCAGCAGCAGGCCGCTCTTGGCCGCGGTCTGCTGCGCGGCCGCCGCGGTCGCGGCGTCCGGCTCGCCGTCGGCCGTCGTGAACTCCGAGCCGACCAGCAGCCCGAGCCCGCGCACCTCGCCGATCGCCGGCGTCTTGTCCGCGACCAGCCGCGCGCCGTCGAGCAGCTGCTGCCCGCGTGCGGCCGCGTTCTCCACGAGGTTCTCCTGCTGGATCACCTCGAGCGTCGCGATCGCGGCGGCGCACGAGACGGCGTTGCCGCCGTACGTCCCGCCCTGCGAACCCGGGAACGCCTTCGCCATCAGCTCCTGCGAAGCGGCGATGCCGGACAGCGGGAAGCCGCTGGCCAGGCCCTTCGCGATCAGCACGATGTCGGGGGAGACGTCGAAGTGGTCGTGCCCCCAGAACTTCCCGGTGCGGCCGAAGCCGGTCTGGATCTCGTCGACCACCAGCAGGATCCCGTGCCGGTCGGCGCGCTCGCGCAGTCCGGCCATGAACTCGGTGTTCGCCGGGACGTAGCCGCCCTCGCCGAGCACCGGTTCGACGAAGATCGCGGCGGTTTCGTTCGGCGCGCTGACCGTCTGGAAGAGGTAGTCGAGCTCGCGCAGCGCGAACTTCGTCGCGGTCTGCTCGTCCCAGCCGTAGTGGTAGGCGTACGGGAACGGCGCCACGTGCACGCCGGACATCAGCGGGCCGATGCCGGCGCTGAACCGCGTCCCGGACGTCGTCATCGACGCCGCCGCGACGGTCCGGCCGTGGAAGCCGCCCTGGAAGACGATGACGTTCGGGCGCTTCGTCGCCTGCCGCGAAAGCCGCAGCGCGGCCTCGACGGCTTCGCTCCCGGAGTTCGCGAAGAACAGTGAGTCGAGGCCGCTCGGCAGGACGTCGCCGAGGCGTTTCGTCAGTTCGAGCAGCGGCTGGTGCATCACCGTCGTGTACTGCCCGTGGATGAGCTTGCCGATCTGCTCCTGCGCTGCTCGCACGACGTGCGGGTGGCAGTGCCCGGTGCTCGTGACGCCGATCCCGGCGGTGAAGTCGAGGTGCCGGTTGCCGTCGACGTCGTAGAGGTAAACCCCTTCACCGTGGTCGACCACGACGGGCGTTGCCTGCTTGAGCAGCGGAGATAGCTGGGCCATGGCAGCGTGCTCCTTGGTCGGTCTGAGTGGGTTGTCGATTGTTGACAATATCCATAGCATGGCCCTCGGGACAACACGTGAGGAGCAGTCGGGATGAGCGTGAGCACCGAGTCCGGCGTCGTCGACGCGGTCGGCAAGGAACTGTTCATCGGCGGCAAGTGGGTCGCCGCCGAGACCGGGAAGACCTTCCCGGTCCTGGATCCGGCGACCGGCCGGGAGCTGTGTCAGGTCGCCGACGCCTCGCCGGCGGACGGCGTCGCCGCTCTGGACGCCGCTGTCGCCGCGCAGGCGGACTTCGCGAAAATGGCACCCCGCGAACGCGGTGAGATCCTGCGCCGCGCGTACGAGCTGCTGATGGCGCGCCAGGACGAACTCGCCCTGCTCATGACGCTCGAGATGGGCAAGCCGCTGGCGGAGTCGAAGGGCGAAATCGCCTACGCCGCCGAGTTCTTTCGCTGGTTCGCCGAGGAGGCCGTCCGGATCGAAGGCGGCTACGCGACCGCGCCCAACGGCTCGGGCCGCTTCCTCATCACCAAGCAGCCGGTCGGCCCGACGCTGCTGATCACGCCGTGGAACTTCCCGATGGCGATGGGCACCCGCAAGATCGGCCCGGCGATCGCCGCGGGCTGCACGTCGGTGATCAAGCCGGCCGCGCAGACGCCGCTGTCGATGCTCGCCCTGGCCGGCATCCTCGCCGAGGCCGGGCTGCCCGCCGGCGTCCTCAACGTCGTCACGACCAGCGACTCCGGTGGCGTGATGGAACCGCTGATCCGCGACGGCCGCGCCCGCAAACTCTCCTTCACCGGCTCCACCGGCGTCGGCCGCAAGCTGCTGGAACAGTGCGCCGACAAGGTGTTGCGGACGTCGATGGAGCTGGGCGGCAACGCGCCGTTCCTGGTCTTCGAGGACGCCGACATGGACGCGGCCATCGAAGGCGCGATGCTCGCGAAGATGCGCAACATCGGCGAGGCGTGCACCGCGGCGAACCGCTTCTACGTGCAGCGCGGTGTCGTCGAGGAGTTCTCGCGACGGCTGACCGAGCGCATGCAGGCGTTGCCGATGGGCCGCGGCACCGAGAAGGACGTCGTCGTCGGCCCGCTGATCGACGAAGCCGCCGTCACCAAGGTGACCGAGCTGGTCAAGGACGCCACCGACCGCGGCGCGAAGGTGCTCACCGGCGGGGCGGGTGTGGACGGCCCGGGTCACTTCTACCAGGCCACCGTGCTCACCGACGTCCCGCAGGAAGCGCGTCTGACGCACGAAGAGATCTTCGGGCCGGTCGCGCCGATCTCCGCCTTCGACACCGAGGAAGAGGCGGTGGCGAAGGCGAACGACACCGAGTTCGGTCTCGTTTCTTACGTCTACACCAGCGACCTCAAGCGGGCGCTGCGCGTTTCCGAAGCCCTCGAAGCCGGGATGATCGGGCTGAACCAGGGCATCGTGTCCAACCCGGCCGCGCCGTTCGGCGGCATCAAGGCGTCCGGGCTCGGCCGCGAGGGCGGCTCGTTCGGCATCGACGAGTTCCTGGAGACCAAGTACATCGCGGTGGCCCTGTGAGTTCCTACCGCATCGCGAGCATCCCCGGCGACGGGATCGGCGTGGACGTCACCGTCGAGGCCCGAAAGGTTCTCGACGCCGCCTCTGCGAAGTTCGGCTTCTCCCTGGAGTGGACCGAGTTCGACTGGAGCTGCGAGCGGTACGCCCAGCTCGGGTCGATGATGCCGGACGACGGCGTCGAGCAGCTCTCGGCGTTCGACGGGATTCTGCTCGGCGCGGTCGGCTTCCCCGGCGTCCCGGACCACGTTTCCCTGTGGGGCCTGCTGATCCCGCTGCGGCGGGCGTTCTCGCAGTACGTCAACCTGCGCCCGGTGCGGCTGCTGCCGGGCACGACGTCGGTGCTGGCCGGACGGAAGGCCGAAGAGCTGGAGCTGGTGATCGTCCGGGAGAACTCCGAAGGGGAGTACTCCGCGATCGGCGGCCGGCACAACGCGGGCCGGCCGGACGAGTTCGTGGTGCAGGAATCGGTGTTCACCCGCGTCGGCGTCGAACGGATCATCCGGTACGCCTTCGACCTCGCGCGGACACGGTCTTCGCGCGTCTGCTCGGCGACGAAGTCCAACGGGCTCATCCACTCGATGCCGTTCTGGGACGAGATCTTCGCCGAGATCGCCGCCGAGTACCCGGACGTCCACAGTGAACAGATGCACGTGGATGCCTTGGCGGCGCGCATGGTCCAGGCGCCGGACCGGCTCGACGTGATCGTGGGTTCGAACCTCTTCGGCGACATCCTGAGCGACCTCGCGGCCGCGATCACCGGCGGACTCGGCATGGCACCGTCCGGCAACATCAACCCATCGGGTGAATCCCCGTCGATGTTCGAAGCGGTCCACGGGAGCGCTCCGGACATCGCCGGGCAGGGCATCGCCAACCCCGTGGCGCAGATCCTGGCGGCCGCGATGCTGGTCGAACACCTGGGCGAAACCGTTGCCGCGCAAGCGATCCGCGCAGCGGTGGACCGGGTGCTCGACGAGGGCCGGGTGCGCACGCCGGACCTCGGCGGCGGCGATACCACAGAACGGCTCGGCACGGCAGTGGCCGAAGCGCTGGGCTGAGTTTTTGTCGGTGCCCTCCGGCACGGTGGTCCCCAGTCCACCGAGGGGGAGGAGACACCGATGTGTCAGCAGTGCGAAGACCCGGACAGATCCGGGTACCTGGAACGGCTTCGCGACGGCGTGGCCGACCGGGGCTGGCTCGTGCAAGGCGTGGAGAGCGCCGGGCCGTACCCGCCGTGGGCCTACACGATCGGGCTCAGCGGGTACGGCCTGCCCGAACTGGTCGCCACCGGGCTTTCGCTGCGGGCGGCGGCGAATCTGCTCAACGACATGGCGAGCCATTCGCTGCACGCGGCACCACCCGAGCCCGGTGAACGCATCCCGTTGCGCGGCGGCCCGCTGATCGAGGTCGTCCCGCTCAGCGAGCCGTCGGCGCACCTGGTGTTCGCGGTCGCGCTGTACGGCCCGGAAATCCGGGCGCTGCAACTGGTCCACGCGGACGACCGGGGTCGCTGGCCGTGGTCGCCCGACTTCCGCGACGGCCACGGTGGCCAGCCGGTGCTGGGGGTCCGCCATGCCCGCTGACTGCGTTTGCGCGCCGCCGGTCGGGTGCTTCCCGGTACCCGTGCCGTCCGTCCAGGCACGCGTGACGTCCGTCCGGATACCCGAGCCGGCCGACCGGGTGTACGAGCCGACCCGGCAATCACGCGTGTCGATCCTGCGAGCACGCGTGTCGGCTCTCCGAGTACGGGCTTCCACGGCGCGAGGGCGGGGAAGCCGTGTGCTCGGACAGGCGGCACGGGTGCTCGGCGGGGCGTCAGGGCACCGGCGGGGCGTGTCCCTCCACGAGGCTGGTACCCGGCGCGAGGCGCTGTACCGCGTCCTCCATGTGGGCGTCCAGGAGGGTCAGCGCCGTCTCCTCGTCGCCGTCGCGGAGGGCCTGGATGAGCTTCGTGTGTTCGTCCACGCGCTCCTCGACCCGCTGGTAAGTGCCCTGGAGCGCGGTGAGGCACATCCGGGTCTCGATGAGCAGGGTCCGGGCCATGCGGACGAGCCGCTTGCTCCCGGAGGCGTTGATCAGGGCCTCGTGGAACTTCAGGTCCGCCGTGGAAAGCGCGCTCGGGTCGTCGTCGCTCGCGGCGGCCGCCATCTCGACGACGGTCCGCTCGAGCACCGCCGCGATCCGGTCGCGTTCGCCGCCGCGGATGGCGCGCAGCATCGCGGCGCGTTCGATCGCGGAGCGGGCGGCGTAGATGTCGTAGACGTCGCCGGGCTCGAGGTCGATCACGAACAGGCCGCGGTGCCGTTCGCTGCGCAGCAGTCCCTCGGACACCAAATGCTGCATGGCTTCCCGGAGCGGCCCCCGTGACACCTGGAACCGGGCGGCCAGGTCGGTCTCGCCGAGCTGGGTGCCCGGCGGCAGGGTGCCGGTCATGATCGCGTCACGAAGCTGGCGCGCGATGACCGCGGCCGTCGACTCCCGGCTGACCGGCTCGATCTCGGGCAGCATGCCCGGTGGCAGAGCCATGTCAGGCGCTCCCGTCCGGCAGCCGCCGGAAGAGCGCGCCGAGAGAGCGGACGAGGCGGTGCCGCCCGGTCAGGCGCAGGCCCTCCCAGACGGTGACCTGATTGGCGGTCAGCACGGGCTTCTTCAGTGCGGCTTCGAGGATGTTGATCTCCTGGAGCGTCCGCATCGCGGTGTCCGGCACCAGCACCGCGTCGGCGTCCGGGTGGTCGTGGCGCACGGCGAGCTCGACGACGGCTTCCGGAGGCAGCGCGCCGACTTCGGCCGCGGTGACGATGTCGGCGCTGGCCATCGAGAGGACCTCGATGCCGCCGGCCTTGAGGAAGTCCACGAACAGCCGGGCGATGTCGTCCGGGTAGCTGGCGGCCACGGCGACCCGCTTGACGCCGAGGGCGCGCGCGGCGTGCACGAACGCGAAGGAGGTGCTGGAGGCCGGCACGCCGGCGACGGCGGCCAGGCGGTCGACCTGGTCCTGGGCACCGTCCCAGCCGTAGACGAAGCTGCCGCTGGTGCAGGCCCAGATGACCGCGTCGGGTTCGTGCTTCTTGAGCAGGGCGGCACCGTCGGCGAGGCGGGTCTCGCTGCCGAGGTCCAGCAACTCGGCGACCGCGTGCTTGTCGGTGCCGTAGATGTGCTCGACCGCGAGCCGGATATCGCCTTCGTCGGCGGCCATCCCGCCGAGCAGCTGCTCGGCGAGCGGGTAGTCGTCTTCGGCCGCGTGGTCGGGGTAGATGAAGCCGATGGTGGTCACGGAACCTCCGGAGAGACGCAAATTGTCGACAATCCTAGAGGGATGGTCAAGGAAACCCTTCACGACACGTCACGAAGCCACTTCCCGGGGCCGACGATGGGCAGGTTCATGCGGCGCAGGCACGCCCACATGGTCAGCTGGTTGGCCGTGAGCACCGGTTTGCCGAGCGCGGTCTCAAGCGGCTCGATCAGGTCGTAGGTGGGGAGGTTGGTGCAGCTGACGAAGATCGCCTCGGCTTCGCCGTGGTCTGCGGCGAGGATGCGCTCGGCGATGGTCCGGTAGCTGACCTTCCAGATCCCGCCGCCCAGCCCGAGGTGATCGCTGGCGACGGTCTCGACGTTCAGCTCGCCGAGGAAGTCGTGCAGCGCCCGGGTCAGGTCGGCGTCGTACGGGGTGAGCACCGAGACCCGGTGCAGGTCGAGCTGGTGCAGCACCTCGGCCAGCGCGCCCGAGGTGGTGACGGCGTCCGGCGCGCCGGCGTCGCAGATCGCCTTGGTCAGGGAGCGTTCGTAGTCGACGCCGTTGACGAAGCTGCCCGACGTGCAGAGGTAAGCGACGACCTCGGGCTCGACGTGCAGCACGTCGCGGGTGGCGCTGGCCAGGTGGTGGCTGTCGCTGACGAGGCGCGCCATCTCCATGCTGACCGGCACGGGCTCGTACGGCGTGCGGGCGAGGTGCAGCGACACCTCCATCGGCACCCACCGCCAGAGCTCGCGCTCGAGGGCGAGGTCGAAGGGGGCGATCACCCCGATGCCGCGTTGCGCCAGCGGGCCTTCGAACGCCAGGAAGTCGAAATCCAAGGCTCAGCCTCCGGAATACGTCTGAACTTGATGACACGTCCGGTGCTCCGGGGGTCGTTCCTCGGATTGTTGACAATCATACGAGCCGCTTTTACCGTGTCAACGTGATCGCCTCGGAAAACCGGGAAACTCCCGTCCTGACCGTGCTCTGCGGCGAGCACCGTCCACCGGACATGCGTGCAGTCGAATCCGGGGCGGTCGTGCGTTACACGGACGCGGCCGGGTTGCCCGAAGCGCTGTCCGGCGCGGACGCGCTGTTCGTCTACGACTTCCTCTCGACGGCCGTGCCGGGCGCTTGGCATGCGGCCGACCGGCTGCGGTGGCTGCACATCGCCAGCGCCGGCGTCGACCCCGTGCTGTTCCCGGGGCTTGCGGAGAGCGACGTCGTCCTGACCAACTCGCGGGGTGTCTTCGACGACGCCATCGCGGAGTACGTGCTGGGCGTCGTCCTCGCCTTCGCCAAGGACTTCGCGCGCTCGTACGACCTGCAGCGCGAGGGACGCTGGCTGCACCGCGAGAGCGAGCGGATCGCCGGGCGCACTGCTGTGGTCGTCGGCACCGGGCCGATCGGGCGGGCCATCGCGCGGCTGCTGCGCGCGGCCGGGCTGCGGGTGAGCGGCGCCGGGCGCCGAGCGCGCACCGGTGATCCCGACTTCGGTGTCGTGCACGATTCCGCGCAGCTCACCGAGTACCTGCCCGAGGCCGACTACGTCGTCGCGGTCGCGCCGCTGACCGAGAACACCAAAGGTTTGTTCGACGCGCGCGCGTTCGCCGCGATGAAGCCGTCGGCGCGGTTCGTGAACGTCGGGCGGGGGGAGCTGGTGGTCACGTCCGACCTGGTCGCGGCGCTGGCGGATCGCGTCATCGCGGGGGCGGCGCTCGACGTTTTCGACACCGAGCCGCTGCCGCCCGAGAGTCCACTGTGGAACATGCCGGACGTGCTGCTCTCGCCGCACATGTCCGGGGACTTCATCGGCTGGCGGAACACGCTGGTCGAGGTGTTCACCGAGAACTTCCGCCGCTGGCGCGCTGGGGAGCCGCTGCGCAATGTCGTCGACAAGACGCTCGGCTACGTGCCGTCGGGGAACCAGGGAGCCGGATGAACGACAGGATGCTGACCGCCAGCGAACTCGTCGCCGCCTACGCGACCGGTGAGCTCTCACCGCTCGAGGCGACGCAGAACGCGCTGCAGGCCATCGAGGCCAGGGACGGCGAGTGCAACGCTTACACCCTCGTCGACGCCGACGGGGCGCTGGAACAGGCCAAGGCGTCCGAGGCCCGCTGGCGCGACGGCAACCCGATCGGCCTGCTCGACGGGGTGCCCTCCTCGATCAAGGACATGTTCCTGACCCAGGGCTGGCCGACCGTCCGGGGCTCGAAGAGCATCGACCCGGACCAGCCGTGGGACGTCGACAGCCCGGTCGCGGCGCGGATGCGCGAGGCCGGTCTCGTGCTGCTGGGCAAGACGACCACGCCGGAGATCGCCTGGAAGGGCGTCACCGACAGTCCGCTGCAGGGGATCACGCGCAACCCGGTCGACCCCACTAAGACGTCCGGTGGTTCGAGCGGCGGTAGCGCTGCGGCGGTGGCGGCCGGGATGGGTGAGCTGTCCGTCGGCACCGACGGTGGTGGCTCGGTGCGGATCCCGGCGTCGTTCTGCGGGATCGTCGGGCTGAAGCCGACCCACGGCCGGATCGCGCTGTACCCGGCGAGCCCGTTCGGGCCGCTGTCGCACGCCGGCCCGATGGCGCGGTCGGTGGACGACACCGCGCTGTTGATGGACGTGCTGTCGATCCCCGACCACCGTGACCCGGCCGCGCTGCCGCCGCCGGTGACGTCGTTCCGCGAGGCGGTCCGGCGGGACGTGCGCGGCCTGATCGCCGCGTTCTCCCCGACGCTCGGCTACGTCGACGTCGACCCGGAGGTGGCCGCGATCGTCGCGGCGGCGGTGCGCGCGCTCGGCGACGCCGGGCTGCACATCGAAGAGACCGACCCCGGCTTCGCCGACCCGAAACCGGCGTTCGACGTGCTGTGGTCCTCCGGCGCGGCGAAGCTGCTCGACAGTTTCCCGGCGGGTTCCGAAGATCGGACCGATCCCGGGCTGCGCAAGGTCTGGGAGCTGGGCAAGACCTGGTCGGCGAGTGACTACCTCGACGCGACCGCCGAGCGCGCCGCGCTGGGCATCCTGATGGGCGAGTTCCACACGCGCTACGACGTGCTGATCACGCCGACCGTCCCGATCCCCGCGTTCGAGGCGGGCCACAACGTGCCGCCGGGCAGCGGGCTGAGCGAGTGGCCGGAGTGGACGCCGTTCACCTACCCGTTCAACATGACCCAGCAGCCCGCGATCAGTGTGCCGGCCGGGTGCACGTCGGAGGGCTTGCCGGTCGGGCTGCAGATCGTCGGGCCGCGGCACTCGGACGATCTCGTGCTGGCCGTCGCGAAGCTGCTGGAGGAAGTGCGGCCGTGGGCGCCCGCCTGACCACTTAAGGGTGAAACCCGGGCCGCGGCCGGGAAAGCTGTGCCACTGTCGGCCGGGTGAACGTTCAAGGCTGGCGGTGCGAACGAGCCATTCCGACCGTCGACGTCACCGGGGAGCCGACGAGCGTGGTCGTCGGCCTGATCGAGCAGGGCGACCGGCTGGCCGCGGGCTTGAGAGTCGGCGACGGCCCGGCCGCGCTGGTCCCCCTGGAGACGGGCGGGGAGCTGCTCAAGGTGCTGCGCGAGACTCTCGAGAGCTGGTGGCGCCTCGACGGTCACCGCGACCTGACCCCGGAGCCCCGCGCGAGCCGGTAGCGACGGCCATCGCGGGCCGGCACTGACATCCGCTCGAACCGGCTCCGGTCTGCAGCGAGAAACCAGCGGCAGTCCGGCGCGTCGCGTCGAATGTCCAGACGTGCACCCGGCGCGAGTGTGACGACCGGCGCGCCTTGACGCTGGTATCCGCCCGGGGCGGTGGCGCGAGCGTGACCGCCATCGCCGACTGGCGCCGATCTCCGCGCGGGTCGGTAGCGCGAGCGGCAGCTGTTGCGGTCCGGCCCGGACATCGGCGCAGGCCGGTAGCGGGGAAGGCCGTCAGTCGCAGCCTGGTGGTGACCTCGCGCAGGCTGGTAGCCCGGAGCGTGGCAACGATCGCCTCCGCGCGGGTAGCAGCGCCGTCAGCCGATCCCGAGTTCGGCGAGCCGGCGGTGGCCCGGGTCCGTGATCCGCAGCGCCCGGCCGCGTGGGTGGCGGCGTACCCAGCCGTCGTCGAGCAATGCCGTGAACAGTGCGGCGCCCAGGGCTCCGGCGAGGTGGACGGTGCCGTGCGACCAGTCGAGGCACGCCCGCACGCCGGGGCGTGAGTCCGGCAGTGCGGTGATGCCGAGCGCTACCAACAGCGGGTGGTCGAAGGTGCGGACCGTGCCGGATTCGCCCGGGGCCAGGTTGTCGATCACACCGTCTTCGCGCAGCAGCGCCGCGACATCCACGCCGAGCCGGCCGTAGCAGGCTCGGGCTCGCAGCAACGGCCCGGACGGCGGGTCGGGCTGGAGCCGGTCGGGCAAGCGGGTGGGGCGAGAGCGGTCAATGCCTCGACGAGGTGCGCGACCTCCGGGCCCGCGAGCCGGTGCAGTCGTTGCCGGCCGGCTTCGGTGGCGTGCACGAGCCCGGCGTCGCAGAGCCGGCGCAGGTGCGAGCTCGCGGTGGACGGCGCGATACCGGCCACCGTCGTCAAGGCGCGGGCGGAGTGCGCGTCGCCGTCCATCAGCTGCAGGAGCATCGCGGCCCGTGCCGGTTCGCCGATCGCCTGGGCGACCGAGGGGATGTCGGGTTCCCCGGGCATGGCCTCGAGGGTAGCCCGGGAACCGTTCGCTCCGGATCGAAGTGTTCTTGTGGCACTCTGCGGCCATGACGAGCGAGTTCGGCACCCCGATCGGCGACCGCTACTTCGCGGACTACGTTCCCGGCGCGACCTACGACTGCGGGAGCGTCGAGGTGACCGAGGCCGAGATCCTGGAGTTCGCCCGGCGGTACGACCCGCAGAGCTTCCACGTCGACCCGGTCTCGGCGGCGGCCGGGCCGTTCGGCGGGCTGATCGCCAGCGGCTGGCACACGGCGAGCCTGATGATGCGGCTCTACGCGGCGCACTACCTGTCCACTGTGGCCAGTCTGGGCAGTCCCGGGGTGGACGAGCTGCGCTGGCCGCGTCCCGTCCGGCCGGGTGCGGTGCTGCGGTTGCGCGCGACGGTCACCGAGGCTCGCGTTTCACGCTCGAAGCCGGACCGGGGAGTGCTGCGCACCCGGGTCGAGTTCGTCGACGACGGTGCCGACGTCGTGTTCAGTGCGAACCTGGTGAACCTCCTCCTGGTGCGACCGGCGTCCGCCTGACCAAGCCGCGGATCTGCGGGCTGCACAGCACGAGCGCGGTCGTGGCGACGACCAGCACCGCGCCGCCGATCAGCGTCGCCTCGCGGCCGGCGTGTTCGGCGAGCGGGCCCGCGCTGATCTGGCCCAGCGGCAGTGCGAGGAACGAACCGAGCATGTCGTAGGAGTACACGCGGGCGAGCTTCTCCGGCGGGATGTTCTCCTGCAGCGACACGTCCCACGCGACGGAGAACTGCTCGAGCGCGATGCCGCCGAGGAACATCGCGAGCAGCAGCGGGGCCAGGTAGGGCGTGACGCCGAGCGCGATCATCGGGAGCGCGTCCGCCATGACCAGCGCGACGCCGAGGAACAGCATCCGCCGGGGTCGCCAGTGGGCCGCGATGACGCCGCCGAGCAGAGCGCCGGCGGTCTGCACCGCCAAGGCGAGGCCCCAGCCGGTGCGGCCGAACGTGTCGTCGGCGACCAGCGGGCCGAGCACCACGATCGCGCCCGAGTTGACCGCGTTGACCAGCATGAACTGCAGTACCACCAGCCACACCCAGGACCGCGCGCGGAACTCGCGCCAGCCCTCGGCGAGTTCGGCCAGCGGGCGGCTGCCGGGGATCCGGTCCCCGCTCGGCAGCCGGATCCGGTGGTAGGACAGCGCGGCGGCGACGAACAGCAGCGCGTTCCCGGCGAGCGCCCACCCGGAACCGGCGAAGGCGACCAGGATCCCGGCGAGACTGGCTCCGGCGATCCGGCCGACGTTCGACAGGAGCCGGACCAGCGCGTTCGCCTGGGTGAGCAGCGTGCCGGGTACGGTCAGCGGCGTGAGCGACGCGGCGGCGGGCAGCGAAATGGCCGAGACGGCGCCGTTGACGAGGCTGAGCCCGACCAGCAGCGGTACCGAGGCGAATCCATAGAGGACACTCGCGGCAATGGCAGCCTGCGTGAGCGCGGCGGCGGTTTCGGTACCCTGCAGGATCACCGACCGCGGCAACCGGTCGGCGAGCATCCCGCCGAACAGCACGAGCAGGATGTTGGCGACCGACCGGGCCCCGACGACGATCCCGAGATCCACGGCCGACCCGGTCAGGTCGACCACGGCGAAGGCCAATGCAAAGGGCGCGACGGCATTGGCGAAGTCGGCAAAGGTCCGCCCGGTGACGAGCGCCCGGAACCGGTGCTCCCGCAACGGCGCGAAGAGTGGCGCGCTCATCACGATTCCTCCGCGAGTGGTGTGATCGGGGCCGGTTTGGACTGCGTCACGGCGTTGGGGGGCATCAGGGTGCTCATCGCGAGTGCTTTGCGGGCAGGATGGCCAGAGTCGGCTCGAAGAGCTGCGCCGGTGTGCCGGTCGAGCAGGTCCCGGGCGAAGGTGATCCGCGCCCGTTCGTCCCGGCCCGCCTTTTCCACTTGGCGGACAGCGGGGTGCTTGTCGCGGCCCTTCGCCGGCGGCACAGTGGGATCCGGCTCGAACGGCACCGCCTCGGGGCCGGCCGGCAGGGTGGTCATCACGATTCCTTCGGAGACAGGAAGGCTGTTGCCGGCTCGAAATGCGCGTCGCCGGCGTCGGTGAGCAGCGGCGAGTCCGTCACGACTCCTCCGCCGGTGGCGCTGCCGCGGGTCCACGGCGAGGCTTCGCACGGCGAGATCCGAAGAAACTCGGGGCCGGCTCGGTCAACGCTGCGCCGGGGCAGTCGGGCAGCAGGCCGCCCATCGCAATCCCGCCGGAGCGATCGGGGGTAGGCCTCACGAAGGCGTCGGCGAGAATCAGGGTTCTCTTCGCTGGTGACATGGCCGAGGTCAGCACGAGAACGGGCGACTACTGCGGTGCACGGGGGCGACCCGAACGGCACCACGGCGGGGCTCGCGAGCAGCAGAGCACTCATCGCGATTCCTCCGCCGGCGGCATGATCGGGGTCGGCTCGGATAGACCTGCGATGATGGCCGAAAGCAAGGTGCACACAGCGATTCCCCGCGGTCGCCAACCCCGGCGCGCACAGCGGAGTGCTCATTGCGGCTCCTCCGGCGTTTCCCCCGGCGTCAGCTCGAACAGCGCCATGCTCACGCTGACCCGGACCGTCCCCGGCGTCCTGGGCGCCTGCGCCGCGGTGTGGAGTTCGTGGCTCACCTCCTTCACCCGCGCCAGCAGCTCCGACCACACCTCCGGGGCCAGCCACAGCTCCGCGTCCGACAGGGATGCCGGGCGGCCCGACGCGCGGGACTCCGCCCGGCGCAGCAGCTCGCTCGCGATCGCCCTCGTCAGCATCTGTTCCTCGACCGGGTCGCGGGAGGTGAGACGCCGGCCGGAGTCCGGGTCGTGGCGGTAGCGCTTCGCGCGGCCGCCGCGGATGCGGACTTCCTCCGCGACGTCCAGCAGGCCCGCGTCGTGCAGGCGGCGGAAGTGGTAGCTGATGTTCGCCTGGGTTTCGCCCAGCTCGCGGGCCGCCTCCGCCGCGCTCATCGCCGTGCCCGTCAGCAGCGAGAGGATGCGCATGCGCAGCGGGTGGGCCAGGACCCGGAGGTCGTCGAGGGACATGCTCCCGAGTTTCGGGGACGCGGCCGCAACTGTCAAAGAGTTATTTGGGGGTTTCGCTCGCCGGGAAGATCGGTGCAGTGGTCCGACGTCTGTGCTGTGCTGGACTCATGCGTACGACGATCTTGGGTCGCAGCGGTCTCGAAGTCTCGAAGATCGCCTTCGGCACCTGGCAGCTCGGCGGCGACTGGGGCGCCTTCGACGAAGACACCGCGATCGCGGCGATCCACCACGCCCGCGCGCTCGGTGTGAACTTCTTCGACACGGCTCAGGCGTACGGCCGCGGCCGGTCCGAGGTGCTGCTCGGGCGGGCGCTGCGGGGAGCCGAGGACGTCGTCGTCGCCACCAAGGGCGGCATCAACCCGCGGGCCGAACGACCCCGCGACTCCCGGCGCGCATGGCTCACCCGGGGTCTCGACGAGAGCCTGCGCAACCTCGCGCGCGACCACATCGACGTCTACCAGGTGCACTGGCCCGACCCCGACACTCCGGCAGCGGACGTCGCCGGGCTGCTGCAGGAGTTCGTCGACGCCGGCAAGGTCCGGCACGTCGGCGTCTCCAACTACGGCTCCGCGCAGCTGGCCGAGTTCGACAAGACGCGGCCGGCCGAGACGCTCCAGCCGCCCTACCACCTGTTTCGCCGCGATATCGAGACCGACCCGCTGCCCTACGCTCGCGAGCACGACATCGGCGTGTTCGTCTACAGCCCGCTCGGCAGCGGCCTGCTGACCGGCGCGTTCACTCCGGACAGCACCTTCGAAACCACCGACTGGCGGTCGCGGTCGAGTGCGTTCCAGGGCGACAACCTGCGCCGCAACCTCAAGATCGTCGACGAACTCCAGGCCTTCGCCGCCCAGCGGGACGTCGCTGTCAGCCAGCTCGCCATCGCCTGGACGCTCGCCCGGCCCGGGGTGCACGCCGCCATCGTCGGGGCGCGGAACCCGCGGCACATCGAGGCAAGTCTCGCCGCCGCCGACATCACGTTGACGTCCGATGACTTGGCCGAGATCGACCGCATCACCACCGACGCCGTGCAGATCGCCGGGGCCGCGCCGGAGGGGGTCGCCTAGTCCGCTTCGGACTACTTGACGGCGGCTTCCAGCTCGACCAGCGCCGTGTCGAGGTGCGTCAGGATGCGCTGCAGGTGCGGCACGCTGCGGCGGCAGCCGGTGATGCCGAAGTCGAGGTTGTCGCCGTTGCTGGTCAGCGTGATGTTGACGGCCTGGCCGTCGAGCAGCACCGACGCGGGGTAGATGCCGTCGAGCTGCGCGCCGTTCCAGTACATCTGCTTGCGGGGGCCGGGCACGTTCGAGATCACCAGGTTGAACGGAGGCCGCGTGTTGTTCACGACGCCGGGTATCGGCGAAACGCCCAATTGCGCCACGTTGATCCCGGAGAGCAGCAGCGTCTGCAACGGCGTCAGCTCCGAGAACAGCCGCTTGCCGTTGCGCATCGACTGGTGGATCGTGCCGAGGCGCTTGCCCGCGTCCGGCAGGTCGGTGGCCAGGTTGCACAGCAGCGCGCCGATGTTGTTGCCGGTCGCCTCACCCGGATCGGTCTTGCGGCGCAACGAAACCGGCACCATCGCGATCATCGGCGCGTCCGGCAGCGCGCGCTGCTCGATGAGGTAGTCCCGCAGCGCGCCCGAGCACATCGCGAGCACGACGTCGTTGCGCGACACCCCCGCCGCGTTGGCCACCTGCCGCACGCGGTCGAGCGACCACGACTGCGCCGCGAACCGGCGCGCGCCGCCGATCGGCACGTTGAACATCGTCCGCGGCGCCTGGCCCGGCAGGGTCACCGTGTGCTCGCCGAACGCCTCCCGCGCCACCTTCACCGCCGCCGGCGCCAGGCTCGCGATCTGGTTGACCGTCTTGCCGGCGGTGTCCAGCAGCGACCGCGGGCTCCGGGTGCGGCCTTCGCCCGGTTTGCGCCGGGTGCCCCACCAGGGCGGGCAGTCCATGTCCGACGGGTCGTCCGACAGCGTGCCCTGCAGGTGGCGCAGCGCCGAGACGCCGTCCATCAGCGCGTGGTGGACCTTGGTGTAGACGGCGAACCGGCCGTCGGCCAGGCCTTCGACGAGGTGGATCTCCCACAGCGGCCGGTGCCGGTCGAGCAGGGTGCCGTGCCAGCGGCCGGCGAGCTCCAGCAGTTCGCGGATCCGGCCCGGCTGCGGCAGCGCGGAGTGCCGGAAGTGGTAGTCGAGCTCGAGCTCGGCGTCGGTCGACCAGGCGACGTGCCCGAGCGTGTTCACCGGACGCGCCGGGCGGCGGCGGAAGATCGGCCGCATGTTGTCCGATTCGAGCAGGTTCCGGCGGATGCCGCTCAGGTAGTCCGGGCCGGCGCCGTCCGGTTTCTTGAACAGCTGCAGACCGCCGACGTGCATCGGGTGCTCGCGCGACTCCACCAGGAGGAACATCGAGTCGGTCACCGGCATCATCGGCATCGGGTACCACCTTCCGCGCGCGGAGCGTCGCTGCCCCGGTGGGCCGACTCTACGCGTTCGGGTGCCACCGGTGGATCACGTTCTACATTGGCGAGTATGACCGTCCGCAGCGCCGGGGAAACGTCCCTGCCACAGATGGCCGAAGTCGTGGTGATCGGCGGCGGGGTGATCGGGGTGAGCTGCGCGTTCCGGTTGGCCGAGGCCGGCGTCGACGTCCTGCTGCTGGAGCGCGACGGCCTGGGTGAGGGCTCGACGGCGAAGGCCGCGGGCGGCATCCGGTCGTCGTTCACCAAGCCCGTGAACGTCGAGCTGGGGCTGCGCGGGCTCGCCGAGTACAGCGCGTTCCGGGAGCGGTTCGGCACCGAGATCGACTTCCGCCGCGACGGCTACCTGTACCTGATCACCGATCCGGCGGACGTGCCCGCAATCGGACATTGCGCGGAGCTGCAGCGCGAGTACGGCGTCCGGAGCTACCTGCTCGACCCCTCGGAGGTGCGGGACGTCCTCCCGCTGCTCGAACCGGACGGCGTCGTCGCGGCGCTCTGGTCGCCGGACGACGCGAAGGCGACGCCGGACGCGGTCGTGCAGGGGTACGCCAGAGCTGCACGCGCCCGCGGCGCGCAGCTCCGGACCGGCGTCGAGGTGACCGGGATCGAACGCGACGGCGACGTGCTGACCGGCGTGCGCACGACGGCGGGGTTCGTCCGGACCGGCGCGGTGGTGTGCGCGGCGGGTGCGTGGTCGGGCCGGGTCGGCGCGCTGGCCGGGCTGGACCTGCCGGTGCGCCCGTTCCGGCGCCAGGTCGTGTTCACCGGTCCGGTGCCCGGGTTGCCGGAGTCGGTGCCGCTGACCATCGAGATGCCCTCGGCGTTCTACTTCCACCGCGAAGGCGCAGGTCTGGCGATGTCCTTTTGCGAGGACGACGGCTTCCCCGGCTTCGGCACCCGCTACGAGGCGGGCGAGTGGCTGCCGCGGCTGGCCGAGCTGGCCGGGCGCCGGATCCCGGCCGTGCTGGACGCCGGCATCCGCACGGCGTGGGCCGGGTTGTACGAGATGACGCCGGACCGCAACCAGATCATCGGGGAAAGCGTCCTCCTGTCGCGGTTCTTCTACGCGACCGGCTTCTCCGGCCACGGCTTCCAGATGGGTCCGGCCACCGGCGAGCTGATCCGGGACCTCTACCTGGGCCGGCCGACGGCGATCGACGTCGCCGAGCTGGATGTCCGCCGGTTCGCGGCGGCCGGTAGCGCACCGGCCGAGCACAACATCGTCTAGGGGCGATTGCCAGATCGTTCAACGATCTGGCAGTATCCGGGCCGTGGCTGTGAGTGGTGCGCGGGAGCTGGCGGACGCGTTGAAATCGCTGGGTACGGAGCTCGTTTTCGGCCTGCCCGGGGTGCACAACCTGCCGTTGTGGGAGGCGTTCGCCGAGACCGGCATCAAGATCATCGGCGTCCGCCACGAACAGACGGCCGGGTACGCCGCCGACGGTTACGCCCGCGCCACCGGGAAGCTCGGCGTCGCGCTGGTGACCACCGGGCCCGGCGCCGCCAACACGCTCGGCGCCGTCGGCGAGGCCATGGCTTCCGCCGCGTCGGTGCTGGTCATCGCCACGGACATCCCCTCGACGCTGCGACGTCCCGGCGTCGTGCGCGGCGTGCTGCACGAGACGTCGGACCAGCAGGCGATGTTCGCGCCGATCACCAAGGGCGGCTTCACCGTCCGCGCGGCCGACCAGATCGGCACCACCGTGCACCGCGCCGCCCGGCTCGCGCTGCAACCGCAGAGCGGCCCGGTGTACCTCGGCGTGCCGACCGACTACCTGCGCGAAGAGGTGCCGCACCGGCGTCCGCCCGCGCCGCACCGCAAGCCCGAGAGCGACGTCCCCGACCTCGCGCGAGCGGAAGCGCTGCTGTCCGACGCGCAGCACCCGCTGATCTGGGCCGGCGGCGGCGCGCTGCGCTCGGGCGCGGGCGCGGCCATCGGCGCGCTCGCCGAGAAGCTGGCCGCGCCGGTGATCACCACGTTCGCCGCCCGCGGCCTACTGCCGCTCGACCACCCGTGCCTGGCGCCGAACCCGGTGCACACGCCGGAGGTCGGCGAGCTGTGGGACGAGGCCGACGTCGTGCTCGCCATCGGCACCGACTTCGACGGCCTGATGACGCAGAACTGGCTGATGCCCCAGCCGCCCACGCTCATCGCGATCAACGTCGACGCCGACGACGCCGCCAAGAACTACCCGCCGGACCTGACGCTGGTCGGTGACGCGCGCGCGATCGTCGAGCGCCTGCTGCCGAAGCAGCGGGCGGGTCTCGACGACATCACGCTGCGGCTGGCCGGCATCGGCCGCCGGGTGCGCCAGCGCATCCGCGAGGAAGAGCCGCAGGCCTACGACTTCCTGTCCACTTTGGACGAGGTGTTGCCGACGGACGCGGTGCTGGTGTCCGACATGTGCGTCGCGGGCTACTGGGTCGGCGGCTTCCACCGGGTGCGGGCGCCGCGCAAGCTCGCCTACCCGATGGGCTGGGGCACCCTCGGTTACGGCTTCCCGGCGTCGCTCGGCGCCGCCGCGGCGGGGGTCGGCCGCGCCATCTGCATCACCGGCGACGGCGGTTTCCTCTACGCCTGCGGTGATCTCGCGACGCTCGCGCAGGAACAGCTGCCGGTCACGGTCGTCCTGGTCGACGACGGCGGCTACGGCATGCTGCGCTACGACCAAGAGCGCGAAGGGCTGCCGCGGCGCGGGGTCGACTGGGACAGCCCGGACTTCGTCGGCCTGGCGCGCTCCTTCGGCGTGCACGCCGACCGCGTCTCCGGTTTCGGGCGCGCGTTCCGGCGGCTGCTCGGCGAGTTCGTCGAGTCGGACGAGCCGAACGTGCTGGTCGTGAAGGCCAAGCTGAAGCCGCCGCTGAACTCCTCGCCGCGGTGGTACCGGAAGGCCGCCGGATGAGGAACGGCAGATGAGGATCGGTGTCGACATCGGCGGCACGTTCACCGATCTCTGCGCGGTGGACGGCGCCGGGATCGTCGCCGTCGGCAAGGTGCTGACCACGCACGACGAGCCGGCCCGCGCGGTCGAGGAGGGCCTGGCCGCGCTCTTCGCCGACGCCGGGATCGCCGCCGGCGACGTCGAGCAGGTCGTGCACGGGACGACGCTCGTGACGAACGCGCTGATCGAGCGCAAGGGCTCGCGCACCGCGCTGCTCGGGACCGCCGGGTTCCGCGACGTCCTGGAAATGCGGCGCGAACACCGGTACGAGCTGTACGACCTGCTCATCGAACTGCCCGAGCCGCTGGTCCCGCGGCACCTGCGCTTCGACGTCCCGGAGCGGATCCTCGCCGACGGTTCCGTCCACATCGGACTCGACGAGGCGTACGTCGCCCGGCTCGGCCGCGAGCTGGCCGGCCGGGGGATCGACGCCGTCGCGATCTGCTTCCTGCACGCGTTCACCAACCCGGCCCACGAGCGGCGTGCGGCCGAGGTCCTCGCCGACGTCGCGCCCGGCCTGCGGGTCGCGCTGTCGTCGGAGGTCGTGCCCGAGATCCGCGAGTTCGAGCGCGCGTCGACCACGGTCGCGAACGTCTACGTCCAGGACCTCACCGAGCGGTACCTGCGCGATCTCGAACTCCGGCTGCGCCGGCTCGGTGTCGCCGGCGCGCCGCACATCATGCTGTCCAACGGCGGTCTGGCCACTGTGGACACCGCGGCCCGGCACCCGATCCGGATCCTCGAATCCGGCCCGGCCGGGGGTGCGCTGGCGGCGGCCGCGATCGGCCCGGCGGACCTGCTGGCTTTCGACATGGGCGGCACGACGGCGAAACTCTGCCTGATCGCCGGCGGCGCGCCGCTGGTGACGCACCAGTTCGAAGTGGACCGGAAGTACCGGCTGCTGCCCGGCTCCGGGCTGCCGGTGCAGGTGCCGGTCGTCGACATGATCGAGATCGGTGTCGGCGGCGGGTCGATCGCCCGGATCGACGCGCTGGGGTTGCTGACCGTCGGCCCCGACTCGGCCGGCTCCGAACCCGGCCCGGCCTGCTACGCCCGCGGCGGCAGCGAGCCCACGGTCACCGACGCCGACCTGGTGCTCGGCTACCTCGACGCGGGGTACTTCCTCGGCGGCGACATGGGCCTGGATCGAGAGGCCGCGCGGACGGCCATCCGCGAGCGCATCGCCGAGCCGCTCGGCGTCAGCGTCGAAGAGGCCGCGTGGGGCATCCACACGAGTGTCAACGAGGACATGGCGAACGCCGCGCGCGTGCACGCCGTCGAACGCGGCCAGGATCCCGCGCGGCTGCCGATGTACACCTTCGGCGGCGCGGGCCCGGTGCACGGCGTGGGGGTCGCCCGCGCGCTAGGGGCGCCATCGGTCGTCGCGCCGCCGGCCGCGGGGGTGCTCAGCGCGGCCGGGTTCCTGACCGCGCCGCTGGCGTTCGACTTCGTCCGGTCGGCCCGCGCGGCCGTGCTCGATCTGTCGTGGGACCAGGTCGACGCCCTGTTCGCCGAGATGGAGGCCGAAGGCGCGGCGCTGCTCGCAAAGTCTGGTGTGGACGGTGTGACGCACCGGCGGATCGCCGAAATGCGTTATGCCGGACAGGGTTACGAGATCCGCGTCCCGGTCCACGACGGCAGCTGGCCGGACACCCTGATCGACGAGTTCACGCGCACCTACCGCGCGCTGTACCGGCGCTCCGGGCCCGACGTCGGCGTCGAGGTGCTGAACTGGCGGGTCGTCTCCAGCGGTCCAGCTCCGGACGTCAGCCTCCGGCTGGCCGGGCGTGAGACGTCCGGTGCCGCACGCAAGGGCACCCGCAAGGCCTACTTCCCGGCGGCGGGCGGCTTTGTCGACACGGCTGTGTTCGACCGGTACCGGCTCGAACCCGGTGTCCGGGTCGACGGACCGGCCATCGTGGAGGAACGCGAGTCCACTGTGGTCGTCCCACCAGGCGCGCACTGCGTCGTTCGCGAGGACGCCGCGCTGGAGGTGACGGCGTGAGCCCCGCCGACGCACTCCCTCCCGCGGAGGCGGCAATGGGCACCGACCCGATCCTCGTCGGGCTGTTCGGCAACCGGCTGCACTCGATCCTCGCCGAACAGCAGAACGCGCTGGTCAACACGGCCTTCTCCGCCGTCGTCCGCGAATCGCTCGACCTGGCGTGCGCGGTGTTCGACTCCCGCGGCGAGATGATCGGCCAGTCCGTCGGCGGCACGCCCGGCCACATCAACGCGATGGCCACCGGCATGCACCACTTCGTCGCCGCCTACCCGCCGGAGCAGCTCGAACCCGGTGACGTGCTGTTCACCAACGACCCGTGGCAGACCGCCGGGCAGATCAACGACATCACCGTCGCGACGCCGGTGTTCCGGGCCGGCCGGCTGGTCGCGTGGTTCGCGTCGTGCTGTCACGCGCCCGACATCGGCGGCCGGCTGGTGTCCGCCGAAGCGCACGAGGTCTTCGAGGAAGGCCTCCGGCTGCCGATCCTCAAGTTCCTGCGCGCGGGCGAGGTCAACACCGACCTGGAACGGCTGATCCGCGCCAACGTCCGCACGCCGGAGGAGACCATCGGCGATCTGTACGCGCAGGTCACCGGCAACGAGGTCGGCGCGGCGAGCCTGGTGCGGCTGCTGGACGAGTTCGGGCTCGACACGCTCGACGACGTCGCCGCCGAGATCATGAACCGCTCGGAGAACGCCCTGCGGGACGCGCTGCGGGAGCTACCGGACGGGACCTACACCAACAAAATCGTCACCGACGGCTTCGACGACGAAGAGATCGTCCTGCGTGTCACGGCCACTGTGGACGGTGACGAGATCCACCTCGACTTCGCGGGTTCGTCGCCGCAGAGCCGGCGCGGGATCAACGTCGTCCTGAACTACACCCGGGCGTACGCGTCGTTCGCGGTCAAGGCGGCGATCTCGCCGGAGGTGCCGCACAACGCCGGGTCGTTCCGGCCGGTGCACGTGACCGCGCCCGAGGGGTCGGTGCTGAACTGCCGGCCGCCGGCGCCGGTCGCGTCACGGCACCTGATCGGGCACTTCCTGCCGTCGCTGCTGATCGGCGCGCTGCCCGGCGCGGCGCTCGCGCCGAGCGCGGACGCGCTGTGGATGACCATCTGGCGCGGCCCCGGGTTCATGCTCAACGTCTTCCAGACCGGCGGCATGGGCGCGCGGGCGGACAAGGACGGCCTGAACACCACGGGTTTCCCGAGCGGTCTGCGCTCGACGCCGACCGAGGTCATCGAGACCATGGCGCCGCTCGTGCAGTCCGAACGGGTGCTGCGGGTGGATTCCGGCGGCCCCGGGCGCCGGCGCGGCGGCCTCGGACAGGTGACCACGATGGTGGCACACGCCGTGGATTCCTGGAGTGTCAACGGGAACGTCGACCGCGTGCGGGCGGCGGCGTCCGGTGTGGACGGTGGCGGTGCGGGCTCACCCGGACGGTTCGGCTTGCGCGACGGGCCCGATCTGCCGGCGAAGAGCCGCGTTACCCTCGCCGCGGAGTCCGTTGTGGACGTCACGCTCCCCGGCGGTGGCGGTTACGGGCCGCCGCGCGAACGGCCGGTGACGGCCGTGCTCGCGGACGTCGTCGAAGGGTACGTCTCGGCGGCGGCGGCGCGTGAGGTGTACGGCGTCGAAGTGCGGTACCTCGGGGAACCGGACACACTCGTCCGGCTGCCGGAGGACTACGCGGTGGACGAAGAGCAGACAGCACGACTGAGAGCGGGTAAGTGATGGGTCGGTTGGCCGGCAAGGTGGCGGTCGTCTTCGGCGGCGCGCGGGGTATCGGCCTCGCCACGGTGAAGGAGTTCCTCGCCGAGGGCGCGACGGTGTTCGCGTCGGACATCCGCGAGCCCGCCGAGTCCCTGGAGGGCTATCGGCACTCCATAGTGGACGCCACCGACGAGGACCAGGTCGGCGCGTTCGTCGACGGCGTCATCGCCGAAACCGGCCGGATCGACGTGCTGTTCAACAACGTCGGCGGCCACCTCGGCAAGCCGCTGGTCGACACGACACTGGCCGACTTCGACGACATCTTCGCGCTCAACGTGCGGGCGGCGTTCCTGGGCACCCGCGCCGTGCTGCCGCACATGCTCGAGCGCAAGGCGGGCAGCATCGTCACGACGTCGTCGAACGGCGGCGTGATGGGCCGCCCCGGCGACCCGGTCTACAACGCCACCAAGCACGCGCTGGTCGGGCTGACGAAGTCGATCGCCGTCGCCCACGCGCACCAGGGCATCCGCGCCAACACGGTGAACCCGGGCGCGATCGACACCGACATGCTGCGCGGCACGCTCGCGTCCCCGGAGGAGTTCGAGACCAAGCAGCACCAGCTCGTCGCGAGCACGCCGGCCGCTCGCGTCGGCGAGGCGTGGGAAGTCGCGAAGGCCGTGGTGTTCCTGGCCAGTGACGAGTCGCGCTTCATCAACGGCGTCGTGCTGCCGATCGACGGCGCGAAGGCCGCGGGGGCGATGCCGGGCAACCGGTACAGCCTCGACTTCGAACTCGGCGTCAGGTAACGGAGTCCCGATGTCCACTGTGGACGCCTCGGGGCTGGAGCGCGAGCGGCACCTGCTCGCGCGCAGCGGCACGGCCGAGCGGGTGGCCGCGATCCTGCGCCAGTACATCACCGACGGCGTCTTCGCCCCCGGTGAACGGCTTTCCGAGCCGGTGATCAGCTCGGCGCTGGGCGTCTCGCGCAACACACTGCGCGAGTCGTTCCAGCTGCTGGCCCACGAACGGCTGGCCGTGCACGAGCTGAACCGCGGTGTGTTCGTGCGCGAACTGACCACTGAGGACATCGAAGACCTCTACGTCGTGCGCCGGGCCACCGAATGTGGTGCCCTGCGCCGCGCGGCCGAACGATCCACTGTGGACCTGACGGCGGCCGAGGGCGCGTTGCGGGACGGGCGCGCGGCCGCGGAAGCCGAGGACTGGCCGGCGGTCGGCACCGCGAGCATCCACTTCCACCAGGCGCTCGCCGATCTCGCCGGCAGTGAACGGATCTCCGCCACGATGCGCCAGGTCCTCGCCGAAACCCGGTTGTTCTTCGTGCTCAACGAGAACACCCGCGAGTTCTACGAGCCGTTCCTCGAGTGCCACGAGCAGATCCTGAACGACTTGCGCGGTGGCCGGTTCGACGTCGCGGAGGCTGCGTTGGACCGCTACCTCCGCGACGCCGAAGCCTGGCTCATCGACCTCAGCAGGTGATCGTGGCGTTCGCCCAGTCGGCGTGGTCGTTGGTGTTGCCGTCGCCGCCGTCGGTCACCGACAGCTCCAGGACCTGGACGCCGGAGAGCTGCGCGGTCAGGGGCTGAGCCTTGTCTCCGGGGTGCATGACGCCGGTGGCGGCCAGCTCCTTGCCGTCCCCGAGGAGACGGAACCCCACACTGCCACCGGAGTTCTCGTCGTCCAGGCCGACCAGCGTGCTGACCGACGTGCAGCCCGCGCCGACGTAGATCCGCACGCTCGACGGGGCGTGGGCGCCGATCCCGTCGTCGTAGCCGGTGCCGGCGATGGTGATCTTGTGGCCGTCACCCGCTTGGGCCTCGCCGTTGCTCGTGCCGCGTTCGACCGGGCCCCAGCCGTTGTCGGATGACATCCACGGAGCCTTCGACAACGCCGTCGTCCCCGCCGCCGGCCGCGAGACGAGCGGCGACGTGCCTTCCGACGCCAGGTTGCGCTTGCCCCACAGGGTCAGGTAGCTCGCCTTCGCGGTGAGCGTGACGTGATCGCCGGTGGGAGCGACGGGCTTGAAGGTGACCGCTTTTTGCCAGCTCTTCCCGGGCAGGACGACCGGCACCGTGAACGTGCCGGGCCCGGCCAGCTTCCAGCCCGCGGGTGCCGTGACGCTGGTGCGGACGTCCGCGATCGGCGTGCTGCCGTCGTTGGTCACCTTCAGCGTCGTCGTCAGCGGCCGGTCGGCGGGCACGTAGTCCGGGCTCGGCAGGGCCAGCGTCGTCAGCGGCGCGGCCGCCGGGTGGGTGGCCGGCCAGACGCGGAACACGGCCGAGCCGTGGGACGGCACGGCGGCCCGGAGAGTGCCGGCGGTCTCGGTTTCGGTGCCGTTCCAGAGGTCGCGGACGCGGTAGTCGCGCGCCTTGAGGCCGAGGTCCTTCGCCGTCGTGCTCATCGCCGCGCTCGCCGGGCCGCGGTTGAACAGCACGACCGCGGCCGAGCCGTCGGACATCGGCTTGGCCCAGACCTCGGTGTCGCCGTCGTCGCGGATCTTGTGGCCCTGCGTGCCCGCCCAGTCCTGGTCCAGCGCGATGACGTCCTTGTTCTCCAGGATCTTCTTGTTCGCCGCCGACATCGCGGGCAGGTCGTTCCCGGCCAGCAGCGGCGCGTTCAGCAGCGCCCAGAGCGAGAAGTGCGAGCGGTACTCGGCGTCGGTCATGCCGCCGTTGCCGACCTCGAGCATGTCCGGGTCGTTCCAGCCGCCGGGGCCGGCGTACTTCTCCAGGCCGACCTGCTGGTCGAGGATGCCGGTCATGCTGCCCCAGTTGTCGCTGATGTCGCCGGTGGTGCGCCACAGCTGCGCGCCGGCGTCGCGGCCCCAGGTCCACGGGTCGTTCTCGCCCCATTCGCAGAGCGCGTAGATCATCGGGCGGCCGGTCTTCGCGATCGCGTCGCCCATCTTGGTGTAGCGCTCGATCGCCGGGCGGCCCTGGTTGTTGCAGTTGTCGTACTTGAGGTAGTCGACGTCCCAGTCGGCGAACGACTGCGCGTCCGCCTCCTCGTGGTCGAGCGCGCCGGGCATGGTCTTCTGGCAGGTCAGCGTGCCGGCGCTGGTGTAGATGCCGAGCTTGAGGCCGAGCCCGTGGACGTAGTCGGCGAGAGCCTTGATGCCGTGCGGGAACTTCTCGTGGTTGGGTTCGAGCTTGCCGTCGGCCGTGCGGTTCTGTTCGGCCCAGCAGTCGTCGATGTTGACGTACTGGTAACCCGCGTCCTTCATGCCGGACGACACGAGCGCGTCGGCGGCGCCGCGGATCAGGTCTTCGTTGATGTCGCAGCCGAACTTGTTCCAGCTGTTCCAGCCCATCGGCGGCCGGTCGCCGACGCGCTGGGCGGCGAAGTACCGGGGTTCCGCGGCCGCGGCTTGCGTGACCGTGACCAGCGTGGCGCAGACGGCCAGCGTGGCCGCCATTCCAACAAGACGACGCATCGTTCCCTCCAGGAGTGCGCAACTCTGCACAGACTCGATCAACAATCAACACGATGGGAGTGATCGCCGTCTAGGTCCGTTGGTAGGAAATCCATTTCCCGAGAGCGCGAGGTAGAAAGGGGCGGACGCCGCCGAGCCCGACGAGGAGCCGTTGATGCCCCCTGCCCCTGACGGATTCCGGCCGCTGGACGGGATCAAGGTCGTCGACCTCTCCCGCATCCTCGCCGGGCCGTACTGCACGCAGTACCTCGGCGAGATGGGCGCCGACGTCGTCAAGGTCGAGCCGCCGGGCCACGGCGACGACACCCGCGGCTGGGGCCCGCCGTTCGTCGGCGACGAGGCCGTCTACTACCTCGCGGCGAACCGGAACAAGCGCGGGATCGTCCTCGACCTCAAGAGCGACCGCGGCCGGGACGCGCTGCGCCGGCTGGTCGCCGGCGCCGATGTGCTCGTCGAGAACTTCCGGCCGGGGACGCTGGAGAAGTGGGGGATCGACTACACCGCGCTGGCGGCGGTGAACCCGCGGCTGATCCACGTGTCGATCACCGGGTTCGGCCAGACCGGGCCCTACCGCGACCGCGCGGGCTACGACCTGGTCGCGCAGGCCCTCGGCGGCGTCATGTCGCTGACCGGCGAGCCCGACGGCCCGCCGGCGAAGGTCGGGCTGCCGGTGGCCGACCTCAACGCCGGGACGTGGGCGATCATCGCCGTGCTGATGGCGCTGCAGGCCCGGCACACCACCGGCCGCGGCCAGTACCTCGACGTGTCCCTTTTGGACAGTCAGCTGGCGTGGCACACCTACGCGGCGGGCGCGCACTTCTACGACACCCCGCGGCCGCGCCGGATGGGCTCGGCGCACCCGAGCATCGTCCCGTATCAGGCGTACCACGTCTCCGACGGCTGGCTGATCATCGCGGTGGGCAGCGAAAAGCTGTGGCACGCGTTCTGCGGGGTGCTCGGCTTGGACATCGCATCGGACCCCCGGTTCTCTTCGAACGCCGCGCGCGCGGCGCACCGGGATGCGCTGAACGCGCTGCTGGAGCCGGTGCTGCGGACCCGCGCGGCGGCGGACTGGCTGAAGGCCTTCGACACGGCGGGCATCCCGGCGGCTCCGATCAACCAGATCGACGACGTGTACGCGGACCCGTGGACGGCCGCGCGTGACCAGGTGGTGCGGTTGCCGCACCCGACGGTGGGGACGTACGTGGGCACCGGGTTCCCGGTGAAGGCTTCGGATACACCGGCGCGGCCGACGTCCGCGCCGCCGACGCTGGGGCAGCACACTTCGGAGGTGCTGGCGGAGCTGGGTTATTCGGAAGCGGAGATCGCGGAGTTCCTGGGGTGAGGCTCAGTTCGTGCCGGACGCGAGGACCGGGTCGGGCCACGTGCAGCCTTTGCCGGAGGAACCACCACGCGACGGTGCCGAGGGCCGGCACCGCGAACCCCGCCGGGGCTGGTCTGCGCCTGCCGCTGGGGGCGGCGGAAGCCCCGCGGTTGGTCGGCCAAGCGGCGTCGTTGTTACAGGTTGTGGTGCCGTTCCGGCCAGTCCGGACCGCCGAACTGTGCACGATGGAGTGTTCGCGCTCATTGCTTCGCCCTGGTAAGGATGAGGGCGCGACCTGAGGAGGACCGATGTCAGCACAGCCGAAGCACGCCCTCTGGCACCCGTTTGCCGATATGGGGGCCGTCGACGGGGATCGGATGGTCATCACCCGCGGTGAGGGCTCCTACGTCTGGGACGACGCCGGGCGGCGGTACTTCGATGCCACCGCGTCGCTCTGGTACGCCAACTTCGGGCACGGGCGGCCGGAGATCACCGAGGCCGTCGGCAAGCAGCTGCGGGCGCTCGACTCGTACAACCTGTTCGGCTACAACGCGAACGAGCCGGCGATCGAGCTGGCCGACCGCGTCGCCGAGCTCGCGCCGACCCCCGGGTCGAAGGTGTTCTTCGGCTCCGGTGGCGGGGACGTCATCGACACCGCCGTGAAGCTCGCGCGCGCCTACTTCGCGCAGACCGGGCGGCCGGAGAAGGTGCACGTCATCGGCCGGACGCAGGGGTACCACGGCACGCACGGGTTCGGCACGGCCGTCGGCGGTATCCCGGCCAACGCGGCCGGCGTCGGCCCGCAGCCGCCCGAGTTCTCGCACGTTCCGTTCGACGACGCCGGCGCGCTCGAGGCCGAGATCCAGCGGGTGGGCGCGGCCAACGTCGCGGCGTTCTTCTGCGAACCCGTCATCGGCGCGGGCGGCGTGCTGCTGCCGCCGGACGGGTACATCGAAGCGGTCGCGGAGATCTGCCGCCGCCACGACGTCCTGTTCGTCGCGGACTGCGTCATCGCCGCGTGGGGCCGGATCGGCACGTGGTTCGGCATCGACCGGTGGTCGGTGCAACCCGACATGATCACGACGGCGAAGGGCATCACCGGCGGGACCATCCCGCTCGGCGCGCTGATCGTGGCCCCGCGCGTGGCGGAACCGTTCTTCACCGGCGCGCCCGGCGCCCCGATCTTCCGCCACGGCGCGACGTACGCCGGGCACCCCGTCGCCTGCGCGGCGGGCCTCGCCACGCTGGACATCTACGAGCGTGACGGCCTGATCCCGCGCGGCCGCGAACTCGAGAAGCCGCTCGCCGACGCCGTGTCGGGTGTCAGCGACCACCCGCTGGTCAAAGAGGTCCGCGCCGGCCTGGGCTTCCTCGCCGCGGTGGAGCTGACGGCGGAAGTCATGGACGCCGACCCGGGCGCCCCGGTCAAGCTGCAGCGCGCGTGCCGCGACGAGGGTGTGATCGTGCGCAACCTCGGCCGCGGGATCGCCGTGTCGCCGCCGCTGATCGCGGCCGAACCGGAACTCGACCTCCTGGCCACGGCGCTGCCGAAGGCCCTGGACCGCCTGCGCTGAAACGGTGAACGGCTCATTCCTGTCCTCCGACGGCAGGAATGAGCCGTTCACCCTGCGTGTCACGACACGCAGAACTCGTTGCCCTCCGGGTCCGCGACCGTCACCCAGCTGTGCGGCCCCTGCTGCCCGCGGTGCAGGAACTTCGCGCCCCGCGTGGTCAGCTTCTCCACCGTCGCGTCGACGTTGGCCGCGCCGACCCAGACGTCGAGGTGGAGCCGGTTCTTCACGGTCTTGGGCTCCGGGACCAGCTGGAAGAGCACCCGCTTCGGTGGACCTTCCGGTGGAGAGTCCGGGTGCCGGATGGCCGCACCCGTCTTCCACACCAAGGCCCCGTTGTGCGTCTTCGTCTCCGCGTCGCTCGCGTAGCCCTTCGCGATCATCTCGCGGATGAAGTTCTCGTCGGTCGGTTCCACGGTCCAGCCGAGCGTCTCGGCCCACCAGTCGGCGAGCACGTGCGGGTCGGCCGAGTCCACGGTCACCTGGAAGTCATACGCCATACCGGCACGTTAACGACCGAGTCCGACATTTTCCGGAACGCGAGGTCTTCGGGCACCACCGTGAACCGCCACTTGTCGACGCCGCCGCCCATGATCTCGGCGTACCGGCGGGCGCCGTCCGCGTTCGCGAAACGCACTTGCTGGCCGTTCGTCAGGTGGGTGATCTTGACCGCCACGCTGCCTCCTCAGACTCCCCGAAAAGATTGGGCCGGCCCGCGGAGCTTCCCCCTCCGGGACCGGCCCGCACAGTAGAACACATGTTCGACTGGTCGCGCCAGTGGATCCCCCAGGTAGGGGAGAAAAGAGCATTTGTGCAGGTCAGAGTGGGCGGATCATCGCCACGCGCGGCCAGGCGTCCAGGCCGCGGGCGGCTTCGGAGCGGCGGATGTCACGCAGCCCGTCGCCGATTTCGGCGTCCTCGACGACCCGGAACCGCAACCGCTCGTAGTACGGCGCGTTCCACGGCACCTCGGTGAACGTCGTGAGCGTGAGCGCCGGCAGGCCGCGCTCGGCCGCCCACACGGCGAGCGTCTCGATGAGCGCGCGGCCGATTCCACGCCGCGCGTGGCCGGGCCGGACCGAGACCTGCTCGATGTGCGCGTGCCCGTCGACGACCTCCGCGACGAGGTAGGCGACCGGGCGGTCGTCGGCGTCGACGCTCACCCAGGCGCGGTTGTCGGCCTGGTAGACCGACAGTTCCGCCACCGAACCCGGGTCGTCGTCGGCGATCGCGGCCATGTCGAGGTCGCGGAAGATCCGCCCGGCCTCGCGCTCGATGTCGATCAGGACGGGCAGGTCGTCGGGGCGCGCGAGCCGGATCACCTTCGCATTCCTACTCGCGCGCCCGCTCCGGCGCGCGGGATTTTTACAGCGAATACGACGAAAACGTCCGCTGGATGCGGTTCGCGTAGCCCTGCAGCGCGGTGATCGCGGTGTCGCGGGCGCTTTCGGTGATCCGGGCGGCGGGGCCGGCCATGGTCAGCACGGTCGGCCGTTTGCCCATCGTCGGCACCGGGACCGAACAGGCCCAGACGCCTTCGTCGATTTCCCCGGAACTGAGCGAGAACCTGTTCTCCTGCGCGAACTTCAGCTCGTCGCGCACGCCGATGCCGTACTGGTCGATGATCGGCGGCAGCCGCCGGTCCCGTTCGATTTCCGGCAGCAGCGCGAGCAGCATCTTGCCGGACGCGCCGAGCCCGAGCGGCACCGAATGCCCGGGCTCGAAGGTGAACCGCATGGCCCGGTCGCACTCGACGCGGTCCGCGCACACCGCGGCGTCGCCGAACTGCTGGAACAGCATCACGGTCTCGCCGAGTTCGCGAGCCGCTTCCTCCATGGCCGGCTTGGCCAGCCGGACGAGGTCGTTCGCCAGCTGCGCGGCCCGCGCGAGCGGCATCACCTGGCTGGTCAGGTGGTAGTGGCCGGCGGTGCCCTCTTCGAGCAGCTGCAGCTCCTTGAGCAGGGCGACGTAGCGGTAGGTCGTCGCGACCGGGGTGCCGATCGTGGCGGCCAGCTCGGCGACGCTGGCCTCCCACCGGCGTTCGGAGAACGCGAGCAGCAGCTGCAGGACCTTCCGGGAACTGCTGGCACCGGGGGTACGGCGGGGGGAAGTGGTGGCGGAACCGTCGACCGGACTGACGGCAGGCGTCATCATGACCTCTCGGTGGGACAAAAACGACCTTCGCTATCACACGGGGTGAATAAATTAGCACGTTGCGTGAAACGAAAGCCAGCATTCCCAACGGGATACGGCAAGCGGCTCCGGCGGTGTGACTGCTTCGCAGGTCACGGCGGTGTCGACCCGGCCGGCCCGGCCTCGGCCCGGGGACAATTGAATATCGACCGAAACGTGCCGAACTCGCTTTTGTTTGTAGTACCCGGAAATCGGGTGCGCCGGACTGGGCGGCGTGACGGTGTGGCTGAGCTGCGGTGGGACGAGTTCCGGTTCCCCGCCCACAACGAGATCGACGTCGATCGGCTCGGTCCCCGAGCGGTCAGCGTTCGAGGAACGGCGTCAGCAGCCCCGGGAGAGCCCGGTCGGCGAGCGTCAGCCCGTCCGTCTCGCCGACGTCCAGGACGCGGTAGTGGCCCTTGCCCGCCGCGACCGGGGCGATCACCGTGACCAAGCCCGCGCGGCGCTGGAAGAACGAGCGCTCGACCACGACGCCCGTCATGCCGTCGCACCGGACCACCGCCGTGCCGCGGTCCAGCGAGCCCGAGCGCGTCACCAGGTAGCGGCCCGTCAGCGCGTGGCCGAGGCCGCGGTAGCGGTCCCAGCCCACCAAGGCCGCGAACGGCAGCAGCACCACGGCCACCTGCCACGGCCAGTCCGGGAGCGCGCCCAGCCACGACAGCGCGTAGAGCGCCGCGGCGAGCACCAGCACGCCGATCACCGCGCGGGACAGCCGGCGGTAGAGGGCGCGGCGGGGGTGGCGCACCAGCGGCGTCGCCGCGGGGTCTTCGCCGAGGACCGCCGCGACGACTTCGTGGACGCGGGCGACCGGGGCCGGGGGCAGCAGCAGGCCGCCGCTCTTGTCCGCGCCCTTGCCTTCACGCAGGCCGCTCGCGATGGCGACGCAGCGGGCGCCGCCCGCCAGGCGCAGCGGCAGCGGCTCGCGGACCTCGACGCCGCGCAGCCGGTCCTCTTCGATCGACACCGAGCGCGTCGTGATCAGCCCGCGCCGGATGTGCAGCGTGCCGGCGGGCTCGCGGGTGAGCCGGAAGTTCCAGAATGACAGGATGTACCCGCCGACCGACAGCACCGACACGAGCACCAGCAGCCCGACGGCGGCGAGCACCACGCTCAGCCACGTCGGGGTGTCGGCGAAGTGCCCGACGACCGTCCGGACCAGCGAGAACTGGACCGGGTCGAAGTGCAGTTCGTGCGCGAAGTGGTAGACGGTGCCGACGGCGGCACCCACCACCGCCAGCCCCGACAGCGTGAACGGCGCGTACCGCAGCCAGCGCTTGTCGACGGCGGCGATCAGCTGCTCCGGCGGCGCGGCGGGCTCGTCCGCGGCGTCCGCGGCCACCGCGACGGGCGCCTTGCGGTGCAGCAGCAGCGTCCGCAGCCGCTGGGCCTCGGCAACTGTGACGGCGTCGAGCACCAGCTCGTCCTTGTTCGGCCCCTTGCCGTGGTTGTGGCGCCCGGTGCCGATCCGGGCCGCCGCCAGCGAGAACAGCCGGTGCTTGGGCTCGGAGGTGACGTCGACCGTGCGGATCCGGTCGCGCGGGATGGCCCGCTGCTTGCGCAGCAGCAGCCCGGTGTGCCACTCGACCTGCGACTCGGTGATCCGGTAACGCGACGTCAGCACGTGCGAGACGCCGGTGAAGACGGCGATCGCGGTGAAGGCCAGGCCGATCCACTGCCACGGCTCACCGTGGCCGAACAGCAACGCGCCCAGCAGCACCGGCAGCGACTTCACCAGGTCCAGCACCGGCCGGATGAGCAGCATGCGCCGGTCGAGGTGGTGCCACGGCGCGTCCTGCGTGCCCTCGGCGGGCCGGACCACGGCCGTCCCGGTGTCGGCGGTGCTGCTCATGTCGCGTCCCCCCGGATCGCTTGCGTCGTCTTCGTCAGCTCGTCGGCCAGCTCCAGCGCGCGGTCGTGCCGCAGGCCCGCGATGCGCAGCGGGCCGGCCGCGGACGCCGTCGTCACCGTGATCTTCGCCAGCCCGAAGAGCTGCTCGAACGGGTCGCGCTCGATGTCGACGGTCTGGATCCGCGAGACCGGCGCGATCCGCCACTGCTGCTTCAGCCAGCCCGCCTGCGTGTAGACGGCCTCGCCGGTGACCTCCCAGCGGTGCACGCGGTAGCGCCACTGCGGCATCACGATCAGGTGCAGCGGGCCGAGCACGCACGAGATCACCAGCGTCACGTCGAGGAACGCGGGCGCGTCGTCGCTGGTCGCCACGATGAGCGTCTGCACCCCGATCAGCACGATCCAGAGGATCGCGGCGGTCGTCGTCCAGTAGCCGATGGCCCGGCGGCTGACCCGGTGTGCCGGCGGCCGCAGCCGCAGGGCCGTACTCGTGGTGTGTTCGCTCACCGCTTCAGCGTGCCCGATCGGTGGCTTGCGCGCCCACGACAAGTGTCACGATGCCGATCCGGTCCGGCCTCGATCGCATGGCGTTACGATCGCCGGCACGGCCGGTGGAATGGAATCCCCGTCGGGGTGTGTTGTGCTTGAAGGATTCGCATAAGTGTCGGCGAGCAGTGAGCAGGAGGATCCGGTGGGATTCGATCCCGACGACCTGTACGAGGTGGACTCGGACGTCCCCGACCTGACCGGGGCGGTGTTGCTGCACCACTTCGAGGGGTTCATGGACGCGGGTTCGGCGGGTCGTCTGCTGGCCGAGCACCTGCTGAGCGGGGAACACCGGGTGGTCGCGCGGTTCGACGTCGACCGCCTCATCGACTACCGCTCGCGGCGCCCGACGATGACCTACGCGGTGGACCACTGGGAGGACTACGACGCCCCGGAACTGGTCGTCCACCTGCTGCACGACGCCGACGAGACGCCGTTCCTGCTGCTGTCCGGCCCGGAGCCCGACCACGACTGGGAGCGGTTCTGCGCCGCGGTCCGCAACCTCGTCGAACGCTGGGGCGTCCGGCTGACCGCCGGCTTCCACGGCATCCCGATGGGCGCGCCGCACACCCGCCCGCTCGGCGTCACCGCGCACGCCACCCGCCAGGACCTGGTCGGCGAGCACCAGCCGCTGCCCAACCGGCTGCAGGTCCCGGGCAGCGCCGCCGCGCTGCTGGAGTACCGCTTCGGCGAGTGGGGACACGACGCGGTCGGCTTCGCCGCGCACGTGCCCCACTACCTCGCGCAGCTGGCCTACCCGACCGCGTCGCTCAACCTGCTCGAGGCGCTGGGCCGCGCGACCGGGCTGAACCTGGCCGTCGGCGAGCTGCGCACGGCCGCGGACCTCGCCGCCGCCGAGATCGAACGGCAGATCGCCGCGTCCGACGAAAACGCCGGCGACGTCGTCCGCGCGCTGGAGCGGCAGTACGACGCGTTCGTCGAGGCCTCCGAGAAGGGCAGCCTGCTCGCGGAGTCCGTCGAGCACATGCCGACCGCCGAGGAGCTCGGGACGCAGTTCGAGCGGTTCCTCGCCGAGCAGAACGGCGGCGAGACCCCGGAGCGTTAGGCCACGGCCAGCAGCACCCGCGAGTGCTTCGGCGTCGTCGCCTCGTCGACGAGCGCGAGCGCGAAGTCGGCGTAGGCGAACGTCTCGGCCGGGATGAGCGTGGTGACGGCCGTGCGGTAGGTGCCTGTGCCGTCGCCTTCGCCCAGCATCACCGGCGGCGGCGCGACGACCAGCCAATCCAGGCCGCTCTCGCGCAGTACGGCCAGCTCGGCCGCGTGCCCCAGCGAGAACTCGCGGTGCGCGGCCGGGAAGCCCGGCGCGTCGTGCACCGCGACGCCGGGCGCCGTCTCCAGCGTCGTCCCGATCCCGGCGACGACCAGCCGGCCGACCCCGGCTCGGGTCAGGCCGCGCACGAGCGCTTCGGCGGCGGCCGGGAAGAACGCGGCCGATGCCGTTCCGGCGGCGTACGCGACGCTGATGACCGCGTCGTGCCCGGCCACCACCGCCGCCACGCTGTCCGCGTCGGTGACGTCGGCCGCGACCCCCTCGTGGCGACCCGGGTCGCGCACCGCCGCGGTGACCTCGTGGCCCCTCCTGGTCGCCTCGGCGACGACCCGCTGCCCGGCCCGCCCGCCTGCGCCGAACACGATGATCCTGCTCATGGAATCCCCTTCCGTCGCCGGTGAAACTAGGCTCGGGGGTGCCGGTTACCGCAACGAAATCGGCGTCGACCTGGGGGTGTGCGATGACGACCTACGACCGCATCGGTGTCGGTTACGCGCTGGGCAGGCGGACCGACCCGCGCTGGCTCGCGCCGCTGCTCGACGCGCTGGGGGACGCGCGCGCGGTGCTCGACGTCGGCTCCGGCACGGGCTCCTACGAGCCGCCCGGGCGGCGGGTCACCGCGGTCGAGCCGTCCGCGGCGATGATCCGGCAACGCCGTCCCGGCGCCGCGCCGGTGGTGCGCGCGGTCGCGGAGGCCCTGCCGTTCGCGGCGGGCACGTTCGACGCCGCGCTCGCGGTGCTGACCGTGCACCACTGGCCGGACTGGCGGCGCGGCCTCGCCGAACTGCGCCGGGTGGCGCCCCGGCAGGTCGTGCTGGCCTACGACACCGGGCGCCACAACGACTTCTGGCTGGTGCGCGAGTACGTGCCGGAGGTGGCGGAGCTGGAGCGGTCGCGCCCGTCGGCGTCGGACATCGCGGCTTTCCTGGGAGCGCGGAGCGTGGTCCCGCTGCCGGTGCCGTGGGACTTCACCGACGGTGTTTTCCCGGCCCACTGGCGGCGCCCGGAGGCCTACCTCGACCCGGCGGTGCGGCGGGCGTGCTCGGCCCTCGCCCAGACGGCGCCCGATGCTGTGGCGCGCGGCATCACCCGGCTGCGCGCGGACCTCGAGTCCGGTCGCTGGCACGAAGAGCACCGGGACCTGCTGGACCTGCCGGAATGGGACGCGGGCTTCCGGCTCGTCGTGAGTGTTCAGGGCGGTTCTAACCGCCCTGAACACTCACGAGAGGCGACCACGGGGTGAGGTACCGTCCCGAGATGAACCAGACGGAATCCCGTTCTTCCGCAACAAAAACCTTGAGGCGCACGCTGGGGAAGCTGTTGTTCCGGGTGGCCTCGAAAGTGCACGACCCGTACACCGATCAGCTGAACCGGATGGCCACGGAGCTGCGCGAGGAGATCGTCCGTCAGGGTGACCGGCTGCTCGATCGGGTGGTGGAGTTCGAGATCCGCAGCCGCCGCGACATCGTCTACGCCGGTGACCAGGACGCGGCCCTGGAGAGCAACGTCTTCGCCCGCGAGCACCTGGTCGGCGCCCCGCACTTCGGCAAGCCGAAGCAGACGCTCGAGTACGCGCTTTCCCTGGCGCCCCAAGGCGGAATGGCGCTGGAGTTCGGCGTCGCGTCCGGCAACACGCTGCGGACGATCACCCGCGCCCGCGGCAGCGAGCAGGTCTACGGCTTCGACTCCTTCGACGGCCTGCCCGAGGCGTGGCTCAACGGCATGCCCGCGGGCGCGTTCGCCCGCGACGACCTGCCGGACGTCCCGGGCGCCGAGCTGGTTGTCGGCCTGTTCGCCGACAGCCTCCCGGGATTCCTGCAGCAGCACCCCGGCCGCGTCGATTTCCTGCACGTGGACGGCGATCTCTACAGCTCCGCCAAGACCGTCCTCGACCTCTGCGGGCCGCGGCTGCGCGCCGGCAGCATCGTGCACTTCGACGAGTTCTTCAACTTCCCCGGCTGGCAGCGGCACGAGTACCGCGCCTGGACGGAGTACGTCGAGCGCACCGGCGTCGAGTTCGAATACGTGGCGTACACCTACAACGACAACCAGGTGACGGTGAAGATCACGAAGGTGTAGGTGGCCCGTCGGCGATCTCACGCAGCTCGAGCGAGCCGGCCTCGGCCCACGGGTGCCGCGAAGCGACTTCGACGGCCGTTTCGCGGTCGGGGCAGTCGAGGATGACGTAGCCGCCGATCTGCTCCTTGGTCTCGGCGAACGGGCCGTCGGTGAGCAGCACGTCGCCGTCGCGCACGCGCAGCGTCTTCGCTTCGGACGGCGGGCGCAGGCCGGTGCCGGTCTGCGAGATCCCGCGCCGTGCCAGGTCGGCGCCCCATTCGTGGCAGCGCCGGGCCATCTCCGGGCCGGCGGCCGCTTCCGCGGATTCGTCGCCGCAGAGCAGGAGCAGGTATCGCATGCGGTCAGCATGCCACGCTCAGCCGAAGCAGCCTTCCTCATTGAGCGGCCCGAACGACGGCAGCAGGAGCCCGCACAGGTAACCGTCGACCCACCGGCCGTTGCCGGAGAGGTTGACGGCGAGGCGGACCAGCGGCGCGAACCCGCGGATCCCGGCGGCGAGCGCGTCCTGGTTGCGCTGCAGCATCGACGTCAGCTGGTCGAGCTGGGTGAGCAACGGCCCGAGCCGCACCTCGTTGTCGGTGATGAGCCCGGACAGCTCGGTGGCCAGCTGCCGCGAGCCGTCGAGCAGGGACGTGATCGCGCCTTCGCGGCGGCTCACCTCTTCGAGCAGCTGGTTGCCGTCGTTCAGGATCTGCCGCACGGCGGCGTCGCGGTCGACGAGCGTCCGCGAAGCCGTCCGGGTGTTGGCGAGCAGCGTGGAGAGCTGGCTGTCGCGGGAGGCGAGGGTGTCCGAAAGCCGCGACAGCCCGGTGAGCGCCGCCCGGACGCTCTCCGGTGTGTTCGCCAGCGTCGCCGACAGCGTGTCGAAGCTCTTCGCCAGCTGCGCGGTGTCGATCCTGTCCACTGTGGACGAAAGCTCGCCGAACGCGGTGAGGACGTCGTAGGGGACGGTCGTGCGCGCGCGGGGGATCGGCGTGTCCGGGTCGAGGGTGCCTTCACCCTGCGGGTCGAGCGCCAGGAACTTCTGGCCCAGCACGGTTTTCAGCCGGATCGCCGCGCTCGTCGTGTCGCCCAGCCACGCGCCCTTCGCCTGGAACGACACCAGGACGTGGTCGCCGCGCAGGCGGATGTCCGAGACGCGGCCGACCTTCACCCCGGCGATCCGGACGTCGTTGCCCTCGAACAGGCCCGCGGCTTCGCCGAACTCGGCGGAATACGTCGTCCCGTCGCCGATCACCGGCAGGGACCGGGCGTTCAGCGCGGTCACCATGCCCAGGCCCAGCACCGCGATTCCGACGAGTGCCGTCCGGACCGGGGCGCCATCGGCCCGGCGTATTGACATGGCGTCAAGAGTGACGCACCTCACGCCGGGCCGCCAGCGTAGTCCCCCGAAGAGAGGAAGATCGCCGCGTCACGCCGCGGTGAGCACCGGATATTCGCGGTACTCCAGCGCGTTGGCCGCCCGGTCGGTCATCCAGGTGAAGACGCGGCCGAACAGCCGGGTGCTCAGCATCTTGTAGGCGCGGTTGCGGCTGCGGATCTTCGCGGCCGTGCGCGGCGCGAGGAAGTTGCCCGAGCCCTTGCCGTTCTTCTGCCCGACCGCGGCCGGTTTGCGCAGCCGCTCCTCGTACTTCGCGAACGCCGTCACGTGATCGCCGCCGGCCGCCGCGAGCTCCCCGGCCAGCACCTGGGCGCCCATCATCGCCAGCCCGGTGCCGGACCCGCCCGGCCCGGCGCACCACGCGGCGTCGCCGAGCAGCACGACCCGGCCCCGCGACCAGCGGTCGAGGTGGATCTGGCTGATCGAGTCGACGTAGAGGTCGGTGGCCGCGGGCAGGGACTCGAGCAGCTTCGGCGTCTCCCAGCCGGTGTCCGCGAACAGCCGCGCGACCAGCGCGCGCTGCTCGCCGGCACTGCGGCGGCCGAACTCGACGCCGTCGGCGGCGAAGACCAGCCCGACGTGCAGCCGGTCCGCGTGCCGGTGGCTGCCGACCGTCAGGCCGCGGCCGGGCTCGTTGTACATGACGCTCGTGTGGTCGAGCCCGAGGTGGTTGGGCGCGGTGAACCCGGCGATGCCGAAGCCGAGGTCGCGGCGGAAATCCGCCTCCGGCCCGAACGCCGCGGCCCGCACCCCCGAGTGCACGCCGTCGGCCCCGACGACCAGGTCGAACTTCCGCGGCGCCCCGCGGGAGAAGGTGACCTCGACGCCGTCGGCGTGCTCGGTCAGGCTCGTGACGCGGTCGCCGAAGACGTACTCGGTGTAGCTCCTGGTGTGCTCGTACAGGACGCGGGCGAGGTCGCCGCGCAGGATCTCGACCTCGCCGCTCCACGCGGCGCCGGGCACGGTCAGCTGCGGCTTCGCGTCGAGGCCGAGCACGGTCTGCTCGCCCATCGCCGTCTCGTACCGGCGGACGTCGTCGAGGACGCCCATCGCGGCCAGTAGCTTCACCTGCTCACCCCGGAAGTCGACGGCCTGGCCGCCGGGCCGCAGCTCCGGCGCGGTCTCGACGACGGTGACCCGGTAGCCGTGGCGGTGCAGCCAGTAGGCCGCGGACGGGCCGGCGATGCTGGCCCCGGACACGAGCACGGTCTTGGCGGTCATCGGGAGTTCCTCTCGGTCGGTGATGACCGAAGACTGCCGAGGCCCGCTGACGGGTCCCGCACCGTTCACTGACGGTGCCGCCACTCGCTGGGCGACACGCCGTAAGCCGCGCGGAACCGGCGGGTGAAGTGGGTCGGATCCTTGAACCCCCAGCGGCGGGCGACCGCGGCGATCGGGAGGTGCCGGTCGGCCAGGTCGGCGCGGGCCGCCGCCAGCCGGGCCGTGATGATCCACTGCTCGAGGCGGACGTCCGCGGCCGCGCAGGCCCGGTAGAGCTGGCGCGGCGACACCGCGAGCGCGGCGGCGACCGACGCGGGGGACAGGCCGGGGTCGCCGAGGTGGCGCCGCACGTGGGTCTGCACCTGGGTGATCAGCGCCGGCTCCTCGCCCGCCGCGCTCACCAGCAGCGCCCGGACCAGATCGACGCACACGCGGCCCAGCGCGTCCGCCGACGGCGTCGCGCTGAGGACGTCGGCGTCGCGGGCCAGGTCCCGGACGTGGTGCGCGACCAGCCGGTGGAGCGGGCTCGCCGCGAGCCGCGGTGCCGCCCGGCCGACCGTCGCCGCGGACAGGCCCAGCTCGCCCAGCGGGACGTGCAGCGTCCGCGGCGCGTCATGGCCCTGCCAGACGAACGTGACCGGCCGCGGGGTGGCGAGCAGGCTCAGCTCGCCGGAGCGCTCCCCGCGTGGCAGGGGAACTCCGGCCGGCTCGACGCGGGAGAGCGTCACCGGCCCGAACGACCACCAGGCGAGCTGCGTCTCGAAACCCACGGTCATGAAGCCAGTCAACCGGACCGCTCGGCGTCCCGACAGCGCCCGGATCCCGCAATCGCGTGGCGCGGACGGCCGAGGGCCGGGCACCGAGAGCCGATCCGGCACGCGCCGGGCGCTCCTAGGCTCGGTTTCTCGGAGAAAAGAGGTCGTGATGCCTTTCGCTCGCACTTCCGACGGTGCCGAGATCTTCTACAAGGACTGGGGTTCCGGGCCGCCGGTGGTGTTCAGCCACGGCTGGCCGCTGAACGCCGACGCGTGGGATCCGCAGCTGAACCTGGTGGCGTCCAACGGGTTCCGCGCGATCGCGCACGACCGGCGTGGCCACGGCCGGTCCAGCCAGACGTGGACCGGCAACGACATGGACACCTACGCCGACGACCTCGCCGCGCTCATCGAGTCGCTGGACCTGACCGGCGTCGTGCTCGTCGGGCACTCCACCGGCGGCGGTGAGGTGACGCGCTACCTGGGCCGGCACGGCACCGAGCGCGTCCGCAAGGCCGTGCTGCTGGGCGCGGTGCCGCCGCTGATGTTGCAGACGGCGGCCAACCCCGGTGGCCTGCCGCTGAGCGCGTTCGACGACATCCGCGCCGGCGTCGCGGCCGACCGGTCGCAGTTCTACCAGGACCTGTCCGCGCCCTTCTACGGCGCGAACCGGCCGGGATCGACGGTCTCGCAGGGCCTGCGCGACCAGTTCTGGCGACTGAGCATGCAGGTCGGGCTCAAGGCGGCCTACGACTGCGTCGCGCAGTTCTCCGAGCAGGACTTCACCGGCGACCTCGGCAAGATCGAGATCCCGGTGCTGGTGGTGCACGGCGACGACGACCAGATCGTGCCGATCGACGCGGCCGGCCGGCGCAGCGCCGAGATCCTGCCGAACGCCACCCTCGTCGTCCACGAGGGCGCGCCGCACGGCCTGTGCGGCGACCACGAGACTCGGTTCAACGCCGAGCTGCTCGAATTCATCCGGGAGTGACCGTGACCGTCCCCGCACCCACCGCTCAGGAACTGGCCGAGGTCGAGCGGGCCAACACCTCCGGCAAGCAGCCGGTCGTGTTCGTCCACGGGCTGTGGCTGCTCGACACCAGCTGGGACCGCTGGGCCGAGTTCTTCGAGGCCGCGGGCTACGCCGCGGTCACCCCGGGCTGGCCCGACGACCCGGCCACGGTCGAGGAGGCCCGGGCGAACCCGGACGTCTTCGCCAACAAGAGCGTCGGCGACGTCGCGGCCTACCAGCAGGCCATCGTCGAGAAGCTGGACCGCAAGCCGGCGATCATCGGGCACTCGTTCGGCGGGCTGCTCGTCCAGATGCTGGCCGGCCGCGGGCTGTCGGCCGCGACCGTCGCGATCGACCCGGCGCCATCCCGCGGGGTGCTGCCGCTGCCGGCCAGCGCGCTCAAGGCGTCTTCGGCGGTGCTGACGAACCCGGCCAACCGGCACCGCGCGGTGGCGCTGACGTTCGAGCAGTTCAAGTACGGCTTCGCCAACGCCGTCAGCGACGAAGAGGCCCACGAGCTGTACGAGAAGTACCACGTCGCCGGTTCGGGCGTGCCGATCTTCCAGGCCGCGTTCGCGAACATCAACCCGCGCACCGAGGTCAAGGCCGACAACCTCAACCCCGACCGCGGCCCGCTGCTGGTCATCTCCGGCGAGCACGACCACCAGGTGCCGCACGCCATCGCGCACGCCACCTACGAGCGGCAGCTGAAGAACCCGGGGACGACGGAGTTCGCCGAGCTCCCCGGCCGCGGGCACTCGCTGACCATCGACAGCGGCTGGCGGGAGGTGGCTGCCACCGCGCTCGACTTCGTCGGCCGGTTCGTCAAGTAATCGCAGGTCACGCGGGTATGGGCCAAGTTGGCCGGTGATGTCGGGGTTCCACTGGCTAGCATGGCCCGGTGGACCGTTCCGCCGCAGGCCGGATCCAGCAGGACGCCGACGAGGCCGTCGAGGCTCGCATTCTGGACGCCGCCGCGCACCTCATCGCCGAGGAAGGCTTCGGCAAGATGAAGCTCGGCGGGGTCTGCGCGCGCTCGGGGTACGCGAAAGCCGTGATCTACCAGCACTTCGGCGACAAGGACGGCCTCGGCGGCAAGCTGGTCGAGTACGCCGTCGAGGAGTTCACCGACGCCTACAGCGAAGCGGTGGCGGCCCGGACCGGGTCCGCCACCGCGACGCCGATGGACATGCTGCGGGCGCTGCTGGACATCATCTTCGAGCTCATCACCACGATGCCGACGCTCAACCACGCGTTCCTGGCCCTCTGGGGCGACGCGTCGGCGGAAAGCTCGGCCATGCGCGCCGCCCTGACCGAGGCCGACCGCCGGTTCCGCTTCGCCATCGCCCAGACCGTCGCCAGCGGGATCGCCGACGGCACCATCACGGGCGTCCGGGACGCCGACGCGTACGCGTCCGCGCTGCTCGCCCAGCTGCGGGGGATCTCGATGCAGGCGCTGATCGATCCGGACGGCATCGACCTGCGCGGCGTCCGCGCCGAACTGGAGCGCGGCGTCGACCGGCTGTCCGCGGGATTCCGCGGCACGCTACAGGCTGAAGGCGACTGACCGCAGCACCAGCACGGCGACGAACACCAGCGTGAAGGCGAGATCGAGCGAGATCCCGCCGAGCCGCACCGGCCGCACGACGCGGCGCACCGGCCCGATGACGGGCTCGGTCGCCGCGTAGGCCAGCCCGCGGGCCCGCCGGGTCCACGGCGGGCTGGTGCCCGCCACGGCGACCCAGTCCAGCACCATCCGCGCGATCAGCACGAGCATGTACAGGGTCAGCGCGAACCCCAGCAACGTCCCCAACGCACCCATCGGTCCTCCTCCGTCTTGCTACCCGGTGAACGCGCGGGAGCGGCGGGGAGTGCCAGGTCTGTCCGGTTTCACAGCTTTTCGACAGGATCAGCCCATGTATTCGAGCGGGACGCTGGTGAAGCCGGCCACTTCGGTGGGGATCTGCAGTTGGTCCGCCTTGGCCGATGCGACGAGCGTCCGGAGCATATTGGACAGTACCGCCGTGATCGCGGTCTTGTCCGTCGTGTGTGCCTCCGCGATGAACGCAGCCTTGGTGGCGATCTTGCCGAGCACTTCCTGTACGGCCTTGCCGAAGCCGTAGGTGATCACATGCGGGTGTCGCGGCCAGTCGTCGTCAGCCAAGGCGGCGAAAGCATTTTGCCAGCCGGAGTCGGTGGGGAGGCCGTCGGTCATGATGAAGACTGCGGGCCGGAGCACCGCCTTGCCGGTGGCGTTCAACGCCGGAATATCGCGGTCGATTTGCTCCCGCAAGAGCGTGAAGACCTTTCCGTAACTGGTTCGCCCGTTGCAGGAAAACTGGGGGAGCGACTGGAGATCGCCGAGATCGGTCATCTCCACGACTACCTCCGCTTCGTCGTTGAAACTGACAATGGACACGTGCGCGAACTCGCCGACCAACGGGCTTTCGGCAAGGGTGTTGTAGAGCTCTTCGAGCGTGTCGTTCAGCAGCTTTTCGTTTTCGGCCATCGAACTCGAGGTGTCGAAGACGAAGTACGTTGGGAGGCACTTGCTCTTGGTGAATTCCGGAGACATCGTGGTTCCTTCGATCAGAAGCCGGGTGGGCAGGGGTCAGAAGAGGACGACGAACACGAGCACGACGATGGCCACGATCGCGAAGAGCATGACGCACCCGATCACCATGTCCGTGTTGCTCGCAGGGGTCGCTTTCGAGCCGGTCGTAGTTCCGGTACTCGATTTCGTTTTGACTGCGGGAGGCGTCACGCCAGTTCGGGGCGCAGTGCTCGGACGTGTCGCAGCCCGCGGTGGCGGTGGCGGTGCGGGCCGTGGAGAAGCAGGCGGCTGCATAGCCTTCTGCTGGACCTTCTTGATGTCCGTCCAGCCACGGACATTCGCCGAGCCGGTCGTTGAGCCGGAGGAGACCGGTGCCGACGGCCGTCCAAGGGCGGCGTGGATTTCGGCGATCGACGGACGCGCCGTCCGTGAAGAGGCCGTCAGCGTGCGGTTTAGGATTTCTCCCAGGTGTGACTGGCCTTCCCGACGCGAAATCAGCACGACCTGCCGGCGCGCGTCCGCTTGCTCGCGTTCGCCGGTCAAGCACCGGGCTACGAGCAACGCCAGCCGGTAGCGGTCGGTCCGGTTGTCTACCAGGACGCTTTGAGGCGTGAGCGGGTCCTCCCAGTTCGGCGTGCGCACCCACGGCCGCGAATCGAACGCGCAGGTGTCGACATCGATGAGATAGCCGCTGAAATCGGACGTGCTCCAGAACGCGTTCGCGTACGACCAGTCACCGTAAACGAGGCCCTCGGATTCGAGGACCGCGGCCACGGCGGTCAAGTCACGACAGACCGTCAGCCGTTGCTTGAACGTCGGGCTCGGCAAGCCGCGCTCGCGCTGTTTCGCGGCGGGTTTGGCCAGCCAATCGACCGGCAGCGGCTTCGGCGCGCTCTGCCCGGTCGCCAGTTGCAGTGATGCGGTGTATTTTCCAGGCGCGCGTGGGAAGACCACTCCGACGGTGCGGACACCGTCGACCACCCGGGACACCGGCCAGCAACTCGACACGGTCAGCGTCGCCCGATCTCGCTGGCTCAGCCGCCTCGGAAGCCCGACCAGCCGGTCGATTCTCTTGTCGTCTTCCGGTCCGAAGATCCCCGGCCGGTACTCCTTGAACAACAGGTCCGGCTGGTCGGTCAGCGGCCGGATGCTGAGGGATTCCCCCTCGTCCGTCGCCACCGGCGTGCCGAGCCGGCCGAGACCTGTTCGCTGTGTCACGGAGGCCAGCGTCTTTCGAGTGGCCGTCATCGGACCTCCCCGCCATTCGATGGGGACCAGACGACCACGGCCGTACGGTCGTCCACCTGGCCGACCGCCTCGTAGTCGGTGTCGAGCAGGAACGAGGCGAGAGCGGGTGGCTGTCGCCAGCGAACTGCGAACCACTCCGCCCCGCCCGCGATGTCGGCCAGCGCGTCGCCGACGCCGTCTGTCATGAACGCCAAGGCTGACCCGGCGGGCAGCACGACCTCTCGGACGACCACCGCGTCCCAATAGTGCGGCAGAAACGTCCGCAGCGAATTGCGGTCGAGGCCGGACTTCACTTCTCCGGCCAGCTGACGCCAGGTCGTTTCCTCGTGGCGCCAGGCGCTGACATCGGCTACGGAGGCGAGCCGGACGGTACGTCCACCTCGCAGGTCTTCCGGAGCGGTGGGCACGATCGCGACGATCAGGGCGGTGAGCAGTTCCTGGGGTTCGGCCTGAACCTGGCTCGCAGCTCCCACGATGTGCTGGGCCACCGTCTTGAACAGTTCCCTGAAGTCGATCTCCGCGGGTGACACACCATCGTCGAGTTGCCGGCGTAGTAGGTCGACCGAGGCCCGGGCGGCCACAGTGGCCCCGATGTCGGACCGGGTCGCCTCGGACACTCCGTCGGCGACGGCGACCAGTAGATACCGGCCGGCTGCGTCCCTGCCCAGCCGGTAGGCGTCCTGCCTCGCGGTCGCTGCTGGGGTACAGCGGTGATCGGCTCCCACCACGGACGCGGCACGGATTTCCAGGTCGCCGAGCACCGCCTGGTCGGCCGCGACTGCGGACGGCGCGGGTTCGACCGGCAGATGCCAGGGGTAGCGCGCTGCTTTGGCGTGCCCGGCTAGCCGAGGCGGATTCCCGCCAGCTGGGACATCCGGTGGATCCTGCGGCAGCGAACGACGGTCGAGGGCGGGCGCAGGGGACTGATCGGCTGTGGCGCCCGCGCGTTCTGGGTGAGAGATGATCCGGCCTTCGGGGTATCGCTGCGTGGTCGGAACCGGCAGGCGCTGGTGGTCGCTGTCCGGACGTCGCTCCAGGCCGGAGCGTGACCGGGCGGCCCTGCCGTCGTGAGTGCGCCCTCCGGAACTGTGCAGCGGTGCGGACACTCGCTCGATGGGCGGGGCGAGAGCAGTGGGCTTGGGACCGAGCCAGAACTCGCGCATTCGCTCGCCGAGCGGGCGTCGCCGAGCGCCCGGGTTCCGCCGCCACCTCACGGCTTCGCCTTGCCGACCGGTTTCCAGCTCGTGACACCCCCGCTTTTCCCGGCACTCGTTCCAGTAGGGGCCTGGGACTGCGGCGCAGCGGCCATAGGCGCGGTCGGAGGAGTGATCGTCCCGCTCACCAGCGGTGGCGCGGGCACCGGCGTGGACGTGCTCGGACCGAGCAACGCGGGAAGGCCGGGTCCGCCTTGAACCGCGGAGGTGCCCTGCCGGACGAGTGCGCGGGCGAACTCTTCCAGGTCGACGTCCTGGATGATCTTGCGGTCGACGAGATCCTGGATCAGCTCGATGCGTTGCTTGTCGGTCGCCTTGTGGTGCTGCGTGATCAGCTCGATCACCGAAGACGTGTCGTCCGGATGCCGGGTGAGGTGCAGCAGGAGCAAGCCGTTGTCCCCGCTCAGCGCTCGTCCGGTGGCCTCGACGCGCAGCTGTTCGATCTCTCCCTGGTAGCGCACGTTGCGCTTGCCCTGCAAGATCGTGCGAGTCGAGTCGTCGAGCGTCAGCCGTACGCTGAACCGGTAGATCGTGATCCCTTCGGGAAGAGTGATCGGACTCCCGCCGAGGGTTGCGTTGATCTCCGCGTCCACCGCTGCGCATTCCTCGACCGGGTGGCGGCGACTGATCGCACGCATCCGATCCTGGAGGGCCGACAGGACCAGAGCCCGGCCGTCGTACACCCCGCGTGAAACAACCTGGACCGGATTGCTGACCCGCCAGCCATAGTCGACGGAGCCGGTGAACTCGAACGTGTCCCGCAACGCCGGCAAGGCGATAGCCTCGGAGTGGAACCGGTCGGTGACGTCCACGTCGTACCGGCGTCGATAAGGCTGGAAGGCGCCTAGCTGGCCGGCGGGCACGAGTGTGCCGTCGGCCAGTTGGCAGACCACCTCCACGCCCGCGGCGCCGAGTGGGCGCTTGCGGAACATCGCCGCACCCAGTTCGCCGTGGACACTGACTAGGCTTCCAACCTGGTTCACAACCCCGTCCTTTCGCCCGTGATTTCAGTGAGCAGTTCCTTCGCGGTCTGCGGCGCCGAACGTCCTGGTCCCGATGTGGCCCAGCCGGTGGCCTGCCGCCGTAACCGGGCAGCCACACGTTCGGACCGGCAAGCCGATCTGAGCAAGCCGGCCAGTGCGTGCCGCACCGTCCGGTCGTGTTCGGCCAGCGCGGCCCACTCGTCGAGGACTGTCAGCGCGAGGGCGGCGGTGGTCGCCGAGTTCAGGGTGTCGGCCCACAACTGCGCGATGAGTGGCCGGTGGCCTTCGCGGGTGTGGGCGTACCAGAGCAGACTCGGCCAAGTGGTCTTGCCCCCGACCTCAGCCGGGCTCAGCACGAGATCTGCCGCCAGCAGCAGAAAAGAGTAGCCTGCAACGGTTCGCCGCTCCGTCTGTCGGCTCTTCGACCAGCGCGTCAACAGGCGAAGGACAAGCGTCGTGGTCCCGGGTGCGTCGGCGGCCACCAGTTCCGCCAGGCTCTGGCACACGGCATCAACCACATCGAAGCCGGAATCGCCCGCGGACAACGTTTCGAGTTCGTGAAGAGCCGCTTCGAGATCGCTCAGGCCGAGGCGCCCGTAGGCACGCGCCGCGGTCGCTCGCTGTGCTGGACTGCCGTGAGCCCATTCCCTGGCCAGGGAATGGGCGGCGATGACGAGCCTCGGGTCGCCGCTTTCGGCCGGTTCGGCCAACGCGACCGCGGCCGACTCCCGGCGAATCTGCTGCCGACTGCTTGCCCAGCGGCTCAGTACCTTCGCTCGCACATGGTCATAGGCGATAGTGGCGAGCATGCCCGCTGCGGTCGCCGCCCGGACTCGTACGGCCAGGCTTCGGTGCCCACCCAGGTCGTGCAACCAGCTGATCAAACCTTCCCGGACGCCGTCGTGCTCACGCCAGACGTGCTGCAGGACGCGCGGCGGGAAGGTCTCGTCGAGATAGGAGATCACCTCGGCTGGCACTTGACCCCAGGTAGTGCGGACGACTTCGCGGCGGACCTGGGCCCTAAGCTTCCGGAGCCGGCCGCCACGGCTTTCGCCGAACGGGTTCGCCGCTGCCGGCACCGTCCGGGTCGCCACGGCCGTCCCGCCCGCGACGTCGAACTTGCGATGCAGCATCTGGCTGGCGTCCGCAACGGCTTCGTAGGGCAGGCCGTTGAAGACGGCCAACGAGATCGCGAAACAGTGCAAGCGCAGGTCGCCCAGGTCGTCGAACCAGGCGACAAACTCGTTCTCGTCGGCGCGTTTCAGCTGGGCGCCGACGATCGCCACCAGCCCGTCCGGCCGATCTGCCTCGGCCTGGATCAGCCGGGCCAGTTCGGCGGCTTTGCGAAGGGGACCGGTCGCTGGAAGTTCCCGATCGAGGAACTCGGTGACGTCCGCGCGAGTCAGCAGCGAAGCCTGCTTGCGCGGGTTCCGCAAGAGATGGTTCAGGTGCGACTCGAGAACCCGGCGTGCGGTCGGCGGGCGCGCGATCTCTCGCACATAACCGTGGACCGAGCTGTCCGCGAACGTCGTCTCGGACTTCACGGTGATGATCATCCGCGATTCTCGTTTTTCGAGTTCCGCTGCCAGCCGTGTGAGGTCGAAAGCGGTCAGCGAAGTCCCGAAATCCGGAACCGGATCCTCGAGCAGGTACCCGACAGACTTCGGTAACTCGGCTGGTGACAGCTGGTTCAGAGGTCGACGAGGGTCCACACGGAAGATCCGTTTCCCCGAGCCCGGTCCGGCGAGCGACCAGACGGCCAATGCGGTCCTGCCGCAGCCCGCCGCCGCCCGGTAGATCTCGATCAGGCTGTCCCCCCGACGGTGGTCTGGCACAGGCTCCTCGGGCTGGACCAGCGTCTTGCGGCACCAGGCGACGAATTCGGCACTCAGTTCGTGAACGCCTTGAGTCGACGCGCTGTTCGCGGTGTAGATGGTGTATTGGTATTTGTTTCCGGCCACCGCGTCGTGCAGTTCGGTATCGCCCAGAAAAGCGAAGCTCTGCCGGGCCTGCCGTACCTGCTCTCCGCGCACGGCGGTGGAGCCAGGGCTCGACGCGGCCGCGCTGATCCCTTCGCTGACCGACTTTTCGTCTTGTGGCTCATCGGGGACTTCACCGTCGAGCATGTCCGGGTCTTGCGGGTTTTCGATAGCGGCGGCCGATGGCCCTGGTATCGCCTCAGTCATCAGACCTCACGAACGTTACTTGAGTTTTGTCGCCCTGCACGGGATCGCCCACCTTGTGGACCGGACCGTGGAAGTGAATTCCCCCTGTCGGAGCCGAAGCGCCGGAAGCCGGCATTGATGCGGCCGGAGGAGCCGTGGGCCGCTCGGCGGCGGGGTGCTCCTTGCCTTTGATATGTAACCAGGCGTGGCTGTCGATCTCTTTGGCTACAAAGGGGATCTGTTCGAAGCCAAAATGCTCGACCAGCACGGGGTCCTGCAGGACCACGGATGAGTACCACAGATGGGAAACCACGAGGACGAGGTTCGCGTCCGGCGTGTCCGACAGCGCGTCGCGGGCCTGTTGCAGGTCCACCAGGCGGCACGCCGTGTTGAGGTCGCTGCCCACCCAACCGTGCTCGTCCTGGGTGACTTCCCCGGCATGCAGCGCAAGGCGCATCCGTAACCGGACCGATTCGTTGCTACGTCGGGCGTAGCCAGCGAGTTCGCGATCCAGTCTGCCGACGAACGTGTCGGTGACCAGCATTTTCGACGTTTCCGCGGGTACCAGGAGAATGACGCTGTCACCGGCGTCCTGCCTGTGGCAAGTTTCCCAGTCGATGCCTGTGTCGGACATGGCGTTGCGTAGGATTTCGTACATCTGCCGGCGCAACCATCGCTGGTCCGTATCGGCGCGCCTGCCGAACTTTTCGATGTCGACGATGACGAAGGAACGGTGGACAGAATTTCGGTTCATGGGAAGGGTTTACCTCCAACGTCACCCACGCATCGGGGTCTCTCGGCGCCATCGAGGCGTCGCAACGCCTACTAGGTCGTCCCGGCTGGGGATATGTTTCTACTGTTACCGACTTGTGACGATGATCGTCGGGTATTGCGGACGCAGCGCTGGAAAGAGCAGTGGCGGTCGCGGTGGCAACTTTCGGCTGCATCGCCGTGACTCTGCTCCATCCGGGCGATGAGGTCTCCGCACCGGTGCGGAATGTGCTAAATCGTGCGCGTCAGCCTTTTGAGCTCGGCCATGTCCAGCAGTGTGATCTCCCGGTAGCCCACTTCGACCAGGCCAGCGCGACGGAGCGTGGCGAACTGTTTTTCGGTGGTGCGACGGGCCATGCCCGCGAACGAGCCAAGTTCCGCCTGGGTGAGGTGGACTCCCAGCTCCCAGCTGCCATCGTCCCGACGCCGACCGTAGGCCTCCGCGATCTCCACCAAGAGTCTGGAGAGACGCTCGGGGGGTGAACTCGCGAGGAAGTCGATCCGGCGCCGGTCCGACCACCTGAGCCGGCTTACGATCATCCTGGCGATTTCGTCACGGGCGTCTGGAACCTGCTCGAAAAAGTCTTCTAGTTCGACCCTGGTGATGAGCTTGGCGTGTACCTCGCCGCAGGCTGTCACTGTCGCCGACCGGTGTTGCCCGTCGAAAGCGGCGATCTCCCCGACAAGATCTCCGGCTACCCGCACGCCCAGCAGGATCTCGTCGCCGTCGTCAGCGTCCACCGCGACCTTGACGGCTCCATCGCGCAGCAGCAGGACGTAATCGCCGATATCTCCGTGCCGGATGAGCACTGACCTCGCGGCAAACACCTTCGCTTTGCCTGCGCTGAGCAGTAGCTCGCGAGCCGGGGGCGAGAGCCTGCCGAGGAGGCTGGTGGGCGGCCAACGGCTGCCTTCCGCGATGCCCGGTGTCATGTCGGCCTCCCTCCAATGCGAGCCTTGTTGTCCTCGTGCGGCTCGGCTAGGCCCAAACAGGTCATTGACCGGGCAGTAACGAGCTACCTGCGCGCGTCGCGGCGGTTACTCAGCCGCCGCGGGGACGGGGCCGGGAGACGAGGGAGATCCGTTACCTGCTCCGCCGAATCTCGCTAGAGCAGGGCTGGGCAGAGAGCGTTTCTAGCAGTGTTGAGGCGCTTGACGTGAGATGCCGATGATTGGCAAGGCCATGATGGCCGAGCGTCGCAAACATCGGCGATGCATATCGGATCCCCGAGAGTGGCCGCGAGTTGCTGGGCGAGAGGCAAAGTTCACCGACGCCATCAGCTACGAGAACACATCACATCAGAATCGGCCCCTACCGCGTGTTCGCTGGTAGGGGCCGGTTTTGCGCAGTGGAACTGGGTGCCCTCGGCAGGATTCGAACCTGCGACACCTGCCTCCGGAGGGCAGTGCTCTATCCCCTGAGCTACGAGGGCCCATCGCTGGGCGACTTCAGAAGCTTAGCGCATCCCCCGCGACCCGCGCGGGCAGGGCGCCGCAAAGCGTACTCGCTGGTCAGGGTGGCAAAGTTGATCCATTCCCGGCTGTCTCGATAGCGTGGGAGGCCCACCTGAAGGAGCTGTCGTGGTTGAGCCGTTCCGGGTACCGCTCGATGAGGCCGACGTCGCCGACCTGCGGGAGCGGTTGCGGCGGACCCGGTGGCCCGAGGCCGAGACCGTCGACGACTGGTCGCAGGGGGCGCCGCTCGCCTACGTGCGGGAGCTCTGCCGGTTCTGGGGCGAGGAGTACGACTTCGGCTTCGCCGGCCGGCTGAACGCCTTCCCGCAGTTCCGGGCCACCTTGGACGGTGTCGGTCTGCACTTCCTGCACGTCCGGTCGCCCGAACCGGACGCGCTGCCGCTCGTGCTGACGCACGGCTGGCCCGGGTCCGTCACCGAGTTCCTCGACGTGCTCGGGCCGCTGACCGATCCGCGGGCGCACGGCGGGGATCCCGCCGACGCCTTCCACGTCGTCGCGCCGTCGCTGCCCGGGTTCGGGTGGAGTGACAAGCCCGCGCTCAAGATCCCGCGGGTCGCCGAGCTGTGGGACGAGCTGATGACGACGCTCGGCTACGAGCGCTACGGCGCCCAGGGCGGTGACTGGGGTGCCGCCGTCACCAACGCGCTGGCGCGGTTCGAACGTGTCGCCGGGGTGCACGTCAACTTCGCGCCCGTGCGGCTGGACCAGGAGGATCCGACGCCGGACGAGCGTCAGGCCCGCGCCGACCTGGAGGAGTTCCGGCGGACCGGCGCCGGCTACTCCGGGCAGCAGGGCACCCGGCCGCAGACGCTCGGTTACGGCCTGACCGACTCGCCGGCGGGCCAGGCCGCCTGGATCGCCGAGAAGTTCTGGGCCTGGACCGACCACAAGGGACAGCCGGAAGACGCCGTCGCGCGGGAAAAGCTGCTCGACGCGATCTCCGTCTACTGGTTCACCGCGACCGCCGCGTCCTCGGCGCGGATGTACTGGGAGAACAACGACCGCGACCTGTCCCGGGTCACCGTGCCCGCCGGGGTTTCCGTGTTCCCCAAGGAGATCGTGCGGCCGTCGCGGCGGCAGGCGGAGCAGCGCTACGCCGATCTGCGCTGGTTCGAGAGCCTGCCCGTCGGCGGTCACTTCGCCGCGCTCGAGCAGCCCGAACTGTTCGTCCAGCAGGTCCGGGGGTTCTTCCGGCTCGTGCGCTGACGCGGCCGGCGTCGAAGCGTGACCGGTCCGCCAGGCGGGAAACCCCTCCTGGTGGATTGGTCGGCGCGCGCCTGCGGGGTAGTTTCCGGATGGGTGAACTTAGGCTGCCCTCTGTTGCACATATGCGCATTCGACTATATGTTTGGCCTCGACGGTAGACCGGGAACGGAGGCGAAATGGGGCACGGACACGGGCACGGCCAAGCGGCCGCGCCGGCGAGCGCGTCGGGCCGGTATGTCCGGAGCCTGACGATCGCCCTGGGCATCGGCGCCGGGTTCATGGTGCTGGAGTTCGTCGTGGGCTTCGCCACCGGCTCGCTGGCCCTGATCTCGGACGCGGCGCACATGTTCACCGACGTCCTCGGCGTCGGCATGGCCTTGACCGCGATCATCCTGGCCCGCCGCTCCGGCCCCACGGTCAGCCGCACGTTCGGCCTCTACCGCGCGGAGGTGCTGGCCGCGCTGGGCAACGCGATCCTGCTGTTCGGCGTCGCGGGGTACGTCCTCGTCGAGGCCGTCGGCCGGATCAGCGACCCGCCCGCGGTGCCCGGCCTGCCGGTGCTGCTGGCCGCGACGGCCGGCCTGGCGGCGAACATCGTGTCGTTCGCGGTGCTGCGCTCGGGAGCGAAGGAAAGCCTCAACGTCCGCGGCGCGTACCTCGAGGTGCTGGCCGACTTGATCGGCTCGGTCGGCGTGCTGCTCAGCGGCGCGCTGACGCTGCTCACCGGCTGGCGTTACGCCGACCCGATCATCGGCGTCGCGATCGGCCTGTTCGTGCTGCCCCGCACGTGGACCCTGGCGCGCCGCGCCCTGCGCATCCTCTTCCAGCACGCCCCGCAGGGTGTCGACGTCGGCGCGATCAGCGCGGAACTGTCGGCGCTGCCGGGCGTCGCGGACGTGCACGACCTGCACGTCTGGACCCTGACATCGGGCATGGAGGTGGCTTCGGCACACCTGACGCTCGCCCCGCCGGCGCAGCAATCGGACGTGCTGACCGAAGCGCAGAACCTGCTCTCGACGCGGTATGCGATCGAGCACGCGACCCTGCAGGTGGAGGCGCCGCACTGCGCGCGCCGCTGCCAGGAACTCTCCTGGTAGCGACGCCCTCCGACCTGTTTTCCGACTGGGCACTGCCCTCCGGAGGCAGGTGTCGCAGTTTCGAATCCCGCCGCGCGCACGCGGGTCCCCTGCGCGAACCCGGCCTCAGCGGCAGCGTGCGGCGGTGGCACGGCAGGGGCTGTCCGGCCGCGCCGCGCCCTACCGGGCCCCGACTCGCTGGTCGTGGCTCCGTGAGGATGGGTGCCTGCCGGCACCGGCAGCTCGCGCCCGGCCCCCAGTCCCCGAAAGCCGTGAAGGCCTCCTTACCGGCTCTTATGGCCGGTAAGGAGGCCTTCACGGCACTCGGAACTCAGGGGAGCGGCTGGGCGCCCCGGCCGGTGAGCATCAGTTTCATCTGGTCCATCTCCGCGCCCTGGGACGTGAGGATGCTGTTCACCAAAGCCTTCAGCGCCGGCAGGTTCGAATGCTCCGACGCGTACTGCGCCATCGACGTGCCGCCCTGGTGGTGGCGGAGCATCAGCTGCAGGAAATAGACGTCGAACGGGCGGCCCGACAGCGACCGCAGCTTCGACAGCTCCGTGTCCGTCGCCATGCCCGGCATCAGCGCGCCGCCGGCCGGGGACAGCGACTGCGGGGCCATCGACATGCCGTCGTGGCCCGACATCGGTTCCGTCATCCACTTCATCGGCGCGCCGATCGCCTGCTCTGGCTGGTCCCACAGCATGAGCCAGCCCTTCATCCGGCCGACCTGCTCGAGCTGCGTGCGTTCGATGTCGAACGCGAGCTGCTTGATCTCCGGGTCGGTCGTGCGGTCCCGGGCGATGCCCGACATCGTGACCGCCTGCAGGTGGTGCGTCGACATGTCCTGCGCGAAGCCGACCTCGACCGAGTCGCGGGCCGGTGTGGCCGTGGCCGCCGGGTCGTCGACGGCGCGGGTGACGAACATCCCCGCGACGCCGCCGATCAGCAGCACCGCCAGCAGCGTCCCGCCGATGATCACCCAGCGCGACCACGTCGGCTGCTCGATGACCTCGTCGGTGTCGAGGTCGAGGTCGGCTTCGGAACTCACTGCGACGGCGCGCCCGAGGCCGGGGCGGAGGCGGGCGCGGTCGGCATACCGGCGGAGGGGGCGCCGTTCTCACCCTGCGCGGCCGTGCTGCCCTTGTAGTCCATCGGCTTCGCGTCCGGGCCCGGCTTCGACGAGTCGAACGGCGGCGGGTTGTCCGGGTCGAACGAGCCCGGCACCGCGTCGCAGGACGCGCCGACCTCGGGGTAGACGCCGTTCGGGTTGGACCGCAGGGCCGCGATGAACTCGTCGATCCGCGGGTCGTCGGCTTTGTCCAGCTTCAGCTGGTGACCCCAGGACTGCAGCGAGATCGGCTTGTCGAGGCCGGGGTAGGGCGACAGCATCGTGAACGGCTTGTCCTTGGCGCGCACGCTCAGCAGGTTCAGCGCGTCACCCGAGATCTGCTGCGGGTTGTAGGCGATCCACACCGAGCCGTGCTCGAGCGCGTGCACCATGTTCTCGGTGCGGACGGCGTTCGGGTACACGATGCCGGTGCAGGTGGCCCACGTCTGGTCGTGCGGGCCGCCGAACGGCGGGGTCTTGTCGTAGGCCACGCGCTCGGTCGGGAGCACGTGGACACTGCCGGTGTAGGTCGCGGTGATCACGCCGGGGATGCGCTTCGACGGATCCGGGTCGGACGCGGTCGGCGCGAACGAGGCGGCGGCCTCCTCACGGCTGGCCTGGTCACGCTTCGGCGCCGACGCGATCATGTAATACGTGATCACGGCGGCGGCGAGGGCGACGATGGCCACGACCGCGATGATCGTGCCCCACGGCGTCCCCTTCTTGCTCACGACGGAACCGCGGGCCGCCTTCACAGCCGACCCCTTTTTCCGAGTTGTCCGGTTCGCCATGGCTCCCGCGTTCTCCTCTGCTGGCTGCGGACGGATTCCCGCCCGGGCCAGTGTAGAGACCACGCGTCTGATCACCGTTAACACCTCACACAGTGCCCACCGAACACAGTGCCCACCGAGGCTTCGCCTCGGGCCGGGGGCTCCGCCACCCGGAACCCCCGAAAAGCGGTACGTGGATCCGTCCCGTGATGTCGCCGAGACCGCCGGAAGCGCCCGACCTGGGCACACCTAGAATTCGACGAGTGACTCCCGCCGCTCTCGCCGACCTGGTCCGCAGCTCCGCCGTGCAGGTACTGACCGCACGCGGCATCGACGACACCGTGCTGCCGGAGCAGGTGACCATCGAACGCCCGCGCAACCCCGACCACGGCGACTACGCGACGAACCTGGCCCTGCAGGTGGCCAAGAAGGCCGGCCTGAAGCCCCGCGAGTTCGCCGAGGCGCTGGCCGAAGCGGTCGCGGCGGCCGACGGCGTCGCCTCGGCCGAGGTCGCCGGCCCGGGCTTCCTGAACTTCCGCCTGGCCGCCGCCGCGCAGGGTGACATCGTGCGCCAGGTCATCGAGGCCGGCGCCGCCTTCGGCCGCGGGGACGCGCTGGCCGGCACCAAGATCAACCTCGAGTTCGTCTCGGCCAACCCGACCGGCCCGATCCACCTGGGCGGCACCCGCTGGGCCGCGGTCGGCGACGCGCTGGGCCGTGTTCTCGGCGCGCAGGGCGCCGAGGTCACCCGCGAGTACTACTTCAACGACGCCGGCGCGCAGATCGACCGGTTCGTCCGGTCGCTGGTCGCCGCCGCGAAGGGCGAGCCCGCGCCGGAAGACGGCTACGCGGGCGGCTACATCAACGACATCGCCGCCGAGGTCATCAAGGCCGAGCCGAGCGCGCTGTCGCTGCCCGAGGACGAGCGGCACGAGACGTTCCGCCGCATCGGCATCAACCTGATGTTCACCGAGATCAAGCAGAGCCTGCACGACTTCGGCACCGACTTCGACGTCTACTTCCACGAGAACTCGCTGCACGAGTCGGGCGCGGTCGACGCCGCCGTCCAGCAGCTGAAGGACTCCGGGAACCTCTACTTCGCCGACGGCGCCTGGTGGCTGAAGTCGTCCGAGTACGGCGACGACAAGGACCGCGTCGTCATCAAGCAGGACGGCAACCCGGCCTACATCGCCGGCGACCTCGCCTACTTCAAGGACAAGCGCAACCGCGGCTTCGACCTCTGCATCTACATGCTCGGCGCGGACCACCACGGCTACATCGCCCGGCTCAAGGCGGCCGCGGCGGCGTTCGGCGACGACCCGGCCACGGTCGAGGTGCTGATCGGCCAGATGGTCAACCTGGTCAGCGACGGCAAGCCGGTGCGGATGTCCAAGCGCGCCGGTACCGTCATCACGATGGAGGACCTGGTCGAGGCGGTCGGCGTCGACCCGGCCCGCTACGAGCTGATCCGCTACTCCGTCGACTCCTCTTTGGACGTCGACCTGGACCTGCTGCGCAAGCACTCCAACGACAACCCGGTCTACTACGTCCAGTACGCCCACGCGCGGCTGGCGTCGCTGCAGCGCAACGCGGCCGACCTGGGCATCAAGTCCGCCGAGTCCTTTTCGGACGTCGACTTCGGACTCTTGACGCTGACCGCCGAGGGCGACCTGATCCGCACCATCGGCGAGTTCCCGGAAATGGTGCGTCGGGCCGCCGACATGCGGGAGCCGCACCGGATCGCGCGCTACCTCGAAGAACTCGCGGGCGCCTACCACAAGTTCTACACCGTGGGCCGCGTGCTGCCCCAGGGCGACGAAGAGGTGACTCCGCTGACCCACGCGCGGCTCGCGCTGTGCGAAGCGGCCCGCCAGGTCCTGGCCAACGGCCTCGCCCTGCTCGGTGTCTCTGCTCCGGAACGGATGTAATCGATGGCGCACCCCGCGGGCCCACGGCACGCCGACGTCTACCCCCACGCCGACTCCTCCGGGTTCCCGCCCGCGAGCGGCGACGAGCTCGACCGGCTCTACCCGAAGGTCTGGCCCCGCAACACCTTCCGCGGCGCCGACGGCGTCGTGCGGATCGCCGGCGTCGATGTGCGCGAGCTGGCCGAGCAGCACGGCACGCCGCTGTTCGTGGTCGACGAGGCCGACTTCAAGTCCCGCTGCGCGGACTACGCCGAGGCGTTCGACGACCCGTCGCTCGTGCACTACGCGTCCAAGGCGTTCCTCTCCATCGAGATCGCCCGCTGGGTGGCCGAGCAGGGGCTGAGCCTGGACGTCTGCAGCGGCGGCGAGCTCGCCGTGGCGCAGCGCGCGAGCTTCCCGGCCGAGCGGATCACCTTCCACGGCAACAACAAGTCGCCGGCGGAGCTCGAAGCCGCGGTCGTCGCGGGCGTCGGCACGGTCGTGCTCGACTCGTACTACGAGATCGCCCGGCTGGCCGACATCGCCGCGCGCCACGACGTCGTGCAGGCGGTGCTGATCCGGGTCACCGTCGGCGTCGAGGCACACACCCACGAGTTCATCGCGACGGCCCACGAGGACCAGAAGTTCGGCTTCTCGCTGGCCGCCGGGGACGCCGCGGAGGCGGTGCGGCGGGTGCTCAACGCGCCGTCGCTGAAGCTGACCGGCCTGCACAGCCACATCGGCTCGCAGATCTTCGACGCCGACGGCTTCGAGGTCGCCGCCCGCCGCGTCGTCGGGCTGCTCGCCGAGCTGGCCAAGGAACACGGCCCCGAGCTGCTCGACCAGCTGAACCTGGTCGACCTCGGCGGAGGGTTCGGCATCGCCTACACCGACAAGGACAACCCGCCGCCGCCGGCGCAGATGATCACGCAGATCCGCGAGATCGTCCGCAAGGAGTGCGCCTACGCCGGCCTGCCGGTGCCGCGCATCGCCGGCGAACCGGGCCGCGCGATCGCCGGGCCCGGCACGATCACGCTGTACGAGGTCGGCACCATCAAGGACGTCGCGCTCGGCGACAACGCTGTGCGCCGGTACGTCAGCGTCGACGGCGGAATGAGCGACAACATCCGGACCGCGCTCTACGACGCGGTGTACGACGTCCGGCTGGTTTCCCGCTCCGCGAGCGACAACGACCAGCCGGTGCACGCCGTGCTGTCCCGGGTCGTGGGAAAACACTGTGAGTCCGGCGACATCGTCGTACGAGACTGCTGGCTGCCCGACACGCTGGCTCCGGGCGACCTGCTGGCCGTCGCGGCGACCGGTGCCTACTGCTACTCGATGGCGAGCACGTACAACCGGCAGCCGCGCCCGGCCGTGGTCGCCGTGCGCAACGGCGGCGCCCGGCTGCTGCTGCGGCGTGAGACGACCGACGACATGCTCCGCCTGGAGGTCTGAGAAACCGTGTCTGCTTCTGCTGAACGCAGCGACACTCCGAAACGGGCGATCAGGGTCGCCCTGCTCGGCTGCGGGACCGTGGGCGGCGAGGTCGCCCGGTTGCTCACCGAGCAGGCCGGGGAGCTGGCCGCCCGGGCGGGCGCGCCGGTCGAGCTGGCCGGCATCGCGGTCCGCCGCCCGGACAAGCACCCCGAGCTGCCGCCGGAGCTGCTGACCGCCGACGCCGAGAAGCTCGTGACCTCCGACGACGTCGACGTCGTGGTCGAGCTCGTCGGCGGCATCGAGCCGGTGCGCAGCTGGCTGCTCGCCGCGCTGAAGGCCGGGAAGTCCGTGGTCACCGCGAACAAGGCGCTGCTCGCCGAGCATTCCGCCGACCTGTTCGAGGCGGCCGACGCCGCCGGCGTCGACCTCTACTTCGAGGCCGCCGTGGCCGGGGCCATCCCGCTGCTGCGCCCGCTGCGCGAGTCGCTGGCGGGCGACCGGATCACCCGCGTGATGGGCATCGTCAACGGCACCACGAACTACATCCTGTCCGCGATGGACTCGACCGGCGCCGGCTACGCCGAGACGCTCGACGAGGCCAGCCGGCTCGGGTACGCCGAGGCCGACCCGACCGCCGACGTCGACGGCTACGACGCCGCGTCCAAGGCCGCGATCCTCGCCTCGCTCGCCTTCCACACCCGCGTGACGGCCTCGGACGTGCACCGCGAGGGCATCGCCGACGTCACCGCCGCCGACCTCGGCGCGGCCCGCGTGCTCGGCCGCACGGTCAAGCTCCTCGCCATCTGCGAACGGGTGACCGACGACGACGGCGTCGAGTCGGTGTCCGCCCGCGTGCACCCGGTGATGATCCCGCGCAGCCACCAGCTGGCCGGCGTCAACGGCGCGTTCAACGCGGTCTACGTCGAGGCCGACGCCGCCGGCGAGCTGATGTTCTACGGTCAGGGCGCGGGCGGCGCGCCGACGGCGAGCGCGGTGCTCGGCGACCTGGTCGCCGTGGCCCGCAACCAGGTGGCCGGCGGCCGCGGCCCGCGCGAGTCGGCGTACGCGGCGCTGCCGGTGCGGCCGATGGGCCAGACCCCGACCCGGTACCACGTAAGCCTTTCCGTGGCCGACCGCGCCGGGGTGCTCGCCCAGGTGGCGCAGGCGTTCGCCGCCCACGGCGTGAGCATCGCGGCGGTCCGCCAGCTCCACGTCGCCGACCGCGCGAGCCTGGTCGTCGTCACGCACCAGGCCCCCGACGCGGCCCTGCGGTCCACTGTGGACGAGATCGGGCGGCTCGACGTCGTCCACCAGGTTGTCAGTGTGATGCGGGTGGAAGGCGAAGACGCATGAGTATCCAGGCCTGGCCCGGCATCATCGAGGCGTACCGGGACCGCGTCCCGGTCCCCGACGGCGCGCGGGTGATCACGCTCGGGGAGGGCAACACCCCGCTGCTGCCCGCCCGCTACCTGTCCGAGCTGACCGGCTGCGACGTCCACCTCAAGGTCGAGGGCGTCAACCCGACCGGCTCGTTCAAGGACCGCGGCATGACCGTGGCCATCACGCACGCGCTCGCCAGCGGGCTCAAGGCGGTGATCTGCGCGTCGACCGGCAACACCTCGGCCTCGGCCGCCGCCTACGCCGTGCGCGCCGGGCTCACCTGCGCGGTGCTGGTGCCGCAAGGCAAGATCGCGATGGGCAAGCTCGCCCAGGCCGTGCTGCACGGCGCGCGGATCCTGCAGGTCGACGGCAACTTCGACGACTGCCTCGAGCTGGCCCGCAAGACTGCGGCCGACTACCCGGTCACGCTCGTCAACTCGGTGAACCCGGTGCGCATCGCCGGCCAGAAGACCGCCGCGTTCGAGGTCTGCGACGCGCTCGGCCGGGCACCGGACATCCACTGCCTGCCGGTCGGCAACGCCGGCAACATCACCGCCTACTGGGCGGGGTATTCGGAGTACGCGGCCGACGGTGTGGTGAAGAACACCCCGCGGATGTTCGGCTTCCAGGCGGCCGGCGCCGCGCCGCTGGTGCTGGGCGAACCGGTGCGCGACCCGGACACGATCGCCACCGCGATCCGGATCGGCAGCCCGGCGTCGTGGAGCGCCGCGGTCAAGGCGAAGGACGAGTCCCACGGGCTGTTCGAAGCGGTCACCGACGAGAAGATCCTCGAGGCGTACCGGCTGCTCGCCGGGCGTGAAGGCGTGTTCGTCGAGCCGGCGTCGGCCACCAGCGTGGCCGGCCTGCTCGCGACGGCCGCCGACGGCCGGCTGCCGAAGGGCGCCACGGTCGTCTGCACCGTCACCGGCCACGGCCTGAAGGACCCGCAGACGGCGCTGGCGGGCAACGTCGAGGTCGAACCGCTGGCGGTGGACCCCTCGGCGGTCGCGGCGGCGCTGGACCTGCGATGAGCGGGTTCCGCGTGACCGTCCCGGCGTCCACGGCGAACCTGGGCCCGGGCTTCGACGCGTTCGGCCTGGCGCTGGCGCTCTACGACGTCGTCGAGGTGCAGGTCACCGACGGAGGCCTCAAGGTCGAGGTGATCGACGCGGGCGCGGGCGGTGTCGCCGACGTGCCCACCGACGAGACCCATCTCGTGGTGCGGGCGATCCGGCGGACCTGCGCGCACCTCGGCGTCGACCCGCCCGGCCTGCACCTTCGCTGCTTCAACGCGATCCCGCACGCGCGCGGGCTCGGGTCGTCGGCGGCCGCGGTGGTTTCCGGCGTCGCGGCGGGGTACGCGTTGGCGGACCGGGAGATCGACGAATTCGACGCGCTGCAGCTGGCGGCGGGCTTCGAGGGCCACGCGGACAACGCCGCGGCGAGCCTGTTCGGCGGCCTCGTGCTGGCCTGGTGCGAAGGCGCGGAGTTCCGCGCCGAGCGGCTGACCCCGCACGCCTCGATCCGGCCGGTCGTCGCGGTCCCGGCGGTCCGCTCGGCCACCGCGACCACCCGCGGCCTGCTGCCGGCGTCCGTGCCGCACCGCGACGCCGCGCACAACGCGGGCCGCGCCGCGCTCGCCGTGCACGCGCTCACGGCGAAACCGGAGCTGCTGCTGGCGGCCACCGAAGACCGCCTGCACCAGCACTACCGGGCGCCCGCGTACCCGGCGAGCACCGGACTGGTGGACACGCTCCGTGCACAAGGCGTGGCCGCGGCGATCTCCGGCGCGGGCCCGACGGTGCTCGCGCTGACCACGACGGGAATATTGCCGCCAGGGGCCGGTGTTGAGGGTTTCGACGTCTACGAGCTGCCCGCGGATCTCGCGGGTGTGCAGGTTGCGGCTCAGTAAAGGCTGGGTCACGTGCCTGCGGTGGGGGCCGCCACGCGGGGGGTGGTTGTTGCACCCGGCACCGGCGCGGTCTACCCTCGGGGGCGTTCGATCACCGTGCGTTTCCGCACCCGATGCCGGTCCAGGGGAGTTTCCCGGATCGCATCCTTCGTCGATCCGCCAGATCCGCACCGCCTGGCAAGCGGGGTAACGCGGAGGGACGCAGGCGGGTTTCCGGTCTCGGCGGTGTCGGATTCCGCATCCTCCGAATGGAGGACGCAAACCCCTGTGGTGGAGGCGCTCCAGCTGTGTTTCGCACGGCCGAAGAGCTCATCTCCCGTATCGGGGGGCAGTTACGCCGGTTCGCGATCAGAAGCGAGCGGCAGTCCGCTGATCCGCCTGGAGGCGTGGATCGGTCAGGAAGGACATGTGTGAGCAACACCGATCTTTTGAGCGACGTGGGTAACGGCGCCGCAGAGTCGAACGGCACGGCCCCCGCTCCCAAGAAGACGGTCGGCGGGTTGACCGGCAAGACTGTGGCCGAACTGCGTTCGCTGGCTGGGGAGCTCGGCGTCGGTGAGACGACGGGTATGCGCAAGGGCGATCTGATCGCCGCGATCCGTGAGCGTCAGGGCAAGTCTCGCAAGCGTGCGGCTGCCGAGACCCTGCCTCTGGACGGCCTCGGCGATGCGCCCAAGGCGGCCCCGAAGAACGAGCCCAAGGCCGAGGCCCCGGCGACCAAGCCGGAGCCGAAGAAGGCCGTGGTCCCGGAGGCGTCCGTCGAGGCGCCGGCTGCGCCCGTCGCGGACACCCAGCCGCAGGCCGAGCGCCCGCAGCAGGACAAGCAGGACGGCCAGCAGGGCCAGGACGGCGCGCCCGAGGAGGGCGGCCGCAGCCGGCGTCGCCGCGGTTCGAACCGCGCCGCCGGTGCGCCCGAGAGCCAGAGCGGCGACCGCCAGAACGACCGCCAGCAGGGTGGTGACCGCCAGAACGGCGGCGACCGCCAGCAGGGTGAGCGTCAGGGTGGCGGCGACCGGCAGCAGGGTGGCGACCGCCAGCAGGGCGGTCAGCGCGAGCAGCGTCAGGGCAACCGGAACGACAACCGGCAGGGCCAGGACGGCAACCGTCAGCGCAACCAGCAGGACGGTGGCAGCCGCGGCGGTCAGGACAACCGTGACAACCGCGACAACCGCGCCCAGCAGCCGCAGGACGACGACGAGGAAGGCGGCCGTCGCGGCCGTCGCTTCCGCGACCGTCGCCGTCGCGGCAGTGGTGGCGGCCAGCGCGAGGTCGGCGGCTCGCCGGACACCGAGATCCGCGAGGACGACGTCCTGCTGCCCGTCGCGGGCATCCTGGACGTGCTCGACAACTACGCGTTCGTCCGGACGTCGGGTTACCTCGCCGGCCCGAACGACGTGTACGTCTCGCTTTCGCTGGTCCGCAAGTACGGCCTGCGCCGTGGTGACGCCATCACCGGCGTCGTGCGCCAGCCGCGTGACGGCGAGCAGCAGCGGCAGAAGTTCAACCCGCTGGTGCGCGTCGACTCGATCAACGGCCTGGAGCCGGACGAGGCCAAGCGGCGTCCCGACTTCACCAAGCTGACCCCGCTGTACCCGAACGAGCGGCTGCGCCTCGAGACCGAGTCGCACAAGCTCACGACCCGTGTGATCGACCTGATCATGCCGGTCGGCAAGGGGCAGCGTGCCCTGATCGTGTCACCGCCGAAGGCCGGTAAGACCACGATCATGCAGGACATCGCGAACGCGATCTCGACGAACAACCCCGAGTGCCACCTGATGGTCGTCCTCGTGGACGAGCGTCCGGAAGAGGTCACGGACATGCAGCGCTCGGTGAAGGGTGAGGTCATCGCCTCCACCTTCGACCGGCCGCCGGCGGACCACACCTCGGTCGCGGAGCTGTCCATCGAGCGGGCCAAGCGCCTGGTCGAGATGGGCCACGACGTCGTCGTGCTGCTCGACTCGATCACGCGGCTCGGCCGCGCGTACAACCTGGCGGCCCCGGCGTCCGGCCGGATCCTGTCCGGTGGTGTCGACTCGACCGCGCTCTACCCGCCGAAGCGGTTCCTCGGCGCGGCGCGCAACATCGAGAACGGCGGTTCGCTGACCATCTTCGCCACGGCGATGGTGGAGACCGGGTCGACGATGGACACGGTCATCTTCGAAGAGTTCAAGGGCACCGGTAACGCGGAGCTCAAGCTCGACCGCAAGATCGCCGAGCGCCGCGTGTTCCCGGCCGTCGACGTCAACCCGTCGGGTACTCGTAAGGACGAGCTGCTGCTCAACCCGGACGAGCTGGCCGTGACCGTGAAGCTGAGCCGGGTGCTGCACGCGCTCGACTCGCAGCAGGCCATCGACCTGCTGATCTCGCGGCTGCGCAAGACGAAGACGAACACCGAGTTCCTCATGCAGGTCTCGAAGACCGCCCTCGGCGGCAACGAGGACGACTGAAGTTCCGGTCGTAAGTCCGTGAAGGCCCCCTTACCGGCTCTTGTGGCCGGGAAGGGGGCCTTCACGGCGTTCCGGGGCGGGAATACCAGGTCAACGGGGTCTGTTCAAGTACCTGTCAGCCTGTCTGGCAGAATTACCCGCTGAAGTCCGGCGCCGGTTCACCCCGCTCGAAGACTGGGGACCCGGAGCCAACGAGAGAGGACACCATGAAGAGCGGTATTCACCCCGAGTACGTGGTCACGAACGTCGACTGCGACTGCGGTAACACCTTCACCACGCGCAGCACGAAGACCAGCGGCTCCATCCACGTCGAGATCTGCTCCAACTGCCACCCGTTCTACACGGGCAAGCAGAAGATCATGGACACCGGTGGCCGCGTCGCGCGCTTCGAGGCTCGCTACGGCAAGCGTCAGAAGAAGGACGCCGAAGCCAAGTAGCTTGGTCGACGGCGCCCACCCGCACGTTCGGGTGGGCGCCGTTTCGTTGTCCGGAAAACCGAGCTGAGAGGTGGCAGAGGTGGATTCGAGCTCGCTCAAGGGGCTGCTCGCCGAACACGCGGAGCTGGAGACCCAGCTCGCGGACCCGGCGGTGCACGCCGACCAGGCGCGCGCCCGCAAGCTCGGCCGCCGCTACGCCGAGCTGACGCCCGTGGTGCGCGCCGTCCACTCGCTCGACTCCGCCCGCGAAGACCTCGTGGCCGCGCGGGAGCTGGCGGCGGAGGACTCCGGGTTCGCCGCGGAGGCCGAGGAGCTGGCCGCCGGGATCCCCGAGCTGGAGTCGAAGCTCACCGAGCTGCTGCTGCCGCGCGACCCGTACGACGGCTCCGACGTCGTGATGGAGATCAAGTCCGGTGAAGGCGGCGAGGAGTCGGCGCTGTTCGCCGGCGACCTGCTGCGGATGTACCTGCGTTACGCGGAGCGGCACGGCTGGAAGGCCGAGGTGCTCGACTCGGTCGACTCCGACCTGGGCGGCTTCAAGGACGTCACGCTCTCGATCAAGACGAAGTCGGCGGTCGTCGACGGCGTCTGGTCCCGCCTGAAGTTCGAGGGCGGCGTGCACCGCGTCCAGCGCGTGCCGGCGACCGAGTCGCAGGGCCGGATCCACACGTCGGCGTCCGGGGTGCTGATCTACCCGGAGCCCGAAGAGGTCGAGGTCGAGATCGACCCGAACGACCTGCGCATCGACGTCTTCCGCTCGTCGGGCCCGGGCGGCCAGAGCGTCAACACGACCGACTCGGCGGTGCGGATCACCCACCTGCCGACCGGCATCGTCGTCTCGTGCCAGAACGAGAAGTCGCAGATCCAGAACCGCGCCCGCGCGCTGCAGGTCCTGCAGGCCCGCCTCCAGGCGGTCGCCGAGGAGGAGGCCGCGGCCAAGGCGTCCGACGCCCGCCGCTCCCAGGTCCGCACGGTCGACCGGTCGGAGCGCATCCGCACGTACAACTTCCCGGAGAACCGCATTTCGGACCACCGGGTGAACTACAAGTCGTACAACCTGGACCAGGTCCTGGACGGCGACCTGGACGGTGTCCTGGACGCCCTGGCGACCGCGGACCGCGAAGAGCGACTGGCCTCGCAGTCCGGCTGACGCCCGCCGCCCGCATCGGACGGCGGGCTCGTCACGTCAGCCGCAGGCAACCGGTCCGGCCGAGGCGCGGAACTGGTTGACCGTGCCGTTGCCCAGCGAGAGGTTGCCGGACAGGTAGATGCAGTGGCCGTTGGTCCCGGTCAGCACGACCCCGCCCGCGTAGGTCGAGTAAGGGCCGGAGTCGGTGACCGTGGCGGAAGTCTCCGTCCGGATGCTGACCGACATGGACCTCGGGTTGTTCCCGTCGCTGGTGACCTTCGCGCAGTTGGTGCCGCCGTTCGCGCTGGAGTACCACAGGCGCAGGGTGCCGGCCTGCTCGCCGAGCTGGTTCTTCAGCGGCTTGGGCAAGCCCTCCTTGTGGAGTTCGGTACCCGGGCACACCGGCACCGGCTTGGCCGCGGTGGTCGCGTGCGCGGCGGGTGCCACGACGATCCCAGCCGCCACGACTCCCGCGACGACGGCGAACTTCCGTACTGCTGACCGCACACTTGCCTCCCACAGGTAAGCGGTGTCCGGGCTGCTCCCGGACCACCGCCTTCCCCACGCCCGGGAGGCCGGAACGGTTTAGCGGACGGCGGGCTTCTCCGGCTCCCGGAAGGCGTCGAAGACCTCGGTCATGGCCTCGGACTCCGGCTCTTCCCCGGCGTCTTCCGGCACGGCCCGGGACGGCCGCGGCAGCAGGCTCAGCACCGCGAACACCGCGGCCAGGAACGTCGGGAACAGCGTCAGCAGCTGGTGCTTCACGCCTTCGACGCCTTCGCCGAGCGCGGACAGGCCGAACTGGCCGATCCCGAACAGCAGCAGGAAGAACACCACGATCCCGAACTCACGCCGGTGCCGGCGGAACGCGCGGATGCCCAGCCACGCCGTCAGCAGCCAGAACGGGATCAGCAGGAACAGGCCCAGCGGCGCGGCCAGCGCGGACAGCCCGGAGAACACCGGCACCCGGTACTCCTGGGCCATCTGCGGGAAGCCGGCCGACTCGGCGAAGCTGCCCAGGCGCGCGGGGCGGGCGGTGAGCGTGTCGACCGCGCCCTGCTGGAGGATCTGCAGCGTGCGCTCCGGGTGCGACGCGTAGTACTGCACGACGTTGCGGCGGCTGATCTTGTCGCGGTAGGTGTTGTAGCCCGGGTCCGTCCAGGGGCTCGCTTCCCACCAGCCCTTGCCGATGAACTTCCTGGCGTCCGGCGGGAGGCCCAGCGCGGTCAGGTCGGCGTCGGTGTCGTGCTTGCCGTCCACGATGCTGTCGAACACCACGTGGAACATGTTGGCTTCGCGGTACTCGGCGTTCGCCGGGTCGCCCTTCGACTGCACCATCGCCGTGCCGGCGCCGACGATCACCAGCACGCCCAGCGGCAGCAGCCAGCGCGTGCGGCCGCGCGCGCCGAGCGGCCGGACCAGCGCCAGCGCGAGCACGAACAGCGGGATCAGCAGCAGCGTCTGCGACTTCGCGTTGATCCCGATCAGCGCGCCCACCACGGTCAGCGCCGCGCCCCAATAACGCCACGCGCCCGTGCGGTGCATCAGCAGGAGGCCGCCCGCCATGAGCAGCATGCCGACGAACCCGGCGCCTTCGCTGAGCACCGAGGCGAAGTAGCCGAAGAACGCCGAGTCGGCCATCACGAGCAGCAGCAGGACGGCGGCGATGACGCGGTTGCGGCGGCTCAGGTCCAGGCCCAGCACGGTGGCCGCGACGCCGGCGGCGACGAGCACGCACGTGATCGCGCCCAGCACCAGCAGGTTCAGCTCGGCCGACGAGCCGAGCACGTGCCCGAGCTTGCTCGCGAACCAGTCGAGCCACGCCTGGCTCGAGATGTAGTCGCTCTTGCAGGCCGAACCCGGCCCGTAGCTGAAGTGGACGTAGAACTCGCTCTTCAGCTCGGGGTGCCGGCCGCCGAGGTCGCACAGCAGGCGCCAGCCGTCGCCGTTGTCGGCCATTCCGACCGGCCTCGGCACGAGGAACCGGAGCAGCAGGACGCCCAGGGAGAGGACGAAGACGCCCAGGCCGAAGCGCAGTTCACGGGATCGCACTCGGACCAGCGTACGAGATCACGCTGAGTCGGCGGGTGCCGCACCGGGTAGCGGCGTCACCGGCCGGTGGCGGAACACGACGTAGTGGTAGAGCAGGTAGTTCCAGAACAGCCCGACGACGATCGCGGCGCCCTTGGGCACCAGCAGGTTGATCCCCGGGAACAGGTGGTTCACCAGCGTGATGACGAGGAACTGCACCACCCAGAGCCCGAACGCGGTGACCACGAAGAACAGCAGCGCCTGGCGGCGGACGTCGCCGTCCTTCGCCCGGAAGGTGAAGTTCCGGTTCAGCGTGAACGACAGCAGCATGCCGACGGTCGTGGAGACGAAGTTCGCCACGAAGGTCGGCACGCCGAGCGTGGCCAGCAGCGCGTACCCGAGGACGTCGACCAGCGTGTTGCCGATCCCGACGATGCCGAAGCGGACCTGCGTGGCCGTGACGAGCCTCATCGGACGCCGCTCCGGCTGTCCCCGGCGGTCTCGTTCGCGCCCGTCCGCACCGATGCGACGCTGTACAGCGGCCGGTTCTGCACCTGCGAGTACGTCCGGCCGATGTAGCTGCCGAGCACGCCCAGCATGATGATCTGGATACCGCCGAGGAAGAACATCGCGATGGTGATGAACGCCCAGCCGGGCACGGCGGTCTCCGGCGCGAACAGCTTGACGCCGATGACGTAGAGCACGCCGAGGAAGCTCAGCAGCGAGAACAGGTACCCCATCCGCGTGATCATCCGCAGCGGCGTGGTCGAGAACCCGACGATGCCGTCGGCGGCGAACCGCATCATCTTCGTCAGCGGGTAGCCGGTGGCGCCGGTGTGCCGCTTGTCGCGGTCGAACAGCACCGCCGTCTGCTTGAACCCGACGTAGCTGACCAGGCCGCGCAGGAACCGGTCGCGCTCGCGGTACTTGCGCAGCTCGTCGACGACCTTGCGGTCGACCAGCCGGAAGTCGCCGGTGTTCTTCGGGATGTCGACCGCGGCCATCTTGCCGAGGAACCAGTAGAACGCGCTCGCGGTGAGCCGCTTGAACGGCGAGTCCTGGCGCGAGCGCCGCTGCGCGTAGACGACGTCGAAGCCCTCTTCCCACTTCTCGATGAGCTCCAGCGCCACCCGCGGCGGGTCCTGCAGGTCGCTGTCCATGATGATCGCGGCGTCCGCGTCGACCAGGTCGAGCCCGGCGGTGACGGCCATCTGGTGGCCGAAGTTGCGGGACAGCTCGATGACCGTGATCCGGCCGTCGCGGGCGCTCAGCTCGGTGAGCGCCGCCAGCGAGCCGTCCTTGCTGCCGTCGTCGACGTAGATGAAGCTGAAGTCGTACTTCCCGGCCAGCGGCGCGGTGACCTCGTCGACCGTGCGCTGCAGCAGCTCGATGTTCCCTTCCTCGTTGTAGATCGGGAAGATGAACGCGACCCGGCGGCGCGTGGTCGGCTCTGTCGGCACTGGCGCTCCCGGGGGTTCGGCGTCTCGGGCATCCTAGGGACCGGCGACGGCCTCGGCGAACGCGGTCATCCGCCGGTCGAAGCCCTCGGCCGGGCCGAAGTGGACGGCCACCGCGTCCGCCCCGGCCAGGATATACGCCCGGAACCGCGCGACGGCGGCGCCGAGATCGGTCCCGTCCCACTCCATCCGGGCAGTGGCCCGCACGTCGCGGCCGGCGGCCAGGTCCGCGAGTTTCCCGGCCCGCTCGCCGAACTCGGCGGGGGACAGCCCGGCGCTCTGCCACGCCGAACCGACGCGGGCGGCGCGCCGCAGCGCGATCGTGGAGTTGCCGCCGACGGTGATCGGCACCGGGCCCGCCGGCCGCGGCTCGAAGTACCCGCCGCCCGGGCCGCGGCCGGTCCGGAACAGCTCCGCGAGCAGGTCGAGGGTGGTGTCGGTGCGCTTCCCCCGCCCGGCGAAATCGGCCCCGACCTCGGCGAACTCGGGCTTGTTCCAGCCGGTGCCGACGCCGAGGTCGAACCGGTGCCCGGACAGCGCATCGAGGGTCGCGACCTGCTTGGCCAGCGCGAACGGCTCCCGTAGCGGCACGATCAGCACCGACGTCCCGAGCCGGATCCGGCTGGTCAGCGCGGTGATGTGGGCGAGGGTGACGAGCGGCTCGTAGACCCCGCCGAAGACGTCGCCGAACGCGCCGGGCGGGATCAGGTGGTCGGGCAGCCACGCCGTGCGACAGCCGAGCTCTTCGGCGAGCCGCGCCAGCTCGGCGGGGCGTTCGGGCGGCAGGTCCGGGTGTTCGTTCGGCAGTACGACTTCGAGGTTCACGACAGCCTCCCGAGGAACTTTTCGATCGCGGCGAGCTGGTCGACGGCCGTCTCGAGCTGCCCGGGTGTCGGGGCTTTCGAGCTGGTCGCGGCCGCTCGCGACCGGCGTGAGGGACTTCGCGAGTTGTCGAGCCGGGCGAAACCGCTGGTCAGGACCAGACCGGTGACACGATCGGGGTGCCGCGTGGTGGCGCGGACCGCGACGGCCGTACCCCAGCGAGTAGCCGAGGACCGCGAACCGCTCCAGACCGGCGCCGATCGCGACCAGCTCGTCGGCGAGTTGCCCTCGACGCTGCCGCCCCCGCCGTGGGCGAGCAGCAGGCCCGGGCCGGTGCCGCGGACGACGCGGTGGAAATGTTCGGTCATGCCGGCGACGTTAGGTCTTCACACCAGTGTGAAGGTCAAGTCCGGGGGACGGATGCGGATCGGTGAACTCGCGGGACGGACGGGCGTCAGCACGCGGTTGCTGCGCTACTACGAGGAACAGGGTCTGCTGGCGGCGTCGCGCGACCGCAACGGCTACCGGTGTTACGGCGAGGACGCCGTCGTCCGCGTCCGGCAGATCCGCCGGCTCCTCGGGGCCGGGCTGACCACGGAGGTGATCGCGTCGGCGCTGCAGTGCGCGAGCGGTGAGGACGCCCACCTCGACCTCTGCCCGGAGCTGGCGCGGCTGCTGCACCGCGAGCTGACGGCGATGGACGACCGGATCGGGACGCTCCAGCGCCGTCGCAGCGCCTTGGCCGGGTACCTGACCGAAGAGGGCGGCTGACCGCTCGCTCGATACGCTGGACGGCGGAGGACCGGCGCGTGTCCTGACAGGGGAGTTCCGCCTGGTGTGCCAGGCTTGACGAGGTGAAGGACGACGAGTGAATCGGCAGCCGCTGCGCCTGGCCATCATCGAGGCCACCCGCATTCTCGAGCGGGCGGGCGTGGCTTCGCCGCGGTTCGACGCCGAGGTGATCGCCGCGCACGTGCTCGGGGTCGAACGCGGCCGGCTGCCGATGGTGCCCCTGGTCGATCCGCCCGTCATCGAGGCCATCGGCCAGCTCGTCCAGCAACGCGCGAAGCGGATCCCGCTGCAGTACCTGACCGGCTGGGCCGCGCTGGGTGACATCACCGTCGCGGTCGGGGCCGGCGTGTTCGTGCCGCGGCCGGAGACCGAGCTGCTGCTCGAGTGGGGCGTCAAGTTCTTGCAGGGCCGGGAGTTCCCGGTCGTGGTCGACCTGTGCACCGGCTCCGGCGCGCTCGCCCTCGGCGTCGCGCACGCGCGCCCGGACGCGGTCGTCTACGCGGTGGACGTCGACCCGCAGGCGCTGGCCTGGGCGCGGCACAACGCGGACGTCCACGCCGACGCCGGCAACACCCCGATCCGGCTCTACTCCGGCGACATCGCCGACCCGACGATGTTCGCCGAGCTCGACGGCCTGGTCGACCTGGTGCTGTGCAACCCGCCGTACGTCCCGGACGGCACCCCGGTGCCGCCGGAGGTCGCCGAGCACGACCCGCCGCGCGCGGTGTTCGCCGAGGAGAGCGGTCTGGCGGTGATCCGCCACGCGATCGCGGCGGGCGCCCGCCTGCTGCGCCCGGGCGGCGGCTTGGCCATCGAACACGACGACACCCACGGCTCGGCGGTCCCGGCGCTGGTCCGGGCGCGCCGGGTGCTGACGGCCGTCGAGGGCCACAACGACCTGACGGGCCGCGCGCGCTTCGTCACAGCGAAGCGGCTGGGCTGAGCAGCCCCCGTTTTCCACGCTACCGGCAGGCACCGACAGTTCTGTGCCGCTCGCCTGGCGCGCGGGCGGACTTGTCCACAGTGCCGGAGTACTCCTGACAAACCGGCCAGACTTTCGTCGTGGGGCAAGCGGGTAAACCCTCGCTCCGGGGCAGAACCGGGACAGCGCGGCTCAATACGGTCGATCACGGGAAACCGCCGGTTTCCAGTGAAGGAGCCGCAGATGCGCGCCAGAACCCCGAAAGCGCTCGCCCTGCTCGCCGCCGTCACGGTCCTGTCCGGGCTCGGTGCCGGGACCGCGGCCGCCGAACCGCTCACCCGTGGCTGGCCCGCCCCGATCGACGCCGCGCACTGGGAGAACCAGGACCACATGACGTGGTCCGACTACCGCAAGGTGCCCGGGACGAACTGGGCCGACCCCGCCCTGAAGCCGACGCAGCGCGTCTTCAAGGGCGCCGTCGTCCTCGCCGACTACCCCGACCAGGACTTCGTCGTCACGCAGCCGCCGAAGTCGACCGTGTTCGGCAACCCCGGGCCCGCCGCCGCGAACATCCCGCGGGCGAACGTCGCGCAGTACTACCAGGACTTCCTCAACAAACCCGAAGCCCTCAACAACGGGCACACCATCAACGAGTACTGGATGGAGGACTCCGGCGGCCGCCTCGGCGTCCAGCTGACGGCGTTCGGCCCGTACCGGATGCCCGGCAAGTCCTACGAGTACGGCATGGAGTTCCAGCCGGGCGCGTGCCCGCCGAGCGCGAACTGCGACCGCGACATCCGCGCGGACGCCGGGAACGCCTGGCGCGCCGACGTCGGCGACGCCGCGAACCAGTTCGACTTCGTCTTCTACCTTTCCGCCGGCCAGGACGAAAGCTCGACCTGGCAGGAGTTCGGCGAGATGAAGTTCGGCACCAAGGAGAACGTCCCGGACGCGTTCGGCCCGCCGAACCACGACCTGCCGAACTACGCCGCCACCCGGTACGTCCCGTGGACGTCGTGGGCGTCGGCCGCCAGCATCTGGCCCAACGCCGGGAACGGCAGCTCGGTGCAGGCCGAAAGCTCCGGGCAGTCGACCTACGCCCACGAGTTCAGCCACATCCTCGGCATCGGCGACAACTACAACAACCCGTTCGGCGTTCCACCGTCCCGCAGTTACAGCGGGCCGTGGGACATGCTGTCGCGCGGCACGTTCAACGGACCGGGCGGCCCGCACACGCGCTGGCAGATCCCGGCCACGCAGGGCAGTTCGATGGGCGCGCAGCACCAGCTGCGCAACAAGCTGAAGCTCGGCATCGTCGACCCGGCGGACGTGCTGCAGCTCGACCGCAACCAGCTGGCGACGTCCGGCCCGGTGTCGGCTCGGCTGACCGCCCGCGAGACCGAGGCGCAGCCGGGTGCGTTCACCGGGCTGAACATCAAGCTCACCGGCGGCGACAAGAGCCCGAAGTGCGACCGCGCCAAGGACCCGTTCTGCGACGGCGGTGGCTACGACAACTACACCGTCGAGGTCGTCGACCGGATGGGCGCGGACTCCTTCGCGCCGGACTCCGGAGTCATGATCACCAAGACGAAGAACCAGGACAACGCGCCGTTCGACTGGGTGATCGACGCCAACCCGCAGGACATCGGCATCACCGACTACACCAAGCCGGACGGCACGCCGGTGAAGATCACCATCGGTGACTACCGCCAGCTCAACGACGCGCTGTTCAAGGCGGGCACCGAGGCGGCGAGCCCGTACGAGTACACCGACCAGGCGAACCGGCTGAAGTTCCTGGTCACCGACCTCGCCCGGGACCGCAAGGGGGTGCTCTCCTACACCGTCACGGTCGCTTCGCTCGACGGCGCGGGCAGCCAGGCGCGGGGCGCCGCGGTGACCCCGGCGCCGCCGGCGTTCGCCCGCGGCGGGCTCGCGACCTGCGACTTCGGCCTGGTCAACACGGGGTCGGCGAAGGGCGCGAAGGCGCCGTACGACACCGACACCTACCGGCTGAGCGCGTCGACCGACGCGAAGGGCTGGCAGGTGCGGCTGCCGAACGAGCTGGCGACGGCGAAGTTCGGCCAGTTCGTGAAGGTGCCCGCCTTCGCGAAGCGCAGTGGCGGTGACCTGGCCGCCCGGGTGAAGCTGACGGCGACGTCGGTGAGCGACCCGTCGAAGACGGCCACCGCGAGCTGCACGGCGTTCGGCTTCTGACGCGCACCTCGGGACCACGACCCGGAGGGGCCTGCCGCGGCGGGCCCCTCCGGCGCGCGGGGCTACCCTTGGCGCCATGAGCGTGGTCTACGACTGCAGCAAGCGGGACTCCCGGGCCGACGGGCTGGCCGCCGCGGCCGGCGCGGTCCGGTCGAGCCGGCTGGTCGTCCTGCCGACCGACACGGTCTACGGCATCGGCGCGGACGCGTTCGACGCGGGCGCCGTCCAGGCCCTGCTGCGCGCGAAGAACCGCGGCCCCGACATGCCGGTCGGCGTGCTCGTCGGCTCGTGGTCCACTGTGGACGGTCTGGTTCTCGGCGTGCCGCCGCAGGCCCGCGCGCTCATCGAAGCCTTCTGGCCCGGCGATCTGTCCATTGTGCTGCCCCACGCGCCGAGTCTGCAGTGGAACCTCGGCGACGCGCGCGGCACCGTGATGCTGCGGATGCCGCTGCACCCGGTGGCGCTGGAGCTGCTGCGCGACGTCGGCCCGATGGCCGTCTCGAGCGCGAACGTCTCCGGCCGGCCGCCGGCCAGCACCGCGCAGGACGCGCAGGAGCAGCTCGGCGACTCGGTCGCGGTGTACCTCGACGGCGGCTCCAGCGGCGAGGCCGTCGCGTCGAGCATCGTGGACCTCACCGGCACCGAACCGGTGGTGCTGCGCGAAGGCGCCGTGAGCAAGGACGCCATCGCGGAGGTGCTCGGTGTCCCCGCGGAATCGTTGGCGTGAAGCCGGATCAAGGCGTCGCGCGCGGCACGATAGCGTGTCGCGGGTGACCCCGACCCCGCGAGCGTGACGCACCCGTGCCGCCCACATCCGGTCTTCTCCCGATCCGGGAATACATCCTCGTCGCGCTGACCGCGACGGCCGTGACCTACCTGCTGACCGGCGTCGTGCGCCGGATCGCGATCCGCGTCGGCGCGATCGCGAACCCCCGCGCGCGCGACGTGCACGTCGCGCCGATCCCGCGCATGGGCGGGATCGGCATCTACCTCGGGGTCGCCGCGGCGATGGGCCTGGCCCACCAGCTGCCCGCGCTGTCGCACGGCTTCGACGCCTCGTTCGACTCGGTCGGCGTGCTGCTCGCCGCCGGCGTCATCTCGCTGATCGGCGCGCTCGACGACCGGTTCGAGCTCGACGCCTGGACGAAACTGGCCGGCCAGGTGATGTGCGCCGGGATCCTGGTCATCTTCGGCGTGCAGTGGGTGTCGTTCTGGGTGCCGTGGGGCGGCACCGGCGCGTCGTTCGGCTCGGTGCTGGTGCTCGACAAGAACCAGGGCGCGCTGCTCACCGTCGTGATGGTCGTCGTGATGGTCAACGCGATGAACTTCGTCGACGGCCTCGACGGCCTGGCCGGCGGCCTCGGCTTCATCGCGGCGGCGGCCACCTGCGCGTTTTCGCTGGGCCTGCTCGACAGCTCCGGCGGCGACGTCGGCACCTACCCGCCGGCGCTGATCGCGGCCACCCTCGCCGGCGCGTGTCTGGGGTTCCTGCCGTACAACTTCCAGCCCGCCAAGATATTCATGGGCGACTCGGGCTCGATGATGATCGGCCTGATGCTCGCGGGCGCGACGACGTCGGCGTCCGGGCGCGTGCCCTACCCGCAGTTCAGCGGCAAGGACGCGATCGCGCTGCTGTCCCCGCTGGTGGTCGTGGCGGCGGTGCTGTTCGTCCCGCTGCTGGACCTGATCATGGCGGTCGTCCGCCGCACCCGCCGCGGCGAAAGCCCGTTCGCGGCGGACAAGATGCACCTGCACCACCGCCTCCTGGAGATCGGCCACTCCCAGCGCCGGGCCGTGCTGCTCATCTACTTGTGGGCCGGCATCCTGGCGTTCGGCGCGGTCTCGGTGACTCTGTTCAACGACGCGGCGGCCCTCTGGATCATCGGCGTCGGCCTGGTGTTCGCGGTGGGGGTCTCGATCATCCCGCGGCTGCGCTCGCGCCACCAGCCGCGTACCTAGTCCGCAGGGGTCTCTACACTCGGGTGTTGAACCGAGCAGGGAGCCAGTTGTGAGCGAGACCGAGACTTCGACCGAAGCGCAGGAGAACCCGCACGCCAAGGTGGTGCTGCAGGCGGCCCGCGCCATGACGAAGGCTTCGCTGCTGGTGACCCCGCCGGCGGTGCTCGTCTGCATCGTGCTCTTCAGCATCCTCAACGGCATGCCGGGTTTCTGGGGCTCGCTCGTCGGCGGGGCGCTGGCGATGCTGGCGTCGCTCTCGACGCTGGGCATGATGCGCTTCAGCGCCGGCCAGGACCCGATGTTCGTCATGGTGATCGCGCTCGGCGGGTACGTCGTCAAGGTCGTCCTGCTGTTCGGCGCGCTGACGCTGCTGAAGGGCGTCACGGCGCTGCACCCGATGTCGCTCGGCATCACCATGATCGTGGCCATCCTGCTGGCCGCCGCGGCCGAGTTCGCCGCCTTCCGCAAGACCAAGATCCCGACGATCATCCCCTCCTGAGCCCGGTCCGTTTTGCCGGGGAGTTCCGTTACCCACGGTGAACCGGCCTGCGGCCACCTGAGTGTGACCGGCGTCACGGGCGTGCGCTTTCGCGCGGCTCTCGAAACGGGTCCCGGACGGCTCGCCTGCGACGTTCCCGGGAGGGTCCCGGCCCCCGCCGGACCTGGGTCCCGGGTCGACCCGGGACCTAAGTCCTGGGCTGATCGGTGGGTATGGAGTACGCGTGTACGGCACTGATTGACCTGCTGGTATGGTCCGCGTCAAGGGTGGCGGCCTCGGCCGCGCGCTTCCTGAGACGAACCGCGATCAGCAGTGTGGCGACCGTGTAGTTCCGCCTTCCGCCGCTGGTCCGAAGTAGACCGCAGGGCAGTGTTCACGCGAGACAACCCCGTGTGCAGAACGTGAAGCCGTGTTCATCGCACAGTGGGGCAGCCGCCTCCGACGTCCCGATGCGTATCGGGTACGTTAAGTCCAGATCGTGACGATTCCCCCGGCGGAGTGAACGCCGGCCGGGAGAACCGGAAGGAGCCCAGTGGGCGCGCTGGTATTGGCCGAGGGTGCGGTGTTCGCACCGCCCGGTGCCGGAAGCTTCGAGTTGCCGCCGCTGTTCGGCGGGGTTACCAAGCCGATGGTGCTCGTCGTGCTCTCGGTGGTCATCATCGCGGCGTACTTCCTGCTGGCGACCCGCAAGCTGAAGGTCGTTCCGAGCAAAGGGCAGTTCGTCGCTGAGTCCATCTACGACTTCAGCCGCAACAACATCGCGCGCGAGCAGATCGGCTCGAAGGACTTCAAGCCGTACGTGCCGCTCGTTTTCTCGTTGTTCACCTTCGTGCTGGTGAACAACCTCTACGGGATCATCCCCGTCCTGCAGTTCCCGACCATGGCGCGCTTCGGTTTCCCCGTCGCGCTGGCGGTCCTCGTGGTCTACCCGGTCTACCACTACGCCGGCTTCAAGCGGCACGGTTTCGCCGGGTACTTCAAGAAGGAACTCGCACCGCCGGGCGTGCCCAAGGCGGTGCTGCCGCTCTTCTCGCTGATCGAGTTCGCGGAGAAGTTCTTCCTCAACCCGCTCACGCTCGCCATCCGTGTTTTCGCCGCCATGTTCGCCGGCCACCTCATCCTGGCCGTGTTCACTCTCGGCGGCACCTTCCTGCTGACCGAGACGTCGGGCTGGGCGCTGAAGCCGGTTTCGCTGGTGGCGTGGATCTTCGCCATCGGGATGACTTTCCTCGAGGCCTTCATCCAGGTGCTGCAGGCCTACATCTTCGCCCTGCTGTCGGCCGGGTACATCGGCGCCGCGCTGGCGTCGGAGCACTGAGAAACACACAAGCCCCCGATTCACGCGAGCGCGTGGACCGAAGTGAAGGGAAATGCACGTGAGCAACATCGTTCTGGCCCAGGCCGCCGAAGCCGCCGTCAACATCAACCCCGGCCTCGCCGCCATCGGTTACGGCCTCGGCGCGATCGGCCCGGGCATCGGTGTGGGTCTGATCTTCGCCGCCGTCATCAACGGCACCGCGCGTCAGCCGGAGGCCCAGGGCAAGCTGCAGGGCATCGGCTTCTCGACCTTCGTGCTGACCGAGGTTCTGGCCCTGATCGGCATCGTCATCTACTTCATCGCCTCCGCCGCCTGAGTCAGCAGCTCATCGCTTAAGGAGACGCCGTGCTGAAGAGTGCAATGCTCCTCGCCGCTGAAGGCGAGACGCACAACCCGATCATCCCCGACATCTCGGAGCTGATCCTCGGCATCGTCGCCTTCCTGATCCTGCTGTTCATCCTCAAGAAGTACGTCGTCCCTCGCTTCGAGGCCGCGTACGAAGAGCGTGCGCAGAAGATCGAGGGTGGCATCGAGAAGGCCGAAAAGGCCCAGGCCGAAGCCGAAGCCGCGCTGGCGCAGTACCAGGCGCAGCTGAAGGAAGCCCGGAGCGAGGCCGCGAAGATCCGTGACGACGCGCGGCTCGAAGCCGAGCAGATCAAGGCGGAACTGCGGGCCGACGCCGAGGCGGAGTCCCAGCGGATCGTCGCCCAGGGCCAGGCTCAGCTGCAGGCCCAGAAGGCGCAGATCATCGCCGAGCTGCGGGCCGACATGGGCCGCAACGCCGTGGAGCTGGCCAGCCGCATCGTCGGCGAGTCGCTCGAAGACGAGGCGCGCCGTCGTGGCACCGTCGACCGGTTCCTCGCGGAGCTGGACACCGCCGGTGCCGCTGGTGGAGCGGGGAAGTAGACCGGAATGACGCTGCATGCTGCGAGCCGTGAAGCGCTCGGCCTCGCCGAGGAACGCCTCGGCGAGGTTCTGGCCGACGCGGGAGCCGACGCGGCCACGGTCGGCGACGAGCTGCTCTCGGTCGTCGACCTGCTGGACCGGGAGATCGGTCTGCGCCGGGCGGTGAGTGACGCCTCGGCGACGCCGGAGTCGCGCACCACGCTGGTGCGCCGGCTGTTCGACGGCAAGCTGTCCGAGCCGGCCCTGAAGGTGCTCGACGCCGTGGCGGGCAGCCGCTGGTCCAGCCCTCGTCAGCTGGTCGACGGGCTCGAGTCGCTCGGTCACTCCGCGCTGCTCACCGCCGCCGAGAAGACCGGCAACATCGACGCCGTCGAGACCCAGCTGTTCCAGGTCTCGCGCGTCGTGGCCAACCACCCGGAGCTCGAGACCGCCCTGGCGGACCTGGCCGGTCCCGCCGACGCCAAGCGGTCGCTGGTGCGCGGGCTGTTCGCCGACAAGGTGGACGTGGTCACCGAGACCCTCGTCGAGCAGGTCGTCCGCCGGGCCAAGGGCCGCGGTGTCGGCGCCGGGCTCGACGCGCTGGTCAAGCTGGCCGCGGAACGCCGTCAGCGCTCGGTCGCCTACGTGACCAGCGCGAGCCCCCTGACCGACGAGCAGACCGCCCAGCTGGGTGCGAAGCTCGACACCATCTACGGGCGGTCGATCGCGCTGCACGTCGAGGTCGATCCCAGTCTCGGCGGCGGGCTCGTCGTCCGCGTCGGCGACGAGATCATCGACGGGAGCGCGGCGGGTCAGCTCGCTGCCCTGCGCAGGCGGCTGGCCCGGGCCTAGTCCCCGGCCACACAAGACTTTGCATACTGGCAAGAACGAAGCGAGAGCGGGAAAGACATGGCCGAGCTGACGATCTCCTCGGATGAGATCCGTAGCGCGATCGAGAACTACGTCTCGAGTTACGCCCCGGACGTGAGCCGGGAAGAAGTTGGCGTCGTGATCGACGCGGGTGACGGTATCGCCCACGTCGAGGGCCTCCCCTCGGCCATGGCCAACGAGCTGCTCGAGTTCCCCGGCGGCGTCCTGGGCGTCGCACTGAACCTGGACGCGCGCTCCATCGGTGCCGCGATCCTCGGCGACTTCGAAAGCATCGAAGAGGGCCAGCAGGTCAAGCGCACCGGCCAGGTCCTGTCGGTGCCGGTCGGCGACGGCTACCTCGGCCGTGTCGTCAACCCGCTGGGCGCCCCGATCGACGGCCTCGGCGACATCGAGACCGTCGACCGCCGTCCGCTGGAGGTCAAGGCCGCTTCGGTGGTCGAGCGCCAGCCGGTGTCGGAGCCGCTGCAGACCGGCATCACCGCCATCGACGCGATGACCCCGATCGGGCGCGGCCAGCGCCAGCTGATCATCGGTGACCGCAAGACGGGCAAGACCGCCGTCGCCGTGGACACGATCATCAACCAGAAGTCCAACTGGGACACCGGCGACGAGAAGAAGCAGGTCCGCTGCATCTACGTCGCGATCGGCCAGAAGGGCTCCACGATCGCCGCGGTCAAGAAGTCCCTCGAGGACGCGGGCGCGATGGAGTACACCACCATCGTCGCCGCGCCGGCATCGGACTCCGCCGGCTTCAAGTGGATCGCCCCGTACACCGGCTCGGCCATCGGCCAGCACTGGATGTTCGAGGGCAAGCACGTCCTCATCGTGTTCGACGACCTGACCAAGCAGGCTGACGCGTACCGCGCGATCTCGCTGCTGCTGCGTCGCCCGCCGGGCCGCGAAGCCTTCCCCGGCGACGTCTTCTACTTGCACTCCCGTCTCCTCGAGCGGTGCGCGAAGCTCTCGGACGAGCTGGGCGCCGGCTCGCTGACCGGGCTGCCGATCATCGAGACGAAGGCCAACGACGTGTCGGCCTACATCCCGACGAACGTCATCTCGATCACCGACGGCCAGTGCTTCTTCCAGTCGGACCTGTTCAACGCCGGCCAGCGCCCGGCCATCGACGTGGGTATCTCGGTTTCCCGCGTGGGTGGTGCCGCGCAGGTCAAGGCGATGAAGTCGGTCTCCGGCTCGCTGCGCATCGACCTGTCCCAGTACCGCGAGCTGGAGGCGTTCGCCGCCTTCGCCTCGGACCTCGACGACGCCTCCAAGGCGCAGCTCGAGCGCGGTGCCCGGCTGTACGAGGTGCTCAAGCAGCCGCAGTACTCGCCGATCCCGGTCGAGGAGCAGGTCTGCACGGTGTGGCTGGGCACGAACGGCCACTACGACTCGGTCCCGACCGAGGACGTGCGCCGCTTCAACCACGAGTTCCTCGACTCGGCCCGCCGCAAGCACGACGACGTCCTGGGCGCGATCCGCGACTCCGGGAAGTTCGAGGACGCGACCGCCGACAAGCTGGTCGCCGCGGTGAACGAGTTCAAGAAGGAGTTCACCACCTCCGACGGCAACGCCCTGGTCGGGGCCGACGCCGACGCGATGGACGCCGACAAGGTCGGGCAGGAGACCGTCAAGGTCAACAAGCCCGCCCCGAAGAAGTGAGCTGATAGCTCATGGCCGCACAACTCCGGGAACTCCGGTCGCGCATCAAGGCGACCAAGTCGATCGGCAAGATCACCAAGGCGATGGAGCTCATCGCCACCGCGCGCATCACCAAGGCGCGGGCGAAGGTCGCCGCTTCCCGGCCGTACGCCGACGAGATCACCAAGGTGCTCTCGGCGCTGGCCGGTGCGGCGGCCAACCTCGACCACCCGCTGCTGGTCGAGCGCCCGAACCCGAAGCGGGCCGCTGTCCTGGTCGTGACCAGTGACAAGGGCCAGTGCGGTGGCTACAACTCCAACGTGCTGCGCGCGACCGAAGAGCTGCTTTCCCTGCTCCGCAAAGAGGGCAAGGAAGCTCAGGTCTACGTCACCGGCAACAAGGGCCTGAACTACTACCGGTTCCGCAACCGCGAGGTGGCGGACGGCTGGACGGGCTTCTCCGACCAGCCGAACTACGCCGCCGCGGTCGAGGCGGCGGAGACGCTGGTCGAGTCGTTCATGGCCGGCGTCGACGACGCGCAGGGCAACGCCGACGGCATCGAAGGTGTCGACGAGATCCACATCGTCTACACCGAGTTCGTGTCGATGCTGACGCAGCGGCCGATCGCCAAGCGCGTCGCGCCGCTCGAGGTCGAGTACTCCGAAGGGGAAGAGGAGACGCCCGCCGGGCTGCTCCCCAGCTACGAGTTCGAGCCGAGTGCCGACAAGCTGCTGGACTCGCTCCTGCCGAAGTACATCAACACGCGCATCTACTCGGCGCTGTTGGAGTCGGCGGCGTCCGAGCTGGCCGCGCGCCGGACGGCGATGAAGGCCGCTTCGGACAATGCGAACGACCTGGTCGGCAACCTGACGCGGGAGATGAACCAGGCCCGCCAGGCGCAGATCACCCAGGAGATCTCCGAAATCGTCGGTGGCGCGAACGCGCTCACCGCAGCAGGAAGTGATGATTGATGACCAGTACTGAAGCCCCGCGCGCCAAGGGGCGCATCGTGTCGGTGACCGGTCCGGTCGTCGACGTCGAGTTCCCGCGCGGTTCCGTGCCCGACCAGTTCAACGCGCTCAAGGTCGAGATCGAGTTCGAGCAGCTCCGCAAGACCGTGACGCTCGAGGTCGCCTCCCACCTGGGTGACAACCTCGTCCGCACCATTTCGCTGCAGCCGCAGGACGGTCTCGTCCGCGGTGCCGAGGTCACCGACACCGGCGGCCCGATCACCGTGCCGGTGGGCGACAAGGTCAAGGGCCACGTCTACAACGCGCTCGGCGAGTGCCTCGACGAGCCCGGCTACGGCGACGACCTCGAGCGCTGGGGCATCCACCGCAACCCGCCGTCCTTCGACCAGCTCGAAGGCAAGACGGAGATGCTGGAGACCGGCCTCAAGGTCGTCGACCTGCTCACCCCGTACGTCCAGGGTGGCAAGATCGGCCTGTTCGGCGGCGCCGGCGTCGGCAAGACGGTGCTCATCAAGGAGATGATCACCCGTGTCGCCCGGAACTTCGGTGGTACGTCGGTGTTCGCCGGGGTCGGCGAGCGCACCCGTGAGGGCAACGACCTCTTCCTGGAGATGAGCGAAGACGGCGTCATCAACGACACCGCCCTCGTGTTCGGCCAGATGGACGAGCCGCCGGGCACGCGCATGCGCGTCGCCCTGTCCGCGCTGACCATGGCGGAGTACTTCCGCGATGTGCAGAACCAGGACGTGCTGCTGTTCATCGACAACATCTTCCGGTTCACCCAGGCCGGTTCCGAGGTGTCGACCCTGCTGGGCCGGATGCCGTCGGCCGTGGGTTACCAGCCGACGCTGGCCGACGAGATGGGCCAGCTGCAGGAGCGGATCACCTCGACCCGAGGCCGGTCGATCACCTCGATGCAGGCGATCTACGTCCCCGCGGACGACTACACCGACCCGGCGCCGGCCGCGACGTTCGCCCACCTGGACGCCACCACCGAGCTTTCGCGTGGTGTCTTCCAGAAGGGCATCTTCCCGGCGGTGGACCCGCTGGCGTCGACGTCGACGATCCTCGACCCGGCCATCGTCGGTGAGGACCACTACCGCGTGGCCTCCGAGGTCATCCGGATCCTGCAGAAGTACAAGGAACTGCAGGACATCATCGCGATCCTCGGTATGGACGAGCTCTCGGAAGAGGACAAGCTCACCGTCCAGCGTGCCCGCCGGATCGAGCGCTTCCTCTCGCAGAACATGCTGGTCGCGGAGGCGTTCACGCAGATCCCGGGCTCGACGGTGCCGCTGTCGGAGACCATCGAGTCGTTCGACCGCATCGCCAAGGGTGACTTCGACCACTACCCGGAGCAGGCGTTCCTGGGTATCGGTGGCCTCGAAGACCTCGAGAAGAAGTACAAGGAAATCACCAAGAAGTGATCTCCTGACGACGGCGGGGGCAGTGTCCATTGTGGACTCGGGCCCCCGCCGTTCTCATACCGGGATACAGACCTATTACACTCGGTGGCAACACCCCGAGCGAAGGAGTGCTACGTGGCTGAGATGTCCGTGGAGCTGGTGGCCGTGGAGCGCCGTCTCTGGTCGGGTACCGCCACTTTCGTGGTGGCCCAGACCACCGAGGGCGAGATCGGCATCATGGCCGGTCACGAGCCCGTGCTCGGGCAGCTCGTCGAGGGTGGCGTGGTCAAGGTGACGACCACCGACGGCGAGACGGTGTGTGCGGCCGTGCACGGCGGTTTCCTGTCGGTCACCGGCACCGGGGTGAGCATCCTCGCCGAAAGCGCCGAGCTTTCCGACGAAATCGACGTCGACGCGGCCAAGGCGGCCCTGACCGCCGACGACGAGACCGAGCGGACCAGGGCTACGGCCCAGCTCCGCGCCGCAGGTCAGTCGGTCTGAGCGAGCGACGGGCAGGAGCCGGGCCGTGCAGATCACCGTGGTGGTACTCGGGCTCCTGATCGTGCTCGCCGTGCTGGTCGGCTGGTACGGCCAGCGGTGGATCCGGATGCGCCGCGGCGGGGGCGTGAGCGTCGCGCTGCGGTGGCGTCCGGACAACGCGCGGGCCAGCTGGCACCTGGGGCTCGGCCGCTACGAGGGTGACGAGTTCGTCTGGTACCGGGTGTGGAGCCTGCGCTCCGGCCCGGACCGCGTGTTCCAGCGCGCGAGCATGCAGATCGCCGACCGCCGTGACCCCTCCGGCACCGAGGCCTACGCCGTTCCCGAAGGCGCCATCGTGCTGCGCTGCGAGTCCGAGACGCAGGAGGCGATCGAGATCGCCATGGGACCGGGTGCGCTCACCGGCTTCCTCTCCTGGCTCGAATCGGCCCCGCCCGGGCGCCGTCTCCCGCGCGCTTCCTGACCCGGTTGTCTCAAACCGAGACAGCCGGCCCGGCCGTTTTGGCCTACGGTTGAACGCATGATCTTCATCGTGGTCAAGTTCCCGGTCAAACCGGAGCACGCGGAAGCCTGGCCGGACATCGTGGCGGACTACACCGAGAACACCCGGGCCGAAGCGGGCAACCGGTTCTTCGAGTGGTCCCGCAGCCTCGAGGACACGAACACGTACGTGCTGGTCGAGGGCTTCGAAGGCCAGGACGCCGCCGTCGCGCACGTCGGCTCCGACCACTTCAAGTGGGCGGTCGCGAACCTGGGTGCCTACATCTCGGACAACCCGCGGATCATCAACGTCCAGGACGCCTCCGACTGGGGCCCGATGGCGGAGATCGCCCCCCACTAAACTGGGGTTCGTGACCCTCGTCGACATCCCCGGCTCCAAGTCCGTCACCGCCCGAGGCCTGTTCCTGGCCGCCGCCGCGCGCGGCACCACCGTGCTCGGCCGTCCGCTGCATTCGGACGACACGGAGGGCTTCGCCGAGGGGCTCGTGAAGCTCGGCTACCAGGTCGACCGGCAGCCGGACGCCTGGACGATCGAGGGCCGGCCGTCGGGGCCGGGTGTGGCGTCCGCCGACGTCTTCTGCCGCGACGGCGCCACCACGGCCCGCTTCCTGCCCGCGCTCGCCGCGGCCGGCACCGGCACGTTCCACTTCGACGCCTCCGACCAGATGCGCCGCCGTCCGCTGGGGCCGCTGACCGACGCGCTGCAGGAGCTGGGCGTCGACCTGACCTTCGAGGGCGAGCCGGGGCACCACCCGCTGACCGTCCGCGCGAACGGCGTCAAGGGCGGCGACCTGACCCTGGACGCGGGGCTCTCGTCGCAGTTCCTGACCGCGTTGCTGCTGCTCGGGCCGCTGACCGCGGAGGGGCTGCGGATCACGGTGACCGACCTCGTGTCGGTGCCGTACGTCGAGATCACGCTGGAGATGATGCGGCGCTTCGGCGTCGACGTCCGCCGTGAGGGCAAGACGTTCGTCGTCCCGCCGCAGCCGTACCAGGCGTGCGACTACCCGGTGGAGCCCGACGCGTCGACGGCCAGCTACTTCCTGGCCGCGGCGGCGGTCACCGGTCGCACAGTGACGATCCCCGGCCTGGGAACGACGGCCCTGCAGGGCGACGTCCGGTTCGTGGACGTCCTCGAGCGGATGGGCGCCCACGTGCAGCTGGAAGAGGACTCGGTGACGGTCGCGGGCCCGTCGGAGGGCCTGCGCGGTGTCACGGTGAACATGCGCGACATCTCCGACACGGTCCCGACGCTGGCGGCGATCGCGCCGTTCGCGGCCGGGCCGGTGCGCATCGAGGACGTCTACAACACGCGGATCAAGGAGTGCGACCGCCTGGACGCGTGCGAGGAGAACCTGCGCGCGCTCGGGGTGGGCGTCGAGACCGGCCGCGACTGGATCGAGATCCAGCCGGGCGCGCCCACCGGCGCGCTGATCAAGTGCCGCCGCGACCACCGGATCGCGATGGCGTTCAGCATCACGGGCCTGCTGGCCGACGGCATCACGCTGGACGACCCGGAGTGCGTGAAGAAGACGTTCCCCGGCTTCCACCAGGCCCTGCGGTCTCTGCGGGAGAACTGGGGGATCTAGGTGTGATGTCCAGGGACGTTGTCCCGAGTTGAGGTGACCAGCGGCGGCCTGTCGTGCTGACAGGTGAAGGCCTCCGGATGTGAAGTGGAGCTGTGTAGGAACCACATCACCGCCCGGAGGCCTTCGTGTCCCACCCTAACGCCACCCTCACCCCACGCACCCGACTACGGCTCGCCCGCCTGATCGTCGAACACGGCTGGACCTGCACCGCAGCAGCGAAGATGTTCATGGTCGCGGCCAACACTGCCCGCAAGTGGGCCGAGCGCTACCGCACCGAGGGCCTGGCCGGGATGGCCGATCGCAGCTCGCGTCCGCACCACAGCCCGACCCGCACACGCGAGCCGGTGGTACGGCAGATCGTGCGGCTGCGGTGGCGGCACCGACTGGGCCCAGTCCAGATCGCCGGCCGCCTCGGCCTGCCCGCCTCGACCGTGCACGCGGTGCTGGTGCGTTGCCGGATCAACCGGTTGTCCCGGATAGACCGGGTCACCGGTGAACCGCTGCGCCGCTACGAACACGACCATCCCGGTTCGCTGATCCATGTCGATGTCACCAAGTTCGGCAACATCCCCGACGGCGGCGGACACCGCTACCTCGGCCGGCAGCAGGGAGCCCGCAACAAACGCGCCACTCCCGGCTTGCCCCGCAACGCCTACCGCAATCCCCGCACCGGCACCGCCTTCGTCCACACCGTCATCGACGATCATTCCCGGGTCGCTTACGCCGAGATCCACGCCGATGAGACCGCCGCCACCGCCACTGCGGTCCTGCACCGGGCGGTGGGCTGGTTCGCCGACCGCGGCGTCATCGTCGAACGCGTGCTCTCGGACAACGGTTCCGCCTACCGCTCTCATGCTTGGCGTGACACCTGCGCCGAGCTGCAGATCACTGCGAAACGGACCCGGCCTTACCGGCCGCAGACCAACGGCAAGATCGAGCGGTTTCACCGCACGCTGGCCGAGGGCTGGGCCTACGCCCGCTTCTATCCCTCGGAAACCCTGCGGCGGGCGGCGTTACCGGGGTGGCTGCACTTCTACAATCATCACCGACCCCACAGCTCAACCGGCGGCAAGCCGCCGGTCACCCGGCTGACCAACCTCCCCGGACATCACATCTAGGAGGGCTGCCCGCCCGGCTGCCACAGCACGTCACCCTCGGGGTTGGCCAGCCGGGCGAGGATGAACAGCAGGTCCGAGAGCCGGTTCAGGTACTTGAGCGCGATCGGGTTCGTCGTCGCCGGCTCGGCCTCGTAGAGCTCCCACGCCGAGCGCTCGGCCCGCCGCGACACCGTGCGCGCCTGGTGCAGGAACGCCGCGCCCGGGGTGCCGCCCGGCAGGATGAACGACGTCAGCTTCGGCAGGCGGTCGTTGAAGTCGTCGCACCAGCCTTCGAGCCGCTCCAGGTACTTCTCGGTGATGCGCAGCGGCGGGTACGGCGGGTCGTCCTGGATCGGCAGGCAGAGGTCGGCGCCGACGTCGAAGAGGTCGTTCTGCAGCATGCGCAGGACGTCCGTGATCTCGGCCGGCAGCGCGCCCAGCGCGACGGCCAGCCCGATGACCGAGTTGGCCTCGTCGGTGTCGGCGTAGGCGCCCAGGCGCGGGGACGTCTTGGGCACGCGCGACCCGTCGCCGAGCGCCGTCGTGCCGTTGTCGCCGACCTTGGTGTACACGCGGTTGATGCGAACGACCATGAAGCCACCATAGCGGCCCCCGCCCGGGTCGAATCCGGGCGAGAGGGCATGATTGGCGGCCATGAGCGAGCACTTCGACGTGCATGGCGGAGCCCGGCTGGTCGGCGAGGTCGACGTGGTCGGGGCCAAGAACAGCGTGCTGAAACTGATGGCCGCCGCCCTCCTCGCGGAGGGCACCACGACCATCACGAACTGCCCGCAGATCCTCGACGTCCCGCTGATGGGCGACGTGCTGCGGAGCGTCGGCTGCGAGGTCGTCATCGAGGGCGACACGGCCACCATCACCACGCCGGCCGAGCTGTCCTACCGCGCCGACTCGGCGGCGATGGGCAAGCTGCGCGCGTCCGTCTGCGTGCTGGGACCGCTGGTCGGCCGGCTGAAGCAGGCCGTCGTGGCGCTGCCGGGCGGTGACGCGATCGGCTCGCGGCCGCTGGACATGCACCAGAACGGCCTGCGCAAGCTGGGCGCGACGAGCACCATCGAGCACGGCTGCGTCGTCGCGAAGGCCGAGACGCTGGTCGGCGCGCAGATCTGGCTGGACTTCCCGAGCGTCGGCGCGACCGAGAACATCCTGATGGCCGCGGTGCTGGCCGAGGGCACCACGGTGATCGACAACTGCGCGCGTGAGCCCGAGATCGTCGACATCTGCACGATGCTCGTGGAGATGGGCGCGAAGGTCGAGGGCGCCGGGACGTCGACGCTGACCGTGCACGGCGTGGAGCAGCTGCACCCGACCCAGCACAGTGTGATCGGCGACCGGATCGTGGGCGCGACCTGGGCGTTCGCGGCGTCGATGACCCGCGGCGACCTGACCGTGCGCGGCGTCAACCCGCACCACCTCGACCTGGTGCTCGACAAGCTCCAGCTGGCCGGCGCCGAAGTCACCACCTTCGGGGACAAGGGTTTCCGCATCGTGCAGGCCGAACGGCCGCAGGCGGTCGACTGGGTCACGCTGCCCTACCCCGGTTTCGCGACCGACCTGCAGCCGTTCGCGGTCGCGCTGTCGGCGGTGTCCGAGGGCACCTCGATGATCACCGAGAACGTCTACGAGGCGCGGTTCCGGTTCATCGAGGAGATGATCCGGCTTTCGGGCGACACCCGCACCGACGGCCACCACGCGGTGGTCCGCGGCGTCGAACGGCTCTCCAGCGCGCCGGTCTGGGCGTCGGACATCCGCGCGGGCGCCGGGCTGGTGCTGGCCGGGCTGTGCGCGGACGGCGTCACCGAGGTCTGGGACGTCTTCCACATCGACCGCGGCTACCCGCACTTCGTCGAGAACCTGAACCGCCTGGGCGCGCGCATCGAGCGCGTCAGCGGCGAGCCGGCCCGCACGTAGTCCGTGAATGGCACATCGAGGGACTCAGAGTCCCTCGATGTGCCATTCACGGCGTTTCAGACCTCGCGGGCGCCCAGCGCGCGCAGGACGTACTCCACCAGCCGGTCCAGGTAGTCCGGCTCCACCGGGGCCCGGCGGACCACCATGCGCCAGTAGATCGGCGCGCCCAGGACGTCCATCGCCATCTCGACGTCGAGGTCCGCCGGCAGCTCGCCGCGGTCCATCGCGCGGCGCAGCATCACCTCCGCGCGGTCGCGCCGCGGGCCGCCGATGCTCGTGCGCGCGCTTTCGGCCATCTCCGGGTTCCGCGCGCCCTCGGCGACGAGGTCCGGCAGGATCCGCGAGAACACCGGGTGCGTCAGCCAGTCGATCATCGCTTGCAGCGTCACCCGCAGGTCGCCGCGCAGTGAGCCGGTGTCTTCGAGCACCGCGCGCGACACGCTGAACTCCGCGACCACCGCGGTGATCATCTCGTGCTTTGACGTCCACCGCCGGTACAGCGCGCTCTTGCCGACGCCGGCGCGCTTGGCCACCGCTTCCATCGACAGCCGCCCGTAGCCCTGCTCGGCGAGCTCGTGCAGCACCGCGTCCGTGATGGCCTGGGTGACTTCGGGCTGGAGGACCGCGGCGCCGGTCGGAGTGCGTGCCATGGGTCGCAGTGTAGCGGGTGGACGGGACGGTACCGTCCCGTCTATATTGACGTCGGGACGGTACCGTCTCGTCCAAACGTTGAAGGAGTTCTCGTGCAGCCACGCGATCTTGTCGAGCACGCACTCGACCTGCTGCTGAAGCACGACATGGCCGGGTTCGCCGGGCTCTGGGCCGAGGACGGCGTCCTCGAGTTCCCGTTCGCCGCGCCGGGCTACCCGGCTCGTGTCGAGGGCCGCGAGGCCATCGCCGACTACCTGCGCGGCTACCCGGACCTCCTGGATGTCCGGGCGATCGCGGCGAAGACCGTCCACGAGACCGCCGACCCGGCCGTGGTGGTCGTGGAAATGACCGTCGCGGGAGTCGTCGTCGCGACGCGGAAGCCGTACGAGCTGTCCTACATCGCCGTGCTGACCGTGGCGGACGGCGAAATCCGGCACTACCGCGACTACTGGAGCCCGCTGGCCGCGGCCGAGCTGATGGGCGGCGTCGACGAGCTGACGGCGGCGTTCGCCGGGAGTGACCGTGGCTGACGTCCTGGTCCTCGGCGGCACCGGCACGACCGGCGGCCGGGTGGTCGCGGGCCTGCGGGAAATCGGCGTCACCGCCAGGGCGGCCACCCGCAAGGCGAGCGAACCCGGCCAGGTCCGGTTCGACTGGACCGACCGCGGCACGCACACCGAGGCGCTCCGCGACGTCGATGCCGTGTACCTGCTCGCCCCGATCGGCGAGGCCGAGCCCGCGCGGCTGGTCGAACCGTTCCTGGCGGACGCGCTCGACGCCGGCGTCCGCCGGGTGGTGCTGCTCAGCTCGTCCGCCGTCACCGAGGACTCGCCCGGGCTCGGCGAACTGCAGCGCCTGGTACGCGCGGCGCCGGAATGGACCGTGCTGAAGCCGTCGTGGTTCATGCAGAACTTCACCGGCGAGCACCTGGTCGCCCAGGGCGTGCGGGACGGCGAGATCGTCACCGCGACCGGCGACGCCCGGGTCGCGTTCGTCGACGCCGGCGACATCGCGGCGGTCGCCGTCCGCGCGCTGACCGACGCCGAACCGCACAACACCGAACACGTGCTCACCGGCCCTTCGGCGGTGAGCTACGCCGAGGCCGCCGAGATCGTCGCCGCGCACACCGGACGTCCGGTGCGGCACCGCGCGGTGAGCACCGCGGAGTTCGCCGCGCGGCTGACGGCGTACGGCATTCCCGAAGCCTTCGCCGCCGTTCTCGCCGCGCTCGACGAGGACGTCCGCCGCGGCACCGAAGACCGTGTCACCCCGGCCGTCGAGCAGGTCACCGGCCGGCCCGCCCGCTCGTTCCGCACCTTTGTGATGGAGGAAATCCGATGAAGCAGCTCATGTTCACCGAGGACCCGCAGTTCTGGTTCGAGACCCTGCGCCTGTTCGGCCACGCGGCCTACGGCGGCTCGGACTTCGGCGAGGTGCTCGCGGCGGCGTCGAAGGTGACGCCGGGGGACTACGACAGCTGGCACGACGCCTACCGCGGCCTGGCCGACCGGCTGTACGCCGAGGCGGCCGACGCGAGCCCGGTCACCGCGCGGGACCTGCTGCTGCGCGCGTCGACCTACTACTTCTCGGCGGACTTCTTCCTGCACGGCGACCCGGCGGACCCGCGGATCGCGGCGGCCTACGACCGCAGCGTCGAATGCTTCCGGCGTGCGGCCGTCGCCGAGCCGGTCGAAATCCCGTACGAGGGAACCACCCTGCAGGGCTACTTCTACCGCGCTCCCGGCGCGAGCCCGAAGCCGGTTGTCCTGATGCACAGCGGTTTCGACGGCAGCGCCGAGGAACTCCACTTCTTCGGCGCGGCGTCCGGCGCCGAGCGCGGCTACCACGTGCTGACCTTCGACGGCCCCGGCCAGCCGAGCGCGATGCACCGCGACAAGCTCGTGTTCCGGCCGGACTGGGAGCACGTCGTGACGCCGGTGGTGGACTTCGTGCTGGGCCTCGACGGCGTCGACCCGGAGCGGATCGCGCTCCTGGGCGTCAGCCTGGGCGGCGTGCTCGCCCCGCGCGCCGCGGCGTTCGAACCACGCCTGGCGGCGGTGGTCGCGGTCGACGGCGTCTACGACGCGGGCTCCGCGGTGACGTCGATGCTGCCGTGGGACCGCGAGGAGATCGTCCGCCGCGCGAACGCCGAGCACGACGAGGAGTTCGACGCGTTCCTCGCCGCCGGCCGGCAGGCCAGCTCGACCCTGCGCTGGGCGTGCGACCACGGCCGCTACGTCCTGGGCGCGGCGACCGACCGCGAGTTCGTCGCGAAGTACCTCGAGTACACCCTCGAAGGCGGCTTCGCGGAGAAGATCGCGTGCCCGACGCTGATCTGCGAAGCGGCGGACGACCTGTTCTTCGGCGGTGAGACGGAAACCGAGCCGCGCCGGCTGTACTCGCACGTGACCGCGCCGAAGACGTTGCTGACGTTCACGGCGGAGGAAGGCGCGGACGCCCACTGCCACGTCGGCGCCCAGCGCCTCGCGGTCGGCCGGATCTACGACTGGCTGGACCGCACGCTCTGACTTCCGACGGCGAGCCCGCCCGGCCGTACCGCTATTGGGGGGAGCCGGTTTTCTTGCGCTGGTTGGCCAAGAAGCGCGCTTTCTTCTGACGATTCCCGCAGGTGTTCATGTCGCACCATCTGCGGGTGCGGCTTTGGCTGGTGTCGAAGAACGCGGCCCGGCAGGTCGGCGAGGCGCACAAGGCCAGTTTTCCGTCCCGTTCGCCGGCGATGACGCTGATCGCGTCGGCGGCGATCACGCCGAGGGCGTCTTCCACGCGGGAAGCCGAGCCGAGCTGCCAGCGCCGCGTGCCCTCGGGGGTCAGGACGGCCGCGGCCCGGCCCCCGGCGCTGCGGTCGTTGATGACCCGGACCGCGGACGCGGGGAGGGCGTCCCGGGTCGCGGCCGCGGTCGCGGCGGCGTGGATCGCCTCCCGCAGTTCCCGGGCGAGTTCGAGCTGGGCGGCGGTGCAGGAGTCCACGGCGAGGCCGCTCACGGCCAGCCAGTCGACGAGCCGGTGCGGCGTGGGAACGCGCTCCACGGCTTCGCCGTGACGCTCCGACAGGGTCCCCGTGAAGCTCGTCGCCAGCACGGTACCGAGGCGGAAGTCGGGGAACCCGGCAGGCATGGAACCAGCTTAGCAGGTTGCGAGTGGACGAGGAGGTCTGTTAGAACCGTCTAAGCCGGTTCCGTGACAGCCAGGAGGTCTCATGCCCCGTTCACCCAGCGACGTGCGGGCGTTCGAAGCCCACGCGCCCGACGCCGACCTCGACGAACTGCGTGCGCGACTGGCCGCGGCGCGCCTGCCGGAGGCCGAGACGATCCGGGGCGCCGCGCCCGGTCCCCGCCGATGGGACCAGGGCGTTCCGCTCGCCGACCTCGTCGACGTCGTGGACTACTGGCGCACCGGGTACGACTGGCGGTCGTTCGAAGAGCGCCTCGACCGGATCGGCCAGTTCCGCACGACCATCGACGATCTGGGAATCCACTTCCTGCACCGCCGATCCGCGCGCGCGGACGCCACTCCGCTGATCGTGACGCACGGCTGGCCGGGCAGCATCGCCGAGTTCGCCGACGTGGTGGACGAGCTGGCGGATCCGGAGGACGCGGCCGCGCCGGCGTTCCACGTCGTGGTCCCGTCGCTGCCCGGCTTCGGTTACAGCGACAAGCCCGCCACCACCGGGTGGGGAACCGAAAAGATCGCGGCCGCGTGGGTGGAACTGATGGGACGGCTCGGCTACCGCAGGTTCGCCGCGCACGGCGGCGACTGGGGCGGCAACATCACCACGGTTCTCGCCGGCCGGTTCCCGGCGCACGTTCTCGGCATCCACACGACGTTCGCGGAAGGACCGCCCGGGTTGACCACGGACGGGCTGACGGCGGTCGAACGCGCGTGGACCGAGGAAACCCGCCATTTCTGGCGCCACCGCGCGGCGTACGCGAAGCAGCAGGCGACCCGGCCGCAGACCATCGGCTACTCGCTCGTCGACTCACCGGTCGGGCTGCTCGCCTGGATCCTCGACAAGTTCGCCGAGTGGTCGGACACCGAAGACAGCCCGTTCGAGACGATTTCCCTCGACCGCGTTCTCGACGACGTCACCCTGTACTGGCTGACGAGGACCGGCGCGTCCGCGGCCCGCATCTACTACGAAAGCCACAACTCGCTCGATCCCGGGCTCCGGGTCGACGTCCCGTCGGCGATCACCGTGTATCCCCGCGACATCGAGAAGTACCCGCGCGCTTGGGCGCGGGAGCGGTACCGGCGGATCGTCCGGTGGACGGAGCCCGGAACCGGGGGACATTTCCCGTCGCTGGAGGTGCCCGGGTATTTCGTCGAAGATCTGCGAGAGGGCCTCGCGGCCGTGCTCGCCGCCGATCGGTGAAGGCGTCAGCCTTCGAGGGCCAAGGCCGCGCCGAAGCCGAGCAAGGCCGTCCCCGTCACGCCGTCCATCGCGCGGCGCACCTTCCGGCGCTGCAACCATCCGCGGACCCGGTGCACGAACAACAGCAGCAGCACCTGCCACACCACGCCCAGCGCCGCGACCGTGTACGCCAGCAGCAGCGAGTCCCCGAAACCCGACCCGGGCGTCAGGAACTGCGGCAGCACCGACAGGTACAGCACGATCACCTTGGGGTTGGTGATGTTGGACAGGAACCCTTCGCGGAACCGCCGGCTCCGGGAGGCGCGGGCGCGGCGGACGTCGTCCAGCGCCTCGTAGTCACCTCGCCAGGCGCCGCGCAGGGCCTGGACGCCCAGGTACACCAGGTACGCCGCGCCGAGCCACTTCACCGTCACGAACACCGGCTGGTAGCGGGTGATCACCGCGCCCAGCCCGAGCGCGGCCGCCGTGCCCTGCAGGAAATTCGCGACGGTGATGCCGGCGCACGCCCAGCCGCCGCCGCGCGCGCCGCCGGTGAGCGCGTTCTTCAGCACCACCATCGTGTCCGGGCCCGGCATCATCGCCAGCAACGCCATCATCGCCGCGAACCCGGCGTAGGTGCTCCACGTCATCAGGACTCCAGGGCGAGGGCGGCGCCGAACCCGACCAGCGCGGTGCCGGTGACGCCGTCCAGCGTCCGGCGGACCCGGCGGCGGCCCAGCCAGGCGCGCACGCGGTGCACGAACACCAGCAGCACCAGCAGCCACAGCCCGCCGATCACGGCGACGGTGTAGGCCAGCGCGAGCGCGTCCCAGGTCGTCGTGCGACCGGGGTCGAGGAACTGCGGCAGCACCGACAGGTACAGCACGAGCACCTTCGGGTTGGTGATGTTGGAGAGGAACCCTTCGCGGAACCGCCGGAAACCGCCGCCGGGACGGCGCTGCTGCGTCTGCTCGACGACGTCGTAGTTCCCGCGGAACGCGCCGCGCAGCGCCTGGAAACCGAGGAAGACGAGGTACGCCGCGCCGATCCACTTGAGGGTGAGGAACACCGGCTGCGACTTCGCGATGAGCACGCCGAGCCCGAGCGCGGCGGCGCTGCCCTGCACGACGTTCCCGGTGACGATCCCGAGCGAGGCGAGCAGCCCGCCCCGGAAACCGCCGGAGAGGGCGTTCTTCAGCATCACCATCGTGTCCGGCCCCGGCGCGAGCACGATCAGGACCACGATGAGCAGGTAACTGCCGTACACACTCCACGTCACGGCTGCCCACGCTAACCGACGGATCTCGGTGCGGTCTCGCGGATTTCCGTCACAGTGGCTCGCGTGGACGCACAGAGCGTGCCCGGGCTCTCACGGCGCGTTCGGCATTCGGCGTCGGCCACCCTGGCGGAGTAGTGTTCTGCCATGTCAGCAGGGGAAATCGATCTTCTACCCGGTGAGCGCGTGCTCTGGGCGGGCGAGCCGGTCCAGCGCCCGTTCTACGTCGCCGCGGACGGGGTGATCGCCCCCGCCGGGCTCGTCGTCACCGCGGTCGCGCTGTGGTTCCTGCTCTCGCAGGAACCCGAAGGCGCGGGCATGCTCGCCGGGCTGGTCGTGCTGGCGGCCGGCCTCTACGGCGCGGTCGGCCGGTCCGCCGTCCGCTACCTCGCGCTCGGCCGGACGACCTACGCCGTCACGGACACCCGGATCATCGCGCGCTCGGGCCTGTTCCGGCAGAAGGAACGCGCCAGCGAACTGGCCGGCCTGTCGGCGCCGGTCCTCAAGCCCGGCCGGTCGAGCACCGGCACCTTCGCCTTCCCCGAACCCGGCTCGGTGACGCTGATGGGCGTCGGCGAACCCAAGCGCGTCCGCGACCTGCTGACCAAGGCCATCGACGAGGCGAAGAGCCGCCAGGCCCCGCCGGAACCGGACACGTCCGGCACTTCGGCTGCCTGAGGGCAACCGGTACGGCCTTCTCGGGCGCCAGCCCGGCAAAGAGCGCGGGGGAGGCCGCCGATCATCGTTGTGCAGCCGGGCGAGCGGCTGCTCGGCTTCGGTATCCGAAGCAGAACCAACCGCGTCCGATCGCGCTGTTCGCTGTGCCGGACGTCGAACAGGTCCACGCGCTGATCGTGCGGGCTCGGATCGCGGGGCCGTCACCCGGACGTGTCCGATTCCACTCCGCCACCTAAGTTACCGGCCGGTACACTCGATGGGTCGACCAGCGCCGGAGGTGCACAGTGCCGTACCCATCCGACCACGAGCGGGACCGCCCGTGGGTGATGCGCACCTACGCGGGTCACTCCTCCGCGGCCGCGTCGAACGAGCTCTACCGGCGCAACCTCGCCAAGGGCCAGACCGGCCTTTCGGTGGCGTTCGATCTCCCGACCCAGACCGGCTACGACCCGGACCACCAGCTCAGCCGCGGTGAGGTCGGCAAGGTCGGAGTGCCGATCTCGCACATCGGCGACATGCGGCGCCTCTTCGACGGCATCCCGCTCGCCGAGGCCAACACGTCGATGACGATCAACGCGCCGGCCATGTGGCTGCTCGCGCTGTACGTCTCCGTGGCGCGCGAGCAGGCCGAAGCCGAAGGCCGCGACGTCGACGAAGTGCTCGCGAAGCTCACCGGCACGACGCAGAACGACATCATCAAGGAGTACCTGTCCCGCGGGACCTACATCTTCCCGCCGGGCCCCAGTCTGCGGCTGATCACCGACATGATCGCGTGGACCGTGCACCACGTGCCGAAGTGGAACCCGATCAACATCTGCAGCTACCACCTGCAGGAAGCCGGCGCGACGCCGACGCAGGAGGTCGCCTACGCGCTGTGCACCGCGATCGCCGTGCTCGACGCCGTCCGGGACTCCGGGCAGGTCGACCAGGCCGACATGGACAAGGTCGTCGCGCGGATCTCGTTCTTCGTCAACGCCGGCGTGCGGTTCGTCGAGGAGATGTCCAAGATGCGCGCGTTCACCGCGCTCTGGGACGAGATCACGCGGGATCGTTACGGCGTAACGGATCCGAAGGCACGCCGGCTGCGTTACGGCGTCCAGGTCAACTCGCTCGGGCTCACCGAGGCCCAGCCGGAGAACAACGTCCAGCGGATTGTGCTGGAGATGCTCGCGGTGTCGCTCTCCCGCGGCGCGCGGGCCCGCGCGATCCAGCTGCCGGCGTGGAACGAGGCGCTCGGGCTGCCCCGGCCGTGGGACCAGCAGTGGGCGCTGCGGATGCAGCAGGTGCTCGCCTTCGAGACGGACCTGCTGGAGTACGAGGACATCTTCGACGGCTCGCACGTCATCCAGGCCAAGGTCGACGAGATCATGGCCGGCGCGCGCGAGGAGATCGCCCGCGTCCAGGACGTCGGCGGCGCGGTCGCGGCGGTCGAGAGCGGCTACATGAAGTCGCAGCTGGTCGGGTCGCTGGCCGAATACCGCCGCGGGATGGAGAACGGGGAGCGGGTGCTGGTCGGCGTCAACAAGTTCGCGACGACCGAGCCGTCACCGCTGCAGGCCGAGGGCGCGAAGGCGATCGAGACGATCGACCCGGCCGTCGAGAAGGAAGCCGTCGCGGCGCTCGAGGATTGGCGCGGCCAGCGGGACGGCGACTCCGTCGAGCGGACGCTGGCCACGCTGAAGGAGACCGCGCGGACGTCGGCGAACCTCTTCGAGGCCACTGTGGACTGTGCGCGGGCCGGCGTGACCACCGGCGAGTGGTCGGGCGCGCTGCGCGAGGTGTTCGGCGAATACCGGGCGCCCACCGGGGTTTCCGCGGCCGCCGCGGGTGGCGGCGACCCGGGGATCGAGCGGGTGCGCGAACGCGTCCGCGCCACCGAGGCGGAACTGGGCGAGCGGCTGCGGATCCTGGTCGGCAAGCCGGGGCTCGACGGGCACTCCAACGGCGCCGAGCAGGTCGCCGTCCGCGCCCGCGACGTCGGCTTCGAGGTCGTCTACCAGGGCATCCGGCTGACGCCCGAGCAGATCACCGCGGCCGCTGTGCAGGAAGGCGTGCACGTCGTCGGGTTGTCGGTGCTGTCCGGTTCGCACCTCGAGGTCGTGCCGCACGTCGTCGACGGCCTGCGGGCCGCGGGCGCGGGTGACGTCCCGGTGATCGTCGGCGGGATCATCCCGCCCGACGACGCCGCGTTGCTGACCGAACGCGGCATCGCGCGGGTGTTCACGCCCAAGGACTACGAGCTGACCGACATCATGGACGGCATCGTCTCGCTCATCCGGGAGCGCCACGGCCTCAGCTGAGGCCGGCCAGGATGTCCTTTGTGGACTTGACGGTGGCGAACTGGTTGTGCAGGTTCGCCGCCGTGACGCGGTAGAGCTCGTCGGCGGTGACGACGTCGCCGTCCACACCCGGCAGGTCGAACGTGAAGGTCGCGTCGAGCGCGAAAGTCACGTCGTAGCCGAGGTTCCCGCCCATCCGCGCGGTGGTCTCGCAGCAGAAGTTCGTCTGGATGCCGGCGAGCACGAAGCTCGTGATGCCGCGCTTGCGCAGCCACGCGTCGAGGTCGACGTCGCCGATGAACGCCGAGTTGACCCGCTTGCCGAACACGAGGTCGGGGCGCGCGCCGTCGAGTTCGGGCTTGAAGTCGTTGCCCGGCTGGCCTGGCCGCAGCGAGGACTTCGGCCCCGTCGAGTCGTGGTGCACCAGCACCACCGGCAGCCGCCGCTCCTGCCACGCGTCGAGCAGGGCCTTGATGTTCGCTTCGGCGCCGGGGTTGTTGCGCGGTCCCCAGACGGGCTCGTCGAACCCGCGCTGGACGTCGATCAGGATGAGTGCCGTTTCGGTCATGACGTCGAGTTTCTCTGTTCCGTGACGTCCGAGGGAGTGGCAGAAGACGCGCGATGCGGTACTTTTCTGCCATGCGCACGATCGGCGTCCTGCTCCTGCCCGGCACCCGGATGTTCGACCTCGCGGTGATCGGCGAGGTCTGGGGCCAGGACCGCACCGACAGCGGGATCGGCCCGTTCACCCTGCGGCTGTGCAGCCCGGGCCGGGTCCGCACGGCCGTCTCGCCGTTCGGTGACGTCGCGGCCACGCACGGCCTGGCCGGGCTCGACGGCTGCGACCTCGTCCTGGCGCCGGGCCGCGACGACCCGCTGGCCCCGGTTCCGGCGGCGGCGGCCGCGGCCCTGCGGCGGGCGCGTCGCGCGGGGACGACGGTGGCCGCGTTGTGCTCGGGCGCGTTCACGCTGGCCGCCGCCGGCCTGCTCGACGGCCGCGCGGCGACCACGCACTGGCGCGACTTCGACGCCCTGATCGTCGCCGCGCCGCACGCGGACCTCCGGCGCGACGTGCTCTACACCGACGACGACGGTGTCCTGACCTCGGCGGGGGTCGTCGGCGGCCTCGACCTCTGCCTGTACCTGGTCCGCCGCGACCACGGCGCGGACGTCGCCGCCGCGCTCGCGCGCCGCCTGGTGATGCCGCCGGCGCGGGAAGGCGGGCAGCGCCAGTACGTCGACAACCCGTTGCCGCCGTCGAACGCCCAGCCGGGCATGGCGTCCACAATGGACTGGGCGCTGGCCCGGATCGGCGCCGACATCGGCGTCGAAGACCTCGTCGGGCACGCGCGGATGAGCGAGCGGACGTTCCACCGGGAGTTCGCCGCGGCGACCGGCGTGACGCCGGGACGCTGGCTGCGCGTGCAGCGCGTCCGGTACGCGCAACGGCTGCTGGAGACGACCGAGCTGCCGGTCGAGCGGGTCGCGCAGCGCTCGGGCCTGGGCACCGCGGCGAACCTGCGGCGGCGGATGCGTGCCGAAGTCGGCGTCGGCCCGGACAGTTACCGGCGCACGTTCAGAAGGGTTACCGTCGGGGCATGACCGAGTACGAGCACATCCTGGTCAAGCGCGACGGCGACACCGTCACGATCACCATGAACCGCGCGGCACGGCGCAACTCGCTGTCCGCGGACCACCTCGCCGAGCTGCTGGCCGCGTTCCGCGAGGCCGGGACGTCCGACGCGACCGGCATCGTGCTGGCCGGGGCCGGTCCGGTGTTCTCCGCCGGGCACGACTTCGGCGACGTCGCCGCGCGCGACCTGATGGGCGTGCGCGAGCTGCTGACGCTGTGCACGGACCTGATGCGCACGATGCAGTCGGTGCCCCAGGTCGTCATCGCGCGGGTGCACGGCCTGGCCACGGCCGCGGGCTGCCAGCTGGTGGCGTCGTGCGACCTCGCGATCGCCGCCGCATCCGCGGGCTTCGCGCTCCCGGGCGGCAAGGGCGGCTGGTTCTGCCACACGCCGGCGGTCCCGGTGGCCCGCTCGATCGGCCGCAAGCGCCTGATGGAGCTGGCCCTGACCGGCGACGTGATCGACGCGCCGACCGCGCTCGACTGGGGCCTGGTCAACCGGGTCGTGCCGGACGACCGGCTGGACGACGCCGTCGCGGACCTGCTCGCGCGGGCGACACGCGGCAGCCGGGCGAGCAAGGCGATGGGCAAGGTGACGTTGTACGCGCAGCTGGACCGCCCGGAGGCCGACGCGTACGCGATCGCCCTGGAGGTCATGGCCTCGGCGTCGCAACTGCCCGGCGCCCGCGAAGGCATGGCGGCGTTCCTGGAGAAGCGCAAGCCCTCCTGGCCCGACTGAGCCGAAGCGGCACTTTCACGTGAAAGTGCCGTTCTCGTGCCCAGTGGCCGTACCATACGGTATGGTATGGCTCATGGTGAGCAAGCGGGACTGGCTGGACGCGGGGCTGACGCTGCTGGCGGAGCAGGGCGCGCCGGCGGTGACCATCGAGCGGCTGACCGAGCGGCTCGGCCTGTCGAAAGGCAGCTTCTACCACCACTTCCGCGGCGTCGGCGGCTACCGCACAGCGCTGCTGGAGCACTTCGAAGCCGAACGCACCACGCGGTTCACGGATGAGGCCGAACGTGTGCAGGGTGACCGGCTGCGCACGCTGATGAAGCTCGTCCTCGCGCCCGGGCCGGGCCCCGAGCTGGAGATCGCCGTCCGGGCGTGGGCGCTGCAGGACGCCGAGGCGCGGGCGGTCCAGGAGCGCGTCGACCGGACCCGCGCGGACTACCTGACCGAGGTCTGCGGTGACGCGGAGCTCGGCCAGGCGCTGTACCTCGTCGTCGTCGGCGCCGGGCAGGTCGTGCCGCCGCTGTCGGGCGACCGGCTCAAGAGCGCGCTGGAACTCGTACTGGGGAGAAGATCATGACCGACCTCGAGCCCTTCCTCGACGGCGCCGACTACGTCGAGTTCAAGGAGATCGCCAGCGAGAACAGCCTGCGCGAGTTCGTCGCGGGCGTCTTCGGCTGGAGTCCCGGATGGGTGAAGTTCCTGTTCGGCGTCCGGTACCTGCCGGCCCGGGCGCTGCGCCTGAAAACGGCGCGGGTGCCGCGCCGGCGCCGGTCCGCGGACATCGGCTTCGCGCCCGGTGACGCGGCCGGGCTCTTCACCGTGCGGGCGGGCGACCCGGAGCGCTATCTCGTCGTCGGCGCGGACGACAGTCATCTGAGCGGGTACCTGACGGTCGAGGTCGTCACCGGCGCTCGCCGGCGGTTCCGCGTCGGCACGATCGTGCACTTCCACAACCGCGTCGGGCCGGCCTACTTCGCGCTGATCAGGCCGTTCCACCACCTGGTCATCCGCGGGATGCTCCGGGCCGGAGCCGCTCGGCCAGCATGAGCTGGGCCCACGCGGCGATCGACTGCGCGTCGGTGATCCCGCCGGTGAGAATCATCTTCTCGACGTCGTCGCGGGTGAACCAGGCGTCGCGCATGTCCTGTTCTTCGAGCTCGCGCTCGGGCTCGCCCTCGGTGAGCTCGGTGGCGAGGAACACCCAGCCGCGCTGGCTGCTCATGCCGGGCGCGACGTCGAGCTGGCCGAGCGTCACCATCGAGCCGGCGCGCAGCCCGGTCTCCTCGCGCAGTTCGCGGGCCGCGAGCTCGCCGGGCGGCACGTCGGCCAGGTCCGGCGCGGTGCCCTGCGGGAACTCCCAGCGGCGTTCGCCGATCGGGTAGCGGAACTGCTCGACCAGCCGGAACCGGTCGCCGTCCTGGGCGATGACGAGGGCGTACGCCGGCTTGTCGATCACGCCGTAGATGCCCGCCGAACCGTCGGGGCGGCGGATTTCGTCCTCCCGCACGGTCATCCAGTTGTTCCGGTACACCTCGCGGGACGCGACACGCTGAATGGGGTCCACCGGACCAGTATCCCGGACCTGTCCTACCCTCCTCGGGTGCGTCTCGTGATCGCGCGGTGCCAGGTCGACTACGCCGGCCGGCTCACCGCCCACCTGCCGATGGCCACCCGGCTGTTGCTCGTCAAGTCCGACGGCTCGGTGTCGGTCCACTCCGACGACCGCGCGTACAAGCCGTTGAACTGGATGAGCCCGCCCTGCTGGCTGATCGAGGACGGCAAGATCTGGATCGTCGAAAACAAGCAGGGCGAGAAGCTGGTGATCTCGATCGAGGAGATCTTCCACGACTACTCCCAGGCTCTGGGCGCCGAACCGGGCCTGCAGAAGGACGGCGTCGAGGCGCACCTGCAGGAACTGCTGGCCGAGCACATCAAGACCCTCGGCGACGGCTACACCCTGGTCCGCCGCGAGTTCCCGACGCCGATCGGCCCGGTCGACATCATGGCCCGCGACGCCGACGGCAAGTCGGTCGCGGTGGAGATCAAGCGCCGCGGCGAAATCGACGGCGTCGAGCAGCTGACGCGGTATCTCGAGCTGCTGAACCGCGACCCGCTGCTGGCCCCGGTGCAGGGCGTGTTCGCGGCCCAGATCATCAAGCCGCAGGCGCGCACGCTGGCGGAGGACCGCGGAATCCGCTGCCTGACCCTGGACTACGACGAGCTGCGCGGCATCGAGTCCGACGAGTTCCGGCTGTTCTGAGTGGTGCAGCCCGGCCGCTACGTCCACTACAAGGGCAACGAGTACGAGGTGCTCGGCGTGGCGTCGCACAGTGAAACCGAAGAGCAGCTGGTGGTGTACCGCGCGCTGTACGGTGCGCGCGGGCTGTGGGTGCGGCCGGAGGCGATGTTCACCGAGACGGTCGAGACGCCGGCTGGGCCGGTCCCGCGCTTCCGCCGCGTGACTTCCTGAGCCTCATCTCACGTCGAACGGGATCGAGTAGCTGCTGGGGGCGGTGACACCACCGAGGACGAGCAGCCCATGGGTCGCCAGCCCGTCGACGTCGAACGTGCACGAGTACGTCTTGTCGCGGGCGAAGGTCACGATGTGGTTGTCTCCTTCGACCATGAAGCCACCATGACCGGAGACCTGTTCTCCCGTGTCCGGGTCGACGGTCGTCCACGAGGGTGAACCGCACCACCAGAGGTCCATGGCGCTCGCGTTGGTTTCGTCATCATTGCCGGTCCGGACCTTGGCGGACACACGGAGGGCGAAATCGCCGGTGAACCTGCTTTTCGCCTTCTTGATCTCGGTTATCGTGCCGGTTGCGGTCCCGGGGCCACTCGAGGAACCCTGTGCCGTCGGGTAGATCCCCATTTCCTGCCCGATCTGCTTGGCGATCCGCGACGGTGAAGAAGGCGCCGCAGCTTCGGCCTGCGATGGCGTCGAGGCTCCGGTGGTGGTCGTGACTGTCGTGGTCGTTGCGGGTCGGGTCGCCTCGGCTGAGCAGCCGGCGAGCAGTCCGGCCGCGGCGACCGTCGCGGCAGTCAGCTTCTTCATCCTTCGCCCTCCTTGATCGTGCTGATGTAGATCGTCGGGGAGCGGCGGGATGTTTCAGTCATGGCTGAGAGCCTGGTTGCCCATGGGGGCGGTCTTCGGTGCGATACCGAATCGATGCCGTATTCGTGTATCTGATTCGGCTGTCATTACTCCGGTTCGGAAATTGTTGACCTGATAGCGCGAGTGAAGGTGAGCGTTTCATTTCTCACGGTTATCTTAATGCGCTGTTCGGGTGAGGTGCGGATCCCTTGCGTCCCGCTCGTGGGATACTCGATTCGAGGGGTTCCGCCGGTGCGTCCGGTGTGGCCGGAGGGTGGTGCGCTCGGCCGTCTTTATTTGTCGTGCCAACGTTTTCTTTCCGCCTTGAGCTTGGTGTGCGCATGTTTTCCGGTCGGCGTGCGCGCGTTTTCGCCTGCACGGAGGAGGAAGTCATGCGTTATCGCCCACTCGGTTCCGATCCGCTCGACCCGCGGCTGGGCCGGTTCATTCCGGACGACTGGGAGCACGTCGAACGGTATCCGCTGTCGGCGCTCGCGGACGACGACCGGCCGACGCGGTCGCCCGTGGTCATCGGGGTCAACTGGTACTCCGCGTTCGACACGCCGGAGAAGGACGAGAAGTCCGGCGAGTTCTTCATCGCGAAGGCGGGCGCCGCCGCGCTCGGCCGGATCCGCGGCGGGCACTGCGTCTGCCTCGAACCGGGTGGCACCCCGGACACCGACACCAACTACGCGTTCTACGACCAGGGGGCGGAAGGCGCCTGCGTCGGCTTCGGCTGGTCGCGGTGCATGTCGCTGTTCAACGGCGGCGAGTACACCGCCCGCTGGCTCTGGGACGCGGCCAAGAAGCGCGACGAGTGGCCCGAGACCAACCCCGGCGACGACAACGGCACGTCCGTCCGCGCCGGCGCCGAGGTGCTCAAGGACGCCGGGCACGTGCTCTGGGACGACTCGTACCGCAACGACGACTGGGAGGCGCGCGAGAAGTACGTTCCCGACGCCAAGCAGGGCATCGCGGCCTTCCGCTGGGCCAAGTCGGTCGACGACGTGCACGCCGTCCTCGGCAACCCGCGGGCCGACGAGCTCGGGGCGGTGCCGCTGCTCAACTCGTGGGGCCCGGGCTACCCGCACCGCACTTACCTGCCCGATGCCGTGCTCGCCCGGCTGATCGAGGAGGAGGGCGAGATCGGCGTCCCGACCGATCGATGATCCACAACTGAGCCGCTCCCGCGGCGTAGAGGGCGCGTTTCCGCTGGTCAACGACCGGGAAGCGCGCCCTCTGTGCACAATGGACAGGTCAGCGTGCCGACCCTGAATCCATGCAGTACTGTCCGGATCCGACAGGACAGTGGTGATTCCTGTCGGTTGTTGTCCAGTTTGAAAAGACAGCCGGGAGGTGGGTCGGGTGTTTCTCGCCGATGCGAACCTGCGACTCGACGCCAACGCGATCGACTACATCGAGTTGGCGTTCTACTTCGTCCTGGTGCTCGGCATCGGGTACCTGGCACGACGGCAGGTGTCGAGCAGTCTCGACTTCTTCCTGTCGGGCCGTTCGCTACCCGCCTGGGTGACCGGCTTGGCGTTCATCTCCGCGAACCTCGGCGCGGTCGAGGTCATGGGCATGTCGGCCAACGGCGCCCAGTACGGCCTGCCGACCGTGCACTACTTCTGGATCGGCGCGATCCCGGCGATGCTGTTCCTCGGCATCGTGATGATGCCGTTCTACTACGGCTCCAAGGTCCGCAGCGTTCCCGAGTTCATGCGCCGCCGCTTCGGCAAGCCGGCGCACCTGCTCAACGGCATCAGCTTCGCCGCCGCTCAGATCCTGATCGCGGGCGCGAACCTGTTCCTGCTGGCCAGTGTCGTGAACCTGCTGCTGGGCTGGCCGATCTGGGTGTCGATCATCATCGCCGCCGTGATCGTGCTCTCCTACACCGCGCTCGGTGGTCTCTCCGCCGCGATCTACAACGAGGTCCTGCAGTTCTTCGTGATCGTGATCGCGCTGGTGCCGCTGACGATCATCGGCCTGGTGAAGGTCGGCGGCTGGCAGGGCCTGGTCGACAAGGTCACCGACAGCCCGGGCGGCACCGCGCAGCTGCACTCCTGGCCCGGTGACAACCTCACCGGTTTCGGCAACAACATCCTCTCGATCCTCGGCATCGTGTTCGGTCTGGGCTTCGTGCTCTCGTTCGGCTACTGGACGACGAACTTCGTCGAGGTCCAGCGCGCGATGGCGTCGAAGAGCATGTCCGCCGCGCGGCGCACGCCGATCATCGGCGCGTTCCCGAAGATGCTGGTCCCGTTCATCGTGATCATCCCCGGCATGATCGCCGCGGTCACCGTGTCCGAGTACGTCAAGGACAAGCAGGTCCTGCTCGACGGCGGCACCGCGGAAAGCGGCGTCACCTTCAACAACGCGCTCCTGCTGCTGATGCGCGACCTGCTGCCCAACGGCATGCTCGGCATCGCGATCGCCGGCCTGCTGGCCTCGTTCATGGCCGGCATGGCCGCGAACCTCAGCTCGTTCAACACGGTCTTCACGTACGACATCTGGCAGACGTACGTCCAGAAGGACAAGCCGGACGGCTACTACCTGCGGCTCGGGCGCATCGTGACGTCGGTCGGCACGGTCCTCGCGATCGGCACCGCGTTCATCGCCTCGAACTCCGGCAACATCCTGGACTACCTGCAGGACCTGTTCTCGTTCTTCAACGCGCCGCTGTTCGCGACGTTCATCCTGGGCATGTTCTGGAAGCGGATGACGCCGCACGCCGGCTGGAGCGGCCTGCTCCTCGGTACCGCGTCCGCGATCACCGTCTGGGGCCTGTCGCAGGCCGGGGTGATCGGCCTGAGCGGCCAGGGCACCAGCTTCGTGGCCGCCGGTACCGCGTTCGTCGTCGACATCGTGGTGAGCGTCGTGGTCTCGCTGGCGACCAAGCCGAAGCCGGACGAAGAGCTGGTCGGGCTCGTTTACTCGCTGACCCCGAAGAGCACGCGGCAGCACGACAACACCGGCGAGAACGCGGGCTGGTACCGCAAGCCGGGCCTGCTCGCGGGCATCGTGCTCATCCTGACCATCGCCCTCAACGTCATCTTCTAGGAGGTCCGTCATGGCTACCGAGTCCGGCGCGCGACCCAAGAAGGCGGGCGCTTTCGACATCCGGCTGATCATCGCCCTGCTGATCGGCGTCTACGGCGTCATCCTCACGGTGATGGGCATCGCTTTCACCACGGACGCCGAGCTGCAGAAGGCGGCCGGGGTGAACATCAACCTGTGGGCCGGCATCGGCATGCTGGTGGTCGCGGCGCTGTTCTTCGTCTGGGCGCAGGTCCGGCCGCTGGTCGTGCCGGCGCAGACCGAGACCGAAGAGACCACCGACACCACCCCGGCGGCGGGGGAATAGCCGGGTTGTCCGGACAGCGGCACGATCGTGCCGCTACCGTGCATCGCGTGCTCCCTGACGTTCGGCGCCGCCGTCTCCCGAAGCTGTTCCTGCTGGTCACCGCCCTCTCGCTGACACTGACCGCGTGCGGGCAGGACCTCGGCAAGTCCAACTTCGCGCGGACGACGGTGCCCGCCGGGGCCGGCTCGGGCCAGCCCTCCGACGGCCCGATCACCGACGCCGCGGTGGCCACCGGCGCCCTGCGGACGGTCAAGCCGTGCCAGTTCCTGACCAAGGACGCCCTCGGCGCGCTCGGCCTCGGCACGGTCGACGAGGACCCGACGCCGTCGTCGATCGCCTACGACCGCTGCACCAACAAGGTGAAGGACCCCGGCGGCAAGGAGATCCGGCTCGAGTTCGAGATCGGCAACACCCTGCTGCCCCGCGCGGACAAGACGACCGGCCTGGTCGGTGGCCTGCCGCTGCGCGTCGACAAGACCGACGACTCGGACTGCACGGTCGCGGCGATGACGGCCCTCAACCCGGACACCGCCGTGACGCTGACGGTCGCCTACCCGGGTGATCCCTGCCGTCCCGGGCAGACGCTGATGGACGCCGTCGTGCAGAAGCTGCACAACTCGCCGGAGAAGTACTCCACCCCGCCGGGCACCCTCCTGACCGCCGACCCGTGCGCGATGGCGGAGTCCTCTGTGGTCGCCTCGGCCGCGCCGTCCGCGAAGCCGACGGCGTCGGGGCTGCACGGCTGTGAGTGGAAGGCCACCGGGTCCGCCGCGACGGTGTCGGTCGGATTCCTCCCGGGCCTGCCCCCGATCGTGGGCGACGGTTACTCCAAGGTGGACCTCGGTGGCGGGGTCGCCGGCTACCAGAAGAAGGGCACGTCGGGCTCGTCGAAGTGCGACGTGGAGTGGCAGCACCGGCCGTGGCAGGGCGACGACGTCGAACTGGCCCAGGTGCGCTACGAGAACTACGACGCCAAACCGGACACCGACGACCCGTGCGGCAAGGCGGTCACCGTCGCGAAGAACGTCGCCACGTTGCTCCCCAAACCCTGACCTGGCGTCCGGCCGCGCGGGGATGTAGGAAGAGGGCACCCACCCGCTGATGTGCCGGAGGTTGCCGTGAAGAAGATCATCAACGATCCGGCGAACGTGGTCGTGGAGTCGCTGCGAGGCCTCGCCGCCGCGCACGCCGACATCCTCCGCGTCCAGCAGGACCCGGACGTCGTGGTCCGGGCCGATGCCCCGGTCGCGGGCAAGGTCGCCGTCATCTCCGGCGGCGGATCCGGGCACGAGCCGCTGCACGGCGGCTTCGTCGGCCAGGGCATGCTCGCCGCCGCCGTCCCGGGCGCCGTGTTCACCTCGCCCACCCCGGACGCCGTGCAGGCCGCCGTCACCGCGACCACGGGTGACGCGGGTGCCCTGCTGATCGTGAAGAACTACACCGGCGACGTGCTCAACTTCGAGACCGCCGCCGAGCTGGCCGCCGCCGAGGGCCTCGAGGTGCGCAGCGTCGTGATCGACGACGACGTCGCGGTCAAGGACTCGACGTTCACCGCGGGCCGCCGCGGGGTCGGCGGCACGGTCCTGCTGGAGAAGATCACCGGCGCCGCCGCCGAGCGCGGCGATTCGCTCGACGCGGTGACCGCGCTGGCGGAGAAGGTGATCGGCCAGGTGCGCTCGATCGGCGTCGCGCTGACCGCGCCGACCGTGCCGCACGCCGGCACCCCCAGCTTCGAGCTCGCCGACGACGAGATCGAGTTCGGCATCGGCATCCACGGCGAGCCCGGCCGCGAACGGATCCCGCTCGAACCGGCCGACGCGCTGGTCGCGCGGCTGGTCGAGGCGGTCGTCTCGGACCTGCCGTTCGCCTCCGGCGACCGGGTCCTGCTGTTCACCAACTCGATGGGCGGCACTCCGCTGGTCGAGCTCTACCTGGCCCACGGCATCGCCGAGCGGCTGCTGGCCGAGCGTGGGATCGTGGTCGAACGCCGGCTGGTCGGGCCGTACATCACCAGCCTCGAGATGCAGGGGATGAGTCTCACGTTGCTCAAACTGGACGACGAGCTGACGGCGCTCTGGGACGCGCCGGTCAACACCGCGGCCCTGCGGTGGGGGGTCTGATGACCTGCAAGTCCGAGGGGGTCGCGGCGGCCGTGCGCGCCGCCGCGGCGGTGGTCGCCGAGCACCGGGCCGAGCTGGTCGAGCTCGACCGCGCGATCGGCGACGGCGACCACGGCGAGAACCTGAACCGCGGCTTCACGGCCGTCGTCGCGGCGCTGGACGCCGCCGAGCCGGACACCCCGGGCGGGGTGCTGAAGCTCGTCGCGACGACGCTGATCTCCAAGGTTGGCGGAGCGGCCGGCCCGTTGTACGGCACGGCTTTCCTGCGTGCTTCGGCCAAGCTGGGCACGACCGCCGAACTCGACGTCCTGGCGCTGCTGGACGCGCTGCGCGCCGGGCTCGAAGGCGTCCAGGCCCGCGGGAAGGCCGTGGAAGGCGACGCGACCATGGTCGACGCCCTGATCCCCGCGCTCGCGGCCGCGGAGAAGGCGGCCGAGGACGGCGGGGACGTCGCCGCCGTGCTGACCGCGGCCGCCGACGCCGCCGACCGCGGTGCCGAGTCCACAGTGGACCTGGTGCCGCGCAAGGGCCGGGCATCCTACCTCGGCGAGCGGGCGGTGGGCCACATGGACCCGGGCGCGCGGTCGTCGGCGCTGCTGCTGCGGGCGTTCGCGGGAGCTGCCCGGTGAGTGTCGGCATCGTGCTCGTGTCGCACAGCGGGAAGCTCGCGGAAGGCCTCGCCGAACTGGCCGCCCAGATGGCCCCGGACGTCACGATCCTGCCGGCCGGCGGCCTGCCCGGCGGCGAGATCGGCACGGACTACGACGAGGTCGTCGCGGCCACCCAGCGCGCCGACTCCGGCGCCGGGGTCGTGCTGCTCTACGACCTCGGCAGCGCCCAGATGACCGCCGAGCTGGCCGTCGAGTCGCTGGCCGACCCGTCGGCCGCCCTCGTCGCGGACGGCCCGCTGGTCGAAGGCGCGATCGCGGCGGCCGTCGCGGCGCAGGCCGGGCAGGACCGCAAGGCGGTGGCGGAGGCCGCCGCGGCGGCCGGGATGCCCGAGGATCTGATGCCCGCCGCTACGCCGGCCGCCGGCGGTGGTGACGAGATCGAGCTGGAGCTGCGCAACGAGGTCGGGCTGCACGCCCGGCCGGCCGCGGTGCTGGTGCGCACGCTGAGCGCGTTCGACGCCGAGGTGAAGGTGGGCCTCGGCGAGCAGGAGGCCGACGGGCACAGCGTGCTGGCCCTGATGTCGCTCGGCGCCCGCCAGGGCGACCGGATCCGCGTCCGGGCGAGCGGCCCGCAGGCAGCCGAGGCGCTGGCCAAGGCAAAAGAGCTGGTGGACGGCAATTTCGGCGAGTGAGACCGCGTTGCCGACCGGGTGACATCCGCGGTTCTGACTCGATTCCGTGTGGGCTTCAGACGACGAAGCGTGGCAGTATCGGGGCAATTACCGGCGAGTAACATCACTGGAGGCCTCGATGGCGCGGGACATCTCGACAGTCGGAGTGGTCGGCCTCGGCACGATGGGGGCCGGTATCGCCGAAGTGCTCGCGCGCAGCGGGCTCGACGTCATCACGGTCGAGCTCGACGAGACGGGCGTCGCGCGCGGCCGGGGGCATCTGGAGCACTCGACCGAACGCGCCCTGTCCGGCGGCAAGCTCGACGAAGCCGGCCGGGAGGCGCTGCTGGGCCGGATCCGGTACAGCACCTCGCTCTCCGATCTGTCCGATGTGGACCTCGTAGTCGAGGCGATCCCGGAGAGCCTGGCGGCCAAGGCCGACGTGTTCGCGCAACTGGACAAGGTCACCCGGCCGGAGGTCGTCTTCGCGTCCAACACGTCGTCGCTGTCGATCACCGAGATCGGCGTGCACACCGCACGTCCCGGCAAGGTCGTCGGCATGCACTTCTTCAACCCGGCGCCGGTGCAGAAGCTCGTCGAGATCGTGAAAACGGTCGTGACCGAGCCCGAGGTGGTCACCGACGCCGTCGCGTTCGCCGAGCGGCTGGGCAAGGTGCCGGTGGTGATCGGCGACCGGGCCGGGTTCATCGCGAACGCACTGCTGTTCGGCTACCTGAACCACGCGGTGCGGATGTACGAGCAGCGCTACGCCACGCGCGAGGACCTCGACGCCGCAATGCGCTTCGGCTGCGGTTACCCCATGGGCCCGCTCGCGCTGCTCGACCTGATCGGGCTGGACACCGCGAACGAGATCCTCGACACGATGTACCACCAGTCCCGCAACCGGTTGCACGCGCCGGCGCCGCTGCTCAAGCAGATGATCACCGCGGGTCTGCTCGGCCGCAAGACCGGCCGCGGCTTCTACACCTACGACGCGCCGGACTCGCCGAACGTGGTCGCGGACGCCGCCGCGACGTCCACTGTGGACGGTGTCGCGCCGCGGCCGGTCGCGAAGGTCGGCGTGGTCGGCACCGGGACGATGGCCACCGGCATCGCGGAGGTCTTCGCCAAGCGCGGCCTCGACGTCGTGCTGCGCGCTCGGAGCCTGGAGAAGGCCCAGGCGTCGGTGGCGAAGGTGAAGAAGTCGCTCGACAAGGCCGTCGTCAAGGGCAAACTGTCCGAAGAGGACGCGGCTCTTGCCTTGGCGAGGATCACCCCGGTCACCGATTTCGAAGCCCTGGCCGACGTCGACCTGGTCGTCGAAGCGGTGGCCGAAGAGCTTTCGGTGAAGCAGGCGGTGTTCGCGGCCCTGGACGAGGTCGTCCGCCCCGGCGCCGTCCTGGCCACGACGACGTCGTCCCTGCCGGTGATCGAGTGCGCCGCGGCGACCTCCCGGCCGGCCGATGTGGTCGGTCTCCACTTCTTCAACCCAGCCCCGGTGATGAAGCTGGTGGAGGTCGTGTCGACGATCGCGACGGCCCCGGACGTGGTCGCCACGGCGAGCGCGGTCTGCCAGGCGGTCGGCAAACACGCGGTGCACTGCGGCGACCGGGCGGGATTCATCGTCAACGCGCTGTTGTTCCCCTACCTCAACGACGCCGTGAAGATGCTGGAAGCCCACTACGCCGGCGCCGACGACATCGACACGGCGATGAAGGTCGGCTGCGGCCTGCCGATGGGCCCGTTCGAGCTGCTGGACGTCGTGGGCCTCGACGTCTCCCTGGCCATCCAGCGGACGCTGTACAACGAGTTCCGCGAGGAAGGCTTCGCGCCGGCGCCGCTGCTGGAGCACCTGGTCACCGCCGGGCGCCTGGGCCGGAAGACCGGGAAGGGCTTCAAGGACTACTGATCAGTTCCCCAGGCTCAGCGCGACGCTCCCGGTGCGCGCCTCCTCGGGCGGCACCATGATCCGGCCGCGGTGGGAGACCTCGACCAGGTAGAACTTCTCGCCCGCGGGGACGTTCGCCGCGGACAGGGAGAACACGCAGGTGCCCATGCCCGCCGGCCGCCCGGTGCCGAGCGCGCCCTGGGAAAGCACGGTGCCGGCGGCGCTGTAGACCGTGACCCTCGTGCCGCCGGAGATGTCCGAGTAGCCGCCGGAGCCACCGCAGGTGCCGAAACCGTCCCCGCCGCTGTTCAAGGTGAACGTGCCACGGAGGTCGAACGACCCGCCGGCCGGACCGGCGGGACCGCCGGAGCCGGCCAGGCCGAGGCCGAACCACAGCGCGCCGACCAGCGCGGCGCCGCCCGTGGCCGCGAGCAGCAGGTGCCACGGACTGGTCCTGCTCCTGGTCCGCGCCCGAGCGGCCGGCGGCGCGACGGGATCCGGTTGGTACAGGTCGGTCATCGGGACACCTCCGGTCGGCACGATCGGCGGGTCCGTTCGTGCGAAGGAGGTCGTCCGGAAAGCGGCGCCCGTTACCCCGGGGACCGGATCGTGCTCGGTCGGCGCAACGCTCGCCGGGACCCGTTCGCATCGAGCACCGGAACACTCGAGCAAGGCGTCCCGTGGCTGTTACCGGTAATAGCCCTCGACCGGGACGCGGGCCTCATCGAACAACGCGGGGCCGTCGAGTTCGTGGCCGCCCCAGGTCACCGGCGGCCGCAGGGTGAGGAACTGCTCGGTCGACAGCGCGAAGACGACCCGGCCGAGCCCGGACCGCTCGATCGCGCCGGCGCACATCCCGCACGGCTGGGTGCTGGTGAACATCGTGGTCTTCGCCGCGACCTCCGGGGCGAGGTGCTGCGCCGCCCAGCGGGCCAGCTTCAGCTCCGGGTGCGCCGTGATGTCGTTGTCGGTGATCGAGGTGTTGCGGTCCTCGACCAGGATCTGGCCGCCGGCGTCCGCCAGCAGGGAGCCGAACGGCGGGTTGCCGTGCACCTCCCGGGCTTCGCGGGCCAGCTCGATCGCCCGCCGCAGCAGGGTTTCTTCGGTGTCCTTCATCGCTTCTCCTTCCAGGACGCGGCAATCGCCGCGAGGTCTCGCCAAGCCACTTCGGGGTGAAGGGTTTCGGCCGGGTCGGCGTCGAACGGGTCGAGCACGACGGTGTCGGCGCCCATCGCCCGCAACCGCGTCAGGTCGTCGAGGACCTGGTCGAGCGTGCCCTCGCCGGCGCGCCGCTCCGGCCCGGTCACCGGGGTACCGGTCAGCCGCAGCAGGATCCGCGGCGCGAACGCCGGCACCGGCTGGTCGCCGGCCAGGGTATTCAAGCGCTCCAAGCCTTCCCGGAACCCGGCCATGGTCAGCCGCAACGGGTGCCACGCGTCGCCGAGTTCGATCGCCCGGCGCAGCCCGGCGTCGCTGTGCCCGCCGAGCCAGAGCGGGATCGGGCCCGCGCGGTAGTCGTCGTGCTCGGCCCAGGCCGCGCGGATCGCCCGCAGGTACTCGGTGGTGAGCTTCCCGCGCTTCTCGAACGGGACGCCCAGCGCGTCGAACTCCTGCTTCGCCCAGCCGATGCCGGCGCCGAGCACCAGCCGGCCGCCGCTCAGCTGGTCGAGGTTCGCCGCCATCCGGGCGACCAGCAGGGGATGGCGGTACGGGACGACCAGCACGGTGGTCCCCAGGCGCACCCGGCTCGTGACGCCGGCCAGCCACGACAACGTCGTGAACGGCTCGTAGAACGGCGCCGGGTACTGCGCCGCGACGTCCGGGGTGATCGCGACGTGGTCGGACACCATCAGCAGGTCGTAGCCGAGGCCTTCCACGGTCTGCGCCCACGAGCGCAGCGCGCCGGGATCCGTGCCGGGGCCGAAGTTGGGGACGTTCACGCCGATCTTCACCCACCAAGGCTAACGAGGGGAAAGCGCTGATCGGAAGGGATCGGCCACGGTGTTCGACGGCTTCGGCCGTGGATCTCGCGGTATATTCGCCGAATGACCGAGAGTCTTGATCCGACCGACTGGGCCATCCTGGTCGAGCTCCAGCGCGACGCCCGGTTGCCTCTCACCGAGCTGGGCCGCCGGGTGAACCTCAGCGCCTCCGCGACGACCGAACGCCTCCGCCGCCTCGAGACCACCGGCGTGATCACCGGGTACCGCGCGGACATCGACCTCGGCAAGGTCGGGTACGCGGTGCTCGCCGTCGTCCGGCTCAAGTACCCGGGCAGCCGCCACGAGCCGCTGCACAAGCTGCTCGCCGAGCGCTTCGAGATCCTCGAATGCGTGCGCACCACCGGCGACGACTGCTACACGCTCAAGGTCGCCGCGGCCTCGATGGCCCACCTCGAGCACACGATGGACGAGCTGGCCCAGTTCGGCAGCACGACCACGAGCATCGTCTACAGCCAGACGCTGCCCTACCGCGGTCCGCAGGAGCCTGCCCGTGACTTCGATTCCTGACCGGATCGTCGTCTACGGCGTCACCGGCTCGGGCAAGTCGACGCTCGCCGCGCGGATCGCCGAGCGCACCGGCCTGCCGTACCACTCGGCGGACGACCTGACCTGGGAGCCGGGCTGGGTCGCGGTACCCGACGAGGAGCAGCGCCGCCGCATCGCGGAGGTCTGCGCGGGGGAGCGCTGGGTCCTCGACGCCGCGTACGGCAGGTGGAAGGACGTCGTGCTCCCCCGCACCCAGCTCATCGTGGGCCTCGACTACCCGCGCTGGCTTTCGCTGGGCCGCCTGGTGCGCCGGACGGCCCAGCGGTCGGTGACCCGCGAGCGGATCTGCAACGGCAACGTCGAGTCGTTCCGCCAGATGTTCTCCGCGGACTCGATCATCCGCTGGCACTTCGCGTCGTTCGCGCGGAAACGGGCGACCATCCGGGGCTGGGCCGCCGAACCGCCGTGCCCCGTGGTCCTCCGCATGACGTCCCCGCGTGAGACCCGCCGGTGGCTCGACACGCTGTGACCTCAGGTGTTCGGCGGTAGCAGCGGGCCGCCGCTCCAGTGCTGGAACACCAGGTTCGTGTGCACGCGGGCGACCTCGTCGCGGGCGGTCAGCTCGTCGAGCACCAGCCGCTGCAGCTCGCCGGCCGAGCTGGTGGCGACGTGGGCGAGGAAGTCGTCCGGCCCGGTCAGGTGGTAGACCGCGCGCACCTCGGGCAGGGACAGCAGGTGCTCGATGAACGGGTCCACCAGCGGCCGCCGGTGCGGGCGCACCTGGACGAACAGGAACGCCTCCAGCGGCCGGCCGAGCTTCGCCGCGTCGACCGACGCGTGCTGCCCGGTGATCACGCCGGTGTCCCGCAGCCGCGCCACCCGGTCCAGGCACGTCGACGGCGCGATGCCGACCGCGGCCGCGAGGTCCTTGTTGGTGATCCGGGCGTCGTTCTGCAACAGGCGCAGAATGTCAAGATCAACCGGACTGAGTTCGACATTCTCGGACATCAGCGAATGATATCCGAGACTGTTGCTCTCGATCCGGTGAAAGATCGAGCATGCTCGTATGACTTCCGCCCTGCGCACCCGCGCCGTCCACGCCGGCCGTGACGACCTCACGGACCTGGGCGTGCACGCCGCGCCGCTCGACCTGTCCACGACCTACCCGTCCCGTGACAGCGCCGGCGAAGCCGACCGGATCGACGAGTTCGCCGCCGGTGGCGAGCTCGCCGGCCTGCCGATCTACGGCCGGGTGGGCAACCCGACCGTCGACCGGTTCGAGCGGGCCCTGGCCGAACTCGAAGGCTTCGACCACGGCGTGGCGTTCGCCAGCGGCATGGCCGCGGTCTCCGCGTGCCTGCTTTCCGCGGTGGCGCAAGGGAAACGGCACGTCGTCGCCGTGCGCCCGCTGTACGGCTGCAGTGACCACCTGCTCCAGTCGGGATTGCTCGGCACCGAGGTCACCTGGGCCGCGCCGGACGCCGTCGCCGCCGCGCTGCGGCCCGACACCGGTCTGGTGTTCGTCGAGACCCCGGCGAACCCGACGCTCGCCGAGGTCGACATCGCCGCACTCGCCGCCGTCTGCGGAGACGTGCCTTTGCTGGTGGACAACACTTTCGCGACGCCGGTGCTGCAGCGCCCGGGCCGCCACGGCGCCCGGATCGTGCTGCACAGCGCGACGAAGTTCCTCGGCGGCCACGGCGACGTGATGGGCGGGGTCGTCGCGTGCGACGCCGAGGAAGCCGCGCGGCTGCGGCAGATCCGCTTCGCCACCGGTGGCGTGCTGCACCCGCTGGCCGGCTATCTGTTGCTGCGCGGGCTTTCCACGCTGCCGCTGCGGGTCACCGCGGCGGCAGCGACCGCGGCGACCCTGGCCGAGCGGCTCGCCGCCCACCCGGCCGTGACGAAGGTGCACTACCCGCGCCTCGGCGGGCCGCTGGTGGCGTTCGAGGTCGACGGCGACCCGCACGCCCTGATCGGCGCCGTCCGGCTGATCACGCCGGCCGTCAGCCTCGGCAGCGTCGACACGCTCATCCAGCACCCGGGATCGATCAGCCACCGGATCGTCGACGCCGGCGACCGTCACGACGCCGGCGTGTCCGAGCAGCTCATCCGGCTCTCCGCCGGACTGGAGGACGTCGAGGACCTCTGGCACGACCTCGAGCAGGCGCTGAAGGCCCTCTGAGGCCGATCAGCCGCAGCAGCCGCCGCCACAGCACCCGCCGCCACCGGCCGGGGCCGCGGGACCACCCGCGGCCCCGGTGAGGGCGACCGTGGTGAGCAGTTTGACGGTGTCCGCGTGGCCCTCCGGGCAGGCGGCCGGCGCGCCGGACTCGCTCATCGGGCGCAGGAGCTCGAAGGTCTCGGTGCACTCGCGGCAGCGGTAGGCGTAGGTCGGCATGCGGGGATTATCGCCGGGCGGCACCCCGGATGGGAAGCTGGGCGCGTGCAGCCCCCTTCGCTCGCCGACGTCGCGCACCTCGGCCAGGTCGTCCCCTCCCTGCTCGCCGCGCTCGGGGTCCCCGGCTGCGCGAACACGCTCGCCCTGCCGGAGGCGCGCAGCGCGGCCGTGCTGCTGATCGACGGGCTCGGCTGGGAGCTGCTGACCGAGCACGCCGCGGACGCCCCGGTGCTGACCGAGCTCGCCCGGCGGACGTTGCGCGTGGGTTTCCCGTCGACGACCGCGGCCGGGGTGGCCGCGATCGGGACCGGCCTCGCGTCCGGCGAGCACGGCATGGTCGGCTACACCTTCGAGATGCCGGGTGTCGGTGTGCTCAACGCGTTGCGCTGGCGCAGCCACGAGGACGGCGGTGACCTGCGCGGCGCCCTCCCGCCGCGTGAGGTGCAGCCGCTGCCGACGACGTTCGAGCGCGCCGCCGAGGCCGGGATCGACGCGGCCGTCGTGTCGTCCGCGCAGTTCGCCGACACCGCGCTGACCCGCGCCACCCAGAGCGGCGCGCGCTACGCCGGGGTGCACGCCCTCGGTGACCTCGCCGCCCGGACGTTGTCGGTGCTCGGCGGGCGGGCCTTCTGCTACGCCTACCACAACGAACTCGACCTGCTCGGGCACGTTTACGGCCCCGGCTCGACCGCGTGGCGGATGCAGCTGCGCCAGGTCGATCGCCTCGTCGAGTCCCTTGTGGACGGTCTGCCGCCCGGCGCCCTGCTCGCCGTGGTGGCCGACCACGGGATGGTGACCGTCGACGACAAGCTCGATCTCGAGGACGTGCCGGAGCTGCTGGCGGGCGTCCGGACGTTCGGGGGTGAGGTCCGGGCCCGGCACGTCTACACCGAGCCCGGGGCCGCCGCCGACGTGCTCGCCGCGTGGCGGGAAGTGGTGGGCGAGCGGGCCTGGGTGCGTTCGCGGGAGGAGGCCGTCGCCGAAGGGTGGTTCGGCCACACCGTCAGCGACCGGGTGCTGCCGCGGATCGGCGACGTCGTGGCCGCGGCCCGGGGGCGGTTCGGGATGGTCCGCGGGCTGGCCGAAGCCGTGGAGACGTCGTTGATCGGACAGCACGGTTCCCTGACCACCGCCGAGCAGCTGGTGCCGCTGGCGATCGCCCAGGGGTGACGGCCGCGACGTCGCGTACCTGGGCGGACGACTCGCGTACCTGGATGGACGACTCGCGTACCTGGGCGGACGACTCGCGTACCTGGATGGACGACTCGCGTACCTGGGCGGACGACTCGCGTACCTGGATGGACGACTCGCGTACCTGGAGGGTCGGTTCGCGCGCTCCGGCGGGCATCTCGCGTGATTGGCGGGTCGACACGGGGGCGGGCGGCGCGCGCGGGGGTGGGTGGGGTGCGGTTACCGTTTGGGCGTGCCTCGACGCAACCGTCCCGGCCGCCGCTCGGACGGTGGGCCGCCCGAGCGGGAGCTCGGTGCTGCCACCGGGTGGGCCCGGGCCGAAGCCGGGGCCGACGGCGAGTGGCTCGTGCGGACCGTGCCCGGCGCGCAGGCCACGAAGTTCTACCGCTGCCCCGGCTGTGACCACGAGATCCGGCCGGGCACGCCGCACCTCGTCGTCTGGCCCGCCGACGAGACCGGCTCCGTCGCCGACCGGCGGCACTGGCACCGGCCCTGCTGGGACGCCCGCGCCCGGCGCCGCCCGCAACGCCGCCGATGATCCGCTTCTCTCTGGAGTTGTCAAACAACGGCCGGCTCAGCGCCGGTAGTGCCGCGACAGCGCGCCGTCGTACACCTCCTCCGTGTACTCGGTGAAGCCGAGCCGCTCGGCGACCCGCAGCGACGGTTTGTTGGCCACGTTCACGCTCGCCAGCACCGGCACGGACGCCTGCTCGCGGGCGCACCACTCCAGTACCGCGCGCCCGGCCTCGACCGCGTAGCCCTTGCCCCAGGCGGACGGCCGGAACCGGTAGCCGAGGTTGAGCACCTTCTCGCCGTGGAACTCGCGCAGCCGCACGCCGCACACGCCGATGACCTCCTTGCCGCCCGGTTCGGTCACCGCCAGGTAGCCGAAATCGTGCTCGGCCCAGTGCGCCAGCCAGGCGGTGAACATCTCCGATGCCCGCGGGACGTCGGGCGGGTCGGGGTGGAAGCGGTTGGTGCGCGGATCCGTGTGGATGTCGACCATCGCCTGCCGGTCCGCCTCGTGGAGCGGACGCAGCAGCAGCCGGTCGGTTTCGATGTCGGTGAACACGTCGGCGAAGCTAGCGCGGGGGTCCGACAAAATGACGCGCATGACCGAACTGCCGCTGGTCCTCCTCCACGCCTTTCCCCTGGACGCCCGCATGTGGAACGCGGTGCGCGAACCCCTGGCTTCACACCTTCGGGTGATCACTCCGGACCAGCGCGGGCTCGGCCGCTCGCCGCTGCCGGAGTCCGGCCGCGAACCGGGTCTCGACGACGCCGCGCGCGACGTGATCGCCCTGCTCGACCGGCTGGACCTGGACCGGGTGGTGCTCGGCGGCTGCTCGATGGGCGGCTACCTCGCGATGGCCGTGCTGCGGCTGGCGCCGGACCGCGTCGGCGGGCTCGTCTTCATCGACACCAAGGCCACGGCCGACACGCCCGAGGCCGCGCAGAGCCGGCTGGACGTCGCGGTGCGCGTCGAACAGGAGGGCATCGCGGGCTGGCTGGCCGAGGCGAACCTGCCGAACCTGCTGGCGGCGTCGACGCGCGCGGAGCGGCCCGACGTCGTCGAGACGGTCCGGGAGATCATCGAATCCCAGCCGCCCGCCGGGATCTCGTGGACCGCGCTGGCGCTGCGGACCCGGCCGGACTCCCTCGACCTGCTGCGCGACGCCGGTGTCCCGGCGCTGGTCGTGGTCGGGGAAGAGGACCCGATCACGCCCGTCGAGGCGGCGAGCGCGATGGTCGAGGCCATGCCCGGTGCCACGCTCGTGGTGCTGCCCGGGGCCGGTCACCTGACGCCGCTCGAGGACCCGGCGGGCGTCGTCGAAGCGATCCTCTCCTGGTACCCGGCAACTCACGAGAAGTAGGCGGCGAGCGCTTCGCGTGCTTCGGGAAGCCGGTGCGGGAACCGCTTCGCGATGATGAAGCGCCACGCGACAGCGAAGAGTTCGCGCAGTTCCGTACAGGCTTCGAGGGGGATGCCGGCCGAACCCGGGTAGGCGGCCGCGTACTCCGGGCCGCCCTGGCGGGCCAGGATCCCCAGGTCCCAGCCGAGCGGCCCGCGCCAGGTGTCCTCGAAGTCGAGCCAGCACGGCCCGGCCTCGGTGGCGATCAGGTTGCCGGGGTGCGCGTCGCCGTGCAGCGCCTGCACGGCGACGTCCGGCAGCGCGGCCTCGATCCGGGCGGCCTCGGCGCGCAGCCGGGGTGCCGCGCCGTCCATCGCGGCGCCGTGCCGGTCGAGCATCCGTCCCAGGTCGTCCAGCGGCCCGCGCCGGGGCAGTTCGCCCGAGTACTCCCGCAGCGCCGCGTGCACTTCGGCGAGCGAGCGCGCGACGACGTCCGGTGCGTACCGGTGGTCCGGATCGTGCGGTGTGTGGTGCCAGAGCGTGACCGGCAGGCCGTCCGCGAAATGCGGGCCGGCCGGGGGATCGGCGAGGGGTGAGACGACGAGCACACCACGTTCGGTGAGGAAGCGCGAGACGGCCACGTCGCGGGCCAGCCAGGGCGCCGGCTCCGGCCGGGCCAGCAGCGTCGTCGCCGGCACCCTCGCCACCAGCGGACCCAGCCTCACCAGCACGTTCGAGCGTTCGTGGAGCACCTGCGGCGAGTGCTCCGGCAGCCCCAACCGGGTGGTCACGGTCAGGGCCGCGCGCACCGCCGCATGCGTGTACCCGTCGGCCATCCGCCGATCTTGCCAGCCGGTGCGCGCGACTGTCGGTAGCGAGGGCTACGATCCCTTCAAGCCGCCGGACCGGGTGTTCCCGAGCCCCGGTGGCGCGACGATGACCACCACAAGGTTTCAAGTGTTGGAGGCAGGAGTGACGGCCGTAGCCCCCAAGCCGATCGCGACGCGCCCGTATCCCGCGCGCGAGTCGGTCAAGGGTTCGTACCTGCTGCGGTTGTTCCGCACGACGGACCACAAGCAGATCGGGATCATGTACCTGGTCACGTCGTTCGCCTTCTTCATGGCGGGCGGCGCGATGGCCATGCTCATCCGTACCGAGCTGGCGCGACCCGGGCAGCAGTTCCTCTCGCAGGAGCAGTACAACCAGCTCTTCACCATGCACGGCACGGTGATGCTGCTGCTGTACGCGACGCCCATCCTCTTCGGGTTCGCGAACTTCATCCTCCCGCTGCAGATCGGTTCGCCGGACGTCGCCTTCCCGCGGCTGAACGCGTTCTCCTACTGGCTGTACCTCTTCGGCGGCCTGATCGTGCTGTCGGGCTTCCTGACGCCGGGTGGCGCCGCCGACTTCGGCTGGTTCGCCTACACCCCGCTGTCGGACGCGATCCACTCGCCGGGCGTCGGCGCGGACCTGTGGATCTCGGGCCTGGTGGTCTCCGGTCTGGGCACCATCCTCGGCGCGGTCAACATGGTCACCACCGTGGTCTGCCTGCGCGCGCCGGGCATGACGATGTACCGGATGCCGATCTTCACCTGGAACATCCTGGTGACGTCGATCCTGATCCTGCTCGCCTTCCCGATCCTGACCGCGGCCCTGATGGGCCTGCTGGCGGACCGGCATCTGGGGGCACACGTCTTCGACCCCGAAAACGGCGGCGTGATCCTCTGGCAGCACCTGTTCTGGTTCTTCGGCCATCCGGAGGTCTACATCGTCGCGCTCCCGTTCTTCGGGATCGTGTCGGAGATCTTCCCGGTGTTCAGCCGCAAGCCCATGTTCGGTTACAAGAGCCTGGTCTGGGCGACGCTGGCCATCGCGGCGCTGTCGGTCGCGGTGTGGGCGCACCACATGTACGCCACCGGCGCCGTGCTGCTGCCGTTCTTCTCCTTCATGACGTTCCTGATCGCGGTCCCGACCGGCGTGAAGTTCTTCAACTGGATCGGCACGATGTGGAAGGGCCAGCTGTCCTTCGAGACGCCGATGATCTTCTCGATGGGCTTCATCGTCACGTTCCTCTTCGGCGGCCTGACCGGCATCCTGCTGGCCGCGCCGGCGATCGACTTCCACGTGTCGGACAGCTACTTCGTCGTCGCGCACTTCCACTACGTGCTCTACGGCACGATCGTGTTCGCCACCTTCGCCGGCATCTACTTCTGGTTCCCGAAGATCACCGGCCGGATGATGGACGAGAAGCTCGGCAAGTGGCACTTCTGGACCACGTTCATCGGCTTCCACGGCACGTTCCTCGTCCAGCACTGGCTGGGCGCGGAAGGCATGCCGCGGCGGTACGCGGACTACCTGACCAGTGACGGCTTCACGACGCTGAACACGATCTCCACGATCGGCGCGTACATCCTCGGTGCCTCGACGCTGCCGTTCATCTGGAACGTCTTCAAGAGCTACCGGTACGGCGAGATCGTCACGGTGGACGACCCGTGGGGCTACGGCAACTCGCTCGAGTGGGCGACCTCCTGCCCGCCGCCGCGGCACAACTTCACCGAACTGCCCCGGATCCGGTCCGAGCGGCCGGCGTTCGAGCTGCACTACCCGCACATGATCGAGCGCCTCCACAAGGAGGGCGAGATCGGGTTCTTCGGCAAGCAGAAGCTGAACAGCCACGGCTCCGCGCCGTCGCAGGTGCTGACCGAGAAGCTCATGCCGGGTGACCACAGCAAGGACAATTCGGGCGAGCAGTAAGACCCCCTGAACGAGTGAGAGCGTGTGTCCGGCTTTTGTGAAGCCGGGCACGCGCTCTACTTATGTCCAAGGCCGGACCGGCAGACTGATCGTGCAGCGTTGCCGAGCGAGGGATGACCAGTGACCCAAACCCCCGTCCTGATCACGACGACCGGCCCCGACAAGCCGGGCGTCTCGTCCGTGCTGTTCGCCGTGCTGACCAGGCACGACGTCGACGTGCTCGACGTCGAGCAGGTCGTCATCCGCGGCCAGCTGGTGCTCGGGGTGCTCGCCGGGGTCTATCGCGACCCGGAGGGGCTACAGGAGTCCGTCGAGCAGGCGATGGCGTCGGTCGGCATGCAGGTCGAGGTCAAGATCGGCGCGGCGATCGGGGCGGACCCGTTCGCGCTCGGCCGTCGCGACTCGTCGCACGTGCTGGTGGTGCTGGGCCGTCCGGTCACCGCCCGGGGCTTTTCCGAGGTCGCGCGCCGGCTCGCGGCGCTCGGCGTGAACATCGACTCGATCCGCAGCGTCGCCGATTACCCGGTGACCGGGCTCGAGCTGTACGTCTCGGTCGACCGCGACACGCCCGAAGCCGACGCCGCGTTGCGGACCGTGCTCGCCGACGCCGCCGTCGAGGCCGGCGTCGACATCGCGGTGGAACGCGCCGGGATCACCCGGCGGGCGAAGCGGCTGGTCGTCTTCGACGTCGACTCGACCCTGATCCAGGGTGAGGTCATCGAGATGCTGGGCGCGCACGCCGGTGTCGAGCCGGAGATCCGCGAGATCACCGAGGCCGCGATGCGCGGCGAGCTGAACTTCACCGAGTCATTGGAACGGCGCGTCGCGCTGCTGGCCGGGCTGCCGGCCACGGCGATCGACGAGGTCGCCGCGACGATCGAGCTCACCCCGGGCGCCCGTACGACGATCCGCACGCTCAAGCGGATGGGGTTCAAGACCGGCGTGGTGTCCGGCGGGTTCACCCAGGTCATCGGCGGTCTGGTGGACGACCTCGGGCTGGACTTCGCGGCGGCGAACGAGCTCGAGATCGTGGACGGCAAGCTCACCGGCCGGGTGATCGGCGAGGTCGTCGACCGCGCGGGCAAGGCGAAGGTGCTTCGCCGCGTCGCCGGTGAATACGACATCCCGCTGGAGCAGTGCGTGGCGGTCGGAGACGGCGCCAACGACATCGACATGTTGTCCGCGGCCGGCATGGGGGTCGCGTTCAACGCCAAGCCCGCGCTGCGCGAAGTCGCCGATACCGCGCTCTCGCACCCCTACCTCGACGCCGTGCTGTTCGTGCTCGGCCTCACCCGCGGCGAGGTCGAAGCGGCCGACGCCGCCGCCGGACTCGAGCTGACGCGTCCGTGAGCAGCGTTCTCGACCCGCTGGGCAGCCGCTACGCCTACTGGCTGGGGCTGCCGCCCGAAGACACCTCGGACACCTCCGACGAGCTGCCGGAGGAGGTGCGGGCGATGCCGGTCATCCTGCGCATCGAACGCGCCGAGCCGCCGGGGCGCACGCCGCTGCTGGAGGCCGCCGCGGCGGCCGCGCTGGCGGTCTGCCTGGACGAGCGCGCCGAGCCCGAGGGCGAGTGGGCCGAGCCGATGCACGCGTGGCTCGACAACCGGATCCGCAAGGTCGCGCGGCGGGCGCGGGGCGCGCACTGGGCGGCGGTGCAGGACCTGCCGGGCGTCACCGTCGAGGTCGACGGCGCCGAGGCGCGGGCGCTGGTGCCGGGCTTGGTCACCGAAACGCCCAAAGAGGTGTCGCGGCTCCAGATCTCGGGCAGCGAGCTGCCGCCGGACGAGCCGGGCCCGATCCCGGACGGCGTCCCGCTGCTCCTGCTCAACCCGCAGATCCCGATGACCGTCGGCAAGGGCGCCGCGCAGGTCGGCCACGCCACGATGATCCTCGCCGCGTTGCTGGCCGAAGAACAGCTCGCCGGCTGGGCCGCGCGGGGCTACCGGACGGCCGTGCGCACGCCGAGTGTCGCGCGGTGGAAGGAATTGCACCCGGGCGACGACCCCGAGGGAGGGTGGCGGCGCGACCGCGTCATCGCCGTGCGGGACGCCGGGTTCACCGAGGTCGATCCCGGCACGATCACCGTCCTCGCGCAGTTTCCGCCCACGTACTGGACGCCGGAACAAGCGGCTTCCTGAGCCGGTTGGAGCCGATATGGGACTCGAAGTACAGCGCGACGGGCAGCACAGCTTCGTCGGACGCAACGACCGCGGCGCCGAGGTCCGGCTGGGCCGGACCGGTGCGGAGGGGGCGTTTTCGCCCGCCGAGCTGCTGCAGATCGCGGCCGCGGGCTGCAGCGCGGTGACGGCCGAAGAGCTGATCACGCGGCGGGTCGGCGAGGACGCGAAGTTCCGCGTCACCGTCTCGGCCGACCGGCGTGAAGGGGCCTCGGAACTGGACGCCGTGCACGTCGCCTTCGATGTCGATGTGTCGACTTTGGCGGCGGATCAGCGGGAGGCGCTGGCCGGCGCCGTGGACCGCGCGATCGAGCGGCTCTGCACGGTGAGCCGGACGCTCAAGAAGGGCATCCCGGTGACGGAGGAGTTCCCGATCGCGTAAGGGACGTCAGTTTTCGCTGGATTCCCAGACCACGTAGGCCTGGTCCGCGTCCGTCGTCATGGCTTCGATGAACTTCTCGTTGTCGAAGCCCGGCAACGACTGCAGCCGTTCGATCAAGGCGTCGGCCGCCGGGTCGCCGCTGGGGACCGCGGTGCCTTTGCCGTCGGTGCCCACCAGCATGAAGAAGACGTCTTCGTTCCACGGGCCGTCAGGGATCACCCTGACCATCACCGAGGACAGATCGGACCACGTGACGGCCTCTTCGCTGCCGTCCGCGAGGCGCCGCCGCACGCCGGTGTCGTCGACACTGACAGTCCGGGACTGTGCGCTGGACGAATCCTGGGTCAACCGGTGCTCCCTTGTTGCTTCGGTTGCTTCACCGTACCGGTCGGTGTTGTGGACCGCGTCACGCGGGCGCGGCTGCGTCCAGGCGCCGCAAGGCGTCGCGCGCCACCTTCGGGTCCATCGTGGGCCAGAACGGCGGCAGCGACGCACGGAGGAATCCGCCGTAGCGGGCGTTCGCCAGCCGCGAATCCAGCACCGCGACGACGCCGCGGTCGGTCACCGAGCGGTGCAGCCGGCCGGTGCCCTGCGCCAGCAGCAGCGCCGCGTGCGTGGCCGCCACGGTGAGGAACCCGTTGCCACCGCGGGCTTCCACCGCGCGTTGCCGCGCCGAGGACACCGGGTCGTCCGGGCGCGGGAACGGGATCCGGTCGACGACCACGAGCTGCAGCGACGGGCCCGGGACGTCCACGCCCTGCCACAGGCTGAGGGTGCCGAACAAGCAGGTCCGGACATCCTCGGAGAACTTCTGGACCAGCAGCGACGTCGCGTCGTCACCCTGGCACAGCACCGGGAAGTCCAGCCGCTCGCGCATCTCTTCGGCCGCCTGCTTGGCCGCGCGCATCGAGGAGAACAGGCCCAGCGTGCGCCCGCCCGCCGCCTCGATCAGCTCGGCCAGTTCGTCCATTGTGGACGATGCGAGGCCGTCACGCCCTGGCGGCGGAAGGTGCTTGGCCAGGTAGAGGATCCCGTTGCGCTGGTGGTCGAACGGCGAGCCGACGTCCAGCCCCGTCCACTTCGGCCCGGTGTCGGCGTCGGACGGCGCTTCCTTGTCCGTCGCGGCGCCCGGCGCCTTTTCGACGCGCGCCGCGCCCGGCGGGAGCCCCCACTGGCGCGCCATCGTGTCGAACGTGCCGCCCAGCGTCAGCGTCGCCGAGGTCAGGATCGTCGTGTGCAGGTTGAACACGCGCTCGCGCAGCAGGCCGGCGACGCCCAGCGGCGCGACCTTCAACGCCGGCGGGCGCGGGTTCGACGAGAACTTGTCGCCCGCCAGCCACACGACGTCTCGCTGGTGCGCCTGGTCTTCGTCGAACGCCTCGAGCAGCCGGACCGCGGTGTCGTGCACCTCGTCGAGCAGCGTGCGCGCCAGTTTGCGCGCGGTGGCCCCTTCGAGGTCCTCCTTGCGGTCCGAGCCCAGCGCCTTGATGCACGCGTGCGCGGCGTCGCGGACCGCGGGGATGGCGCCCCGCAACGGCTGCGGCAGCGTGTCCATCCGGCCGGCGGGCAGGTCGTCGACGATCAGGGCCAGCCCGTCACCCGCTTCGAGCAGGCGGTCGGCGACGTCGGCGTCGATCAGCTTGCCGCAGCGGCGGGCGGCGGACGCGCACATCGCGCTGGTCAGCTCGCCGGTGGCGACCGAGGTGACCCGGTCGACCAGGTCGTGCGCCTCGTCGATGATCACGACGTCGTGGTCCGGCAGGACCTGGTAGCCCTGCAACGCGTCGATGGCCAGCAACGCGTGGTTGGTGATGATGACGTCGGCGCGGCCGGCCTCGGCGCGGGCCTTCTCGGCGAAGCAGTCCGTGCCGATCGGGCAGCGGGACGCGCCGAGGCATTCCCTTGCGGTCACGGACACCTGGCGCCACGCCTGGTCCGTCACGCCCGGGACGAGCTCGTCGCGGTCGCCGGTTTCGGTGTCCGACGCCCATTCCCGCAGCCGCGTGACCTCCTTGCCGAGGCGCGACACCGCGAACGGGTCGAAGAGCTGGGCGTCCTCCGGCTCGTCCGGCGCGCCGGAGTCCAGCCGGTGCAGGCACATGTAGTTGCGGCGGCCCTTGAGGATCGCGAAGGTCGGTTCGCGGCCCAGCGGCTTCTTCAGCGCCTTCGCGAGCCGGGGGAGGTCGCGGTCGACGAGCTGGCGCTGCAGCGCGATGGTGGCCGTCGACACCACGACGGTGGCTTCCTTCTCGACGGCGTACCGGATCGCGGGGACGAGGTAGGCCAGCGACTTGCCGGTGCCGGTGCCGGCCTGCACGGCGAGGTGCTCGCCGGTGCGGATGGCGCGGCCGACGGCGTCGGCCATCTCGACCTGCCCCGGCCGCTCGGCTCCGCCCACCGACTCCACCGCGTGGGTCAGGAGTTCGAGGACGCCGGGGAAGTCAGTTCGAGCGGGCACAGCGACACATTAGCCGCCACCACCGACAGGATCGGTGCTCCGTCGCGAACGGGCCACTCGCGCCGTCGTGTAGACGGCGGAGGGCCCGCCGTCGCGACGGCGGGCCCTCCGGCGAGACGTGTCAGTCTTCGGTGCGGCGCGAGACCAGCTTCCACGTGAGCGGCAGCAGGCCGGCGGCCACGACGATCTTCAGCGCGTCGCCGATCAGGAACGGCGTGACGCCCTTGGCGAAGGCCGTCGACAGGTCGAAGCCGGTCGAGGCCATCAGCCACGGCACGCCGAACGCGTAGATCACGACGTTGCCGAGCACCATGGTGCCCACGGTGCGCAGGGGCGTCCGGTCGCCGCCGCGCCCGGCGAGCGCGCCGACGAGGGCGCCCGCGAAGACGAACCCGACGATGTAGCCGGCGCTCGCGCCGGACAGGCCCGCCGTGCCGTTCTGGAACCACGGCACACCCACGGCGCCGACGAGCAGGTAGACCAGCATCGACGCGGCGCCGCGCGACATGCCGAGCGAGGCGCCGACGAGCAGCGCGGCGAACGTCTGGCCGGTCATCGGCACCGGGCTGCCCGGCACCGGGATGATCAGCTGCGCGGCGGCGCCGGTGAGCACGGCACCGCCGGCGACCAGCGCGATGTCCCGGACGAGCGAGCCGGGCACGAGGTCGGCCAGCACGGGCCGCTTTCCGGCGATGGACAGCGAAGACACAGAACCTCCCACGGTGGACACACGCGACCGACCGAGGTTAACGCTCGTTACCCCCGGGAAAAGCCGGAAAGTCGCGTTCCTCACCGGCCACTCGTCCGGGTGGACCCGATCAGGCGGCGCGCCGCGCCTGCCGATGATCCACAGGGAGACTACGAACCGTCACGAACCGAGGAGGCCGGTGCATGCGAAACGCCAGGATGAGGACGATCCGGTTGCTGGCCGTGACGGCGCTGGCCGGGCCGCTCCTGGTCGCCGCCGCGCCGGTGACTTCCACTGGTTGGGCGTCCGCCGGCTCGCTCGACGTGCTGATCGACAACGAGCACGTCGTCACCGGTGAACTGGCGAAGTGCACGGCCGACGGACCGGCTTCGGCGCGGACGGACGGCGGCGTGACCGGCGACGTCGCGTCGTTCGGCCTCGGGGAGTCCGGTTGCGGCCGCTCGGGCGAGGTGGCCATCGCGCAGGCGTCCGGGCACCGGTTCGAGGCGTCGGTCCTCAAGCGGTACGGCGGCCCGGTGATCACCGTCCGGACGTTCTCGGCGAAGTGCGCGACGAGCGCCACCGGCAGCGGCGGCGAGGTGTCGATCGGCGCCGTCACCGGGATCACCGTGCCCGCCGAGATCCCGCCGAACGACCGGATCGTCATCCCCGGCGGCCCGGCGGGCACCGCGCTGGCCACGGTGATCCTCAACGAGACGGTGACGCCCCAGCCGCCGGACGGCAGCCTGGTCACGCACGCGCTGCACATCGTGCTGTTCCCGCAGGGCGGCCCGGCGAGCGGCGACGTCTACCTCGGCACGGCCGCCTGCGACCCGTACGGCAAGAAGAAGGCGTCACTTTCATAGGGAAAGATGCGGATTCGGGGGCCCCGGACGCATCTTTCCCTACGAAAGTGACGTGTCAGGCGGTGGCGAAGCGGGCGGCGGCGGCGACGAATTCGCCCGCTCGGGTCGCCAGGTCCGGGAGGCTGCCCGCGGACGTCAGGGCGTCGCCCAGCAAGGGTGTCGCCGCCGCCACCGCGATCGCGCCCGAACGCAGGTAGCTCTCGACGTCGGCCAGGTGGACGCCGCCGGTCGGGACGAGCGGGACGTCCGGCAGCGGGGCGCGGACCGCGCGCAGGTAGGCGACGCCGCCCACGGCCGCGATCGGGAAGACCTTCACCGCGGCCGCGCCGAGGCGCCAGGCCTGGTCGATCTCCGTCGGCGTCAGCGCGCCGCAGACCACCGGGACGTCGAGGGCCGCGGCGCGATCGAGCACCGCGGCATTGACCGTCGGCGTGATCAGGTAGCGGGCGCCGGCGTCGACCGCGATGTCCACATCGGACGCCTCGCGGACGCTGCCGGCGCCGATCAGCGCGTCTTCGCCCAGCGCCAGGCGCAGGGCGGTGATCGCCGCGGGCGCGCCCGGCGTCGTCAAAGTGGCTTCGAGCAGGCGGATCCCCGCCGCGTGCAGGACCATCGCCGCGTCGGCGAAGCGCGACGCGTCGTTGGCCCGCAGGATCGCGACGAGCCGGTGTTCCGCCAGGGCGGCCTGCAGGTCCTTCATCCGACGTGCGCCTCGCCGGTGTGCGTGACGCCGGCCTCGGCGAAGTCCCGCAGCGCGGCGTCCACCGAAGCCTGGGCGATGCCCGCCGTGTGGTCGAGCAGCACGCGGACGCCGAACCCGGCCCGGGCCGCGTCCAGCGCCGTCGCGCGCACGCAGTAGTCGGTGGCGATTCCGACGACGTCGACGTCGGTCACGTCGTGTTCGCGCAGCCAGGTCTCCAGGGACTTCCCGTCCCCGGAGGCGCCTTCGAAGCCGGAGTACGCCGCGCTGTACTCGCCCTTCGAGAACACCGCCCCGATCGGGACGACGTCGAGGGCGGGGTGGAACGACGCGCCCGGGGTGCCGGCCACGCAGTGCGGCGGCCAGCTCGCGACGAAGTCGGGCGTCTCGCTGAAGTGGTCACCCGGGTCGACGTGGTAGTCGCGGGTGGCCACGACGTGCGAGTAGCCGCCGGTCGCGGACAGCGCCGAGATCGTCGCCGCGGCCGCCGCGCCGCCGGCGACCGCCAGCGAGCCGCCTTCGCAGAAGTCGTTCTGCACGTCCACCACGATCAGCGCGGTTCCCATGGGGCGGCCTCCGTTCAGAGGAAGAGCGTCGGGATGGCGGGCTCGCCGTGCGAGAGCTTCAGGCCCTCCCACGGCAGGCTGACCAGGCCGCGGCGCAACCGCTGCCTGGCGTCGTCGAGCGTAGGCAGATCCGGCTCGACGCGGCCAGCACGGATCAGCGGCAGCTGCAGCGGCCGGTCGTTCGGCTCCGGCTCGGGCGCCCGCCCCGATACCGTCCAGACGACCTCTTCGACGGCCGTGCCGGTGCCGCGGTGGCGCCGCAGCGCGGACTTGCGCCCGCCGCGGGACTCCTTGTGCGCGCTGCGCTTGGCGACCGGCTTGCCGTCCACTTCGACCAGCTTGTAGACCATGCCCGCGGTCGGCGCGCCGGACCCGGTGACGACCGAGGTGCCGACGCCGTACGCGTCCACCGGCTCGGCGCGCAGCGCGGCGATGGCGTGCTCGTCCAGGTCGCCGGAGACGACGATCCGGGTGTCCTTCGCGCCGAGGGAGTCCAGCTGCTCGCGGGCGCGGCGGGCGAGCGGGCCGACGTCGCCGGAGTCGATCCGGATCGCGCCGAGCTCCGGGCCGGCGACACGCACCGCGGCCTCGATGCCGGCGGTGATGTCGTAGGTGTCGACCAGCAGCGTGGTGTCCGCGCCCATCTTGTCGACCTGCGAGCGGAAGGCCTCTTCCTCGCTGTCGTGCAGCAGCGTGAAGGCGTGCGCGACGGTGCCGCGGGTCGGGATGCCGTAGCGGCGGCCCGCCTCGAGGTTGGACGTCGTCGCGAAGCCGGCCAGGTAGGAGGCGCGCGCGGCGGCGACGGCGGCCCACTCGTGCGTGCGGCGCCCGCCCATCTCGATGATCGGGCGGCCGTGCGCGGCGGCCGACATCCGGGCCGCGGCGGAGGCGATCGCGCTGTCGTGGTTGAGGATCGAGAGCACCAGCGTCTCGAGCAGGACGCACTCGGCGAACGAGCCGGTGACCGTCAGGATCGGCGAGCCGGGGAAGTACAGCTCGCCCTCGGCGTAGCCGTCGATGTCACCGGCGAACTCGTAGTCCGCGAGCCAGGCCAGCGTCGCGTCGTCGACCACCGCGGTGGCCTCCAGCTGCGCCAGCTCGGCGTCGGTGAAGCGGAAGTCCGCGATCGCGTCGAGCACCCGGGCGGTGCCCGCGACGACGCCGTAGCGGCGCCCGGCCGGCAACCGCCGGGCGAACGCCTCGAACACGCAGGGGCGCGCCGCCGTACCGTCGGCGAGCGCGCTGCCCAGCATGGTCAGCTCGTAGTGGTCGGTGAGCAGCGCTGTGCTGGTCGTGGCCGGCTCCGGTGAACCCATGGGGTCAGCCTATTCACCCACATGGCCGGACCTGGCGCGGCGTACCCTCGCGCCCCCGTGACACCATGGGGTGCATGTCCACGCCTGTCGCATCCGAGCAGACGCAGGTCGAGCCGGCCGGTGCCGAGGTCGCCGAGTCGGACACACCGTGGCGGACCGTGGTGTGGAACGACCCCGTCAACCTGATGTCGTACGTGACGTACGTCTTCCAGAAGCTGTTCGGGTACAGCCGCGACCACGCCACCAAGCTGATGCTGGACGTGCATCACAAGGGCAAGGCGATCGTGTCGTCGGGCAGCAAGGAAAAGGTGGAGGTGGACGTGGCGAAACTCCACGCGGCGGGCCTGTGGGCCACGATGGAGCAGCCGTCGTGAACGGCTGGCGGCGCAAGGGCGCGGTCATCCACGCCGGGTTCGAGCAGCAGGAAGCGGCCGTGCTGCGCGGCCTGGTCAGCCAGCTCGAGGACATGCTCACCGCGCGCGCCGAGGAGGCGCCGCAGGACGAGCTCGCCGAGCTGACCGGCATCCGGACCGGCCCGACCGAGTCGCCGGACGACCCGGTGCTCTCGCGGCTGCTGCCCGACTTCCACCGGCTCGACCCGGACAACCCGACCCGCGAGGACCTCGACTCGGCCGCGGCGATGCGCTCGCTGCACGAGCCGGAGCTGCTCGACATCAAGGTCGGCGTGGCCAAGATCGTGCTCGACACGCTGCCGCGCGACGGCGGCAACGTCCGGCTGACCGAGGAGCAGGCCGACGCCTGGCTGGGCGCGCTCAACGACGTCCGGCTGGCGCTGGGCACCGCGCTCGACGTCACCGAGGACATGCCCGACGAGCTGCCCGAGGACGACCCGCGGGCGCCGCACCTGGGCGTCTACCACTGGCTGACCTGGGTGCAGGAGACGCTGATCCAGGCCCTGGCCGGATGATCACCGACGTCCCCGGCGTGCTGGTCGGGCACCACGAGCGGCTCGGGGACGGCTGGGCCACCGGGACGACGGTGGTGCTCGTGCCCGACGGCGCGGTCGGCGCCGTGGACCAGCGCGGCGGCGCGCCCGGGACCCGCGAGACGAACCTGCTGGAGCCGGAGAACCTGGTCCAGCGCGTCAACGCCGTCTGCCTCTCGGGCGGGTCGGCGTACGGGCTGGCCGCGGCCGACGGCGTCATGCGCTGGCTCGCGGAACGGAACCTGGGCTTCCCGGTCGGGATGCGGCCGCACGAGGTCGTGCCGATCGTGCCCGCGGCCGTGCTGTTCGACCTGCCGCGCGGCGAGTGGGGCAACCGGCCGGACGCGTCCTTCGGTTACGCGGCCTGCGAGGCGGCTTCGGAGTCGTTCGCGCTGGGGACGGCCGGGGCGGGTGCGGGGGCGGCCGTCGGGTCGCTCAAGGGCGGCATCGGCTCGGCCAGCGAGGTCGTCGGCGAGTACACGGTCGGGGCGCTGGCGGCGGTCAACGCGGCGGGCGAGGCCGTCGACCTCGCGACGGGCCGGGCGTACGCGGCCGACCACGGCGACTTCGGCGTGACCTGGCCTTCGCGGCCCGCCGACCTGCCGCCGAAGCGGACCGACCTGAACACGACGATCGGCGTCGTCGCGGTCGACGCGGCGCTGTCGAAGGCCGAGGCCCGGCGGCTCGCGGTGGCGGCCCAGGACGGCTTGGCGCGCGCGGTCCGCCCGGCGCACACGATGTTCGACGGCGACACGGTGTTCGCGCTGGCCACGGGCGCGCGGGAGCTGCCGGAGGCGAGCGGCCCGTTCGGCGCGGCGGCGCGCCCGGCGGCGTTGGACGCGCTCTGTTCGGCGGCGGCCCGGGTGTTCGCGCGGGCGATGGTGCACGGCCTGCTGGCCGCGACCACGGCCGGCGGCGTCCCGGCCTACCGCGAGGTCTGGCCGGAGGCGTTCGGCTAGAGGTGCGGGTCCTCGGGCAGCCCTTCACGGCTCACGTCGAGGTCGGGGGCGCGGACCAGGCCACCGGTGAGCGGTAGATCTCAGAGTCTGGACAGCTTGTGTCCACGACCTAAGATGGCGGTGTGCTCCGGATCCGCCGTGAACTCGTCGACGAGATCGTCGCCCACGCCCGCCGTGACCATCCCGACGAGGCGTGCGGGGTGATCGCCGGGGCGGAGGGTTCCGATGTGCCCGAGCGGTTCATCCCGATGCTCAACGCGGCGCGGTCCCCGACGTTCTACGAGTTCGACTCGGGTGACCTGCTGAAGCTCTACCGCGAGATGGCCGCCAACGACGAGGAGCCGGTGGTGATCTACCACTCGCACACCGCGACCGAGGCGTACCCGTCGCGGACCGACGCGTCGATCGCGGCCGAGCCCGGCGCGCACTACGTGCTCGTCTCGACCCGGGACCCCGAAGTGCACGAGTTCCGGTCGTACCGGATCGTGGACGCCGAGATCACCGAGGAGCCGGTCGAGATCGTCGGCTGAGCCCGCCCAGAAGACCAGCTCGGAACAAACCGCGCGCCGCAGGCGTCTGCGTGTAGGAACTCACCGGAGGTAAGAACCCATGGCCGTGACCGTCTCCATCCCGACGATCCTGCGCACCCACACCGGCGGCGAGAAGTCCGTCGAGGCGAAGGGCGCGACCGTCCTGCAGGTCATCGACGACGTCGAGTCCCGGCACGCCGGTCTCAAGGCGCGCCTGGTGAAGGAGGAGAAGCTGCACCGCTTCATCAACGTCTACGTGAACGACGAGGACGTGCGCTTCGCCGGCGGGCTCGAGGCCGAGGTCAAGGACGGCGACACCCTGACCATCCTCCCCGCCGTGGCCGGTGGCTGATCGATGGCTCGCTTCGAGTCCCTGCTCGACGCGCTCGGTGGCACCCCGCTGGTCGGGCTGCCCCGGCTCTCGCCGACGCACGACGTGCGCCTGTGGGCGAAGCTGGAGGACCGCAACCCGACCGGCTCGATCAAGGACCGCCCCGCGCTGGCCATGATCGAAGCCGCCGAGCGTGAAGGCAAGCTGCGGCGCGGCTCCACGATCCTGGAGCCGACGTCGGGCAACACCGGCATCTCGCTGGCCATGGCCGCCAAGCTCAAGGGTTACGGGCTGGTCTGCGTGATGCCGGAGAACACCTCGACCGAGCGCAAGCAGCTGCTGCAGGCCTACGGCGCGCGGATCGTGTTCTCGCCGGCCGCGGGCGGCTCGAACGAGGCCGTCCGGCGGGCGAAGGAACTGTCCGCGGCGAACCCCGAGTGGGTGATGCTGTACCAGTACGGCAACCCGGCCAACGCGGACGCGCACTACCGCGGCACCGGGCCCGAGCTGCTCAAGGACCTGCCGACGCTGACGCACTTCGTCGGCGGCCTCGGCACGACCGGCACGCTGGTCGGCTGCGGCCGGTACCTGCACGAGGCGAAGCCGGACGTCCAGATCATCGCGGCCGAACCGCGTTACGGCGAGCTGGTGTACGGCCTGCGCAACCTCGACGAGGGGTTCGTCCCGGAGCTGTACGACCCCAGCGTGCTCAACGGCCGGTACTCGGTCGGCGCGTACGACGCGCTGCGCCGGACGCGGGAGCTGCTGGAGCACGAAGGCATCTTCGCGGGCATTTCGACGGGCGCGGTGCTGCACGCGGCGCTGGCCGTCGCCGAGAAGGCCGTGGCCGCCGGCAAGCCCGCCGACGTGGCGTTCGTCGTCGCCGACGCCGGCTGGAAGTACCTGTCGACGGGGGCTTACGCGGGCTCGCTGGACGAGGCCGCCGAGCGGCTCGACGGGCAGCTCTGGGCCTGAGTCACTCGGTCTTCCAGAGTTCCGGGAGGGCCAGGTCTATGCCGGTTTCGGCGGCGAGGCGCTTGAACGTGGCCATTGTCGTGTCCAGGTCGTCGAACAGCTTCGGGAGCAGCTTCAACGGCTTGGACAGCGGGCGCCAGAAGGCGTCCCAGTGCACCGGGCGGACCACTCGCGGGCCGAGGGCGCCGACCGTCTCGCGCCAGTACTCCTCCCGCCACTCCTCCGTCTGCTTCCCGGCCGCTCCGGCGCCCAGGTAGACGACGTCCGCCGAGTAGCCGGACAGGGCGCCCGGGACGAAGTTCGCCGACGGGTGGACCAGGACGTCACCCTCGGGGTGCGCGACGTGGAACGAATAGCACCGGCCGGTCTTGAACGCGCTCGCCTTCGCGGGGACCCGGACCGGTTCGGTGATCTCGCCCGGGACCCGGTCGCCGTCGCTGTGCCGGGCGTCGACGGGGGTCACCGTGAACTCGCCGAACTTCACCGGCTCGCCCGGCACCAGCTCGTGGAACGGTTCGGCGGCGAGGTCGTAGCCCTCCTGGACCCGGCGCGTCGACGGCGAGCCGCACAGCGTGGCGCCGGTCCGCTGGGCGACCACCGGCGCGTCCAGGACGTGGTCCACATGGGAGTGGGCCACCAGGACGGCGTCCAGCTTCGTGACGTCCAGCCGGCGCAGGCACTCGTCGATCCGGCTCCGGGACGGCGAGACGCGGGTGGCCATCTTCAGCAGCGACGGCCGGGAGAAGAAGCCGTCGACCAGGATCGCCGACGTCCCGTCGCTGATCAGGACGTTGGACACCCCGGCGAACGTGGTGCGCACTTTCCGTTCGGGCATGCTGAACAGCATGAAGGTCATCGGGCTGCTGGGCGGGATGAGCTGGGAATCGTCCAGTGAGTACTACCGCTTGGTAAACGAACGGGTGAAAGCCGCCCTCGGGGGCTTCCACTCCGCGCGCACCGTGCTGTATTCGGTGGACTTCGCCGTGATCGAGGCGATGCAGGCCGACGGCCGCTGGGACGACGCGGGCGCGGAGCTGAACCGCGCCGCTCGCGCGCTGGAGGCGGCCGGCGCCGACTTCGTCGTGCTCTGCACCAACACCATGCACAAGGTCGCCGACCGGCTGACCGACGGCCTGGGCATCCCGCTGCTGCACCTCGCCGACGCGACGGCGGCCGCCATCCGGGCCGCCGGGATCCGCCGGGTCGGCCTGCTCGGTACCGGTTTCACCATGAGCCAGCCGTTCTACCGCGAGCGGCTCGCCGCGCACGGCCTCGACGTGCTCGTGCCCGGCGCCGAAGACCGCGACCTGGTGCACCGGGTGATCTACGACGAACTGGTGCTCGGCGTCGTGAAGCCGGAGTCGCGCGAGGCCTACCGGGGCGTGATCGCGCGGCTCGTCGAGGCCGGCGCCGAAGGCGTGATCTACGGCTGCACGGAGATCGAGCTGCTGGTGGGTCCCGAGGACAGCGCGGTGCCGGTGTTCCCGACGACCCGGCTGCACGCCGAGGCCGCCGTCGACTACGCGCTCGGCAAGGCCCCGCTGCCCGCTTGAGTCACACGGCGACCACCGGCCCGCCGCTCGTGTGCGCTTCGTGCTGGGCGACGACGGTGTGCCACAGCCGCTCGCGCTCCTCGGCTGTGAAGGCGGCCGAAGGGATCCCGAAGACGTCGCCCGCCGCCGCCCACCAGGCCTCGGGCGACTCGATGAGCTCCTTGGCGCCGTGGCGGTTCAGCGTCAGCGCCCGCAGGGTGTCGACGCCCGCCGCGTCCCGCCGCTGGATGACGCAGACGCGCACGAACCCCGACTCCGGCGCCGTCGACAGCCACGCGTGCTTCTCCGCGAAGTCGGCCATTTTCGCCGCGCCCGGGGCGAAATCGAAGCCGGCGAAGCTGCCCGACGGGTCGTGGTCGAACCGCCAGCCGCCCGGCGCCACCTCCGACGGCCGCAGCCGGTAGGTGTGCGGACCTTGCGTGTAGGTGCCTTCCCGGAGGGGGAGCGGCTCGTGGATGCCGTCACCCAGCCCGGCGTCCACCAGCCACCTCGCCGACGGGTCCTCCGGCAGGCCGGTGACGGTCAGCGCCAGGTGGTTCCGGTCCACGTTCGGCGCGTCCGCCGCGCCGCCCTGCACCCCGCCCAGGTGCCGGGTGACGTCGTAACCGAGCTCGCGCAGCAACGTCGAAAAGGCGCCGTTGAGGTGGTAGCAGTAGCCGCCGCGGCCGCGCAGGATCCGCGCCAGCGACACCGACGGCTCCAGCGGGGTCGGCCGGCCGAGGGAGATCTCCAGCGCCTCGTACGGCACGCGCTCGACGTGCGCCGCGTGCAGCCGACCCAGCGCGGCCAGGCTCGGCGGCTCGGCGTCGAGGCCGAGCCGCTCCAGGTATCCGGTGACATCCATGATCCGGACGCTAGCGGCGGGCACCGACAAAAACCGGCGATCCGGCCGCACCGGCGATCATCGCGGGCGGCGGGAAACCCCCGGATCAGGGATTTCACCCGAGGCGGACCTGCCGCGCCCTGACGTAGCGTCGAGGACGTGAGCACCTTGCCTGTGACCCCGGACCCGGCTTCCGACACCGCGACCGACGCCCGCAAGCGCGTGCTGCCGCCGAAACCGAAGGCGGCCGCGCTCGTCGCGTTGTCCTTCACCCTGCTGCTCTACCTGGTCGAGCTGGCCGACGTGATCCTGCCCGGCGACCTGGACCAGGGCGGCATCCACTCGCGCGAGCTGTCCGGCCTGGACGGCGTGCTGTTCGCGCCGGTGCTGCACGCCGGCTGGTCGCACCTGTTCGCCAACACCGTGCCGGTGCTGCTGTTCTCCTTCCTCGCGATGGCCGCCGGGATCGGCCGGTTCGCGCTGTTCACGGGCATCATCTGGCTCGTGTCCGGGCTCGGCGTCTGGCTGATCGGGCCGGCCAACACGGTCACGGTCGGGGCGTCCGGGCTGGCCTTCGGCTGGCTCGCCTACCTGCTGGTCCGCGGCATCTTCAACCGCGCGGCCGGGCAGATCCTGGTCGCCGTCGTGCTGCTGGGCATCTGGAGCGGGATGCTGCTCGGCCTGCTGCCGGGCAACACCGGTGTCTCCTGGCAGGGGCACGTCTTCGGCGCGCTGGCCGGCGTCCTGGCGGCGTGGCTGACCGGCCGCACCGGGAAGTCCCGCAAACCCGCTCCCGCGGTCACGGGTAACCTCGAGGCGTGACCCTGCCGCTCGCTGATGCCCCGATCGGTGTGTTCGATTCCGGCGTCGGCGGGTTGACGGTCGCGAGGGCGATCCTCGAGCAGCTGCCCGCCGAACAGCTCCGCTACGTCGGCGACACGGCGCACAACCCGTACGGCCCGCTCCCGATCGCCACCGCCCGCAGCTACGCGCTCGCGGCGCTCGACGAGATCGTCGAGAGCGGCGTGAAGGCCTTGGTGATCGCCTGCAACACGGCGTCCGCCGCCTGCCTGCGCGACGCCCGCGAGCGCTACGACGTCCCGGTAATCGAGGTCGTCCTGCCCGCCGCGCGTCGCGCCGTCATCGCGACGCACACCGGGCGGGTCGGCGTGATCGGCACCGAAGGCACCGTTCGGTCGCGGGCCTACGAAGACGCCTTCGCCGCGGCGCCGGGCATCACGCTCACCAGCGTCGCCTGCCCGCGGTTCGTGGACTTCGTCGAGCGCGGCATCACCTCCGGGCGGCAGGTGCTCGGGCTGGCCCAGGGGTACCTGGAGCCGTTGCTGGACGCCGAGGTCGACACGCTCGTGCTCGGCTGCACGCACTACCCGCTGCTGCAGGGCGTGCTGCAGATCGTGATGGGCCAGGAGGTCACGCTCGTTTCGAGCGCCGACGAGACCGCGAAGGACCTCGTCCGCGTGCTCACCGAGCGGGACCTGCTGACGACCAGGGAGACCGCGCCGCGGCACGAGTTCCTGGCCACCGGCTCGGCCGAGCCGTTCACCCGCCTCGCCCAGCGCTTCATGGGTTTTGCCCCGGGTGTCCTCGCTCCCACCACCGCGTGATCACGCCTTCGGGCCCTTAGGGTGGCGAAGTGCGACTGACCATCCTCGGGTGCTCCGGCAGCATCCCCGGGCCGAACGCCGCCGCGTCCGGTTACCTGCTCGAAGCCGAGGGCTTCCTGCTCGGCCTCGAACTGGGCAACGGCACGCTGGCGCAGCTGCAGGCCGTGGCCGATCCGTTCGACCTCGGCGCGCTCGTGCTCACCCACCTGCATCCCGATCACTGCGCCGACGTCAGCGCACTCACGGTCCTGCGCCGCTACCACCCGGCGCCGCCGTACCCGGCCCGCCCGCGCCTGCTGCCGCTGTACGGACCGGCCGACGCGCCGGTCCGGCTCGCGAACGCGTACGCGCCCAACGAGACCGAGCGGGCCGGCACCGACCTCTCCGACGTCTACGCCTTCCACCCGCTGCGCTCCGAGCCGTTCCGGATCGGGCCGTTCGAGGTGGTCGCGGTCGAGGTCGACCACCCGACCCCGGCGTTCGGCCTGCGCATCTCCTACGGCGGCCGGATCTTCGCCTTCACCGGCGACACCGGCCCGTGCCGGGCGCTGAACGAGCTCGCCGACGGCGTCGACCTGCTGCTCGCCGAAGCGTCCTGGACGGATTCGGCGGAGCGTCCGGAGGGTGTTCACCTGTCCGGCAAGCAGGCCGGTGAGCTGGCGCGCGACGCCGGTGTCGGACGGCTGCTGCTGACGCACATCGCGCCGTGGACGGACCCCGGTGCCGTGCTGGCCGAGGCCGCGGCCGAGTTCGCCGGGGCCGAGGTCGTCAAGCAGGGTGCCGTCTACGACGTGTGAGCAGTGCGGTCCTAGAGTGCTCTTCGTGGCTCGAAAAGATGGCAGGAACGACGACCAGCTCCGTGACATCAAGATCACCCGGGGGTTCCAGCAGTGGCCCGCGGGATCGGTGTTGATCGAATTCGGCAACACGCGGGTCCTGTGCGCCGCGAGTGTCACCGAAGGCGTGCCGCGCTGGCGGGCCGGCTCCGGCCTCGGCTGGGTGACGGCCGAGTACGCGATGCTGCCGTCCGCGACGAACACCCGCGGCGACCGTGAATCGGTCAAGGGCCGCATCGGCGGCCGCACGCACGAGATCTCGCGGCTGATCGGCCGTTCGCTGCGGGCCTGCATCGACCTGGCCGCGCTGGGCGAGAACACGATCGTCATCGACTGCGACGTCATCCAGGCCGACGGCGGCACCCGCACGGCGGCCGTGACCGGCGGCTACGTCGCCCTGGCCGACGCGATCACCTGGCTGGGCGCGGCGAACCGGCTCAACGACCCGCAGCCGCTGTCGTCCTCGGTGGCCGCGGTGAGCGTCGGCGTCGTCGACGGCCGGGTGCGCCTCGACCTGCCGTACGAGGAGGACTCGCGCGCCGAGGTCGACATGAACGTGGTCGCCACGGACGCGGGCACGCTGGTCGAGGTCCAGGGCACCGGCGAGGGCGCCACCTTCGCGCGGTCCACTTTGGACAAGATGCTGGACCTGGCGCAGGCCGGCTGCGAGGAGCTGACCCGCCTGCAGAACGAGGCGCTGGCGCTGCCGTACCCGGGCGAGCTGCCGGAGCCGCGTCCGGACAAGAAGAAGGGCTCGAAGTGACGAAGCTGCTTCTCGCCACGCGCAACGCGAAGAAGCTCGGCGAGCTTCGGCGGATCCTCATCGCGGAGGGAATCTCGGGCATCGAGGTTTTGGGTCTCGCGGACGTCGAGTCGTTTCCGGAGGCCCCCGAGACCGCGCCGGACTTCGAGGGCAACGCGGTCGCGAAGGCCCGTGACGCCGTGGCGGCTTGTGGTCTGCCCGCGATCGCGGACGACTCGGGCATCGCGGTGGACGCGTTGAACGGCATGCCGGGCGTGCTCTCGGCCCGCTGGTCGGGCGGCCACGGCGACGACGACGCGAACCTGAACCTGGTGCTGGCGCAGCTGAACGACGTCCCGGACGAGCGCCGCGGCGCCCAGTTCGTCTGCGCGGCGGCTCTCGTGCTGACCTCCGGCGAGGAAACCGTGGTCCGCGGCGAGTGGCGCGGAACGCTGGAGCGTGCCCGCCGTGGCACCAACGGTTTCGGCTACGACCCGATCTTCCGGCCGGACGGCGAGACCCGGACCTCGGCGGAGATGGAACCGTCCGAAAAGGACGCCGTCTCGCACCGCGGCCGCGCCCTTCGCGCGCTGCTCCCGGCGTTGCGGGAGCTCGCCGAGGCTTAAAGCCGTGAATGGCACATTGAGGGACTCAGAGTCCCTCAATGTGCCATTCACGGACTGGCGGTCGAGTCACCCGGGCACGAACAGTCTTCGCCGCGGTCGACGGCGGTGCCGCCGGCGAACCCGGCATCGCCGCGATCCGTTGCGGCGTCCAGTAATCGAGCACGGCTTGGCGCTGGGCGGCCGTCACGGCGAGGTCGTGGGTGACGACGGTGCCGGCGGCCTGCGCGGGCGTGGCACCGAGCGTCGCCGCGGCCGGCACGGCCGCGGCGAGCGCGGGATCTTCGATGAGTCGGTCTCCCTTTCGCAGCCCAGGCAGCGTCCCGAAAGGGCGGGTGGAACCGATGATCAGGCGGCCAGGCCGAGGTCCCGGATCAGCTTCGCGACGTGACCGGACGCGCGGACGTTGTAGAAGGCCTGCGCGATCTTGCCTTCCGGGTCGACGACGAACGTCGAGCGGATGACGCCCATGTAGGTCTTGCCGTAGTTCTTCTTCTCGCCGTACACACCCCACTCGGTGATCACGGTCTTCTCCGGGTCGCCCAGGAGCGGGAACGTCAGCTCTTCCTTCGCGACGAACTTCGCGAGCTTCGCCTGCGTGTCCGGCGAAATGCCGACCACCTGGTAGCCGGCGTCGTTCAGGTCGGCGAGGTTGTCGCGGAAGTCGCAGGCCTGCTTGGTGCAGCCCGGCGTGCTCGCGGCCGGGTAGAAGTACACGACGACGGACTTGCCGCGGAAGTCGCGCAGCGACACCTCCTTGCCCTCGCTGTCGGGCAGGGTGAAGTCCGGGGCGTCGTCACCGGGGGAAAGGCGCTCGGTCATGCCTTCGAGCGTAACGGGCGCCGGCTCAGGCGGGTCCGCAATACGTGACCACGGCTTCTTCGGTCGTGCTCGGTCTGATCCGCAGCCGGAGCTGCGTCTGGTCCTGGGGCACCGCGAAGGCCAGGGTGACGTGCACCGAGCGGCCCGGCAGGACGTCCTTGCCCGCGTCGGCGATGCCGGTGAAGCCCTGCGTCGTGTCGACGACCTGCTTGACCGCCGCGCCCGACGCGGTGGCCGTGACCGCGAGGCCCGAGAGCTTGTACGTCGTGGTGCCGTCGTTGGTCAGCTGGACGTCGAAGGCCGCGCCGCGCGGGCTCTGCGGGTAGGCCGACGGGCTGGGCCGGAAGGACTGGGGCGAGCCGACCGAGATGGTGACACCGCTGGCGAACCGGTGGTCGGCGCCGAACTTCAGGTCGTTGCCCGCCTGGGCGGCCGCGGCGCCCGCGGGGGAGCCGCCCGCGCCGAGCGCGGCCGTGCCTTCCTGCGCCGAAGGGACCCCGCACGCCACCGCCAGGCACAGCAGTCCTGAGGTGAAAATGATCTTGCACGTGCGCGCGAGCGCCATCGCGGGTACTCCAGTCGGCGGGTCGGGGTCGCCATGCGGCAGCGGGACGTGCCGGGCGAACCCGCTCCACTCTGGCCGTGATCGCGCGGGGTTACGAGGCGCCACGGGGGGTTGACGCGGACCTGGTGCCGCCCCGTGGCCAATCCGTGACCGGAACGGCACGGGTGGTGACAATCACCCTCGACATGCCACTTAAACCGCAAGGGCGAACAACAGGATGAAGATCGCCACTCCGGCGACCCAGGCGGCCATCAACCAGCCGAAATCGCGGACCGGGTCGACCGCGCGGCTCTCCTCGCCGGGCACGTAGACGCCGCGTTCTTCGAACCAGTCCGCCCAGCGGGCGAACCACCCCAGCGGGTTGCGCGACGCCATCGTTCACCTCCGGGTACCGGCTTCCCCGTCACCCTACGGGTTCGGCGCCGGCGACCGGAAGGCGCGTGATGATCAGGGATTCCGTCCCGGAGGGGGCCCGGCCGGCCGCTCGTTCGAGCGCGTTCGACGTCTTCGAGCGGCCGTCGTGGCGGCGGCGAGCGGCGGGCCGTGCCACCCCGAGTGGTCCGGTCTCCCGGTGGCCGGTCGCCCGCTGCCTCCGAACGGTGACATCGCAAGGGTCACGGTCCGTGGTCGCGTCACGGGCTGCGATACGACCCGCCACGGCCGAGTGAACCTCGACGTCACCCGTGTAGAACTTTTCGCGTCGGTCAGAGGATGCCGTTGCGCTGCAGGATCGACACGGCACGCACCGTGGCGTAACCGCGCCATTCGAGGGCCGCGGCGGGCGAAAAACTCGCGAAGTCGACGCGCCAGCCGCCGTCGTCCTGCTGCTCGCCGGCCAGCCGCGCCAGCTCGGCCTCGATCACGCCGTCCTTGAACAACGCGCGCGCCGGGCGGTCCGGCAGAGGCGCGAAGTCGAGGGCGCGCAGGGTCTCGCCTTCGGAGCCGCCGGCCACCGCGGCCAGGCCGTCGGCCGGGACGAACGCGCCGAGGTGATCCAGCAGGGCGCTCGCCTCGGGGTGGAAGTCGTGGGCCGCGTCGGCGAACTGCACGGCGAACGACAGCACGATCGCGTGCGGCGCCTCGGAGAGCTGCTCGATGCTGCGGAAGCAGTACCGCGTCGCGCCGGCCAGCCACGCGTGGTCGCGCACGGCGCGGTCGTGCCGCGCGACGCGCAGCGCGACGGCGGCCGCGAACGCCGTGCTCTGCAGCGCGGCCTCTTCCGGGTCGGCCTGGACCCAGAACGGCGCGCAGCCGGCGGGATCGGCCACGGGCAGCGCGAAGGGCAGGCCGCCGTCGGGCCGGGAGGCGCCGGCCAGCCAGTCGCAGAGCTCCGCCGTGTGCGGCGAGGTGGCCGGGGCGATGTCCTCGAAGACCTCGAACGCGTGCAAGGCGCCGCCGGGCTGGCTTTCCGCGGCACGCAGGTCGGGTTCGAGGCCCCAGCCGTAACCGCCATCGGGGTTGCGATAACCGTCGACGGCGGCGAGCACGGCTTGCGCGTCGGTCTTGCCCCGCAGCAGTTCGAAACGGCGTCGGTCGAGGAGCCGGGCGTGCGTGGCCAGGAAGGACGCCGCCGCGGAAAGGTTCGCAGTCACCCGGCCAGGGTCGCACCCGGCGCGGATGTGGGTCTTGAACGGATCGGCGGCCGGGCCGGTCGCGACGGCATGGCCGGTCGGGTGCGCCGGGTTCAGGCGGTTGCGCGGCGGGCGGCGCCGAAGCCGGTGGTCAGGGCAGCTGGGCCGCCGGCGCCGCGGCTTCGCGCAGCCGCGCCGCGTCCTGGCCCGGCGGCGCCCCGAACAAGCGCCGGTACTCCCGGTTGAACTGCGACGGGCTGTCGTACCCCACGAGGTGCCCGACGCCCGCGATGTCGCCCGCGTCGGCCACCAGCAGGGAACGCGCCTCCTGCAGGCGGATGCGCTTCTGGAACTGCAGCGGGCTCATCGCCGTCACCGCGCGGAAATGGCGGTGGAACGCCGAGGGGCTCATGCCGGTCAGCCGCGCGAGTTCGTCGACGCGCATCGGCTCGGCGTAGTTCTCGCGGATCCAGCGGATCGCGCGGCTGACGTGGGACAAGCTGCTGTCGGCCAGGCCGATCTGACGCAGCAGGCCGCCGTGCGGGCCGGTGAGCAGCCGCCACAGCAGCTCGCGCTCGATCAGCGGGGCGAGCACCGGCGCGTCCGCGGGGTGGTCGAGCAGGCGCAGCAACCGGGCCGTGGCGTCCAGGAGGTCGGCGCCGGCGTCGCCGGTCGCGATCGGCGACGGCTCGCGGAGCCCGCGGTGCGGCGGCGTCTCCAGCAGCAGCGGGGCGATGGCCGCCGGGCGCAGGGTCAGGCCCATGCCCAGCGCCGGCGTCCGCGGCGACGCGCCGACGAAGTGCCCGGTCACCGGCAGGTCCGTGGTGACCAGGAGGTACTGCCCGGCGCGGTATTCGTGCACCTGCTCGCCGAGCAGCAGGCGCTTGCCGCCCTGGGCCATGACGACCAGCAGCGGCTCGGTCAGCGAGTGGTGCGGCTCGACCGAGTCCACTTTGGACAGCAAGAGCCCCGGTACGGGCGTGCGCAGGTCCGCGTGGGCGTGGGTGGCGATGAGATCGCGGATCTCGGCGAGGAGCGTCGTGCGCATACCTCAAGAGAATCAAGTCCGAGAGGATCGTGCAAGAGGTCGCGTGGATCGATCTACCGCTGAGCTGGCAATTCGCGTTTCCTGGGAGCAGGTAATCCGACACGCAAGGAGCGTTTCATGTCACTCGACCTCTACGTCACCCTCGGCCGGTCCGGGCTGCGCGTCAGCCCGTTCGCGCTCGGCGCGATGACCTTCGGCGAGGACCCGGGCGGCGCCGGCTGCAGCGTCGAAGAGTCCGGGAAGATCCTCGCGTCCTACCTGGACCTGGGCGGGAACTTCGTCGACACGGCCAACTTCTACACCAACGGCCACTCGGAGAAGATCCTCGGCGACTTCTTCGCCGCGCGGCCCGGCCGGCGGCAGCACGTCGTGCTGGCGTCCAAGTTCTTCGGCAACATGTTCCCGGGCGACCCGAACGGCGGCGGCGCGGGCCGCGCGTCGATCATCGCCCAGCTCGAGCAGACGCTCCGCCGCCTGCGGACCGACTACCTCGACCTGTACTGGCTGCACAACTGGGACCGCACCACGCCGATCGAGGAGACCATGCGGACCCTCGACGACCTGGTCCGCGCCGGCAAGATCCGGTACGTCGGCTTCTCGAACACCCCGGCGTGGGTCACCGCGCAGGCCCAGACGACCGCGCAGCTGCGGGGCTGGACGCCGCTGATCGCGCTGCAGGTCGAGTACTCGCTGCTGGCCCGCACGGTCGAGGGCGAGCTCGCGCCATTCGCGCTCGACCAGGGGATCGCGCTGACGCCGTGGAGCCCGCTGAAGAACGGCTTCCTGTCGGGCAAGTACCGCCGCGGCGCCGACCGTCCCGAGTCGGCCCGCGCGGCGTACGTCGGCGGTCCGGGCGAGGCGGAGTTCGCGGTCATCGACGTCGTCGCGGCGATCGCCGGCGAGCTCGGCACGACGTCGGCGGCGGTGTCGCTGGCCTGGCTGCGCGCCCGGCGGGGCACGGTCGTCCCGATCGTCGGCGCCCGCCGCCTGGAACACCTGACCGGCAACCTCGCGGCGCTGGAGATCGCCCTGTCGGCCGATCAGCTCGCCCGGCTGGACGACGTCTCGGCGCCGACGCTCGGCTACCCGGCCCCGATGCACGGCGCGCAGCGCGCGATGCTGCAGTTCGCGGGCACGACGGTCGACGGCGAGCCGTCCGCGGTCTACCCGCCGCTGCTGCAGAGCGACGTCCGCTACTGACCGCTCACCCGGGCCAGGACGCTGTCGCGCAGGCCGTCGCCGCGCAGATCGGCCAGGAACCGCTCGTTGATGCCGCCCGGGGTCGTGTGCTTCCGGGCCAGGTCTTCGAGCGTGCCGGAGTGCTGGAGCAGCGTCCGGCCCAGCGCGGCGAAGGTGGCGGTCGCCGTGGAGAACGTGGCCAGAGCCGGCTCGTCCCGCGGGACGACGACGTCGCCGACGCTCTCGAACAACACCCGGGCGACGGGGTCGTCGGGGTAGACGGCGGTGCGGCCGGCGCCCCGGCTCACGGTCGGCAGCGGGATGGACCGGACCTGCCGGGCGGCCGGAAGACGAGGCCGGTCAGCACCTCCCGCGCGATCTGCGGGCGTACCGCGACGACCGTACGACTGCATGGCGAACCCTAACCGCGGAACGTCCGGCGATAGGCGTCCGGGGCCACGCCGACCGTGCGGTGGAAGTGCCGGCGCAACGTCGTAGCCGTGCCCATGCCGACCGCTTCCGCGATGGCGTCGACGCTGCTGCTCGACGTCTCCAGGAGCTCCTGGGCGCGGCGGATGCGCTGGGTCAGCAGCCACTGCAGCGGCGTCGTCCCGGTGACCGTCCGGAAGTGGCGGGTCAGGGTGCGGGCGCTCATGTTGGCCCGCCGCGCCAGGTCGTCCACCGACAGCGCGCGGTTGAGCCGTTCGGTCGCCCAGGGGAACAGCTCGGTGAGCGCGTGGCCGTCCCGGGCGGGCACCGGCGCGGGGACGAACTGGGCCTGCCCGCCGTCGCGGTGCGGCGGCACGACCAGGCGGCGGGCGATCGTGTTGGCGACCGCCGAACCGTGGTCGGTGCGGACCAGGTGCAGGCACAGGTCCATCGCCGCGGCCTTGCCCGCCGACGTCAGGACGCTGCCATTGTCGACGTAGAGCACGTCGGGGTCGACCTCGACGCGGGGATAGCGCGCGGCCAGGACGCCGGTGTGGGCCCAGTGGGTCGTCGCGCGCAGCCCGTCGAGCAGGCCGGCGGCGGCCAGCACGAACGCGCCGGTGCAGAGGGACGCCACCCGCGCGCCCCGCGCGTGGGCCTCGCGGACGGCGTCGAGCAGGTCGGCCGGCGGGTCGACGTCGACGTCCGCCCAGCCGGGGACGAGCACGGTGCCGGAGCGCGCCAGCCGGTCGAACCCGTGCTCGGGCTCCAGCCGGAACCGGCCGACCAGGACGGGCGCCGAGCCGCAGACGGCGAAGTCGTACCGGGGGTTCTCGCCGAAGACCTCCGACGCGATGGCCAGCTCGAAGGACAGCATCCCGTCGGTCGCGGCCAGCGCCACTGTCTGCATGTCCGAAATTGTACGCATGATGGCGTTCCGGACACTGTCCGCGCGGTGCCGCGCTCGTCAGGATGGTCGTATGACATCGGTACTGGTTTACGGCGCCTACGGGCACACCGGCCGCTTCGTGGTGGCTGAGCTGCGCGAACGCGGCTTCGAGCCGATCCTCTCCGGCCGGGACGCGGCGCGCCTGCCCGGCGGCCGGCCGGCGTCGGTCGACGACCCGGCGTCCCTCGACCGCGCGCTGGAGGGCGTGGCCGCGGTGATCAACACGGCGGGTCCCTTCGCCGAGACGGCCGCGCCGGTGATCGAGGCGGCGCAGCGGGCGGGCGTGCCCTACGTGGACGTCGCGGCGGAGCTGGAGGCCAACCTCGACACGTTCGCGCGCGCCGCGGACAGCGTGGTCGTCCCGGCCATGGCGTTCTTCGGCGGCCTCGGCGACCTGCTGGCCACGGCGGCCATGGGCGACTGGACGAGCGCGGACGAGATCCACGTCGCGTACGGCCTGAGCGGCTGGCACCCGACGGCGGGCACGCTCGCCGCGGGCCGCGTCTCCCGCTCGCGCCGGGGAGACCGGCGCATCCGGTTCGCGGGCGGTCGCCTGGAGTACGTCGACGACGCGCTGCCGAAGCTGTCCTGGCCGTTCCCCGAGCCGCTGGGCGCGCAGCCGGTGCTCGGCGAGTTCACGATGGCCGACGTCATCACGATCCCCAGCCACCTCGACGTCCCGTCGGTGACGACCTACATGACTTCCGTGGCGGCCGCGTGTCTGTCGGCGGCGCAGGAGCGTGCGGGATCGCCGGAGACGTTCGTGGTCGACGTCGTGGTCCGGTCGGGCGGCGAGGAGCGCCGGCTGGCGGCGCGGGGCCAGGACATCTACGCGGTCACGGCACCGCTCGCGGTGGAAGCGGTGGAGCGGATCCTGACGGGCCGCGTCAGGGCGAAGGGCGTCGCCTCGGCGGGTGAGCTGTTCGACGCGCCGGACTTCCTGCGGGCACTGGCACCGCACGTCACGATCGGCTGAGCGATCGGGGGGATTCGAGTGGGCCCGGAGAGACTCGAACTCTCACTGGCACGGACCTAAACCGTGTGCCTCTGCCAATTGGGCTACGGGCCCTGCGCATCCGGAAGCGTAGCGTGCTGCGGCCTTCGCCACGCCGGGCCGTGGCCGGTGCGGGGTTCCGGGGGCGGGCCAGCTAACGTTGGCCGCCAGCAGTCCCTTGCGGCGAGGAGGACCCGTGGCCCGCGATCCCGAGACGATCGAGCGTGAGATCGAGCAGGCTCGAACCGCCCTGGCGGCAACGCTCGATCAGCTGACCGTCAAGGCCGACCCCAAGAAGCTCGCGGACGCGGCCAAGAACGGTGTGCGCGCCAAGCTGGACAACCCCAAGGTCAAGTACCCGCTGATCGGCGCGGGTGTCCTGGTGCTGGCCCTGCTGGTGCGCAAGCTCCTCAAGTAGCTCAGGCGCGGGCCGGCTTGGCCGGGGTCTTGGTTTCGACCTCGGGAGCCGGCTCGGCCACCGGCTTGGGCTCCTCGACTTCCTTGGGGAGCTGCTTGGCCGTCGGCAGCGCCGGCTTCTTCTCGGCCGGCTTCGCGATCTCCTCGACGGTCTTCTCCGCCGTTTCCGCGGTCTGCTGCTTCGGCACGCTGCCCGGCGGCGGGACCTCGAGCGGCGGGAGCTTCGGGAGCGTCAGCCGAGCGGTCATGTAGGCGCTGGTGAAGTCCAGCGCGCTGCCGTTGATCAGGTGTACCACCGTGGTCTTGCCGCCGTCGGCCAGCTGTTCGACCAGCTGGTCCGCGCGGTCCCGGGCGGCGATGATGCCCGGTGCCCGGGCGGTCAGCTCCTTGCCCTGACCGCTGACCGTGATCGCCCAGTCCGCGTCCTGTTGGACGTACGTCGCCGTGATCGCTTCCACCATCTGCCTCACGCCCCTCTCCCTCTCCAGCATGCCCTCACGCGTACGTGACCCGGTCGCCACGCCCTTATGACGTGGTTCCCGCCACCCTGTTCGCGACCGCGCGAAGCCCAGCACACTTTTGTACCGTGTCATCGATACCGTAGAGCAACTCTGTGTCACAAGACACGGAGCGCAAAGTGCGCTGAGTAACGACCAAATGGCCTAATGCACGAGCAGATTACCGTGCACGGCCCCGAAGTCCAGCCCAGAGGACGTCCATCGCGTACTCGGTGGCCATTTCGGGGGTCACTTCTTCGTGGCGCTCACACCAGATAGCGAGCCGTTCGCAGGCTCCGACGACGAATTCCGCGGCCGCCTCGGCGCGCAGGTCGTCATCTCCGGTGAAATAACCGCTCATCAGTGCGGCGATGAGGTCGGTCTGCTGCCGGCGGGTCTCCTCGACCTCTTCGGCGGCGGGCGTGCCGATCAGCGCCATCTCGTGCCGCAGCAGTGACCAGGCCTGCCGCCGCTCGCGGATGAACACGAAGAACGCCAGCAGGCCGCGCCGCAGGGCGTCCTCGGCGCTGGTCGCGCCGACCATCGCCTGCTCGGTGACCTCCCGCAGGACCGCCCGCGACTCCTGGATGCAGGCCAGGAGCAGGCCTTCCTTCGAGTTGAAGTACTCGTACAGCATCGGCTTCGAGACGCCCACCAGTTCGGCGATCTCGTCCATGGACGCCGCCGCGTAGCCGCGCGCCGAAAAGACCTCCTCGGCGACGTCGATCATCTGGCGCATCCGCTCGGCCCGGGGCATGCGCTTGCGCTTGGCGGTGGTCACAGGCAACACTCTACCGGTAGTAACCTACTCTGAGTAAGCTGGACGACGGGTAACAGGAAGCCGGGAGGCAGGCCATGGGCAACCGCACGGAGACCGGGGTCGTCATCGTCGGGACCGGGTTCTCCGGTCTCGGCATGGCGATCCAGCTGCGCAAGGAGGGGCGCGACGACTTCGTCATCCTCGAGAAGGCACACGACGTCGGCGGCACCTGGCGCGACAACAGCTACCCGGGCTGCGCCTGCGACATCCCGTCGCACATGTACTCGTTCTCCTTCGAGCAGAACCCGGGCTGGTCACGCGCGTATTCGCCGCAGCCGGAGATCTGGCGCTACATGCGCGAGGTCGCCGACAAGCACGACCTGCGCCGCTTCGTCCGCTTCGGCCAGGAGATGACCGGCGCCCGCTGGGACGGCGAGGAGAACCGCTGGCACGTCGCCACGAGGGGCGGCGACGAGTTCGTGGGCCAGGCGCTGGTCGCCGGCGTCGGGGCGCTGCACCTGCCGCAGATCCCGGAGCTGCCGGGCATCGAGAACTTCGCGGGCCCGGCGTTCCACTCCGCGCGGTGGCGTCACGACGTCGACCTGGCCGGCAAGCGGGTCGCCGTGATCGGCACCGGCGCCAGCGCCGTCCAGTTCGTGCCGAAGATCGCGCCGGAGGTCGGGAAGCTGACACTCTTCCAGCGCACGCCGCCGTGGATCATGCCGAAGGCCGACCATGAGATGTCCGGCCGCGCGCGAGCGCTGTTCCGCGCGCTCCCGTTCGCCCAGCGCGCCTACCGCAACTTCCTGTACTGGACGCTCGAGGCGCGCGCGATCGGCTTCAACGGCCAGACCTGGGTGATGAAGCTCGGCCAGCGCCTGGCCCAGCGCAACATCGACCGCGCGATCCAGGACCCGGCGTTGCGGCGCAAGGTCACCCCGGACTACACCATGGGCTGCAAGCGCGTGCTCATCTCCAACGACTACTACCCGGCGCTCGCGCGGGACAACGTCGACGTCGTGACCGACGGCGTCCAGGAGGTCCGCGAGCACAGCGTCGTCGACGCGGCCGGGGTCGAGCACGAGGTCGACGCGATCGTCTACGGCACCGGGTTCCACGTCTCCGACGCCTTCGACGACCTGGAGATCGTCGGGCGCGAGGGCCGCAACCTCGGCAAGGAGTGGGCGACCGAGGGGATGCGGACGCACCTCGGGATCACCGTCGCCGGCTTCCCGAACCTGTTCTTCCTGCTCGGCCCGAACACCGGCCTCGGCCACAACTCGGTGGTGTTCATGATCGAGGCCCAGATCTCCTACGTCGCCCAGGCGCTGCGGCTGGCCGGCGGCCGGGCGATCGAGCCCAAGGCCGAGGTGCAGGAGCGGTTCAACACGCGGATCCAGCGCAAGCTCGCGAAGGGCATCTGGACCCGTGGTGGTTGCCAGAGCTGGTACCTCGACGCGAAGGGCGTCAACCGGACGATCTGGCCCGGCTTCACCTGGCGCTACTGGCTCGACACGCGGAAGGTGCGGCGCGAGGACTACCGCGTCGGCTGATCCTGATCCGCCGTGAGGGGCACCCTCAGGGACCCGAAGTCCCTGAGGGTGCCCCTCACGGCTTTCGGGGATCAGCGGGAGACGTAGCGGCGGAGGCTCGCGATCAGGTCCACAGTGGGCAGTTCGCACAGCTCCGCCATGCGCTCCAGGGCGGGCAGGTCGAGGGCCACCTCGCCGGGGCCGTGCTCGCCGGCCGTGCGGAGGCGGTCCTCGGCCCAGCGGCGCAGGGGGAGCAGCTCGGGCGGCGCGTCGGCGACGACCTTGCGCAGGTCGACGCGGACCCGGCCGGGCTCGTCGACGAACACCCGCCGGTGCACCTTGGCCAGCAGGTCCTGGGGCAGCTCGTCCATCGCGACGCACAGCTCGACCAGCCGCACCACGGAACACTGTCTGGTGCCCAGTTCGTAGGTGGCCAGCGTCTGCAGCGAAATCTCGCTCTGCAGGTGCTGGTTGAGCTCCTTGCGCGTCCAGCCTCGGCTGCGCCTGAGCTTGCGGAGCTCGTCTCCGAGAATCCGCTGGTAGTCCTCGGCGTCGATCAGCACATCAATGTCCCCTGCCGTGTTCCTCCCGCGGCACCTTCACGGAGGTGACAGTTCCCGTGCAGGTGCACCCTCACGTGTATGTAAGTGCGCAGGTGGCCGCGCATTACGCGGATTCCGGCATGTCTTTGATACCGATTGCGCGAGTTAGGCCTAACGGGTTAACGGCAGATGACGTCGAGGTGCAACTTGCAGGCGTCGTGACTCAGTTGACGCAGGGAACGCCCTCGGCGGTGATCGGCTTCTCCGCGTCGGCCGGCGGCGGCGCGGGCGCCTGGGACGTCGCGCCCCCGGTGCCGGCCCCGGCGTTCGAGTCGGTGCTCGGGGCCTTGTAGTCGGCGCCGAGGAACACCATCACGTGCCCGGCCTTGACGCTCTTGTCCTCCTGGACCGTCGGCGAGCCGCCCAGCGCGTCCGCGACGGCCTGGCCGGCGGCCGTACCGCCCTTCGGCACCCAGATCACCGTGGTCTTGCGCGAGGTCGAGTTCGCCGTGTCCCCCGAGGTGAAGCCCTTGGTTTCGAGGGCTTTGGCGACGGTCGCGGCCAGGCCGGTCTTGCCGGAGGCGTTGCGGACGTCGACCGTGGTCGCCTTGTTCGCGCTGTCGGGCTGCGGCGCGGGCGTCGTCGCGCCCGGCTGCGGCCCGGCGAGGCCCTGGACGAAGTCCTTCACCTCGGTCGGGTCGACCTGGATCGCGACGCCGTCCTCCGGGGTCCGGTACTCGATGTTCTTCACCGGGATGGTGCGGAACTCGAGCTGGCCGCCGGTGAGGCCCTTCATCTGCTGGGCGAACCCGAAGATGTCCCAGTTCTGGTTGAGCACGACCGACTTCTTGATCGCGTCGATCAGGTCGCTGAGCTTGCCCGGGTTGGTCAGCGTGCCGGCCGAGAGCACTTTGCGGGCCATGCCGGCCATGAACACCTGCTGCCGGACGACCCGGTCGAGGTCGCCGTTCGGCAGGCCGTGGCGCTGGCGGACGAACTCGAGCGCCTCGACGCCGGAGATCGTGTGCTGGCCCTTGGTGAAGTTCGCGCCGGAGTACTGGTCCTTGACGTTGTTGTTCAGGCAGACGTCGACGCCGCCGATGGCCGTGGTGATGTCGCTGAAGCCGAGCAGGTTGACCGCGGCGTAGTTGTCGATGGTCGACCCGGTGAGCTTCTCGACGGTCTGGATCAGCTCCTTCGCCCCGGCCTGGTTCGCCTGGACGTCGAGCTGCTTGGGGTCGGTGACGCCCTGCTTCTGCAGGTCCTTGCGGGCCGCCAGCATCGCGCGGGCGTACGCCGAGTTGATCTTGTGCTTGCCGTAGCCGCCCGGGATGTCGACGTAGGTGTCGCGCGGCAGGGAGATCGCCACGGCCTTGCTGCCGTCGTTCGGGATGTGCACGAAGATCAGCGAGTCGGTGTTCAGCTCGCCGTCGGAGTCGCCGGCGCGCAGCTGGTCGAGCACCTCGCGCGAGAGCGGGTTGCCCTGGGCGTCGGTGCGGCTGTCCAGGCCGACCAGCAGGATGTCGCGGGCGCCGTCGGCGGGCTTGTCGCCACCGGCGTCGTCGCTGATCACGTTCGCGTAGTTCAGGCCGTTGACCAGGCCCTGCATGGCGGCCCAGGCGTAGCCGGTCAAGCCCATCACCAGCAGCGAGACGACGGTCAGCGCGATCTTCGCGCCCCGGAAGGAATTGCGGCGCGCCCGCTGCGCCGGAGGCGTGCGACGCGCGTCCACCGGTTCACGGCGAGGTGCGGGACGGCGAGGCGGCGGAGTGCCGCGGCGCGCGCCGGGCCGGGCCGGCTCGTCCTGCCAGGGCCGGGCGGGGCGGCGGTCGCCTTGCCCGTTCCGAGGCGGGTGATCCACGCGGGCGACTCCTCACTGCTCAGATCGGTAGGGCTACAGGATGGGACGCATGGTGCCTTCCCCTGGTTGCCGTAGCGTTACACATCCCCCTGTGGATGTGGCGTGCACCACCCATTTTCCTGCACCCCGGCCGGTTTCGCCTGGTCAGGACGCCGCGTCGGCCGGAGGCCGCACCGCCCGCCGCGAAGAGCAGGGCGAACCCGCTCCACGACGGGTGGCCGCGGGTTCCACGAACGAGTGAACGCCCGGCGCCGCAAGGCCGAGCTTTCGTAGGGAAAGATGCGTCGGAGGGGCCCTCGGACGCATCTTTCCCTACGAAAGCTCGGGCATCGGGCGGGGACTCAGGGGGCCGTGTGGGTGACGCGGCCGGGGGCCGGGAGCAGCGTTCCCGCCGCGGCCAGCAGGGCGAACACCGCCGTCGCCGCGTGGAGGGTCACGCCCAGCAGGCCCGGGGTGCCGCCGTCGACGGCGAACAGCAGCGAGGGCGCGCACGCCAGGGCCGTGGCCAGCCAGGTGCCCGTCGCCGCGCTCGCGCCGATGCGGATCGTGTGCAGCAGGAAGACCCCGAGCAGCAGGTGCACCAGGCTCTGGATCGGGTCGAGCCGCAGGCCGAGGATGTCCGCGTCCGCCGCGACGCCGCCGAAGCGCGTCAGGGCGAAGCCGAACACCCCGAGCGTCGCGTAGCCGATGCCGAGCGCCGCCGCGGCCCTGGTCAGCACGGCCGTGCGGCGGCCGGGGAGCTCCGCCGCGCGCGGGCGGTCGGCGCCGTGCGCGTGACGCTCGAACCACCAGAACACCAGCGCCCCGGGCACCGCGAGCAACCCGACCGCGACCAGCGTGCGCGGCCGGACCAGCCAGGTCAGGCCGTCGGCGATCCGCCCCGGCAGGTAGACGACGGCCACCAGCAGCAGCATCGCGGCGAGGAACGCCAGGTACAGGCTCATCGGCGCGCGCAGCACGATCCGGCACGCCGTGGTGACGCCGGGCCGGGAGCCGAGCCGCGACAGCGGGCCGGCCAGCAGCCCGAGCACGCTCAGCTGGGCCACGCCGAGCAGCAGCACGCCCCACGGCGGCGCGGAGAACGCGGCCGGCGCGCCCGGGCTGCCGAGCAGGACCGGCGGCGCGCCGCGGACGACACTCACCACGGCGAGCGCCGCGACACCGGCGAAGGCCGCGAAGCCGAGAAGACGTCGTGACGGCCGTACGCCGTCGGCGTGCGCGAAGGCGAGTTGCTGGGCGAGGAGCGCGAGGGCGAACGTCGCGGCGTAGCGGGGCAGGGGCGAGCCGGCCCAGTTCGCGGCCAGTTCGCCGCCGACGACCAGCGCGAGCAGGCCGCCCGCCGCGGCCACCGGGGCCCGGCGGTGCAGCGCCAGCAGCGGCGGCGCGCAGACGATCGTCAGCAGGTAGACGCCGAGCAGCCAGAGCGGGTGCAGCGCGATCCGCATCACCGTGGCCGTGGTGCCCGCGGGGATGCCGAGCAGTTCGAGCGCGAGCGGCGTCAGCAGCGCGACGACGGCGAAGATCAACGCCGGTCGCAGCAGCGGGTTGGCGCGTTCGGCCAGGTAGTGGCGGTAGCCGCCGCCCGTCTCCTGCTCGGCGCGCCAGCCGGCCGCGTTGGCGTGCCCGCCGGCGAAGAAGATCACCGGCGTGAGCTGGGCGAGCCAGGTCAGCGGCCACAACGCCGGTTCGGGTGTCCCGGCCCAGTGCGCGAGCGCCGTCACGGACTCGCCGAGCAGGAGCAGGACGACGCCGCCGGCGCCGAGCAGCGCCCAGCGGCTCACCGACGCGGGCACGGGAGCGGGCCGCGGCGTGGGCCTCGTGCGGCGGGCGTAGTGCCAGCCGCGCAGCCGGAACACCAGCAGGCAGCCGATCACGAGCACGCCGGCGACCATCGGGCCGATCGGGTCGCCGACCGGCGGGCCCCAGCGCTGGTGCCACGAGTTGACGACCAGCCCGGCCGAGTAGAAGGACGCGACGACCCGGCAGGTGTTCGCCGAGTTCATCGGGTTGAGGTCGCAGGCGTGGTGCATGTCGTAGGACAGCCGGCTGTCGAGCGCTTCGCGGACCTCCGGGCCGAGCGGGTGGCCCTTGCGGTCGGCGTAGCGCAGCAGGTCGTACCCGAGGTCGTGCGCCTTGCACGGCACCGCGTAGTCCCACTTGGTGTTGTCGTCGCCCCACGGCGTCGAGCAGCCGCCGTCGACGTGCACCGCGCGGACGGTGCCGTCGCGGGCCGGCCTCGAGCCCGGCGTGACGCCGCTGAGCGCGGTGAAGTCCTTGGGCAGCAACGCCAGCGCGTCCGGGTGCGGGCCGGGGTGGACCAGCGCCTCGATCGCGTTCTGCGCGGCCAGGACGTCGCCGGTGGGCGGCCCCTGGTCGGGCGGCGACGGCGGGCGCGAGGCGATCAGCCCGAACGCGAACACCACCAGCAGCACCAGCAGCAGCCAGCCGGACGTCGACCAGGGTCGGCGGACACGAGGCGGCTCGGTCGGGGCTGGCATGGGTCAAGGGTGCCAGCCCCGCCGCCGGGCCGACACGGGGCTAACCCCCGGGTGCGCGGTGGGGGTTGCCCGATCGGCCGCCCGTTCTCGCTTTCCGCGGCCGGCGGCGGCGCGGTGAGCAGGAGGACGTGAAGTGCGCTCGATCGATCGGCGGGTGCCGGTGGAGAACACCGTGCGCGCGCTGCGCCGCCTCGCTCCCGGCGCGGCCCTGCGGAAACCGCGTGATCCCGACGCTGGCGAAGGCCCGAGCGGCTTCCGCGCCGGACGCACGAGCGCCGCGGCCGGAGTCCGCGGGTTACCGGGAAGAGCTGCTGCGCCGGCGCCGGGAACGACGGCGGAGGTGCTGGTGCAGGCCCGGCCGGCGGTCCGGCTGGGGGCCTGACCGGTCAGGACGCGGGCAGGTCGTCCGGGGTGTCCGGGGCGAAGCTCACCTGGTCGCGGCCGCTTTCCTTCGCCCGGTAGACCGCCGCGTCGGCGGCTTGGAGGAGCCGGTCCAGCGTCTCGCCGTGCCGCGGGTAGCGGGCCACGCCGATCGACGTCGTGCGGTCCGCGATCGTCGCCGGGTCGCCGCGCTTGTCCGTGGTCACGATGTGCAGCTTGGCGATCGCGATGCGGATGCGCTCGGCGGCGTCGTGGGTGGCCTCTTCGTCGATGTCCGGGAGCAGAATGAGGAATTCCTCGCCGCCGAAACGGCCGACCGAGTCACTCGGTCTGGTCACTTCGTCGAGGGTTTGCGCAACAGTGCGGAGCACGTCGTCACCCGCTGGATGTCCATAGGTGTCGTTAATCCACTTGAAGTGGTCGAGATCGACCATCAGGAGCGCCAGCTGATCACCCGAACGAGCGGTCCGTTCGAGTGCGCGCTCCGCCGTCTCCGACCAGCCGCGCATGTTGAGAATGCCGGTTTTCGGATCCGTCCGGACGTCGTTCTGGAGCTGATCGAGTTCGGCGAGGCGATTGAAGACGACCGTCACCACGGCCATCACCGCGACCATCGGCGGCACCACCGCGAGTAGGATCGCCGTCACCGCGCCGAGGCCGATGGTGATCGCTTCGAGCATGTTGTCGGCCGGGCTGCCCAGGACGTTGCGAACCGTGGGCTCGGACGACATGCCGAGCGCGAGGGCCCCGCCGACGTAGACGATCTGGATCGCCTCGTAGATCGCGCCGGTGAGGACGATCGCGCCGAACTCGTACAGGAAGTCGCCCCAGCCGAGGCCCAGCAGGTGGGGGCCGAGCGAGGTGTAGGTGAGGTGCGCGAGGACGCCGGCGAGGCCGTGCGTGATCGACGAGAAAATGAAGTTGTGCGCCGGGCGCCGGGCGATGAACCAGTGCTGGGTCCGAATGACGGCGATGACCAGCAGAATGAGCGGCGCGGGCAGGATCAGCGCGGCGGAAAAGGTCCACACCGCGGTGAGGTCGATCAGCACCGTCTTTTTGCGGTTCCGGCGCCTTTCCTCCTGGCGCTGGGTCAATTGGATGTGAATGGTGGCGCCGGCCGCGAGAATTCCGAAATTGATCCAGTCGCGCGGTATCAGGCCCGGGGAACGGGTGAGCAGAACGGCGATGACGGCGACGGCGATCGCCTCGCTGGCGAGGAAGAAGGCGACGACCCGCGGCCGGCGGCGCCAGAGCGCCCAGTTGCGCGGCGAGTACGGGTGGTCGTTCCGGACTGTCCCGGATGGACCACGGGTAGTGGTCGCCACCTGGTCCGCTTCTTGGCGCGACGACGCCGGTCGCGGGGCGCCGCGGCCGCCGGTCGCGGCGTCGTCTGGTCCGGGATGCAATTGGTCACCTCCTTTCCAGCCTACTTGGGGTCTTGAGTAATCTCATCGGTACCTGCCAGAGTGGTTCCCGCATTCCGCCGCCGGGTATCATCCCATCGCAACGGAACTGCCGGGTCCCCGTCGTAACTGCCGGGAACGCGGACCAAAAGCATCTTCAGGCTCCCCACACGGAGGTGGCACCGTTGACCAACCGCGATCTCTGATGAGCCGGCGAATTGTCGTCCCCCGATTACCCCGAGAGGTGGCTCCCGTGCGCAACCGCGACCTGTGACGAGTGCGAATCCCATTCACGATCTTGACTTCACGGAGAGGTGGTTCCCGATGGCCAACCGTGACCTCTGAACCCGCGGAGCCCACCGAACCGACTGTCATGACGGCGGTGGTTGCGGCCCGTCGACCCGGCGCCAGGCGAGCGCGACCGGGACGGCCAGCAGCAGGCCCACCGCGCCGGCGAGCGCGATCGTCGTGTTCGCGGAGCCGATCCACTGCGCGACCAGCCCGCCGATCCCCACCCCCACCCCCTGGGCGACCCGCAGCCCGGTCCGGTACAGCCCACCGGCGCTGCCGCGGATGTCGTTGGGGACCCACGTGATGAACGTGGCCGACACCGTGATGACGTAGGCACCCGTCGCCCCGGCCAGCGCCAGCAGCACCAGCGCGGTCGCGAGCCCCGGCCGCAGCGCGAAGGCCGCGAGCGCGGCCAGCGGCAGCGCGGCCAGCACTCCCAGCAGCTTGCGGCGGCGTTCCGTCGAGACGAACCGCGACAGCACGAACGTGCCGAGCACGAAGCCCAGCGGGTCGGCGGCCAGCAGCCAGCCGACGGCTTGTTCCCCCGTGCCCAGTTGCGCGGCGAGCGGCGCGGCGAGGCCCTCCGGGATGACCGCCAGCCCGACCAGCCAGGACAGGTAGAGCAGCACCCGCAGCCGTTCGTCGCCGAAAACCTGCCGGATGGCGCCGAACCACGGGGCGCCGCCGTCCCCGGCGGCCGGGCGGCGCAGCACCAGCAGCTGAACCGCGACCGCGGCGACCAGGAACGTCACCGCGTCGATCGCCAGCGCCCACGACGTGCCGATCGTCGTCACCAGCAGGCCGCCGACGGCGAGACCGCCCAGCATGGCCGTGTTGTTGGTGATCCCGCGCAGGTCCTGGCTCTGCAGGTAGACGTCGTCGTCGGTGAAGATCTCCCGGCCGAGCGCGTTCTGCGCGGCGTTGCCCGGCGCGTTCGCCAGCCGGGCCAGCACGAACAGCACGAACAGCCAGCCCATCGGCATCCCGGGCACGGCCATCAGCCCGATCAGCACGGCCTGCGCGAGCGACCCGGCGACCAGCACGGCCCGCCGCGGGAAGCGGTCGGCGAGCTGGGACAGGCCCAGGCCGCCGGCGAGCGCGGGCAGGAACGTCAGGGAGTAGACGACGGCCGAGAGCAGCGGCGACCCGGTCCGGTCGAACACGAGGATGGCCAGCGCGACGATGGTGAGCTGGTCGCCCAGCATCGACTGCGTCTCCGCGAACCACAGCGCGCGGAACTCCCGGTTGGCCAGGACGGCCCGGAACCGAGGGGTCGCCCGCGTCGTCACCTCGCCACCACCGTCCCCCGATCGAGTGAATATGGATCGCCTCGCATTGTGCCTCGGCAGTGACGACCCGGCCCGGGGGCGTCACACTCGCGCTCCCGGGAAGCACTAACAGTATGCCGTCGATTACTCGCCGACGTACGCGGAACAGCGCGCGACTGCACCCTTGAGCCGATCGGGCTACGCCGCCTGACCGGCGGCGGACGGTGCCCGTGACCGGTGCGCGGGTATCTCCGGGCTGATCGAACCGGGCTCGCTCGGCGCAGAGCGGGGGCCGCTCGTCGTCGTGGCGATGCCCCGTTGGGCCGAACGGGCCAAGACTGGAGCCAGGACCGGCCGGGGTGGACGGGCCGCCGCGCCGACGGCGCCGCAGATCGGGGAGATGACGATGGACGACTTGATGCAGGGCAAGGCGGTCGTGGTGACCGGCGCCGGGCGGGGGCTGGGCGAGGCGTTCGCGGTGCACATCGCGCGCGCGGGCGGCGCGGTGGTCGTCAACGACATCGACGTCGAACTGGCCGAGCGGACCGCCCGGACCATCCGGGACCACGGCGGCCGGGCCGTGGCCAGCGGGCACAGCGTCGCCGAGGCCGGCGAGGCGCAGGAGATCATCGACCTGTGCGTCAAGGAGTTCGGCGGGCTCGACGGGCTGGTCAACAACGCCGGGCTCAACTACGAGGCGCTGCCCTGGGAGGACGACGCCGAGCAGGCCCGCGAGCTGGTCCAGGTGAACGTCCTGGGGGTCGTCAACACCGGCCTGGCCGCGATCAAGGCGATGGTCGACGCGGGCACCGGCGGCTCGATCGTCAACATCTCCTCCGGCGCCTCGCTCGGGCAGCGCAAGCTCGGCGTCTACGCGGCGAGCAAGGGCGCGGTCGCGTCCCTGACCTACTCGTGGGCGCTGGACCTCGAGGACGTCGGCATCCGCGTCAACGCCGTCTGCCCGCTCGCGCACACCCGGATGGTGTGGAAGTCGGAACGCTCCCTGCGCGCCTGCCCGCCGGACCGGACGCCGTCGCGGATCGCGCCGGTGGTGCTGTTCCTGCTCGGCGAGGGCTCGGACGGGATCACCGGGCAGATGATCCGCTGCAACGGCCCGCAGCTGCACGTCATGGGCCAGCCGTTCCTCAAGCAGCCGATCCTGGAGCGCCCGGTGTGGGACACCGAGACCGTGCAGAAGGCCTTCGACGAGGTCTTCAGCGCGCACCTGGAGAACTACGGCCTGGAGAAGCGCGTCCCGCCGCGGCTGCGCAAGTGGACCGACACGTCGCCCCGGACCGCCTGACCACTTTGCGTTTCAAAGCCGAGCTTTCGCTAGGAAAGATGCGTCCCAGGGGCCTCCGGACGCATCTTTCCTAGCGAAAGTGACGCTTCGGGGTCAGGAGCCGGCGGTGGGGGCTGGGTTGCGGGCGGCGGCGTAGAGGGCCTCGATGTCGGCCGAGTAGCGGTCGTTGATGATCCGGCGCTTGAGCTTCAGCGTGGGGGTCAGCTCGCCCGACTCGGGCGTCCACGTCTTCGGCAGCACGTGGTAGCGCTTGATCTGCTCGATCCGGGCCAGCCGGCTGTTGGCCGACTCGACCGCGCGCTCCAGCTCGGCGCGCACCGCCGGGTGGTCGGCCAGCTCGTCGGGCTTCGCGTCGACGCCGTTCGCCGCGGCCCAGCCGGGCGCGATCTCGTCGTCGAGGACGAGCAGCGCCGTGACGTACGGGCGGTCGTCGCCGATCGCGACGGCCTGGCCGATCAGCGGGTGCTCCTTGAGCAGGCCCTCGATCCGCGTCGGGGCGATGTTCTTGCCGCTCGACGTGATGATCAGTTCCTTCTTGCGGTCGGTGATCGTCACGAAGCCGTCTTCGTCGATCGTGCCGATGTCGCCGGTGGCGTACCAGCCTTCGGCGTCGGTCGCGTCGGCGATGGCGCCGTCCTCCTGCAGGTAGCCGAGGAAGACGATCGGGCCGCGGACCAGCAGCTCACCGTCGTCGGCGACACGCACGTCGACGTCGGCGAGCGGCTTGCCGACGCTGCCCGCGCGGAACGCGGCACCCGAGTTCGACGTCGCCGCGCCGGTTGTCTCGGACAGGCCCCAGACCTCGGCGATCTCGATGCCGAGCCCGGCGAGGAAGTAGATGATCTCGACCGGCAGCGCGGCCGCGCCGCTGGAGGCGACGAGCACCTGGTCCAGCCCGAGCAGCGCCCGCACCGGGGCGAGGGCGGCCGCGTCGGTCTGCTTGATCCGCTCGGCCAGCTCCGGCGGGACCTCCTGGCCGGCGCTGCGCAGCTTGTAGCCCTGCTGCAGCAGCTCGTTCGCCGCGAGCAACGCCGCGCGCCGGTCCTCCGGCACACCGCCGAGCATGTTCTTCAGCCCGGCGACCATCTTCTCCCACACGCGCGGGACGCCGAAGAAGCTCTGCGGGTGCACCTTGCCGAGCGCGCCGACGACGCCGGACGGGTCGGCGAGCGTGTGCACGTGCCCGGCCCAGACGATCGGCAGGTAGACCGACAGCTCCCGCTCGGCGATGTGCGCGAGCGGCAGGTACGCGATGTTCGTCGCGTGCATCGGCGGGTGGTGCAGCTCGGTCACCGCATACGCCTGGTGGATCGCGTTGCGGTGCGACAGCACGACGCCCTTGGGGTCACCGGTGGTGCCCGAGGTGTAGATCATCGACAGCGGGTCGTCCGGCTGGATGCCCTGCCAGGACTTCTCGAACGCTTCGGGGTCGGCGGCAAGCGCTTCCCGTCCGCGCGCGCGGACGTCGGCCAGGGAGACGAACCGGTCGTCGCCGGCCGGGATCGCGGTCTCGTCCATCACGACGATGTGGCGCAGCGCCGGGAGGTCGTCGAGCACCGGGCGCCAGCGGGCCAGCTCGGTCTCGCCGCCGAGCACCACGACCGGCGCCGCGCTGTGCCGCGCGACGAACCGGATCTGGTCCGGGCTGAGCGTGGCGTAGGCGGTGCACGGGATCGCGGACAGGTGGGTCGCGGCGAGGTCGGTGACGATGTGGTCCGGGCAGCCGGGCGCCATGATCAGCAGCCGGTCGCGCGGGGCGAGCCCGAGCCCGGCGAGGCCGCGGGACACCTCGGCGATCGCGGTGCGGAACTCCAGCCAGCTGAGCGTCGGCTGCCCCTCGATGTCGAGCGAGGTGATCGCCGGCAGGTCCGGGTAGGTGACCGCGTTGCGGTGCAGCAACCGCGGGATCGTCTGACCTTCGGTCTGCTCGGCGACGGACGGGGTGGTCAACACTGGCCTCCTGGTGGTCCGGATGGCCACACTTTAGGGGCTCCGCAGGCTGGTGGATAGAGAATCGCGGCCAGGTCAAATGTCTCCTTCATCCGGTTTCGGCCGGTCAGCTCCTCACGACCGGCCGCGGTGCACGCGGGCGCCGGCCCGCGAACTTCGCTTGAATGGACGGGCCACGTCCGGCGGACGACAGGGGATCCGATGACCCGTCAGGCTCGCGAGCTGCTCGACCAGATCCAGGCCGAGCTCGCGCCGCGCGACGACGACAACCGGCTGGTCCCGCTGATCACCGCGGGCCGCGCGCCGCGGCGGGTGTTCGCGGCCCTCGCCGCCGAGGAAAAACGGATCACGTTCAGTGACTGGCGGAGCTTCCACGCGCTGGCCGCGCGGGCCGACGAACCGAACGCGCGCACCTTCTTCGGCGGTCTTGCGCCGGGGGAGCAGCAGGCGCACCTGATGCTCGACGCGCTGATCGCGGCGGCTGGTCCAGACCACGGCGAGGAGCTGCCGCGCGCGGGCTGCCAGGCGTACCCGGCTTTCGTCGCGTGGCTGGCGCTCAACGGCGAGCAGGCGGCGACCACGGCCGGGATCTTCGCCAACTTCGCCGCTTTCGGCCGGTACTGCCAGGACGTCGCGGCCGGCATGCGCGAGCACTACGGGTTCGACGACGCCGCTTGCTCGTTCTTCGACTTCTTCGCCGCCGACGTCCCGGAGATCGAACAGCAGGCGCTCGCCGCGATCCAGGCCGGGATCGACGCGCACCGGCTCGACGTCCACGAGGCGCTGGTCTGCGCCCGGCTGTTCCAGAGCTACGAACTCCAGTTCTGGAACACCCTGGCCGACGAGTTCCCCGGCTGAGGAAACCCTTGCGGTGAAAGGGCTTCAGGCGCCGATGCCGGCGGCGCGGGCGGGACCGCGCGTGCCGCGGGCGTCTCCGAGGGTGACCGCCGGACGTCGCGCCGTGGCGCGCAGCGTCAGCTCTGGCCGCGACGCGACGGGTGCCCGGTAATCGAATTCTTCGACGGCGCGCTATTCCATTCGGAGCAGTGCCGGGGGGTCGACTTCCGGAACCGGTTCCGCTGCCGCTTCGGGCCGGTCGGGCTCCCGCTTCGCGGAATGGCGGGAATTCCGGCCCGCGTTCCGGTGAATCCGTGGTGCCGATCGCGATTCGTGCGTATTTCCGCTTTCCGGGAGCCGTCGAACCCGAACGAGGTCGTGATGAGGCCCGGCCGTGCCGAACCCGTGATGTTTCTCACCGAACGATTCGGCGCCGCCGTACGTAGCGGCCCCCGGGTCGGCGCCGGGTCCGGTCGGCACCGGTTCCGGCGCGCACCCGTGGCGTGAAACGGAAGTCGTCCCGCGGCGAACGTCACGACTTTCGGTGGTGGACTTTCCAAGCGCGGGCAACGAGTGTGGATGGGTCACCGTTTCCAAGATCACGTTATCGCCACGGACTTGACGTGCCCTGAAGGGCTGCATACCGTCGTCGCGGGCGAAGCAGACCACGGTGATGTTGATCCGGCTGGTCGGAATCCGGGTGTTGACCGCCTCGGGCGACCCGAAACCATGTACTGCCGGAAGGAAAACGGACCCAGGTGAAGCAGATTTCTCTTCGACGCAACCGGGGATCCTCGATTCGGAAGCGCGTCCTCACGATCGCGCTCATCCCCAGTGTCGCGCTACTGCTCGTCGGCGTGGCGCTCGCAGGTTACCTGATCTACGACGCCGTCACGGGCCGTGACTACGTGAACCGGATCCGGGGTTCGGAAGCCCCGTCGATCCCGTTCTTCGGCGCGCTGCAGCAGGAGCGCCTGGCGACCCTGAGCCTTCTCGCGGGCCAGGGCAACCAGCGCGCGGTGCTCGCGGTCGTCCGCCCGAAGACCGACCAGAACGCCGCGAAGACGATCGAGTACCTCAAGGACAGCTTCGCCGGCTACAGCGACACCCCGCCCAGCGTCCAGAAGAACATCACCACGTTCTTCGGGCTCTACCAGCAGCTGCCGCAGACCCGCCAGGCGGTCGACAGCGGCCAGATCCAGATCAGCCAGGCCTTCACCTTCTACAACAAGATCATCGACCAGTTCACCGACGGCCTGGCCGGGCTGGCGCAGAACGCGCGGGGCGCGCAGAACGCGTTCGACCGGCTGACCGCCATCCCGATGTTCACCGCGGCCGAAGCGATGCAGCGCAGTGACGCGCTCGCGGCCGCCGGGCTGGCCGCGGGCGGGCTGACGAACGACGACTTCCGCACCTACGTCGGCCAGGTCGGTGCCTACCACGCGCAGCTCGACGCGTCGGCGCCGAAGATGATCCCCGAGGTCAAGGCCAAGTACGACCAGCTGCTGGCGAGCCAGCCGTGGCAGATCGTGAACCAGGTCGAGACGGCGTTCCTGCGCGATGACCTGACCAAGCTGCCGGTGGCGCAGGACCAGTGGCGCGCGGCCGCCAAACAGGTCGGTGACGCGCTGTCGGGCATCTTCGTCGCGCAGAGCGCCAACGCGAGCCAGGCCGCGATCGACGACGCCGACTCGACGTTCACCGAGTCGCTGATCGCCGGTGTGATCGCGGTGCTCTTCGCGGTCTTCGTCGTCTTCGTCGCCGTCCGGCTGTCGAACCGGCTCATCGGCCGGCTGCACCGGCTGCGGGAGGACACCCTCGACGCGGCCGAGGTCCGGTTGCCGGAGCTGGTCGCCCGGGTCCAGGCGGGTGAGCCGGTCGACCTCGAAGAGGGCGGGCACTTCCTCGACCACGGCACCGACGAGATCGGCCAGGTCGCCGACGCGTTCAACAAGGCGCAGCAGACCGCCATCGCGGCCGCCATCGACGAGGCCAAGATCCGCGAGGGCACCAAGACGGTGTTCCTCAACATCGCCCACCGCAGCCAGGTCATCGTGCACCGCCAGCTCAAGGTGCTCGACCAGGCCGAGCGCAAGCAGGAGGACCCGGAGCAGCTGGACACGCTGTTCCAGCTCGACCACCTCTCCACCCGCGCCCGCCGCAACGCCGAGAACCTGATCATCCTCGGCGGCGGGCAGCCGGGCCGGCAGTGGCGCAACCCGGTCGGGCTGGCCGAGCTGGTCCGCGGCGCGTCCGCGGAGACCGAGGACTTCGCCCGGGTGAAGACCGCGGCGCTGCCGCAGATCGCCATCCGCGGCCCGGTCGTCGGCGACCTCGTGCACCTGCTGGCCGAGCTGATCGACAACGCGACGTCGTTCTCGCCGCCGCAGTCGCGGGTCGAGGTCCGCGGCAACGTGGTCGGCAAGGGCGTCGTGATCGAGGTCGAGGACCAGGGTCTCGGGCTCGAACCGGACCAGACCGAAGAGATCAACACGCTGCTGGCCGCCCCGCCGGACTTCGGCATCATGGCGCTGTCCGACGAGCCGCGCCTGGGCCTGTTCGTGGTCGCGCGGCTGGCCGCGCGCCACGGTATCCAGGTGCACCTGCGCGAGTCGGCCTACGGCGGCACCCGGGCGATCGTCCTGGTCCGCACCGACCTGCTCGCCCCGCTCGCCGAGCTCGAGCCGGAGCAGCCGATCACCCCGCCGAAGCCGGAGCTCGTGCCGAACCCGGGCGAGTCCGAGCCGCCGAACGACGAGGTCCGGCAGCTGCGGCGGCAGCCGCGCCGCCCGGCCCGTCACCGCACCGACCCGCCGCCGATGCCCACGCAGCCGGCCCCGGTGATCGCGCCGGCCCCGGCGCAGCCGCCGTCCGAGCCGACACCGGTGCCGGTCGGGACCGTCTCCGAGCCGGTCAGCCAGCCCACCCAGATCCAGCCGGTGAGCCAGCCGCCCAGCCAGCCGACCCAGGCCCAGCCGGCGGCGTCGGCCCGGCCGCCCGCGCCCCCCGTCCGCCAGCGCCCGGCCCGCCCGGCCGCGCAGCAGCCGGTGTGGCCGCCGCAGGAGCCCCGGCAGGAGCCGCGGCCCGCGGTGTCGGAGTCCCGGCCGCAGCAGCCGCGCCGCCCGGAGGCCCCGGGCCGCCCGCCGCTGCCGCAACGGCGACGTCAGCAGAGCCTCGTTCCCCAGTTGCGGGAAGATAGGCCGGCACAGGAACGGGAAGAGGTCCGGCTGGACTCCCCGGAAGCGGCCCGCAGCCGGTTGTCCGCCTTCCAGCAGGGCACCCGCCGGGGCCGTGACGAGGAACCAGCCGGGAACGACGACACGTACGGAGAGCGCGAGTAATGGCCAACTCAGGCGTCAGTGAGCTCGACTGGCTGCTGGACGACCTCGTCAAGCGGGTCGCCGGCGCGGACCGCGCGGTGGTCCTGTCCTCGGACGGCCTGCTCATCGGGCGGTCCGGGAACCTCTCCGAAGAAGACGCCGAACACCTCTCGGCGGTGGCCTCGGCGTTCCAGAGCCTCGCGCGCGGCACCGGACGGCACTTCGGCGGCGGCAACGTCCGCCAGACGATGGTCGAGATGGACCACGCGTTCCTGTTCGTGACGGCGGCCGGACGGGGCGCCTGCCTGGCCCTGCTCGCCCGCGAGGACGCGGACATGGGCCTCGTGGCCTACGAGATGAACCTGATGGTGAAGCGGGTCGGCCAGGTACTCACCTCGGCGCCCCGGACCGGCGCCGGCGTCCTGCCCACGTCGCCGTGAGCGCCAAGCACGAAGCCTGGTTCGACGACGAGGCCGGCCCCCTGGTCCGGTCCTACGCCGTCACGGGTGGGCGCACGCGCTCCGACACGCTCGGGCTGGACCTGATCACGCTGGTCGTCGCGCTGCGCACGGCGCACGAAGCGGGCATGCTCGAACCGGAGTACGCCCGCATCGTGGCGCTGTGCCAGCGACCGGTCTCGGTGGCCGAGGTGGCCGCACGGGTCGACTTGCCGTTGCCCGTGGTGAAGGTGATGTTGAGCGATCTCATCGAGCAGAACCTGGTGCTGTTCCGTACCGCGGCGCCGGTGAACGAAACTCCCAACAAACACGTACTCCAGGCGGTTCTTGATGGCATCCGGAAACTCTGAACCCCGGCGGAACCTGACCGCGACGGCGGTCAAGGTGCTGATCGCCGGCGGCTTCGGGGTCGGCAAGACCACGATGGTCGGTTCGGTGAGCGAAGTGCCGCCGCTGCGCACCGAGGAAGTCATCACCACCGCGTCCGAGGGCGTCGACGACCTATCGGGCATCGAGCAGAAGACCACCACGACGGTCGCGCTCGACTTCGGCCGCATCACGATCAACCCCGACCTGATCCTGTACCTGTTCGGCACGCCCGGGCAGGACCGGTTCTGGTTCATGTGGGACGAGCTGGCGGAGGGCGCGCTCGGCGCCGTCGTGCTGGCCGACACCCGCCGGTTGGACAGCTGCTTCGCCGCGGTCGACTTCTTCGAGCGTCGCAACCTGCCGTTCGTCGTCGGCGTGAACTGCTTCGACGGCGGTTACCGCTACGGCACCGAAGAGGTCCGGCAGGCGCTCGACATCGGCATGGACGTCCCGCTGCTGCTGTGCGACGCGCGCGAGCGGGAGTCGACGAAGCAGGTGCTGACCAGCCTGATGGAACACGTGATGGCGCGGTCCGACCTGGCGGCCGCCCAGGGCGGCTTCTAACCCCTACCTCCGAAGTCCGTGAAGGCCACCTTGAGGGACATAGAGTCCCTCAAGGTGGCCTTCACGGACTTGCGGTGCGGGTCAGCGGCGGCGCTTGAGGAGCGTGTCGAGCGCGAAGGTGCCCGGGCCGACGACGGCGAGGAGCAGGAAGACCCAGGAGTAGACGGCGGCCGGCTCGCCCATGTTCTGCAGGGGCAGCAGGCCCATCGGCGCGTGCACGGTGAAGTAGGCGTAGGCCATCACGCCGGACAGCACCAGCGCCGCGGCGCGGCTCGCGAGGCCGACCAGCAGCAGCGCGGCGCCGGCCAGCTCGAGGACGCTGCCCCACCAGCCGGGGAACGAGCCGAACGGGACGCCGCCGCCCTGGCCGTCTATCCCGCCGAAGAACCCGAATCCCTGGAGGCCGTGGAAGCCGAACAGGAACGAGATCACGATCCGGCTGGCCGAGATGACGGCGCCGGTGGCCACGCTCGTGCGCTTGACCTCGGTGTTCTCGGTGTTCTCGGTGGTCCGGGCGGCGGGGGTGATGGTGGTGGTCATGGTGGGTTCCTTTCGGTCCGTTCTCGCCTTCTGTCAACGCGTCGATCCGGCCGCGGCCGGATCGACAACCCCGCGGAAAAATCTTCGGCGGGGTTTCGGCAGACTGGGCCGATGGCGGGCAAACGCAGTGCCGGGCTCCTGCTCCACCGCGGGCGGGGCGACGACGTCGAAGTGCTGCTCGGGCACATGGGCGGGCCGTTCTGGGCGAAGAAGGACGCGGCCTCGTGGTCGCTGCCGAAGGGCGAGCTGGACGAGGACGAGCCCCCGGAGGAGGCGGCGCGCCGCGAGTTCCAGGAGGAGCTGGGCCTGCCCGCGCCCTCCGGTGACTACGCGCCGCTCGGGGAGATCAAGCAGTCGGGCGGCAAGGTCGTCACGGCGTGGGCGGTCGAGGCCGACCTCGACCCGGCGGCCGTCGTGCCCGGCACGTTCACCATGGAGTGGCCGCCGCGCTCGGGCAAGCAGCAGGAGTTCCCCGAGCTGGACCGCGTCGAGTGGTTCACCCTCGACGTCGCCCGGGAGAAGCTGCTCAAGGGCCAGCTGCCGTTCCTGGACCGGCTGACGGCGTTGCTCGACGGCTGAGCAGCGCTTCCAGCGGCTCGGCGGTGAAGGACGGCAGGACGACGTCCGCCGCGCCGAAGTCGAGGCTCTCGGTGATCGCGTTCGGCACCGCGACGCAGGTCAGCCCGGCGGCCTTGGCCGAGGTCACGCCGTGCGGGGTGTCCTCGAAGGCGATGGCCTCGCCGGCGTCGGCGCCCAGCGCGTCGAGGGCGGCGAGGTAGAGGTCGGGCCGTGGCTTGGCGGCGTGCCGGTCACCGGTGCAGACGGCGTCGAAGTAGCCCGCGATGCCGAGCCGTTCGAGGTGCGGGAGCACCCAGCCGCCGGACGAACTGGACGCGACGGCCAGCCTCAGGCCATGCTCCCGCGCGGAGTCGAGGTAGCCGAGGACGCCGTCGCGCGGCCCGAGGGTCTCGAGGAGCTTGAGGACGCGGGCCTTCGTGACCGGGCGCAACGCCTCGACGTCGATGCCGGGGACCCGCTCGGCGAGCAGGGCGAACATCGCGTTCGTGGTGTGCTGGGTGCCGATCACGGCGTACCAGGCGGCCAGCGGCAGCTCGACGCCGTGGTCGCGGAAGGTCTCCTGCCAGGAGGCGAGGACGGCGGACTCGGTGTCGGCGAGGGTGCCGTCGAAGTCGAAGACCAGCGCGCGGGTGGGCACGTCCGCACCCTGCCCGGTCGGTGCTCGCTCAGGCAAGGGAGTTGTGACGCGCGCGAAAGGCGTCCATGGCCTCTTCGCCGCGGAGCGCGAAGACGATCTCCTCGACATCGGTCTCCGCGGCGCGGACGGTGGCGAGCGCGATCTCGGCGGCGGACGCCATCGGCCAGCGGTAGATCCCGGTCGAGATGGCCGGGAAAGCGACGGTTTTGGCCTCGAGTTCGTCGGCGACCTTCAGCGAGTTCCGGTGGCAGTCGGCGAGCAGCGCGGACCGGTCTTCGGTGGCCGACCACACGGGCCCGACGGTGTGCACGACCCACTTCGCGGGCAGGTTCCCGGCGGTGGTGGCGACGGCCTGTCCGGTGCGGAGCCCGCGCCCGTAGTGCCCGGCCCGCAGCTTCCGGCACTCGGCGAGGATCGCGGGCCCGCCCTTGCGGTGGATGGCCCCGTCGACGCCGCCCCCGCCCAGGAGCGAGGAGTTGGCGGCGTTGACGACGACGTCGACGTCGAGGGTGGTGATGTCCGCTTCGACGATCCGGATGGACGGGCTCATGGTGACCATGTTCCCGGGCCCGTCCACCGGTAATCGCGGCGATGGCAGACTTCCGGCGTGCTGCTGACCTGGATCGCCGAGCTGGGCGCCGAGGAGTTCCTGGTGGAGCCCGCGGATCCCATCGCGGAAGCGCGGCACAACACCTGGTTGCTGAGTGCCGGCCCGGTGGCGGTGCCCACCGGGGAGCTCGTTGCCGCGTTCGAAGCGCTCACCGAGGTGCTCGCCGGCCGCCTGACCGGCGTGACCCTCTACGTCCGGCACAACGAGCAGGTCGGGGCGCTCCGGTGCTCGGTCTCCTCGCGTGCCCCGGAGGCGTTGCCCTTCCGCGGCTCATATCGGCTGGCCGGCGACCTGACGCCGATCGTCGACGCGTTCCTCGCCGACCCGCAGCCGGGCGCCGTTCTCTGGAGTGAGCTGGAGGACGCGCCGGACGGGGTGGACGAGCCAGAGCCGCCGCCATTTCCCGTCTGGGCGCGGGTGCTCTCCTAGCTGCGGAAGAAGTCCCTCAGCATCGGGGCCAAAGCCGCCGCCTTCACGATGTGTGTCTGGCCTGCCAGGGTCCGGTGGTCCGCCGATGGCAGGGCCTTTGCCAGCGCTGCCACGCCGTTGCGCATCCACTCCGGGCTCTTGCCGCCGTCGATGGTCACCGTCGGGATCTTCACCTGTGGCCACGCCGGGGACGGCAGCGCGGCGCCCGACTGGTGGTCACCCACCACCGCCGTGTCGTACGGGATCGTGTGGGCCACTCGCTTGAGTTTCGACCAGAACGGCATGACCCGCATCGTCGCGACCACCGCGGGGCTCAGGCCGACGCCCTCGGTCATGAAGATCTTGACCGCCTTGCCGCGCTTGCCCGCCGCCACGGCCGCGTCCAGGCGGGTCGCGTAGTCGGCCGGGACCGGCTTGCGGGTGTCGTCGAGGACGAACGGCGGTTCGTACAGCGCCAGTTTGGTCACGAGCAGGCCGCGGTCCACCGCTTCCAGCGCCAGCGCCGCGCCCGACGAGATGCCGAACAGCAACGCCGTGCCGCCCGCCTGCTCGACCAGCGCTTCGAGGTCCTCGACCTCACGCTCGATCGCGTACGGCGCGGTGTCGGTGCTCTCACCGCGGCCGCGGCGGTCGTAGGTGTAGACGGTGAAGTGCGCGGCCAGTTCCTTCGCCAGGTCGTCGTTGGGCGACGAGCCGCGGTAGCACATCGCGCCGTCCACCAGGACGAGCGCGGGGCCGGACCCGGCGCGGGTGTAGGCGATCTCGGTGCCGTCGGCGGAAACCGTCGTGCTCATGGGTCTTCTCCTTGTCCGGTAAGGGGTTTCAGCGCCGCATCAGGTGGGCTGACGTCGTCGCGAGCCAGGTCCAGGCGACGGTGACCGCCGCCCAGAAGCCGAGCGTCACGACCGGGCTCGTCGAACCGGACGCTACGCCCGCGAAGCCGAGGAAGAAAAGCACGCCGGTGATCCGCGAGTACCGGGCCCGCCCCGGCGTGAGGTGCGAGCCGATGACGAAGCACGCCGCGATCAGGCCGGCGAAGCCGATGCCGCCGCAGACGAAGTGCAGCGTGCCGTGCCAGCTCACCGACGCCGGCGGCCCGGCGGGCGTGCCGAGCGGGAAGCCGTCCTGCGGGTCGGCCCGGAAGACGCCGGCGCAGAGCAGGCCGACGCCGTAGACAGCGAGCAGCCTCGGGCCCCACCGGCCGGGCAGCGTCCGGCTGATCCCGGCTGCCGCCGCGAGTGTCAGCAAGCCAGTGACCAGGAAGTTCGTGATCTGGATGAAGCCGAGTGAGCCGTCCGACAGCAGGCTGGCCGGGTGCCGCGTGAGGTCGAAGCCGGCCCGCGTCAGGCCCTGGACCAGCCCGGTCAGGACGAAGACGGGCCCGGCGAGGACGCCACAGGCGAGCAGGGCGCGGGTCCGGCCGTCCGACGTCGTGGCGGTGCGGGCGGGGCTCAGGGTGGTGGTCATGCCGCACAGCCTGACAGCTGACGGCAAAAACTGTCAAGACAAAAAAATCTGTCGGTGAAGCCGAAGAGAGGCCGCCCCGGGGTTCGGGGCGGCCTGACTCAGGCGCGGCGCAGGGTGAGGAGCGTGATCTCGCTGGGCGCGAAGACCCGGAACGGCGGGCCCCAGAACCCGGTGCCCCGGCTGTTGTAGAGCTGGGTCGGGCCGAACCGCTTGAGGCCGGACAGCATCGGCTGGTCGAGCCGCACCAGGAAGTGGAACGGCCAGATCTGGCCACCGTGCGTGTGCCCGGAGATCTGCAGGTCGATGCCCGCTTCCTGAGCCTGCACGACCTGCTTCGGCTGGTGCGCGAGCAGCACGACCGGCACTTCGGACGGCACGCCGTCGAGCGCCGCGGGCAGGTCGGGGCCGTGGCCCGGCAGGCCGGACGACGCGCCCGTCGGGTCGTCGATGCCGGCGAACACGATCCGGTCGCCGCCGCGCTCCAGCAGCGTCGAGCGGTTGTGCAGCGGGTCCCAGCCGAGCCCGGCCATGTGGTCGAGCCAGCCCTGCGCCTCGCCGAAGTACTCGTGGTTGCCGGTGATGTAGAACCGCCCGAGCTTGGCCTGGACGCCGCCGAGCGGGTCGACCTGCTTGCGGCGCCGCGCCACCGAGCCGTCCGCGAGGTCACCCGCGTGGCAGACGACGTCCGCGTCCAGCGCGTTCACCGCCGTGACGACCTTCTCCGACCACTTCGTGCGGTCGATCGGGCCGAAGTGGGTGTCGGTCAGGACCGCGACGCGCAGGCCGTCGAGCGCGGGGCCGAGCCGCGGGATGACGACGTCGGTCGCCTTCACCGGCGGCACGCGCATCGCGACACGGTTGCCGTACACCAGCAACGAGACGGCCACGAGCGCGGCGGCGCCCGCGACGATCCGCGACCGCGCCGGGTCGTCGACGCCAAGCAGCGCGACGCGCAGCACCAGGCTCAGCACGGACCACGTGAACAGCACCCAGCTGACCGCGAGCAGCGTGTCGCCGACGCGGGCGGCGCCGTCACGCTGGCGCTTGCCGTGGCCGAAGACCATCGCGACCGGCATCGTCACCAGGCCCAACGCGAAGAGCGCCGTACCGGCGATGATGCCCGCGGTACCCCACTCCGGCGCGAGAACGAGCGTCCACCAGGGGACGGTGAACAGCAGAAGCAGCGCCAGGATCGGCACCGCGAGGAAAGGGCCTCTCATCGAACCAGGTTACAGCCCATCGGGCTGTTAGCGCTTCGGCTACGCTGGGAGCGGAAGGAAGGGGGACGGCTGTCGTGACCACGTTGCTCGAGCTGGCGTTCCCCGTGCTGATCAGCCCCACCGCGCTGGTCGCCTTCGCCTCCCTCGCCGCCGCGAGCCTCCTGGTCGTCCTGCTGGTCGGCAGCACGCAGCGCAGCGAACTCGCGCTCTGGTCGGTGCCGGCCCGCAGCCGGGTCGCCGCCGCTCGCCGTCGCGCCCGCCGGGCCGAGTCCATCCGGCTCCGCGATCCCGGCGCACCCGGACGCAGCAGGCCACGAGCACCCGGTTTCCGCAGCCTGGCTGCGTAGGAACCTCTTACACGCAGCCATTCCGCCTACCCCTTTCTTCTTCACTCATGCGGAGTGCTGCCCATGTTCGGCTTTCTCGACGTGCCCGTCGCCGGGGCGTACCACCTGATCCACTGGCTGACCCCGCTCCCGGCGGTGGTGGTCATCGTCGGCTTCACCCTGTCCGTGCGGCTGCTGCTGCACCCGTTCGCCCGCGCGGCGGCCCGCGGCGAACGCGCCCGGGCCGTCCTGATGCCCGAAATCAAGGCGCTGCATACCGAACACGGCCGGGACCGGGAGCGCCTGGCCGCGGAGATGACGAAGCTGCAGCAGGAGACCGGTACGTCGATGTTCGTCGGCTGCCTGCCGATGCTGGCGCAGCTGCCGTTTTTCATGGTGATGTACCGCGTCTTCACGACCGCCACGATCGGCGGCGAGCCCAACTCGCTGCTCGACGCGACGCTGTTCGGCACGCCACTGGGCGCGCACGGCCTGGCCGGCAGCCCGCTCGTCTTCGTGATCGCGGCCGGGCTCGCCGTCGTCGCGTGGTTCTCCGTGCGCTGGCAGGACCGGCAGCGCGAAGCCGCCGCGGCCGAGGTGCCCGGCGGGAAACTGCTGCGGCTGCTGCCTTACGGCACGGTGCTCGTGACGCTCGTCGTGCCGCAGGCCGCGGGGATCTACCTGCTCACGACGACCGCGTGGAGCGCGGCGGAACGCGCGTGGTTACGGCGTGGCGCGTGAGCGGCGCCAGTCCTCCAGCGCTTCGTCGACGTCGACCGGCGCGACGGTGAGCGGCGGGCCGGACAGGTGGTTGCGGTAGGCCTGGCGGATCCGCTCGTTGAGGTCCTCGACGAGCTCCCGCACCCGCCGTTCGGTCCGCTCACCGGCAAGTGTGCCGGGCAGGTCCTGCACCTCCCGCTTGAGCGCGAGCGCGGGCGGCAGCAACGCCGCGGTGTCGTGGCCCTCGGCCCGGACCCGCCGCAGGACCCAGTCGGTCGCGGCGTCGTTGCCGGTGGGCGGCGGCAGCGGTTTGCCGGTGCCGGGCAGGTTGTCGAACTCCCCGCGGTCGCGCGCTTCGCTGATCCGGCGGTCGACCCACCAGCGGAAGGAGACCTTGGGCGGCTTGCGTCCGGTCATGGTCTCCAGGGTAGGCGGACAGACGTCCGGGTTCCCGGGACCAACGTCCTGAAGTGCCAGGTGAGCGCGGTTCGCCGGTAGGATCGCGGGGACGGAGCGAGGGGAGCGCATGACCGCCGAACGCAGTGGTGCCGAGAACATCGACCGCACACTGGCGTTGCTCTGGCGCGCCCGGGGCGGGGCCGGCGAGCCGACGAGGGGCCGTCGCCCGACGCTGACGGTCGAGCGGATCGTCGCGGCGGCGATCACGGTCGCGGACGCCGACGGGCTGGCGGCGGCGTCGATGCACCGCGTCGCGAAGGAGCTCGGCGCGGGCACGATGACGCTCTACACGTACGTGCCCGGCAAGACCGAGCTGGTGGACCTGATGGTCGACGACGTGCTCGTCGAACGACGGCTGCCCGGGCCGGGCGAACCGCGTCCCGCCGACTGGCGCGAGCAGGTGGCGCTGTACGCGTCGCGGACCGGCGACGCCTACCGGAATCACCCGTGGCTGTGCGAGGTCTCGCGGGTGCGGCCGCCGCTGGGCCCCGGTCAGCTGGCCGGCCAGGAGTACCTGCTGTCCATCATGGACGGTCTGGGCCTGCCGCCGCGCGACGCCGTCGCGGCGGCCAACGGGATCGGCACGTACGTCGACGCGAACGCGGCGCTGGGCGCGGAGAACACGCGCCTGGAGCGCAGTACCGGACAGTCCACCGAGGCCTGGTGGCACCAGCGGTCGTCGTTCTGGGAGAACCACTTCACGGTCGAGGGCCACCCGGCGATCAACCGCGCCTGGCTGGGCGGCGGCTTCGGCGGAACGGCCGAAGCCCAGGGCGACGCGGCCTACGAGTTCGGGCTGCACCGCATGCTCGACGGCATCCAGGCCCTCGTCAGCGGCGATACCTCAAGTCCGTGAAGGCCTCCTTGAGGGACTCAGAGTCCCTCAAGGAGGCCTTCACGGACTTGAGACTGGGGTGTCAGCGGCGAGTGGTGCGCAGCCACCGCGAACGGCGGCGTTCCTGCGCCGGCACCGCCGGCTCGGCCGGTGTGGTGTCGCCGCGCAGGATGTCGCGGCACGTCGGGTCGAAACGGCCCGGTGCCTCGATCATCGGGGCCGCCAGCACCACGTGGCCGCAGATCGCGACGAACCGCCCGCTGTGCCGGCCGGTCGCGAACTCGTCCTCGGTGACGGCGTGGCTGTAGCCGTCGGTGTCACAGCGGATGTGCACCAGGAAAGGCTCCACCGGGCTCACCCCGGCGGGGTGGTGGTGGTGGACTCGGTGGGCGTCTCCGCGGAGCCGGCCGGGGTGGTCGGCGTCGTCGACGGCGGCGGGGTGGTCGTGCTCGTGGTCGACGGCGGCGTGGTGGGCGTCGTCGGCGTGGTGGAGGTCGGCGAGGCCGGCGTCGTGGGGGTGGTGGACGTCGGCGAGGTCGAGGTGGTCGGGGTCGTCGACGTGCCCGGCAGCGGGAGCGTCCCCGGCGGGCCGGTGACCACCGGCGGGGCGGGCGGCGCGGGGACGCCGACCGGGCCGCCGGCCGCGGCGTTGTCCGGGGCGTTCGGCGTGCCGATCGGGATGTCGCTGTCGGGCAGCTGCGCGACGCCGCCGCGGTAGGCCGTGGCCCACGCCAGCACCGTGTCCACATAGGACTGCGAGTTGTTGTAGCGGCGGACGGCGATCCGCTGGCCGGCGTCCGTGGAGAGGTCGAGCCCGCCCGAGCAGAGGTACCGCGCGCTGGCCAGGGTCTCGTCGTAGACGTTGTTCGGGTTCGAGACGCCGTCGCCGTTGCCGTCGGAGGCGTAGCCCTTCCACGTCGCCGGGATGAACTGCGTCGGGCCGACCGCGCGGTCCCACAGCGCGTCGCCGTCGTACTTGCCGCCGTCGGTGTCCGGGATCGCGGCGAACGCGCCCGCGCCGTTGAGCACCGGGCCGAGGATCGGCTCCAGCGTGTCGCCGGCCGCGTTGACGTACCCGCCGCGGGCGTGGTTCGACTCGATCCGGCCGATGCTCGCGATCAGCGCCCAGTCGATGTGGCAGCCCGGCTGTTCCTTGTTCAGGATGTCGGCGGCGTTCTGGTACGCCTTGAGCATGCTGGCCGGGATGCCGAGCGGCCCGGAGATGCCGGCCGAGCCCGCGTGCCCGCCGGGCACGACCAGCGGCATCGGCACCGGCGGCTGCGGCAGGCTGCCGTCGACGGCGACCGGCGGCATGACGATGTTCGGCGGCTGCAGCGGCGCGGCCTGGTCCGGCAGCGCGTCCCCGGAGTTCGCCACGACGACCGGCGCGGGCAGGCCCCCGGCGGTCAGCGTGGGCAGCACGACGAGCGCGCCACCGGCGAGCGCGGCGGCGGTCCGGCGGACGGAACGCGCGCTCTTGCGACGTGGCCGGTGCTTCGGCATGGTCGTCCCCGCTTCCCTCGATCTTCGCTGATCGCCTCACCCGATCGGCCCCACCACCGGTACTGGCCGGTAGGAGCAAGCTATCCGATGGAAGCGAACTTTGGCGAATGGCACAGCGAAATCCGGTCGTCCCGGAGAAGTTCGTCCTGTTGGCACAAAACCTTCGTAGGGAATCTGTCACATTCACCAGGACTTAACGGGTCACTCAGGAGAGTTTGTCCAGTAGCGCGGCCGGGACGGCGATCCCGCGGTGACGTACGTCCGAACAAAACCGCCGGACGAGCGAATCCGACGGCGTTGCGGTGAAAGTGACGACTTCGCGGTGCAGCGCGGGCTTCAGCCGCCGCAGCGCGCCGGCGAACGTCCGGGGCAGCGCCGTCGTCGGGACCAGGGCCACGCCGAGGCCGGCCGCGGCCAGCTGAGCCGCGGTCGACGCCTGCTTCGTCCGCATCACCGCGTCCAGCACCGTGGCGTGCTCCGCCGCCACCCCGTCCAGCCAGCCGCCGAGGCCGTTGTCCCGGTGGTAGTGCACCACCGGGAGCCCGGCCAGGTCCGCGATCGGCACCGCCGCGCGGGTGGCGAGCGGGTGGTCCGCGGCCAGGGCCAGGACGATCTCCTCGCGCCCGACCACTTCGCTGTGTCCGGTCCAGCGGCTCGGCCGCGGTCCGGCCGCGACGTCCGCCTCGACCGTCTCCAACGCTGTGACCAGCGCGTCCGCGCTCGTCGTCTCGACGAGCGTGATCCGCACGCCCGGCCGTTGCCGGTGCCAGGCCCGCAGGACCGGCGCGAGCAGCCCGGCGGTCATGGTCTCCGCGCACGCGATCCGGAGGGAGCCGTCACCGCCGCCGGCCACCGCGCGGCCGGTGCGGACCACCCGCTCGGCTGCGGCCAGCGCCGCCCGCGCGTCACTCAGCACGGCCCGGCCCGCCGCGGTCGGCCGGACCCCGCGCGGCAGCCGTTCGAGCACCGGCGTGCCCAGTTCGCGTTCGAGCGCGCCGATCTGGTGGGACAACGCGGGCTGCGAAAGGTGCAGCCGCGCGGCCGCCTCGGTGATCGATCCCGCGTCCAGCACGGCGACCAGGCACTCGAGGGCGCGCAGCGTAGGCATTCGCCGATTCTATCGCAGCCATCGAAAACCTCCGTATCACGACGGGATGGATCCGGTGCCGCCGCGCGCTGAACCCGGGGTGCGAGACGAAAGGAGCACGACGATGTCTTTCGACGGAAAACGGCTGGTGATCGTGGGCGGCGGTTCGGGGATCGCCCGCCGGATCGCGGTGGACGCGCGGGCGGCGGGAGCGGAGGTCGTCTTCGCCGGGCGGAATCCGGAGCGTTTCACCGAGCCCGGAATTGTCACCGAATACGCCGATCTCGGGGACGAATCCTCGCTGAAAGCGCTTGCCGAGACGGTGGGTGAACTCGATTTCCTGATCACGCTGGCCGCGGCACCGGCGAACGGGCCCGTCGCGACACTGGACCGGGACGCGGTCACCCGGGCCTTCGACGCCAAGGTGATCGGGCCGATGATGCTGGCCAAGCACTTCGCGCCGCGATTCCGCGCCGGTGGCGCGATCGTGCTGTTCTCCGGGGTCGCCGCGTGGCGCCCGATGCCGGAGCGGGCGGTGATGGCCACGACGAACGGCGCGGTCGCGTTCCTGGCCGAGGCGCTCGCGGTGGAGCTCGCGCCGGTCCGCGTCAACGCGGTGTCGCCGGGCATCGTCGACTCGGGCGCGTGGGACCGCCTCGGCGACGCGAAGGACGACTTCTTGCGCCGCACGGCGGAAGCGAATCCGGCGCGCCGCGTCGGCGGGACGGCGGATATCTCCACGGCGACCTTGAGCCTGCTGGCGAATCCGTTCATCACCGGGACGACCCTGCACGTCGACGGCGGCGGCCGGCTCTCCTGAGCGCGGCTGCTTTACACGGCCCCCGGCCATTCCTATGATCGGCCGACCGGACGCGTCGCCACCGTCCGGTCGACCCATGGGTGGAGGGTTTGATGACACGTCGGGCTCCGCGCCGCGAGCAGGTCAGCGTGGCCGAGCTGCTGGTCCGGTCCGCAAGCTGGCAGGACGCGCTCGAGTCGCCGCCGTCGCGGCACCGCCGCCGGTCCCCGGTGCTGCGTTCGCTCGCCCGGGTCCGGGTGTTCTCGGTGGTCGCCGGGGCGTTGGCGATCACCGGCGGGGTCGCGGCCGCGGTCGCGCAGCCGTACGAGCACGCCGCAGGCGCGGTGTGGCCGCCCGTCGGCCTCGAGCCCGTGCCGCTGTCCGTGACGCCGTCGCCGGCGGACGCCGCGAAGCCACCGGAATCCGTGGTGCCGGAATCGAAAACCGGCGGAATCATCCCGGCGGCTGTCGTCCGGCCGTCGAATTCCGGAAAACCGGCCGCGAATTCCGCGGCACCGCCGAAACGGGTGACTCCGGTGCGGCACGAAATCCCGGCCGTCCCGGCCTGGGCCGGCGGCTCCGACCGGCATCCGGCCCGGTCCGCGAGCCCGCACCGCCAGCAGGCGTGGTCCGGCGGCGGGCACCACGACGGCGGGCACGACCGCCACCACCGCGGTGGTGGCGGCCGGCACCGCCGCTAGCCGAGCGGGATCTGGTACTGCATGAACCCCTTGTCGAGCGCGACCTGGTCGTAGAGCCGGCGCGCGGTCGTGTTCGACGTTTGCGTGTGCCAGTAGACGCGCACGCAACCCTGGTCCCGCGCCCAGCCGGCGACGGCGTCGATCAGCGCCCGGCCGACGCCGTGACCGCGGGCTTCGGGCGCGGTGAAGAGGTCCTGCAGGTAACAGACGTCGGCCGACGTCGTGCTGGCGTGGGTCAGGAAGTGCACGATCCCGACGAGCTCGCCGTCGAGCCGCGCGCCGAGCGCGTGCATCCGCTCGCCGGTCGAGAACTCGCGCCAGTCGCGGTCCGCGAGGTGCGGCGTGAGTGGCCTGCCGTAGAACTCGTTGTAGCCGGCGAACAGGTTTTCCCAGGCCACGCGGTCGGATTCGGTCAACGCCCCAGTGGTGATCATGCTGCGAGGCTAACGCGGGGGATGGCCGGTTCGATGAACACGCCGGACACAACTGGTGAGTAAGGTGACGAACCCGAATTTGATTCATAGAATCAGCGCCATCCCGCACGGCAGCTACTCCCGGAGGTTCCCGATGGCGCGCACGGCACCCCGTGCCAGTGGCAAGCCTGTCACGGTCAGCGAGCTGTACCTGAGGCCGGACGTCCACGGCAGACGCCGGCCCGAAGACATCGAAGTGCTCGAACTCGCCTACCGCATGCGCCGCCGGATCGGTCCCGAGCCGGTCGTCGCCCCGGTCCCGTCGTCGCGTTCGCGCGCGATGGCTGTCGTCACCGGGCTGCTGCGCCGCAAGCCCCGGTAGCCGCCGGACCCGCTCTCCCGCTGCAGGCCACCCTCGCCGAGGGTGGCCTTTTTGCTGCGCCCGGACCCGGTGCCGGTTCCGTCGTCTGCTGTCTTCTCGCGCACTTCTCTGCGCGGACGCTGTGTGAAGTTGCACGATACGACGATTGACGACGCACAAAACTGCACCTAACGTGACAGGTGTTGCGCACAACCGGCACGGATGGGGAGTTCATGAGCGGGACCTTCATGGCGGCGGAGATCGCGAGCCAGCCCGGCTGCTGGCGGGACGCGGCCGCGCTGGCCTCGGCGAACAGCGGGCAGCTGCCCGCGCCGGGCGCCCGGGTGGCGATCGTCGGCTGTGGCACGTCGTGGTTCGTCGGTCAGGCGTACGCGGTGCTGCGTGAAACCGCCGGGCTCGGGGAGACCGACGCGTTCGCCGCGTCCGAGTTCCCGGCCGGCCGGGACTACGACCACGTGCTCGCGCTGAGCCGCTCGGGCACTACGACCGAGGTGCACACCGTGCTCGCGAAGCTGCGCGGCCGCACCCGGACCACGGCGATCACCGGCGTGCCCGCCGAGATCGAGCGGGCCGCCGACGCCGTCGTCGACCTGTCCTCGGTGGACGAACGCTCGGTCGTGCAGACCCGGTTCGCCACCACCGCGCTCGCGATGCTGCGCGCGCACCTCGGCGAGGACCTGACCGGCGTCATCGCGCAGGCCGAGCGGGTGCTGGCCGAGCCGCTGCCGGAGTCGCTGGTCGGCGCCGGGCAGTTCAGCTTCCTCGGCACCGGCTGGTCGGTGGGGCTCGCGAACGAGGCCGCGCTCAAGTTCCGCGAGGCGTGTCTGCTGTGGACGGAGTCGTACCCGGCGTGGGACTACCGGCACGGCCCGATCAGCATCGCCGAGCCGGGCCGGGTGACCTGGATGTTCGGCCGCGCGCCGGAGGGGCTGGCCGAGGACGTCCGCCGGGCGGGCGGCACGTTCGTCGAAAGCGGCCTCGACCCGCTGGCCGACCTGGTCCGCGCGCAGCTCGTCGCGGGCGCGATCGCCCGGCGCAAGGGCCTGGACCCGGACAACCCACGCAGCCTCAGCCGCTCCGTCGTGCTGACGTGAGCCCGCCGTGATCCTCACCGTGACGCCGAACACCGCGCTCGACGTCACGTACACAGTGGACGGTCTCCGGCCGGACGGCGTGCACCGCGTCCGGGAGGTCCGGAGCCGGGCCGGGGGCAAGGGGATCAACGTCGCGCGGGTGCTGCACGCGCTGGGCGCCGACGTCCGCGCGGTCGCGACGGCCGGCGGGGCGACCGGGTCCGCGGTCGCGGCGGACCTCGGTGCGGCCGGGGTGCCCGCCGAGCTGGTGCCGATCGCCGGCGAAACGCGCCGCACCACGACCGTGCTGGGCGACGACGGCTCGGTCACGCTGCTGAACGAGCCCGGCCCGGCGCTGTCCGCCGCGGAATGGCGGCTGCTCGCCGACGCGGTCCGGCGGCACGCGCCCGAGGTGCTGGTCTGCTCCGGCAGTCTCCCGCCCGGCGCGCCGTCCGGCGCCTACGCGTCGCTGCTCACGGGAACGTCCGTGCTGGACACCTCAGGCGCGGCACTGCTGGCCGGCCTGGCCGCACGCCCGGCCGTGGTCAAGCCGAACGCCGAAGAACTGCGCGAGGTCACCGGCCTCGACGACCCGGTCGCCGCGGCGGGTGAACTGCGGCGGGCGGGCGCGGGCGCGGTGGTCGTGTCACTAGGCGCCGACGGACTGCTCGCGGTCACCGGCTCGGGCACGTGGCACGCGACGCCGTCCACCGCGCTCCGGGGCAACAGCACCGGCGCGGGTGACGCCGTCGTCGCGGCGCTCGCCCTCGGCCTCAGCCGCCGCGAGGCGTGGCCGGGCATCCTGCGCCGGGCCGTCGCGCTGTCCGGCGCGGCCGTGCTGGGGCCGCTGGCCGGAGACATCGACCTGGCGCACTACGAGCGCGAAGTGGACTTGGTCGCGGTGCGGGTCGTGAGTGGTTAGGGCGGTTCTAACCGCCCTAACCACTCACGACAAGCCGCGGCAGACCCGAAACGACAGGAGTAGGTCATGCCTCTGGTGAGTACCGGGGAGATCGTCGGCGCCGCTGTGGCGGCGGGACGCGGCTGCGGCGCCTTCAACGCCATCCAGCTGGAGCACATCACCGCGATCATCGACGGCGCGGCCGCGACCGGCGCGCCGGTGATCGTGCAGCTCAGCCAGAACGCCGTGCGCTACCACGGCGCCCTGGCGCCGATCGGCGGCGCGGCGCTGGCCGCGGCCCGTGAAGCCGAACCGGACGTAGCCGTGCACCTCGACCACGCCGAATCCGCCGACCTCGTGCGGGAAGCCGTCGGGCTCGGGTTCGGCTCGGTCATGTTCGACGCGTCCAAACTGGACTACGCCGACAACGTCCGCGCGACCCGCGAGATCACCGCGTTCTGCCACGACCACGGCGTCTGGGTCGAGGCCGAACTCGGCGAGGTCGGCGGCAAGGACGGCGTGCACGCGCCGGGCGCGCGTACCGATCCGGACGAGGCGGCGGAGTTCGCCGCGGCCACCGGGGTCGACGCGCTCGCCGTGGCGGTCGGCAGCTCGCACGCGATGCTGACCCGGGACGCCACTTTGGACTTCGAGCTGATCGCGAGGCTGCGGGACCGGGTGCCGGTCCCGTTGGTGCTGCACGGTTCCTCCGGCGTACCCGACGGAGGCCTGGCCGACGCGGTGAAAGCCGGGATGACGAAGATCAACATCGCCACCCAGCTCAACAAGGTGTTCACCGCGGCCGCCGCCGGGGACTGGCGCGCGCACCCGGACCGCGTCGACCCGCGGAAGTACCTGGGGGCCGGGCGCGACGCCGTCGCCGTCGAGGTGCGGCGGTTGCTCGGTGTGCTCATGCTGGTCACCGAGCGCGGACCGAAGTGACGATTGAGCAGAACTTGTTCCATCAAGTGTTGACAGATGCGTGAAACCTAACAAAACTGCGCAGCAACGCGCAGAAGTTGCGTGAAACTCGAACTCTGGTGGTGGCGGATGCGGCGAAGCAAGGTCATGGCGTGTGCGGTGGGGGCCTCTCTCCTGCTGGCCGGCTGCGGCGGGGGCGCGGACTCCGGCAGCGACACCGGTGAGAACGCGCTGCCCGGTGTCGACCAGTACCTCAACGCGCCTTGCCCGGAGGCGGCGGTCAAACCCGCCACGGACAAGGAGTTCACCTACTGGGCGATGTGGACGGCCGACGAGCCCCAGGGCAAGGTCCTGCAGAAGGCCTTCAAGTGCTTCCAGGAGAAGACCGGCGTCAAGGTGAACGTGCAGTGGCTGGGGCGCAAGGCCTACACGCAGAACCTGGTGCCCGCGCTGAACACCGACGCGGTGCCGGACCTGTTCGACCAGGACGTCAGCAAGGTCGGCGCGGCGATCGCGACACCGGGCGGCACGCAGAGCGTCGACGACGTCTTCGCGATGAAGGTCGGCGAGGGCGACAAGACCGTCAAGGACGTGCTTTCGCCCAGCTCGTACGACTTCCCGCAGAACAAGGACCGCGAGGGCCACAACTTCATGGTCCCCTACACCGTCCAGTCGAGCGCCTGGTGGTTCAACAAGGACGCCGCGGGTGACGTGCAGCAGCCGAAGACGATGGACGACCTGACCGCGTTGTTCGACAAGGCGAAGGCCGACGGCAAGGCCGCGATCAGCCAGGACGGCGACATCCCGTTCTACAACATGTACTTCTTCACCCAGCTCGCCGAGCGCTACGTGGGCTCGGGCGGGTTGAACAAGGCGGCGGCCGACAAGACCGGGCAGCTCTGGAAGACCGACCCCGGTTTCCTCAAGGCCGCCAACGAAACCGCGAAGCTGCCGAAGTACTTCATCGACGGCTGGGACGCGGCGAAGTTCCCGCAGGTGCAGCAGCGCTGGGCCGACGGCGACTCGCGCTACCTCTACGTCGGCACCTGGGCGCCGAGCGAGACGCGCGAGTACCTGGACAAGCAGGGCGCCGGAACGAAGATCAACTACAGCTCGTTCCAGTTCCCGATGCCGGCCGGTGCCACGCACGACACCGTCGAGCAGATGTCGATCGGCTTCGCCGTCACCAAGAAGGCCAAGCACGCCGAGGCCGCGAAGGCGTTCATCGCCTACTTCCTCAACAAGGACATCCTCTCGGGCATCCCGGCGGTGGCCGACAACCTGGTGCCGCGCGCCGACCTCGCCGTGCCGGACGACCTCAAGCAGGTCAAGGCCGCGATGGACGACCCGAAGAAGGAGCACGTCCTGCAGTACGACGGGATCGACGGCATCGCCGGCGGCAAGTGGCAGACCGACGTCTTCGACCCGGCCGACACCTCGCTGCTCAAGGGTGAGCTGAACCCCCAGCAGTTCGTGGACCAGCTCGCGGCCAAGGGCGCCGACTTCTGGAAGAACCAGAGCTGATGGCCACGGTCACGACGACGGCGGCGCGGGACCGGGGGGCCCGCGCCGCCGGCGCTGCGCACCTGCGCCGCAAGCGGCGGCTGTTCTGGCCGTTCGCGGCCCCGGCTTTGGTGCTGTACCTGGCTTTCCTGGTACTCCCGACGCTCGCGACCGTCGTCCTGAGCTTCACCAGCTGGGCCGGCGCGGGGGACACGCCCAAGCCCAACGGCGTCACCAACTACACGCAGATGTGGGCGAGCGACTCGTTCCAGTACGCCTTCCGCAACACGCTGGTGTACGTCTTCCTCGGCGGCGTCGGCACGTTCGCGCTGGCGTTCCTGTTCACCATGGTGCTGCGGGACATGCGTGGTGGCAAGGTCGTCCGGGCCATCCTGTTCTTCCCGAACATCGTCGCGCCGGTGGCGCTGGGCATGTTCCTCGGGTTCGTGTTCAAGTACCAGCCGGGCAAGCAGGGCCTGGCGAACTACGTGCTGGAGCACGTCGGCGCGGACGCGGCGAAGTTCCTGGCGCCGGCCAACGTCACCGGCGTCGTGACGGCGTCGCTGATCTGGGCCAGCTCGGGTTTCTACATCACGATCCTGATGGCCGCGGTCGACCGGATCCCGCCGTACCTCTACGAGGACGCCGAGCTGGGCGGCGCGTCGCCGTGGCAGAAGTTCCGCAACATCACGCTGCCGATGACGTGGGACGTCGTCGGCGTCGCCGGTGTCCTGTGGACGATCAACGCGCTGAAGATCTTCGAGCTGGTGTTCGTGCTGGCCGGGCCGGGTACCTACGCGCCGCCGAACCAGGCGTGGACACTCGGGGTCTACGTGTTCGACCGCACCTTCGGCTCGAACGGCACGCCCGACTTCGGGGCCGCCTGCGCCTGCGCGGTGGCGATGATCGCGCTGGTGTCGATTCTCGTTGTCCTGCTGCGCCGGTTGATGCGCCGTGACGCGATCCAGTTCTGAGGGGGATCCCATGACTGTCACCGACGCGCCCGTGCGCGCGGTCGCCAAACCACCGCGCAAGGTGCCGCGCAAACCGCGTCCGGCGCCCGGCTCGCGGAAGCTGAGCCCGTTGCGGCTCTTGGGTTCCGTGATCGTCTGGGCGTTCACCGCGGGCAACGTGCTGGTGCTGTACTGGCTGCTCACGGCCTCGTTCAAGACGCCGGTGGAGATCTTCACCAAGCCGTTCGCGCTGCCGTACCAGTGGTTCCACCTCGGCAAGCCGTTCCGGAACTTCATCTACGCCTGGAACAACGCGGGGTTCGGTGACGCCGTGCTGACGACGGTCGTCCTGGTCGGGCTGGCGACGGTCGCGACGGTCGCCGTGTCCGCGCCCTGCGCGTACGCGCTGACCCGGCTCGGCGTGCGCGGGTCCGGGCCGATGACGAACGCCGTCGCGATCGGCATGGGCGTCCCGTTCCAGACGGTGATCATCCCGCTGTTCGTGACCATGAGCAAAGCCCACCTGGACAACGAGTACGGCCTGTTCCTGCTCTACGTCGCGTTGTCGATCCCGTTCACCGTGTTCCTGCTGACCGGCTTCTTCCGCTCGCTGCCGGACGAGCTGGAGGAAGCGGCCTCTTTGGACGGTGCCTCGCCGACGCGGACGTTCTTCTCCGTCATGCTGCCGCTCGCCCGCGGCGGCCTGATCACGGCGTTGACGCTGAACGCCATCGGCCTGTGGAACGAGACGCTGCTGGCGATCGTGTTCCTCAAGGACCAGGCCCACTTCACGCTCTCGCGGGCGCTGTTCACCTTCTACGGCGCCGCGAGCTACCAGTCGGAGTACGGCGGCCTGATCGCCGGCGTGGCGATCGTCGTGCTCCCGATGCTCGTGCTCTACCTCGTGCTCGCCCGCCGGATCATCACCGGCCTGACCCTCGGCGCCGGAAAGTAGGACCTGATGGCCACCGTGAGTTTCCAGGACACGACCCGGTTCTACGCCGGGGTCGAGCGCCCCGCCGTCGACGGGCTCGACCTCGAGGTCGCCGACGGCGAGTTCCTCGTGCTGGTCGGGCCGTCCGGCTGCGGCAAGTCGACCACGCTGCGGATGCTGGCCGGGCTGGAGGGGGTCGACGACGGCTCCATCCACATCGGCGACCGCGACGTCACCGAGCTGGCGCCCAAGGACCGCGACATCGCGATGGTGTTCCAGAACTACGCGCTCTACCCGCACATGTCGGTCGGCGAGAACATCGGCTTCCACCTGAAGCTGGCCAAGATGCCGAAGGCCGAGCGCGAACGCAAGGTGCGCGAGGCCGCCGCGGTACTCGATCTGACGGAGTACCTCGACCGCAAGCCCGCGAAGCTGTCCGGCGGGCAGCGCCAGCGGGTCGCGATGGGCCGGGCGATCGTGCGCGAGCCGAGCGTGTTCCTGATGGACGAACCTCTGTCCAACCTGGACGCCAAGCTGCGGGTGCAGACGCGCACGCAGATCGCGTCGCTGCAACGACGGCTCGGCATCACGACGCTGTACGTCACGCACGACCAGGTCGAGGCGATGACCATGGGCGACCGGGTGGCGGTGCTCAAGGACGGTGTCCTGCAGCAGGTCGACACGCCGATCGGGCTGTTCGCGCGGCCGGTGAACGTGTTCGTCGCCGGGTTCATCGGCTCGCCCGCGATGAACCTGCTGGAGACCACAGTGGACAGCGACGGCGCGGTTGTCGGCGGGACGCGGTTGCCCCTGACGCCGGCGCAGCGCTCGGCGCTGACCGGGCCCGGCGTCGTCGTCGGCGTCCGGCCGGAGGGCTGGACGATCGGCGACGGCGGGTTCGACGCCGTCGTCGAGGTCGTCGAGGAGCTGGGCAGCGACCAGTACCTGTACTGCCGGGACGGCGACCGGGTGCTGACCGTGCGTACGCCGGGCATGGCGCCGTGGCAGCGGGGGCAGGCGATCGCGCTGACGCCGCAGCTCGGCTCGGTCCACCTGTTCGACGCGGCCACCGGTGACCGGCTGCCATGACGCGCCTGTACCGCACCGGGCTGGTCCTGCCCGCGGCCGAGCTGGGACCCGAGAACCCGTTGCCGCCCTTGATCAAGCCGGAGGCCGTCGCGTCGGTGTCCAATGTGGACGAGTTGCCGCCGGATCTCGCGGCGGGGCTGGACTACGGCCGGCTCGACACCGTGCTGCCGTGCCGGCTGCAGGACGGGTATTCGCGCTCGCGCACCGAGCGGGAGCTGCCCGCGCTGGTGCTGGAGAACGACCGGGTGCGGGCGACCATCCTGCCCACGTTGGGCGGCCGGCTGTACTCCCTGGTCCACAACGGACGTGAGCTGCTCTACCGCAACCCGGTGTTCCAGCCCGCGAACCTCGCGCTGCGCGACGCCTGGTTCGCGGGCGGCGTCGAGTGGAACCTGGGCAGCACCGGGCACACGACGCTGACCTGCGCGCCGATGTTCGCGGCTCAGGTCGAAGGGCCGGACGGCACGCCGGTGCTGCGGCTGTGGGAGTGGGAACGCACCCGCGACCTGCCGTACCACCTCGACTTCTGGCTGCCCGAGGACTCCGACTTCCTGCTGGTGGGCGTGCGGATCCGCAACCCGCATCCGCACGACGTCCCGGTGTACTGGTGGTCGAACGTCGCGGTGGCGCAGACGCCGGACACCCGCGTCCTCGCACCGGCGACGCAGGCCTGGCACTACGGCTACTCGGGCCGGCTGGACCTGGTCGACGTCCCGGGCTCGCTGACCTACCCGGCGCGCGCGGAGTCCGCCGCGGACTACTTCTTCGAGTGCTCGAAGCCGTGGATCGCCGCGGTGGACGGCGACGGGCGCGGCCTGCTGCAGACCTCGACCGAGCGGCTGCGCGGCCGGAAACTGTTCCTGTGGGGCGAATCCGCGGGCGGCCGCCGCTGGCAGGACTGGCTCGCGCCGGGAGCGGGCGGCTACCTGGAGATCCAGGCCGGGCTGGCCCGCACGCAGCTGGAGCACCTGCGTCTGCCGGCCGGCGACGCGTGGGACTGGCTCGAGGCGTACGGCCCGCTCGCGGCCGATCCCGCGGTGGTCCACGGCGACGACTGGCAGGCCGCCACCGACGCCGTCGTCGCACCGGTTTTGACCGGGTACCACGAACAGTGGCGGAAGATCCTCGACGTCGAGCCCGGTCCGCTGCTGGCCGAGGGGTCCGGTTGGGGTGCGCTGGAGGCCCGCCGGATGCCGACCTGCCTGCCGGGCACGCCGTTTCCGCCGGAGTCGCTGGGGCCGGAGCAGGAGCCGTGGCTGTCCCTGCTGGACGGTGTCCCGCCGCAGGGTGACCCAGGGGCCGTGCCGCCGTCGACGCTGGTCAACCGGTACTGGGCCGATCTGCTGGAGCACACGGCCGACAACTGGCTGACCTGGTACCACCGGGGTGTCGCGCGCTGGGCGGCCGGGCGTCACGAGGCAGCGCGGGAGGCGTGGGCGGCTTCGGTGTCAGCGGCCGAGAACCCGTGGGCCCTGCGCTGCCTGGCGGTGACGGCCGGCTCGGCGGAGGCGGCCCAGCTGTACGACCGGGCGTTGAAGCTGGCGCCGGCGCTGGAGCCGCTGCTGGTGGAGGCCGTCGCGGCCGGGTGCGCGCCGGAGCTGCCGCCGGAACCGACGGGACGGCTTGCCCTGCTGGCCGCTCAGGCGCGGCTGGCGCTGGGCGACGTCGAGGGTGCGCGGGCGATCTTCGACGCGGGGTTCGAGGTCGCGAACATCCGGGAAGGGGAGACGTCGTTGTCCGACACCTGGGCGGCGCTGTCGTCCGATCCGCTGCCGGGGCGCTATGACTTCCGGATGAAGTAGGCGGCGTGCCGCGTTCCGAGGACAGTGATCGTGCAGCATAATGCTCGAAACGGTGGTCAACAGCGCACTTTTTTGTGCACAGGAACCTAGGGAGTACCGCCGATGGCCCGGCACGAACGGTTGAGCACCCTGCTGGACATGCTGGGGCAGCGGGAAAAGATCGACGTCGAGGACGTGGCCGAGGAGCTGAGCGTCTCCGCGGCGACGATCCGCCGCGACCTCGACCACCTGGCGGAGCAGCAGTTGCTCACGCGCACCCGGGGTGGCGCGGTCGCCAACGACCTCGCCTACGACCTGCCGTTGCGCTACAAGACCGCGCGGCACGTCCCGGAGAAGCAGCGGATCAGCAACGCCGCGGCCGCCTTCGCCGCCAAGGGGATGGTGGTCGGCCTCAACGGCGGCACGACGACCGCCGGCGTGGCGCGGGCCCTGGCGATCCGGTCCGACCTGTCCGGGCGGGGTGACGCGCCCGGCATCACGGTGGTGACGAACGCGCTGAACATCGCGCACGAGCTGGCGGTCCGCCCGAACGTCAAGATCGTCGTGACCGGCGGTGTGGCCCGGCCGCAGTCGTTCGAGCTGAGCGGGCCGCTGGCCACGCGGGTGCTCAGCGAGCTGACCATCGACCTGCTGTTCCTCGGCGTCGACGCGTTCGACCCGGACGCGGGCGCGTTCGCCCACCACGAGGGCGAGGCCAGCATCAACCGCCTGATGGTGGAACGCGCCGAGCGCGTGGTGGCGGTGGCGGACGGGTCGAAGCTGGGCCGCCGCGCGTTCGCCCGCATCTGCGAGACGACGCAGGTGCACGCGCTGGTGACCGACGAGGAAGCGGACCCGGAGATCGTGCGCGCGTTCGAGGCGGCGGGCGTCGAGGTCCAGGCGGTTTAACGCGCCAGGGCGAGGGCCGCCGTGAGGACCCGGTGGCCGGCCGCTGTCGGGTGGACGTCACAGCCCCCGGCCGGCAGCTTGATCAGCAGCCCGGCCGCGCACGGGTCACCACCCGTGCGCAGGGACGCCAGCCGGAACGCCGTGAAGCCGTCGGCGATCTTCCCGTGGTAGCGGCGGGTCACCTGCGTGAGCGCCGCGTCGATCGCCTGCACCTGCTCGACCTGCGCGGGGTCGCGGTAGTCGAGCGAGTAGTACGACATCAGCACCAGGTCACCGCGGTAGTGGGCGCGCACCGCCCCGAGGATCGTCGCGACGTTGCGGCTCATCCGGTCCAGCGCCGCCTGGAAGTCCGGGCCGGTGCACTGGTCCGGCGTCGTGGCCTGGCAGACGAACATGTCGTTGGCGCCGATGTTCAGCGTCACCAGCTTGGTGTCCTGGTGGGTGCGCAGATACCGCGTGGCGTAGTCGATCTGGGTGCCCGCGTACGGCACGTGCAGTGGGAACGTCGTGCGGTAGCCGACGGGGGAGCCGACGGAGTTCTCGCAGCCGTTGCTCTGCGCGCCGGCCTTCAGCAAACTCCCGGTCGTCTCGCCGGGACACGACGCGTTGGCGACGCGCAGGCCGCGCAGGGCCGCGTAGTTCTCGGCGTAGCCGCGGAAGTTCGCCGCGTTCAGGTAGTCCGAAACCGGGGTCACGGCGCCGGGCCGGTAGCCGAACGCCACGGAGTCACCGAGGGCGAGGTACCCGCCGCCGTGCCGGACTCCGGCGTCCGCGGGCGCCGTGGCCAGCCCGGTGAGCGTGACGGCGATCGCCGTACTCGCGAGGAAAGTCCTGAACCGCATGACGGGGCTCCTTTCCTCGCAACGCCGCGAGGCCGGAACCGATTGTGCCGGTCCCGGCCTCGTTTCGGAAGCGTCAGAAGCCGATTGCCGGCGGCGCCTTCGGCCCGGCGATCCGGGCTTGGGGCGTGCCCGGCTCCACGGCGGCGCAGTGCGTGCCCTTGGCCGGGAGCTTGCCGGTGATCAGGTAGTCGTCGGTCGCCCTGGTGACGCAGTCGCTGTTCTTGAAGTAGGCGCCGTGGCCCCAGCCGTCGTAGGTGAGCAGCGTGTTGCCGGTCTGCCGGGCCACGGTCTGCGACCACACGTACGGCGTCGCCGGGTCGTACTTGCTGCTCAGGACCAGCAGCGGCGGCGCGCCGTGCACCTGCAGCGGGTGCTGCGGGTTGCTCGCCTTCTCCGGCCAGCCGATGCAGGCGGTCACGGCGGACCAGCCCAGCGAGTTGACCTTGACGTCCGGTGCGGAGGCCGCGGCCGCGCGCCGGTAGGTCTCCAGCTCGGCGTAGTTGTGCACCGGCAGGTTCCAGTCGTCGCAGAAGATGCTCTGGAACACGGTGTTGACCGGGATCTCGTCCCGCGCCCGAGCCGACGCGGCCGCCGGTGTGCCGTCCGCGAAGGACTTCAACGTCTTCGCCAGCTGGTCCCAGCTCGGGCCGTAGAACGCGCCCTGGAAGATCGACGCGAGGTTCAGTGGGGTGATCGGTTCACCGCTCTGCGGCGCCTTCAGTTCCCCGCGCGCGGCCTTGTCCTGCAGGTCCCGCGTCAGCTTGGAGACGTCTTGGCCGTGCAACACGCAGGCCGGCGTCCGGCCGCACCAGCCGGCGAACTCGCCGAACTCCGCCTGCACGGACTGCGTTTCGCTGCGCAGGAAGTCCCACGCGCCCAGCTGCGAGTGGTCCATGTTGCTGTCCAGCACGAGCGCGCGGACCTTGCCGGGGAACAGCTCGGCGTACTGCTGGCCCATCAGCGTCCCGTACGAAACGCCGTAGTAGGTCAGCTTCTTCTCGCCGAGCGCGGCGCGGATCGCGTCCATGTCCCGCGCGACGGTCTTGGTGTCGGCGAAACTCGCGAGCGGCCCGGTGAGCCGGGAGCAGCTTTCGCCGACCTTCCGGTTGTACTGCGCGAGCTGTTCGAACTCGGCCTGATTGCGCGGCACCTCGGGGTGGTCGGCGATGACCTCGTCGAGGCCGCACTTGATCTGGGTGCTGTCGCCGATGCCACGCGGGTCGAAGCCCACGGTGTCGAAGCGCTTGGTGACCTCGGCCGAGAGCGACCAGCCTTCCTTGACCTGGCCCGCGCCCGGCCCACCGGGACCGCCCGGGTCCATCAGGACCGCGCCGATCCTGGCCTGGGGGTCGGTGGCCTTCCGCCGGGCGAGCGCGACGCTCGTGGTGCCCTTCTCCGGGTGGGCGTAGTCGATCGGCACGGTCACCGCGCCGCAGTCGACGCCCGGCGCGTCCGCGCAGGGTTTCCAGTCGACGCTTCCCGTTCCGGCCGCCGACGCCGGCGCCGCGGCCAGCAGGCTTCCCGCTACCGCCGTGACCGCCGCCGCGGTCAGCAGCCGCTTGCGTACCCCCAGCATGGCCCGTCCTCCCCGTCACTGACCGTGGTTGATCGGCTCCAGGAAATCACCAAACCGGTGATCGCGCCAGGTTCGCAGGTGGATCCCATCGTGGCGTCCACTGTGGACGATCGCGCGGCGCAGCCAGGCCGTCGCGACGGTGCCGAGTACGCACAGCGCGCCCAGCACGCCGAACGCCCAGCCGAAGCCGGTCGCCGGATCGATCGTGAGGCCACGGGGCAAGACGATCACGCACAACGCCCCGCCGACCGCGCCGCCCGATGTTCACCAGCGCCGTCGCGTGCCCGAGTTCGTTCGCGTCGACCGAGGCGTACGCCGCCGTCGACGCGGGCATGATCGACAAACCCAGCCCCGCGCCGCGGACCAGCAGCAACGCCTGGGTCGGCCACATCGGCGTGTCCGGGCCGAGCCAGGGGCATCGGCACCGTGCTCGCCGGCACCACCAGTGACCCGGCGAGCGCGACCGTGCCGCGGGGGAAAAGTGCCGCTTTCAGCGGGTGGAGCTGCCGCGGACGATCAGCTGGGCGGCCATCGTCGTCGTGGTCGCCGCGGGGGATCCGCTGCCGCCGATGCGGTCCAGCAGGAGCCGCGCCGCGAGCTGGCCCATCGAGTGGGCCGGCTGGGCCACGACGGTCAGGGTCGGCGAAATCAGCGTCGTCCAGGGCGCGTCGTCGAACGAGACGATGCCGACGTCGCGGCCGGAAGTCAGGCCCAGCTCCGCCATTGCCTGCAGGACGCCGATCGCCATCGTGCTGCTGGACACCAGGAGCGCGTCCGGCGGATCGGCTCTGGTCAGCAACTGTTTCGCTGCTTCGTATCCGCCGGTTTCGCGGAATTCGCAGCGGCGTACCAGCCGCGTCGAGAGTTTCCGGCCCGCGTCGCGGAGTCCGTCGCGGTAACCGTCGAGGCGGTCGTCCGCCGTGGTGATCCCCGGCGGCCCCGCGACGCAGGCGATCCGCTCGTAGCCGCGATCGACGAGGTGCCGCACGGCATCGCGGGCCGCGACCCGGGAGTCGACGAGCACCGCGTCGCAGTCGGCCGCTTCCAGGCGCCGGTCGACCGTCACGATCGGCGTGCCGTGCGCGAGCAGCGGGCGGACGTCGCTCTCGGCGGTGGTCGGCGACATGATCACGCCCGCCAGCCGTTCCTGCGCCGCGACCTCGACGTACCGGCGTTCCTTCGCGGTGTTCTCGTCGGAGTTGCACAGCATCACGGAGAACCCGGCGGCCTGCGCGGTGTCCTCGACCCCGCGCGCGATCGCCGTGAAGAACGGGTTCTCGACGTCGGAGATGATCAGCGCGAGGACCGCCGTCTCGCGGCGGCGCAGGCTGCGGGCCAGCCCGTTCGGCGTGTAGCCGAGCTCGGCCACCGCCCGGGCCACCCGTTCGGCCAATGTCGGGTCCACAGTGGACTTGCCGTTGAGTGCCCGGGACACGGTCGCGGTGGACACCCCGGCCAGTGCCGCCACGTCGGAGATCGTCGCCACCGCGTCCTCGTTCACCTGAGTCGTTGCCAGTGTTCCGGACACACCATAGCTTGGTGGTAATCGATTTCCCGCATGGCGGCCCGGCGGAGGGGTGGATGACCGGACTGCTGCTCGGCGTGGACATCGGCACGGCCGGCTCGAAGGGCGTCCTGGTGGACGCCGAGGGCGCCGTGCTCGCCCGGTCCGTCCGCGAACACGGCGTGTCGACGCCCCGCCCGGCTGGGTGGAGCACGACGCCGAAGCCGTGTGGTGGACCGACTTCACCGCCGTCGTCGCGGACCTGCTGCGCGCCGCCGGCGGCCGGCCTCTCGCCGGGCTCGGGATCAGCGGCCTGCTGCCCGCCGACGAGCACGGCGACCCGCTGCGCCCGGCCATCCTGTATGGCGTCGACACCCGGGCCGGCGCCGAAATCGCGGAGCTGAACGACGAGTTCGGGGCCGGCGAGATCCTGGCGCGCGGTGGTACGCCGCTGACCGGCCAGGCCGTCGGGCCCAAGGTGCGCTGGCCGGCCCGGCACGAGCCGGATGTCCACGTGCACGAAGAAGCTCCTGATGGCGAGCTCGTTCCTGGTGCACCGGCCGGTACGTCCTGGACCACCACTCGGCCAGCCAGTGCACGCCGCTGTACGACCTCGCGGCCGGCGCGTGGGCGGCGGACTGGGCGGAGTGCGTCGCGCCCGGGCCGGCGCTCCCGGACCTGCTGTGGCCGACCGAGATCGCCGGCGAGGTCACCGCCGCCGCGGCTGAACGGACCGGGCTGCCGGTCACCGCCGGCACGGTCGACGCCTGGGCGGAAGCCACGAGCGTCGGCGTCCGCGAGCCCGGCGACGTGATGATCATGTACGGCACCACGATGTTCCTCGTCCAGATGCTCACCGAACCCAGGCCGCACCCCGGCTTGTGGGGTGCGCGCGGGGTCGCGCCGGGCAGCTTCACGCTCGCCGCGGGCATGGCGACGTCGGGCGCGGTCACCGACTGGCTGCGCCGGCTGGTCGGCGGCGGCTACGCGGACCTGGCCGCCGAGGCCGCAGACGTGCCGGCGGGCAGCCGCGGGCTCCTGCTGCTGCCGTACTTCGCCGGGGAGCGGACGCCGCTGTTCGACCCGGACGCGCGGGGCGTGCTCGCCGGCTTGACGACCGCGCACACCCGCGCCGACCTCTACCGCGCGGCACTCGAGGGCATCGCGTACGGGGTGCGGCACAACCTGGAGGCGATGGCCGCCGCGGGCGGCGCGGCCGGGCGCCTGGTCGCGGTCGGCGGCGGCACCAAGGGCGGCCTGTGGACGCGCATCGTCTCGGACGTCACGGGCTTGCCCCAGCAGATCCCGGCCGAGACGATCGGCGCTTCCCTCGGCGACGCGCTCCTGGTGGCGGAGGCCACGGGCCTCGGGATCGACCTGGCCCGCGCCAATCCGATCGCGGCAACGGTGACGCCCGACCCGGCGAATGTCACGCGGTATCAGGAGTTCTACGAGCACTACCGGGCGTTGCACGACGCGACGGCGAAGACGGCGCACTTCCTGGCGGCGCGGCAACGTGAGTCAGCTCGGTAGCACGGGTGCCGTGCCAACGTTGTCACCCAGGCGGTGGTAGCCGCCGTGCCGCCGCGCCGTGCCAACGTTGTCGGTCCACCCGGCCGCGGTAGTCCTCCAGGGCCGCGACCGACTCCCTGACCTGCTCGAAGGACGGCAGTGCCCGCACGTTCGCGATCAGCGTCATGTCCTTGCGCGGGATCTCGACGAAGCACACTTCGACTCCGGAGAGTGACGCTTTGGCGGCCACCTCGGCCTGCCACGTCGGCAGATCACCGTCGATGCCCAGCCATTCGTGCAGGTACACGCACCACTTGCCGCGGCGGAGCTCGTCGGCGATGGCGTCCTGTGCCACCAAGTACGGTTCTGTCACTCGGTCGGACACTGCTTGTCCTGGGTGAACCACGGCATGACTTCCCTCCTGCACCCGACGGCGACCCGACCGCCGGTAAGCGCTCTCTCGCCGGTCACCTCCCAGATCCCGTCGAGCAGCACGAGCCCCGATTGCTGATCCCCAGCCTTCGGTGGGCTGCCAACTTACAGCGGAAACCTGTTTCACAGCAAGCACTTCATCACTTGCTGACAACCTGCTCGCCTCGGCGGCGTGCGGATGCACGTGCTGCTGCACGCCGGAAAACGCCCATCGGAACCTGAAGTGTGGCAACGGGAAGCGACGCGCGTAATCGTCCTGAGTGGACAGAGAGATGCGATCTGCAATTTGCAGATGGAGTGAGCTCTAAGACGCCGTTCAAGTACTCGCAGTGACCGCCCGACGGAAGTCGGGAGTCCGGGCGTCGGAACCGGTTCAGCGGGTGACACTGCGCGAAACGTGCGCTATACAGAGGCCGATATGCGTGTTGATGCGCGAAAGGTGTCAGTAATGAGCAGAGTTGCGCAAACGCTCGGGTGTCTGGCAACAGCCGCCGTTCTCGGGCTCTCGCCCGCCACGGCCTACGCCGACCCGCCCGCGGAGCCCTCCGGCCAGCTCGGCGACCTGACCGGGATCTCCGCCGACGGCGCCACGGTGACGCTGGCGTCGGGGAGCGCGGCGGTGCGCGTGAGCTTCCCGGCCGACGGTGCCGTCCGGGTCTGGCTCGCCCCCGACGGGTCCTTCACCGACCCGGCCGGCAGCAAGATCGTCCTCCCGAAGAACACGCCCCCGGTCACGCCGAAGCGCGTCGACAAGGGCGCCTACTGGGCCATCTCCACCCCGAAAGCGACATTGCGGGCATACAAGCACCCGTTGAAGTTCGCCCTCTACGACGGCGCGGACCGCAAGCAGCTCTGGGCGGAGTCCGCGCCGCTGTCCTGGACCGGCTCGACGACCACGCAGAGCCTGACCCGGACGGCGTCCGAGCAGTTCGTCGGCGGCGGCGAGCAGAACGGCCGCTACAGCCACCGCGACCAGACGATCAAGATCTTCGCCGACGACAACTGGAACGACGGCGGCGCGCCCAACTCGCAGCCGTTCTACGCCTCGACCGCGGGCTACGGCGTCCTGCGGAACACCTTCGCGCCGGGCAGCTACTCCTTCACCGCCCCGGTCGAGACCACCCACGACGAGCGCCGCTTCGACGCCACCTATGTCGTCGGAAACAACCTCAAAGACGTCATCAGCGGGTACACCGACCTGGTCGGGAAGCCGTTCCTGCCGCCGATCTACGGCCTGGAGACCGGCGATTCGGACTGCTATCTCCACAACGCCAACCGCGGCGAACGGCACACGCTCGACGCGGTGAAGGTGGCCGACGGCTACACGGCGAACGACATGCCCAACGGCTGGATGCTGGTCAACGACGGCTACGGCTGCGGGTACGAGAACCTCCAGCAGACCGGCGAGGGCCTGCGCAAGAACGACGTGCAGCTCGGGCTGTGGACCGAGAACGGCGTCCCCAACCAGGCCGAAGAGGTCAAGGCCGGGGTGCGGGTGCGCAAGCTGGACGTCGCCTGGGTCGGCCCGGGGTACCAGTTCGCGCTCGACGCCTGCGACACCGCCCACAAGGGCATCGAGGACAACAGTGACGCGCGCGGGTTCGTCTGGCAGCCGGTGAGCTGGGCCGGTGCCCAGCGCTGCGGCGTGCTGTGGAGCGGCGACCAGTCCGGCTCCTACGACTACATCAAGTGGCAGATCCCGACCTACGCGGGCGCGACGACGTCCGGCATCGCCTACAACACCGGCGACATCGACGGCATCTTCGGCGGGAGCCCGCAGACTTACGTCCGCGACCTGCAGTGGAAGTCCTTCCTGCCGACGGCGATGACGATGGACGGCTGGGCGTCGTCGGACAAGCAGCCGTGGGCCCAGGGTGAGCCGTACACCTCGATCAACCGCAAGTACTTGATGCTCAAGGAACGGCTGCTGCCCTACACCTACAGCTACTCCGCGCAGGCGCACCAGACCGGCGTCGGCCAGGTGCGGCCGCTGGCCCTGGAGTACCCGGACGACCCGAACGTGTGGACCGACAAAGCGAAGTACGAGTTCCTGTCCGGCACGGACTTCCTCGTCGCGCCGGTGTACGAGAAGTCGAACGTCCGCAACGGCATCTACCTGCCCAAGGGCACCTGGGTCGACTACTGGAGCGGCAAGACCTACACCGGCCCGACCACGATCGACGGCTACGACGCGCCGCTCGACACGCTCCCGCTGTTCGTCCGGGCCGGCGCCGTAGTGCCGATGTGGGCCGACGGCACGAAGTCGTGGCAGACGCGGGACAAGGGCGAACTCGACCTCGACGTCTACCCGCAGAGCAAGGGCAGCTTCACGCTCACCGAAGACGACGGCGTCACCCGTGGCTACCAGCGCGGGGAGCAGGCGAAGCAGACGTTCACCGTGGACGCGCCGAAGTCCGGGCCGGGCCCGGTGACCGTCGGGATCGGCGCGAGCGCCGGAAGCTACCCGGGCAAGCCCGCGGCGCGGAACTACCAGCTGTCCGTCCACACGGGAACGAAGCCGGCGCTCGTCCAGGCGGGCACCGGGATCCTGCGGCAGTACGCCGGCAAGGCCGAACTGGACAAGGCGTCGTCGGGCTGGTGGTACGACCCGGCCGCCCGTGGCGTGGTGCGCGTGAAGACCGGGCCGGTCGGCGCCGGTGCGAGTCAGGACGTGCGGCTCTTCGGCGCCAGCGCCGTCGGCGGGTTCTTCCCCGAGGACGACAACGGCTCGACGACGCTGACCATGCCGTCGCTGGCGGCTCCCGGACAGCCCGCCGCGGCGACGGTGAGCTTCACCAACGGCACGCCGCTGCCCGTCCGGGACGTCGCGCTTTCGGTGCAGGGAACCGGGTTCCACGCCGACGTCCCGGCGCTGCCGAAGCTCGTTTGGCCTGGTCAGACGGTGAAGGTGCCGGTGACGCTGACCCCCGAAGCCGGGCTGAAGCCGGCGGATTACCAGGTCACCGCGACCACGACCTACCGCGCGCGGCTGGACACACACCAAGCCGTGGACTCGTCGACCGTCACGGTTCCCTACGCGTCGCTGGCGGCGGCCGCGTCGAACGTCGGCGTCACCGACGCGGCCCACGTGACCGGCGGCGATCTCGACGGCGGCGGCAGCAGCTTCCGGGCCGAAGGCCTCGCCGAGGCCGGGCTGAAACCGGGAGCGGCGTTCGCGGCTCTGGGTGCGTCGCTGACCTGGCCGGACGCCGTGGGCGCGAAGCCGGACAACGTCGTCGCGGCCGGTCAGACCGTGGCGGTGCGCGGGACCGGGTCGAAGCTGGTGCTGGCCGGTACGGGCACCGGGACCGCGAAGGGCACGGTCGTCGTCCAGTACGCCGACGGCAGCACCGGCCAGGCCGATCTCGGGTTCCCGAACTGGTGCTGCGCCGATCCCGCCCAGTACGGCGCGACGACCGTCGCGACCGTCCTGGGCAAGAACACCGGGACCGGCGCGGCCTACCCGACCACGCCGTACCGCGTGTTCGCGAACTCCGTCCCGCTGACCGCGGGCAAGGAGGTCGTGGCGGTGACGCTGCCGGCGAACCCGGCGTTGCACGTGTTCGCCGCGAGCGTCGCCTGAAGCAGGTTCGGCGAGCCGCCGAAGTAGGCGCCGTCCGTGACGAACAGCGTCTCGTCACGGACGGCGACCGCGGTCGGGTTGGCCAGTCCGTCCTCAGTGGACAGAATGGTGCGGACGCCGTCGTGGTCGATCGTCACGACCCCGTTGTCCTGGTTGATCGCCGCGACGACGGTGTCGCCGTGGAAGGCGAAGTCGTCGACCGGCCCGAGACCCGACGTGACGACCCGGCCGGGCCCGCCGCGCAGCGGGAAGCGGACCAGGGTGCCGCGGTCCAGGTTGGACACCCAGACCGCGCCGTCGTGGACCTTGATCCCGTTGGCGCCGAAACCGCTCACCGGGGCGAGCAGGTCGCCGGTGGCCCAGGCGGTGACGCGTCCCCGCGAAACCCGCCAGACCGTGGAGCCGAACGAGTCGGCGACGTAGATGTCGCCGGTCGCCGGGTCACGCGCGACGCCGTTCTGGAAGCCGGCCGGCGGCAGTTTCGCTACCTGCACCGGCGGCGCCCCGGCCCGGACCCGGTAGAGGCCGGTGGCCGCGGTGCCGGTCGAGACGGCGACGTACAGGTCACCGCCGGGTGCGCGGACGATGCCGCCGAGGAACAGTCGCTTGTGGACGACCGGAACGTCGCCGTCTTCCGGCGCCGGGATCCGGGCGATGATGGTGACGTTGCCGCCGGGGGAGACCCGGCCGATCTCGCCGGTGTAGGCGAAGGTCAGGTCGGCGGAACCGTCGGGCTCCAGGGTGATGTTCTCCGGTTGCTGCCCGGGGGCGAGCGGCACGATTCTCGGTGCCGCGCCGGCCGGGGTGGCCGGCAGGGCGAAGACGGCGATCGCGGCCAGTGCGACGCCGATGTGCTTGATGCGCAAGGGAAAACTCCGTCTGAGTCGGGAACGGCGGCCCGACCCTGGGCCGCCGTTCCTTCGACGGTAGGCCCGTGGTGTCCTCGCGAACCAATAGCTTGCCTTGGCCGCGCCATCGGAAAACCTATGGCGCTCGGAGATCGCGGGCGAAACAACGCGACAACGGCTCGCCGCGGTAGGGCCCGTAGGCCTCGATCGGCTCGTAGCCTTCGCGCTGGTAAAAGCGCATCGCGTCCGGCTGCCCGGTGCCGGTTTCCAGCAGCAGCCGCGGAATCCCGAGTTCCCGCGCGTGGTCTTCGAGCGCGCGCAGCAGGGCGGTCGCGACGCCGGAGCCGCGCGCGGCCGGGTCGACGTACATGCGCTTGATCTCGGCCGAGTCCGGTCCGAGCGGCCGGAGCCCGCCGCAGCCGACGGCGGTGCCGCCGCCGTCGCGCGCGACGAGGAACACCGCCATGGTCTCGGCGGTCGGCAGTGCGCCGGGCTCGTGGTTGTCGCTGCCGTAGCGGGCGTCGAGTTCGACGCGCTGGGCCTCGCGCAGCCGGGCCGCGTCGGGATCGTCCCAGTTCACGGCGCTGATCGCGATGGTGCCGAGGTCGGTCATCGGGCACACCCCCTTTTCGTAACGAGCGTTACCGTAGCACCTGTTACGCTACCGGGGAAGGAGGTTCCGGGTGCCGAGACAGCGTGACGTGGGGGCGCAGCGCGAGCTGCTGTCGAACGCGGTGTGGCAGGTGCTGGCGGAGGCGGGCCTGCCGGGGCTGACGCTGCGCGCGGTCGCCGAGCGCGCCGGCTGCACGACCGGCCTGGTGCTGCACGCGTTCCCGACGAAGAAGGCGCTGCTGCTGCACGCGCGCGACCTGCTCTACGAGCGCACGGCGATCCGCGCGGACGCGGCCGAGGCCTCGGCGACCGACGCGCCCGCGGCGTTGCGCGCGGTCCTGGGTTGCGCGATCGACCTGCCCCACGGCCACCACGAGGAGTCCCGCGTCTGGGTCGGCTTCCTGGCGGCGGCCCTCGCGGACGACGACCTGGCCGAGCGTCACCGAGCGGCGAACCACTCGTTCCTGGCGCGGGTCCGGCGGCTGATCGCGGCCTGTCGTCCGGAGTGGCCGGACGACCGCCTGGAGCTGACGACGAAAAGCCTGGTGGCGCTGGTGGAAGGCTTCAACGTCCTCGCGGCGGCCGACCCTCGCGGCTACCCGGCGCGGCTGCAGCAGGAGTCCCTGGCCCAGGCGCTCCAAGACGTCGTGAGTGGTAATCCGGGTCAGATCCCTAACTACCACTCACGAGGGCCGGGCCGAAGCGGCGGCGGTACGCGCTCGGGCTGAGACCCGTGTGGCGTCTCAGCTGCAGGCGCAGGTTCGACGCCGTCCCGAAGCCGCTCGCCTCGGCCACCCGGTCCAGCCGTAGCTCGCCGCGCTCGATCAGGCGGCAGGCCAGCGTCACCCGCTCGGTCGTCAGCCACGCCAGCGGCGTCGTGCCCAGCTCCGCGCGGAACCTCCGGTGCAGCGTCGCCGGGCTGGTCGCCGCTCGCGCGGCCAAGTCGGTCACCGTCAGCGGGGTGTCCAGCCGCTCGAGGGCCCAGGCCAGCAGCGGCGCCAGCGAGGTGTCCGGCACCGCCGGCACCGGCCGGGCGATGAACTGCCGCTGCCCGCCGTCGCGGTGGCCCGTGAACACCAGGCGGCGGCTGACCGCGTTGACGACTTCCGCGCCGTGGTCGCGGTGGATGAGGTGGAGGCCGAGGTCGAGGGAGGCCGCGCTGCCCGCCGCCGTGAGGACGTCGCCCTCGTCGACGAACAGAACGTCCGGCTCCCAGCGCACCGCCGGGAAGCGCTCGGCGAACTCCGCGGCCCACTGCCAGTGCGTGGTCGCGCGCCGGCCGTCCAGGACGCCCGCCTCGGCGAGGGCGAACGCGCCGGTGCAGAAGCTGACCAGCCGGGCGCCCCGGGCCGCGGCCCGGCGGATCGCCGCGAGGATCGCCGGGTCGGTCGGCACGCCGGTGTCCGGCCGGGCCGGCGCGATCAGCGTGTCCGCCGTGTCGGCGGCCTCGAGCCCGGCGACGCCGGAGAGCGTGAACAGGCCGAGGTTCATCCGCACGTCCGGGGTCGCGGCGCAGAGCGTGAAGTCGTACCAGGGCCGGTTCAGCTCGGGCCGCCGCAGCCCGAACAGCTCGGTCGCGACGCCCATCTCGAAGGGGTTCGACTCCGCCGTCACGATCGCCGCGACCCGGTGAGAGAATTCTTGCGGCATGTGCGATTCCTAGCACTCGTGCCGCTCATCCGCCAGGCCGACCATGGCAGGCATGAACCCGATCGACCTGACCGAAGTCCTGGCGAGCTTCGACGCCGCCTGGAGCCCGCGGATCGTCACCCGCGTCAACGACTACGACATCCGCCTCGCGCGGTTCGCCGGCGAGCACGTCTGGCACGTCCACGAGGACACCGACGAGTTCTTCCTGGTGCTGGACGGCGAGATCGAGATCGGCCTGCGCGATCCGTCGGAACGAGTCGTCACGCTGAGCCGAGGCCAGGTCTTCGTCGTGCCGAAGGGCACGTTCCACAAGCCGTCGTCGAAGGCGGGCGCGAGTGTGCTGCTGGTCGAGCCGGCCGGCACGCTCTCGGTCGGCGACGCGCACGACGAGGTCCCGGACCACGTGGACGTCACCACCGGCCACCTCGTCTGACTTCGGGGCATGGCGCTGACCTTCGTACCCGTGGACCAGGCGCCCTGGGCGGACCTGCAGTCGATCTTCGGCGACCGCGGGGACCCGGCCCGCTGCCGGTGCCAGTATTTCAAGGACACGCCCGCGCAGTGGCGCTCGGGCACCGCGGAAGAGCGCGCCGAACGGCTGCGGACCCAGACCGCCGAGCACGCGACCGGGCTCGTGGCCTACGTCGACGGCGAGCCCGCCGGGTGGTGCGCGGTCGAGCCGCGCACCGCGTACCGGCGGCTCCTCGGCAGCCGCCTCGTCTGGGCCGGCCGTGACGAGGACCCGTCGGACGACGGCGTCTGGGCGGTGACGTGTTTCGTGACCCGCAAAGGCTTCCGGCGTCGCGGCGTGAGCGCCGCGCTGGCCGGGGCGGCGGTCGGCTTCGCGCGCGAACGCGGGGCGCGGGCCGTCGAGGGTTACCCGATGCTCGTCGAGCCGGGGGAGAAGCTCGCCTGGCCCGGCGAGCTGTTCGTCGGCACCTCCGGCGTCTTCGCCGCCGCGGGGTTCACGGAGGTGAGCCGCCCGACCGCGCGGCGGGTGGTCATGCGGCTGACCTGCTGAGTCTCTCCGGAAGACGGCGTACCCTCGGCCGCATGAAACGGACCTCGTTCGCGCAGTGGCCGTGCTCGATCGCGCGCACCATGGATCTGCTCGGTGACTGGTGGACGCCGCTGGTGCTGCGTGACGCCTTCTACGGCGTCCGCCGCTTCGACGAGTTCCAGCAGGCGCTCGGCATCGCCCGCAACACCCTCGCCGACCGGCTCAAGCGGCTGGTCGACGAGGGGCTGCTGGAGAAGGTCGCCTACCAGAGCGAGCCGGTGCGCTACGACTACGTGCTCACCGAAAAGGGCCGCGACTTCTACCCGGTGCTGCTCGCGATGACACGCTGGGGCGACAAGTGGCTCGCCGGCGAGGCCGGTCCGCCGATCACCGTGCACCACCTGGCCTGCGGGCACGACACCCACGCCGAAATCGTCTGCGCCGAGTGCGCCGCGCCGATGACCCCGGACGACACGCGGATGCGCCGCGGCCCCGGCTTCCCGGCCCGGCTGGCGCAGCGCACGGACGTCGAGGAGCGCTTCGCCCGGCAGGAGTGAGATTGACAGCCGGGTCTACCTACGCAACTATCGTGGTCAGAGGCTCACCGAAAGGAGTGCGACCACGATGGAGTGGACCGGCGCGCGGTACGCGGACAAGCCCACGGCCGAGGTCTCGACCTGGATCGACGCCGCCCCCGAGGACGTCTGGCCGGTGGTCTCCGACATCGGGCTGATGCCTTCCCTGAGTTCCGAACTGCAGTCCGTCGAGTGGTGCGACGGTGAGACCCGCCGCAAGTTCGTGGGCCGGAGCAAGCACGACGCGTTCGGCGAATGGGAGACGACGTCGTACGTCGTCGAGTGCGACGCGCCGCGGGTGTTCGCCTGGGCGGTGCAGGATCCGGCCGAGCCGAGCTCGGTCTGGAAGTTCACCCTCGAACCCGACAACGGCGGCACCCGGCTCTCGCAGTGGATGCAGCTGGGCCCGGGCCGGTCCGGGCTGTCGTTCGCCATCGACCGGATGCCCGAGAAGGAACAGAAGATCGTCTTCGTGCGGCTGCGGGAGTTCGAAACCGCGATGACCGGCAACCTCGCCGCGATCAAGGACCGGGTCGAAGGTTCGTGAAGACCGCGACGACGGTCGAGTTCTCCCGCGACACTCCCGTGACGCTGGACTTCGTGCTGGAGGCGGAAAAGCTCGGTCTCGACGTCTGCTGGGTCGCCGAGGCCTGGGGTTCGGACGCGCCGTCCGCGCTCGGCTACCTCGCCGCCCGCACCGACCGGATCCGGCTCGGCTCCGGCATCGTCCAGCTCGGCACACGCACGCCGGTCGCGATCGCGCAGGCCGCGCTGACGCTCGCGGACCTCTCCGGCGGCCGGTTCTCGCTCGGCCTCGGCCCGTCCGGGCCGCAGGTGATCGAGGGCCTGCACGGCGTCCCGTTCGCCAAGCCGCTGACGCGGATGCGCGAAACCGTCGAGATCATCCGCCAGGCTTTCGCCGGCGAGAAGATCTCCTTCTCCGGCAAGGCTTTCGAGATCCCGCTGCCCGGCGAGACGCGCCCGATGCGGCTGTCGACCGAGCCGAACCCGGACATCCCGATCTACCTGGCCACGCTCTCGCCGAAGCTGCTCGAACTGACCGGCGAGGTCGCGGACGGCTGGCTCGGCACCAGCTTCGTCCCCGAAGGCGCCGACGCCTACTTCACCCACCTCGACGCCGGCCTCGCGAAGTCGGGCCGTACGCGCAAGGACATCGACGTCTGCCAGGGCGCCGAAGTCGCCTTCGCGGCGAACGAGGACGAGCTGCGCACGATGGTCGGCGGCCGCAAGAAGGAACTGGCCTTCAGCCTCGGCGGGATGGGCTCGGCCACCACGAACTTCTACAACAACGCCTACAGCCGGCAGGGCTGGGCGGACGTCGCCGCCGAGGTCCGCGAGCGCTGGCAGGCCGGTGACCGCGACGGCGCCACCGCGCTCGTCACCGACGAGATGGTGCTCGGCACCACGCTGATCGGCACCGAGGAGATGGTCCGCGAACGCCTGCGCGTCTGGCGTGCCACGGGCATCGACACGGTCCGGCTGTACCCGGCCGGTGACACGCTCGAAGCGCGGCTGGACACCCTCGGCCGCGCGCTCGACCTGCTGAAGCCAGTCGCGAATGGACGGATCGGATAGTCCGGTCAAACCGCTGCGGGACGGCGGCTTTTCGGTCATAGTGAGAACTCGACCGAAGGGAAGTCCATGCGCAAGATCGTGTCGAACCTGTTCCTCTCGCTGGACGGTGTGGTCGAGGCGCCCGACAAGTGGTCGCTGCGGTACTGGAACGACGAAATCGGCCGCGCCGTCGGCGGCGGGATGGCGGCCGCCGACGCGATGCTGCTCGGCCGCGTCACCTACGAAGGTTTCGCCGAAGCGTGGCCCGGCCGGACGGTCGAGGACGACGCGGGCGCCGAGTTCATGAACAGCGTGCGCAAGTACGTGCTGTCGTCGACGTTGTCCGAGGTCACCTGGAACAACTCGACGCTGCTGACCGGGGACCCGGTCGAGGCCGTCCGCGCGTTGAAGGCCGGGGAGGGCGGCGACATCATGACCAGCGGCAGCACTACGGCGGTGCGCTGGCTGCTGGCCGAAGGCCTGGTCGACGAGCTGAACCTGCTGCTGTACCCGATCGTCGTGGGCCGCGGGAAGAGGCTGTTCCCCGAGGAGGGCCCGGGTTTCCCGCTGGTGCTCAAGAAGTCCGCCACCTTCGGCAACGGCGTCGTCCAGCTGACCTACGTCCCGGCGTGATCACGCCGTTCCGGATCGACGTCCCCGAGGCCGACCTCGACGACCTGCGTTCGCGCCTGCGCCGGACCCGCTGGCCCGAAGAGGAGCCGGTCGGCGACTGGAGCCAGGGCACGCCCCTGGCCCTGCTGCGGGAATTCTGCGAGTACTGGGCGTCCGGCTACGACTGGCGCCGCGCGGAGGCCCGGTTCAACGGATTTCCGCAGTACCGCACCGAAATCGACGGCCTGGGCGTGCATTTCCTGCACGTGCGTTCGCCGCGCCCGGACGCACTGCCGCTGGTGCTGACGCACGGCTGGCCCGGCTCGATCGTCGAGTTCACCAAGGTGATCGAGCCGCTCTCGCGCGAGTTCCACCTGGTGATCCCCTCGCTGCCGGGGTACGGCTTCAGCGACAAGCCGTCGTCGCCGGGCTGGGGCATCGAGCGGATCGCGGCGGCGTGGGCGGAGCTGATGGCCCGTCTCGGTTACACCCGCTACGGCGCCCAGGGCGGCGACTGGGGAACGTCGATCACGACGTCACTGGCCCAGCAGGACGCGGCCCACCTGGCGGGCATCCACCTGAACCCGCCGATCGCCGCCCCCGACCCGGCGACGTTCGACGACCTGACTGCGGCGGAACGCGAAGCGCTGGAGGCGTTGAAGCACGCGCAGCGCTGGGAGGACGGCTACTCGGCCCAGCAGTCGACCCGCCCGCAGACCCTGGGCTACGGCCTGGCCGATTCCCCGGCCGGCCTGTGCGGCTGGCTGCTGGAGAAGTTCCACGCCTGGTCCGACGGCTTCTCGTTCACCCGCGACGAGCTGCTGGACAACATCACGCTCTACTGGCTGACGGGCACGGCGACGTCGTCGGCGCGGTTGTACTGGGAGAGCATCGCGAAGGTCCAGAAGTGGTTCAGCGAGGCCACGGACGACACGGTCGACGTCCCGACGGGCTGTTCGATCTTCCCCGCGGAGGTGCCGAGACCGTCGCGCCGGTGGGCCGCGCGGAGGTACCCGGACATCCGGTATTGGAACGAGCTGGACCGGGGCGGGCACTTCGCGGCGTTCGAGCAACCGGAGCTGTTCGTCGCCGAGGTGCGGACGTTCTTCCGCTTGGTCCGCTGATGGAACCGGCCGGTCTCGGAGTCGCTTCGGTCTCGGAGATCCTTCATCGTGACGGCGAGGCGGCGGCACTGCAGATCATCCTGGTCGACGGATCGTCCCTGGTGTGGGTCGTCTGGACGGACTGGTCGCTACGCGTCGAGCGCTTCGACAAGGCCGGCATCCGGATCGGCGCCGAGCTGGAAGTCGGCGACCGCGTCATCCGGCTCCGGTCCAGCGGCGGCGATCTCGTCGTCAGCCAGACGACCGCTTGAAGCCCTTCGGGTCGGCCAGGTAGCGGTCCAGATCCGGATCCTCGTTCAGCTCGGTGAACCCGTCCTCGACGTCCTCCCCGAGTTCACGACGCAACCGGGCCAGCGCCGCCCGGACGTCGGCGTTGAAGCGACGGCACCGCGCCTCCCGCCACGGGCCGGGGTCGGGCGGGTAGTCCCAGTTCAGCGACTCGTCGTACTGCTCGACGAGGCTGTCCAGGTCCGCCCGCAACCCGGCGCTGATCGGCAGCCGGTCCAGGTCCGCCGGGCCGACGTCGGCCCAGAGCACCGCGCCCGAGCCCGCGTCGAAGAAGAACCTCAATTCACCCCTCGCGCCCGGCCCTGCCAGAACGGCTCCCGCAGCTTGAACTTCTGGATCTTCCCGGTCGCCGTCCGCGGCAGCTCGTCGAGGAACTCCACCCGCTTCGGGCACTTGTACCCCGCCAGGTACTCGCGGCAGTGCTTGATCAGCTCCTCGGCGGACACTTCCGAACCGGTCACCACCAACGCCGTCACCAGCTCGCCCCACTTCTCGTCCGGGACGCCGATCACCGCCGCCTCGCGCACCGCCGGGTGCGAGCTGAGCGCGTCCTCCACCTCGATCGACGACACGTTCTCGCCACCCGAGATGATCACGTCCTTCTTGCGGTCCGCGATCGTCAGGTAGCCGTCTTCGAACGTGCCGCCGTCACCCGTATGGAACCAGTTGCCCTCCTGCACCCGCGCGGTCTCGTCAGGGTTCTCCCAGTAGCCGTCGAGGTTGTGGTTCGACTGCGCGAGCACCTCGCCGTCGGTGTCGACGGCGATCCGGACGCCCAGCGCGGGCGTGCCGGCGCGGCCCAGCAGCTTCGCCTGCTCGTGCGGGTCGAGGTCGGCCCACTCGCTGCGCATCCGGTTGACCGTCAGCAGCGGCGCCGTCTCGGTGAGGCCGTAGATCTGGATGAACTCCCAGCCCAGCTCGGCCCGCACCCGCTCGATCGTCCGGGTCGGCGGGGGTGCGCCGGCCACGACGATCCGGACGCGGTCGCGGCCGGGGATCTCGCCGTCCCAGCCCGCGGCGCCGTCGAGCGCCGCGCTGACCACCGCGGGCGCGGCGCACAGGATCGTGACGCCGTGCTCCTCGATGCGCCGCAGGATCTCGGTGCCGTCGACCTTGCGCAGCACGATGTGCCGCCCGCCGAGCCCGGTCACCGCGTACGGCATGCCCCAGCCGTTGCAGTGGAACATCGGCAGCGTGTGCAGCAGGACGTCGTTGTCGTTCAACGTCGTGTGCAGCCCGAAGACGGCCGCGTTGAGCCAGATGTTGCGCTGGGTCAGCTGCACGCCCTTCGGCCGCGCGGTGGTGCCGGACGTGTAGTTGATCGTCGCGGTGGCCGACTCGTCGCCCGCCCACGGCCGCGGTTCGCCGTCGCCGCCCCAGATCACGTCGTCGTCACGACCTAGCACGAAGACGTGCTTCGCGGTGACGCTGTCGAGCAGGTGTGCCAGCTCGGGGTCGACGATCAGCACCTCCGCACCGGAGTGCTCCACGATGTACTTCACCTCCGCCGGTGCGAGGCGGAAGTTCACCGGCACCAGCACCCGGCCCCAGGCCGAGACGCCGAAGAACGACACGAGCAGGCGCGCGGCGTTGTGCGACACCACCGCGACGCGCCCGCCGACCGGCACGCCCAGCGCGTCGAGGTGGGCGGCCTGCGCGCGGGCCCGCCGCGCCACCTCGCGGTAGGTGAGCGAACCCCAGCTCGGCGCGGGCTGGTTCGGCTCGTCGACCACCGCGACGCGGTCCGGGTACACCGCCTCCGCGCGGTCGAGGAAGTCCCGGACACCCAGATCGAAGAACACGCGCCTTCCCTTCGTCGCCCCTGACCCGATGATGACTGTTCGCGGGTGCTCGCACCAGTCCGATGTGGTTGGCTGGGCGGGATGGACTTGGAGACGGTGGCCGGCGAGCTCTACGGGGGTGACCTCGCGGAGTTCGTCAGCGCGCGCAACGCGGCGGCGAAGGCGGCGAAGGCCGAGGGGGACGCCGACCTGGCGGCGAAGATCAAGGAGCTGCGGAAGCCGACCACCGCGGCCGCGATCGTCAACCGGCTGGCCCGCGAAGATCCGGACGAGCTGCGTGAGCTGGCCGAACTCGGCGACGAGCTGCGGGACGCGCACACCCGCCTGGCCGGGGACGACCTGCGCGCGCTGGCCCGGCGTCGCGGCGAGCTGGTGCGGCGGATCCTGCACGGCCTGGCGAAGATGAGCGACACCGTCGCGCGGGAGGTCGAGGCGACGCTCGAAGCCGTCGCGGCCGACCCGGACACCGCCGCGCTCGCGCTGGCCGGGTGCCTGACGTCGGTGGCGCACCAGGACACCGACCAGTGGTTCACGCTCGCCGCGAGCGCCCCGCCGTCGACCGGCAAGCGCCCGGCGAACCTGGTGGAAAAGGCCGAACCGGCGAAGCCGAAGCGGGCCGAAAAGGCCGAACCCGTGAAGGCCGAGCGGGCCGAAAAGGACTCCAAGCGCGAGGACGAGGAGCGGGTCGAGCGCGAGCGCGTCCGCGCCGAACGCGAGCGCCTGCGCAAGGAAGCCGCCGAGCTGGCGAAGGAACGCGCGGTGGCCGAGCGCGACCTCGTCCGCACCGAGCGCGCGGCCGAGCAGGCCACGGCCCGCGTCGAAGACCTGCGGGCCCGCCTCGCGGAAGCCGAGGAACGCGCCGAGCGCGCGACGGCCGAGTTCGAGACGGCCAAGGAAGCCTTCGACCAAGCAGACGAAGCCGCCATCGCGGCGAAGGAAGCGGCTGACGAAGCGCGCTGATTCCGTGCTACCGTGGAAGTGCGCCCCGGATGGGCCTACGCACGGAGGTAGTGGCTACTCAGCCCCCTGAGATCGACACGTCGGTGTCTCTCGTCTTTTCCCTGCTGTGGGACAAGTGTGCCTCCGTCGTGCCCTCTCACGCCTCCGATCACTCCACATCGGAAGGACCACGCGAGTTTGATCCAGCTCACCACGACCGGTGCCCGCACCGGCCGGAAACACCGCGTCACCTTGGGAGCCCTGCACATCGACGGCCAGCTGGTCGTCGTCGCGTCGGCGATGGGCCTGCCGAAGCACCCCGCCTGGTACCACAACATCCGCAAGAACCCTTTGGTGACCGTGGAAACCGGCACCGAGACGTTCGAGGCGATGGCGGCCATCGCCCCCGACCGCGACGCGCTGTTCGCCAAGGTCGTCGAGCAGCAGCCGGGCTTCGCCGACTACCAGGCCCGGACGACCCGGGTGCTGCCGGTGATCGTGCTGCACCGCCTCGACCGCGTCCGGCGGATGGGCGACTGGATCGTCGAGGTGCACGACTGGCTGCGCACCGAGCTGCGGGATCTGCGCGCCCAGCTGGATTCCGGCGAGCCGCTGAGCTTCAGTAAGCGCTGCCTCGGTTTCTGCTCGGCCCTCACCCGTCACCACACGGGCGAGGACACGGCGATCTTCCCGATGCTGGCCGCGCAGTTCCCCGCGCTCGCCCCCGCGTTGACGAAGCTGGGCGCGGAACACGTCGTCGTCGCGCGGCTGCAGGAGGAGATCCAGCGGCTCGTCGGCGAAGAGTCCGACCCGGTCCGGCTGCACGCGGAGTTCGACCGGCTGGCGTCCGCATTGGACACCCACTTCACCTACGAGGAAAGCGTGATCATCACGGCGTTGAACGCGCTGGCGCCGGCGCCGGGCTGATCAGAGCAGTAGGCCGGCGAGGATCCGGTGGTGCTCGGCCTCCACGTCCGGCATGGGGCCGAGCACCTGGACGGCCACGTGGTCGGCTCCGGCGTCCACATGAGACCGCAGGCGCCGCGCGATGCTCTCGGGCGTGCCGTGCAGCACGAGGTCGTCGATCAGGCGGTCACTGCCGCCATCGGCGACGTCCGCCTCGGTGTACCCGTGGCGCAGCAGGTTGTTCACGTAGTTGCGCAGTCCGAGGTACGGCTCGCGCACGTACGGGCGGCCGATCGCGCGCGCCGCCACCGGGTCGTCGTCGACGACCACTTTCTGTTCCGGCGTCAGGAGTTTGCCCGGGCCCAGCACCGAGCGCGCGTGCCGCGTGTGCGCGACCGGCACGAGGTAGGGGACCGCGCCGGCCGTGCGTTCGGCGGCCAGGTTCAGCACACGGTCGCCGAGTGCGGCGAGGATCCGGGCGTCGGCGGGCACACCGGCGGCGTCGAGCCGGTCGAGGTAGCCGACGATCTTGTCGTACGGGCTCTGGTACGCCGCGACCGACTCCGGGTGGCCGACGCCGATGCCGAGGAGCAAGCGCTTTCCGTACCGGCCCGCGAGCCGGTGGTACGACTCGGCCAGAACCTCCGGTTCGTCGGCCCACACGTTCACGATCGCCGTCGCCACGGTGATCCGCTCGGTCGCGGCCAAGACGTCCTCGACGAACTTGAGGTCGCCGACCGAAGCGCTGCCGGTGCCGAACCAGACCGTGCCGTAACCGAGTTTGTCGGCCGCGACGGCGTGCGCCTTGCGCGTCTCGTCGTCGCGGTGCGGGGCCAGGAACACGCCGAACTCGTTCACTACATTCGCCATACGAATCAATGTAGCAAATGTAGCGTCAGCTCGCGAGGCGGTGCAGCCACTCCCGCAGCAGCTGCCGCTCGGTGGTCGTCAGCTCGTCGACGTCGTCCGCGAGAGCGGTCGACAAAGCGACCGCGAGTGCGCTCGTCGACGAGCCTGCCGCCGGGCCGTCGGTGAGCAGTCCGGCCAGCACGGCGTCCCGGACCTGCGCGGACATCGCCAGGTCGCGGGCGCCTTCGGGCTGGGCGATCAGGCTGAGTGTGACCCCGCTGTTGGCCGCCGCGAACTGCCGCGCGGCCTCGGTCGCCTCGACGCGCAGCCGCCCGGCGCGGGCGAGCGGGGTGAACAGCTCGAGCAGCATCGCCTCGGCGCTGCTGGTGAGGTTGCACGGCACGCCGGGCTCGATCTGGCCGTAGAGCAGGACGTAGAACGCCGGGTTCTCCAGGCCGTACTCGACTTGCCTGTCCCAGCCCTCGCGGATCCGCGCGACCGGGTCGCCGCCGGTTTCGGGTGCCTGGACGTACTGGGTGAAGCCGTAGTTCACGACGGCGTCGAGCAGGCCCTGCTTGTTGCCGAAGTGGTGGTACAGGGTCGGGGCCTGGACGCCGGCGCGTTCGCAGATCGCGCGCGTCGACACCGCGCCGCCGTCCGCTTCGTGCAGGAGCTGCCCGGCGGCCAGCAGGAGGCGGTCGCGGGTACTGGTGGCGTTGCTCGATCGTCCGGCCATGTAGCAAGTGTAGCGACCATCTGTAACGTCAGGCCGTGCCGTCGAGCGCGCGCAGCCGCAGCTGGACCCGGCGCAACCCGGCGAAGGCGTCGAGCACGGCCGGGTCGGTCGCGAACGTGGCCGGGCGCACCGACCGATACCCGTCCAGCAGCGCCTCCCGCAACTGCGCGCGGTGCGGCAGGTGCGCGATCGCCTCGACTGTCACCGCCAGGTCGTAGGCGTAGTGCCCATACCCGCAGTCGTCGAAGCCGACCACCGCGACCCGGCCGCGGTGGAACAGGTAGTTCTCCTGGTGCAGGCCGCCGTGGACCAGGCCGAACACGTCGGCGCCGAACCCGAGCGCGGCCCGCACCGCCCGCACCCGCGCCAGCGCGGCGCGGACGTCCTCGCCGGTCAGGGCGACCGCGCGCTCGACGACGGTCGCCGAGAAGCCGTCCACCTGGGCCCGGCCGAAGGCGCTGAGGTCGTCGACGCGGCCGCGGTCGAGGCCGTTCATCCGGGCGCCGTGGCGGTGCAGCCGCGCGGTGACCTCGCCCAGCCGGTACAGCTGCGTCGGGGTGAGCCGCTCGTCCAGGAACCGGCCTTCGACCCAGTGGCGCAGCACGCAGGTGCGTGGTTCGGGGACGGCCGGGTCGGCGACGACGGTGGCCGGTTCCCGGTGCCGCGTCGGCACCGGCCGCGGCACCACCAGGTCCGTTTCGCGGCACAGCGCCGAGAGCCAGGCGATCTCGGCCCGCACCTGCGCGACGCTCGGGCCGTCCGGCCGTTCCACGCGCAGGACGTACCGGTGGCCGTCCGCGCCGTCCACCCGGAACGTCGTGTTGCGCCCGCGCGCCAGCGGGGTCAGCCGGGCCACCGGGACGTCGTAGTCGGTCAACGCGGCTTCGGCGAGCCGGCGCAGTCTGCGGGTGCGGCCCGCGCGGTCGAGTTCGGCGAACGGCCGGAGGTTCGCCTGGAAGTCGGCCATCGACCACGCGGTCAGCTGATCGACCGTTCCGGCTCGCGGGAGTGCGAGACGAGCTCGATCGCCGGCGTGTGGCGGCCGCCGCCGAGCCGCTCGACCCCGCGCAGTCCCTCGACCAGCCGCTCGACTTCGGTGTCCGGCCGCACCCCGAAGCGCATGAACTGGCTGGTCATGCCGATCTTGTTGCCGCACTGGCGCACCAGCAGGTGGTGCTCGGTGAGCAGGTAGTCGCACAGCTCGGCGCCGTCGACCGACCCGGGCAGCTTGACGAGCAGGAAGTTCGCCTGCGACGGGTACACCGTCAGCTCCGGGAACTGGCTCAGCTGCGAGTTCATCATGAACCGGTCGAGCGCGAGCCGTTTGAGACTGTCCTCGTACTCCGCGTGGTGCTCGGCGAGCATGAAGATGACGGTCTCGGCCAGCGAGTTCAGGTTCCACTTCGGCAGCGCGGCCGACAGCTTGCGGGTCAGCGCCGGGTTCGACACCTGGTAACCGAACCGGATCCCGTGCAGCCCGAAGTTCTTCCCGAGGCTCTTCAGCACGATGACGTTCGGCCGCACGACGGCTTCGGCGGCCACCGACGGGTTCATCTCGGCCTCGACGAAGTCGATGAACGACTCGTCGATCACGACGAGATCGAGGTCCTCGAGGGCGTCCATGAACCGGATGACCTCGCGACGCGAGAGGTACCCCCCGTCGGGGTTGTTCGGGTTGCACAGCACCGCGACCCGCGAGCCCCGGCGCTTGACGAACTCGATGTACTCGTCGACACGCAGCTCGAAGTTGTTCGCTTCCTTCAACAGGAACATGTCGACGCGCTTGCCGGTTTCCAGCGGCTGGTCGGTCCAGCGGCCGAACGTCGGGATCGGCACCGCGATGCTCGCGTCCACCAGCAGGTGGTCGATCCAGGTGATGAGCTCGGTCGAGCCGTTGGCCAGCGAGATCGTCGACGGGTTCAGGCGCAGGACGTGCGCCAGCTGCGCGGTGATCGCGCCCGCGTCGCTCGGGTAGAACTTGAGGATCGTGCGGAGGTTGCGTTCCAGCTCGCCGAACATCCCGTCGGTCGGGAAGTACGGGTTGCAGGGGATGCAGAAGTCCGCGAGGTCGTCGCCGTGCTGGCCCATCGCCCGCATGACGGAGAAGAACGACGGGCTGTGGGCCTGACTCTGCTGGAAAAGGCCGCTCGTGGTCATGCCGTGCCGCACGTGGTCTCCGTCCGCCGCTTTACCGGCCCCTTGCCTTCCCATCGGGGATACGTACGAATCGGATACCCGGTTCAACACCGCTCAGCGCGTACAGGCCGGTGCCGGCCAGCGCGGCCGCCGCCAGGACCGACAGCGCGAGCACCGGAAGAGGCGCGGCGAAGGGGGACGTGCCGGTGAAGGACTCGACACCGATGACGGCGGTGAGCACGGCGTCCGCCGCGACCGCGATCCTGACGACACGCATCCGGTGGGCCTCGGGCCAGCGGGTGAAGGTGAGCAGCCACGCCAGCCCGGGCAGCACGAGGATCGCGTGCATCGCGACCGCGTGCAGCGGCTTGAGCGAACCGGCGGTGGTGTAGGCCAGCCGCGGATCGCCGCCGCGGGCCTCCACGACGCCGCGGGCGATCATCACGGCGCCGGTGGCCAGCGCGACCACCAGCACGAGCAGGCCGGCCCGGATGGCGAGACGCAGGCTCGGCGCGGCCGGCCCGGGTTCGACGAGCGCGGCCGCGGTGAAGCCGATGACGGTCAGGATGAGCACCCCGCCACCTGCGGCGAGCGTCATCGACACGACGTTGTCGAACGGCGTCTCGAAGTTGAAGTGCGACGGCACACCGCGCCAGGACTGCACGCTGACCAGGGCGACCTCGACGACGCTCGCCACGCTGAACGCGCCGAGCAGCACGGACCGCCACCGCTGCCGGACGGTGAGGAACGACGTCGCCCAGGCGACCGAGGCCAGCGTCAGGCCGAACGACAGCCCGAAGGTGACGGCTTTGCGCATCGACAGCGGGCCCAGCCACGAGCCGCCGGTGGTGAGGAGCACGACCGCGTGCCCGAGCCCGCTCACGAAGAGGGCCGCGCCGACGGTGTAGGCGATCCGCTCGGCGCGGCCGCCTTCGTGCCAGATCCCGGTCACTGCGTTCATGGCCCCGAGTCTCGCTCGTCCGCGGGCCGGCCGCGTCGGCCCGGCGTCGACTCCCTGTCGTACGCCGAGCTACGTACGGTTGATTCAAAAAGCGGCCGTAAAGAATGGTCGGCGGTTCTTGACCGGGATATTGCCGAATGCGGTGTCCGGCGCCACTCGGCAGGCGGATGCGAGGTGACCGCAGGAGTTCTACCATCGAATCATGTACATCGCACTGCTGACCTACACAGCGCCCGAAACAGAAGTCGACTACGCGCTCCCGGACCATTCGGTCTGGTTGCGCACGCAATTCACGAGGGGGATTTTCCTCGTTTCCGGAAAGGGGACCGGCGCGGCCGACCACGTGATCCTCACCCGCCCGGTGCTCCGCGGCAAGCTCGACGCGGTCCTCGCCAGCGACCCGTTCGTGGTCCAGCGCCTCGCCCGCTACGACGTCATCGAATTCACCGCCACCCGCACCGCACAGGAGCTGCTGGCGATCAACGAGGCCATCGCCTCCTGAGGAGTCGGCCAGGTGGCCCGCAACGGCGCCCGCCACCTCCCGGCAACAAACGGCACCACCGTTTTTGTCGGTGCCCTCCGGTAGCGTGGAAACCGGGGGCGGCGCCCATCGTCTTCGTGCGCCTTTCCTTGCACTGCAACAGAATTCCGGGCCGAAACGCCGTCCCGCACTTCACCCGATCCAGCGATGATCTTCGCACGTGTGTTCGGGTAGCGTCGATGGCGTGACCAGAACGATCCGCTTGCCCGGCAGAGGCCGGCTACGAAGACAGCAGCCGCCGAAAGTGCTCCGGCAGCTCCAAAGCGCGCGCGTCCGCCGGCGTAAGCCACGCGAAGTCGTCGTGTTCTTCCGGATTGAGCACCACTTCGCCCTCGCCCGATTCCTCGGCCGTGTAGAAGCACGCGTGGATCCGCAGCGGCCGTCCCGTGATGTCCGGCCACGTGTCGCGGCCGCGCTCCCCGCTGATCCGGACCGTCAGCCCGGTTTCCTCCGCCGCTTCGCGCACCGCCGCGGCCTCGTGGGGTTCGCCCGGCTCGACCGTCCCGCCCGGCAGCTCCCAGCGCCCGGCGAGGAAGACCCCCGGCGCGCGGCGGAGGAACAGCACCTCGTCACCGCGGGCGATCCAGCAGTACGCGAGGTGCTTGTCGGCCGTCATGCCCGCGATTCTCGCTCAGTTGGTCTTCGACGTCGGCAGGTGGGCGCCCAGGTACCCGACGTACACCGTGCCCGTGCGATCGGTGTCGTCGAGGAAGTGCAGCCGCGGCGCGGGCGACTTGAAGCGCTCGAGGGCGATGTGGGCGCCGAAGTAGTCGCGTCCCGCCGGGTTCGTCCGCGGATCGACGCGGAACGTGCGCGCCTGGCGGAGCCGTTCGTTCGTCGTCACGGTGTCGGACTCGGCCAGCGCGATGATGTTGGCGCTGATCAGCGAGCCCGGCTGGCCGGTGCGGGCGAACGCGAGCACGTCCGACAGCTCGGGCCCGGGGTCCTGCCCCGCGTCGAGCAGCGACCGGCGGGCCCGCGCGTAGGCGTCGAGCGTGCGCAGCGCGTCCCACGCCTTCCGGCGCCAGGCCGCGGCTTTCGGGTGGTGGTCGAGGATCGCCGTCGGCGCCGCTTCGGCCGTGATCTCGAGGTACTCGAGGGTCGCCGCGGCCGCGCCGATCAGGTCGGCGAAGCTCGGGAAGTCGTCCGGCGGGCGTTCGGCGTCGGCGACCTCGGTGCCCGCGTCGTGGTAGCGGGTCAGCGTGCCGGCCAGCAACCCGTTGGCGCGCCTGAGCTCGTCGCGCTCGGCCTCCATCTCGTCGAAGGCGCGCGCGTAGTCGTCCAGCGCCTCCTGCAGCCGCGCCAGCTGCTCCTGCAGGCAGGCGACGTCGACCGCCGACAGCTCCTCGATGCGGCCGCGCAGCGCCTTCACCTCGCGCGCCGTGCGATCCCGCTCTTCCGCGCCGGTCTTGGCCTTCTTGCGCAGGATGGCGATCACGCCCCGCGCCTCCGCCAGCTCGCGCTCGGCGCGGTCGAGCTTGTCGGTCAGCCCGGCGTCGGGTTCCCGCTCCGGCGTCGCGAACGGGTCCGCCGCGTACCAGGCCCGCACGCTCGGCACCTCGGCCCACTCCTCGGGCAGCGGTGTCCGGCCCCGCGTCTGGATGAACCGTGTCAGGGCGCCTTCAAGCGCCTGCTCCGACACGGGAAGGGCCGATTCGACGAAGTCCGGCAGTTCGTCGCACGGCGGGACGAACAGCCGCGCGCCCAGCGGCACCGCGCAGCCGAGCGGGAGGTGGCCGTTGAGGGTGCGGCGGAAGCGGTCGTCGACGTCGAACACGTTCACCAGCCCCGGCCAGCCCTCGATCGGCGCCGCCGGCGGTTCGGTGAGCACCAGCACCGCCGACGTCCGCCACGGCGCCACCAGCGCCTCGGCGAGCAGATCCGCGACACGCTCGCACTCCTCGCGCGACCAGCCGTGCATCGAGAGCACCGGCCCGTCGATCGGGATCTCGTCGCTGCCGCTGGCGCCCAGCTCCTCCAGGCCGATCCGGTGCGCCGGCGCTTCGTGGCAGCTGCGCCACGGCCGCGTGCACGCCGCCGCCAGCAACCACGCCACGCGGTCCGCGCCGGCGTGGTAGCACAGCGAAAGCAATACCTGAACGGAGTAGCGGCCGTCGCGGTCCGGCCACGCGAACTTCAGGTCGCACCGGCGCGACCCGCCGTCGTCGGACGAGCCGAGATCGGTGACCGTGTAGTCGTCGTGCTGCCGTTGCCGCGTGATGAGCCTGCTGCGCAACGCGTCCAAGGGGCGTTTCCCCTCGACGGGGACCAGTCCGTGGTGCCAGATCCGGTGCACCCCCACAGGACTCACTCCGTTCGCCGGCAACCGGTACCTCAAGCGAACATAGCGGATCCTGTGACCGTTCGAACGCGGGGCGTCACCTCATTCGCGCGTCCAGAGGCAGAACGGATGCCCGGCCGGATCGAGGTACACGCGCACCTTCTCCTGCGGCTGGAACGCCGCGAGCCCGGCGCCCGCGTCGATCGCGATCACGCCGGCGGCGTCGAGGTCGTCGACCTCGATGTCCAGGTGCAGCTGCATCTGCTGGGCACCGTCCGCGTGCGGCCATTCCGGTGGCACATGGCCGGGTTCCAGCTGGAAGGAGAGGCCGGGGCCGCCGTCGTCGGGGCGCAGCGTCACCCACTCCGGCTCGTCGGTCTTGATCGCCCAGTCGAGCAGGGTCGCGTAGAAAACGGCCAGCGCGTGCGGATCCCGCGCGCCGAGCACGGTCGAAGTCAGCTTCATGCCCGGTGGCTACCCGCCCGGGAGGTCGATCTACCCTCAGCGTCCCGACTGGGTGCCGAAGTAGGCGATCGGCGGGCCGACGGCGCGCCACGACGTCGTCGCGAACACCGCGGCGCCGGACAACGCGAGCAAGAGCGTGCGCACCCCGAGTGCGGCGCCGATCCGGCCCGGCTGATGCGTGCGCCCCCATGGACACACCGAAGACCGGTGCCAGCACGCTGATCGGCAGCAGCGCGAACCACAGCGCGCCGAGCACCAGCACGAACGCCTGCGCGACCCACGAGAACCTCCATGCGGCCACGACCGGCGGCCGGACGATCAGCCAGGCCGCCCGGGTAGCGACCGCCGGCGTCAGGCCGGACGTGCCGATCGCGACGGCCGTGATCGCGAACCGCGGCCGCGGCGCCGTTTCGGCGGACTCGGTTTTCGAAGTCGGGTTCCCCACGGCGGGAAAATCAACTCCGCGCGTGTTCGTGGTACCCGGAATACCCCGGCGCGGCCCGGGCTTGCACTGGGCGCAGGCGTAGTGATCACTGAGGGAGCCGCCATGTCGTCCGAGCACATCCAGGGCACCGTCGCAGACGGGTACGAGTCCGTCCGTGAGGAGTTCGCCGCCGTCGCGGCCGGTGAAGGTGGCGACTACGCCGCCCAGCTCGTCGCGCACGTGGGCAGCGAGCGCGTCGTCGACCTGTGGACCGGCCCGGAGATCACGGCCGACTCCCTGACCGGCGTGTTCTCCTCGACCAAGGGTGCCGCGCACCTGGTGGTCGCGCTCCTGGTGCAGGACGGCGTGCTGGACCTCGACGAACGCGTCAGCCACTACTGGCCGGAGTTCGGCGTCGCGGGCAAGGCCGCGATCACGCTGCGGGACCTGTTGGCGCACCGCGCCGGCGTCGTCGGCGCGGACCACGGGTTCACCGCCGAGGAGATCGCCGACGACCGGATCATCGCCGAGCGCCTCGCACCGCAGAAGCCGTACTGGCGCCCGGGAACGGCGTTCGGCTACCACGCCCTGGTGATCGGCGCCCTGACCGGCGAGGTCGTCCGGCGGGTGACCGGCCGCAGCATCCAGGAGCACTACGAAGAGCGCGTCCGCAAGCCGTACGGCCTCGATTTCTACCTGGGGCTGCCCGAAGACCTGGAGCCGCGTTTCCTGACGACGCAACCGATGCTGCCGACCCCGGAGCAGCTGGCCGCGCTGGCGGCGAACGCGACGGGCCCGGACAGCATCACGGCGATCGCGTTCAACCGCAACCACCCGAAGGCCCCGGAACTCTGGGACCTCCCGAACATCAAGCAGCTACGCCGGCTGAGCCCGGCTTCAGTAGGCGGCGTCGCGTCCGCGCGTGGCCTCGCCGGAATGTACGCGGCGGCCATCAGCGGCCCGAACCCCCTCCTGTCCCCGGAAACCGCCGCGGACGTAGCCCAGATCCACTCGATCGGCGAGGACCTGTCAACACGAGGCCCCAACGCCTTCGGCCTGGGCTTCTCGGTGGTCGGATACGACTACCCGGTCCTGGGCCAGGGAGCATTCGGCCACAGCGGAGCAGCGGGCTCCCAGGCATTCGCGGACCCCCGAACAGGCTTGGCGTACGGCTACAACCGCCGCAGATTCGCCTTCCCCGGCGGCGCGGCTCCGGAGAACACGCGCCTGATCTCAGCAATCCACACAGCGGTGACAACAAAGCGATCCTGACCCACAGACACCCCCGGCCCGAACCCCGGCCGGAAGCGCCGGACAACACAAAGAATCCCCGACAACGGCAGCGGAATCGCTCGCCGGCAGGTGCCGACCTCAAACACCGGCCGTCCACCAACGGCAACCCGAGCCGACGCCCGAACCGCGGTCGCCGGAATGATCGCCGACGACCCGCCGCAGTCGAATGCCACCGACGGCAAGCGCATCACACCCACATGCTCCACAGGTTCGACGCCCCCGCCGCCGACGACTGCGCCGCCGCCGCTGACGACCGCGCCGCCGCTGACGACCGCGCCGCAGTTGACGACCGCGCCGCAGTTGACGACCGCACAGTTGCCGACATCTGCACAGTCGCCGATGACCGCGCCGACGCCAACGGCCGCACAGTTGCAGATGACCGCGTCATCGCCGCCGACGACCGCGCCGCCGCCGACGACCGCGCCGCCGCCGACGACCGCGCCGCCGCCGACGACTGCGCCGCCGCTGCTGACGACCGCGCCGCCGCTGACGACCGCGCCGCAGTTGACGACCGCGCCGCAGTTGACGACCGCACAGTTGCCGACATCTGCACAGTCGCCGATGACCGCGCCGACGCCGACGACCGCGCCGCCGCCGACGACTGCGCCGCCGCCGACGGCCGCAAAGTTGCCAACGACCGCTGCCGGCGACCGGATCGCCGCCGATGATCTCTCAGCCGCCGATGACCGCATACCCACCGGTTGCGGCACACTCGCCAGCGGCCGCACGGGCTCGGCGACCCCGCGGCTGCCGACGACCGCACATCTGCCCACGGCCGCACAGCTGCCCACGACCGCACAGCTGCCAATAGCCGCCCCATACCGGCAACCTCCCGATCCGCACCGAATTCGACCGCGCCCGGCTGCCGCCGCCGACCGGTGTCCGCCACGGGAGCCGCATCCCCAACACAACCGCCGCAACGCCGGTCCACCGCGAAGGCCCGTGCGCATCGCTCCCGAAGCCACGCCCGCAGATCACGCACCCGCGTGAGCGCGGTGCCTCCTCACCGGACCGCGATCAGCGCGGAAGACCGCCAACCACTCCGGAACTCCTGAGCGCACGCTCAGTCGCACTCCGTCACCAGCGGCGCACCCCGTCTCGCATGGCCCAGCCCGCCGGGCGGCGATGCACGCCCTGGTCAAAGCCGTTACAGGGTTCACTCGTTAGGACGGTTTGGTGAGAACGTCTGGCCTGTTCACGCCGATCGGACTGACTTTCTGTAGCGAAAACTCTCCCGATCAATGCTCCGTTGTGCAACTATTGGTCCGTTCGCGGGGAGAGGGCCCCGCGGCGAGGGACTCACCGTCACCGGTCAGCGTCCCTATGAAGATCCCCAGGGGAGAGGAGATCGACCATGTCGACGCCCACGGACACCAAGCCCGAAGAGACTCCGGAGCCGACCGAGGAGCCGACCCCGCCGTTGGTCCAGTGGACCGACGGCGACGGCAAGACCCACACGGATCACCCGGTCCACACCGAGTGTGTCGGCGGTTGTTATCAGGTCATCAAGGCCTGAGACCGTTCGGCTCGTCGTTGGCCCGCCTGCTGATCTTCGACCGGTAGGCGGGCTTCCTTTTGCCTACAGCTGTGCTGTCATAGGAGAGTGCCTGTGACAAACCTGGACCCCTCGTCGGTCATCGAGTCGGTCCGCGCACTCCAGCAAGCCGCCGCCGATGCGTCCTGCCTCGGGCGTTTTCACCAAGGGGTCAAGCACCTGCGGCGCGGGATGACCCTGCTGGACTCGATCCACCCGGTGCCGGATCGGCACCGCACGGACTGGCTGGTCACCCGGATCAAGCTGGCCAGCACCCTGGCGGCCATGTCGTCGGAGATCACCGGCGACGTCGCCGCCGGGCTGGCCGGGCTCGACGATGTGCGGCTGCTCATCAACGCGGTGACCGACCCGGTGCTGCAGGCCGAGCTCAACGGCACCCTGAACCACAACTACGCCATGCGGCTCATGACCGTCGGGCGCAACGAGGACAGTCTCGTTTCCTTCGACGCTTCGCTCGAGCACAAGGAACAACTGCTCGCGGAGCGCGGCGATCCGGCACCGCTGATGCGGGGGTTCGTGGTGACCCTGTCGTCGCGGGGCTGGGTCCACACGAAGCTGGGCAATGTCCCGCACGCTCGCGCGGACTTGAGCCGGGCCCTGGAGCTTTCGGAGAAGTACGAGCTGCGGGGCGAGGCCGCCGATGTCCGGCGGATCCTCGGCACACTGGCGCTGCGGACCGGCGACGTGCCGGAAGCTCTGCGGTTGTACGAAGAAAGCGAGCGGGCCTACCGCGCGCTGGAGCTGGAGGCACCTGCACTCCTTTCGATGGAACAGGCGCAAGCACTCCTCACAGCCGGGCTGGCCGACGAGGCGGGAAGCCATCTCGACGACCTCATCTCCCGGATGCGGGCGGAGCCCAGCATCGCCCGCGATCTCGGCGCTGCCGAGCTGGAGCGGGCGTCGGCGGCCCTGCTGAGTGACGACATCGAACTCGCCCGGCAGATGGCCAGCTCGGCTCGCCGGCTCCTGCTGCGGGTCGGCTGCCGGACCTGTGTGGCCAACGCGACCGTCCTGGGGCTGCAGGCCGACGTACGGGACGCCGTGTCGAGTGGCGAAGTGCCCACCGGACTTCCCGCCAGGGCCTTGCGGGCTGCCGAGAAGATGTCTCAGCCGCAGCTGGTCGATCAGGCCGCGACCGCTCGGATGCTCGCCGTCCGGTTGGACATCCGGCGGGGAAACCTCCAGCGCGCCGCCGAGACGTTGCAGAAGGTGCCGCGGCCCGGGCAGCTGACTCCGATCGACTACCGGATGCTTCGGCGGCTCTGCCGGGCCGAGCTGGCCGTCGCGCAGGGGAGCCGGGCCAAGGCGCTCACCGAGATCCGGTCCGGGTTGACCGAGCTCGACGCCGTTCGCGATCGGATGGGCGGGCTGGACCTCGTGTCCGGGACCGCTCTGCACGGTCAGGAGCTCGCCGACCTCGCGGTCAAGCTCGTGCTGGAACGCAGTGACGCGCGGCGGCTGTTCGTCTGGCTGGAGCGGACGCGGGCCCAGACCTACCGCTACGAACCGCTGTCCGCCGGGACCGATCCCGAGCTGGCCGCGCGGGTGGCCGAGGTGCGCGGGCTCGGGCAGGCCATCCAGGAGGCCCAGCACGACGGGCACCCGATCGCGGGCCTGCGCGCCAAGTACAACGAGCGCCTGCGGGAAGCCCAGCGGCTCGGCTGGCACACCGGGCGCTGGGGCCGGCCGCGGCCGCTGGCCGGGTTGAGCGAGGTTGCCGGGCAGCTCGGCGAGCGGGCCATGGTCAGCTTTGCCGCCTCCGGGGACGAGCTGGTCGCGGTGGTCGTCGCCGGGGGTGAGTGCCGGCTGGTGCGGCTCGGGTCGGCCGGGGACGCCGCCGAGTCCGCGCGGGTGCTGAACGTCGACCTCGACGCGCTCGCGCCGGACAACCTGCCCGAACGGCTGGCCGAGGTCGTCATGGTGTCGGCGCGCAAGCAGGCCGACCGGCTCGACGCGCAGCTGATCCAGCCTCTGGAAAAGCTGTTCGGCGACCGCGATCTGGTCATCGTCCCCACCGGGCCGCTGTACGCGGTGCCGTGGGGGGTGCTGCCGGGGCTGCGGGGGCGGCCGACCGTCGTCGCGCCGTCGGCGACCGCGTGGCTCGCCGCCGAGCGGACGAAGCTGTCGCGGGCGCGCAAGATCGTGCTCGTCCGCGGGCCCGGGCTGGCCGGCGCTCGCGGTGAGCTCGAGAAGCTGACCACGCACTACCGCACCGCGACGACGATGACCGGCGCCAAGGCGACCGTGAAGTCCGTGCTGCGCGCGATGGACGGCGCCAAGCTGGCCCACTTCGCCGCACACGGCGCGCACGAGCCGGAGAACGCGCTCTTCTCACGCCTCGAGCTCGCCGACGGCGCCCTGTTCGGCCACGAGATGGCCGGGCTGCGGCAGCCGCCGCGGCAGGTCGTGTTCGCCGCGTGCGAGCTCGCGCTCAACCGGATCCGGCCGGGCGACGAGGCCCTCGGGTTCGCCAGCGCCCTGCTCGCGAGTGGCTCGCGGACGGTGATCGCGCCCCTGTCCCGCGTCGGCGACCTCGCTTCGGCCGCCGCGATGGACGACTACTACCGGGCCCTCGCGGTCCGCGACAGCCCGTCGCTGGCGCTGGCCGACGCGATCGCGGTCGACCCGTTCCGCCGCCCTTTCGTCTGCCTCGGCGCGGGTTGACGGCCGGCTCGACATAGCCGGACGGATCTGCTTCGGCGCCCGTTGAAGGCGGCCCGACTCGGCGCGATCGATGGTTCCGGTTCGACGCCGGCACGTCATGGCTTGCTCGACATGGTCGCGGTCGGCTTGGCTCGTCGGTGCCGGGGTGCCGGGGTGCCGGGGTGCCGGGGTGCCGGGGTGCCGGGGTGCCGGGGTGCCGGGGTGCCGGGGTGCCGGGGTGCCGGGGTGCCGGGGTGCCGGGGTGCCGGGGTGCCGGGGTGCCGGGGTGCCGGGGTGCCGGGGTGCCGGGGTGCCGGGGTGCCGGGTGGCAATGGCCTGGCCCAGGACCGGCGAATTGGCTCTGTGGGCCGGGCCAATCCGGCTTTAGGCTGCCGGGCATGACCGGTTTGCTCACTCGGCGCCTGCAGCAGGCCTGCGACAACGCCGTCGCGATGTGGACCGCTCTGGGCCGGGCTCGGGGCCACGACGTCCGGTCGCACGACGGTTTTGTCGTCATCGACGGCCCGGCCGGTGTGCGGATCATGCCGACCACTCCGGATCCCGGGGAAGACCCGGCGCCGGTCGCGAAGGCGGGCAAGGATCACGGCCGCGCTCTGGTCGTCGAGGATCCTTTCGGCACGCTCGACCTCACGGCCGTCGGGATGACCGCGCGCCACCTGCCGGTGATGGTGCGCGAACCGGCGCCCGCGCCCGAGCCCGCCGCCGGTGTCCGCCGGGTCGGGACCGGCGGCGACCTGGTCCGGGCCGGGCGCATGGTGGTGGACGGCTTCCCGCTGGAGCACTACCGGGCCGGCGACGTCTTCCCGCTGTCGCTGCTGGAGCAGGACGGCCCGGCTTTCTTCACCCTCGGCGACGCGGGCGCCTGCCTGACCATGGCCCACGGCGGTGTCGGCGGCGCGTACTGGGTGACGACGATGCCGGAGCATCGTTCGAAGGGCGTCGGGCGGACGTTGATGCACGCCGTGCTGCGGCACTTCGACGGCCTCCCCGTGACGCTGACCGCCGCCCGGGCCGGCAAGCCGCTCTACGACTCGCTGGGCTTCGAGACCGTCGGTGACGCGCACTGGTGGAGCTGACGGCACACGGTGCGCTCCGCCCCGTAGTCGCCCAGTAGGGTGACCCCCGTACGCGGCCAGGCGACGCCGGCAGGCTGGAGGTCCTTCGATGGCACGCACGGGCGGTGAGGGTGAGCTCCCCTCGGTCGCCGAACTGGTGAACCTGTCGCAGACGAAGCCGCTGATGATCCGCGGTGAACTCGACGCGAAACTCGCCGAGGAGCCTGCCGCGGAGCCCCAAGAGCCCAGACACGATCCGCTCGCGATCCTCGACGCCGAGCTGGCCGCGGACGACCCCGGCGAGCGCGCGCTCGATGCTCCGCCTGCCGACCCGCCGCGGCGTACGCAGCCGTTCGTGATCGGGGCGGTCGCCGCCGTCGCCCTCGGGCTGGCCGCCGTGGTGCTGTTCCAGCCGCATGTGGTCGGCGGGACGGCCGTGCCGCCGCCGGGGGCCGCCGCGCCACCGCCGCCGGCGACGTCCAGCGAGGCCGTCGCGACGTTCAGCGCCTCGGCCGAACCGCCCCCGCTCACCGCCGGGCTGCAGGACACCCCCGTCAAGACGACGAGCCGGCCTGTCGCGGGGCGCAAACCCGCGAATCCCGTGACGACGTCGTCGACACCGGCGCCCGAGGACCAGTGGCGCGACATGGTGAGCTCGGCGATCAGCTCGTGGCAGCACGGGCACGGCCGCCCCGGCCGCTGACCCGGCGGAAACCACCGCCGAACTCGAAGAACCCCTGCGCCGCAACACATCGCGGCCGCCGGGGTGTTAACCGGGCGCCGGGCGAAGCGTTACTCAACGCGGTTCTGGTAACACGCCGATGTTCCGGATGAAACCGCCCGGAAATGGTTCGCCGTTGCACTGATCGGCATGAACTTCGAGCTCGACGGCCTGCACCGGCCGGTGATCGTGGTCGGCGGCGGCCAGGCGGGACTCTCGATGTCCCACTGCCTGACCTCCGCCGGAGTCGGGCACGTCGTGCTCGAACGCGAGCGCGCGGGGCACGAATGGCGGACCCGCCGCTGGGACAGTTTCTGCCTGGTCACGCCGAATTGGCAGTGCCGGCTCCCCGGTTTCCCCTACCCGGGTGACGATCCGGACGGGTTCATGGTCCGGGACGAGATCGTCACCTACCTCGAGTCGTACGTGAAGGAGTTCGACGTCCCGCTGTGCGAGGGCGTCGAAGCGAGGCGGCTGCGGCGGCTGCCCGGCGGCGGGTTCCGGCTGACGACGTCGGCCGGCGAGCTGACCGCCGACCACGTCGTACTGGCCACCGGCCCGTACCAGGTGCCGTTGAAGCCGCGGCTGGCCGAGCGGCTGCCGGAGCACGTCGTCCAGCTGCACTCGGCCGAGTACCGCAACCCGGACCAGCTGCCCGACGGCGACGTCCTGGTCGTCGGCACCGGCCAGTCCGGCTGCCAGATCGCCGAAGACCTGCACTTGGCCGGGCGCCGGGTGCACCTGGCCGTCGGGTCGGCGCCGCGCGTGGCCCGGCGCTACCGCGGTCGTGACGTCGTCGCCTGGCTCGACGAAATGGGTTACTACAACAGGGGAATCGACGAGTTCGCCGACGCGGACGCTGTGCGGTTCCGCGCCAACCACTACGTCACCGGACGCGACGGCGGCCACGACATCGACCTGCGCGCGTTCGCCGCGCAGGGCATGCAGCTGTACGGCCGCCTGAACGACGTCCGGAATGGACAGTTGTCGTTCGCGGACGACCTGCGCCGCAACCTCGACGCGGCGGACGCCGTCTCCGAGGGCATCAAGGACTCCATCGACGCCTACATCGCGAAACGCGAGGTGGCCGCACCGAAGGAGGACCGCTACAAGCCGGTCTGGGAACCGCGGGACAGTCAACGAACACTCGGCGCGGAAGCGCTTTCCGCCGTCGTCTGGAGCACCGGCTTCGGCCGCGACCACCGCTGGATCGACGTCCCGGTCTTCGACGGCAAGGGTTACCCGACGCACCACCGCGGCGTGACGAGCTGCCCCGGCCTGTACTTCCTCGGCCTGCCCTGGCAGCACACCTGGGGTTCCGGCCGCTTCTGCGGGGTCGCCGCGGACGCGGAGTACCTGGCCCGGCGGATCACCGACGTCGGACGCGGCGGCGACGTCCGCTGGCTGTCGGGCACGCCGGTCAGCACCTACCCGGCCGACGACGACTGGGTCGCCCCGAGGACGGTCGCATGAAGCGCTGGACGAACGACGCCCACCGCCACCTGGGCGTGCTCCCGGCGTTCCCGTTCTACGGCGGCCCGCCGGTCGCACCCGCGATCGGCAGCCGCGCGACGATCGGCGAACTCCTGTCCGATTTGGACCGTGAGGGAACCGAACGCGCCTTGGTGATCCCGAACTACGGCATCCCCGATCCGGCGGTCGCGTTCTCCTTCAACGAGCTCTGCGTCGAGGCGGCGGGCAAGGACGACCGGATCAGCGCCGCGCTGTGGGTGTCACCGCGCGCCGAAGACGCCGTTCGCACCGAAGAGGCGTTGAAGCTGGCAGGCGAGGGCGGCGTGCGGGCCCTCAAGCTCAGCTTCCTGCTGGGCGGCAAGGCATCCGACCCCGCGTGCAAGCCACAGCTCGACAAGATCTTCGCCACGGCGAGGGAGCACAACCTGGTCGTGCACGTCCACACCTCGCCGGGTGCGGCGTCGGACATCGACGAGGTCGGCAAGCTCGTCGACGCCTACGCCGACGACGTCAAGCTGCACCTCGTCCACTTCGGCGGCGGGATGAGCGGGCACATCAAGCTCGTCGGCGGCCGCTTCTTCGACTGGATCGCCGCCGGGAAACAGGTCTACACGGACCTGTCCTGGGCGATCGGCTTCACGCCCCGCTGGCTCGTCGAGGAGATCTCACGCCGGGGCCTCGGCCACGACCGCGTGCTGTTCGCCTCCGACGAGCCGTGGGGCGATCACAAGGGCGAACTCGCCAAGCTGGCCGCCGCGGCCGGCGACGGCGAGCTCGCCGACCTGGTTTTCCGCGGCACGTTCGACGTGCTGTACGGACCGAAGAAAGGGAAATAGACCGATGGCAGAGCTGACCGAGACCGAGAAGACCAGCCTCGACGAGATCCCGCACCCGTCGCTGCCGCAGGGCTCCAACCTGTACGGCGGGACCAAGGTCTTCCCGGACTACCAGGCCGAACCCGGCCAGAGCTACTTCACGCTCGTGCACGGCATCGCGCACGAGTCGTCGGTGAGCTTCGTCGCGATCCTGCAGGCGACGCGTGCGCTGCGGAAGGGCTTCGAAGCCGCGATCTACTTCTACGGCCCGGGTTCGCTCAACTGCCTGGCCACCCGCGGCTTCCCGACCACCGGCAACGCCGCGTTCCCCGGCGAGCTGAACATCAACGACCAGCTCAAGACGTTCATCAGCGAGGGCGGCAAGGCCTACTGCTGCCGCTTCGGCCTCTCGCTGCACGGCGCGCGCGAGGAGGACCTCATCGAGGGCGTCATCCCGACGCACCCCCTCGATGTCCAGGACGCGCTGATCCACTACGCACGCAAGGGCGCGATCATCAACTCCACCTACATGTTCTAGGAGCGGTCCGTGCGCGTTGGCATCGAAGAAGACCTGGAAACCCGCGCCGACATCGCCGTCCGCGGAGTGCGTGTGGACGCACCTGTGCAACGCAGCAAGGGCGCCGGGCCGAGCGACGACGGCCACCTGGTGGTCGACGGTGCCAACGCCACGCTACCGCTGAACCCCGAGAGCCCGTACGTCGTCCGGGACGGCCGGATCTTCCGCGAGACGATCGACCTCGGCCTGAGCGTCGCCCCGGTCGGCCGCCCGCGGTTCTACGACCTGTCCACAACAGACGGTGTGCCGTACCGGAAGATCGCGCTGCTGCACGGTCAAGACGTCCTGGCCACCACGGTCGTGCAGACGTGCATCCGGTACACCGAGGACCAGCGGTGCCGGTTCTGCACCATCGAGGAGTCGCTGCGGGCGGGGTCCACTGTGGCCGCGAAGACCCCGCAGCAGCTCGCGGAGGTCGCCGAGGCAGCGGTGCGGCTCGACGGCGTCCGGCAGATGGTGATGACGACCGGCACGACGTCCGGGCCCGACCGCGGCGCCCGGCACCTCGTGCGCTGCGTCCGCGCGGTGCTCGACGCCGTGCCGGGCCTGCCGATCCAGGTGCAGATCGAGCCGCCGGGCGACCTCGGCGTGCTCCGGGACTTGAAGGACGCCGGGGCGACGTCGATCGGCATCCACGTCGAGTCGCTGGACGACGACGTCCGGCGGCGCTGGATGCCGGGCAAGTCGACCGTGCCGATGGCGGAGTACGAAGCCGCGTGGGCGGAGGCGGTCCGCGTTTTCGGCCGCAACCGCGTGTCGACGTACCTCCTGATCGGCCTCGGCGAGGAGCCGGACTCCCTTGTGGAGGGTGCCGGGCGGCTCATCGACATGGGCGTCTACCCGTTCGCCGTGCCGATGCGGCCGATGGTCGGCACACTGGCCCGCTTGGACGGCGCCACCACGCCTTCGCCCGCGCTGGTCGCCGACGTCACCGGCCGGATCGGCGCGCTGCTGCGGGCGGCCGGGATGACCGGCGCCGACCAGGGTGCGGGCTGTGCCGCCTGCGGCGCGTGCGGCCTGCTCAGCGCGGCGGGTGGCTGAGATGGACCACGACATCCTCGCGTTGCTGGGTGACGTCCGCAGCGTCGCGGCGCGCCCGGCGTTCCACATCGGCGAAGCCGACCACAATGGACTGACGGCGTACCGCGCGTTGCGTCACGAAGCGTTCGTGGCCCGGCAAGGACTTTTCGCCGGACACGACCTCGACGACCACGACACCGACCCGCGCACCCTGGTCCTGGTGGCGCGGGACGCGGCAGGCGAAGTGCTCGGCGGCGTCCGCCTCGGCCCGGCCACCGACGGCCCCGACCTCGGCTGGTGGAAGGGCGGACGGCTGGTCGTCGCACCCGGGTCGCTGGCCGGGATCGGCTCGGCGTTGGTCCGCGCGGCCTGCGCGCGGGCCGAAGCCGAAGGCGCACTGCGGTTCGAGGCGACTGTCCAGACGCGCACCGAGCGCCTGTTCACCCGCCTCGGCTGGCAGCGCGTGCGGCCGGTGACCGTCGCCGGTCACGACCACGTCCTCATGCGCTGGCCGATCGGCCGGATCGCCGCGCTGGCCCGCTCGACCAAGGCCGCGCTCGGCCCGTTGGTGCGGGGAATGACCGGCGTGCCCGGGTTTGTCGGTGACGACGGCGTCCCGGTGCCCGGCACCGACGTCGTCGCGGCCTGCGACGCGATCATCCCGTCCATGGTCGAGCGCGACCCGGAATGGGCGGGCTGGTGCTCGGTCCTGGTCAACCTCAACGACCTGGCCGCGATGGGCGCCACGCCGACCGGCCTGCTCGACGCGCTGGGTGCGCGGGACGCGTCGTTCGCCGCGCGAGTCCTCGGTGGACTGCGGAAGGCGAGCGAGGCGTACGGCGTGCCGGTGCTCGGCGGGCACACCCAGTTCGGCGTCCCGGCTTCCCTGTCGGTGACGGCGCTGGGGCGCACCGAAGACCCGGTGCCCGGGGGTGGTGGCAAGCCCGGTGAGCGGGTCTGGCTCACCGCCGACCTCGGTGGCGGCTGGCGGCCGGGCTACACCGGACGTCAATGGGACTCGACGAGTTTCCGTCGCACGCCCGAGCTGCGCGAACTGCTCGGCTCGGTCGCGAAGGCGCGGCCGAGCGCGGCCAAGGACGTCTCGATGGCCGGCATCGCGGGCACCCTCGGCATGCTCGCCGAAGCGTCCGGCTGCGGCGCGGTCCTGGACGTCGACAAGGTGCCGCGGCCGCGCGGAGCGTCCACAGGGGACTGGCTGACCTGCTTCCCCGGCTTCGCGATGCTCACCGCCGGCACACCCGCGCCCGCGGGGCCGGCGGTCACCGCGGCCTGCGGCGAACTGGTCGACGGCACCGGCGTCACGCTGCGCTGGCCCGACGGCGAAACGACGCCCGCCATCGACGGCGGCGTCACCGGATTGGGGAACTCATGACCACACTCAGGATGGCCGCGGTCGCCGCGCCGTTCGACCGCGACCTCGAAGGCGACTTCGCGCGCATCGAGAAGCTGATCGGCGAGGCGAAGGCCGAGGGCGTGCGGCTGCTGGCGCTGCCGGAGGCGGCCCTCGGCGGCTACCTCGCCAACCTCGACGGCGGCGCCGAAGGCCCGCCCGCGCTGGCCGTCGACGGCCCGGAGATAGCCCGGCTGGCCGCGCTGGCCGGCGACCTCGTCGTCACGGCGGGGTACTGCGAACTCGCCGGCGGCCGGCGCTACAACTCCGCGGTCTGCGTGACCGGCGACGGTGTCCTCGGCAACCACCGCAAGGTCCACCAGCCGCTGGCCGAAAACGCCAGCTACGGCGCCGGCCGCGGGTTCGCCGCGTTCGACACGCCGGTCGGGCGCCTGGGCATGATGATCTGCTACGACAAGGCTTTCCCCGAATCCGCGCGGGCGCTCGCGCTCGACGGCGCCGAGGTCGTCGTGTGCATGAGCGCGTGGCCCGGCAGCCGCACCAACGCGGCGGCGGACCTGGCGCAGGATCGCTGGAAACGGCGGTTCGACCTCTTCGACCGGGCCCGCGCGCTGGAGAACCAGATCGTCTGGGTCTCGGCCAACCAGTCCGGCACCTTCGGCGACCTGCGGTTCGTCGCGGGCGCGAAGATCGTCGACCCCGGCGGCGAGATCGTCGCCGACACCGGCGTCGCCGAAGGGATGGCGATCGCCGAGTTCGACGTCCAGGCCGCGCTGTCCACCGCGCGCCGGTCGATGGGGCACCTGGCGGACAGACGGCCGGACGCCTACCCCGTTAGTGTCCCGTGAATGGGGCAGATCCGGATCGCCGCCGTCGCCGCGCACTTCGGCCGCGACCTCGACTTCGACCTGCAGCGCATCGCGACGCTGATCGACCACGCGCGCTCGGCCGGCGCCGCGCTGCTGGTGCTGCCGGACGCGGCCCTCGGCGGGTATCTCGCCGACCTGCGCCATCCGGACCCGGAAGCGCTCCCGCCGGCCCTCGACCCCGGCTGTCCGGAGCTGAAGACGATCCAGTCGCTGGCCGCGGAAATGGTCGTGTGCGTCGGCTACTGCGAGGCCGACGGGCCGCGCCGCTACAACTCCGCGGTGTGCGTCACCGGTGACGGCGTCCTCGGCCGGCACCGCAAGGTCCACCAACCGCCGGGGGAGGGCATCGCGTACGAGCCGGGGGCCGAGTTCGCCGCGTTCGACACGCCGGTCGGGCGCCTCGGCATGCTGATCGACTACGACAAGACGTTCCCCGAGTCGGCCCGCTCGCTGGCCGTCGACGGCGCGGACATCGTCGCCTGCCTGAGCGCGTGGCCGACCAGCATCACCAACCGCGCGCCGCGGATGGCCCAGGACCGGCAGTCGCGGCTGTTCGACCTCTACGACCAGGCGCGGGCCGCGGAGAACCAGGTCGTGCTCGTGTCGTCCAACCAGACCGGCGCGATGGGCGGCATGCGGTTCCTCGGTCAGGCCAAGGTCGTCGGGCCGGGCGGCGAGATCCTCGCCCGGACCTGGTCCAAGGCCGGCATCGCGGTCGCCGAACTGGACGTCGAACAGGAACTCGCGAACGCCCGCCGCGTGCTGCACCACCTGGGGGAACGGAAACCCGAGGTCTACCGGGAGGCCTGATGCGCATCGCCCTGCTGAGCTACTCGACCAAACCCCGCGGCGGCGTCGTGCACACCCTTGCGCTCGCCGAAGCCCTCGCGGCGCTCGGCGAGGACGTCACGGTGTGGACGCTCGGCCGCGGCGGCGACACGGGGTTCTTCCGGCCGGTCGACCCCGCTGTCCGATTGTCGATCGTGCCGTTCCCGGACGTCCCCGGCGAGAGCGTGGGCGAGCGGATCCTGCGCTCGATCGCGGTGCTGCGCGCGGCGTTCACCCCGGATGCCTACGACGTCGTCCACGCGCAGGACTGCATCAGCGCGAACGCCGTCGACGCTTGCGTCCGCACGATCCACCACCTCGACACCTTCACCACGCCGGAGCTGGCCGCCTGCCACGAGCGCGCGATCGTCCGGCCGTACGCGCACCTCTGCGTGTCCGCCTCCGTCGCGGCGGAGGTCCGCGACGGCTGGGGCATCGAGGCGACGGTGATCCCCAACGGCGTCGACTACGACCGCTTCGCCAACGCCCGCCCGGATACCGGCCGAGGACGTTATGTCTTGGCGGTGGGCGGAATCGAGCCGCGCAAGGGCTCGCTGGACCTGCTCGAGGCGTACGCGCTGCTGGCCGAACCGGACCTCCGCCTGGTCATCGCCGGCGGCGAGACGCTCTTCGACTACCGCGACTACCGCACGCGCTGGGAGAAACGCGCCGCCGAGCTGGGCGTCGAACCGGACGTCCTGGGCCCGGTCGCGCACGACGAGCTGCCGTCGCTGATGGCGTCGGCCGCGGTGTTCGCGTTCCCGTCGACCAAGGAGGGCTTCGGGCTGGCCGCGATGGAGGCCCTGGCCGCCGGGGTGCCGGTGGTGACGCGCGACCTGCCCGTGCTGCGCGAGGTCTTCGGCGACGTCGCCCGCTTCGCCGCCGGCCCGCCCGGCTTCGCACGGGAGCTGCGGGCCGCGATGGCGGGCACCGATCCGGCCCCGGGGCGCGCGCTGGCCCGGCGGTTCACCTGGCCGGCGGCGGCCGAGGCGCACCGGAGGTTCTACGGCGCCTTGTGACGGGTGAAATACGGTGCGGCGTCCGTGCGGAACATCAGCGTGAACCCCGCCATCGCCAGGCCCAGCGCGATCAGGAACGCCAGGCCCCGCAGCAGGTCGCCGGGGTCGCGGGCGGACGACGCGACGAGCGCGAACAGCTGCAGCACGACGTCCAGGATGCCCAGCGCGCCGGCGATCGCGAGCACGACGCGCGCCCATCCGGCACCGCGGTACACGCCGTACACCAGCGACGCCCACAACCCGGCCGCGATCACGAACGCGAGTACCGCGACCGGCGTCGGCAAGGTCGCCGCCAGCAGCGCGTCGCGCTCCCCGGTGCCGCCGGCGCCCAGGCCCGGCGTGGCGTGGCCGCCGTTCAGGTGGCCGAGCAGGGAGCCGAGGAACCAGCACGCCGTCGCACCCCACCACGCGACGGCCGCGCGCCGGACCGGAACGGGCGGCTCGGACATAAAGGCAGCGTAGGCGCGGAAACCCGGGTAACGGGACCGCCTCGAGCCGAACCGTTATGCACCGGGCGGGACAGCGGGGTGCTATAAATCGCTACCCCTGCCGGGGCCGTGTGGTCGTAGGCGGCCGAGACCGGTGCCGCTAGGGTGATCGCCTGAAGGTGCCGCTGAACGGGAGAAGCCGGTGACCGCCGCGCACGACTCATCGTGGGATCCCCGCACCCGCTTGCGCGTGCTGCTGATCGAGGACGACGACGGCGACGCGCTGCTGGTCGACGAGATGCTCGCCGACACGTCGGTGCCGGTCGCGCTCGAACGCGTCGAGACCCTCACCGCCGCCCTCGCCACGCCGCTCACCGCCGACTGCGTCCTGCTCGACCTCCAGCTGCCCGACGCGATGGGACTCGGCGGGCTCACCCGCCTCGCCCAGCACGCGCCCGGCGTCGCGGTCGTCGTGCTGACCGGCCAGCACGACCAGGCCACCGGCGTCGCCGCGGTCGCCGCCGGCGCGCAGGACTACCTCGTCAAGGACCAGGTCGACGGCCCGCTTCTGGTCAAGGCCCTGCGCTTCGCCCGCGAGCGCAAGCGCGCCGAGCAGGTCGAGCAGCAGTTCCTCCAGCAGCAGCTGCTCGCCCGCGAGAACGCGCGGCTCGAACGCGGCCTGCTGCCCAGCCCGCTGCTGCGCGACCCGCACCTCGAACTGGCGTCGCGCTACCGGCCGGGCCGCAACGGATCCCTGCTCGGCGGCGATTTCTACGACGCGATCGAGATGGCCGACGGCAGCGTCCAGATGATGATCGGCGACGTCTGCGGCCACGGCCCGGACGAGGCCGCGCTCGGCGTCGCGCTGCGGATCGCGTGGCGCTCGCTGGTGATGGCCGGCCTGCCGATGCCCGATGTGCTGAGCATGGTCGAGCGGGTCCTGGTGCACGAGCGGATCGAGCCGCTGTTCGCGACGGTCTGCATGGTCGTCGTCGCGCCGGACCGAAGATCCCTGCGCCTGTCGCTGGCGGGGCACCTGCCGCCGCTGCTGCTCACCCCGGGCGACGGGCACCTGCTCTCCGGCGAACGCCTGGGCGTCCCGCTCGGCGTCGTCGAAGGCACCAAGTGGGAGGCCCTCGACGTGCCGCTGGACCCCGGCTGGTCATTGTTGCTCTACACCGACGGCGTGTTCGAAGGCCGCGTCGGCGCCGGCTCCGAACGGCTCGGCCACGAGCGGATGGCCGAGCTCGTGCTCGACATCCGGCACCAGGGCGGCCTGGGCGGCCGGGCCCTCCTCGACGAGCTGATCGCCCGCGCCGAACGCCTCAACTCCGGCCCGCTGGACGACGACGTCGCCCTCGCCCTGCTCAACCACATCCCTGGGGAGACCGGCCGATGACCGGCACTGTGCGTGGCTGGCCGATCCGCCGCTGGCTGACCCTGCTCGCCGTGGCGGAGGCGGTGCTGCTGCTCGCGGCCCTCGCCGGCGGCGGGATCGCGCTGAGCAACCTCACCGACGCCCGCAACCGCCTGCTCGACGTGATCGGCGCCCAGCGGCTCGCCGCGATCCAGCTGTCGACCGCGCTGCTGAACCAGGAGACCGGCGTCCGCGGCTACCAGCTCGGCCGGAAGCCGGACTTCCTCGCGCCCTACACCGACGGCGTCCGCTCGCAGGGTGACGCCGTCGCCCAGCTGCGGCAGCTCGGCGCGACGCCGGGCACGCAGATCGGCGACGACCTCGACCGCGTGCTGCGGGCGGCGTCGACCTGGCAGGCGACGGTCGCGCCCACCCTCACCCCGGCCGCGCCGCCGGTCACCCCGGCGCAGGCCGACCGCAGCCGGACCCAGTTCGACGCCGTCCGCGGCGCCCTCGACGCCCAGGCCGCACATCTGGCGACGCTGCGCGCCGAAGGCCGAGCCGACCTCGACGGCGCGGCGAACTTCCTGACCGCGATGCTCATCGCCGTCGCGGTGCTCATCGTGCTGCTGTTCGTGCTGCTGTTCCTCGGCCTGCGCCGCGTCATCACCCGGCCCATCCTGCGGCTGGCCGGTGAGGTCCGGCACGTCGCCGACCAGGACATCCACCGGCCGGTCCGCGGCGAGGGGCCGAGCGAGCTGGTCCAGCTCGGCAGCGACGTCGAGGCCATGCGGCAGCGGATTCTCGACGAGGTGGCCGAGCTGGAGCGCGCGCACGGGCTCCTGGACCGGCGGACGCGGGAGCTGGAGCGGTCCAACGCCGACCTGGAGCAGTTCGCGTACGTCGCTTCGCACGACCTGCAGGAGCCTCTGCGGAAGGTGGCCAGCTTCTGCCAGCTGCTGCAACGGCGGTACGCGGGCCTGCTCGACGAGCGTGGCGAGCAGTACATCGAGTACGCCGTCGACGGCGCGAAGCGCATGCAGGGCCTGATCAACGACCTCCTGTCGTTCTCCCGCGTCGGCCGGAAACCGGGGGAGCACGTCGTGGTCCCCGCGGCCGAGCTCGTCGACGGCGCGGTCGCGAACCTGGAAGTCGCGCTTTCGCTCAACCGCGGCAAGGTGACCTACGACGACCTGCCGGAGGTCCGCGTCGAGCCGGCGCTGCTGACGGCCGTCTTCCAGAACCTCATCGGCAACGCCGTGAAGTTCCACGGCGAAGCGCCGCCGGAGGTGCGCGTCACCGCGGAGCGCGACGGCGACGACTGGGTGTTCGCGGTGCGGGACAACGGGATCGGCATCGAAGCCGAGTACGCCGACCGGATCTTCGCACTGTTCCAGCGGCTGCACTCCCGCAGCGCCTACCCGGGCACCGGCATCGGGCTGGCCATGTGCCGCCGGATCGTCGAGTACCACGGCGGCCGGATCTGGCTCGACACGGAAACCGGTGCCGACGGCACCACCTTCCGGTTCACCCTGCCCGCGCGGCTCGAGCGCGGCGACGAGGAAGTTGGGGTCGCATGAGCGAGGCATTGGCACCGATCGACATCCTGCTCGTCGAGGACGACCCCGGCGACGTGCTGATGACCCGGGAAGCGTTCGAGCACCACAAGATCCGCAACGCGCTGCACGTCGCGAGCGACGGTGTCGAGGCGCTCCGGTTCCTGCACCGCGAGGGCCCGTTCGCCGACGCGCCGCGGCCGGGGCTGATCCTGCTGGACCTCAACCTGCCCCGCAAGGACGGCCGTGAGGTGCTCGGCGAGATCAAGCAGGACCCGGCGCTGCGGACGATCCCGGTGGTCGTGCTGACGACGTCGGAGGCGGAGGAGGACATCCTGCGCAGCTACGACCTGCACGCCAACGCCTACGTCACCAAGCCGGTCGACTTCGAGAAGTTCGTCGAGGTCGTCCGGCAGATCGACGACTTCTGGGTCACCGTGGTGCAGTTGCCGCACCGCTGAGGCGGGCGTTGGCGCCGGGGCGCCGATTGAGGCACGATGAGTGGCCGTGAGCTCTTTTCCCCGGGATCTCCCCGCCACCGAGCTTTCGGCCACGCTGGATTGGCGCGGCCAGGCCGCCGTGCTCCGCGTGGCGGGCGAAATCGACCTGCTCAGCGCACCGGACTTCGAGGAAGTCGTCGACACCGTGCTCGCCGAAGGCCCCGAAGTGCTGGTGGTCGACCTGAGCGCGGTGACGTTCTTCTGCTCGGCCGGTCTGCAGGTGCTCGCGGCCGCGCACCGAAAACTGGCGGAGCGCGCGCTGCGGGTGGTGAGTGTTTCGCCGGTGACGTCGGGACCCCTGACGACCACCGGGCTCGACACCTGGATCGGCGTCTACCCGACGGTCGACGAAGCCCTCCGGAAGTGACGGGCCCCGCGGGCCCCGGGCCGGGCAGAAAGGCGAACCCGATGCACGAATCCGCCGGGTCGGCGGCCCCGTTCCGCTGTCACGGCGTAGCGGCCGCGCCCGAAGCGTTGCGGCGCCTGCGGCACGACCTGACGGCGTGGGTCCTCGCCGCGGGAGTGGAGCCGTCCCGCGCCCAGGACATCGTGCTGGCGAGCTACGAGGCCCTGGCGAACGTGGCCGACCACGCGTACCACGGCGCGGGCTCCGGCCTGGTCGACCTGGACGCGGCGATCCACCCCGACCGCGTCGAAGTGGTGATCACCGACCACGGCCGGTGGCGCACCCCGGTCCCCGACCCCCGCCCGGTTTCGTTGCGGGGCCGGGGATTGCTGCTGCTGAGGGCCAGCGCCGACCGAGCGGACATCTCTTCCGGCGACGAGGGGACCGTGGTCACGCTGGCCTGGGACCTGGCTCCCGTGCGTCCGTGACTCTCCGTTCTTCGCCTGATCGTGTGATGAACAGGTGTTCGATTCCGGGTTAGTGTCTGTGGTGTGGACGACGAGCGGATGTGGCAAGCCGACGCGGTGGCACTGGCCGACCGTGTCGGTGAGCTGGTGACCCGGATCCGTTGCGCGGAAGCGTTGCTGCGGCGGGCGCGAGCGCAGCCGCCGCGTCGAACAGCTTGCCGTAGGCACTGTGCAGCGCGGTCGTGTCCATGGCCGGGCACCTCCCGCGCCCAAAGGCGAGGTGCTCCAGCCGGTGGTGGCAGGCGGTCAGAGCGAGCCGGTGGCGCTCCTCGTCGGCCAGGCGGGAAGCACGAGGCGGTCCCGAAAACCACGGCCCAGGCGCAGCGCCGGCCGCCCGTGCCCGGGACAGCAAGACGGGCCCGCAGCCAACCCGGCCACGGGCCCGTCGAACACCAAAACCTACCGGTGCGCCACGGCCCCGGTCTTCGGGTCCAGGGTCAGCTTGCCCGCCTGGGGCCACCAGAACGAGAACATGTTCGACATCGAGTTCGCCCGGGAATCGTACGAGCTGTCGCCGATCCGGCCGGCGAACCAGTTGTCCTCGATGAACTTCAGCACCGAGGTCTGGTCCGTCAGCGTGTGGTCGACGTGGTTCGCCTTGCTGTACGGCGAAATCACCAGGAGCGGGAGCCGCGGGCCGTAGCCGCAGCGGTCCGCGTAGCCGCCCAGGACCGACGGCTTGGCCGTGCAGACCGACTGGTCCTGCGCAGCGTCGTGGGAGCCGTTGATCACGGGCGACGAAACGTGGTCGTACCAGCCGTCCGAGTCGTCGTACGCCAGGACGATCGCCGTCGAGCGCCAGTCGGGGGACTGCTGGATCTTGTTGACTTCGCTGACCACGAACTGCTGCTCGTCCAGCGGGTCCGAGTAGCCCGCGTGCCCGTCCTGGTACTCCGGGGCCTTCAGGAAGCTCACCGCGGGCATCGAGCCGGCCTGCAGGGAGTCGTTGAAGTCCGCGATGTCGTACTGGTGGTTCGCGCGGTCGGTCTGGCCGATCGCCTGGACCGACGACGGCGGCAGGTGCTTCGGGTTCGCCGTCGACGGGTAGTACTGGAACGGCTCGTGGTGCGGGCTGTAGTCGACCACCGCGGCGCCGCCGACGTTGGTGTGCGTGGCGCCGCAGACCGCGTAACCGTTGGCCGAGCCGGTCGGGCGGAAGCCGCCCTGGAACCAGCCCCACGTCACGTGGCGCTGGTTGAGCAGGTCACCGACGTTGCGGCCGTGCATGGTCGCCAGGTTGTCCGTGCTCGTGTGGTTCTTGTCCGCACAGTCGTCCCACGCCGGGTCCGGGTCGTTGATCATCGTGCCGACGCCGTTCGCGTCCGGCGACTGGACCGCGTACGCGTCGCTGACCGGCTCGTGCGTCACCGAATTCACGGCCTGGACGCCGTGCGTGTTGCCGGAGATCAGGTTGAGCGCGCCCGGGGTCGAGGGCCCGAAGTTCGTGTCGAACGAGTTGTCGTTCAGCGCGTAGTGCTGCGCGTAGTTCCACATGCCGGTGACGGTGTTGCCGTCGAAGTAGTCCATCACCAGGCCGGGCTCGCCGAACAGCACCGGCTGGCCGGTGCACTTGTCCGTCTCGGTCTTCTCGACGAACTTGTCCATCTTGCCGCCGTTGAAAGCGGCTTGCTCCGCGCCGTAGTTGTGGTTCTGGTCGCAGGTCATCGCCTGCTCGTGCGTGAGCCGCTTCGGGTTGTACGCGTTCGGGTTGTCGGTCAGCAGCTTGTGGTCCAGGCCGTTGACCTTCGGGGTGTTGCGCGCGGCCTGGAACGGCGTGCCGTCCGTGTTCGCCGCGTTCGGGTAGGTGCCGAAGTAGTGGTCGAAGGCGATGTTCTCACCGAAGATGACCACGACGTGCTTGATCGGCGTCGAGGTGGGGATCCACTGCGCCGGGAACGGGTGCAGCGGCTGGGCTTCCGCGGTGGTCGCCGCGGAACCGGTGACGACGGCCAGCACGGCGACCGAGGCGAGTGCCCCGGCGCCGAGCAGGCCGCGCCGTCGCCGGCGGGGTCGGGTGTCCACTTCGGATTCCTCCTGGTTTTTCTTGGTGGTGGGGAACGGCGATCAGGTCAGTAAGGAACGGCCGTAGTGGTCGTCCGGGCCGGTGACGCCCGGCAGCGCGAAGAAGTAGCCGCCGCCGAACGGGGAGATGTAGTCGGTCAGCGGCTCGTCGGCCAGCCGGGTCTGGATCGCCTCGAACTGGCGCTCCAGATCCTGCTGGTAGCAGACGAACAGCAGGCCCATGTCGAGGTTTCCGTTGCTGTCGACGCCGCGGTCGTAGTTCACGGCGCGGCGCAGGATCCGGCTGTTGCCGGTCTCTGGGGTGCGCGGGTTGGCCTTGCGGATGTGGCTGGTCAGCGGGATCACGGTGCCGATCGGGTCGTCGGCGTAGCGGGGGACGTCCTTCTCGTCGGTGCCGTCGAGCGGCGCTCCGGTGTCGCGGCGCCGGCCGAACATGTTCTCCTGTTCGGCGAGGGACACGCGGTCCCAGAACTCCACCAGCATCCGGATCAGCCGGACGACCTGGTAGCTGCCACCTGTGGTCCACGCGGGTTCGCCGCCGCCGGACGTCCACAAGAGACTGTCCAGTTCGGACTCTTCCGGGTTCGCGGTGCCGTCCTTGAAACCCATCAGGTTCCGCGGTGTGCCGGACGGTCGCGGCGGCGAGCTGAAGCCGTTCAGCCGCCAGCGCAGCTGCATGCCGCCGCGGGTGGCGCGGGTGATGTCGCGCAGCGCGTGCAGCACGGTGTCGGTGGCGTTCGCCGAAAGGGTCAGGCTCAGGTCGCCGTGGCACTGCGCCGGGTCCAGCGCGTCGTTCGGGAACATCGTCATCGGCTTCAGCTTGGCGGGCTTGAGTTTCGCCAGGCCGTAGCGGTCGTCGAACAGCGACGACCCGACGCCGAGGATCACGCCCAGGTCACCACCCGGCACGACCGGCCCCAGCACCCCCGAGTCGGCGGGCGGCCCGGTGATCCCGAGCGAGGCCGGCGCGCCCCCGCCCGTGAGGAACCGCGCCCGGTCGGTGATCGCGCGGAACAGCTCGGTCAGCTCGGCCTTCGATTCGGCGACGAGATCGAACGACGCGACCACGGTCTGCGTCGGCGGCTGCCGCAGGATCGCGGCCTGGTTCGCACCGTGGAAGGGAACGGATGAGGTGCTGTCGGTGACGGCGGCGGAGGCCCCGAGCCCAGCCCCGGCGGCGACGGTCAGCCCCGCGCCCATCGCGGCCCGGCGCAGGAAGGAACGCCGAGGCAGCCCAGCGGCGGTGACCCGGAGAGGCGAGGCCTGTTCCACGGCGGCGGCGGGGTGCGGCACTGGACAACGAGGCTGGTCGGTCACGGGACCCTCCTTCGCCCGGCGGTGGTCGGCGCCGGCAGCTCGGCTTTCGCGCCCTCGGCGACCCGCCGCGAAGCAAGACAACGAGGCCGGTCGGTCACGAGACCCTCCTCGGCTCGGCGATCGCCGCGATCGGGGCCAGTAGTTCCGTCAGCTCGCTCACGTCCGCGTTCAGCTTCTGGCGCTGCTTCGGGGCCAGCTGGGCCAGCGGGGTCCACGTGCCGTCGGGCCGGTGAGCGGCGTCCAGCGTGGTCTGGGTGCGGGTCAGCCAGGTGTCCAGCTTGGGGAGCTGCTGGTAGCGCGGGGTCAGCAGCGGGCGCAGGACGTCGAGGACCGCTCGGGTGCCGTCGAGGTTGGCGCGGGCCGTCGCGAGGGTGGTTCCGCTGCCGTAGTCGGTGCGGCCGGTGAGTTCGAACTGCAGCGTGTTCTCCATGATCTCGTGCGCGCGCAGGGCCAGGTCGTTGCCGTCGACCTGGCTGTCGCCGAACGACGTCTGCAGGGCGTGGGCGTCGGTGTCCAGCCGGTCGGCGACGCCGGCCAGGGCGCCGAGGTCTTCGCCGTGCCAGAGGCCGGACTCCAGGCGGTGGAAGCCGGTGAACCCTTCGTCCGACGTGCCGCCCGGCAGGCCGTCGGCGGTGCCGTTGAGCGCGCCGTCGGAGTCGCCGAACGCGTCGTACGCCGCGCCGAGGCGCTCGTACGTCAGGTGCGCGGTCAGCCACGCCGCCTCGCTCGCGGTGCGGTCGCCGCCGTGGACGGCGTTCTTCAGTGCGCCCGTGTTCGCGACCAGCTCGCCGAGGCCGGTGGTGACGTGCGCCTGGTACGCCTTGAGCGGGCCGAGCAGGTCGTTGTGCGTCACCGGCGCGACACCCGGGCCGGATCGCTCGGCCCCGCCGCTGACCTGCGCGACGGGCCCGACGATCGCGCCCGCGTCCTCGGGCAGGCAGCGGAACGCGTAGCTGCCGTTGCCCAGGTTGACCTGCAACGGCCGGGTGGTCGCCGGGCCGAGCCCCTCGACCTCGCCGTAGATCACGCCCGTGGCGGGGTCGATGAGGTCGACCTCGGCGGTCACCGAGCCGGTGTTGTGCACGCGGAACGTCTGCGGGCCCGGCTTCGGGGCCGACCAGCCGGTGCCGCACGACGAGCGCGACACGGCGATCTCCGGATCCTGCGCCTCGGCGTCGCGCGGCCAGAACACCACGACCGCGCCGGCCACGACGGCGACGGCGGCCACCGCCACGATCCAGCGGGTACGCACAGACCCCGGCACGCGCGCTCTCCCGTCACTCGATCGGACCATTCCGGTCACGGATCATGCGAGCCTAACGCCCGGAAAACCACTGCGGAGGGCGCCGAGAGTAGGAAATTCACCGGGACTTCAACACCACGCTCCCGAAAAGGGGAGGATTCAGACGTTCTACTGTGCCTGATGTGTCTTTTTAGTCCGGTAAGTCATGATCGCGGAAGAGGGACGCCGGTCTCCAGGAGCGTCGTCAGGCTTGACAGCAGCGCGGGCCGGCCCCTGGCTGCACATCGACAGGGTCGTGCTGTCGTCGAAGCCGTGGCCTTTCGCCCATTCCCGGGTGAAGGTGTGCCAGGTGCGGGAGAGCCGGCGGTAGGGATCGGATTCGAGGACGGCCTGTTCCGGGTTACTCGTTTTCGCGCGCATTCCGTCCAGGTCATCGGCGAGCCTTTTCCCAGTCCGTCTCGAAGGAACGCCAGAGTTTTTCCGGAGTGGTGCTGATGTAGGTCGTGTACGCGAATTCGTTCATCGGTGCTTTCCCCGGGACGTCATGACCGGCGCGGCCGCTGGGATCGGCCGGCGCCTTGGACACCTCGTCCATCAGGACCTTTGCATGTCAACCGGGGCGCTTACGGGAAACGGATCACCGCGATGCCGGCCAGCACGAAGAACACCAGGATCACCAGCGTGCTCGTCTGCCCGCCGGACGAGCGGGTCACGACCTGGTCGACCGTGCCGGTCAGCCGCACCCCGCAGTCGGCGACCACCGTGTGCGGCCCCGCTTCGATCCGGGTGAACTCGACCGGCGCGGTGAAGGCGCCCGTGCTGTCGGTGTAGGCGGAGCCGACCTCGGCGCCGTCGGCCGTCAGCGTCACCATCCGGCCGGGCTCGCAGCCCCGTCCGGACGCCGAGAGCTCGTCGCCGGGCTGGACGCTCGGCCGGTCCAGGACGAGCTCACCCGGCTTCGGCGCGGTGCTGGTGGTCGCGGGCGGGGTGCCGGGCGTGGTCGGGGTGGTCGACGTCGGCGGCGTGCTCGTGGTCGTGGGCGGGGTGGTCGTCGTGGACGGCGGGGTGGTGGTGGGGCCCCCGGGCTTCGACGGCCGCGTGGTGACGGGTGGCGGCGTGACCGGCGTCGTGGTCACCGGCGGCGGCGGGGTGGTGGTCGTGACCCCGGTGACGACGAACGTGCCGCTGGCCGTCTCCTTCTGGCTCGTGCAGGTGGCCGTGACCGTGTAGGAACCCGGCTTCGCTCCGGCGGGGACCGCCGTGGGGAACTGGCCGCTGACCTTCGGGGCTACCTGTGACCCGAGGGAACTGCCCGCCCAGAAGAAATTGATGACCCGGCAGGTCGGGAAACCGTTCCAGGAAATAGTGAAAGAGCTGCCCGCGGGTCCGCTCGACGGTTTCAAACCAACCGATGGAGGAACTTGTGCGCTGGCGCCGAATGCGAACAGGACCAGGAGCAACGCTCCGGCCAGCGCGCCGAAAAACAACCGAACCACGTAACGCATCGGAACGTCCCTCCCCGGGTGTGTGCTCGCTGTAGCATTCCGGACCAGTCGGATTACGCAAGTAGGGGATGCCCAATGGGACGTGTCATCGCGGCGGGGGTTGCGTTGGGTTTGTGCGCGGTGCTGCTCGGCGCACCGCCCGCCTCGGCGGAGTCGGGTTCGCTCGGACTGCAGGTGTCGATCGACGACCGGCCGATCGCGGACGCCACCGTCCCGATCGACCCGGCGAGCCAGGTCAAGCTCGAGGTCGTGGCCACCAACACCGGCAACACACCGGTGCGGGTCCGCAGCGTGCGCGTGTCCGGCGTCGCTCTCGCGCTCACCTTCTTCGCCTACGACACGACGGCGCCGTTCGAGGTGCCGGCGCGGGGCAAGGTGAGCCGGACGTTCGTGCTCGACCTCGGTGACCTGTCCGGGCAGGCGACCGGGCTGCTGCCGTCGTCGGTCGAGCTGCTCGACGCCGGGCGCGCGACGCTCGGCGAGGCGACCACGGTCGCCGACGTCCGCGGCTCGTTCTGGTCGGTCTACGGCGTCTTCGGCCTGGCGATGCTCGTGCTCACGATCCTGGCCTGGCTGACGGCGCTGCTCGCGCTGGCCCGGCACCGCCTGGCCGCCAACCGCTGGCGTCGCGGCCTGCGGTTCCTGCCCGCCGGGTTCGGTACCGGCCTGGTCGCGGTGATCACGCTGTCGGTGCTGCGGCTGGTCCCGCCGGAGCCGGCGATCGAGATCCCGGTGGTGCTCGGCGCCGCGGCGATCGCGTTCCTGCTGGGGTACCTGACGCCCAACCCGGTGAAGCCGGCCCCGGAGCCCGCCTACGAAACCCCGGGAGAAGGCCCGAGAGACGGTACTGGCGACCAGACCGTCCGGATGCGCGTCCCCGCGACCCGGGACCGCACCCGATGAGCGCACCCGCGGACCTGATCGCCGCGCTCCCGCAGTACGACATCGGCGCCGAGATCGGCGAAGGCGGCATGGGTGTCGTGTTCGCCGGGACGCACCGGACGCTGGGCCGCAGCGTCGCGATCAAGCAGCTGCCCTGGGACGTGCTCAACCACGCCGCGAGCAGCGAGCTGTTCGACCGCGAGGCGCGGGTGCTGGCCAGCCTGGACCACCCGCACATCGTGCCGGTGTACGACTACGTCCGCACCGGGCGCGAGCACCTGCTGGTGATGGAACGGCTCGACGGCGGCACCGTGCACAGTCGGTTCCACGGCGGTGGCGTCAGCGGCGAGCAGGCGTGCGCGATCGGCCTGGCGATGCTCGCCGGGCTGCACGCGGCGCACCGGGCCGGTGTGCTGCACCTCGACGTCAAGCCGCGGAACCTGCTCTTCAGCACGCAGGGCGTGATGAAGGTGGCCGACTTCGGCATCGCGCGTGTCATCAGCGAAGGCGCCACGCTCGTCACGCACGGCGGCGAGATCCTCGGCACCCCGGCCTACATCGCGCCGGAGCAGGCGATGGGCAACGCGCTGAGCCCGGCGGCCGACGTCTACGCGGCCGGCACCGTGCTCTACGAACTGCTGTCCCGGCAGCTGCCGTTCGACAACACCCGCGGCGCGATCAGCATGATGCGCCAGCACATGTTCACCGACCCGCGGCCGATCGCGGGGGTGCCGATGCCCATCGCCGGCGTGATCATGCGCAGCCTCGCGCGCGAGCCCGAGTCGCGCTACCGGGAGGCCGAGTCGTTCGCGGCCGACCTCGCGGGCGCCGCCACCGCCGTCTACGGCCCGGGCTGGCTCGAACGCGCCGGCGTGCCGGTGCTGCACCTGACGCCGCGGGTGATCTCCGGGCTCAACTCGCCGACCGCGCCGGCCCCGCCGGCCGACGCCCGGACGCGGCCGGTCCGGCCCGGGCCGGACCCGACGTTGTCGGCCACGCGCATCCCGCAGCAGCAACAGCCGGTGGCCGAAGAAGCACCGTCGAACGCGGCCACGCTGTGGTTCCGGCTCGCCGCGGCCGCCGCGCTCATCGCGCTGGTGGTGCTCGTCCTGCTCACCCCGGAACGGCTGCCGCACCAGGCGTCGCCGACGCTGGTCGTCGGCGGGGCGCCCGTGTCGGCGCCGGTCGAGGTGGACCTGAGCAAACCGCTCACGGTGACCGGCCCCGGAAACCCCGGCCGGGTCGCGCTCGACCTGGCCGCCGCCGGGATCCCGCTCGGGTCCGCCGAGACGACGGCGAAGGCCGCCGGCAACGGCTTCACCGCGCAGCTCGAGCTGCCGGGCCTGGCGCGGTGGATCGTCGGCGGGGCGGTCACCGCGACCATCCAGACCGGCACCGTCACCCAGACGTTCACGCTGCTCACCTCGCAGCACCCGCTGGCCAGCGCGATGGGGGCGGGCAGCCTCATCCTGGCGCTGTTCGCCCTCGCCTACCTGGAGTCGGTGCTGCGGAACATCCGCAACGGCCACCGCGGGCGGGGCGCGCTGGTCGCCGGGCCGGTGCTCGGCGTCCTGTTCGGCGCCGCGGTGTGGCTGTGCGTCTCGGTGCTGCGGGTGCACGAACCGGCCGCGGGGTTCGGCGCCGGGTGCGCGGTGGCGGGCGCCGTCGCGGCCGGGTTCGTCGTCGCGGCGGCCCGGCGCAAGTCCACTGTGCTCGGTCGGTGAGAGATCAGTCGATCATCCGGACGGTGACGTTCGGGCTGTAGGTCTTGCGCCGGCTCCACCCGAGCTCGGCGCACATGCTCAGCTGGATCGAGCGGTCGGCGGGCGCCCAGTAGCCGGTGCGGACGAAGTAGCCCTCCATCGTGCTGAGCGCGCCGAGGCTCTTGCGGGCCGAGCACATCTCCCAGCCCCACTGGCGCCCGGACTTCTCGACGCCGTTGCGGCGCACGGACAGCCGCGGGTTGCCGACCGCGCGGATGTCGGCGTCGCCCTGCGCGACGTAGACGACCCCGTCGATCTTGTAGAACCGGTTGTTGTCGAGCAGGGTCACCTGACCGGAGAGGGTGACTTCGACCCGGCCGCCGTCGTCGCCGGTGAGTGTCCAATCGAGACAGTATTCCTGGAGTGGGAGTTCCAGCGACTGGGTCATGGTGCCTTTCCCCTGTTCTGGCCGTGGCGTCCCTTCCAGAAGATAGGGATTTTCGAGACGCCGGGAAGAGGCGTGGAGGATCTTCACCCGAAGCGGTTTCCGGGCCGTCGAATGCCCTGGCACGCATGGGTTTTCAGGCGAGTGGGTGACGCCGGACACGGGACGTGAGAACCGGTCCCACCGCGGAGTGGTGTTGCCCCGCCGCCGGGGTGGCCGGTGCGGACGGTCACCGTCCCCGTCACGGACCGGAGTCGAAGGTAAAGGAACCATTACCTTCGATCGGGCGTTGTCGGGACATGAGCGCGCCCACTGTCATCGAGCTCGGACCGCGTGACCTGCTCGTCGTCGCCGGGCTGCCCGGCGCGGGCAAGACCACCATGCTCCGGCACGCGGCCGGGGGGCTGCCGGTGCTCGACTCCGACCAGGTCCGGGCGAGGCTGGCGACGGTGCTGCCGGACGCGGTGCCCTACCGCTGGTACCGGCCGCTCGTGCACGCGGGGCACCGGCTCCGGATCGTCCGGCGGGCCATCGCCGCCGACGGGCCGCTCGTCGTCCACGAGCCGTCGACGCGGGCGTCGACCCGCGCGCTGTTCGCCCTGGTCGGGAGGCTGACCGGGCGCTCGATGCGGCTGCTGTTCGTCGACGCCACCGCCGAGCAGGCCCTGGAAGGCCAGCGCAGCCGGGGCCGGATGGTGCGGCCGCGCTCGTTCGAACGGCACGTCCGCCGCACCGGGAAGTGGCGGGAGGAGCTGCTCGCCGACCGGGTGCCGCCGGGGTGGCGCAGCGTCCAGGTGGTCGACCGGGCCGGCGCGGCGCGCACCCGCCTGGTGGTGCGGCTGTTGGTCGGTTGCTGACGAGTTGGTCTGGACATTTCACTCAGTGGTCTAGACAATATGGTTCTCCGCGGTGCTACCGCGTCCCCACTGGAGGACCCGATGAGGCGTTCCAGATTCTCCGTCGCACTCGCCGCCCTCGCGCTGGCGCTCTCCGGTCTGGTGGCCGGCGGAGGCGCCGCCGAGGCGGCCAACCTGCTGGCCAACCCCGGTTTCGAGGCCGGCTCGCTGTCGGGCTGGACGTGCTCGGGCGGCACAGCCGTGGCGACGCCGGTGCACTCCGGCGGCTACGCGCTCGCCGCCACCCCGGCCGGCTCCGACTACGCCCAGTGCGCGCAGACGGTGTCCGTGCTGCCGAACACGACGTACACCGTGTCCGCGTGGGTCCGCGGCAACCCGGTCTACCTCGGCGTCACCGGCGGCGCGTCGACCTGGTCGGGCAACGCGGGCGCCTACAACCAGCTTTCGCTGTCGTTCACCTCGGCCGCGGGCCAGACGTCGGCCCAGCTCTACCTGCACGGCTGGTACGGCGCGGGCACCTACTACGCCGACGACGTCGTCCTCGACGGCCCGGGCGGCAGCACGCCGGGCACGCCGGGAGCACCCGGGACGCCGTCGGTCGGCGCCGTCACGACCTCGTCCATCGCCCTGAGCTGGGGCGCGAGCGCGGGCACTGTCACCGGTTACCGCGTCTACGAAGGCAGCACGCTGCGCACGACCGTCACCGGGACGAGCGCCACCCTCACGGGGCTGACCGCCTGCTCGACGCACAGCTACGCCGTGGCCGCGTACAACACCGCCGGCGAGTCGCCGCGCACCGCCGCGGCCACCGGCAGCACCACCGGCTGCGTCGACACCGGCCTGCCGAAGCACTCCTTGATCGGCTACCTGCACGCGAGTTTCGCGAACGGCTCCGGCTACGTCCGGCTGGCCGACGTGCCCGCCGCCTGGGACATCATCGACCTGTCCTTCGGCGAACCGACGTCGGTGACCTCCGGCGACATCCGCTTCAACCGCTGCTCGGTCGCGGAGTGCCCGAACGTCGAGAGCGACGCCGACTTCATCGCCGCGATCCGCGCGAAGCAGGCGGAGGGCAAGAAGGTCCTGATCTCCATCGGCGGCCAGAACGGCCAGGTCCAGCTGACCACGACCGCCGCGCGCGACGCCTTCGTCAGCTCCGTCTCGGCGATCATCGACAAGTACGGTCTCAACGGCCTCGACGTCGACTTCGAGGGCCACTCGCTCTCGCTCAACGCCGGCGACACGGACTTCCACAACCCGACCACGCCGTCGATCGTCAACCTGATCTCCGCGCTGAAGTCGCTGAAAGCCAGGTACGGCGCGGGTTTTGTGCTGACGATGGCACCGGAGACGTTTTTCGTCCAGGTCGGCTACCAGTTCTACGGCGGCTCGGGCGGCGGTGACGCGCGGACCGGCGCGTACCTGCCGGTGATCCACGCGCTACGCGATTCGCTGACCGTGCTGCACGTCCAGGACTACAACTCCGGCCCGGTGATGGGCCTGGACAACCAGTACCACAACATGGGCGCCGCGGACTTCCCGATCGCGATGGGCGACATGCTCAAGGCCGGTTTCAGCGTGGCGAACACCGGCCAGTTCTTCCCGGGGCTGCGGCCGGACCAGATCGCGGTCGGGCTGCCGGCGGCGGTCAGCGCCGGCAACGGCTACCTCGCGCCGTCCGTCGTCCAGACGGCGGTGACCTGCCTGGCCAAGGGCACCGGCTGCGGCTCGTACACGCTGCGCGGCGGCGCGTCGCCGGCGTTGCGCGGGCTGATGACGTGGTCGATCAACTGGGACAAGTACTACAACTGGGAGTTCCAGAACAGCCACGAGCCGTTCCTGAACGCCCTGCCGTGACGCGTCGCGGTGTGCCCCGCCGGCGGGTGGGGCACACTGCCTGACGTGGTGAGACCGGCCCACGGCGAGTCCGTGATTTCGCGCGTCGTCCGCGTCTTCGAGACGTTCGGGCCGGACACGCCGGCGCTGCGCGTGTCGGACGTCGCGCGGCGTGCCGGCCTGCACGTCGCGACGGCGTCGAGGCTGATCGACGAGCTGGTCGGGCACGGCTGGCTGCGGCGTGATCCCGACCGGCGGGTCCGGGTGGGCGTCCGGTTGTGGGAACTGGCGTCGCGCGCGTCGCCGACGCTCGGGCTGCGGGAAGCGGCGCTGCCGTTCATGGAGGACCTGCACGCCGTTGTCGGGCACCACACGCAGCTCGCCGTCCTGGAGGACCGTGAGGTGCTGTTCGTCGAGCGGCTTTCGGCGCCCGGCGCGGTCGTCAACGTGACGCGGGTGGCCGGGCGGCTGCCGCTGCACGCGTCGTCGTCCGGGCTCGTGCTGCTGGCCCACGCGCCCGCCGAGCTGCGGGAAGAGGTGCTGGCCGGGCCGCTTCCGGCGTATCGGCGCACCACGCTCACCGAGCCCGCGCGGCTGCGGCGGTTCCTCGCCGACGTCCGGCGCGACGGCTACGCGTACTGCGCGGGCTTCATCGACGAGGAGACGACCGGCATCGCCGTGCCGCTGCGCGGGCCGGCCGGCGACGTCGTCGCGGCGCTGTCGGTGATCGTGCCCACCGGCCGGAACGCGCGGGCGCAGATCCCGGCCCTGCTCGCCGCGGCGCGCGGTATTTCGCGGACAATCTCTCAATGAGTGAGAATGCCCTGGTGTGACGGGTGCTCTCGGCGGCATCCTCGGGGTCCAGCCGTCGAAAGGACGTTCCGCGTGCGCACCCAGGTCGCCATCGTCGGCGCCGGCCCGGCCGGGCTGCTGCTGTCCCACCTGCTCGGCCTCGAGGGCGTCGACTCGGTGCTGCTCGAACGGCAGACCGCGGAGTACGTCCAGGCGCGCATCCGCGCGGGCATCCTCGAAGCGGGCACGGTCGAGCTGCTCCGGAACGTGGGCCTCGGCGACCGGCTCGACGCGGAGGGCATGGAACACCGCGGGATCCACCTGCAATGGCCGGGGAACCGGCACCACCTGGATTTTGTGGACCTCACCGGCCGGTCGGTGACGGTCTACGGCCAGACCGAGGTGACCAAGGACCTGATGGCGGCGCGGGAAAAGGCCGGGCGGCCGGCGTTCTACTCCGTGTCCGACGTCGAGCTGCACGACGTCACCGGCTCGCCGTCGGTGTCCTTTGTGGACGCCGATGGGCGCGCGCAGCGGATCGACGCGGACGTCGTCGTCGGCTGCGACGGTTTTCACGGGCCGAGCCGCTCGTTCATGCCGCGGCAGAAGGTCTGGGAGCGGACGTACCCGTTCGCGTGGCTGGGGGTGCTGGCCGACGTCGCGCCGTCGACCGATGAGCTGATCTACGCGTGGCACCCGGACGGCTTCGCCATGCACAGCATGCGTTCGCCGCACGTCAGCCGGTTCTACCTGCAGGTGACGCCGGACGAGGACATCGCGCGGTGGAGTGACGACCGGATCTGGACGGCGCTGTCGGAACGCCTGGGGGTGCCGGGCTGGACGTTGCACACGGGACCGATCACGGAGAAGAGCGTGCTGCCGATGCGCAGCTTCGTGACGACCCCGATGCGGCACGGAAACCTTTACCTGGCCGGGGATGCCGCGCACATCGTCCCGCCGACGGGTGCCAAGGGCCTGAACCTCGCGGTGGCCGACGTCGCGCTGCTTTCCACGGCTCTCACGGCTTCCTTCCGGGGCGACGACGGCCTCGTCGACGCCTATTCGGACGCGGCGTTGCAGCGGGTCTGGCGTTGCACGCACTTCTCGTGGTGGATGACGTCGATGCTGCACCGCCACGGCGACGACTTCGACGCGCAGCTCCAGCTGTCCCAGCTCCAGCGGACGGTGACGTCGGAAGCCGCGTCCACGGAACTGGCCAACAACTACGCGGGCGTTCCGCTCTAGCTCTCTGCCGCGGCGGGTCGTGAGTGGTTAGGGCGGTTCTAACCGCCCTAACCACTCACGACAAGCCGCGGCAGACCCCGCTCACCCTTGACTTCGGGCTGGTTCCTCACGCACCATACGCCGGTAGTAATTCGTATTACTCCGGCACTGTGGCGAGATGCGGAAGGCTCATGAGGGAACTGGACACGGAGATTCTGGTGGTCGGCGGCGGTCTCGGTGGGGTCGCCGCCGCGCTGGCGGCGGCCAAGGCCGGGCGGCGCGTGGTGCTCACCGAGGTGACCGACTGGCTCGGCGGGCAGCTGACCGCGCAGGCCGTGCCGCCCGACGAGAACCCCTGGATCGAGCGCTTCGGGTCCACCCGCACCTACCGTGAGCTGCGCGAAGGCATCCGCGGCTACTACCGCCGCCACTACCCGCTGCGCGCCGAAGCCGCCGCCCAGGCCGAGCTGAACCCGGGCGCCGGGAAGGTCAGCAAGCTCTGCCACGAACCGCGCGTCGCGCTCGCCGTCGTCGAGAGCCTGCTCGCGCCGCACCGCAGCGCCGGGCGGATCGACGTCCTGCTCGAACACCGGCCGGTCGACGCCGTGACCAGCGGCGACCGGGTCGACGCCGTGACCCTCGAAGACCGCCGCGGCGAGCGCGTCACCGTCACCGCGCGGTACGTCGTCGACGCCACCGAGGACGGCGACCTCCTGCCGCTCACCGGCACCGAGCACGTCACCGGCGCGGAAGCGCAGTCCGAACACGGCGAACCGCACGCCCCGGCGCAGGCCGATCCCGCCAACCTGCAGGGGATCACCTACTGCTTCGCCGTTTCGCACCACGAGGGCGAGCACCACGTCATCGACCGGCCCGGGATGTACGGCTTCTGGCGCGACTACCAGCCGGACTTCTGGCCCGGCCCGCTGCTCGGCTTCGTCGCCCCCGACCCGCGGACCCTGGACCCGGTCAAGCGCACTTTTGTGCCCAACCCGGCCGGCGATCCCCTGGCCGTCAGCGCCGATCAGAGCGCCGACGCGGGGGACAAGGAACTCTGGGCGTTCCGGCGCATCCTGGCCCGCGGCCTGCACGCCGACGGCGCCTTCGACTCCGACATCACCCTGGTCAACTGGCCGCTCAACGACTACTGGCTCAAGCCCGCGCTGACCATCCCCGGCCACGCGGACGAAGCCGCCGTCAAAGAGGCGCACCACGAAGCCAAGCAGCTGAGCCTGTCCGTCCTGTACTGGCTGCAGACCGAGGCGCCCCGCGCGGACGGCGGCACCGGCTTCCCCGGCCTCAAGCTGCGGCCCGACGTCACGGGCACCCAGGACGGGCTCGCGAAGTCGGCGTACGTCCGGGAAGCGCGGCGGATCAAGGCGGTCACCACCGTCACCGAGCACGACGTCTCGGCGGAGATCCTCGGCGTCGACGGCCGGGTCCGGCGCGCGGACGCCGTCGGGGTCGGGAGCTACCGGATCGACCTGCACCCGTCGACCGGCGGGGACAACTACGTCGACGTCGCGAGCGTGCCCTACGAGATCCCGCTCGGCGCGCTGCTGCCCGTCCGGGTGACCAACCTCTTGCCCGCGGGCAAGAACATCGGCACCACCCACATCACCAACGGATGCTTCCGGCTGCACCCGGTCGAATGGAACATCGGCGAGGTCGCCGGGCTGCTCGCCGCGTTCGCGGTGCGCGAGGGCGTCGAGCCGCGAGCCGTGCAGGCCGACGGCCGGCTCTTCGAGGAGTTCGCGCGCGACCTGGATGCCGCCGGGGTGGAGCGCCGGTGGCCGGAAGTGCGGGGGTACTGAAAGTGCCGCCTGTACTGTGCCGATTGTCCGCGGCAGTCGCGCTGGAGGGAGTCATCGATGACGGCGGGTTCGGGCCGGGTCACGCAGGCCCAGGTGGCACGCCTGGCCGGCGTCTCGCAGGCCGTCGTCTCGATGGTCCTGAACGGCTCCGACAGCCTCCGCATCACGCCGGAGACCCGCGAGCGCGTCCAGCAGGTGCTCCGCGAGACCGGGTACACCGTGGACATCATGGGCCGCCGCCTGCGCGGCAAGTCCAACCAGATCCTCGGCGTGTTCACCTACGAGTCGGTGTTCCCGTCCGGCGTGGCCGACTTCTACCGGCCGTTCCTGCTCGGCATCGAGGAGGAGGCCGAGGCCCAGGGCTTCGACCTGCTGCTGTTCACCAGCGGTGGCCGCCGCGACGGGCGCCGCCGCATCTACGACCAGGGCACGAACCGGCTGCGCATCGCGGACGGCTCGATCCTGCTCGGCCGGCACAACGACCCGCAGGAGCTCGCGCAGCTCGTCGAGGAGCAGTTCCCGTTCGTGTTCGTCGGCCGCCGCGAGTCGCCGACCGGGCCGATCAGCTACGTCGGCGCCGACTACGTCGCGGCCACCCGTGAGGTCCACGAGTGGCTGTGGCGGCTCGGGCACCGCAAGATCGGGCTGCTGAGCGTCGCCGAGGAGAACGAGCCGACGCTCGACCGCCGCACCGGTTACGAGGCGGCGGCGCGCAAGCACCGCCGGCCGCCGCTCGTGTTCCTCGCCGACGACCCGGCGCTCGCGCTGCGGCAGGCGCTCGACGAAGGCGTCACCGCGCTGCTCGTCGAGAGCTCGGCGATGGCCGACGGCATCCTGGCGTGCGCGGACGATCTCGGCGTGCGCGTGCCCGAAGACCTTTCGCTCGTCGTGCTGGGCGACGCCGACCCGTCGCAGCAGCCGGCCGCGCACGCGGTGCCGACCACGCCCACCGACTGGTCGATGTTCCGCATCCCGCGCCACGAGATGGGCGCGCACGCGGTGCGCGTCCTGGTCGAGCTGCTCGCGGATCCGAAGCCCCGGCAGCTGCTGCTGCCGTGCACGTTCCACGAAGGTGCCACTGCGGCAGCACCCTCCACAGTGCACATTCACTAACACAGTGCACACTCAAAACTAGGCGTACTGGCTGTTGACAGCCTACGAACGAGACGTTTACCGTCGCTGCTAATTCGAATAACCAGGAGGCATTGTGGCCTACCAGAGAGCCCGGCTGCTCATCGCCGCGGCGTTGTCCGCCGTCGCTGTGGCCTCGACCGCCTGCTCGGGCGGCGCCGGCGACGACACGAACATCGCACTGCGCATGACGGTCTGGACCACGGACAAGAACCAGCTCGCCCTCTTCGACTCCATCGCCGCCGAGTACCGCAAGGCCCACCCCGAGGTCGCGTCGGTGAAGTTCGACGTCGTCCCGGGCGACACGAGCGCGTACTCGGCCGCGCTGACGACGCAGATGTCCGGCGGCAACCCGCCCGACCTCGCCTGGATTCTCGAGCGCGACGCCCCGGACTTCGTCCAGTCCGGCGCGCTCACCGACCTCGAGCCCACGCTGAGCGCGACCGCGGGCTACAACGCCGGCGAACTGGTCCCGTCCGCCACGAAGCTGTGGACCAAGGGCGACAGCCTCTTCGCCTACCCGTTCTCGACGTCGCCGTTCGGCATGTTCTACAACAAGAACCTGCTCACCCAAGCCGGCGTCACCGAGACGCCGGACCAGCTGCTCGCGAGTGGACGGTGGACCTGGGACGCCGCCAAGCAGATCGCCACCCAGGTCGCCGCGCGCGACACCGGCAAGGCCGGCCTGGTCGTCCGCGAGTTCGAGTACAAGCAGTGGGTGCTGCTCGCCTCGGTCTGGCGCGGCTTCGGCGCCGACGCCTGGGGCCCGGACGGCAGGACCTGCGGGTTCGCGACGCCGGAGATGACGTCCGCGATGACCTTCCTGCACCAGGCGATCTTCACCGACAAGGCGCTGCCCGGCCCGGGCACCACGGCGGACTTCTTCGCCGGCGAAGCGGGCCTGACCATCGCGCAGATCAGCCGCGCCGGGCTGCTCAAGGCCAAGCCGTTCGACTGGGGCATCGTCCCGCTGCCCGCCGGGCCGAAGGCGAACGCGCAGGTCATCGGCCAGGCCGGGATCGGCGTCCCGGTGAAGGGCAAGCACGCCAAGGCCGCGTCGGACTTCCTGGCGTTCTTCACCGACCCGGCCAACTCGGCGAAGCTCGGCCAGTACTTCCCGCCGGCGCGCGACAGCCTGATCAACGCGGCGACCCTGGCGAAGGCGAACCCGTTGTTCAGCCAGGAACAGCTGCAGAACGTCGTGGTCAACGGGATCAAGAACGGCGCGGTCCTGCCGTCGCACACCGGTAGCGCGCGGATCGCGTCGCTCGTCCAGTCCGCTTTGGACCCGATGTGGAAGCCGGATGCGAACGTGCCCGCCGCGCTGGCCGGGGTGTGCCAAGCCATCGACCCGGTGCTGAGCCGGTGACGCTCACGTCGAAGAAGCGCGAAGAGCTCGCGGGGTGGATCTTCATCGCCCCGCAGGCCCTCGGCTTCCTCGCCTTCGTCGTGGCGCCGCTGGCCGCGGTGGTCTGGTACAGCTTCCAGGACGTCAACCTGCTGGCCGGGACGTCGTCGTTCGCCGGGGCGGACAACTACGCGAAGCTCTTCGACGACCCGACCGCGCCGAAGGTCGCCCGCGCGACGGCGATCTTCTGCGTCGGCCTGGTCGTGCTGAACCTCGCGCTGGCGCTCTCGCTCGCGTTGCTGCTGAACCTGAAACTGCGCGGCACCACGGTGTTCCGGACGATCTTCTTCTCACCGGTGGTCATCACGCTCGTGGCGTGGACGATCGTGTGGAACTTCCTGCTGCAGGACAACGGCGGGATCAACTCGCTGTTGCAGACGATCGGGATCGACGGCCCGAACTGGCTGCGCGGCAACGGCAGCGCGATGCTGTCGGTGATCGTGGTGCAGGTGCTGAAGAACGTCGGGCTCAACATGGTGCTGTTCCTCGCCGCGCTGCAAGGGATCCCGGCGTCCATCATGGAGGCGTCCCAATTGGACGGTGCCGGGCCGTGGCGGCGGTTCCGCTCGGTGATCCTGCCGATGATCAGCCCGACGACGCTGCTCACGGCGATCATCACGGTCGCCGGCGCGTTGCAGGTGTTCGCGCAGATCCAGGTGCTGACCCTGGGCGGGCCCGCGGACAGCACCAACGTGCTCGTCTTCTACTTCTACCAGCAGGCGTTCGCCAACCACGACCTCGGTTACGGCGCCGCGCTGGCCGTCGTGCTGTTCCTCGTGATCCTGGTGCTGACGCTGCTGCAGTGGCGGATGCGGAGGCGGTGGGTGTTCCATGAGTCGTAGGGCGAAGATCACCTGCTACGTGGTGATGATCGTGCTGGCGGTGCCGTTTGTGTTCCCCACCTGGTGGATGATCACGGCGTCGCTGCTGCCGGCCAACGAGGTGCTCGCGTACCCGCCGAAGCTGTTTCCGAGCCAGCCGCAGTGGGAGAACTACAAGACGGCGTTCACCGACTTCCCGTTGGCGCAGCAGTACTTCAATAGCCTGTACATCGCGGTGCTGGTCACCCTGGGCACGATGTTCTTCTCCTCGCTGGCCGGCTACGCGTTCGCACGCATCCGGTTCCGCGGTGAGAAGTTCTTCGGGCTGATCCTCATCGGGCTGATGGTGCCGAGCGAGGTCACGATCATCCCGCTGTTCCGGCTGGTCGACGACCTCGGGCTGACGAACACGCACTGGCCGCTGATCGTCGTGCCGATCTTCGGCGCGCCGAGCGTGCTCGCGACGTTCGTGATGCGGCAGTTCTTCATCACGATCCCGGGCGAGCTGGAGGAGGCGGGCCGGCTCGACGGCCTGTCGCGCTTCGGGCTCTACCGGCGCGTCGCGATGCCGATCGCGAAGCCCGCGCTGGCGGCCGTCGCGATCTTCACGTTCCTCAACACGTGGAACTTCTTCCTGGAACCGCTGGTCTACCTGACCGACAAGACCAGGTACACGCTGCCGGTGGCGCTGACGCAGTACGTCGACGTCTACGGCGGCCACCTCTGGAACGTCCAGCTCGCCGCCGCGACCACCACGGTCGTGCCGGTGCTGCTGGTCTTCATCATCGCGCAACGCCAGTTCGTCGAAGGGCTCGCCCAAAGCGGCCTCAAGGGCTAGGGCTCGTCCGGCGGGTCTGCTCGCGGTTTTCGCGCCCAGGCGGCCCCTGGCGGCACGGGCGGATCACCCGAGTACGACCCCGGTACGAGGGTGCTCCGCCCGCACCGCCAGGAACCACCTGGATCACGAAACCCATCGAGCAGACCCACCGGACAAGCCCCAGGAGGCAGTCGTGATCGATCGCAGAACCTTCCTCGGCGGAGCCGCGGCCGCCACAGTGCTCGGCGCGGCGGGTACGGCCCGGCGCCCCGGTGCGGCGGCTCTTCACACCCGCGGAGCTGACCGAACAGGTCCCGCTGGTCCTGCACCCGGGTGACCACGTCACCTTCACCGACGGCACCCCGGTCACCTACGGCGCGAACGCGGCCGCGACGGCGTCCGGCCTCACGATCCGCCGCGGGGGTACGACGATCACCATCGGCTGGGGTACCCCCGCTCGCCGCGACCGTCAGCGCCACCGCCGTCACCTTCCTGCGGGACGGCGCCCGCCGGCTGCACGTCCTACGCGTCCCGCACCCCGGCACCCTCACCACGGAGATCCGCCTTCGGTAGCCGGACCGTGAACGTCGAGCCACTATCCACTTCGGACTCGACGGCGATGGTGCCGCCGTGCGCCTGCACGAGGTGGCGCACGATGGCGAGGCCGAGCCCGCTGCCGCCGGTCTGGCGGCTGCGGGACTTCTCGGCCCGCCAGAACCGGTCGAACACGTGCGGCAGGTGCTCTGGGGCGATCCCGGTGCCGGTGTCCGCGACCGCGAGCACGACCTCGTCCACAGTGGACGAGACGTGGATCGTGACGCGGCCGCCGACCGGGGTGTGCCGGATCGCGTTGCCCACCAGGTTGCCCGTCACCTGGCGCAGGCGGACCGGGTCGGCCGTCAGCCGGGCTTCCCCGGCGGCCTCGACGGACAGCGTGACACCGGCCGCGGCGGCCCGGTCGGCATGCGCGGCCGCGACCTGGCCGGCCAGCTCGGCCGCGTCGACGGTCTCCGGGTAGAGCCGCAGGTGCCCGGCGTCGGCCGCGGCCAGGTCCTGCAGGTCCTCGACGATGTGCTGCAGCAGCACCGTTTCTTCGAGCAGCGACGAGCTCAGTGCCTGGTCGAAGGGCAGGTGCCCGTCCTCGGCGGCCTCCAGCCGGCCGCGGATCACGTTCAGCGGGTTGCGCAGCTCGTGCGCGATGTCGCTGACCATCGCCTTGCGCTGCTCCTCGATGCGTTCGCGGCGCGCGGTGAGGTCGTTGAACGCGGTCGCGAGGTAACCCACCTCGTCGCGGGACTTCACCGGCGCCGGCCGGTCCTGCTCGGCCGCCTCGGTCAGCGCCCGCAGCGGGCGCGACAACCGCGTCGAGACCAGCACGGTGATCGCTACGGCCAGCGCCAGCACCCCGCCGGTCACCGCGAGGATCCGCGTCAGGTTCTCCCGCGAGAGCGTGAACGTCGGCACCGGCGAGTCGCCCGGGCCGAGGGTGAACAGCAGCGCGGGCGGCGCGACGTACGGCGCGAGCTGCTCACGCCGTGCCGTGTCGATACAGGCGCCGGCCGGCCCCTGGTCGGAGGTGCCGAGCGCCTCGAAGTCGAGGGTGAGCTTCACCTGCCCCGAGCCCCGGCGCTGGAGGCAGGTGTTCACGGCGTCGTTGAGGCTGGTGAGCGCGGCCTGCTCGGTCGGCGTGGGGTCCGCGAGCTCGTAGAACCCGCACTTGGCCGCGAAGTAGCGGGCGGTGACGGGGTCGGGCGCGCTGATCTGGGGCCGGCCGCTCGGCGAGTCCTGCACCTCGCTGCGCAGGCCCATGTCGTCGAGGCACCGGACCGCCTTCTCGGCCAGGGCGGCGAGGTCCTCGTGTTCGCGGGGCGGCAGCCGGAACGGCCCCACCGCACGCGGGTCGATGCCGCTGGTCCCGGCGCCCGGCATCAAGACCGGGTCGACGTGCAGCGGGTCCACCGACGCGCTCGCCTTCACCGGCAGCGTGACCGGCGCGCCTCCGGAGTCGGCCAGCACCCGCCGGTCGATGGTGGTCACGACGATCCGGCGGCCGGTCTCCCCGGCCAGCGCCCGCAGCTTCGGGCCGGCCTGGTCCCAGCTGTGGTTCGCCGCGGCGAAGCCGAGCAGCCGGGTGTAGATCATCGCGTCGTCGGACAGGGCCTGGCCCTGTTCCTGCTGGATCGCGCGGGTGGTGGTCTGCACGGCGAGCCACGCCGTCGCGGCGATCGAGCCGAGGGCGATGAGCAGCGAGACGGCCGACAGCCGCAGGACCAGGCTGCGTCTTCTCGGAAACGGCCTACGCACTGTTCTCGGCGGCCAACTTGTAGCCGACGCCGAAGACGGTCAGCAGGTACTGCGGCTTCGCCGGGTCCGGCTCGAGCTTCTTGCGCAGGTTGAGCACGTGGACGTCGATGATCCGGGTGCTGACGAACCGGTCGTCGCCGCGGGTCAGCTCCAGCAGCTGACGCCGGGTGAACACCCGGCCCGGCTGCTTGATCAGCGTCGCGAGCAGCAGGAACTCGCCCGGCGTCGTCTCCACCGGGCGGCCGTCGACCGACACCTCGTGCCGCACCGGGTCGAGCCGCAGCCCGCCCGCGCGCAACGCCGTGTCGGCCGGTTCGCGCCGGGCGGCCGTCCGCCGCAGGAGCGTTCTCACCCGGGCCATCAGCTCGCGCGGGCTGTAGGGCTTGGTCAGGTAGTCGTCCGCGCCGAGGTCCAGGCCGAGCAGCAGGTCGTCCTCGGTGGCCCGGGCGGTGAGCATCAGCACCGCGACGTCGGATTCGCCGCGCAGGATCCGGCAGACGTCCAGGCCGTCGACCTTGGGCATCATCACGTCGAGGACCAGCAGGTCGGGGCGGTCGCGGCGGGCCTCGTCGAGGGCGGCCCGGCCGTCGGGGGCCAGCACGACCGTGTGCCCTTCGCTCTCGAGGTAGAGCCGGAGGACTTCGGCCTGCTTCTCGTCGTCCTCGGCGACCAGTACACGTGCGCACACGGCGTAGACAGTAGGCGTCCTGACACCCCTCCCACCCGATCCTGACCGGATCTTCATACCTCAGGGGAACGAGCCAGGTCTTTGTCAAAGTGTTGACCCCGGGCCCGCCGGCAGGCAAAGGTCGGATGTCCAGGCAGTGTTGGCTGGGGCAGCCTCGGGAGGCATCGGTGCGAGTCAGGCTCATGGCGGCGATCGTCGCGACGGCGGTGATCGGGGTCCCCGGCGTCGCTTCGGCGGCTCCGACAACGATGTCACCGCTGGTGGAGGACCCGGCGGCGTACGTCGACCCGCTGATCGGGACCGGCAGCGGTGGCAGCTCGGTCGGCGAAATCAACAACTTCCCCGGCCCGGCGGCACCCTTCGGGATGATGCAGTTCTCGCCGGACACCCAGGGCGCGTACGCCGGCTACCAGTACCACAGTGATCAGATCCGAGGTTTCAGCCTCGATCACGCCTCGGTCGGCTGCAACGCGTTCGGTGACGTGCCGATCCTGCCGATCACCGGCGACGTCGGCAGCGCGCCTTGGGACCGCACCGAGCACTTCACCCACGACGACGAGAAGGCCGAGCCGGGCTACTACGCCGTGACGCTCGCCGACTCGAAGGTCCGGGCCGAGCTGACCGCGACCACGCGCACCGGGCTCGCCGCGTTCACCTTCCCGGCCGGCGCGAACGCGCAGGTGCTCGTCAAGGGCGGCGCCAGCCTCGCCGGGAACTCGCAGGCCGACCTGAAGATCACCGGCGACCGCGAGGTCAGCGGCTCGGCGACCACCGGCAACTTCTGCGGCAAGCCGAACAAGTACACGGTCTACTACGACATCACCTTCGACCAGCCGTTCACCGCGCACGGCACCTGGGACGGTTCCAGCGTCAAGCCGGATACCGACAGCGTCGACTCGCCGAAGGCAGGCGCGTACCTGACCTTCGGCGGACAGAGCGTGGTGCACGCCAAGGTGTCGATGTCCTATGTGGGCGTCGACGGCGCGAAGGCCAACGCGGCCGCCGAAGTACCGGGCTTCGACTTCGGCGCTGTCCGCAAGTCCACAAGGGACAAGTGGACGCAGGCGCTGGGCAAGATCCGGGTTGCGGGTCGCGATGCGGCGCAGCTCAAGACGTTCTACACCTTCCTGTACCACTCCCTGATGCACCCGAACACGTTCGACGACGCCGACGGGCGCTACATCGGCTTCGACGACCGGATCCGCACGCTGCCGAAGGGGCGGCACCAGTACGCGAACTTCTCCGACTGGGACACCTACCGCTCGCTCGCGCCGCTGCAGGCGATGCTGTTCCCGGCGGAAGCCAGCGACATGGCGCAGTCGCTGACCAACGACGCCGTGCAGGGCGGCTGGTGGCCGCGCTGGCCGATGGCGAACGACTACACCGGCCAGATGACCGGCGACAGCTCGGTCGCGCTGATCTCCAGCCTCTACGCGTTCGGTGCGCGGGACTTCGACGTCAAGACGGCGCTGAAGTACCTGGTCAAGGGCGCGACCTCGGTCGACGACACGCCCGGCGCGTACCAGGAACGCAAGGGCATCGCGGACTACGTCGCCCGCGGGTACCTGCCGAACAACGACGCTTCCCGCGGCGACCACGCCCGTGTCGGCGCGTCGATCACCCTGGAGTGGGCGATCGACGACTTCGCCATCGCGCAGCTCGCCCAGGGCATCGGCGACCGGGACGTCGCGCGCGAGTTCACCCGGCGCGGCCAGAACTGGCAGAACATCTTCAACCCGCTCACCGGGTACATCCAGCCGCGCGGGCAGGACGGGCGCTTCCCGGACGGCCCGGCCTACGTCCCGCCACCGCCCGGCAAGTTCGGCCAGGACGGCTTCGACGAGGGCAACGCCGCGCAGTACACCTGGCTGGTCCCGCAGGACCCGGCCGGCCTGGTGACGGCGATGGGCGGGCCGGCCGCCGTTGCACAGCGGTTGGACACGTTCTTCCAGAAGCTGAACGTCGGCCCGAACGAGCCGAACATGTGGGCCGGCAACGAGCCCGACTTCGGCGTGCCGTGGCTGTACAACCACGTCGGGCAGCCGTGGAAGACCCAGCAGGTGGTCCGAGAGATCGCCACGACGCTGTTCAGCGCGACGCCGGACGGCGAGCCGGGCAACGACGACCTCGGCGCGCAGTCGTCGTGGTACGTCTGGGCCGCGCTCGGCATCTACCCGGCCACGCCGGGCACGCCGGACCTGGTCGTGCACAGCCCGCTGTTCGAGCGGGCCGTGCTGTCGCTCCCGAAGGGACGGACGATCGACATCCGCGCGCCGAAGGCGTCTTCAGGCACGCCGTACGTCCACGACCTGTCGTTGAACGGCCGTGACTGGGACCGCACCTACCTGCCCGCGAACACCGTGCGCGACGGCGCCCGGCTGGACTTCTCGCTGCAGTCCACTCCGGACAAACGGTGGGCGGCCAACTCGGCGCCGCCGTCCTATCAGGACAAGGAGAAGCCGTTCCTGACGTCGGCGACCAACCAGGTCGTCGTCGAGCCGGGCAGCACGGGCGAGGCCACGGTCAGCGCGCAACGGCTCGGCGGGCACGACCGCACGCTGGACGTTACGACGAAGGCGCCGGCCGGCCTGACGGTCACGGGGCCGCGGCAGGTCCGGCTCGACGACCGGACCGGCAGCGGCACCGCGAAGCTGACGGTTTCGGTGGCCGCCGGGACACCCGAGGGCTACTACCAGGTCCCGGTGACCGTCCGGGGCGGCTCGACGTCGGTGCCCGGCTCGGTGATCGTGCTGGTCGCGCCGAAGGGCGGGCTCGCCGCCGCGTATTCGAACGTCGGCATCTCGGACGACGGCGACGTGGGTTCGGCGGACATCGACGGCGCCGGGAACAGCCTCTCCCGCGAGGCGCTGGCCGCGGCGGGACTGGTGGGCGGTAAGCCTGCCCAGGCGGTGGGCACGACGTTCACCTGGCCCGCGGCGCCGGCCGGCCGCCCGGACAACGTCGTCCCGGCGGGGCAGACGATCCGGCTGTCCGGGACCCGGCTGTCCTTCGTCGGCACGGCGTCGAACGGCGACCACCAGGCCAAGGCGACCGTCACCTTCACCGACGGCACCACCGGCCAGGCCGACTTGTCCTTCGGCGACTGGGTGTTCCCGGGCGGCGGTACCGATCCGGTGTTCGGCAACACGCTCGTCGCGCGCGCCGACCACCGCAACCAGCCGGGCGGGCCGGGCGGCGGCGCGTCGGTCTACGCGACGGCGCCGTTCGCAGCCCCGGCGGGCAAGCAGATCGCCTCGGTGACCCTGCCGGCCGACCCGGACCTGCACGTGTTCGCCATCGGCCTCGGCTAGGGACGTCGTGAGTGTTCAGGGCGGTTAGAACCGCCCTGAACACTCACGACGTGGTGTGGGTCAGGCGGCTTGCTGGGCGTTGTAGACGTTGATCGCCGCGTCCCCGAAGTGCGGGCTGCGTTCCTCGTCGGAGTTGTCGTCGGGGTGGTAGCTCACGTTGCCGACGAGGTAGCCCCAGCCGCGGGCGAGCTGCAAGTCGTCGAGCCAGGGACCGCCGCTGGCGCCGTGGCCCTGGTCGCAGTGGATGGCCTCCTGGTCGGGCTGGAACGGCCAGATGCCCGGGCGCCACGTCGTGCCGGTGCAGTAGCGCAGCTGCTGCCCGGTGATGCCGGCGCGGGCCGGGTGCGTGTCGAACGGGTAGCCGAACTCGTAGACGTTCCAGTCGTAGCCGGAGCCGAACTTGTAACCCTGCCAGCCGGTCACGTTGGCGACGCTGGCGCCGTTGCGGGGCCACAGCGTGATGGCCGCGACGTCGTAGTCGCTGTCCTTGCCGTCGAAGTAGCCGTTCGGCGCCGACAGCGACTTCCAGGTCCAGCGGCCCAGCGGCTCACCGGAACCGGCGTAGTCCGGGACGAAGACGAAGTTGGTGTACCAGTGCTTCGCGCCGTCGGTCACGCAATGCCCCGCGGTCCAGATCATGCTGCGGTTGGCCGAGTTGAGCACGCTCGCGGTGCACGAATGGCCACCGTCGGGCTCGTCGAAGTACAGCTTGCCGACGGTCGACGCCGGCATCTGGCCGTGGGCGGTCCAGACCTGCGACTGACTGAGCGCGGCGAGTGCGGCCGCGCCCTGCTTCCCGCCCGCCGGGCTCGTCGACCCGGGCGCGGACTTCGCGGGCAGGACGTGGGTCTGCGGTTCGGCCCCGTGCTGTTCCTTCGGTACGTCGACCGGCTCGGCGGTCCGCATCCGCTCGGCCGTCCAGTGGCTCAGGACGTCCTGCTCGGGCGCGGCCGAGTGGTGGACGACCGCGGCGGAAGCCTTGCCCGGCACCGCATCGGCCGTTGTCGCGGCTTGCGCCGAGCCGTGCATCAGCATGCCTCCGAGCACCACCAGGACGGTGGCTCCCCCTGCCCATCCGATACTTTTCACCGGGTACCTCCAGATTCCCCCGGGGCGGCGATCCCGCCCGGCAGCCAGCTTCCCGCCGCGCGGGGCGGTGGCGACACTGGACCTTGGAGTTGCGCCGTTCAGGGGAGGCCGTGGTGGCCCGGCCGGGAGATGAGCAGGCTGGCGACCGAGCCCGCCTGCAGCCGCGATTCGACGCGCAGCTTGATCAGGACGTTGCTGACGTGGAATTTCACGGTGCGTTCGCTGATGTCCAGCCGGCGGGCGATGCCACGGTTGGACAGGCCGTGGCCGAGGAGGACGAGGATTTCGCGCTCCCGCGCGCTGAGCCGCTCGAGACGTTCGAAGACGCGGTTCCGCCGGTGTTCGAGTGTCGAGAAGTCGTCGCCGTCCATCGTTTCCCCCCGGAGCCGGATTCCCGCACGGAGAAGAGGCCGGCGGCCGGGGTGCAGATACGCCTAGTCCGCCGGACCGCTCTGGTGGCGCATGTTCTCGTCGGCCTGCCGGAAGCGATCGGGTGTCCAGTGGCGGTCGACTTCGCCCGGGTCCTGGGGGTTGCGGTGCTCCACGGCGGTTTCGGGGCCGGGCACCGGCGGGGCCTGGCGGGCCGCGGCGGCGCTGAGCCCGGCGGCCGCGAGCCCCGCGACCACAGCGAGCACCAGGAACGCCTTTTTCCGGGACATCCGAACCACCCTCTCCCGCTTTCCGAGAATACCACTGCGGCGGAGGGGGAACGGACTACGAATCGGGTGATCGCCCGGTGTGGCGCCAGCGGAAAGCGTAGCTGTCCAAAGTGGACTCCAGGGTCGCGGAGGGGGTCGCGTGCACCACGACCACCGGTTCGTCGCGGTCCAGTTCCACGGTCACCTCGGCGTCGAGGCCCAGGGCGGCGACCTCGGCCTCGGCCACCCGCCGCAGGGTGTCCTGGCGCAGGGCCGGCTTGTACTGCTTGCCCACCGCGGTCAGCGGGATCTCCGGGACGATGTGGACGTCCTTCGGGACGGCCGCGCGCTCCGGGACCCGGGCGGCCGCCCACGCCAGCAGTTCCGATGACGGCGTGGGCGCGTGCAGGGTCACGTAGACCACCGGGACCTCGCCCGAGTGGCGGTCGGGGCGGCCGATGGCGGCCGCGCCCGAGACCGCCGGGTGCGCCAGCAACGCCTCTTCGATCGTCGCCGGGTCGATGTTGTGGCCGCCGCGGATGATCAGGTCCTTCGCGCGGCCGGCCAGCCGGACGAAACCCTCGGCGTCGACGCTGCCCAGGTCGCCCGTGTCGAGCCAGCCGTCGACGACTTTGCCCGCCGGGTCGGGCTTTCCGTCGCGCAGGTAGCCGGGGAAGACGTTCGGGCCGCGGATCACCAGCACGCCGGTTTCGCCCGGCGGCAGATCCGTCCGGCCGTCGCCGTCGATCCGGACGGCCTTGACCTCCTGGTACGGCATTCGCTGCCCGACCGTGCCGGGGCGCAACACCCCCGGGAAGCCACGGGCGGACGCGCAGGTGCCCTCGGTCAGGCCGTACCCCTCGACCAGGTCGACGCCGGTGCGTTCGCGCCACTGCCGGCGTACGGCCGCGGGCAAGGGCGCCGCGCCGACGATCGGGAACGTGAGAGAGGAGATATCCGCGTCGAGCGGGACCTGTGCGAGCACGGCGTAGACCGTCGGCACGGCGGACATCGCGCCGATCCGGTAGCGCTCGACGATCCGCCAGAACACCGGGTAGAGCGCCGGGTCGCGGTAGCCGAGCGGGCCCGCCCAGACGACGTGCTGGCCTTTGAACAGTGGCGGGAGCCCGGTCACGAGCAGCGCGTTGACGTGGAAGAGGGGGAGCGCGGCGAGTAGCACGAGGTCGTCGTCGCCGGTGGACGCGGCGAGCGTCCAGGCCATGCCGACCTCGCCGGCCTGGGTGTGCACGGCGATCTTCGGGGTGCCGGTGGAGCCGCCGGTGTGGAAGTAGCCCGCGAAGTCCGTGCCCCGCGGCGGCTCGGCGTGCAGGCGGACCGGATCGGCCGCGTCGGCGCGGGACCCCAGTTCCGCGAGCGAAAGCACCGGGCGGCCGACGTCGAGGCCGGGATCCGCGGCGATCACCAGGCGGGCGCCGGACGTCTCGAGCAGCTCCCGGACCTGGTGCGGCGCGAGGCCGGGGTTGACCGGCGCGGCGATGCCGACGGCCTGGGCCGCCAGCGTCGCCGCGAAGACGTCGCCGCTGTTGGGCGCGAGCAGGCCGACCGCGTCCCGCCGGGTCACGCCCAGGTCGGTGAGCACGTTCGCGATCCGGTGGACGCGGGCGAGCAGATCGCCGTAGGTCCAGGTCTCCGGGTGCTCCCACGCCTCGCCCGAGGGCAGCAGCGTGAGAGCCGGGCGGTCGGCGAACCGGCTCCCGGCCTGCCGGAGCAGCTCGTACGTGCTCTCCGGCAGGCCGCGGTCGGCCAGCGGGACGGCCTCGATCGCCGCGAGGTCCCCGGGGCCGTCGTAGCGGGGCCAGGTCATCCGGGCGAACCCACGGCGCAGAGCCGGATCGGCGCGGCGTGCGCCGGGTCGAGCGCGTTGCGCACCAGGTGCCAGACGTTGAGGTCGTAGGCCTCGCCGATGTGCCCGACCGGGTCGAACGGGCACGAGTCCTGGACGTAGCTGTTGTGCACGCCCGGCTCGCGGACGAACGACGTCTCGGTCGGCGTCACCAGCTCGTCGTAGCGCGAGGTGATGATCGTGTAGTCGATGCCGGGCTGGGCGACCGGGCCGGTGTTGAGCGCGACGATCGCGGCGCCGCCGTCCAGCTCGTCGGCGAAGATCGGCAGGCCGATCGTCTTGACGATGGTGTCCCAGGTGCTCTTGCCGAGCAGCGTGTAGGCCAGCGTCAGCAGCCCGGACGCGTTGGCGCCGTGCGTCGGCGGCGCGATCGCGACGACCTTGCCGATCTCACTCTGGATGCCCTGCATCTTGGCCAGGTAGAGCGACTGGAGGCCGCCTTCGGAGTGCCCGACGACGTCGACCTTGGCCGCGCCGGTGGCCGCGCGGACCTTTTCGACGTAGTTCTTGATCTCGACCGACGATTCGGCGACCGGTTTGAGCCCGCCCGCGAACGGGAACTGCGGGTAGGCGCCGTAGGTCAGCGAGAACGTGCAGTAGCCGCGGGCGGCCAGGTCGGCCTGGAGGAAGTTGAGGTCCTCGTAGTAGGTGGCGAAGGTGCCGTGGAGCAGCACGACCGGGTTCGGGTGCGCGGCGCTCGGGCGGCAGCCGAAGTCGTTGTTCCCGCCGGCCGTGGTCGTGGCCTGGGCCGGCGCCGCCACGCCCAGGGCGAGCAGGCTCGCGATCCCGAGCCCGGCCAGCCATCGTTTTGTTCCCCGCGCCATTGCGAAGTCCCTTCGGTCTGGTTTGTATGCACAGCATGCGGCACAAGATCAAGGCTGTCTGCTGGCAGAACACGCAGAAACTTGCCGGGGCCGTTTGTGCATGGTGACAATGTGGCATGGATCCAGTGGCCGAGCTGTTCCCTCGATCGGGTGAGATCGCCAGCGCGATGATCACCCGGTGCGCGGCCGAGATCCCCGAATACCGGCTGCTGCCGGCGAGCGTGCTGGCGGGTGACCTGGTCGCCAACGCGACCGCGGTGTTCGAGCTGTTCCTCACCACCGTCGCCGAAGGCCGGCGCCCGACCGAGGACGAGCTGGCCCTGCCGATCGCCTGGGGCGCCGAGCGCGCCCGCGACGGCCTGCCGCTCGAAGCCGTGCTCAAGATCTACCCGCTCGCCGCGAGCGTCGCCTGGGAGCAGCTCACCGGCGACCGGGCCGTGCTGGGTGCCCGGATGCTCGACTTCCTCGGCGAGGTGATGCCGCGCGTGGCCGAGGCGTACCTGCGCGAGCGGGAAGACCTCGACTGGGAACAGCGCGAAGACCGGCAGAATCTCGCGGCGAGCCTGCTCGCGGGCCGCCCGGTGCGCCGTCGCGAACTGCCGGAGAGCTACGACGTCGTCGTGTTCCACCTGCCCGCGCTGCCCGCGTCGGCCGGCTCCCGGGCGGCGACGGACCTCTTCCGTGCCGTCCGGTCCGATGTGGACAGTCAGGTGCTGGTGACCTTCAAGGGGGACGGCGGGGTGCTGCTGGTCCCGGACGGCGTCGCGGCCGACGCCGTGGCCGCGCGGGTCGACGAGATCTGCGGCCGGCCCTGCACCGCCGCCGCGGCCCGGGCGGAGACCCACGCGGACATCCCGGCGGCGCACTCCGAAGCCGTGGAAGTCCTGACCCTGGCGGAGAACCTGCGGCGGCCCGCGCGGCTCTACCGGCTGGCCGACCTCGCCATCGAGTACCAGCTCGCCCGCCCGAGCCCGGCACGCGACGCGCTCGCGCGGGTGCTGGCCCCGCTCGAAGACCACCCGCACCTGATCGACGCCCTGCGCGCGTTCGTCGTCTCGGGGTACAACCGCGGCGAAGCGGCGAGTGCGTTGAGCATCCACCGCAACACGCTGACCTACCGTCTGGGCCGGATTCACTTGATCACCGGCTACGACGCGACGCAGGCCGCCGACGCCCGTCATCTGGCCGCCGCGATGACGGCCTACGACATCGCGCGGCAGAACGTCTGAATCCAACGGAGTAACGCTTGGGTCGCGTTTCCGGGAAAGCGTTGCAGAATGCCGCGGGCGGCCGATTCCTGGGTGGCGAACACGGAAGAAGTTGATTTCCCATGAAAGCTCCCGGAATTCTCGTCGCCGCCCTCGTCATGGTGGGTGCCGCGGCCTGTGGCGTGCCCGTGGCGGGTGTGCCGGTCCCGGTCGCGGCGAGCCGGCAGACGGCGGTGACCAGCACGATCGCGGTGCCCGCGCCGCAAACCGTCTACGTGCAGCAGCCGCCGGTCTACGTCGCGCCGGTGGACACGTCGGCGGCGCAGACGGTGATCGCCTACTACGACGCGCTCAACCGCCGCGATTTCACCACGGCGTGGTCGCTCGGTGGCAGCAGAATCGCCGGGGGCGGCGGGTACACCAAGTACGTCAACGGTTTCTCGACGACGTCGTGGGACACGGTGACCGTCACCGACGTCCGCGGGAACACGGTGTACGTCGTGTTGTCCGCGGTGCAGACCGACGGCAGCACCCGCGTCTTTTCCGGTTCCTACACCGTTTCCGGTGGCGTTCTCGCCGGCAGTCACATGACCCGGACGAAATGAGCAGGACCATGCGTATTCTCCGCGCCACCGCGATGATTTCCGCCGTGCTCGCCCTGGGCGCGTGCGGGCTTCCCGGGCGCACGCTCGCCGGCAGCGCGGCCCAGGCCCCGGCCTCGACGGCGACCGTCACGGCCCCGAGCACGCCGACCGTCACCGCGCCGGCGCCGCAGACGGTCGTCGTACCGGCGCCGCAGACCGTCTACGTCCAGCCGAAGAGCCAGGGCGCCGCGGTGACGAGCCAGTGGTACGCGCAGCCGAGCTGGTACAACGCCCAGCCGTGGATCAGCATCACGCCCTCGGCCGGCCAGACGCCGTGCCAGTGGCTGTACTCCCGCGGCTACACCTACGCCCAGGCCTACGCGGCGTGGGCGCAGAGCGGCTACCCGGCGAGCTGGTCGGCCACCGGCGACGGCTACCCGTGCCAGAAGTCCTACGGCATGCAGCACTGAATCAGCCGGACGCGACCCAGGCACGCACGACGTCGTCCAGCACCTTCAGCGGCACCGGCCCGCCGCCGAGCACCACGCCGTGGAACTCCTTGATGTCGAAGGAATCCCCGAGGGCCTCCTCGGCGAACCGGCGCAGCCGGACGAGCTCCAGCCGGCCGGTCATGTAGGCCAGCGCCTGCCCGGGGCACTCGATGTACCGGTCGGTTTCGGACTGCACTTCGACCTCGCTGAGCACGGTGTGCGCGCGGAGGAACCCGACGCACTGCTCACGGGTCCAGCGCAGCGCGTGCAGGCCGGTGTCGACCACCAGCCGCGCGGCGCGGACGGAGTCCTCGGCGACCACGCCGAGGCGCATCAGGTCGCCGGAGAACAGGCCCATCTCGTCGGCCAGCCGCTCGGTGTAGAGCCCCCAGCCCTCGCTGTAGGCGGTCACCGGCGCGATCCGGCGCAGCTGCGGCAACCCGGTCAGCTCCTGCGCCAGCGAGTTCTCGAAATGGTGCCCGGGCACGGCTTCGTGGAACGCCACCGTCTCGGCGATGAACCGGTCGCGCGAGCGGACCTCGTGGGTGTTGGTGTAGTAGACGCCCGGCCGTGAGCCGTCGAGCGCGGGCGGCATGTAGTACGCGGGGGCGGCGACGGGCGCCTCCGGCTCCGGGACGGCCCGCACGACGCACTCGGCCGCCGGCGTCCGCGGGAACCAGTCCGGCGCCGCGGCGGTCGCGCGGGCGACGGCGGCGCGGGCCGTCTCGAGCATTTCCCCGGCGTCGCGCCAGCGGAGACTCTTGTCGGTCCGCAGCCGGTGGCGCACCTCGGCCGGGTCGGTCAGCCCGAAGACCCGGCCGCCGAGCTCGGTGTACTCGGTTTCCAGCCCGGCCAGCACGTCCAGGCCGAGCTGGTGCAGCTCCGCGGGGGTGTGGCCGGTGGTCGTGTGCATCCGGGCCAGGGCCGCGTACGTCGCTTCGCCGTCTTCGAGCCAGCAGAGCCCGGGCCGGTCGTCGGGGCGGCCGTGCCCGGCGATCTCCGTCGTGAGCACGTCGCGGTAGCGCGTCAGCGCGGGCCGCACGACGTCCGCGACCAGCTGCTCGTGGCCCGGGAACGGCGTCTCCTGCGCGAGGAAGCGGTCCAGGAACGCGACGGCGGTGCCGACCATCCGCTCGACCGGCGTGCGGCCGGCTTTCAGACCGTCGCGGTGGCGCTGGGCGAGGGCTTCGTAGAACGCGGGCAAGGCGGCCAGCCGGGCCCGGAAGCCGGCCGCGCCCCGCTCGCCCGACGGCGTGAGCTGGGGCAGGAAGGCGAGGTGGCTGATGCCGACCGCGAACATCGGATCGGCCAGGGTGAACTCGACGACCCGCGCGTCGAGCTGGGTGAGGATGGCCTCGGCCTGCTGGACGACGACCCCGAGCGTCACGCGGTCGTCGTCTTCGGAGGCTTCCGCGCGGGCGAGGATGTCCGCGGCCCGCGCCCGCAGCCGCTGCTGGGCGGCTTCGCCGGGATCGGCCAGCTCGGCGTCGTGGCCTTCGATGCCGACGAAGGTCGCTTCGAGCGGCATGTAGGTGCCCAGCACGTGCAGCAGCTCGTCGGCGAGCGCGGTCGCGTCGGTGGTCATCGGTTCATCGTGGCCCGAAACGAACCGGGCCGGGAGCGGATTTCCGCTCCCGGCCCGGCCGGTCGTCAGGTCAAGCTCGAACAGGGTCTCGCGTCCGGATCCTTCGCTCCGTTCGGGACCCACCGCACGTTCGCGAACGACGCCTGGAACGCGGCGTCGGTGTAGACCAGGAACGGCGTGTTGATGTGCTCGAAGTCCAGCCCGTTGTTGAAGCAGGACAACGGGATCTTCACCGTGGTCTTCGCGCCGCCCGCCAGGTCGGTGAACAGCTTCGTCGCGTTCACCTCCGAGAAGCACGGGTAGACGCAGTGCATGCTGATCACCGTCCGGTTGACCGGTGCCTGCTGCACGGTCGTGTCGAACTCCAGTGCCCCGTCCGCGTTCAGGTAACTGCGCAGGTCGTTCGTGCCCGCCGTGTTCTGCATGTAGAGCTGGGCCGCTCCCGTGCCCGTCCAGGTCGCCTTCAGGCCGTCACCCTGCACGTTGACGTCGGTCGGGACGACGTTGATCTCGCTGTGCGCCGCCGTGCCGTCCGGGCCGATCACCGTGCCGCCCCAGTTCTCCGCCGAGCCGATCTGGCTCGTGTACGGCGCGACGTCGGTCCGGTCGAAGATCGACAGGTCCTCGGTCGCCGTCCCGCCGCCGCCGGTGGACCCGCAGGTCGCCGGGCCGGGGGTCTCGTCCAGCTGGCCGAGGGTGACGCGCTGGCCGGTCTTGAGGCCGTAACCCAGCTTGAACAGCGGGTCGTAGTCCGGGGACCACGGGTTGAGCGGCGACTGGCACGCGCTCTTCGGCCACGAGTAGGACAGCGTGCCCTGGTAGCCGGTGCCGTCCTTGCCCTTGACCAGCATGTCGGCGACGCCGCCGCCCTCGGTGCCGGGCAGCCAGGCCGCGACGAACGCGTCCGAGCGGTTGATCTCGTGGTTCATGTAGAGCGGCCGGCCGCCGACGTAGACGGTGACGACCGGGGTGCCCTTGCCGCTGACCTTGTCCAGCACGGCCGCGTCCTCGGGGTAGAGCTTCGAGGCCTCGAGCGTCTTGCGGGTCAGGTCGCCGACACCCTCGGCGTACGGCGTCTCACCGATCACGGCGATGACGGCGTCGTAGCCCTTGGGGTCGATGTCGCCCTTCTCGTCGAAGGTGACGTTGGCGTCGCCGAGGTCCTGCTTGATGCCGGTCAGGATCGAGGTGGCGTTCGGGAAGTCGGCGTTGGTGTTGCCGGTGCCCTGCCAGCTCAGCGTCCAGCCGCCGGTCTGGTTCGAGATGTTGTCGGCGCTCTTGCCGACCACCAGGACCTTCGCCTTCGGCTTGAGCGGCAGCACGTTGCCGTTGTTCTTCAACAGCGTCTGCGACTCGCGGGCCGCGTCGCGGGCCAGCCAGTTGTCCTTCAGCGCCTCGTCCGAGTTGGCGTAGGAGCGGTCGGACGGCTTCTGCGACTCGAAGATGCCGTCACGCAGCTTGACGCGCAGGATGCGGGTCACGGCGTCGTCGATCCGCGACATCGGGATCTGGCCGCCCTGCACCTGGGCGACGGTGTTGGTGATGAACGCCTTCCAGTCGGCGGGCACCATCACGACGTCGATGCCGGCGTTGATCGCCTGCGGGCACGAGGAGTTCGTGCAGCCGGGGACCTGGCCGATGGCGTTCCAGTCGGACACGACCAGGCCGTCGAAGCCGATCTTGCCCTTCAGGATCTCGTTCATGGCCTTGCTGCTGCCGGTCAGCTTGCCCTCGTTGATGCCGAGGTCCGGGTTGGTCCAGCTGTTGAACGACACCATCACGGTCTGGGAGCCGGCGGCGAGCGCGCCGTAGTAGCCCTGGCCGTGGATGTTGATCATGTCGGCTTCGGACGACGGGTTGACGCCCTGGTCCTGGCCCTTGATCGTGCCGCCGTCCCCGATGAAGTGCTTGGCGGTGGCGATCACGCCGTTGTAGCCGATGCGGCTGGTGGCGCCGTCCTGGAGGCCGTTGATGTCCTCGTAGCCGTAGGAGCGCGTGATCCGCGGGTCCTCGGAGAAGCCCTCGTAGGTGCGGCCCCAGCGGTCGTCCTGGACGACGGCGAGGGTGGGCGAGAACGCCCAGTCCTGGCCGGTCGAGCGGACCTGCCGGGCGGTGGCGCCGGCGACGTCGCGGACCAGGCACGGGTCGTGCGCCGCGCCGAGGCCGATGTTGTGCGGGAAGACGGTGGCGCCGTAGACGTTGTTGTTGCCGTGCACGGCGTCGATGCCCCAGATGACGGGGATCTTCGTGCGGCTGGTCTTGGAGGCGTTCCAGTAGGAGTCGGCGAGGTTCAGCCAGTCCTGCTGGGTGGCGTGCTTGTTGCCGCCGGGCCACGCGCCGCCGCCGTTGAGGACGGTGCCGATGGCGTACTGGCGGACCTCGTCGGGGGTGATCGAGGTGATCTCGGGCTGCGTCATCTGCCCGACCTTCTCCTCGAGGGTCATCCCCGCGAGGATCTGGGCGATGCGCGCCTCGTCGCCGGCCTTGCCCTTGACCTGGCTGTCGACCTTGGGCCAGTCCGCCAGGGTCGGCAGGGCCTTCTCGATCTTGGCGCAGCCGTTCTTGTCGAGGGCGGGCTTCCCGATGACGGGCTGTGCCGGTGCGGCCTGGGCCTGCAGCGGTGCCGCCTGCGCGACCCCGCCGAGCAGGCTCAGGCTCATCAGCGTGACGAGCGAACTTCGACGCGCACGCGACCACGCGCGTGATCTTCCGGCCATGGTCTGGTCCATTCTGCGAGGGCGGCGGACCGGCCGATCCTCACCGGGCAACGGGGACGGCGTCAATAGTTTCCGGCCGGTACGCTCTTCGTTAATTCTCGCCATAAAATAAGAGTCGTCCGGTGGGCGGCACCCCATTACCGCGCAGGTCGGGCCGGGTCAAGGGTGCGCGAGGGCAGCCGTTCTGCCCGCAGAGGCTGCGCTGTTTGCCAGGATGGCCGGATGGACATCCGCCGCATCACGACGTCCGCGCCGGCACTGGCCGCGGGCCACCTCTTCGACGACCCGCCGGTTTTGGCGGCACTGGAGCGATTCCTCGCTTCGGAGGGTCATCACCTGCTGCTCGCGTACGTCGACGACGTCCCGGCGGGGATGGTCACCGGCGTCGAGATGACGCACCCGGACAAGGGCACGGAGATGTTCCTGTACGAACTGGGCGTCTCCCCGTCGTTCCAAGGCCGCGGCCTCGGCTCGGCCTTGGTGACGGAGCTGGCCGCACTGGCCCGTTCGCGGGGGTGTTACGACATGTGGGTGGTGACGGAGGAGGACAACGCCGCGGCCCAGGCGACGTACCGCCGCGCCGGCGGCGCGGGGACAGGCCGCCAGGTCGTCCTGGAGTGGGACTTCACGTAGCCGACCCTCCAGGTACGCGAGCCGACTGTCCAGGTGCGCGAGCCGACTGTCCAGGTACGCGGAGTGCGCCCCGGATCGCGTGTCTGGATCCGGATCTCGTGTGACCGGGAGCGGATCTCGCGTGATTGGGCGCGTGACTCGCGTGATTGGAGGGCATCACGCGTGATTGCGGGGACGACACGGGATCAGGCCAGGACTGAGCCGGGGAGTTCCTCGAAGATCAGCCACGTCCTCGTCGAGCGGACCCCTTCCAGGGCCTGCAGACGCTCCAGGACCACGTCGCGCAGTGTGGTGTTGTCCGGGGTGCGGACCAGCAGCAGGATGTCGAAGTCGCCGCCGACCAGGGCGACGTGGTCGACGTACGGGATTTCGTGCAGGTCCGTGGCCATCGTGCGCCACGACGTCTGCTCGACCGTCACCACGATGTACGCCGACGTGCCCAGGCCCGCGCGGCGCGGGTCGATGCGGGCGCCGAAGCCCGTGATCACGCCCTCCGCCATCAGGCGCTCCAGCCGCGCGTACGCGTTCGTGCGCGAAATGTGCAGGCGCTCCGCCAGGGCGCGGACCGCCAGGCGGCCGTCCGCGGACAGCTCCGCCAGCATCGCGCGGTCGACGTCGTCCAGGGGCGCGACCGTCCGTCCCGCGAGTCCGGACGTAGCCGAACCCGACGCGGACGTTTGGTCACCGGAACCGGCTGATAAAGACTGTTTGTCGCTCATTTCCCGCAACCCTTGAACACAACACCGCCGAGAACCACCATCTGAGCATCATATGTCTGCGAGAGGTGGTGAGCGTCATGGCGACGGAAACCCTGCTGCCGTCCGCGTCGCCGGTGCGGTTCGTCGCCGAGGACGGGACGCGTGCCGACCAGCACGGCGGCTACGGCGAGCCGTCCCGAGAGCGGCTCAAGGAGGCCTACCGGCTGATGGTCCTGGGCCGCCGGTTCGACGTCCAGGCGACCGCGCTCACCAAGCAGGGCCGCCTCGCCGTCTACCCCTCCAGCGCCGGCCAGGAGGCCTGCCAGGTCGCCGCGGCGCTCACCCTCGCCAAGCAGGACTGGCTCTTCCCGACCTACCGCGACTCCGTCGCTCTCATCGCGCGCGGCCTGAAGCCCGGCGAAGTCCTGACGCTGCTTCGCGGCGACGCGCACTGTGGCTACAACCCCGCCGAGACGCGCGTAGCGCCGCAGTGCACTCCGCTCGCGACGCAGACCCTGCACGCCACCGGGCTCGCCCACGCGATGCAGCGACGCGGTGAGGACGGCGTCGCGCTCGCGCTCATCGGCGACGGCGCCACCAGCGAAGGCGACTTCCACGAGGCGCTCAACTTCGCCGCCGTCTTCAAGGCTCCCGTGGTCTTCTTCGTGCAAAACAACCGCTACGCGATCTCCGTGCCGTTCGAGAAGCAGAGCGCCGCGGCCGCGTTGGCGTACAAGGGGATCGGCTACGGCATGCGCTCGGAGCAGGTCGACGGCAACGACGCCGTCGCGGTCCTGAGCGTCCTCGACGACGCCGTGAAGCACGCGCGGGACAAGAACGGCCCGGTCCTCGTCGAGGCCCACACCTACCGCATCGACGCCCACACCAACGCCGACGACGCCACCCGCTACCGCGAAGCCGACGAAGTCGCGAAGTGGCGCGAAGCAGACCCGGTGACCCGGCTCGAGACCTATCTCAAGGCCCAGAAGACCCTCAGCGACAACGAAATCGAGCAGTTCCGCAGCGACGCCGAGGACTTCGCCCAGACCGTCCGCGACACGCTCAACGCCGAACCCGAACTCGACCCGCTGTCGCTGTTCGACCACGTCTACGCCGAGCCGACCCGCCACCTGGAAGCGCAGCGGGCGGCCCTCAAAGCCGAGCTGGAGGCCTGATGACGACCACGATGGCGCAGGCGCTCAACGCCGCCATGCGGGACGCGCTCAAGGACGACGACAACGTGGTCGTGTTCGGTGAGGACGTCGGCGCGCTCGGTGGTGTCTTCCGGGTCACCGACGGCATCACCGCCGACTTCGGCGAGGACCGCTGCTTCGACACCCCGCTCGCCGAGGCCGGCATCGTCGGGTTCGCCGTCGGGATGGCCATGGGCGGCTTCCGCCCGGTCGTCGAGATGCAGTTCGACGCCTTCGCCTACCCCGCGTTCGAGCAGATCACCTCGCACGTCGCGAAGCTGCGCAACCGCACCCGCGGCGCGCTCTCGTTGCCGATGGTCATCCGGATCCCCTACGCCGGCGGGATCGGCGGCGTCGAGCACCACTGCGACTCCAGCGAGGCCTACTACACGCACACGCCGGGCCTGCGCGTCGTCACGCCGGGCACCGCGCAGGACGCCTACGACCTGCTCCGCGACGCCATCGACTCGCCGGACCCGGTCGTCTTCCTCGAGCCGAAGTGCCGCTACTGGTCGTCCGAAGAGGTCTCCTTCACCCGCAGCGGTCCGGCCATGGACCAGGCCGTGGTCCGCCGGCCGGGCAAGGACGTCACGCTCATCGCGTACGGCCCGATGGTCGCCACCGCACTGGAGACCGCCGAGGCCGCGAAGGAGGAGGGCTGGGACGTCGAGGTCGTCGACCTGCGGTCGCTGAGCCCGTTCGACGACGAGACCGTGACGGCTTCGGTGCGCCGCACCGGCCGCGCGGTCGTCGTGCACGAGGCCGCGGGCTTCGGTGGCTACGGCGCGGAGGTCGTCGCTCGCGTCACGGAGCAGTGCTTCCACCAGCTGCACGCGCCGGTGCTGCGCGTGACCGGCCTGGACATCCCGTTCCCCGCGCCGAAGCTGGAACGCCACCAGCTGCCGGACGTCGACCGGATCCTCGACACCATCGCCCGGCTGCAGTGGGCCGACACCCCGGTGGTGGCCGGTGCCTGACTTCCTGCTGCCGGACCTCGGCGAGGGCCTGACCGAGGCGGCGATCCTGAACTGGCACGTCAAGGTGGGCGACACCGTCGGCATCGACCAGATCGTCGTCGAGGTCGAGACGGCGAAGGCGGCGGTCGAGGTGCCCGTGCCGTTCGCCGGCGTGGTGTCGGCGCTGCACGGCGAGCCCGGGCAGCTGCTGCCGGTCGGTGCGCCGCTGCTGAGCGTCGGCGGCTTCGCCGAGCCCGGCGTGACAGTGTCGACCACGTCATCGGGCAGCGGCAACGTCCTCATCGGCTACGGCACCGCGCCGACGACCCGCCGCAAGCGCGTCCGGCACGTGGAAGCGCCCGTCGTGAAAGCCGTTGTGAAAGCCAAGGCGCCCGGCGTGATCTCGCCGTTCGTCCGGAAGATGGCCGCGGACAACGGGATCGACCTCGCGAAGGTCACCGCCACCGGCCCGGACGGGATCATCCGCCGCGCCGACGTCGAAGCACTGCTGGCCAAGAAGCCGGCCGACGGTGAACGCCGGATCCCGCTCACCGGCGTCCGCAAGGTCGTCGCCGACAAGCTGACGGCGTCGCGGCGCGAGATCCCCGAGGCCACGGTCTGGGTGGACGTCGACGCGTCGGAGCTGGTCGCCGCCCGCGTGGCCTTGAACGCCAAGACCGACCGGCCGGTCAGCCTGCTCGGCCTGATCGCCCGGTTCGCCGTGGCGGGGCTGAAGAAGTACCCCGAGCTGAACTCGCGCGTCGAAGGCGACGAGATCGTGGTGCTGGACAAGATCCACCTCGGCTTCGCCGCGCAGACCGGCCGCGGGCTCATGGTGCCGGTCGTGCGCGACGCCGGGAGCCTGTCCACCCGGGACCTGTCGGCGGCGATCGGCGACCGCGCCCGCACCGCCCGCGACGGCAAGCTCGCGCCGGCCGACCTGACCGGCGGCACGTTCACGGTCAACAACTACGGCGTCTTCGGCGTCGACGGCTCGGCCGCGATCATCAACCACCCGGAGGCCGCGATCCTCGGCATCGGCCGGATCATCGACCGGCCGTGGGTGGCCGGCGGCGAGCTGGCCGTGCGGAAGGTGTGCGAGCTGACGCTGGCGTTCGACCACCGCGTCTGCGACGGCGGCACGGCGGGCGGGTTCCTGCGGTTCGTCGCGGACTGCGTCGAGTCACCGGTCACGGCCCTGGGCGACCTGTGAGACTCACCGGCCGCATTGGCCGGATGTGACGGTGGTGGCACTTAAAGTGTTCGCGTGACGACTCCAGCCCAGCAGGACCGGGACCAGGCGGCGGCGCGCGTGGACCGGCTCAAGCAGGACCTGGCGGGCCGGCTCGGGACGGCGCCGGAGCCCGGTGCCGAGGACACCGAACCGATGGACCGGCTCGTGGCGGCGGCCCACCGGCTGCTGGACGCCGAGACGGACCACGAGGAGGCCGCGCGCCGGCTGGTGGCGGCGGAACTCGGCGCCCGCCACGCGGCGACGCAGCGCGCGGTCGTGTTCTTCGCGGCTCTCCCGGTGCTCGCCGGGCTCGTCGCGGGTGCGCTCGTGCTGTTCGGTGTGCTCTCGCCCGGGTGGCTGCCGTTGCTCGTCCCGCTGTTCGCGGCCGGGATGTGGATCGGCTTCGCGCCGGTCCGGAAGGTGCCGGCGGTGCTGCGCGAGCGGACGCTGGCGGCGTGGGCGGGCGCGCTGGCGGCGGTGGGCCTGGTGGTGGCGTTGCTGCCGTGGCCGTCGGCCACGGTGACGGTGGTGGCCACCGTGCTGGCGGCGCTCGGGACCGCGGGCGCGATCGCGGGCCTGGTCCGGGAAAGCCGCATCCCGTGACGCGCGGCTACGCCACCTACGGCGACGACCCCGACTTCGAGACGGAGTACGCCGACTACGCCGAGCCGGCCGACACCACCCGCCGCGACCTCGACGAGCTGTTCGCGGCGGTGGACGGCCTGCGCACGGCCGTCGAGGACGTCGACGCCCGGGACGCCGGCCTGCGCCAGGAGGTCGCGGACCTGGCCGGCAAGCTCGGCCCCGGGGCGTCCCAGGAACACCGGATCGACCACCTCGGCCGGCAGCTGGAACGGTTGCAGCAGCAGGTCCAGGCCCTGGAACGCGCGGTACGCATATCGGACGGCGTGCCGCAGGCGAACCTCGACGACGTCGGCGCCGAGACGCGCGCCCTGGCGGCGCAGGCCGCGCGCTGGGACGACCTGCACAAGGAGCTGGTGACGAAGGAGCAGCGCCTCCGCCACGAGCAGGAGATCGCCCGGCTGGCGGAGGTGCGCGAAGCGGCTGCGCGCTGCGACGCGGACCTGCTGGAAGTGATCCGCCGCCTCGCCACGACGGACCGCGGTTCCCGCGCTCGCGGCGACGCCGAGCCGTCGTTGCGAGCGTTGAGCACCCGGCGCCGCACGCTGCTGGACGAGGAGATCCCGGCGGCGGCCGACGCCGCGGAGCAGGCCCGGCTCGCGTTGCGCGAGGCCGACGCGGTCGAGGCGCGCGTGGTGCCGCAGCTGGAGCGCGCCGAACGCGCGTGGCAGGACCTGCAGGTGCGGCTGCGGACCCGGATCACCGACGCGATCGGCTCGAACGCGCTGCTGCCGATGTGGTTCAGCCACGCCCTCGGCGTCGCCCCGCCGTCGGGGACATCGGGCGACGCCTGGATCCGTACGGCGGCTTCGGTGCTGGCGTACCGGGTCACGTTCGGGATCAAGGACCAGGCCTTGCCGCTGGGACCCCCGGCGACGGACGGCACGGACACGACCGAGCGGCGCTGGACCTGGCGGGCCCGGCTGGAGCCCGACTTGGACGAACTCTCCCGGTGATTCCGATTACCGAGAGTATGCGGCCGTACGGCTGATTTCGGGCCGGGTCCACCCGGACGCGGGAACATCCCGTGGGGGCCGGGCGACTCAGGAGCATGGAAGAGCCAGAGGAGAAGACGCGGAAGGCCGTGCCCGGCCGCGTCTTCCGGACGGGTAGCGCCGAAAACGCGAACGGGCCCGCGCGGCCCCGGGACTATCCCGCCGACGGCCTGCGGGCGTTGGCCCGCAAGGACTACAACGCGGCTGTCGCGGCTCTCACGCAAGCGCTCCGCGCGCCGTCGGCGGACCCCGCGCTGTACTTCCACCTCGCACTGGCGCAGCTGCGCGGCAACCGGCCGCATCGGGTCGGGTCGGCCCGGGACCTGAACGTCGTCCGCGACTGCCTCGACCGGGTCGGACACCTTGCGCACGCCCGGGTTCTGCTCCACCTGACCGACGAGGACCGGGGCCGGCTCTGGGAGCGGGGCGGGCAGGTCCCCGCGCGGGTGTCCGCGCTCGTCGAGGTGATGGCCCCGGAGTACGTCGAGGAAATCCTCGACCACGTCACGGCACCCGAGAACCGGGTGTGGCAGCTGCTCCGCGCCCGGCAGGGGGAAAGACGACTGCCCCCCAGACCGTCACCTAGACCGCGGCCGGGCGGCGCAAAGCCTGGCGCCGCAGGCGGTTGAACAGCTTCGGGTTGTTCAGCGCGAACACCCCCACCGTCTCCCCGTCACGCTGGTACGTCGCCACGAACGACGCGTCCGCCGGGCCGCCCTCCACGAAGGTGAGGACATCGTCCGGACGCGGGTGCCCCGCCAGCTGCAGGGTCCCCGTGTACTGGTCCGACCAGACGTACCCGCTCGGGACGTACGTGCGCTCGGTGCGTCCGGCGAGGAGGTTGCCCACCGCGACCGGCGCCTGCTCGGACGCGTTCGTCCAGTGCTCGTGCCGCCGTCCGACGCCGTCGGTGTGGTAGCGGGCGACGTCGCCGATCGCCACCACCTGAGGCAGGTCCGTCACCAGGCCGGCGTCGGTGTGGACGCCGTTGCCGACCGTCAGGCCGGAGCCCGCGAGCCAGTCCGTGGCCGGGGTCATGCCGACACCCACCACGACGACGTCGGCCGGGACGACCGAGTCGTCCGCCAGGCGGACGCCCGTCACCCGGCCAGCCGACCCGACAAGGCCCGAGACGGCGACTCCGCAGCGCAGGTCCGTGCCGTGGCCGGCGTGCAGCCGCGCGCACACCGCGGCCAGCTCGGACCCCAGCACCGGGGCCAACGGCGCGTTCAAGGCTTCCAGGACGACCACGTCGAGGCCCAGCGAACGGCACGTCGAGGCTACCTCGGCGCCGATGAACCCCGCGCCGACGATCACCACGCGGACCCCGGGCACCAAAGCGGACCGCAGCGCCACGGCGTCGTCGATCGTGCGCAGCGAGTGGGCGCCCTCGAAGCCGGGCAGGGTGCGCGCGCGGCCGCCGGTGGCGATGACGACGCCGTCCGCGTGCACCGAGCTGCCGTCCGAGAGGTGCACCCGGTGGGCCGCCGGGTCCAGGGAGGTCGCCCGGACGCCGAGGCGGAAGTCCAGGGCCAGCGACGCGAGATCGCCGGCGTCGAGCAGCTCCAGCGCGGCGCGGGAGGTCGTCCCGGCCAGGAAACCCTTGGACAGCGGCGGCCGGTCGTAGGGCAGGTGCGCCTCGTCGCCGATCAGCACCACCCCGCCGTCGTAGCCCTGCGCGCGCAGCTCCTGCGCGGCGCGGACCCCGGCCAGCGAAGCGCCGACGACCGCGACGCGTTTCACGCGGCGTCCTCGCGGGCCACGCCCTGGACGTAGATGACGCCGTCGTCGACCAGCACCGGGTACGTCCGCACCGGTTCCTTCGCGGGCAGGCAGCTCGGCACGCCCGTGCGCAGGTCGAACAGCGCCGCGTGCAGCGGGCACTCGACGAAGCAGCCTTCGAGCCAGCCGTCGGCCAGCGAAGCGTCCTGGTGGGTGCACGTGTCGTCGATGGCGTACAGCTCGCCGTCCTCGGTGTGGAACACCGCGATGGCGGGGGTCCCGGGAATCCGGACGGACTCACCCGGGGGCAGCTCGTCGACGGTGCATGCGCGAATCATGACGCCTCCGCTAACTGTTGCGCATTGAGGAACATCGACTGTGATCCGCAACAAGTGTGAATTCGACGCCGGGCGTCGTCAAGGGGGTACGCCCCGGTAGTTTTGTTACCCGGTAACGGAGAATCCGGGCACGCCGAAACCCGCCACTGCCGCCACAAGGTCACCCTTGTGAGTGGCAAAACGCATCTTTCCCTACGAAAGCTCGGTATACGCTCAGTGAGCAGGGGTCTCGCCGTGGCGGTAGAACGGCTGCTTGAGCGGGGCCAGCGGGGTGTTGCCGAGGATCAGGTCCGCGGCCTTCTCCGCGGTCATCATCACCGGCGCGTAGATGTTGCCGTTGGGGATGTAGGGCATGACCGACGCGTCGACCACACGCAGGCCCTCGGTGCCGTGCACCCGCATCGTCTGCGGGTCGACGACGGAGCCCTCGTCCACGCCCATCTTGGCCGTGCACGACGGGTGCAGCGCGGTCTCGGCGTCCTTCGCGACCCAGTCGAGGATCTCCTCGTCGGACTCCACCGACGGTCCCGGCGAGATCTCCCCGCCGTTGTACCGGCCCATCGCGGACTGGTTGAGGATCTTCCGCGCCACCCGCACGGCCTCGATCCACTCCTTGCGATCGTTTTCCGTGGACAGGTAGTTGAACTTGATGGCCGGGTGCTGCCGCGGGTCGGTCGAGGTGAGCTTCACCGAGCCGCGGGTGTCGGCGTACATCGGGCCGACGTGCACCTGGTAGCCGTGGCCTTCCGTGGGGGCCGACCCGTCGTAGCGGATCGCCACCGGCAGGAAGTGGAACATCAGGTTCGGGTACTTCACCTCGTCGTTGGACCGGACGAACCCGCCGCCCTCGAAGTGGTTCGTCGCGGCCGGGCCGTTCCGCAGGAACAGCCACTGCGCGCCGATGTAGGGCCGCTTCCACTTGGCCAGCGACGGCTGCATCGACACCGGTTCCTTGCAGGCGTACTGGATGTACACCTCCAGGTGATCCTGCAGGTTCTCGCCGACGCCCGGCAGGTCCTTCACGACGTCGATGCCGAGCTTCTCCAGATCCGCCGCGTTGCCGACGCCGGAGAGCTGCAGCAGCTGCGGGCTGTTGATCGCGCCGCCGCAGAGGATGATCTCCTTGCCGTACACCTCGGCCGGCACGCCCCGGCCTTCGCTGTACTCGACGCCGATCGCGCGGGTGCCGTCGAAGAGGATCTGCGACACGAACGCGCGGGTCTTGATCGTGAGGTTGGACCGGTTCTCGACGGGGTGGAGGTAGGCGCCGGCCGCGGACAGCCGCCGTCCTTTCCGGACGTTGCGGTCGAACGCCGCGAAGCCCTCCTGCCGGTAGCCGTTGACGTCGTCGGTGCGCGGGTAGCCCGCCTGCTCGGCGGCGTCGAAGAAGGCCTGGAACAGCGGGTTCGAGGCCGGGCCGCGCTCCAGTTCGAGCGGTCCGTCGTGGCCGCGCCACTGGCCGTCCGGAGCGTCGGCCAAGCAGTTTTCCATGCGCTGGAAGTACGGCAGGCAGTGCGCGTAGTCCCATGTGGACATTCCGGGGTCGCCGGCCCAGCGCTCGTAGTCCAGCGGGTTGCCGCGCTGGAAGATCATCCCGTTGATGCTCGACGAGCCGCCGAGCACCTTGCCGCGGGCGTGGTAGATGCGGCGCCGGTTCATGTGCGGCTCGGGTTCGCTGCGGTAGCCCCAGTCGTAGAACTTCGACCCGATCGGGAAGGTCAGCGCGGCCGGCATGTGGATGAAGACGTCCCACTTGTAGTCGGACCGGCCGGCCTCCAGCACCAGGACCTTGTTCGACGGGTTCGCCGACAGCCGGTTCGCCAGCGCGCACCCCGCCGAACCACCGCCGACGATGACGAAGTCGTAGTTTTCACTCATGCGTCCTCCTCAGCCGGGCAGGGTGTCCGGGGCTTCGTCCGGCATGTGCTCGGGGCTCGTGTGCGACGAACCCCAGGTGGCGCGCCGGATGTAGAGCATGATCGCACCGACGAGGACGATCAGCCCGGTGACGATCACCGCGCCCCACTGGAAGTACCAGTGGTCGTCGCCGTAGACCTCGGTGCGCGGCCAGATCAGGTTGACGGTCATCGCGCCGCCGTAGACGACCGCGACCAGGTTCACCAGCGTGCCCCAGCGGCCGAGCTTGAAGTACGGCCCGTGGTCCGGGCGCGGCCAGCCGCCCCGCAGGCGGCGGACGAGCATCGGCGCGGTGACCATCAGGTAGGGGATGTAGAACAGGATGATCGCGGTCGAGGTCAGGATGAAGAACGCCCGCTGGTTGCCCAGGTTGATCAGCAGCACCACGACGGTCAGGCCGCCGGTGAGCAGCGCGGGCAGGACCGGCGTCTTCGAGCGCGGTGACACCTTCGCCATCGCCTTGCTGAACGGCAGCCGGCCGTCGCGGGCCATCGCCCACGACATCCGGATGGCCGCGGTCTGCACGGCCAGGCAGCACACGGTGATCGCGATCGCCGAGCAGATCAGGAACGCGTCGCCGAGGCCCTCGCCGAGGGTGCTCTTCAGCAGGTACGGCATGCCGGACGTGCTCAGCTCCTTGGCGTTGAGGTCGCCGACGGCCATCATGCCGACGAGCATCATCAGGCCGCCGACGATGAACGCGGCGGTGATCGCCCGCAGGATCGCCCGCGGCGCGTGCCGGCGCGGCTGCGTCGTCTCCTCCGCCAGCGAGCCCGCGGTGTCGAAGCCGTAGAAGACGTACGCGCTCATGAGCGACGCCACCAGGAAGGCCCCGAGGTACCCGAACGTGTGACCCTCACCGGTGCCGTGGGTGTCGAAGACGATGCCCGGGCCGCGCTTGATGTGGATGGCGAGGGCGATCACGAGCAGCACGCTCGCGCCGAGCTCCACCGCGACCCCGAAGTTGTTGATCTTCGCCATCAGCTTGACGCCGATGATGTTCACGACCGTGGCGAACACGACCAGGATGAGCGCCAGGATGATGGCGTTCTGCGCGCCGCCCGGGGTGGAGGTCAGGCCGGCGTCGTCGTCGCTGCCGACGATCTGGAACGCGGTCGACACCTGCGGCAGGATGATCTGGTAGGCCACCGCGACGGCCGCGGCCGTGACGATCGCGCCGATGATCATGATCCAGCCGGCCAGCCACGACGTCCGGGGTTTCGCGATCTGCTTCGCCCACTGGTACACCGAGCCGGCGAGCGGGAACTGCCCGGCGAGCTCGGCGAAGCACAGCGCGACGCAGAGCTGGCCGATGAAGACCAGCGGCCACGTCCAGATGAACGCCGGCCCGCCCGAGCCGAAGCCGAAGAAGAAGAGCTGGAACACGCCGGTCAGGATCGAGATGTAGCTGAACCCGGCGGCGAAGCTGGAGAACGAGCCGAGCGAGCGTTCGAGCTCCTGGCGGTAGCCGAACTTCTCGAGCTCGGAGCTGTCGTCCGGGCCGGGCCCCCCGCCCGCCGGCTTTTCCTGTGTGGTCATCGCGACGTCCTCACGTGGTGGGGGAGTGATCAGCCCTTGAACCAGTGCTGCGGAACGGGATCGATGTTCTGGTAGACGTGCTTGCTCTCCTGGTACTCCGCGAGCCCGGACGGTCCGAGCTCGCGGCCGATGCCGGACCGGCCGAACCCGCCCCACTCCGCCTGCGGCAGGTAGGGGTGGTAGTCGTTGATCCACACGGTGCCGTGGCGCAGGGCCCCGGCGACCCGCTGGGCGCGGGACGCGTCCGACGTCCACACGGCTCCGGCGAGCCCGTACTCGGTGTCGTTGGCCAGCGCGATCGCGTCGGCCTCTTCGGCGAAGCGTTCGACGGTGACGACCGGGCCGAAGACCTCTTCCCGGACGACCGCCATGTCCCTGGTGCAGTCGGAGAACACCGTCGGGCGCAGGAAGAAACCGCTTTCGTACTGCGCGCCTTCGGGTCGCTTGCCCCCGGCTCGGAGCGTTGCGCCTTCTTTGAGAGCGCCTTCGATGTACCCCTCGACCTTGGCGCGGTGCTGCGCCGAGACGAGCGGGCCCGTCTCGGTGGCGGGATCGAGGCCGTCGCCGACCCGGATCGCGTCGGCGCGCGCGGCGAGGTCCGCCACGAACCGGTCATGGATGCCATCCTGGACGATCAAGCGTGCGCCCGCCGAGCAGACCTGTCCCGAATGGACGAACGCGGCCATCAGCGCGTAGTCGAGGGCGGTGTCGTACGCGGCGTCGTCGAAGACCACGTTCGGGTTCTTGCCACCGAGCTCCAGGGCGACCCGGCGGACGCCCTTCGCGGCGGCCGTCATGATCTTCTCGCCGGTCGCGTAGCCGCCGGTGAAGGAGACGAGGTCCACGGCCGGGTGCTCGACCATCGCGGCGCCGACGTGACCCGGGCCGAGCAGGAGGTTGACGACGCCCGCCGGGGCCCCGGCCTCTTCGAGCAGCGCGACCAGCTTGATCGTGGTCAGCGGCGTCACCTCGCTGGGCTTGAGCACCGTCGTGTTGCCCGCGGCGAGCGCCGGGGCGAGCTTCCAGGACATCTGGAGCAGCGGGTAGTTCCACGGCGCGATCAGCGCGCAGACGCCGACCGGCTCGTGCACGATCCGGCTGACGACGGTCGCGCTGCCGGCGTCGACCACCCGGCCGGCGTCCTTGCCGGCGAGGTCGGCGTAGTAGCGGAAGACGGTGGTGACGTCGTCGATGTCGATGCGGCCTTCGCCCAGCGTCTTGCCGGTGTCGAGGCTCTCGGTGCGAGCCAGGTCCTCGCGGTCGCGGACCAGCAGGTCGGCGACGCGCCGGAGGAGTTCGCCGCGCTCGGTGGCGGTCGTCTTGCGCCACGGCCCGTCGTCGAAGGCCCGGCGCGCGGCTTCGACGGCGGCGTCGACCTCCTCGCGGCCGGCCTCGGCGACGCGTTCGATCACCTGGCCGGTGGCGGGGTTCAGCACGTCGGAGGCGGTGCCCCCGGACGCGTCCGTCCAGATCCCGTCGATGTGCAGGTCCTTCATGCGGCCCCTTCCGGATCGGCAGTGGCTGCGGGCGGTGCGTCGAGTGCGTACATTTGTACGCGAGACGTGTACAGATGTCCACAAGTAGGGGCGGGCGGGGCGGCGTGCGACGATCTGTCCGTCGCGCCCGAGACGCACGAAGGGGGCTGCTCGACACCGATGTCGAAGACCGAATCCACCGCGGTGTCCGCTTCCGGGCGCCGTCGCGGCCCCAACGACCCCGACCGGCGCGCGCGCATCGCGAAGGCGGCGATCGAGGTCGTCGCCCAGCGGGGCATCGACGGCCTCACCCACCGCGCGGTCGCCGCCGCGGCGGGCGTCCCGCTGGGCTCGACGACGTACCACTTCGCGACCCTGGACGACCTGCTGGAAGTGGCGCTGCACGAGGCCGCGGAGAAGAACGTCCACGCGCTGAAGGAGTGGGAAGCGGCGCTGCCGCCGGAAGCCGACTTCGCCGCCGCGCTGGCCGAGCTGGTCATGGGCTACATCAACGAGCAGTACCGGGACACGGTCGTCGAGTACGACCTGTACGTCGCGGCCCTGCACCGCCCCCGCCTCCGCGCGGCGAGCGCGGCCTGGGACCAGGCGCTCATCGCGTTCTTCGGCTCCCGCACCGACCCCCTCACCGGCCGGCTCCTGGCCGGCCTGTTCTGCGGCCTGCTGATGCAGGCGGCTCTGGCCGACCCCCGCCCGGCCCGCGAGGAGATCGAAACCCTCTTCCGCCGGGCCATCCACGGCCCCGCCGCCTGACCCGGACGGTCGGCTCACGTACCCGGACGGTCGGCTCACGTACCCGGACAGTCGGCTCACGTACCCGGACGGTCGGCTCACGTACCCAGCGGGTCGGTTCGTGAGCCGACCCTCCAGGTACGCGAGCCGACTCCCTGGGTACGCGAGCCGACCCTTCGGGTACGCGTGTCGTCCGAAACGTGCCGGAAATCTTGGTGGGGGTTGAAAAAACTTGGGTTGACACGGGGTTTGGGTGGGAGTCACTCTGTTCCGGAGTGAGCAACAAGACGCGTTCTGCGCAACTACTCCCGTACTGACCGCGGAGAGGACCCCCGACGGTGACCACTACCGATCTCCCGCCGAGCCTGCTCGCCACGCTGCCCGGCTCCTACTACACCGATCCGGCGATCTTCGCGCTGGAGCAGTCGAAGATCTTCGAGGCCGACTGGTTCTGCGCCGTGCGCAGCGCGGACCTCGCCGGGCCCGGGGCGTTCGAGACCGTGCAGATCGGCAAGGAGAGCGTCCTGGTCTCGCGGGGCCGGGACGGGAAGCTGAACGCGTTCCTCAACGTCTGCCGCCACCGCGGCGCGCGGCTGTGCACCGACGACTCCGGCACCGTGAAGCGCGCCTTCCAGTGCCCCTACCACGCCTGGACGTACGGCCTCGACGGCAAGCTGATCGCCGCGCCCAACCTCACCGGCATGCCGGACGTCGACCGCACGACGTTCGGGCTCACCCGCGTCCACCTGCGCGAGTGGCTCGGGTACGCGTGGGTCTGCCTGGCCGAAGAGCCGCCGCCGTTCGAGGGCAGCGTGGTCGCCGCGGTCACCGAACGGCTCGGCGGCGCGGCCGCGATCGAGGCGTACGGCGTCGACGGCCTCGCGCTCGGCAAGCGCGTCGAGTACGACGTGAAGGCGAACTGGAAACAGATCATCGAGAACTTCATGGAGTGCTACCACTGCGCGACGATCCACCCGGAGCTCACCGAGGTCCTGCCGGAGTTCGCCGACGGGTACGCCGCGCAGTACTACGTCGGCCACGGCGCGGCGTTCGGCGGTGACGTCCAGGGGTTCACCATCGACGGCAGCGAGGGGGTCGACCGGCTGCCCGGCGTCACCGAGGACCAGGACCGCAAGTACTACGCGATCACCATCCGGCCGCAGGTCTTCGTCAACCTCGTGCCGGACCACGTGATCCTGCACCGGATGTTCCCGCTCGCGCCGGACCGGACGCTGGTGCGCTGCGACTGGCTCTACCTGCCTGGCGTCGTCGAGTCCGGGCGTGACCTGACGCGCTCGGTCGAGCTGTTCCACCGCGTCAACCTGCAGGACTTCGAGGCGTGCGAACGCTGCCAGCTCGCGATGGACTCGCGCTCCTACGCCGGCGGCGGGGTGCTCGTGCCCAGCGAGCACCACATCGGCGAGTTCCACGACTGGGTCCGTGGTCGCCTCTCGTGAGTGTTTAGGGCGGTTCTAACCGCCCTAAACACTCACGAGGCTTCAGATCAACGCCCGGATGGCGGCCTCGAAGCCGGTGACGTGCTCCAGCGTCAACGCGGCGGCCTTCTCGGCGTCGCCCTCGATGATCGCGGTGAGGAGCGGGACGTGCTCGTCGACGTGGCCGGCCATCCCGGGCAGCCGGGGCACGAACACGCACCAGATCCGCGTCGCGAGGTTGTCGTACCGGATCAGGGTGTCCTCGAGGAACGGGTTGTGCACGCACCGGTAGATCGCCCGGTGCAGGGCGAGGTCGGTGCGCAGCAGCTCGGCGTTGTCCCCGGCCGGGACGCCGACGTCGAGCTGCGCGCGCAGCTCGGTGAGCGTCGCCCGGTCGGCCGCGGTCGCGCGCCCGGCCGCGGCGGCGGTGGCCATCGGCTCCAGCGTGCGCCGGACCTCGGAGATGTGCGCGAGGTCGGAGATGTTGACGTCGGTGGCGAACGTGCCCCGCCGCGGGTAGGCGACGACCAGCCGCTCGGATTCGAGGCGTTTGAGCGCCTCGCGGATCGGCGTGCGGCCCATGCCGAGGGTGGTGCCGAGCCACTCCTCGTTGATCGGGTCGCCCGGCCGGATGTCGAGCATGACCAGGCGATCACGGACGAAGAGGTACGCCTGTTCGGCCAGCGATGGGGGATTGACCGGTGGGTTCACGCCGCTTAGCCTACATCGACAATTGATATATCAGAAGTCGACCAGGAGGACTCGGATGCCTCGCACCCCCGGCGCGGACCTGCCGGACCACCCTGACTTCCTCTGGGACGACCCCGACCCGAAACCGGCCTACGACGTGATCGTGGTCGGCGGCGGTGGGCACGGCCTCGCCACCGCCTACTACCTGGCGAAGGTCCACGGCATCACGAACGTCGCCGTGCTGGAGAAGGGCTGGCTCGCGGGCGGCAACATGGCCCGCAACACCACGATCATCCGCTCCAACTACCTCTGGGACGAAAGTTCCGGCATCTACGAGCACTCGCTCAAGCTGTGGGAAGGCCTCGAAGAGGACCTCGGTTACCCGATCCTGTTCAGCCAGCGCGGCGTGCTGAACCTCGCACACAGCCTGCAGGACGTCCGTGACAGCGTCCGCCGCGTCGAAGCCAACAAGCTCAACGGCATCGACGCCGAATGGGTGGACGCCGAGGGTGTCAAGGAACTGTGCCCGATCGTCAACACCTCGCCGGACGTCCGCTACCCGGTGCTCGGCGCGACCTACCAGCCGCGCGCGGGCATCGCGAAGCACGACTACGTGGCCTGGGGCTTCGCTCGCGCGGCGCACGCGATGGGCGTCGACCTCATCCAGAACTGCGAGGTCACCGGCATCTCGACGGTGAACGGCCGGGTCACCGCGGTCGAGACTTCGAGAGGCCGGATCGCCGCGGGCAAGGTCGCGTTGTGCGCCGCCGGGCACTCGTCGGTGCTGGCCCGCATGGTGGGCCTCGACCTGCCGCTCATGTCGCACCCGTTGCAGGCCCTGGTGTCCGAGCTGCTGGAGCCGATCCACCCGACGGTCGTCATGTCGAACGCCGTGCACGTCTACGTTTCCCAGGCGCACAAGGGCGAACTCGTGATGGGCGCCGGCATCGACAGCTACAACGGCTACGGCCAGCGCGGCTCGTTCCACATCATCGAGCAGCAGATGGCCGCCGCGCTGGAGCTGTTCCCGGTGTTCGCGCGGGCGCACCTGCTGCGGACGTGGGCCGGGATCGTCGACGTCAGCCCGGACGCGTCCCCGATCATCGGCCTGACGCCGGTCGAGAACCTGTTCCTCAACTGCGGCTGGGGCACCGGCGGTTTCAAGGCCACACCGGGCGTCGGCGACGTCTTCGCGGCCACCATCGCGCGGGGCAAGCCGCACGAGTACGCCGAACCGTTCACGCTCGACCGGTTCACCACCGGTGCCCTCGTCGACGAGCACGGCGCCGCCGCCGTCGCGCATTAGGAGCAATCATGCAGTTGATTCCTTGCCCGTGGTGCGGGCCGCGTGAAGAGGCCGAGTTCCACTACGGCGGCCAGGCCCACGTCGCCTACCCCGAGGACCCGGCCGCACTGTCCGATGAGGACTGGGCCAAGTTCGTCTTCTTCCGTGCCAACCCGAGCGGGCCGCTCGCCGAGCGCTGGAGCCACTCCGCGGGCTGCCGCCGGTGGTTCAACGCCGTGCGCGACACCCGCACCCACGACCTCCTGGCGGTCTACCGCCTCGACGAGCCGAAGCCGGTGATCCCGTGACCCGACTTTCCGGCGTCCCGCTCAAGTTCACCTTCGACGGCCGCGAGCTGACCGGTTTCCTCGGCGACACCTTGGCTTCCGCGTTGCTGGCCAACGGCATCCACCAGGTCGCGACCAGCATCAAGTACGGACGGCCGCGCGGCATCGTCGCGGCGGGTGTCGAGGACTCGAACGCCCTGGTGCAGATCGAAGCGCCGTTCCCGGAGCCGATGCTGTCGGCCACCACCGTCGAGCTGTACGACGGCCTCGTCGCGCGCGGCCTGTCCGGTCAAGGTCGCCTCGCCGCCGAGCCCGACCCGGCCCGGTACGACGCCAAGCACGCCCACTGTGACGTCCTGGTCGTCGGCGCCGGCCCCGCCGGTCTCGCCGCCGCAGCCGAAGCCGAAGGCCGGGTGCTGCTGGTCGACGACCAGTCCGACGGCGAAGCTCCCGAGGGTGTCCGGTTCCTCTCGCGCACCACGGCGTTCGGCATCTACGACGACGGTTTTGTGCTCGCCCTGGAACGACGGGGCGAGCCCGCCGCGCCCGAGCGGATCTCGCGGCAGCGGGTCTGGCGGATCCGGGCGAAACGGATCGTCCTCGCGACGGGTGCGCACGAGCGGCCCATCGTGTTCCCGGACAACGACCGCCCCGGCATCATGCTCGCCGGCGCCGCGCGGACGTACCTGAACCGCTACGGCGTCCTGGCGGGGCGGCGGGTGGTCGTGTTCACCACCAACGACAGCGCGTACGACGCCGCCTCCGACCTCGCGGCGGCAGGTGCCGAGATCGTGCGGATCGTCGACGCGCGCGAGGGCTACGGCGTCATCGGTACCGACGGCGTCGAGCACATCACCGCCGTCCACGTGGCGAAACTGGGCGAGACGACGGGGGAGCGGGTCGAGTGTGACCTGCTGCTCGTGTCCGGCGGCTGGAACCCGGCGGTGCACCTGTTCAGCCAGGCCCGCGGCAAGCTCCGGTACGCGCCGGAGCTCGGCGCGTACGTCCCCGATGGTGACCTGCCGACCGTGCGGGTTGTCGGAGCCGCCGCGGGCGAGGGATTGCCGGAGGCCATGACACTCTGGCAGGTGCCCGCACCCGAGTCCGAAGTGGACACCCGGTTCGTGGACCAGCAGCGGGACGCGACCGTCTCGGACGTCCTGCGCGCCACCGGCGCCGGACTGCGCTCGCTGGAACACATCAAGCGCTACACGACCATCGGGACCGCGCACGACCAGGGCAAGACGTCCGGCCTGCTCGCCGCGGGCATCACCGCCGAGGCCCTCGGCGTCGACCTGGCGACGCAGCGGCCCACGACGTTCCGGCCGCCGTACACGCCGGTGTCGTTCGCGGCGCTGGCCGGACGGCACCGCGGTGAGCTGCACGATCCCGTGCGCGTCACCACGATCCACCCGTGGCACGTCGAGCACGGCGCCGAGTTCGAGAACGTCGGCCAGTGGAAACGGCCGTGGTACTACCCGCAACCCGGCGAGTCGATGCACGACGCGGTCCGGCGGGAATGCCGGGCGGCGCGCACCGACGTCGCGGTGATGGACGGGTCCACTTTGGGCAAGATCGACGTCCAAGGCCCGGACGCGGGAGCGTTCCTCGACATGCTCTACACGAACATGATGAGCAACCTGAAGGTCGGCCGGATCCGCTACGGCGTGATGTGCGGCGTCGACGGCATGGTCCTCGACGACGGCACGGTCATCCGCGTCGCCGACGACCGCTTCCTCGTCACCACCACGACCGGCAACGCGGCGATGGTCCTGGAGTGGATGGAGGAGTGGCTGCAGACGGAATGGCCGCACCTCGACGTCTTCGCGACGTCGGTCACCGAACACTGGGCCACGATCCCGCTGGTCGGCCCGCGCTCCCGGGCGGTACTGGGCGCGCTCGCACCCGGACTTGACGTGAGCAACGACGCCTTCGGGTTCATGACCTGGCAGGACGCCGAAGTCGCCGGCATCAAGGCGCGGGTCTGCCGGATCAGCTTCTCCGGCGAGCTGGCCTACGAGATCAACGTCCCGTCCTGGTACGGACTCGCGCTCTGGGAGTCCATTGTGGACGAGGGCGCCACGCCGTACGGCACCGAAACCATGCACGTCCTGCGCGCCGAGAAGGGCTACCCGATCATCGGCCAGGACACCGACGGCACGGTGACGCCCCAGGATCTCGGGATGTCCTGGGCGGTGTCCAAGAAGAAGGCCGACTTCCTCGGCAAGCGGTCCTTCGCCCGCACCGAGAACAACCGGCCGGACCGCAAACAGCTCGTCGGCCTGCTGCCCGTCGATCCGTCGGTGCTCCTGCCGGAGGGATCCCAGATCATCGAATCCGACGTCGTGCCCGAACCGCCGGTGCGGATGCTCGGCCACGTCACCTCCAGTTACCACAGCGCCGCGCTGGAACGGACCTTCGCGCTGGCCTTGGTGCGCTCGGGCCGAGAACGCGTCGGCGAGACGCTGTACGTCCCGATCGGCGACCGCGTGGTGCCGGTGACCGTGACCGAATCCGTGCTCTTCGACAAGGAAGGAGCCCGCCGTGACGGCTGAAGCGGTCGAAGAACCGTTCCGCACCCAGCTCACCGTGCGCCTCCGTGACGGGCACGCTCTGCTCGGCGTCGCCCTGCCCGAGCCGTGCACGTTCACGAGCGGCAACGGCGTGGACATCCTGTGGATGGGTCCCGACGAGTACCTCGTGCTCGCCGAGCCCGGCCGCCAGGCCGAGCTGGAGGCGTCACTTTCACGTGAAAGTGACGCGGTGGTCGACGTCTCGGCGCAGCGGGTGACCGTGCAGCTGACCGGGGTGCACGCCCGGGACGTTCTCGCCCACGGCTGCTCGATCGACCTTGACGAGTCGGTGTCGCCGCCCGGAACTTGCGTGCAGACCCTGTTTGCCCGCACCGGGATCGTGCTCATGGTCCGGGAAGACGGCTTCACGATCCTCGTGCGGCAGTCGTTCTCCGATTACTTCAAGGCCTGGCTGGCCGACGCGAGTCTGGAGTACGTGTCATGACCTTCACCCTGACGCTCAAGTGTCCCGAGCGCTCGGGCATCGTGCACGCCGTCACGACGTTCCTCGTCGGGCAGGGCTGCGACATCGTCGAGCACCAGCAGTTCGACGACGACGTCCGCGGCTCGCTGTTCCTGCGCACGTCGTTCACCGCACCCGGGGAGGCCACAGTGGACGAACTGCGCCGCGACTTCGCTGTCGTGGCCGGGGACTTCGGGATGGAGTTCGACCTCTCCGACGGGACACCGCCGCGGCTGCTGGTGATGGTGTCGAAGTTCGGGCACTGCCTCAACGACCTGCTCTTCCGCTGGCGCGCGGGTGGCCTCGGCGCGGACATCGCCGTCGTCGTGTCCAACCACGAGGACCTGCGGCCGATGGCCGAGGCGGCCGGCGTGCCGTTCGAGCATGTGCCGGTGACGCCGGAGACCAAACCGGAGGCCGAACAGCGGCTGCTCGACCTGGTCGGCGAGTACGCCGTGGACCTGGTGGTGCTCGCGCGGTACATGCAGGTGCTGTCCAACGACCTGTGCCTCAAGCTCGAAGGCCGCGCGATCAACATCCACCACTCGTTCCTGCCCGGGTTCAAGGGCGCCAAGCCCTACCACCAGGCCTACGACCGCGGCGTCAAGTACGTCGGCGCGACCGCCCACTACGTCACGCCCGACCTCGACGAAGGCCCGATCATCGAGCAGGAGGTCGCGCGCGTCGACCACACCTACTCGCCGCGCGAGCTGGTCACCGTGGGGCGTGACGCCGAAGCGCTCGCACTGTCCCGCGCGGTGCGCTGGCACTGCGAACGCCGCGTCCTGCTCAACGGCAACAGCACCGTCGTCTTTCGTTAGAAGGAGTTCCGCCATGACCGCACCGAAAGTCGTGATCATCGGCGCCGGCATCGTCGGCGCGAACCTGGCCGACGAGCTGGCCGTCCGCGGCTGGGCCGACATCACCGTGCTCGACCAGGGCCCGCTGCCGCGCACGGGCGGGTCGACGTCGCACGCGCCCGGCCTGGTGTTCCAGACCAACGCGTCCAAGACGATGACGGAGTTCGCGAAGTACACCGTCTCGAAGTTCCTGGAACTGGACTGTTTCCTGCAGGTCGGCGGCATGGAGGTCGCGACGACCCCGGCGCGCTGGGAAGACCTCAAGCGCAAGCACGGCTGGGCGACGTCGTGGGGCGTCCGGGGTTCGCTGATCGACGCCGAGGAGTGTGTCCGCCGCTGGCCGCTGCTCGACGGCTCGCACGTCTTCGGCGCGCTGCACGTGCCCAGCGACGGGCTGGCGCGGGCCGCGAAAGCTGTCGAAGTCCTCGCCGAGCGGGCGACCTCGCGGGGCGCTCGGTTCGTCGGGTCCACGCGCGTGACCGACGTGCTGCAGGAAGGAGGGCACGTCACCGGCGTCCGGACCGACCAGGGGGATTTCCCGGCGGACATCGTCGTGTCGTGCGCCGGGTTCTGGGGGCGCGAGATCGGCGCGATGGCCGGGATGGACGTCCCGCTGCTGCCGCTGGCGCACCAGTACGTCAAGACCGGGCGGATCGACGAACTTGTCGGGCGCAACACCGAAATGGTCGAAGCGAGCATGCCGATCCTGCGTCACCAGGACCAGGACCTGTACTTCCGCGAGCACGTCGACCGCATCGGCATCGGCTCCTACGCCCACCGCCCGATGCCGGTCGAAGAGTCCACATTGGACCCGTCGGTGACCGACAGCGCCATGCCGTCGATGCTGCCGTTCACCGAAGAGGACTTCGCGCCGTCGTGGGAGCAGAGCCAGCTGCTATTGCCCGCGCTGCGGCAGGCGAAGGTCGAGGAGGGCTTCAACGGCATCTTCTCCTTCACCCCGGACGGCCAGTCGCTGGTCGGCGAATCGGCCGAAGTCCGCGGGTTCTGGATCGCCGAAGCCGTCTGGGTGACGCACTCCGCGGGCATCGCCAAGGCCGTCGCGGAGCTGCTGGTCGACGGCCGCTCGGAGACCGACCTGCACGAGGTCGACGTCCACCGCTTCGAAGACGTCCAGCTCGCGCCGTCGTACGTGCGCGAGACGGCGCAGCAGAACTTCGTCGAGGTCTACGACATCCTGCACCCGTTGCAGCCCAAGCTGTCGCCGCGCGACCTGCGCGTGACGCCGTTCCACGTGCGGCAGCGCGAGCTGGGCGCGGTGTTCCTGGAGGCGGGCGGCTGGGAGCGGCCACACTGGTTCGAGGCCAACGCGCCGCTGCTGAAGAAGCTGCCGCACGACTCGCTGCCACCCGCGCGCGACGGCTGGTCCGCCCAGTTCCACTCGCCGATCGCGGCGGCCGAGGCCTGGCAGACGCGCAACGCCGTCGCGATGTACGACATGACCCCGCTGAAGCGCGTCGAGATCAGCGGACCGGGGGCGCTGGAGTTCCTGCAGGGGCTGACGACCAACCAGCTCGACAAGTCCGTCGGCTCGGTCACCTACACGCTGATGCTGGACGAAGCGGGCGGCGTGCGCAGTGACGTCACGGTCGCGCGGCTCGGGCCCGAGCTGTTCCAGGCCGGGATCAACGGCGCCATCGACGTCGACCACTTGGTGAAGCACGCGCCTCCGGGGGTGCAGGTCCGCGACACCACCGGCGGCACGTGCTGCATCGGCGTCTGGGGGCCGCTCGCGCGCGATCTCGTGCAGCCGCTGAGCGAGGACGACTTCTCGCACGCCGGGTTGAAGTACTTCCGGGCGCGGAAAGCGCGGATCGCCGGGGTGCCGGTCGTCGCAATGCGACTGTCCTATGTGGGCGAACTCGGCTGGGAGATCTACACCGGCGCGGACAACGGCCTGCGGCTGTGGGACGCGCTCTGGGCGGCCGGGCAGCCCCTGGGCGTCATCGCCGGCGGGCGGGCCGCGTTCAACAGCCTGCGCCTGGAAAAGGGCTACCGGCTGTGGGGCACCGACATGACCACCGAACACGACCCGTACGAGGCCGGCGTCGGCTTCGCGGTGCGTCCGGCCAAGGGTGACTTCCTCGGGCGCGAAGCCCTCGGGAACCGGACGTCGACGCGGCGCCTGCGGTGCCTCACGATCGACGACGGCCGGACCGTGGTGCTGGGCAAGGAACCGGTATTCGTCGACGGCGTCCCGGCGGGGTACGTCACGAGCGCGGCGTACGGCTACACGATCGGGAAGCCGATCGCGTATGCCTGGCTGCCGGAGTCGGCGGACGTCGGCAGCGGCGTCGAAATCGAGTACTTCGGTCGCCGGGTGCCGGCGACCGTGGCGGCGGAGCCCCTGTTCGACCCGGCGATGGAACGGATCCGGAGGTGAGTCATGCGTGACCAGATCATGAGCGACTTTCTCAAGGCCCTCGCGTCCCGCGACGCGTCACCCGGGGGCGGGGCGACGGCGGCGCTGCACGTCGCCCAAGCCGCGGCGCTGGTGGCCCGCTGTGCGGAGGACCGTGCGGTGGTGGCCGAGGCGGCGGCGTTGAGCATGCACGCGCTGCGGCTGGCGGAAAAGGACGCGCACGCGGTCACCACCGTCAGCCGGGCCTCGGGCAACCCGGACGCGCTGCTCGACGCCCGGCGAGGTGCGTGCGTGCCACCCGCGGCCGTGATCGCGGCGGCGGCGGTGGTGCTGGACCTGGTGGAGCGGGTTCCCCCGGATCCCCGGGTGGTGACCGACCTCGCGGCGGCGGCCGAAGCGGCTCGCGCGGCGGCGGTGACGGCCCGGGTGAGCATCGAAGTGCGGTGTTCCGGACCCGGTGCCGCCTCGGTCCGGGGGCTCAGCCACCCGGAACCCCCGGCCGTCCGGGCGGGCTTGGCGGACGACGCGGCGCTGCGCGAGGCCGTCGCGACCGTGGGCGGGATCTGCGAGCGCGCGGACCGCGTCACCGAGGCGATCCGGTCGGGGGTGGCGCTCAGTCGCTGAAGTCGCCGTTCATCGACTGCGTGCCGGCGCCGTCCCCGCCGCCGCTGCTGCTGGTCTGGAGCCGGCCGTCCACCTTCGCCGTCGCGTTCACCGAGCCGTCCGCGTACCGCATGACGACCTGGTACTCGTGCTTGCCGGTGTGCGGCGGGAAGCTGAACGTGCGGCTCCAGGGCAGCTTCACGTCCTTCTCTTCGGTCGCCCTGCCGTCGACGGTGCAGGTCAGGGTGGTGACGACGGCCGTGCCCGAGACGTCGAACACCAGCCGGTGCGGCTCGCCCGCCGCGGACGGCTCCGGTGCCGGTGTCCCGGTGGTCGTGCCGCTGCAGCCGACGACCAGGAAAGCGGCCGCGACCAGCACGGCGGTGCGCTTCATGCGGGAAGGGTAACGTCGATCACACCGGACCGGTCCCGGCGTTCGGGTGGGTACATCCACAGCAACTCCATGGAACCGGACAAGGAAATTCTCAGGAACGCGGCGTTTGCTGGAACGGCGAAGGCGTGCCGAGGGCTGGGAGCAAGGGCATGAGCGAGTACGACCGACGGCCGCAGGGCGGCGGCGAGTACCCCCACGGCTACGGCCAGGGGGAGTACCCGCAGGGCTACTACCAGTCCGGCTATTACCAGCCCCGCGAGCAGCCGTACGGCCAACCGCAGGACCAGCCGCGCGATCAGTGGGGCCGCCCGTACCCGCCGCAGCAGTCCCCTGCCCAGCCGCAGTACGGCCGTGAGGGGCACCCCCACGGCTTTTACGGTCCTGAGGGTGCCCCTCAGGATCCTTATCGCCCTGAAGGTGCCCCTCACGGCTTTTACGGCCGTGAGGGTGCCCCTCACGACCCTTATCGCCCTGAAGGTGCCCCTCGGGGCTCTTACATCCCTGAGGGTGCCCCTCACGGCTTTTACAGCCCTGAAGGTGCCCCTCACGGCGTCGGCTACGGCTACCCGCCGCCCGCCTACCAGCCGCCGCCGCGCAGGCGGCATCCGCTGCGGACGCTCACCGTCACCGTCGTCGCGGTGGCGCTGGCCGTCGTGGCCGGGCTCGGCATCGGGCACCTGATCTCGGCGAACAGCCCCACCGCGAGCGGCAACCAGAACTTCGGCTTCTCCGGGCAGCCCAGCGCGTCGGCCACGGTGCTCGACGCCGGCGCCGTGGCCGCGAAGGTCAACCCGGCCATCGTCAACATCAACACCGAATTGGGCCTGCAGGGCGCGGCCGCCGCGGGCACCGGCATCGTGCTGACCCCGGACGGCGAAATCCTGACGAACAACCACGTCGTCGCCGGCGCGACCAGCATCAAGGTCACCAGCATCGGCACCGGCGACACGTTCACCGCGCACGTCGTGGGCTACGACCGCGGCGAGGACATCGCGGTGATCCAGCTCGAAGACGCGTCCGGGCTGCCGACGGCGGCCATCGGCGACTCCTCGACGGTCAAGGTCGGCGACCAGATCCTCGGCCTGGGCAACGCGGGCGGCCGCGGCGGCGACCCGGTGCCGGCGCCGGGCACGGTCACCGCGCTCGACCGGTCGATCACCGCGTCCGACGAGTCCAGTGGCTCGTCCGAGCAGCTCACCGGGCTGATCCAGGTGCAGGCCAACATCGAGTCGGGTGACTCCGGCGGCCCGCTGGTCAACGCGAACGCGCAGGTCATCGGCGTCGACACGGCGGCGTCCACCGGCTACCAGCTCAACGGCCGCCGCAGCGGCGCGGGCGGTCAGGGCTTCGCGATCCCGATCAACCAGGCCATCGACATCGCGCACCAGATCGTCGCGGGCACCGCGTCGGACAAGATCCACATCGGCAAGACGGCGTTCATCGGCGTCTCGGTGTCGGACGGCCAGGGCGGCGGCGCCCAGGTCCGTGACGTCGTCGCGCGCGGCCCGGCCGAGCGGGCGGGCCTGACGGCCGGCGCCGTGATCACGGCCATCGACGGCAAGGCGACCGGCTCGGCGACGGCGTTGACCAACGTCATGGACACCCACCACCCGGGCGACCAGCTGACGCTGACCGTGTCGGACGCTTCCGGGGCGCAGCGGCAGCTTCAGGTGAAGGCCATCGAAGGTCCCGTGGGGTAAGGGCTCAGCCCAGGATTTCGTTCAGCACCTCGCGGTGCGTCCCCTTCGCCGCGAGGTACTTTTCGCGGCCGGTGTCGGTCAGCGTCACGAAGATGCCCCGGCGGTCCACGTCGCAGAGGGCGCGCTCGACCAGGCCTTCCTTCTCCAGCCGGGCGACCAGCCGGGACGTGGCGCTCTGGCTCAGGTGGATCGCGCCGGTGAGGTCGGCCGAGCGGCACTTGAAGTCGCAGGTGGCGAGCCTTTCGAGGGCCTCGAACTCGTTCGCGCCGATCCCGTGGCGCTCCTGGAGGCGGCACTCGAGCGCGCTGAACACGGCCGAGTAGCGGGCCAGCAGCTCGTGCCACTCTTCGACCAGACCCTGCTCATTCGCAGTGTGCTCAGCGACGTCGCTCACGGCGACCAACTTAGCATGCGCAGACATCTGATGCAATGACATTTAATGCTTAGACATTAGATGCGCGTGCATGTACTGTCGCCGTCATGAGTTCTTCCGCGGACCTGTCCACCACCTCGACCCGGTGGGACGCGCGCCTCTGGGGTGTCCTGCTCACGGTGTCCATCGTCATCGGCCTCGACGCGCTCGACGTGTCGATGGTCGGTGTCGCCCTCCCCGCCATCCAGGCCGACCTGGGCCTGTCCACCGCCGCGCTGCAATGGGTCGTCAGCGGCTACGTGCTGGGTTACGGCGGGCTGCTGCTGCTCGGCGGGCGCACCGCCGACCTGCTCGGCCGCCGCCGCGTCTTCCTCGTCGCGGTCGCCGTGTTCGCGCTGGCCTCGCTGCTCGGCGGCCTCGTCGACGACGGCGCGCTGCTCATCGCCAGCCGCTTCATCAAGGGCCTCGCCGCCGCCTTCACCGCGCCGGCCGCGCTGTCCATCATCACCACGACGTTCCACGAAGGGCCCGCCCGCAACAAGGCGATCAGCATTTTCGCCGTCTTCGGCGCCAGCGGCTACTCGGCCGGGCTGGTCTTCTCCGGGCTGCTGACCGAGGTCGGCTGGCGCTGGACGTTCCTGCTGCCCGCGCCGATCGCCGTGGTCGCGTTCGTCGCCGCCTGGAAGCTGATCCCGTCCTACCGCCGCGAAGAGGGCCGCGGGTACGACTTCCCGGGCGCGATCACCGGCGCCGCCGGCTCGCTGCTGCTGGTGTTCGGCGTGGTCGAGGCCCCGCAGGTCGGCTGGGCCGCGCCGCGCACGCTGATCACGTTCATCGTCGCCGTCGCGCTGCTGGCGGCGTTCGTCCTCATCGAGAAGCGCAGTGCCCACCCGTTGCTGCGCCTGGGAATCCTTCGCTCGGGACCGCTCGCGCGGGCCAACCTCGGCGGCGCGCTGTTCTTCGGCGCGTACATCGGGTTCCAGTTCGTCGTGATGCTCTACCTGCAGCGGGTGCTGGGCTGGTCGGCGCTGCAGACCGCGCTCGGGTTCCTGCCGGCGGCGCTGATCGTCGCGTTCGGCTCACCGCGCATCGAGCCGCTGATCGACCGCGTCGGCACCCCGCGCACGATCTTCGCGGGGGTGGTCGCCCACGTGCTGGGCTACGCGCTGTTCCTGCGTGTGGACGAGCACTCGGGGTACGCGGCCTTCGTCCTGCCCAGCATGGTCCTGCTGGGTATCGGCTTCACGCTGGCGTTCTCGTCGCTCAACATCCAGGGCACCAACGGCATCGCGGACGACGAACAGGGCCTGGCCGGCGGCCTGCTCAACACGTCGCTGCAGGTCGGCGGCGCGATCGGGCTCGCGGTCGTGACGGCGGTCCTGACCGCCAACGGCGGCGGTGAGGCGTCACCCGCGGCGCTGCTCACCGGGCTGACGCCGGCGCTGAGCGTGGTCACCGGCATCGCGGTGCTGGGCCTGCTCGTCGCGATCAGCGGTCTGGTGGCCCGGAAGCGGGTGGCCGAGGAGCCGGTCGTCGAAGAAGATCTGCTGGCCCTCGCGGACTGAGGACGACGCGGAAGAACCACCATCGCCGGGGGATGGTGGTTCTTCCGCGTTTCTTTGCGCGTTTCCCGTATCAGGCCCGCTCGTCCGTGCCGGGTACCTTCGCCGTGGTGATGGCGATCCGGTTCCACGTGTTGCTGGTGAAGATCAGCGCGAGCAGTTGCGCCAGTTCGTCCTGGCCGAACTGGCCGGCGGCCCGGGCGTAGACGTCGTCGGGGACGCCGCCGGTCGAGATCAGCGTCACGGCGTCGGTCAGCGCCAGCGCGGCCAGCTCCTGCTCGCTGAAGAAGTTCGCGGCCTCGTGCCACACGGCGATCAGGTGCAGCCGCTCCTCGCTCTCGCCGGCCTTGCGGGCGTCGGAGGTGTGGATGTGCAGGCAGTAGGCGCAGCGGTTGAGCTGCGCGGTGCGGATCTGGACCAGCTCGACCAGCGCGGGGTCGAGCCCGGCGCGGGCGGCGGCGTCGAAGCCGATCAGGGCCTTGAAGGCCTTCGGAGCGGACTTGGCGAAAGTGATGCGGTGCGTCATGAGGAAAACCCTAAAGCCGAAGTGACCGCCGTGTAGGGTGCATTTCCGTGCCGGAATCATGGGTCAATCTGGGTGAGCGGCTGGGTGCCGATCTCCACCTCGAGCTGTCCGGCGCCGGCGGCAAGCGGGCCGCGCTCATCACCGCGCTGCGGGACGCCGTCCGCACCGGGCGGCTCGCCCCGGGCGTCCGGCTGCCGCCGTACCGCTCGCTGGCCGCCGACCTGGGCATCGCCCGCAACACCGTCGCCGACGCCTACGCCGAGCTGGTCGCCGAGGGCTGGCTCACCGCCGTCCAAGGCTCCGGCACGCGGGTCGCCGACCGCGCCGAACCGGTCGCGCCGGTCCGGACGCCGAAGAAGGCGCCCGGGACGCCGGCGCCGCGGTACAACCTCCGCCAGGGCCAGCCGGACGCGGCGTCGTTCCCGCGCACCGAGTGGCTCGCCGCCGCGCGCCGCGCGTTGAACGTCGCCCCGCACGACGCGTTCGGTCCCGGCGACCCGCGCGGCCGCCCGGAGCTGCGGGCGGCGCTGGCCGGGTACCTCGCCCGGGCCCGCGGGGTGCGGACGTCGCCGGACCGGATCGTCGTCTGCTCCGGGTTCGCGCACGCGCTGCGCCTGCTGTTCCCCGCCGTGCTGCGCGGCCCGCTCGCCGTGGAGTCCTACGGCCTGGCGTTCCACCGCTCGATCTTCACGGCCGCCGGCGTCCCGGCGATTCCGTTGTCCCTGGACGAAAACGGCGCGCGCGTCGACGAGCTGACCGCGGGAGTCCGCGCTGTCCTGCTCACCCCGGCGCACCAGTTCCCGACGGGCGGCCCGCTGCACCACGACCGCCGCGCCGCCGTCGTCGGCCACGCCCGCGCGACCGGCGGGCTGGTCATCGAGGACGACTACGACGGCGAGTTCCGCTACGACCGCAAGCCGATCGGCGCGGTCCAGGGCCTCGATCCGGAGCACGTGGTCTACGTCGGTTCGGTCAGCAAGAGCCTCTCACCGGCGCTGCGGCTCGGGTGGCTGGTGCTGCCGGGGCACCTCGTCGACGCCGTCCTGGCGGTGAAGGGCGAGCGCGAAGCGTGGGCAGGCGTGGTGGATCAGCTCACCCTGGCCGAATTCGTCGAATCCGGCGCGTACGACAAGCACATCCGGCGGATGCGGCAGCGCTACCGGCGCCGTCGCGACCTGCTGGTCGCCGCGCTCGCCGAGCAGGCCCCGCACGTCACTCCCACCGGCGTCGCCGCCGGCCTGCACGCCGTGCTGCGCCTGCCCGAGGGCACCGAGAATTCGGTGGTGCGGGCCGCGACGTGGCAGGGTCTCGCGCTCGACGGCCTGGCCGCCTTCCGGCACCCGGCCGCCACGATGTCCACAATGGACGGACTGGTCGTCGGGTACGCGACCCCGCCCGAACACGCCTACGCCGCGGCCGTCGACGCGTTGTGCCGCGCCCTGCCGCCCGAGTGAGCCGTCAGCCCACAGGGTTATCCGACGATGTCGATCTCGAACGGGTCCGCGGCGCTGTAGTTGATGTCGGCCCAGACGGCGCCCGGCAGCTCGTACCGCCGGTGCGAAGTCAGCTTCGAGTTGTAGCCCGCGACCTGCGCCGGGTTGTGCCCGACGCCGTTGTGGTCGTTGCCCCACGCGAAGATGTCGCCGACCCACATCGGCTTCGAGAAGCCGTCACCGCCCAGCCGCGGGCGGACGACCACGGCCGAACCCGGGCTGCCGGAAAGGAAGACCCGCACCGTGTTCTGCTCGGCGTTCGGCGGGGTGACGGTGATGCGTTCCATGATCTCCACTCCAGTCGAGGCGGATCCGTTGCCGTCCACTCCGGGCCAGAAGTCGACGACGGACGAGACGTCGTAACCCGGGGCGACGTCGCCCCGGTACTGCTTGGCGACGGCGCCGTCCGGGATGGCCGGATCGCCGTCGTAATGGGCGATCCAGTAGTGCGGCTGGGCCACGCCGGCCGACGAGAAGGCCGACTGCACGCTCGGCCAGGTCGAGCGGTTGACGTAGATCGTCGGGTCCGCGCCCGCCGCGCGTCGCATCCGGACCCAGCCCGGCGCCTCGGCCGGGGTGGCGTCACCGGGTTCGACGTCGAGGACGTGTCCGTCGTTCGTGCTCGCCTTCTTGACGATCGTGACCTTGACCGCGTTCGGGAAGCGGGCCCAGTCGGCGGCCGACCAGGGTTCCAGTTTGATCTTGTCGATGTATCCCGCGACGAGCTGACCGCCGGCGGGGATGTTCGCGGCCGTGACCGCGTCGTACATCGTGCGCACGGGTTGCGTCTCCGTTCGGTGCCGTATCGCCGGTTCGGGGACGGCGAAATCGTCTCCGCGATCCGCCATCGTGCTGTTACCCATGTGGGACGGGCGTCAAGCGGAAATGGTACGCAATTCCGGTGCGTCACCGAGACGGCCGCGGCACACGATTCCTTCACCACGGGATCACGCGGTGACGGTGACTTTCCGCTATCGGCACTGGCTTCCCGCTCACCCGGCTGGCAAGCTGCAGACTCTCCACGAGGGAAGGCACGTGCATGGCCGCACACCCGGCGCGATCCCGGCGTCTCGACGCGCGGGTCGTCGTCCTGAGCGTGCTGCTCGTGGTGGCCCTGCTCGCCTGGTTCGGGGTGGACTACCTGAAGAACCGCCTCGCGAACGGGGGTTGTGACACCACGACCCCGGTCCGCATCACCGCCGCGCCGGACGTCGCGCCGGTGCTCTCCGCGCTCGCGCGGTCGGTGCCGGGACCCGACTGTTACACCGTGGAGGTCACGGCGAGCGCGTCGACGGCCACCGCGGCGGCCCTGGAAGCCAACGGCGCGAACGGGCCCGACGTCTGGGTGCCCGAGTCGAGCACCTGGCTGCTGCAGGCGCGGGACGGCGGCGCGTGGAACCTGCCGGAGACCGGTCAATCGGTGGCGAGTTCGCCGGTTGTCCTGGCGCTGACCGACGAAGTCGCGAAACAGGCGGGCTGGCCGGCGAAGTCACCGTCCTGGTCGGACGTCGTCGCCGGCAGCCCGGTGGGGCTGCCCGACCCGGGCCGTGATCCCGCCGGGATCGCCGCGCTGATCGGGCTGCAGCAGCTGACGAAGGACGCGCCCGACCCGGCCGCCGCGTTCACCGAGGAGATCCGCAGGCTGTCGGCGGTGAAGGAACCGTTCACCGCGTCACCCGCGTCGGAACAGTCCGTGCTGGCGCGCAAGCTCGTCGCCGCGTACCCCGCCGTCGGGGTGCCGAGTTTCGACTACCCGTACGTCGTGCTGCCGCGCGCGTCGGAGGCGTCGAGGACGGCGGCCGAACGGTTCCTGCGGCTGCTGCTCGACCAGTCGGCCACGAAGGCGTTCGCCGACGCCGGTTTCCGGACGCCGACCGGCCAGCTGCTGGGCGACCGGGCGCCCGACACCCGCACGAGCGCCGCGCCGCGGCCGGTCGGCCCGCCCACCCCCGAAGCGATGTACGGCGTGCTGCAGGCCTGGGCCGGGGCCAACCTGAGCGCCCGCGTCCAGGTGCTGCTCGACGTGTCCGGCTCGATGGCCGCCACCGTCCCGGGCACCGGCCGCAGCCGGATGGCGCTGACGCTGGAAGCCGCGACGCAGGGGCTCGGGTTGTTCAAGCCCACGACCGAGCTGGGGCTGTGGCTGTTCTCCACCAAGCTCGAGGGCGACCGCGACTACAAGGAACTGCTGCCCATGCGGTCCATCGCGGACCAGCTCGCCCACGGCGGCCTGGCGACGTTGCAGGCGGTGAAGCCGAAGCCCGGTGGCGCCACCGGGCTGTACGACTCGATCCTCGCCGCGTACCAGAACGCCCGGCAGAGCTGGAAACTCGGCCGGATCAACGTCGTCGTCGTGCTCACCGACGGCCGCAACGAGGACAGCGACTCGATCGGGCTGCCCGGCCTGCTCGCCGAGCTCGGCAAGCTGCAGGATCCGCGCAAACCGCTGCCGGTGATCGGGATCGGCATCGGCCCGGACATCGACGCCACGGAACTGCAGCGGGTTTCGGCCGCGACCGGCGGCGAATCCTTCAGCACCCCGGATCCGCGCAAGATCTCCGACGTCTTCTACCAGGCGCTGAGCAAGCTCATGTGCCAACCACCGGCTTGCAAGAAGTGAGGACGCCGTGCTGGAGCTGACCGAAAAGCCCGCGCCGCGCACGGTGTGGAGACCGCCGGCCGTCGTCCTCGTCGCGGTCGTGGCCGGCCTGGTGCCGTTCGTGCTGCACGCGTGGGCGGCGCTGCACGGGAATTTCGACCAGGACGACTTCATCGTGACGTACCGGGCGGGCGCCGCCGGGCCGTTCGACCTCGGGTTCCTGTTCCAGGACTACCACGGGCACCTGACGCCGGGCGGGTTCTTCCTCGCCGCGGTGCTGACCGCGTGGGCGCCGCTGAACTTCCCGCTGCTGATGCTGCCGCTGCTGCTCATGCGCGCGCTCGCGACGGTGCTGTTCTGGTGCCTGCTGGTGCGCTGTTTCGGCCGCCGGTGGGCGATCCTGGTGCCGTTCACCGTGTTCACGGCGTCGACGCTGCTGCTGGTCCCGACGCTGTGGTGGGCCTACGGCGCGCAGATCGTGCCGGTCGTGCTCGCCGCCGTCGGCGCGCTGCACGCGCAGGTCCGGTACTTCCGGGACGGCGGCCGCTGGTGGCTGGGCACCTTCGCGTGGACGCTGTTCGGGCTGGCGTTCTACGAAAAGGCGGCGGTGATCCCGGTGCTGCTGGCCGGCGTGGCCGTCCTCTCCGGACAGTCCTTCCGGGACCGGACGCGCTACTGGCTCGGGCACGCCGCGCTGCTCGCGGCGTTCATGGTGGCCTACCTCGCGCTGACGTCGAGCCAGGTGACCTCGGCCGGCACGCCGATGTCCGCCGGGACCGTCGCCGACCTGACCGGCCGGATGCTCGGCGACACCCTGCTCCCGGGCCTCGCCGGCGGCCCGTGGTCCGGCCCCGGGCCGGGCGCGACCTGGGCGCCGTCGCCGTTCGTGGTCGTCGTCGTGGTGTTCCTGGCGGCGCTGGGCATCCTGATCGCCGGGGTGCGCGCGGGTGGCCGCCGGGCGTGGCGGGCGTGGGCGCTGCTCGGGATCCTGCTCGCCGTGGACGTCGCGCTGCTGGCGCTGACGCGGCTGCGCGAAGCCGGCCCGGGGGCGGGGGACGATCCGCGGTACGTCGCCGAACTGGCGCTCGTGGCCGCCCTTTGTGGAGCGTTCGCGTTCCTGACCCCCGGCGAAGTTGCGCCGTCCGGTGGAAAGCGCGAACGGCCGATCGCCCTAGTCGTCTGCCTGCTTCTGCTCGCGAGCTCCACGGTGGGTTTCCTGCGGCTGTCGCCCGGGATGCGGTTCGAGCACTCCGGCGAGTACGTCGCCAACGTCCGGGCCGCGCTCGCCGAAGACCCGGATCTCGTCTTCTACGACAACTTCGTCCCGTCCGATGTGGTGTTCGAATGGTTCGGGGCGGATTCCTTCGCCTCACGCGTGGTCGGCCTGCTGCCCGGCGCGCACTTCGACCAGCCGACCAGCCGGATGCACCTGCTCGACGCGGACGGCAGGCCGCACCGGATCACTGGCGTGGAGCCGGTTTCCCGCGGTGTCCCGGGCCCGGTGCCGAACTGCGGTACCACGATCGGCGAGACGCTCGTGCGGATCCCGCTCGACACCCCGGTGCTCGGCCGGTACCTGCTCAAGCTCGACTACTACACCTCGGACGGCGGCGAAGGCCTCGTCGACCTCGAAGGGAAGCGCACGCCGGTCTGGTTCCAGGACGGGCTGCACTCGATGTTCGTGCCGGTGGACGGCCTGTTCGACCACGTCGGCGTGCAGCTGTCGAGCCCGGGCGCGCCGGTGTGCCTCGCCAAGGTGGAGGTCGGCAAGCCCGTCGTGAGTGGTTAGGGCGGTTCTAACCGCCCTGACCACTCACGACCGGGTCGGTGTCAGTAGGGGTCGTACGGGCTGTCGTGGCCGAGCAGGCGCGCCACCGGCCGCAGCCGCAGGCGCAGCAGGACCTTGATCCCGACGTTGCGGACGAACCACGGCAGCTGGGCCAGCACGCGCAGCCGGTCCGCCGGGGACGGCGGCGCGAGCCGGAACCGCGCCAGCGACGTCGCCCGGTCCACATAGGTGTAGCGGCGTCCGAAGAGGACTTTCGCGACCGTGCCGAGCGTGACGCCGATGGAGGAAAAGCAGTCGTGGACCAGGATTTCCGCCCCCGGCGGCAGGTGGTCCGACCAGCGCAGGTCGTCGGTGTAGGTCCAGTAGTCGTGCTTGCCGTCGATGTAAAGCAGCTGTAGGGGCCGGTCCCAGTCAGGGCGCAGTGCCGTGCTGTAACCGGCGACGAGCTCGACGACGTCGTCCAGCCCGGCGGCGCGGATGTTGCGCTCGAACAGTTGCCGCGTCGGGGATCCGCCGAACAGCCGGCCGTCGACGAACGGGTCGACCGCGATCACCGTGGCCCCGACGGTGCGGGCGGCCGCGCCCAGCACGATCGTCGACCGGCCCTGGTGGCTGCCGATCTCGAGGATCACGTCGCCCTTCTCCAGGCGGCGCGCGGCGTCCCAGAGGGCTTCGCCCTGCGCGCGCGTCATCCAGCCCTTGACCGGCTCGGCCAGGGCCCAGGCATCGTCGAACGCCGTGTCCTCGGAAGAAATGACGCACCTGCCCAGGAAATTCGGAAACCGGGAAAAATCCTCGGCACATGGTAGCCAGGTTTCGGCCTAGTATCTACCGGATGGTAACCGCCACCCGCGAACGAACCCGGGACGACGCTCCGCCCTCGGGGCGCGCCCGGAAGTTCTCGCCGGGTGGGTTCGTGCGCCGGCCGAGCACGTGGATCGTGCTGGCGCTGACCACGTTGTCGTTCCTGCAGATGCCGGGGAAGACGACGTTCGACACCAAGCTCGACCTGGCCGTCGACCCGATCGGATTCCTCGGCCGCGCGCTGCACCTGTGGAACCCGCAGGCGACCGCGGGCGAACTGCAGAACCAGGCGTACGGCTACCTGTTCCCGATGGGTCCGTTCTTCGCGCTGGGCCAGGCCGCCGGGATACCCGCGTGGGTCACGCAACGGCTGTGGGGCGCGCTGCTGCTGTCGGCCGCGTTCGGCGGGGCGCTGCTGCTGGCGCGCGCGATGAAGCTCGGCACCGAGCGCACCCGGCTGATCGGCGCCCTCGGGTACGCGCTCGCGCCGCGGATGCTGACCGAAATCGGGGGTCTGTCCGCGGAAATGCTGCCCGCGGTGCTGCTGCCGTGGGTCCTGGTGCCGCTGGTGCGGGCCGGGGTGACCGGCTCGCCGCGGCGCGCGGCCGGGCTGTCCGCGGTCGCCGTGCTGTGCATGGGCGGCGTCAACGGCGCGATGGTCGTGATGGCGCTGGTCCTGCCCGGACTGTGGCTGCTGACACGCAAGTGGACGCGCGAGCACGTCCGGCTCGCCCTCTGGTGGGCCGGGTTCGTCGCCTGCGCGACGCTGTGGTGGATCCTCCCCCTGTTGCTGCTCGGCGAGTACAGCCTGCCGTTCCTGGACTACATCGAGTCCGCGACCAACACGACCGCGCCGATGTCGCTGTTCGAGGTGCTGCGCGGGACGAACCAATGGGTCGCCTACGTCGTGCAGGGCACGCCGTGGTGGCCCGGCGGCTGGTCGCTGATCGACAACCCGGTGCTGATGCTCGCCACCGGGCTCGTCGCCGGCGTCGGCCTGCTCGGGCTGACCCGCCGCGGCCTGCCGGAGCGGCGGTTCCTGGTGCTGGGCGTCGTCACCGGCCTGACGCTGCTGACGATCGGGTACGTCGGCACGCTCGACAGCCCGCTCGCCGAGCAGGTCCGGCACCTGCTCGACGGGCCGCTCGCCCCGCTGCGCAACGTCCACAAGTTCGAACCGGTGCTGCGGCTGCCGCTGATGCTCGCGTTCGTGCACGGCATTTCCGGCCCGGTGCGGGTGAAGTCCGCGCGCCGGTTCCTGCGGCCCGCGGCAGGTCTGCTGCTGGTGCTGGTGATGGCCGCGCCCGCGTGGCTGCTGAACCTGCGCTCCGGCCCGGGCTGGAACGAGGTGCCGGCCTACTGGTACGACGCGACGGGCTGGGTCGCCAAGGCCGACCCGAACGCGCGGACGCTGCTGCTGCCGGCGACCGGCTTCGGCGAGTACGACTGGGGCCGCACGGTCGACGAACCCGCGCAGGCGATCGCGAAGAGCCCGTGGGCGGTGCGCAACCAGGTGCCGCTGGGGTCCGAAGGAAACACGCGGCTGATGGACTCCGTCGACGCCGCGCTCGCCGACGGCCGCGGCGACCCCGGCCTGGCCGCGCTGCTCGCGCGGTCCGGGTACCGGTTCCTCATGCTGCGCAACGACATCGACCGGCAGCGGACCGACGCCCCCTCGATCGCCACCCTGCGCTCGGGCCTGGCGGGGTCCCCGGGTATCGGCAAGGCCGCGACGTTCGGCCCCCTTGAGATCTATGAGGTGCGGCGGCCGGTGCCGCTGGCCACCGCGACGTCCACAAAGGACGTCCCGACCGTGAGCGGCGGCCCGGAGAACCTGGCCCCGCTGATCGACTCCGGCCAGCTCGACCCGGCGACGCCGACCGTGCTCACCGGTGACGGCGGCTCACCCGGCGGCCCGCGGCTGGTCACCGACGGGCTGCGGCGCGCCGAGCGGAACGTCGGCGGCGTGCGCGACAACCTCAGCCAGACCCTCACCGCGGGGGAGGCGTTCCGGCAGGAGCGCGCGGCCGGCGATCTGCTGCCGTTCCCCGGCCAGGAGCACCAGACCGTGGCCGCCTACCGCGGCATCCGCGCGGTGACGGCGTCGACGGCCGCGTCGTTCGCCGACGCCTTCGGCGGCTCCGACCCGAGCCACCAGCCGTTCGCCGCGATCGACGGCGACCCGCGCACGGCGTGGCAGTCGTCGTCGTTCACCGGCCCGGTCGGCCAGTGGCTGGAAGTGGAGCTGGACACCCCGCGCCTGGTCACGGCCGTCGACCTGCAGATGGTCGACGACCTGCGGGTCGGCTGGCCGGCGACCCGCGTCCGGATCACCACCGACAACGGCTCGGTCGACCAGCAGGTCATCCGCGGCGCCGGAGCGCACAGCTACCCGGTCGCGGCGGGCGTCACCACGAAGGTGCGGGTCACGCTGCTGTCGCTGGTGGTCGGGCGGCAGGACGGCAACGTCGGCATCGCGGAGCTGAACATCCCCGGCACCCAGCCGCAACGCGCGCTCGAGGTGCCCGCGGACCTGCCCGCCGGTCCGGCGCCGGGGTTCGCGTTCACCCGCGGCGCGCAGCCGCGGTACGCGTGTCTCCCGGCGGGCGGCGCCGTCCGCTGCGACGCGACGGCCGCTCGCGACGGTGAGGAACCCGACGGGATCCGGCGGCTGTTCAGCACCCCCGCGGACGCGACGTTCCTCGTCGGCGGCTCGGTGCTGCCCGCGGGCGGCGGCAAGAACCCGGTGTCGCTGCCGGGGGTGACGGTGGCCTCGACGTCCCAGCTCGGCGGTGACCCGGCGGCGAGCGGGTTCGCCGCGGTCGACGGCGACCCGGGCACGACGTGGCGCCCCGACGTCACCGACCTGCGGCCGACGTTGACCCTGAACTGGACCGCGCCGAAGCGGATTTCGGGGCTGCACATCGGGGTTTCGCCGGGGAGCGGGGCGAAGGCGCCGCGGCAGGTGGAGCTGGTCGCCAAGACGGGCAACCGCACGGTGCAGCTGGACGAGAGCGGTTCGGGCACCTTCGAGCCCCTCGACACCGACCAGCTGCAGATCATCGTCCCCGGCGACGACGACGATCCCGCGGCCCGCGCGGTGGTCGGCGTGGGCAGCCTGGAACTGTCCGGCACGGATGGGCTCTTGCCCGGTCCCGATCCGGCGTTCACGGTGCCGTGCGGCGCGGGCCCGAACATCCACCTGGACGGCCTCGACTACCGGACGTCGGTGACCGGCACGCTGTCGGACATCATCGACCACCGCCCGCTGCCGCTGACGATGTGCCGCGACTCCGAAGGCGGCATCGAACTGCCCTCCGGTGGCCACGAGCTGCGCACGGACCGGTCGGAGTCGTTCGTGGTCCAGGACCTGTGGCTGCGGCCCTCTGCGGAGGTTGCCCCTGTTGCGCACCGGGCAGTGCAGATCGGCAAGTGGGATGCGACGTCGCGCTCGGTGACGGTCGCCCCGGGCGACGAGTCGGTGCTGGCGGTCCCGGAGAACGCGAACGCGGGCTGGGTGGCCACAATGGACGGCAAACAGCTGACCCGCACCCGCGTGGACGGCTGGCAGCAGGCGTGGATCGTCCCGGCGGGAGCGGGTGGGGTGGTCGCTCTGTCGTTCACCCCGGACGCTTCGTACCGCACGGACTTGCTGATCGGGGCCTTCGCGGTGCTGCTGTTGCTGGTGGGCGTGGCCTGGCCGGCCCGCCGGCGCCCGTTCCCTGTTTCGGCCGGCGGTGCGGTTGTGGTTCCGGTGCTGCTGATCGGGCTTCTGGTTGCCTTGGGCGGGATGCTGCCGGTGGTGCTGTTGATCGCCTGCCTGCTGGCGCGTCAGTTCTCGGAACGGGCACCGAGGTTCCTGGCGTTCGGCGGCATGGCGGTGGCGGCGGCGGTCTCGGTGACGGGCCGGGTCCTGGGCCACGGCCAGGACTGGGCTTACGGCCCGGTCACCCAGGCGGCGCTGTTGCTCGCGGCCGCGGCGACGGTGGCGACGTGCATCGACTGGTTCGCGCGCAAGGAAAACCCCACCGAGCCGACTCCCGGAGGGGCCTGACGATGGAGGATTTGGGACGTCAGGTGGCCAGAATCCTCCATCGAAGTCAGCGGGTGTGCACGTCCGGGCGGGGTCGGTCGCGGGCGATCCCGTAGGCCGCTCGCAACTCCGCGAGAACCTTGTGCGGTTCAGTGCGGAGCCGGGCAGGCAGGGTCTGGATCACTACCACGCCCGCTCTCAGGTAACGAGCGTCCCGGCGTGGTAGCCGGGCCCGGCGTGATGGCTGCGGGAGTCGATTTCCCAGGCAAGACCGACCTCGTCCCACCCAGGCATCCGGGGTGGCGATGTAGCGACCGCTCGCGGCGAACGGCTTGATGTTCCACCGGCACTCAGGCAGTTTCGAGCGGCCGAGCAATCGCCACGCGTCCACCTCGGCCACCGAGCGCGCGCCGCCGAGCAGAGGCGCCGGCGCACGCGCGGGCAACGTTCTCCCCGCGCGCTTGCCGTCCGCGAGTTCCCGTGCAAGGGCTTCCGGCGTGCAGCGGCTCGCCGTGGGATGCCCAAGGCTTCCAGCCGACTCGCGCGGACCACCCGCGGACCGTCACGTGCCAGCATCGGGTGGCGGATCCAGTTTCCTCTTCGCACCCCTCCAGGATGAAACGATCTTCGCCGGAACGAAAGCGAAACGCACGAACGGTCCGTTCGTGACGCCGCCGTCAGCCCGCGCGGCGGGCCCGCACCTCCACCAGCGCCCCCGCCAGGGCCAACCCGCCCGCACAACAGGCCGCCACCGTCACCACCTGGGTCGCCGATCCGTGCAGCCACGCCGGGATCAGTACCGCCTCCACCGCGACCGCCGCCCACATCAGCACCGTCACCCGGCGGTCGCCGTCCGCCAGGCGTGCGTACAACAGGATCTGCACCAGCGCCAGCATCGAGCCCGCCAGCGCGAACGGCCACAGCGGCATCGTGCTTCCGGCGTACCGAACTCCGCCGATCAGCGGCAGCAACCGCGAGCCGAAGACGAGCGTCACCAGCACCACCACCGCGTCCAGCGACGCGCACACGGCCAGCGCCACCGGTAACGCGCGGCGGCGGGCGGAGAGGACCGCGAACCGGGGGAGCACCAAGACGCCCACGGCCTGTGGCAGCCAATACGCGATCTTCGTGACGATCGCCCCGAGCGCGTACTCGCCCGCCTCCGCGGCGGGGAGCGTGTGGCGGGCCAGCACCAGGTCCAGGTTCACCAGCAGCACCAGCGCCAGCATCGCCTGGGCCGTGTGGAGGACGTCGCGGCCGTGGCGGTCGGCCCAGCGGGGACGCGGCCGGCCGCAGATCTGCCAGCTCGCCGTCACCACGGCCAGTGAACCGATCGCCGTGCCGGCCAGCGCGCCGGTCGTCGAGCCCGAGACGAGCAGGCCCACCAGCGAGCCGCCGACCTTGCCGGCGCCCTCCAGGGCGATGAGCCCGGCCAGCGTGGCGAAGCGGTGGGAGCCCTGGAGGAGGCCGTGGAACAGGCCGAGGAGCGTCAACGGGCCGAGGGACGCCGTCACCAGCAGAGCCGGGGCCAGCGAGCCCAGGTGCAGCAGGAGCACCAGCAACGGGCTGAGCGTCAGCGCCGCCGCCGCGACGATGCCGCTGGTCATCAGGCCGAGGGCGAAGAGCGAGCCCGTGTGCTGCGGGGAGCGCGCGACGCGCAGCGCCACCACCGTCTGCAGCCCCATCGCCGGGACGACGCCGATCACCAGCACCGCCAGCAGCGAGCTCAGCTCGCCGAACGCGCCCGGGACGAGGATCCGGGCCGCCGCCAGGCTCAGCACGTAGCTGCCCGCGTTGTTGCCCGCGAGGGCGAGCGAGACGAGGATCGCCGCGACCCGGTTGCCGGTCCGCGCCGGTACGGCTTCGGTGTCTACGCTCAACGACGGGCTCCCATTACCGGCGAGTAATGACCAGGGACGATAACCGCGCGGGGAAGGGAAAGGAAGGGCCGTGGACGCACCGGGCAGCAGGCCGGCACTCCCCGTCGTCTCCGCTGTGCTCGCGTTCGCCGTCTGCGCGCCCTTGCTCGGCCGCGGGTTCGTGCTGAGCTACGACATGGTCTTCGCGCCGCAGCAGTACTTCGTGCCGGACGCCTTCGGGATCGGGGCGACGCTGCCGCGGTCGGTGCCCGCCGACGCCGCCGTCGCGCTCGCGACGACCGCGCTGCCCGGTGACATCGTCCAGAAACTCGTGCTGCTGCTGGCGATCTTCTTCGCCGCGTACGGCGCGGGAAAGCTCGTCCCGACCGAGCACACCGGTACCCGGCTGGTCGCCGCGACCGCGTACGCCTGGACGCCCTACGTCGCGGAGCGGCTGTTCATCGGGCACTGGCCGCTGCTGCTGACCTACGCGTGCCTGCCGTGGATCGTCCGCGCCGGCCTCGCCGCCCGCGACCACGAACCGAAATCCCTCTGGCGGCTCGTGCTCACCTGCGCCCCCGCGGTCCTGACGCCGCCGGGCGGGGTGCTCGCCGCCGCCGTCGCCATCGTCGCCGCCGGGTCGCGCCGGATCCCGGCGACCCTGGGCATCGCCGTGCTGCTCAACCTGCCCTGGCTGGTGCCGACGTTCCTCAACGCCGGCGGCACCTACTCCGACCCGGCCGGCGTCACGGCGTTCAGCGCCCGCGCCGAAAGCTGGGGCCCGGCGCTGCTCAGCGTCCTCGGCCTCGGCGGGATCTGGAACTCCGAAACGGTGCCCGGCAGCCGCGCCGTGCCGCTGATCCCGGTGCTCGTGCTCGTCACCGTCGCGATCGCGCTGGCCGGCCTGAAACCGCTCGCCGCGCGCTGGGGCACCCCGCCGGTCCGCGCCCTCTTCCTCCTCGGTGTCGCGGGCGTCCTGCTGGCGTCGCTCGCCACGCTGCCGGCCGGCGACGCCGTGCTGGACTTCGCGACGCGGCACCTGCCCGGCGCCGGGCTGCTGCGGGACGCCCAGAAGTGGGTGGCCTGGTGGGCGTTGCCGCTCTCGATGGGCTTCGCGCTCGCGGTCGAAGCCGCCGCCGCGCAACTGCGGACTCCGCGAGGACGGACCGGGCTCGTCGCCGCGGCCGTCCTCTTCCCGATCCTCACCATGCCGGACCTGGCGTGGGGCGGCTGGGGCCGGCTCGGCACCGCGCGGTACCCGGACGACTGGCGCGCGGTGTCCGAAGTGCTCGGTGGCGACGATCGTCCCGGTGACGTGCTGGCGTTGCCGCTCTCGACGTTCCGCGGCTTCGCGTGGAACGGCGATCGCACGCAGCTCGACCCGGCGCCGCGCGTGCTGCCGAAACCGGTGCTGATGGACGACACCCTGCAGGTCGGCGCCGATCGGATTGTCGGTGAGGACCCGAGGATCGGCGACGTGCGTGCCGCGACGTCCGCCCGGGAGCTCACCGAGGCCGGGATCGGCTGGGTCCTCGTCGAACACGGGACCCCGGGCGACGTCGACCCGCGGCTGCTCGCCGGGGCGACGCCGGTGTGGTCGGGGGAATGGCTGACGCTGTACCGGACCCCGGGTGAGGCAGCGGTGAAAGCCGTTGCGTGGGGCCCGGCTTTGCTCGCGGACGGCGTAGCGCTCACGTTGCTCTGCGTCGCACTGTTGTGCCGGATGTTACCGATGCGTACATTGGGCCGCGGCAGGATTTTCCCGCCGCGGAAGGAGTGACACGTGGGCACGCTCATCGGGGTGGTAGCCGCCGTCATCATCGGAGGCGGTCTGGCGACCGGCGCGGGCTTCGCCCTCATCCAGAGCGCCGACCCGGACAGCGCCGCCCAGGTGCAGGACCAGTTCAACGCGCAGGTGAAGTACAACCCCGCGGACCACCCGGCCAAGTTGTACGGGAACCGCTGACGCGCCGGGACATGACGCGGTTCGCCACCGACCACGCGCACCGCGTGGTCGGGCTCTACGGCGACCCCACCGTTTCCTGGAGCATCCTCCTGGAAGCGGACCTTTTCTCCGCCCCGGAACCGGAAAAACTCCGCGCGCGGCTCGCGGCCGCGCTGCCGCGGTACCCGCACCTCGGTCCCGTCCCGGTGGTCGAACAGACCCGGGCCACTGAGTTCTCCGAGGTCCGCGCCCGCTTCGCGGCCGAGCCCTACGACCGCGGCGCGCCCCTGGTACGGGTCGCCGTCCGTCTCGACCGGCCGGCGTTGCTCGTCGCCGCCCACCACGGCGCGCTCGACGGCCTCGGCCTGCTCGCCCTGCTCGGCTTCCTGCTCGACGTCCCGGTTTCCTCGGCGGCGCGCGGGATCGGCGAGCGCACCGGCGGCGGGAAGCCGTTCGTCGTTTCGGCCGTCCAGCGCCTCGCCGAGGCGCTTTTCGCGCCACCGGGCCGGATCGTGCCCGATCGGGACGGTGAGACCGCCGGAGACGTCTTCGAGGCCCGCCGCGTGCCCCGGTTGCGATTGGGGGCTGCGGGCTTCGTCGCGGCCGCCACCCGCGCGACCGGCCGCTGGAACCACGCGCACGGCGCCCGTACGGCCCGCGTCGTCGCCGCGCTGGGCGCGTCGTGGCGGTCCGGGGCCGCGCCGGAACCCGTGCACGACAGCGCGTTCTTCCGGCTCCGGCTGCCGTCCGGTCCGGACACCGCGGCGGTCGCGGACGTCCTGCGCGCGCAGCCGCCCGAGCCCGATTTCCCCGCACGCAGCAGCCGGGTCGCCCGGCTGGGCACCCGGTTGCTGGCGAGCCGGCTCGGCTCGACGTTCCTGGTGTCGAACCTCGGGGTGGTGTCGGCGGGGGACTCCGTCCGTTCGATCGCCTTCTACCCGGCCGCGAGCGGCCGCTCAGGCGTGGCGTTCGGCGCGGCGACCACGGGGGACACCACCACGGTGACCGTGCGGGCCCGCCGCAAGGACTTCGGCGCGGCGGCCGCCGGCCGCCTGCTGGACCGGTTCCGGGACGCGGTGCGGGAGGAAGCCGGGCCGGTCCAGGACCCGGGGCCGCGGAGCCGGCACGCCGGCGACGTCGCGGACCAGTGACGCGAACTCGCCGACACTCCGGTCCCAGCTGTACTTCCCGGCCCGTTCGGCCCCGGCCAGGCCCATCTCCGCGCGGCGCAGGCCGTCGGCGAGCAGGCCGTCGACGCGGGCGGTGAAGTCCTCGAAGTCGTCCGCCAGCAGCCCGGTCCGGCCGTCCACGATGGACTCGGCGACGCCGCCCGCGGCGCGGTAGGCGACCGAGGGCACGCCGTGCGCGGCCGCCTCCATGATGACGATGCCCCAGCCCTCCTTGACCGACGGGCACAGGTGCAGCCACGACCGCGCCAGGATCTCGTGCTTGGCCTGCTCGTCGACCCAGCCGTGCAGGGTGACGCGGTCCGCCACGCCGCGCTCGGCCGCGTGCGCCCGCAGCACCTCGTCCCACGGTCCCTGGCCGACGACCTCGAGCCGCAGCTGCGGCCAGCGCCGCGCGAGCCGCGCGACGACGTCGATGGCGTGCTCGATCCGCTTGTGCGGCACCAGCCTGCTCACCGCGACCAGGGTGGGCGAACCGTCCCGTTCGGACGCCACCGGCGGGGGTGCGTCGAGGCCGTTGGCGACCACCGTGACGCGCTCGCGGCCGACGCCCAGGTCGGCGAGCTCGGCCTTGGTGACCTCGGAAACCGTGACGTAGCGGCACTTGCGGAACAGCCACGGCGCCAGTCGCGACTCGATCCACCAGCCGACCCGGCCCAGCGTCTCACCCAGGGCGCTGATCCACTGTTCCTTGTGGACGTGGTGCACGAGCACCAGCACCGGACAGCCGGCCACCAGCCGGGCGAAGAACGGCATCCCGTTCTGGACGTCCACCACCAGATCGGCGCGCGCCCGGCGGATCGCCCGCAGCGCGTGGACGTAGACGCCGAACTTGTTGCCGCGGCGCCGGTAACGGACGCCGTCACGCCATTCGCCCGCCGTCGCGCCCGGGTAGGCCGCGCACTGGATCTCGACCCGGTAGCCCGCCTTCGCGAGTCCTTCGGCCATCCGCTCGACGTACCGCTCGGACCCGCCGCCCTCGGGGTGGCCGGTGTCGCGCCAGTTGACCAGCAGCACACGAGGACGGTCCATCGGGTTATCCAAACTGTAGCGACGATGCTAGGTTACCGGTGCGTACACGGTATGCGTACACAGTAGAGGAACGTATTTCGGAAAGCGATGGTTCAATGGCAGTAAATCCGGTCGTCGCCCCGAACGCCGAGCCGCACCGCGCGACGCTCCGCCGTTCCGTGACCCTCTTCCGCACTTTTCTCACCGAACAGACCGACCCGGACGGTTTTTACTCGGCGCTGGCCGCCGACTCCGTGCGGCAATTGGCGGCACACGCTCCGCTGTCCGGGCGCACGGTGCTCGACGTCGGGGGCGGTCCGGGGTATTTCTCCGACGCGTTCCGCGCGGCCGGCGCGACCTACCTCGGCGTCGACCCGGACGTCGGCGAGCTGTCCGCGCGCGGCGAGCCGGGGGAGAACATGATCCGCGCCAGCGGCACGGAACTGCCCGTGCGCAGCGGATCCGTGGACGTCTGCTACTCCTCGAACGTACTGGAGCACGTCGCGAAGCCGTGGGTGATGCTCGACGAGATGTGCCGGGTCACCAAGCCCGGCGGCACCGTCTTCGCGTCGTTCACGCCGTGGTATTCACCCTGGGGCGGTCACGAGACCGCGCCGTGGCATTTCCTCGGCGGTCACTACGCGCGTCAGCGGTATTTCCGGAAGCTCGGGAAGCAGCCGAAGAACAAATTCGGCGAAAGCCTTTTCCCGGTGTCGGTGGGCGCCGCGCTCCGCTGGGCGAAGGCGACACCGCTGGCCGATCTGGTGGCCGGGTACCCGCGTTATCACCCGAGCTGGGCGATGTGGATCGTGCGGGTCCCGGCCCTCCGGGAAATCGCGTCGTGGAACCTGGTGCTGGTCCTGCGGCGCCGTTGATTCAGGGGCCGGCGGTGAAGAGCACCTTCCGCGGCGGCTGCTTCCCCCGCGGCGCGGCCGGGGGCTCGGGACGCCGGCGCCGGGCCAGCAGCACGATCGAGCCGATGATCAGCACGCCGCCGCCGATGCCGAGCCACAGCGGACCGGTGCTGGAGAGGAATTCCAGCCGGCCCTTGTTCGCGTTCACCTGGTCCGCCATCTTCGCGACGGTCTCCGCGGTGTAGGCGAGCGTCCCGTCGAACACCACGGCCGAGGTGCCGCTCGTCCCGGCGCGCAGCTCCTGGTGCTGCTGTTGCTGCTGCTTCATCTCGATCCCGGTGACCGGCTCCACCCACAGCGTGTTGACGCCGCGGTAGTAGAGGTCGGCCTGCACGGTCGGATCGGGGGAGCCGACCAGTGAGCCCGGCACGTCCTTCGTGGCGATCTTGGTGTCGGGGATGTCCTGGACGAACTTGTAGGTCTCGATCCCGTCGACCGTCTCGGTGCCGGCGAACCTGGCGGTGACGGCCGCGCCGGTGTTGTCGTCGTAGACCTTGTAGTCCTGCTGCTCGGTGCCGAACGGGAACTTGAAGTTCAGCCCGGGCTGCGGCTTGTAGTCGTTCGTCTCCGGCGGCTTCTGCCCGTCCTTGTCGGCCTTGTCCTTCAGTTCGGTGACGTAGCTGCTCTTGGCGTCGCACTTCGGGTCGGTTTCCCCGCGCGGCTCGTAGCCCTCGCCGCTGCGCCGGTCGAAGCAGACCTGCCGCTTGCTCGCGCTGAGCACCGTGTTGTCGGCGTCGTCGGTGACCTGGACGGCCAGGAGCCAGACCGCGTAGTCGGTGTCCTGGTGCATCTCGGGTGCCGCGAAGTTCGCCTGCACGTGCGCCACCGCGGTCAGCTTGGCGTCCTTGCGGATGGCCGAGACCGGGCCGGAGCCGTTGTCGGTCACCGCGAGCACCTGGCTCGCGGTACCTTCGAGTGTCGACGTCGAATCCTGGTCGAGCGGCACCTTGGCGAGCTTGGGGTAGACGTAGGCCGGGAGCAGCACGGCTCCGGCGACCGCGAAAACGCCCAGTGCCAGCAAGATCAGGCCGAAAGCACGTCGCAACGGTCCTCCTGGTTTCACGCAAATTACCGGGCGGTAATCAGTGCCCGGATAGTGGCCCGCGCCACGCCGGGCGTCAAAGTGTGACCCGCGGTCACAGACACCGGGTACGCCCGGAAGGCGGCAGGTGGGCCGCCGTTCGCACCAACCGACCAAACATGTTTGTTCCCGGGCACAACGGACGTGGGCCCAGGATCGGACGATCCTCACTCCGCCGCGCTGGACCGCAAGGAGCATTCCCACTTTGTCGCAGGATTCTTCGATGGTCGCGATCGCGGCCACCGCCCGCTGGCGCGCCCGGATCGTGGCGGCGGCCGCGAGCGTCGGGGTCAGCCTCAGCGACCCGTCGGCGGGCATCCCGGGCATCCGCGCCATCGTCTGCGGCCGCGGCGACCTCGCCCGGTTCGTCCCCCGCCTCGGCCACGACGGCGAGCCGTCTCACCCGGCGATCGGCGCCCACTCGGATTCGATCGCCGACCGCGAGCTGCGCGACGCCGTCGCCGACGTGGCGGCCCTGCTTTCGTTGCACGGCAACGTGGTACTGGACCTGGACGCCGGCGGTCGCCGGCGCCCGGCGCGGCGGCCGGACGTCGTCGTCTCGGCCGCGCTGGACCGTCCCCAGTGGACGGAACCGGCGGTGTCCCTTCCCGTGGGCACGGATCGGCGCGGAGGTCCGCTCACGGTGGAGCTCACCGCCGGCCCCGGCTTCGAGGGCACGCTGCTGGAACTGGCGAGGCTGGTGGAGCTCGACGCGGCCTAGCCTGGGCCGGACCAGACCAGGGCCGGTGCCGGACGGCTACAGCCGGCGCTCGGCCGCTCGCCGTGTCAGGAGTTCGTGGCCGCTCCCGGCTCACCGCCCTCCCGGTGGACTTCGCAGCCCGGGTCCGGGCAATCGGCCGCGTGCCGGGCGTTCCACGCCGCCACCATCGACTCGTGGCGCCGTGCGAACCGGGCGTCGCGCCGCGCCTGCCACACCGACGGGCTCACCATGCGGGTCACCAGGAACCGGCCGGGCAGGTAGTCGTTGCCGGCGTCGGCGACCTCCAGGCCGCCGGCCGTCAGGATCGTCCGCATCGCCCCGGCCAGGGCCGCCCCGATCGCGGACGTCAACCGCCCGAACGCCGCGCATTCCGCGCCTTCCCGGTGCGGGTCCTCGCCCCAGGCCTCCTGCGCCGCGTCGAGCAGGATCGTGTGCTCGTACCAGTCGACCGCCACGCCGCGCAGATCCGGCACGTCGACGTACACGACCGCGCCGGCGGTGCCGGTCGGGTGTTCTCCCGGCGCCACCGGCAATCCGGCGGCGGCCGGCTCGGCCTGGACGACGTCGCGCCGGACCTCCAGCCGGAACCGGCGGTCCGGTTCCGCCGCGGCGGGTGTTTCCGTCATCGTCACAGACACCCCCGACAAAATCCGGGGGCCGGCCGGACGTCAGCTCACGATGGCCGTGGCCCGGATCTCCACCCGCATCCCCGGCGCGCCCAAAGCCGCGACGCCGATCTGGGTCCAGATGGGCGCCCGGTCGCCCATGCGCTTGCGGAACTGCTCCACCATCACCCTCGTGTGGTCGTCGCCGATGCTGTCGGTGGCCGTGGGGAGGTGGAACGAATCGACCGCGACGACGTCGGCCCAGCCGGCGCCCGCGGTGGCCAGGGTGCGCTCGACGTTCTCGAAGGCCCGGACGATCTCCTCCTCGAGGGACTCGGGGAAAGCCGTGTTGTCGTCCCAGCCGCCCTGGCCCGAGATTTCGACGCGGTCGCCGATCCGGACCGCCTGCGTGTAGTGCAGGGCGGCGAGGTGCTTGGGGCCGTAGCCGGGGGTGACGAAGAACTCGGGCATGGGGTTCCCTTCGGTTGACTTCACGCTTGAAGTCACCGTATCAGACTTCAAGCGTGAAGTCATGGCGCGCTGGGTAGAGTCCTCCCATGGGACGCGACGCGGACGGGCCTCGCTGGCTGACGCCGTCCGAAAAGGACGCCTGGACCGGGCTGATCTCGCTGATTCTGTTGCTGCCGGGCAAGCTGGAGGCGCCGCTGCAGCAGGAAGCCGGCGTCACGCTCTTCGAATACCTGACGCTCAGCCAGATGTCGGAGGCGCCGGACCGGCGCCTGCGGATGAGCGAACTCGCCTACCTCGCCAACGGTTCGCTCTCGCGACTGTCCAACGTGGTCAAGCGGTTCGAGCAGCGTGGCTGGGTCGAGCGCTCACCCGACCCCGAGGACGGCCGCTACACCCTCGCCGCGCTCACCGACGCCGGTTACGCGGTGGTCGTCGCCGCGGCGCCGGCGCACGTGGCCGCCGTGCGGCAGCTCGTGCTCGACCCGCTCACCGCGGCCGATCAGCAGGCGCTGGCCCATATCGCCGAAAAGCTGCGGGTGCGGCCGGTCGATCTCGCCTAGGGCGGTCCTTCGGGCGGCTCCGGCTGAGCCGGCGCCGGTTCAGCCGGGACCGGGCAGTTCGGCTGCGAGGACAACCCGGACGGCCTTCCGGGCGTCAGCCCGGCAAGGAGCCCAGGGAGGTCGCCGTGGACGTGCCGACGAATGTTCTGCTGCCGGGTGAGCGGCTGCTGTGGTCGGGACGGCCACAGCGGCTCGTCTTCGCTCGGTTCGACTGGTACCAGTTCGCGTTCGGCCTGTTCTGGGGGATCGCGACCGTCGTGGTCCCGGTGGCGAGGCACCAACCGCTGTCGTTCTTCTCATGGGCCGTCGGGGTGAGTGGTGTCGCGTTCCTCTGGGTGCCGGTCGTCATCAGGTTGCGAGGGCGGCGCGGTGTCGAGTACGTCGTGACCGACCGGCGGATCGTGCTGGCCGATCGCTTCTCGGGAAGGACGCGCGCATCGGCGTACCTCGGCACGCTGCCGCCGCCGGTCGCCCGGATCCGGCGGGACGGCAGCGGAACCGTCGTCTTCAGCGGGTTCTCGCGCGGCCCTTTGACGTTCCTTCCTCCGTCGGGGCCCCTGATGCTGACGGGACTGGTCGACGTGCCGGAGGCCGGGCGTGTCCGGGACCTGATCGCGTGGGCACAGGCCGGGCAGGCTTGACCTCACTTGGACGTGTCCGATTCCGCCACCCGCGTTGTCGGACGCGCCCTAGTCGTCGACCCACTCCAGCAGGTCGCCGGGCTGGCATTCGAGGACCCGGCACATGGCTTCCAGGGTGCTGAACCGCACGGCCTTGGCTCGGCCGTTCTTGAGGACGGCGACGTTGGCGGGCGTCAGCCCGACCTTCTCGGCGAACTCCCCGACGCTCAGCTTGCGCTTGGCCAGTTCGACGTCGATGCGCACGACGATCGCCATCAGATGACCGCTTCCATGTCGGTCCGCAGCGTAGTGGCCTGGCGCAGCAGTGCGCGCATGACCACCATCAGCAGGCCGATCACGGTGATCCCGACGGTCACCAGGAACAGCAGCATCGGCATCCCCGGATCGTCCGCGTTGAAGCCGACGAAGATCAGCATGCCGACGAAGACCACCCACGCGGCGGCCACGGCCCAGACGATGGCGTCGACCCACTTCAGCGCCGCGCTGGTGAAGATCCGGTCCTTCTTGACCAGGGTCAGCAGCTTCCAGGTCGCGACGACGACGACCTCGACGCACAGCACCAGGAACACCGCGATCGCGGTCAGCGGCCACCGCAGCGGCGCGTCGTGCGGGTTCTGCGACGTCGTGTACGCGATCCCGCCGGGCAACGAGAGCGTCTGGAACACCACGAGGACGGCGAACAGCACGACGAGGAACACCCGGAGCGCGGCGACAGCGCGTCTTTCGGTGAGCATGCGACGACTATCGCCGCTTATCTATCGAAAGTCAATCGGTAGCTGTCGATCTACGATGGCTCCGGATCAAGCCGAACGGACTCCAACGCGACGTACAGCTCGCCGATGTCGACCGGGTCGGTCAGGTCGCGCTTGGTCAGTTCCTGCACGCGGCGCAGGCGGTAGCGGACGGTGTTGGGGTGCACGAACAGCCGGTCCGCCGCCTCCTTCGCCGAGCCGTGGCCGGCGAACCACGCGAGCAGCGTGTCGAGCAGCACCTTGCGCTCGGCGCCCGACAGCGTGAGAACCCCCGACAACGCCGACCGCACGACGTCGCGGGCCATCCCCGGCGCGGCCGCGACCAGGGTCGTCACCGGTGAGTCGCCGAACACGACCACGCCGGCGGTTGCCGACGGCAGCGAGCGGCGCGCGATCCGGGCCCGGTGCAGCGCGTCCGGGACGTCCGGGAACCCGGCGAACGGCCGGCTCAGCCCGGCCGCGACCGGCAGTGAACCCAGCACTTCCCGCAGCCGCCGGAGGTCTTCGATCCGGTCGATCGCGACCAGGCCCGCTTCGCCACCGGGGCGCCACGCCGACCGCCAGCGCCGCGCCCGCATCAAGGCCTCGACCGTGTCCTGTCCGTCCTGTCCATCCGGTTCGACTCGTTCGGTGACGACGGCGACGAACATGCCCGCGGTCGGCAGCCCCAGCTCGCGGGCCGCGGCCTCCATTTCGGACTGGCCGGCCAGGCGCCCGCGCAGCAGGTCGTCCAGCCGGCGCGCGTTCGCGTGCGACGGCTCGGCCGCGACCTCGTCGTACGCCGTGGTCAGCGCGTCCGAGTAGAGGTCGATCGCCTTCCAGACGTAGGAGTTGATCTCGATCGTCCGGGTGGAGTTGAGGAACTCGGGGCCGGCCAGCTCCAGCAGCGCCTCGTAGACGAACGTGCCGCCGATCCGGAACGCGCGCAGCACGGCCGGCAGCGGAATCCCTTGCCGCGCTTGGACGAGCCCGGTCTTGCGGGCCGCGTCGAGCGCGAGGCCGTGGCCGTCGGCCAGCGCCGTCAGCGCGCGTTCGAGGTTGGCGTGGCAGACCTTGCGCAGCTCGGCCGGCGCGACGTGGTCGACCTGGCGGTAGAACTCGTCTTCCGTGCTGAGCAGCCGGGCGAGGCGATCGGCGAACTCCGGCAGCCTGCCCAGCATCTCGCGCACCAGCTCACGGTGTTCGCGAGGTACCGGCCTGGCCAGAGCTTCGATGCCCATTCCTCACTTTAGCTCGGGTTCCGGTGGCGGGGATACGCACGAACTTGAGCAAAATTCATATCCGCCGGGCGATCTTCCCGGTGAGGGGTTGACGCCACGACTGACTCACGAAACCGGGTTCACGAAGGGCGCCGCGCGGTGAGGTAGACGTGCGGCTCGGGGGTGGCGCCGGGGTGGTCCGGGACGAACTCCGCCTGCTCCTCGCGGACGATCTCGAGCCCGGCCGCGCGCAGCAGCCCGGCCAGCGCCTCGGGGGTGAAACTGCTCGCGCGCACCGGGTGTCCCATGAAGACGATGTCGAGCCCGTCCACATCGGCCGGCACCGTGGCCAGCAGCACCAGGCCGCCCGGCTTCACCCACGCCGCCAGCCGGCCGATCACGGTCTCCTGCTCCGCGCGCGTCAGCTGCAGCAGCGAGAAGAACGTCGTGACCGCGTCCCAGGAACCGTCCTCGAAGGTCAGCTCGCGCTGGTCGCCGAGCTCGAACCGGGCCTCGGGCACCTGGGCGCGCGCGATCTCCACCATCTTCGGCGCGACGTCGTAGCCGGTGACGTCGTGGCCCGCCTCGGCCAGCAGTTCGGCGGTCGGGCGCCCGGTGCCCGACCCGAGGTCGAGCACCTTCGCCTGCGGAGGCAGTGATGCGATCAACGCCGTGATCGCGTCCCGCTGGGCGGTCGCGGTGCGGAAGGCGTGTTCGTAGTCCTTGCCGAGCGCGTCGAAGACTTCGGCGGCGGATTCGGGACGAGTCATGGACCCACCTTGCCAGACGTCCGGTTGCGCAACTTCTGTATTGATACCTGCAAGTACCGAGTAAGTTCGGGCAAAATCGCGGCAACACCTTGTGGTGAGGGCGAAGGGCGACCTACTCTTCCGCCTACTCTTCCGGGCGCTCTTCAGGGCACTCCCGAGCGAAACGAGGTCCGCGATGGCGCGACGCACCTTCGGAGCCGTGCTGGTCGCGGTCCTCACCCTGTTTTCCGTGGCCGCTCCGGCGTCGGCGGCCACCGACCGGCCGGTGGTGACGCGCGCCGCGCTCGATCCCGCGCTGGTCGCGGGGCGCGGCGCCGCAGTCGGCTTCGCCGAGCAGGAAGCGGAGAACGCCCGCACCGACGGTGCCGTGATCGGCCCGGACCGCTCGGCCTACACGCTGCCCGCCGAGGCGTCCGGCCGTCGCGCCGTGAAACTCACCGCGGGCCAGCACGTCGAGTTCACGCTGCCCGCGGCGGCCAACGCGATCACCGTCCGCTACAGCATCCCGGACGCGCCGCACGGCGGCGGGATCACCGCGCCGCTGGACGTCACCGTCAACGGCGGCCACCGGCAGCCGATGACGCTGACCTCGCAGTACGCGTGGCTGTACAACCAGTACCCGTTCACGAACGACCCGGACGCGGACCTGCTGCACCCGGACTGGTGGATCACCGAGTGCGCGTGCGTGCCCGTGGCGACCACCCCATCGCCGGTCGTCACGAAACCCTTCCGCCCCAACCACTTCTACGACGAACAGCGCCTGCTGCTCGGCCAGACCTACCGGGCGGGGGACCGGGTCCGGCTCACCGTCCCGGCCGGGACGCCCGCCGCGTGGACGGTCGTCGACCTGCTCGACTCCGAGCTCGTCGCGCCACCGCGCGTCGACCTGATCGCGGCCAACGTCCTGTTCTTCGGCGCCGACCCGACCGGCAGGCGTGACTCGGCCGACGCGATCGACCGCGCGATCACCTTCGCCCGCCGGGCGCACCTCAAGGTCTACCTGCCGCCCGGCACCTACCAGGTCAACCGGCACATCATCGTCGACGACGTCACGATCGAAGGCGCCGGCAACTGGTACACGATCGTCAAGGGCCACGAGGTCAAGCTGGACACGCCCGCGCCGGACGGCTCGGTGCACACCGGCGTCGGCTTCTACGGCCGTGACGCCGCCGCCGGCGGCAGTCACCACGTCCACCTCGCCGGCTTCGCGATCGTCGGCGACGTCCGGGAGCGGATCGACACCGACCAGGTCAACGCCATCGGCGGCGCGCTCAGCGACTCCACTGTGGACGGTCTCTACCTGCACCACACCAAGGTCGGCCTGTGGTTCGACGGTCCGATGAAGAACACGCGCATCACGGACAACGTCATCGCCGACCAGATCGCCGACGGCCTGAACTTCCACACCGGCGTCACGGACTCGTTGGTGGCGAACAACTTCGTGCGCAACACCGGCGACGACGGCCTCGCGATGTGGTCGGAGAAGATCGAGAACGCGCGCAACACGTTCAGCCACAACACCGTCCAGACGCCGGTGCTGGCCAACGGGATCGCGCTCTACGGCGGCACCGACACGACCGTCTCGGCCAACCTGGTCGCCGACCCGATCCGCGAGGGCAGCGCGATCCAGGTCGGCTCGCGCTTCGGCGCCGAGGCGTTCACCGGGTACGTGCGGATCACGGACAACACGACCGTCCGGGCCGGGACCTTCGAGCTGAACTGGAAGATCGGGCTCGGCGCGATCTGGTTCTACGCCCTGGAGAAGAACATCGACGCCGACATCCAGGTTACCGGCGACCACTTCCTCGACAACACCTACAACGCGATCATGCTGGTCAGCGACTTCCCGGTGAAGGACCTGTATTCGATCAACGGCCTGAAGTTCGCGGACCTGCGCGTCGACGGCGCCGGGACGTCGGTGCTGAGCGCCCGCGCGGCCGGCTCGGCGTCGTTCCGGAACGTCGGCGCCCGCAACGTCGGCGCGGTCGGCGTCAACAACTGCGGGTCGTTCGACTTCCCGCCGACGGGCTCGGAGTTCTCGCTGACCGACCTCGGCGGCAATTCGAGCTGGCTTGCCCCGTGGCTCCTCCCGAACACGATCACCTGCGACGACCGGCCCCCGGTGGTCCCGCCACCCGCCCCCGCCGCTTGGTGAGTGCCGCCCGCGGGTCGTGAGTGGTCAGGGCGGTTAGAACCGCCCTGACCACTCACGACCGGCCGCGGCAGACCGGCGGCTAGGGTTCCGGGTGTGGCTGGGTTGCGGGGTGTGTTCGCGGGGTTCGGCAAGAGCAAGGCGTTCGCGGTGGTCGGGCGGGCGCTGATGCCGGCCGACCGGGTGCTGCTGCGGATCAGCGGCGGCCGGGTCGGCGTCGGCACCGCGGTCGGGCTGCGGACGCTGCTGCTCACCACGCTCGGGCGCCGCAGCGGCGAACCGCGTCAGGTGCCGCTGCTCTACGTCGAGCGCGCCGGCGGGTACGTCGTCATCGGCTCGAACTGGGGCGGCGAGGCGCACCCGGCGTGGTCGGCGAACCTCCTGGCCCAGCCCCGGGCGACGGTCAAGATCGGCGGCCGGACGGCCGAGGTCACCGCGCGGCTGCTGACCGGGGACGAGCGTCAGGAGATGTGGGACGCCGTCGCGGAGTACTGGCCCGCGTACGACCGGTACGCCGTGCGGGCCGAGCACCGCGAGATCCGCGTCTTCCTGCTGGAGCCGGTCAGTCGATGAGGTCGGTGTGCCGGATCCGGTACACCTGCAGCCGCAGGTTGTAGTACTTGTCGGTCTCGCCGACCCACTGCATGCCAAGGCGCTTGGCGACGGCGATCGCGCGCGTGTTGTTCGGCCGGGCGACCGCGAACAGCTCGTCGGTGTCCTGCGTGAACGCCCACTGGATGAGGGCCTGTGACGCCTCCGACGCGTACCCCTGGCCCCAGGCGCCGGGGCTGAGCTGCCAGCTCAGCTCGAGGTCCTCTTCGAACGGCGGCAGCAGCCGGATGCCGAGGCCGCCGATCACGGCGCCGTCCTCCTTGCGCTCCACGGCCCAGCGCCCGCGCGGCGGCCAGAGGTTGGGCTGCGCCTCCTGCCACGCGTTCAGGACGGCACGCATGGCGCCGACATCGCTGACGCGGTCCATGGCCGGCGTCAGCCAGTGCGTGACGTCTTCCGCGCCGTAGATCTCGAACGCGGCCTCGGCGTCGTCCACCGTCCAGTCCCGGATCACGAGCCGGTCGGTGCTCAGCGCAGTTTCCATATCAAGACGCTACGCCGCGGGGCCCCCGATTGTTCCCCCGCGAAAGTGCTCAGAAGGTGAACACTTCACCCCCGATGATGTGGGCATGGAGACTTTGGAAGGCATCGCGGTGGTGCAGGTCACGTCGGTCGCGCAGTGGCGGGAGTGGCTCGCGTCGCGCGGCACCGCGAGGTCGGTGTGGCTGGTGATCCGGCGCAAGCACAGCGGCGCGCCGGGGGTGCTGGTGCACGAGGCGATGGAGCAGGCCCTGTGTTTCGGCTGGATCGACAGCAAAGCGCTCAGGCGCGACGCGGAAAGCACGTACCTCTGCTTCACGCCGCGGAATCCGAAGAGCACGTGGAGCCGGGTGAACCGCGACCGCGTGGCGCGGCTGACCGCAGCCGGCCTGATGACGCCGGCCGGGCAGGCGGTGGTCGACCTCGCCCGCCGCACCGGCACGTGGGACGCGCTGGCCGAGGCGCAGGACGGCGTCGTCCCGCCGGATCTGGCGCGTGCGTTCGACCCGGTCGGGGCCGGGCACTTCGCCGCGTTCCCGCCGTCGTCCCGCCGGTTGATCCTGGAGTGGATCGCCAAGGCGAAGCGCCCGGAGACGCGGCAGCGCCGGATCGCGACGACCGCGGAGCTGGCCCGGGAAAACGTGCGGGCCGCACACCCGAAGGCCGCCTAGAGTCGGGTCCGTGGACGAGACGCGTGATCTCCTGGCCCGGGCCGCCGCGCTGGCCGCGGACTACCGCGAAAGCCTGGCCGGGCGGCCGGTGGTCCCGGCCGGCGATGCCGCCGCGGTGCGCGCGGGCTTCGGCGGCCCGCTGCCGAAGGACCCGAGCCCGCCGTCCGAAGTGCTCGAACACCTCGCACGGGCCGCCGAGCCCGGGCTGATGGCCACGGCCGGGCCGCGGTTCTTCGGGTTCGTCATCGGCGGCGGACTGCCCGCCGCGACGGCCGCCGACGTCCTCGCCGCGGGCTGGGACCAGAACGCCTTCAACGCCGTGCTCTCACCCGCCGCCGCGGCTGCGGAAGACGCCGCCGGCGGCTGGCTCAAGGACCTGCTCGGCATCCCGGCCACCGCGTCCGCCGGGTTCGTGACCGGCGGGCAGGCGGCGAACACCGCCGGGCTCGCCGCCGCGCGCCACCACGTGCTCGCCGAAGCGGGCTGGGACGCCGGACGCGACGGGCTCTTCGGCGCCCCGCGCGTCCGCGTGGTCGCGAGCGCCGAACGGCACGCGACGATCGACCGCGCGCTGCGGCTGCTCGGCTTCGGCACAGCCGCCGTCGACGAGGTCGCCGCCGGCCCGCAGGGCGCGATCGACGTCGCCGACCTGCAACGGGTGCTGGCCGCCGGGACCGGCCCGGTGATCGTCTGCCTGCAGGCGGGCAACGTGAACACCGGCGCGTGCGACGACCTCCGAGCCGCCCGCGAAGCCGCCGGCGACGCCTGGGTGCACGTCGACGGCGCGTTCGGCCTGTGGGCCGCGGCCAACCCGGCCACGGCGGCGCTGCTCGACGGCGTCGAGCTGGCCGACTCCTGGGCCTGCGACGGGCACAAGTGGCTCAACGTGCCCTACGACTCGGGGTTCGTCTTCTGCGCCCGGCCGGACGTGCACGCCGCGGCCTTCGCCAACCGCGCGGCCTACCTGGTCGGCGCGGGTGAGGTGGCCGGCATGGGCGACCTCACGCCGGAGTCGTCGCGGCGCGCCCGCGGGTTCGCCGTGTGGGCGGCGCTGCGCGAACTGGGCCGCGACGGCGTGGCCGAACTCGTCGACCGCTGCTGCCGCTTGGCCCGCCGGTTCGCGGTGACCCTCGCCGAGGGCGGCGCGGAGATCGCCAACGACGTCGTCCTCAACCAGGTCCTGGTGTCCTTCGGCGACGACACCCGCACCGACGCGCTGATCACGGCGATCCAGCGCGACGGCACGTGCTGGCTCGGCGGTACCACCTGGCGCGGCCGCCGGTACCTGCGGATTTCGGTGTCGAACTGGTCCACGACGGAGGATGACGTCGACCGTTCGGCGGCGGCGATCCTCCGGCTGGCCGGGCGGTCCTGAAAGGCGGGCGGTCCTGAAGGGCGGGCGTTCCTGAAGGGTGTCAGTGGCCTTCGCGCACCGAAAGCGGCTCCGATTTCCACGAAATCGTCTTCGCGCCGCCGGTCGGCCAGGCCGACGAGAGCCGCCGCCGCCTGCTGCCGAGCGCGCCCAGGGTGACCAGGTCGACGCCGGAACCCTGTGCCGCCAACGAGATCACCTCGGTGCCGGTCAGCGGCACGATGTCGAAGAACTGGGCGTCCTCGCCGCCGGTCCAGTCGACGAACTCGGTGAAGATCGAGGCGAACGCCTGGCCGCATTCCGGACATTCGCGCAGGGAAACGCCGAAGTGCGACTGCTGCACCAAGCGGTGGGTTTCGCGAAGCCGGGTCGTGCAGAACGCCATCGCGGTCAGGGCGTCTTTGCCGTAGCAGCGGGCGCAGCCGAACTCCGTCATGCGGGGATCTTCGCACATCGTGAATCCGGACCCGGCTGCGACACGACCGGGAAATCTGTTCGCGGCAGACCTTTCGCTCTGTCCGCAGTGGTCTGGACCTGTTAACCTCAGCCGGTCCGACCGGCCGGTTCGCCGAAGGACCCTTGACCCTGAAGGGAAAGCCGTGCTCCGCATGAGAAAACGCGCCGCGATCGCCGCTGCCGCGCTGGCCCTGTCCGTCGCGTCCGTGGCCACCCCGGCCGTCGCCGAGGCCGGCCAGTCCCACGGCAACCAGTCCCGGGACAAGGTGATGGCCTACTTCGCCGACTGGGACGTCTACGCCCGCAACTACCACGTCAAGGACATCCAGACGTCCGGTTCGGCCGCGAAGCTGACCCACATCAACTACGCCTTCGGCAACGTGACCGGCGGCGGCTGCGCGGTCGGCGACCCGTGGGCCGACCACGACATGCCCTACGACGCGTCGATGAGCGTCGACGGCCAGGCGGACACCGGCACGCTGCACGGCAGCTTCAACCAGCTCCTGGAGCTGAAGAAGCTGAACCCGAAGCTCAAGGTGATCTGGTCGTTCGGCGGCTGGACCTGGTCGGGCGGCTTCACCGAGGCGGCGAAGAACCCGGCCGCGTTCGCCGAGTCCTGCTACAACCTGGTCAACGACCCGCGCTGGGCCGGGGTCTTCGACGGCATCGACATCGACTGGGAGTACCCCAACGCCTGCGGCCTGACCTGCGACACCAGCGGGCCGAAGGCGTTCACGGGCCTGGTCAAGGCGCTGCGCGCGAAGTTCGGGCACCAGCTCGTCACGGGCGCCATCACCGCGGACGGGTCGAAGAACGGCAAGATCGACGCGAACGACTACGCCGGGGCGAGCCGCTACCTCGACTGGTACAACGTGATGACCTACGACTACTTCGTCGCCGGGGGCAGCCCGGCCGGGCCCACCGCGCCGCACTCGCCGCTGCGGTCCTACCCGGGCATCCCGACCGCCGGGTTCTACGCCGACGCGGCCATCCAGAAGCTGCGCCACCAGGGCGTGCCGTCGTCGAAGATGTTGCTGGGCCTCGGGTTCTACGGCCGCGGCTGGGACGGCGTCACGCAGAAGCAGCCGGGCGGCACGGCCACCGGCCCCGCCCCGGGCACCTACGAAGCCGGCGTCGAGGACTACAAGGTCCTCAAGACGACCTGCCCGGCCAACGGCAAGGTCGCGGGCACGGCGTACGCCAAGTGCGGCTCGCAGTGGTGGAGCTACGACACCCCCGAGACGGCCGCGGCCAAGGCGGGTTACGCGAAGTCGCAGGGCCTGGGCGGGGTGTTCGCCTGGGAGCTGTCGGGCGACACGGCCAACGCGGAACTGCTGCGGGCCATCTCGTCCGGCCGCTGCTGAAAAGCTGGAGGGCCCGGGTGGCGAAGCCGCCCGGGCCCTTCGTCCATTCACGACTGCTGCGGGAACCCGTGGCGCCGCGCGCCGAGCACCACGGCGAGCACCGGCACCAGGAGCACGAGCAGCGTCCACGGGAAGGCCGCCGGACCGGCGGTGTCGAGCAGGACCCCGCCGGTCACGCCGCCCGCGGCCATCGCGGCGTTCCACAACGTGACGAGCATGGCCTGCGCGTTGTCCGCGGCCTCGCCACCGGCGTTGCCGGCGGCGGTCTGCAGCAGCGTCGGGACGCCGCCCCAGCCGAGGCCCCACAGCGCGACGGCGACGTAGATCAGGGCCGGACTGCCCGCCACCATGAGGACCGCGGCGACGGCGACCAGGACCGTGCTGAGGATCGTGAGCCGCCGCAGCGCGCGGTCGATCCGGGCGCCGACGATCCCGATGCCCGCCATCGACGCGACCCCGAACACCAGCAGGACGACGTCCACCGAACCGCCGAGCCCGGCGTGGCCGAGGAACGCGGCGACGTAGGTGTAGAGCACGGTGTGGGCCAGCACGAACACGAGCGTCACGACCAGGACCGGCGTCACGCCCGGCACGGTGAGCGTGCGCAGCACCGGCAGCCGGCCGCCGCGAGGCTGTCCCGGGTGGTCCGGGACGCCGGCGGCGATCCACGCCAGCAGCACGACCGCGAGCACCGACATCACGCCGAACGCCGAGCGCCAGCCGAGCAGGCCGCCGAGGAACGTCCCGGCGGGAATGCCCAGCGACAGCGCGAGCGGGATGCCCGCCATCACGATCGCGATCGCCTTGCCCTCGCGGCCCGCGGGCGCCAGGCGGCGCGCGTACCCGGCCAGCAGCGCCCAGACGACGCCCGCCGCGATCCCGGCGACGAACCGGGCCACCATCGTCAGCGCGTAGTCCGCGGACAGCGCCGTCACGGTGTTGGCGACGGCGAACCCGGCCACCCCGGTCAGCAGCAAACGTTTGCGCCGCCAGGTCGACGTCGCCGCGGCCAGCGGGATCGCGGTGAGCGCGGTGCCGAGCGCGTAGATCGTCACGGCCTGGCCGGCCGCGGACTCGCCGACACGCAGCCCGGCGCTCATGCCGGGCAGCACGCCCGCGGGCAGGGCCTCGGTGAGCACCGTGACGAACGCGGCGGTGGTCAGGGCGAGCAGAGCGGGAGTCCTCATGCCGTTATGCTCGAACCCTCACATGGATGTGATGGTCCAGTCCGGCGGACGTGAGGTGGCACACATGCGGATCGGCGAGCTCTCCGAGCGCACGGGCACGTCCCGGCGGCTGCTGCGGTACTACGAGGAGCAGGGCCTCATCATCGCGTCCCGCGGCGCCAACGGCTACCGCGACTACGACACCGCGACGGTCGACCGCGTGATCCAGGTCCGCGGCCTGCTGGACGCCGGCCTGCCGACCCGGATCATCAAGCAGATCCTGCCGTGCCTGGACAAACCCCGCGCCATCTACTTCCCGGACGCGACCCCGGAGATGCTGGCGACCCTGGAAGCGGAACGCGACCGCATGGCCCGCCGAGCGGAATGCCTGCTGCGCAACCGGGACGCGATTTCCGGCTACCTGGACGCGGTCCGCGAGTACAACCGCGCCTGACCCTCGCCCAGGTCCGTGAATGGCCCATCGAGGGACTTCAAGTCCCTCGATGGGCCATTCACGGCGTTACGAGGGCAGCGCCGCTTCGGCCGGGGCGGATGCCGTCGCCGGGGCCTGCACCCAGTGCAGCGTGTCGGCTTCCGGCCACCAGCCCGCCGGGTCCGGGCGGGGACGGGCGCCCTCCTCACCCCACCAGCGCGGGGGCGCCTCGTCACCCATGTCCACGACCGTAGGAGAGCCGCGCCGGCGCGCGCACCGGGCGGGTGCGGCCACTGTCCGGTACCGGCCACCGCCGGCCGGCCGGTACCGGACACTGGCCGAAACCGCCCCTGCCGCCGCCGTGCGGACGGCCCTAGCTTGGCCCAGGAGATCACTTCGCGGGAAAGGACGACCATGATCAAGCGAGTGCTGGCCGGCCTGCTCGCCGCGGCGGCCATCGGCACCCTCGCCGCCCTCGCCGCCCCGACGGCCGCCGCGGCGCCGGGCCACGGCGACCCGGCGGTCCGGCCGCCCGGGACCGACTGCGTCTGGATCTGGACCCACGGCCCGCCCCAGTGCCGGAAGCTGGAATAACACCGGGCGCGCGCTCAGCCGAGCCAGCCCAGCCGGGTCGCCGCGAACACCGCCGCGACCCGGTTGTCCGCCTGCAGTGTCTCCAGCAGCCCCTGGACGTGCCGGCGGACCGTGCGCTCGCTGACGTCCAGGTGGCGGGCGATCGCGCCGTCCGTCATGCCCGTGGCCAGCAGGTCCAGCACCTTCGCCTGGGTCGGGGTGAGGCCGTCGCGCGGGTGCCCGCCGTCCACCGCGACCGCCTGGCTCCAGACCAGCTCGAACAGCATCCTCAGCGCCGCGACGATCGTGGGGCTGCGGACGAACAGCGCGCCGTCCATGCCGCTCGGATCCAGCGGTACCAGTGCGGAATGGTGATCGGCGACGACCATCTTCATCGGCAGCTCCGGCGCCACCCGCATCGCCCACCCGGCCGCGACGCTGGCGTCGACGACTTCCTTGGCGCCGGCGAACTCCAGGGCGGCGCGCTCGTAGACGTTGCGCAGCCGCACGCCGCGTTCGGTCACCGCGTCCGGCAGGCGCATCACCGTGCCCGCGTCCGGTTTCCGCTTGAAGTGCCGCGTGGTGAAGGTCAGGAACTCTCGCGCGCGGACAGGCACAGTTCCAGCGACAGCGAGCCGATGCGCTGCGGGTCCGTCAGCACCTCGACGCCCGGGTCGCCGCCGCTGCCGTGCGCCGCGCGGTACACCGCCTGCAGCATGTCCAGCTGCTGGCGCGCCGCGACGATCTGGCGCTGCTGCTCCACGAGCCGCTGCTGCGCGCCCAGGATCGCGTGGTCGACGGCGCGCACCGGCTCCATCGGCGCGATCACCGGGTCGTCGCGGTAGTCGCGGCGCACGAAACCCTGGTCGAACAGCTCCCGCATCTCCGGGCTCCCGGCGCGCGGGTCGTCCAGCGGCAGCGGCCCGGTGCGCACCATCGTGTCGTACAGCGCGCCCGCGCCGGGCGTCAGCAAGCCCTCGAGCATCCGTGCCCTCCTCCGGCGAGAGCGGGGCCGGGGATGGCCTGATCCGGCCGTTGACCGCTCTGCCCCCTACCCCACGCGCCGGACGGCGGAAAGGATTAGGCCGCTCATCAGGTTGGACGCGGAATTTCGCCGCCGGACCCGCGAGGGGTGGGCCCGGCGGCGGGCCGGGCTCGTGGACGCGGAGCCGGACAGGATTCGGAAAGCGTCGTGCAAGGCCCCTGCGCCACGGAGGGACCGGCACGAACCGTCGAGGGGGCGGGTCGTGTTCCCCGGCACGACGACCGCGGACCGGACCGTCGCGTCCGGCGGGGTGGCAGGGCCGCGCAGGCCCTGCCACCTCACCAGCGGCGGGACTCGTCGATCACGTGGACCGCGGCTTCCTCCGCCGAAGCCGCACCGCCGTCGACGCCCGCGTCCGACGCGTACAGCTCCTCGTCGGTGTCCGCGCCGAAACCCTCGTCCGAGGCGACCAGCCGGCCCGCGCGGACGTCGCCGACCTCGTCGTCGATCAGCTCGCCGTCGCTGTCCTCGTTGTCGCCGAGGCCGTCGTCGTCGGCGTCGTCGGCCAGGTCGGGGACCTCGCGGGCGAGCCGGCCTTCCCAGCTTTCGCCCTCCGCGGTCTCGCGCGCGGTCGTGCCCCAGTCCTCGGTGGCGCGCGAGTGCTCCGGCGGCGAATAACCTTCCGCCAGCTCGTCGCGGTCGACCAGGGTGTCTTCGGGATCCAGCACGCCGTTGTCGGCGTTGTCTTCGATGTCGTCGTCCATGGCCCCATCTTCGCCTAACTCCTTGGCCGCACCCGGTCTGGGTGATATCACCGTGCAGGCCGCCGCACGGGCGGCGTTCCGGTGAAAGGTGATTCCCCCATGCCGATGAGACGCAGGGTGCTGGCCGCGGGCCTGGCCGGGGTGTTCGGCGCCGCCGTGTCCGGGCGGACCGCGCAGGCCGCGCAACCGCCGTCGGTGCGGCTCGACCAGCTGAACCTGGTCAACCTGTCGCACGTCAACGACCCCGCGAAGACCAACGTGTTCCCCGGCGACCCGGCGTTCTCCCTGGAGACCATCGCGACCATCCCGGACGACGGCTATTACCTGCAGTTCGTTCGCGAAGGCGAGCACACCGGCACGCACTGGGGCGCGCCCGGCCACTTCAACACCGGTCAGCCCCTCGCCGACGCCATGGATCCGGCGGATCTATTCCGGCCCGCCGTCAAGATCGACATAAGAGCGAAGGCCGCGGCGAACGCGGACTACGGCGTGACGATCGACGACCTCAAGGCCTGGGAGAAGCGCCACGGCCGGATCCCCGACGACGCCGTCGTCGTGCTCTGGACCGGCTGGGACGCCAAGTGGGGCACCCCGGCCTACCCGAACACCGGCGCCGACGGCGTGCTGCACCAGCCCGGGTTCTCGATCCCCGCGGTCAACTGGCTGATCGACACGGGACGTCTCGGCCGCCAAGGCGGCACGGGCACCGACACGTTCAGCCCGGACGTCGGCACCGACGAGACGTACACCGTGTCCAAGCTGGTCTACCAGCGCCACCGGATCAGCCTGGAGATCCTGGCGAACCTCAAGGCCCTGCCGACGACCGGCGCGTGGGTCCTGGCGGGCGGCCCGATCAACCGCAAGGGCGCGGGCTCGACGGCGACGATCTTCGGCGTGCTCCCGCCGGGCGTGCACGCGGACTGAGCCCCGGGGGTCGTGAGTGTTCAGGGCGGTTCTAACCGCCCTGAACACTCACGACGGGCCGCGGCAGACCCGGGATCAGCCTGCCGAAAGCGGTGTCGCGCCGGAGAGGCGCAGCGCCGACAGCGGGGCCGGGCGGCCGAAGCGGTAGCCCTGGGCGGTGGTGCAGCCCGCCCGGATGATCAGTTCGGCCTGCTCGGCCGTCTCGATGCCTTCGGCGACCACCGCCAGGTCGAGGTCGGCGCACAGCCCGACCAGCGACCGGCACAGCGCGGCGTCGCGCTCCGGCTGGATACCCGTCGTCAGCGCGCGGTCCAGCTTGATCAGGTCGACCGGCAGCGCGTGTAGCACGGTCAGCGAGCTGTACCCGGCCCCGAAGTCGTCGAGCGCCACCCGGACGCCGAGGGCCTGCAGCCGCCGGATCGCGTCGGCGCCCTGGGCCAGGTCGGGCACCGGCACGGTCTCGGTGATCTCGACGACGAGCCGGTCCGCGGGCAACCCGTACCGGGCCAGGCTCGCGCTGACGCTCCGTTCGAGCGCGGCCGCGCCGAGCCGGCTGGCGCAGACGTTGACGTGCACGGTCAGGTCCAGCCCGGCCGCGGTGATCTCGCGGCAGGCGAGGTCCAGCACCAGCGCGTCCAGTTCGGCGCCGAGGCCGGCGCCTTCGACCGCGCGGACGAACGTCTCGGGCGACACGGCCGTGCCGTCCGGGGTGGTCCAGCGGGCCAGCGCTTCGACGGCCACCGGCGTCTCGTCGCCGAGCCGCACGATCGGCTGGAACACCAGCTCGAAGCCCTCCGGGATGCCGCCGGCCGCGCGGCGCAGCGCCGACGGGAAGTCCGGCGGGCCGTCGTGGGACGGCCGGTAGACCACGGTCGTGTCCTTGCCCAGCCGCTTGCCCGCGTACATCGACGTGTCCGCGCGGCCCAGCAGCACGTCGGAGGTGACCTGCGGCTCGGCCGGGTCCGGCACGACCAGCCCCATGCTCGCCCGGACCGGGACGAGCGTGCCGTGCACCGCGAACGGCCGCCGCAGCGCGCCGCGGATCCGGTCGGCGACCGCCTGCGGCGCGTCGACCTCCCCTTCGAGCAGGATCGCGAACTCGTCACCGCCCAGGCGCGCGACGGTGTCGGTCGAGCGCACGCAGCCCAGCAGCCGCTGCGCGACGGCGTGCAGCAGCAGGTCGCCGCCCGCGTGCCCGAAGCGGTCGTTGACCTCCTTGAAGTCGTCCAGGTCGACGAAGATCAGCACGAGCGGGTGACGGGCGTCGGCACCTTCGGCGACCGCCGAGTCCAGCCGGTCGCCGAACAGCGCGCGGTTGGCCAGCCCGGTGAGCGGGTCGTGGAAGGCCTGGTGCGTCAGCTGCTGCTGGCCTTCGTACACCCGCCGCAGCAGCAACCGGTTGTCCAGCACGGAAAGCAGCTGCCGGGCGAGCACGAGGAACACCACGAGCACGCCGACGAACACCTCGACGCCGTCCGGCCCGGCCCCGCCGATCAGCTGCACGGTGATCAGCAGCGCCACCGCGGTGACCGGGATGTAGGGCAGCGCCAGCTGCCACCAGTCGACCCCGCCGGGCTGGGCCGCGTCGTCGCGCCGCCGGGTGTTCGGCGTCACCAGCAGCGCGAACGCGATGAACATCGGACCGAGCACGAACCCCGCGTCGGCCCACGGCTTCATGCTCTCCGCGCCGATGCTGACGAGGTAGGCGAACACGCTGTCGGAGCAGGCGAGCGCGACGATCCCGACGGCCAGCAGCAGCAGGTTCGCGCGGTAGGGCCGGTCCACCCGGTCGAACACCACCAGCAGCACCGCGACGACCACGATGACCAGGTCCGACAGGGGATAGGCGATGGCCACGGCCCACGAGCCCGCGTCCGGCGCGGTGGCCCGGACCAGCTGCCCGAGTGCCGCGGTCCAGGTCAGGATGAACAGCGAACCGGTGACGACCAGGCCGTCGAGCACCACCGCGATGCCGAAGTGCGCGGTCCACTGCGCGGGCTGCCAGCGCTCGCGGTCCGGCCGGATCCGCGCCCGCGCCAGGGTGAACAGCGCGGCGAGCGCGAGGACCGGGAAGCTCAGGTAGCCGATGTCGGCCAGCGACGGCGACGGCAGCCCCCGGCCGTCGACCAGCTGGAACCAGGACCAGACGCACTGCCCGAGCGACCAGCCGGCCATGCCGAGCGCGATCAGCAGCCGCCACCAGCGCTGGTGGCCGCCGAAGCGGCGGGCGACCAGGCAGCCGCAGACGACCGCGGCGACGCCGGCGCTCAGCTGCATGGCGTCGTCGATCCACAGCGCGAAAGTGTCACCCCAGAACGCGAACCCGTTGACGACGATCAGCGCCGCCGTGACGACGACGAGCAGGATCGCCACTGGGTACCGCCGCACTGTCATGGCACCTCACGTGGTCACGCCCGGTCCGTCGGACTGAGAAACACTACACCGGACGGACGCGGGAACCGGCTCACCGCACCGGCACCATCAGGCGATGTCACGCCGGTGCAGCAGCCACCCGCCGAGCCCGGCGAAGACGACCAGATACCCGGCGAGCACGGCGGTGGCCTGCCCGGAACCGACGATCCGCTCGACCCCGGGGGCGCTCGCCCCGAACGAGGCCACGAGCGCGCCGGCGTTCGGCCCGGGCAGCACCTTCTGCAGGTCGGCGACCCAGGTCAGCAGCGGCGCGGCGACCGACGCGAGGAGGTTCTGCACGGCCAGCAGCCACACCAGGCCCAGCCCGATCGGCAGCGCGACCGAACGCAGGCCGACGGCCAGCAGCACACCGAGCGCGCCCCACATGGTCGTCACCAGCCAGCCGGCGCCGAGGCCCAGCAGGACATCGGACGCGCTCGGCCAGACCAGCGCCCGGCCCTGCAGCGACGCGACGAGCGCGCTCGCGCCCGCGTCCGCCGCGAACAGCGCGAGCACCGTGGCCAGCGCCGCCACCGTGACGACGACCAGCTTCGCGCCGAAGACGGTGACCCGCGAAGGGTTCTGCACCAGCACCGTCTTCCACGTGCCGAAGCCGTATTCGCTGCCCGCGACGAGCACGCCGAAGATCAGCGCGAGCGCGCCGACGAAGATCGGCAGGCCGCCGAGGGCGCTGCCGACGAACGCGTCCGGCAGCATCGCGCTCAGCCCGCGTCCGGCGCCGGGCCCGCCGGACGCCGGGGCGCCGTCCAGGCCCGCGTAGGGGACGGCGTAACCGAAGGTCAGCGTCAGCACGACGGCGACGGCCAGCAGCAGCCAGCTCGCGGGCCGCCGCGTCTGCTTCAGGAGTTCGGCTCGGATGTCACGCAGCATCGGGGGTACCTCCGGTCGGGGCTCCGGTCAGGGCGAGGAACGTCTGTTCCAGGTCGGGTTCGTGCCAGCGCAGCTCGGTGACGTCGAGGCCGGCGCCGACGAGCGCCGCGTTGATCCGCCCGGCCTCACCGGGGTCGACGTCCAGTTCGACCGCGGCGCCGTCGGCGTGGACGCGGTCCGCGCCGAGCAGCCGGCCGAGGTGCGCACGGGCCTGGTCGAGCGGCCCGGCGACCACGCGCAGCGCACCACCGGCCCGCAGGTCGGTCACGGACGTCTCGGCGACGAGCCGGCCGTGGTCGAGCACGCCGACGCGGTCGCAGATCTGCTCGACCTCGGCCAGCAGGTGGCTCGACAGCAGCACGGTGCAGCCGTCGGCGGCGAGCTTGCGCAGCGTCACGCGCATGTCGGCCATCCCGGCCGGATCGAGGCCGTTGGTCGGCTCGTCCAGCACCACGAGTTCGGGCTCCTTCAGCAACGCGGCCGCGAGGCCGAGCCGCTGCTTCATGCCGAGCGAGTAGGTCGCGTACTTGTCCTTGGCCCGATCGGCGAGGGTGACGACGTCGAGCACGGCGTCGACGCGGCCGCGGGAGACACGGGCGTGGTCGGCGAGGATCCGCAGGTTCGCCCGGCCGGAAAGGTACGGGTAGAAGGCGGGCCCTTCGATGAGCGCGCCGACCCGCGCGAGACTGGCCGGACCCGGTTCGTCACCGAAGAGCCGGACGTCGCCGGAAGTCGGCCGGATCAGGCCGAGCAACATCCGCAGCGTCGTCGTCTTGCCGGCGCCGTTGGGGCCGAGGAAGCCGTACACCTCACCGGCGCGCACCGACAGGTTCAGCTCCGCCACCGCGGCGGCCGGTCCGTAGCGTTTGGTCAGGGCGATCGTTTCGACGGGCAGGTTCACGGGTCTCCTTCCGGACGCGGCCCCACGGCTTGAAGACCGAGAGGACGCTGGCGAACAACAGCAGGCCGGGTGCGACGATCACGGGGTAGAGCAGGCCGGCCGGATCACCCTGCGGGGGCACACCGGCGGCGAGCTGCCGGCCGTATTCGGCGGCGTCGTACAACCCCGGCCGCAGCGCGAAGAGGATCAGCAGGACCATCACGACGTTCACGGCCAGCTTCACGGCCACCCACCAGTAGCGGACAAGGCCGTACTTGGTGCCGAGGCCGAGCACAACGCCGGTCCCGAGCGTGAGGACCGCGGCGATCAGCATCGGCCAGATCGCGAACAGCTCCAGCGCTCCCAGGCTCGTGGCGACGACCGCGGGGTCGTCCGAGACGAGCGCGGTGGCGACGAGCACGCCGAGGACCGCATCGATCCCGATCCACGCGCCCCCCGAGACGATGTGGGCCACCAGGTACCCCTTGCGGGCCCGGGCGCCGAGTCGGCTGGTCATGGTGCCCTCCTTCGTGCTGCCCCTCATCCTCGGGACCCGGGCCGCCGCGGTCGTCCGCCGAGGAACGGCACTTGCGCCTACGGCAGAGTGCGTACTCGGGCAGCGGCCGTACGCGCGGAGGTACGTGGAGCTGTGGTTCGACCGGCGATCACTGGGCCACTTCACCGATGCCCGGCGGCGCTCGTGGGCGAGGGCCGGCTGGTGCCGGGCGTGGTCGACGCGCACACGCGTTCCGCACCTGCTTCCGGGACAGCTGCACCAGCAGGTCGACGCTGATCCGCCGGGCCTCCCGGGCGAGCCACCCTCGTGGTCCGGCAGAGCCCCGCGTGCCCGGCACGCGGACCTATGGCTGGTGCGGCACGGCCGGTTCTCCGACGGCGGGTCCGCCGTGCGAATCACGACGAGCTGTCGGCAGCGCGACAGGCCGCGAGCACCAGCGGGATCGAGCGCCGGCTCCCGGCCCGCTGGGACGCGGAAACCGACGGCTACTTCGATTCCACCGCAACAACATGACCCGGGCATCGCCCACTGGCGCTTCGTGGTGACGTTGAATCTAATAGGGGACTACAAGGGCGGCGAGCTTCGCGTCGCGGAGTTCGGCCGCGCACCTACCAAGCCTCTGTAGGTGGCGCGTTCTCGTACTCATTGCGACCAGAGGCGACGTCCGTCGCCTCTGGTCGCCGCTACAGCAGGCTCCCATTCCTCCACGACGAAGCGCCGGGAGAATCCGCCGGCGGAACCGCCGTTTCGTCGAACGGTGACCGGCGCCGGTCGTGCACGAGCAGCGGGCGGCAACGTCCAGATCCGCGACGGGAGGCAACGGGTCCAGATCCGCGACGGGAGGCAACGGGTCCAGATCCGCGACGGGAGGCAACGGGTCCAGATCCGCGACGGGAGGCAACAGGCCAGACCCGCGACGGGAGGCAACGGGCCAGACCCGCGACAGGAGGCAACGGGCCCGCCCTTCTCGTTCAGCGCCGCCGTGGCGGAGGCCTCGGCCTCCTCATTTAGGCGCCGCCGTGGCGGAGGTCCCGGCCTCCTCATTCAGATCACACCGGTGACCGCAAGCCTGCCCGTCCCGGTCAGGCTGCTGCTGGTAGTGGCTTGTGGACGTTGTTGCGTCGGGGTTGTCGACGCCGGTCCATGAACAACGGCGGAATGAACTCCGGCAACCCATCCGCAGCCACCCGGACCTGCCAACTCGAACTATGCACCAACCGATGGTGATACCCACACAACAACACCAGATTCCCCAGACTCGTCGGACCACCCTCGGCCCAGTGCCGGATGTGGTGCCCCTGACAATGCCGCGGAGGACGATGGCAACCCGGGAACGCACAACCCCGGTCACGCAAGTACAGAGCCCGGCGGAGACCCGCCGTGATCAAACGACGCAACCGCCCCAGATCCAGCGGCTCACTCTTGCCACCCAAGACCGCGGGGATGACACCGCTGTCACACGCGTGGACCCGGGCGTCCGCGGCCGAGATGTCACCGGTGTCGCCCAGCCGGGCCGTGCCCGCACCGGTCTTCAACGCCTCCAGGGGCACCGTGACCAGGACGTGGGCTCGTTCACCGGCCTGCAACGGCAAATCCGGTGAATTCAAGGCCAGGTCGATCGCGTCGGAGAACGCGTCACCGTAACGTTCCTGCGGGGAACGCAGGTCCTCGGCTGTGCGGCGTTCCGCCAGGGAATCCAGCAGGGCATGGGCGCGGGTGCCGGTCTCGTCGTCGAACCTTCCGCGCAGCTCCCACACACCGGTCCTTTTGCGCCGCAACGACAACTCACGCTCGGGAACCGAGGGTGTGGTGTCGTCCGGAGGTGGGCCGTCCGGGTTGAGGTAACCCAGCAGATGCGCACCCAGAGCCGCTACCTGTCTTCGGCCCGCGGTCCGGGACAGCAGCACCATCTCCCGTTCGGCATCCCCACGATGCTCATCCGGGATCTGGCGCAGAGTCTCCAGGATCGTGTCGATCATCGGGTTGCTCAACCGGCCATCCCGGGCCGCCGCAGCCGTGGCCGGGGCCGTTTCTGGAGCCGAGTTCAACGCCCGGGCCCGCCGCAGCAACTTCCCCGCAGCATCCGCGGAAATATCGGCCAGGTCTTCCAGAAGCCGCCCTACAGAACGGTATCCGAACAACTCGCCCACGCCGCGGGCCTCGATCTCGACCAGCACCGCACCCAGTTCCGCTTCCGCGCAACGGATCCGGGTCACCAGCTCACCGACACGGTCGGCCAGTGCCACCGCGTTGGCTTGCCACATCCGCTCGTCGTCCACACCACAAACACTAACCCGGAATCGAACACCTGTTCATCACACGATCAGGCGAAAAGATGATCACTGCCCGTGAGCCGGCCGGCGTTGGCCCAGCTGGTGCTTCGCGGTGCCGGCACGACGAAGGTGACAACCGCCGCGACGAGCCCGACGAGCAGGGGTACGTGCACCGCGGCCGGTGCGGCGGTGACGAGGAACAGCCGCAGGGCGCCCGAAACCAGCCACATCCTCGGGTTCTGATCGGCGGATACCCGTGGCCGCCGATGCCGATGCCGCTCGATCAGGTGGACAGGGACGGGTTGCCCCAGCCCAGTTCCGGGAGGCCGTTCGACAGGCCGCCCGCGATCCGGGCGCCGGCCAGCAGGGGTGACCCGATCGTGTCGGGCCGGTAGGCGACGAGCCGCAGCCTGAGGACTTCGGAGACGTCCACGTCGAACTGCGCCGGCGCGCCGAGCCGTACGGTGACCGACGGCTGGGGGACGCCGTCGAGGAACACCTCGAAGTGGCCCGTCTGGCCGGCGTCCGCCGCGTCGTCGAGGACGCCTGCCGCGGACTCGAACTTCCGGTACTTCCGGCCCAGGTCGTACTCGACGACGCCGCGGGGTTCGCCGCAGAACATCGAGCAGCGGTAGGTGATGCTGTGGCCGTGGTGGGTGCCGTCGATGCTCGCGGCGGCGAGCCGGACGTCCGGTCCTTTCGAGACGGGCGTCAGTTCCGTGGTCAGCAGCAGTTTCCGGCGCCTCGGGGCCGGCGTGTACCCGCCGCCGGCGAACACCGCGGGATCCTCGTCCGGCCGGGGGTGTTCCGGCCGGCGCGCGATCGCCCGCACCAGGCTCTGGACGCCGCTGTCGCCGACCTGGAACTGCCGGACCACGAAGCGGGTCGTCGAATACGGGTTGAGGAACTGCGGGATCTCGTCGATCGCGCGGCCGGGGAGCACGATCGGCAGGATCCGCGCCGTGTACTCGTCGATGTCGGCGGTCACCTGGTCGCGCAGGACCGCGCCCTCGAACTGCGCGCCGCGGCCGACGTGCGGCGACTCCTCGCCGTCGGTGCGCCGCCGGTACATCGGGGACGCGATGGCGAGCGTGTAGTCGGCCGCCTTCAGCTGCCGCAGGGCCCACCTGGACCAGTCGACGCGGGCGCCGTCGGCCCACTGGTCCAGGTGCACCTCGAGGCCGATGTGCCGGTGGAGGAACTCGGCGAACCGGCGCACGAGCGTCTTGTGGTCCTCGTCGTCGTGCGAGTACGACACGAAGACCCGGGGGCGGGTCGGCATGACACCGGAGTCGGCGCGTCCGGAGCCGCCGTTACGCCGGCCGGGCCCGGGTTTCGCCGACGACGACCGGGTCGAGGCCGGGGTGGCTCTCGTCCGCCCGCGCCCAGTAGCCCGCCGCCTCCGACGCCGCGCCGCGGGCGAACGCGACGTTGCCCAGGCCCGTGTACGCCCGGGCCGCTTCGTGGTCGCTCTCGCACGCCTCCGCCCGGGCCGCCGCTTCGCGGTAGGCCGCCGCGGCGAGGTCGTGTTCGCCGGTGTGGAACCGGGCCCAGCCCAGGCAGTTGAGCGCCAGCACGGCGTCGAGCTCCAGGCCGAGCTCGTCGAACACGGTCAGCGTGCCCGCCGCGACGTCCGCCGCTGCCGCGGCCTCGCCGAGCGCGACGCGCACCAGCGCGATGCCGCGTTCGGTGATGGCGGCGTTGCGGCGGCTGCCGGTCTGCTCGTAGAACGCCAGCGCCGTCCCGAAATCGCGCAACGCGGCCCGGTAGTCGCCGCGGTAGTGGTCGGCCCAGGCGTGGTGCGCAAGCGCGGTGGCTTCGCCGTGGCGGTCGCCGATCGCGCGGTACTCCCGGAGCGCTTCGCGGTAGCACTCGGACGCGCCGTCGAGGTCGCCCCGGTCGACCAGGGCGATCCCGAGGTTCGCCGTCGTGGTCGCCAGCGCCCACCGGTCGCCCGCCGCTTCGGCCGCCGCGCGGGCCCAGCGGTGCGTCACGATCCACTCGTCCCACAGCTTCGCCAGGAAGAAGTACCCGCGCAGGAAGAACGCCAGCTGCCAGCACCGCTCGTGCTCCCCGAGCTCGCCGGCCCGGCGGCACAGGGCGACGAGGTTCGGCCACTCGGCGCGGAACCACGCGACGGCTTCCGCGGGCACCGGCTCGGGCAGGCCGCCGGGGTAGGTGACCACCGGCCGGTAGCGCTGCGGGGACAGCAGCCGGTCGGCCCGTTCGGCGTCCCGCACGGCGAACGCCGCGAGCTGGCGGAAGGCCGCCTGCCGCTCTTCGGGTTCGAGGGCGGCTTCGCCGGTCTCGACGGCGAACGCGCGGAGCAGGTCGTGGAAGCCGTACCGGTCGGCGGCGGGCTGGGTGATCAGGTACGCGTCGTGCAGCCGGTCGAGCAGCCGGTCGGTCTCCCGCGGCGCGAGCCCGGCCAGCGCGCTCGCCGCGCGGACGTCGAGGTCGCCGCCGGGGTGCAGCGAGAGCAGGCCGAACAACCGGCCTTCGGCGTCGCTGAGCTGACGCGCCGACAGCCGGAAGGCCGCCGACAGGCTGCGCTCGCCGTCGTCGAGCTCGCCGAGCCGGTCGGCCTCGACGGCCAGCCGGCGGTCCAGCTCGGCCACGTCCCAGGCCGGGTGGGCCCGCAGCCGGGCCGCGGCGATCCGGACGGCGAGGGGGAGCCGGCCGCAGCGTTCGGCGACGCGGGCCGCGTCGGCGGCGGCCGCCCCGGTGAGCGCGGCGAAGAGCTCGGCCGCGGTGCCGGCGGGCAGGACGTCGAGCGAGACGTGCCGGGCCTCGTCGAGCGCGCTCAGCCGCGACCGGCTGGTCACCAGCACCCGGCACTTCGGCTCGGCGGGCAGCAGCGGCCGCACCTGCGCCGCGTCGGCCGCGTTGTCCAGCACCAGCAGGAGACTGCGCCCGCGCAGCCGGGTGCGGTAGAACGCGGCCCGGTCGTCCGGGTCGGCCGGGATCCGTTCGGCGGGCACGCCGAGCACCCGCAGCAGCCGGTCGTGCAGGGCCGCCGGGTCGACCGGGGCCTCGCTGTGCCCGCGGAGGTCGACGAACACGCAGCCGTCGGCGAACACCGCTTCGAGCCGGTGGGCGCAGCGGACGGCCAGCGCCGTCTTGCCGACCCCGCCCATCCCGGAGATCACGCAGACGCCGTTTTCGGTTTCCAGCGCGTCGCGCACCGCCTGCAGTTCGTCGGCGCGGCCGGTGAAGTCGCCGGTCGCGGGCGGCAGTCCGGACGCCCGGACGTCGGGGCGGGTCCGCCGTCGCGCGGGTTCGTGGGGGAGCAGGGCGGTGAGGGCCCCGGCCGCGTGCAGTTCGGCGTCGCACAGCGCGGCCAGTGCCGGGTTCGGTGTGGTCAGCCCGGTTTCCACTTTGCTCAGGTAGCCCTTGCTGTAGTGGACCCGGTCCGCGAGGCCGGTCAGGGAGAGCCCGGCCGCCCGGCGCAGGCGGCGCAGCTCGGCGCCGAACGTCGCTCGTTCGTTCATCAGTACCCACCCTCGTCGCAGGAGCATTATGACGGCGCCGGAGGGCCGCCGGGGGTCGCCGGACCCGGCCGGCGGGTGTGCGCGCGGCCCGGGTTCTTCACGCATGGCCCGGCCCTCGGCCGGAGCCGGCGGCCGGCGGGGCGAGGAGTGGCGGAATCGAACAGGCGACCGTCATTTCGACTCCTTCGACAGTGCGCACCAGGGTGGCACTCGATGCGGGGGAACCTTCGGTTTTTGCCGCGGAATCGCCGCGGCCCGCCAAGAATGCGGCCGCGCGGAACGGCCCGGCAAGGAGTTTCCCGTTTCCTGCAACGAGAGGAAAGGAAACCGCGGGATAACGATCCGTATGCCGTGGCATGATCGACTGGACAGCGGCCGCGGGGCTGACGAGTATTGACGACCGTGCGCGGAACGGCGAGGGGAGGAACGGTGGTCCTCAAAGCGGCGGAGGTGGTCGGCGAGCTGAAGATTCTCCGGAAGGGGAGGGGAATTTTCACCACACCGCTCGGGGAACGGGTCGGGCCGGCGCTGCGCGCGATATGCGGCATTGTGGAAGATGACGACCAGGCCGAGGTGCGGCGTAAACTGTCCGGCCGATTGTTGCCCCTGGTCGGGGCGCTGCCGGAGGATCTGAAGATCGTCCTGCTCGCCGCGTTCGCCCTGCACGAGAGCGCCCGGAAGCCCTTCTACCAGGAGCGGGTCCGCTGGGCGGCGAGCACCTTGCAGCGTGACGACCGCACGGTCCGCCGTCGCATCGACGAAGGCATCGAACAGATCGCGGCAATGGCGGTCAAGCGGCCCGAGCCGGATCCCGGACCGCGGTATCCGAGCCGCAGTTGGCACACCGAAGAACTGCGGGTCGCGCTGACGTTGGGCGACCCGGCGGTGGAGGCGTTCGAATTCCGGCGGGTGGTCGCGGACGCCGACGAAATCACCGAGCTGGATCTGGCCTTGACGCTCAGCGCGACCGCGAAGACGGGTGAATCCGTGCACGAGTCGGATCTGGAGGTGGACGTCTTCCACGGCGGTGTGCTGACGAGCCGGGTGATGGAGTCGAGCGACCGGATCGGGCTGGCGTTGCGGTTGCCGGAACCGTTGCGGCGCGGGGAGCAGCACGAAATCGCGTTGCGGTTCCGGGCGAGCATCCGGGAACCGCACTACGTGTGCGTGCCGCGTCATCCGTGCGATCTGTTCGACCTGCACGTCAAGTTCGGCGACCGGGTGCCGGAGCACATCGTGCTCGTGGAAAAGGCGTTCCAGGAGGACGCGCGCGACCCGACCCGGCGCGGGCCGGAGCTCACCGCCGACGACTCCGGCGAGGTGCACGTCCGGTTCCGGCACCTCGCCCCCGGCTTCGCCTACGGGATCCGCTGGCAGCCCGCCGGCGTCAACTGACCCCGGCCCGGCCGGGCCAGATCAGCCGTTCGACGGTGAACAGCGCGGACACGAACGGCTGCGGCAGCCGCACGACCTGCCGCGCGGCCTGGGCTTTCGCCGCCAGTTCGGTGCTGACGCCGAGTGCGTCGACGACGTCCAGCGCGGCGGCGTCGACCAGCTCGGTCGCCCGCCCGCGGGGGCCGCGGCCGCTCAGGGCGAGCGCGATCCCGAGGTCGAGACGGCTTTCGATGGTCTCCGGGTGGGTCCGGCCGAGCAGGCGGATCTGCGGCTCGAGAATGTCCTCCAGCAGTTCGGCCTGGCGGCCGAACTCGCGCAGCTGGGCGTGCGCCAGGCCCATTCCGTGCCGCAGCCGGTACCGCAGCCGGTGGTCCCCGCCCAGCACCCGCAGCACCACGCGCTCGGTCGCGGACAACACCGCCAGCGCGCGTTTCGGCTGGCCCAGGGCCAGCAACGCGCGGTCGGCGTGCATCGCGGCCGTCAAGGTCAGCGGGCTTTCGGAGCCGTAGCGCCGCGCGTAGCTCTCCTCGAGCTCGCGCAGTTCGGCCGCCGAGCGCTCCCAGTCGGCCGGCGCGGCCCGCAGGCCGGCCAGGTCGAGCGCGAGCATCGCGTCGGCGCGGACCAGCTCCGCCTCGTCGCAGCGGGGGTGCCGGTCCCGGCCCGTCGCGTGGCAGGCCGCGACGATTTCGCCGGCGACCTCCCGCGCCCGGCGCGGCTGCCCGGACAGCAGCAGGCTCCGCGCGTATTCGAGCCGCGCCGGCTCGGCGGCACCCGGCGGGGCGTCCCGCAGCTCGGCGAGGATCGGTTCGAGGAGCGCGACGGCTTCCCGCGGCCGGCCGCGCAGCCGGTGGGCGAGAGCCGTGGCGACGGCGGCCCGGTAGCGCTCTTCACCGGCTTCGGGCAGCCGGTCGCCGGCGTGGTGCCAGAACGTCCGGTCGGCTTCGGCGTAGTCGCCCTGGCAGTCCAGGGCCTGCGCGGCGGTCAGGCCGGCCGCGTACTGCTCGGCTTCGCCGTCGGCCAGCACAAGCGCCTCACGCGCGTGCCCGACGGCCTCCGCGTACAGGCCACAGGCGATTTCGACGCGGGCCGCGCGGGTGTGGTCCGCGGACGTCGCTTCGCCGGTCGAGAGGAGCACAGCGTGGATCTCGCCGGCCGTCGTCGGATCCGCCTGGGCAAGGTGGGCCGCCGCGACCGGGCGCAGCAGCCGGACCCGGTGCGCCGGCGCGATTTCGGCGACGGCGCGGGCGTGCTGGAGCAGGAAGTCACGCCGTCCCCGGTCGCCGGCCAGCCACGCGAGCAGGACTTCGGCGGCGCGGGCCGGCAGGTCACCGGGGTCGAGCCCGGTGCGGGCGACGTCGAGGGTGAGGCTCTGGAACTGCAGGTCGCCGTCCACTTTGGTGGCGAGCCCGCGGGTGAGGACGGCCGCGTCGTCGAGCTCTCCGAGCACTTCGGCGGCGAACTTCCGGGGCACCGGGACGGGCGCGAGTACCGCGGCCAGCCGGACCAGGTCCCGGGCCGCGGCGCCGAGGCCGGCGAGCAGGTCCCGGACGGCCTGCGGCGCGGTGTCCGGCAGCGCGTCCAGCACTTCGGCGGTGAGCGGCCGGGAGGTGAAAGCCGTGGCGCGCAAGGTGATCGGGTGCCCGTCGCAGCGGTCGGCGAACCGCAGCACGGCCGCGCGTTCGACGTCGCCCAAGGGCGCCCGGAACAGCCGCACGCTCTCCTCGCCGGTGAAGCCGGTGAGGTCCACCGTCGCCGCGTCCCACCGGCCGGACCGGCTGGTGACCAGGGTGCGGACGTGCTCGCCCGGCAGCACGAGCCGGTCGAGGATCGCGGGCGACGTCCCGGCCGGGACGTCGTCGACGAGCACCAGCACCTTCTCGCGGGCCGCGTCGATCCGGTCGGCGAGCAGCGCGCGCAGGCGGCCGAGGTCCAGCCCGGACACGTCGGTGCCGAGCCGGTCCGCGGCGGCGCGCGCGAGGGTGAGGGGGAACTGCGCGAGGAAGTCGTCCGGGTCGAGGTGACCGAACGGGCCGAGCCGGACCAGCCCGCCGGGGAAAGCGCCGGCGAACAGATGCGCGTACTGCTCGGCCAGGGTCGTCTTGCCGATGCCCGGCAGGCCGCGCAGGACCACGACCGGCCGCGGATCGGCGGTGGCGCCGGGGAAAAAGGCGCTGTGGACGGCCCAGAGCGCGGGGTAGCGGCCGATCAGCCGGCTCGGTCGTCCCGCGGACGCGCCGAGGGGGACGTCCGTCGCGGCGATCTTCGCGCGGACTTCGGCGACGAGGTTTGCCGAGGTCACCGCGAACTTCGCGTCCGCGAGTCCGGCCGGCGCGAGGTGCGCGGTGCCGGGTTCGGGGTTGAGCAGCAGGACGCGGTCCGCCGGGTCGCCGTGGCGCCCGGCGGCGGCCAGCGCGGCCGTCAGCTGCCATTGGCACGCGTAGTCGGCCGGCAGATCTCGCGAATAGCGGGCGAGCATCACGCGGGAACCGGCGAGATTGTCGGCAGTCTCGTCGAAATCGTCGAATGGAGCGGGCCGGAATACCCGCAGTCCGTCGGCGCGGAGCGTTTCTTCGATGTGTTCGGTCGCCGGGTCGGCTCGCGCGGAACACAGGAAGACGTCGAACCGGTCCGTCACGGGGTGACCGGGCGGGCCGGGATCGGGATCCGTCATCGGGGCACACTCTCCGGTGGCGTTCAATGGGTGATCATCGGTGGAGGTCCTGGGCGTCGGCGGCGGTCACGGGCGAAGCATCGGCGCGCGGTGCGATTTCGCTACCGATTCCCGCGTCCTGGCGATTACTGTCAAGAATTTGACCAGCCGGGTGGAGCCGACCGCCGGGTATGCCGAGTGGGCCGTTCATCGTTAACGGACAATATGTGGACAAGAACCACGACCCTGCAACGTTGCTGGTCAGCGCCTCGATAATCGGATAGCGGAACAGAAAACGAGTTCCCGCGGTGAAGGTATTTCCGGGTGGCCGGAACGAGGAGGGAACCCCATGGAGACCATGGCGTTGGACACGGTTCCGGCCGAAGAGGTCGACGGCTACACCGTGCTGAAGGAGCTGCCGCGGCCGGAGGGCCGGCTGACCAAGGAGGACCTCGACCCGGTGGTCGCGGCGGCGCGCACCGGTGACCCGGCGGCGATCCAGGCGCTGCTGCGGCTGATCAAGCCGACGGTCGCCCGCTACTGCCGCGCCCGGATCGGTGGCCGCGACCTGTCGTACCTCTCGGCCGACGACGTCGCGCAGGAGGTCCTGCTCGCGGTGCTGAAGGTGCTGCCGGGCTACCAGGACCGCGGCGGCTCGTTCCTGTACCTGGTGCGGGCGATCGCGGCGAACAAGGTCGCCGACGCGTTCCGGTCGGTGGCGCGGGACCGCTCGAAGCCGGTGTCGGAGCTGCCGGACCGGCCGCTGGGCGGCAACGAGCCGGAGAACCACGTGCTGGAGCTGGACCTCGGCGCGCGGCTGGGCCGGCTGATGGCGACGCTGCCGCCGCTGCACCAGGCGATCCTGTCGCTGCGGATCGTCGTCGGCCTGTCGGCGAACGAGACGGCGGAATCGCTGGGCATTTCGGCGGGCAACGTCCGCATCACGCAGTACCGCGCCCTCCAGAAGCTGCGCGGCATGATCAGCGAAGACGAGGTCTAGTCTCCCCGGTCACTCCAGGTACTCCGTGATGAAGTGGTCGCTTTCGTGGATGTGCACGGCCTCGTAGACGCCGGGGCCGAGCACGGCGAACTTGTGCGGCGTGCCGGCCGGGACGACGAGCACGTCCCCGGCGCCACCGTCCCGCTCCTCGGCGCCGATGGTGAACCGGGCCCGCCCCCGGAGGATGACGAAGGTTTCGGCGTAGGGGTGCCGGTGCAGCCGCGGCCCGGAGCCCACGACGTCGGTGCTCTCGCGGATGACGGAGATCTCGGACCCGACATCGCGTCCCTCGAAGTTCTCGCTGTCGCTCACCCGATCCAGGGTAGGCGCGTGGCCCACGCCGCGTTGCGGGTTTTCGCGCGGCCGGCGTCAGGTGCGGGGTTCGAGGTCGGCGATCCAGTGGGGTGCGTGGCAGCGCCGGGCCAGGTGCAGGGCCTGGCGGTAGTGCGTGGTGGCGGGGCGGCCCAAGGCCGTCGCGAGTTCGCCCAGGTAGAAGGCCACGGGGCGGAGTGTCAGCAGGCCGCTGCCCGCGCCGGCCAGTTCGGCCTCCGCGGGGAGGAGCGCGTCGTAGAGCCGGGTCATGGCGGGGACGTCGCCGGCGTCGATGGCGGCGACGGCCCGGAGGCTCAGGCGGGCCTCGTACAGGAGGCCGTGCGGAGCGTCGCCGGCGTAGTCCACTGTGGACTCGCCGCGCTGGACGCGGTGGCACAGCAGGGCGAAGGCGAGGATGCCGTCCTCCAGGCCGGTCATGCCCGTGCCCGGGAGACGGGCGGCCGCCGCGCGGAACAGCGCCTCCGCCGCCGGGTCGTCCGTGATGCTCGCCCGCAGCGCGCGGTACCACTGCGTGAACACGCCGACCAGCGGCAGGTCGTGGTCCTCGGCCAGCCGGTCGGCCGCGGCGGCGTGGGTGTCGGCGGCGGGCAGGTCGGCCAGCGCGGAAAACGCCTGGACCAGCACCAAGTGGCCCAGCACCGCGAACGTCACCAGGCCGTGCGAGGACGCGACGTCGACCAGTTCACGGCCGATGCGCGCCCGCTCCGGGGCCAGGCCGGCCCGGTCGAACGCCTGCATGAACCGCGCGTTGAGCGCGAACGCGAGCAGTCCCGGGTCGGCCAGTTCCCGCGCCAGGGCTTCGGCCTCGAAGGCCGCCTCGCGGCCGCGGTCGCCGCCGGTGGTGCGCAGCTCCAGCGCGAGCGTCGCCAGCAGCCGCGCCCGCTCGGCGCGCCGAGCGGGCGGCAGCGCGACCAGGGTCTTCTCGACGACGGTGGCGATCCGCGCGGCCAGCTCCGGGTCGTCGTTGGCCGTCCACACGGCCGGGACGTCGAACGCGCCCAGCACGGACGCCGTCAGGACCGGGTCGCCGAGGGATTCCGCCAGCGTCACCGCCTCCGCGCGGTGCTCGCGGGCTTCCGCCAGCGAACCCGTGACGGCCAGCGCCCGCACCAGCCCCATGATCAGGTCCAGCCGCTCGCGGACGTCGTCGCCGGCACGCTCGAGCGCGGCCCGCCACAGCCGCGCCGCCTCGTGCGGGGCCACCCGGCGCTCGGCGCGTTCCGCCGCCAGCCGCGCGTACCGGACGGCGGCCGGGCTTTCGGCGAGCAGGAAGTGGTGGGCCAGCGCGTCGACGTCGTCCGGCCGCAGCCGTTCCAGCGCCTCGCCGGTCCCGGCGTGCCAGCGGGCGCGGCGCGTGGGCGAAAGATCGTGGTACAGCGTGTCCCGCACCAGATCGTGCGCGAACCGGACCCGTCCCGGCCCGGGCTCGACCAGGAACCCGGCCCGGACCGCCGCTTCGACGTCGTCGAGGACGTCGGTACCGGCCAGCGTGCCGAGCAGGCCGAGGTCGACGTCGCGGCCGAGCACCGCCGCGCGGCGCAGCACCTCTTGCGTGGCGGCGGGCAGCCGGGAAAGGCGGTGGCGGACGACGTCCCGGACCCCGGGCGGGACGACGGCGTCCGAGTCGGCGTCGAACAGCCGCGCGAGCTCCCGCACGAAGAACGGGTTGCCGCCGCTGCGCCGGTGGATCGCCGCGGTGGTGGGCGCGGGGACGTCGTGGCCGAGCGTCGCGCGGACGAGGTCACCCGCTTCGGCCGCGGACAGCCCGCCGAGGTAGACGCGGGTGGGTTCGGCGCGGGCGACGCGGCCGAGGAAGTCCGCCAGGGTGGCGGGCAGGTCGGTGCTGCGGTGCGTGCCGACGACGAGCACGTGCCGCACGGACGGATCGGCGACGACCGAGGCCAGCAGGGTGAGGGTTTCCGCGCCGGCCCACTGGAGGTCGTCGAACACGAGCAGGAGCGGGGACGTGCGGCCGAGCGCGGCGAGGTGGGCGGCGACGGCCCGGTGCCGGTGGAAGCGCGCGGCGACGGGATCGCCGCCCGGCTCGGGGTCCAGCGACACGGCCTCGCCCAGGACGCGGGTCCACGGCCACACCGCCGGCAGGCCCTCGTCGTCCGGGCTGGCGCCCCACGCCGTGGTCCAGCCGCGGCCGGCCAGCTGGGCCGAGAACGCTTCCGCCAGCGCGGTTTTCCCCGCGCCCGCCTCGCCGGAGATCAAGGCCAGGCGCAGCCGGCCGCCGCGCGCCGTGGCCGCCTCCGACGCCAACCGGGCCAGTTCGTTCGCGCGCCCCACCAGGTGCGAGGCCGGCACCGGCGCCGCGAGCGGGGCGTGCGCCAGGATGTCGGCCTCGGCCTGGCGCAACCCGGGGCCCGGGTCGACGCCCAGCTCGGCGGCCAGCACCTGCCGCGCCCGTCGCAGCGCTCCCAGCGCGTCACCCTGGCGGCCGGCCCGGTACAGGGCCAACGCGAGCAGCCGCCAGCCGTCCTCGCGCAACGGCCACGCCTCGACGTGCGCCTCCAGGTCCGGGACCGCCTCGGCCGCCCGGCCCAGCTCCAGCAGCGCCGACGCCCGCCGCTCGACCGCCAGCAGCCGCAGCTCGTCGAGGCGGTTGATCTCGCCGCGGGCCCAGGGCTCGTCGGCGAACTCCGCGTACGCGGGGCCGCGCCAGAGGCCGAGCGCTTCGTCCACTTGGGACAGTGTCGCTCCCGGCGTGGTCACCGCGGCTTCGAAACTCCAGGCGTCGACGGACTCCGCGCGCACCGCGTAACCGGGTCCCGAGGTGATCAGCAAACCGGCCGGTGTTCGTGGCGGGCGGTCGGGTTCCAGGGCCCGGCGCAACGCGGACACGAACGTCTGGAGCGCGCCGACCGCGCCGCCGGGCGGGTCCGGCCAGAGGTCGTCGACCAGGACGTCCACCGGCACGACGCGGCCGCGCGCGATCAGCAGCCGAGCCAGGACCGCCCGGTGCCGGGGGCCCTTGAGCGCCAACGGGCCCCGCTCGCCCTCGGCCACCAGCGGACCGAGCACGCCGAACCAGACCATGCACGCACTGTAACGCGCTCAGCCGGCGCTGACCCGGCGCTGATCGGCCTGACGCAGGCTCGACGGGCAACCACCGCGAAAGGACGTCCATGCAGATCCCCGGGTTCGACTACCAGCGCGTCACCGTCGGTGACGACATCGCCCTCAACGTCGCCGTCGGCGGCTCCGGTGCCCCGATCGTGCTGCTGCACGGCTTCCCGCAGACCCACCTGATGTGGCGGCACGTCGCCGCCGACCTCGCCGCCGATCACACGGTCCTCGTCCCCGACCTGCGCGGTTACGGCGCCAGCGACAAGCCGGCCGACACCGGCGAGACGTACTCGAAGCGCACGATGGCCGCCGACGTCGTGGCCGCGGCCCGCGCGTTCGGGCACGAGCGGTTCGCCCTCGCCGGGCACGACCGCGGCGCGCTGGTCGCCATCCGGGCCGGCCTCGACCACCCCGGCACCGTCTCCCACCTGACGATCCTCGACGTGCTGCCGACCCTCGACATGTGGGACGTGCTGCACGGCGTGAGCGCGGCTGTCGGCTTCCACCTCTACCTGATGGCCCAGCCGCCGGGCCTGCCCGAGACGCTCATCGGCGGCGCGCCCGACGCGTTCTTCGGGTACTTCCTCGACGCCTGGACGCAGCGCCCGGACGCGATCCCGGCCGACGTCCGCGCCGAATACCTGCGGGCCTGCCGCGAAGCCGTGCCGTCGATCGTGGCCGACTACCGGGCGACCGCGACGGTGGACGTCGAGCACGACACGGCGTCGCGGGCGGCCGGCGACCGGCTCGGCATGCCGGTCACCGTGCTGCAGCAGGACTGGGGCGCCGCGCTCGGCTACGACGCGACGGCGCTGTGGCACCCCTGGGCGGCCGACCTGCGCCACCGCACGGTGTCGTCCGGGCACTTCATGGCCGAGGAGGCGCCCGCCGACGTCGTGAAGGAACTGCGGGAGCTGGTGGCACGCTGAGGGCATGACCTTCGGCGTGCACCACGTCCAGCTGGCCATCGAGCCGGGCAGCGAGGACCGCTGCCGCGCGTTCTACGTCGGCGTGCTCGGGCTGACCGAGATCCCGAAGCCGCCGGAACTGGCCGCCCGCGGCGGGCTGTGGGTGCGGGACGGCGGGGTGCGGGACGGCGGGGTGCGGGCCGGCGGGCTGGAACTCCACCTCGGCGTCGAGACGGACTTCCGGCCCGCCCGCAAGGCGCACCCGGGCATCCTCGCCGACGACCTCGACGCGGTGGCGTCCCGGCTCGAGGCGCACGGCAGCCCGGTCGAATGGGACGACGGCTTCCCCGGCCACCGCCGGTTCTACACCCGCGACTGCCTCGGCAACCGCCTGGAGTTCCTGACACCGATCTCGCCCGCCACCTGACCCCCAGTCCGTGAATGGCCCATCGAGGGACTTCAAGTCCCTCGATGGGCCATTCACGGCTTTCGGCGGTGGCGTGGCTAGAGATCCGGCGAGCGGAACGCGTCCAGCACGCGGCGCTCCCTTTTGGTCGGTCGGCCCGCGCCGCGATCGCGGCGGGCGACCGGGATCGCGGACTCCGGGGGCGGCTTGGGCGTCCGGTCCAGGAAGCACGTCGCCGCGTCCGGGGCGCCCACGCGTTTCTGGATCACCCGTACCACGTCGAGGATCCTGGTCGTTCCGCCGACGCGCACGCGGACTTCGTCGCCCGGTACCACGGTCGTCGCGGGCTTCGCGGGTTTGTCGTTGACACGCACGTGCCCGCCCCGGCACGCGGCGGCGGCGTCCGGGCGGGTCTTCATCAGCCGGACCGCCCACAGCCAGCGGTCCACACGGGTCGACTCCACAGTCGTCCATCATGGCCCATTCGCGCCAATACTGCGCCGTGCCTGGAGGTTACTCGCGGGTATATGTCGACTTGTCTGTACCAGTGAGCTATAACGTGTTCTAAATACCTCAACGGTGAGGAACATCACATGAGCGACGAAGCCATGGGGAGAACGAACTCTGGCGGGCTTTCCCGACGTCTCTTCATTGCAGGAACAGGTTCTATCTTGGCCGGGGCCGCGCTCGCCGGCCGAGCCGCCGGTGCGACGCCGAGAGCGGCCGGCCCCATCCCCGACGGGGCCCGGGTGCCGGCGCTGGTGATCGGTTCCGGTTACGGCGGTCAGGTCACCGCGCTGCGGCTCGCGCAGGCGGGAGTCGACGTCCAGCTCGTCGAAATGGGCATGGCCTGGGACACCCCCGGCTCCGACGGCAAGATCTTCGCCAACACGACCACGCCCGACCAGCGCTCGTTCTGGCTGCGCACCCGCACGAAGCAGCCGCTGTCCAACTTCCTCGGTTTCCCGATCGACAAGGACATCCCGAAGTACACCGGCATCCTCGACGCCGAGGAGTTCAGCGGCATCACCGTGTACCAGGGCCGCGGGGTCGGCGGCGGGTCGCTCGTCAACGGCGGCATGGCCGTCACGCCGAAACGTGAGAACTTCGGCGCGATCCTCCCGACCGTCAGCGCCGACGAGATGTACAACACCTACTACCCGCGCGCCAACGCCGGTCTCGGCGTCGGGCTCATCGACCCGGCCTGGTTCGACACCGCCGAGTGCTACCAGTACGCGCGGGTCGGCCGGAAGCAGGCGCAGCGGTCCGGGTTCCCGTACGTCTTCGTGCCGGACGTGTACGACTGGAACTACATGAAGCAGGAGCAGGCCAACACCGTGCCGCGCTCCGCGCTGGCCGGGGAAATCCTGTACGGCAACAACTACGGCAAGAAGTCGCTGCAGAAGACCTACCTGCCGCAGATCCAGGCGACCGGCCGCGTCACCATCTCGCCGCTGCACCGGGTGGCGAAGGTGACGCCCGCGTCCGGCGGCGGTTACACCGTCACGATCGAGCAGCTGAACACCACGGGTGACGTGTCGGCGACCAAGGTCGTGACCGCGGCCAAGGTGTTCTTCGCCGCGGGCAGCGTCGGCACGAGCAAGCTGCTGGTGAAGCTCAAGGCCACCGGCGCCCTGCCGAACCTCAACGGCGAGGTCGGCAAGAACTGGGGTGACAACGGGAACGTGATGGTCGGGCGGGCCAACCAGATCTGGGACCCGACCGGCAGCCTCCAGTCGTCGATCCCCTGCGGTGGCATCGACAACTGGGCGGCCGGCGGTGCGTTCGCGGAGGTCGCGCCGCTGCCGACCGGGATCGAGACGTGGGCGTCGTTCTACCTGTCCATCACGAAGAACCCGAACCGCGCGCAGTTCAGCTGGAACCCGTCGACCCAGAAGGTCGACCTGAACTGGCAGACGGCGTGGAAGCAGCCGGGCATCGACATGGCGAAGACCATCTTCGACAAGATCAACTCGAAGGAGGGGACGATCTACCGGACCGACCTCTTCGGCATCTACAAGATCTGGGGTGACCATCTGACCTACCACCCGCTCGGGGGCGCGGTGCTCGGCAAGGCGACCGACAACTACGGCAGGCTCGCCGGGTACCAGGGCCTGTACGCGATCGACGGTTCCCTGATCCCCGGCAACACGAGCGTCAACCCGTTCGTCACCATCACGGCGCTGGCCGAACGGAACATCGAGAAGATCATCGCCACGGACTTCTAGGGTCTGCCGCGGCTCGTCGTGAGTGTTTAGGGCAGTTAGAACCGCCCTAAACACTCACGACCGGTGGGACGGGAGGACGCAGGCGACGTCGAGACCCAGGACGTGGTTGAGCCGCCCGAAGGCGAGCCACGAACCGAGGCTCATGCTCAGCTCGACGACCTCCTTCTGGCTGTAGTGCTCGGCCATCCGCTTCCAGAACTCGTCGTCGATGCTGTGGTGGTCGAGCGCGTACCGCTCGGCGTACTCGGCCGCGAGCCGCGTGCGCTCGTCGAAGCGGTCGGTCGTGCGCCAGTCGAGCACGGCGTCCGCGAACTCCTCTTCGACCTTGACGCCGTCGCGTTCGGTGCGCCAGTCGAGGCAGAAGACGCAGCCGTTGATCTGCGCGATCCGCAGCCGCGCGGCCTCGAACTCCCGCAGTCCCAACGTGGTGTGCGAATAGACCGCCAGTGAGAACTTCGAGGCGGCCACCCCGATGCCGGGCACCATTTCGCCCCACACGTAGCCGATCGGGTCCTTGCCCTCGGGGATGTCGATGTTCACGAGCGCCTCCTTCCGAGCTTGCCGGCTGCCGGGCGCAGCGGGACGTCGAGTGCGTCGTAGAGGCCGGGTTTCGCGTCGGCCAGCCAGTCGATCGCGCCGACGAGACGGCCGACCGCGGTGGCGTTGCCGCCCGCGGACCGGTTTTCGCCTTCGTCGCTCGCTTCGATGCTGACCTCGATCCGCGGCCGGCCTTCGATGATCACGCGGTGGGCGCCGTCGCCGCTCGGCGGCGTCGGCCAGTCCGGCGCGCACGACGGGTGGATGCGGGTGACGTGCTCGATGACGATCCGCGGTTCGCCGTCGACGATGCCCTGGACCTCGAACCGCACCGCGCCCTGGGTGCCCTTCTCGAACTCGCCCATCGTCCGGGTGGACACGGTTTCCTCGAGGGGACGCCGTTGCAGCGTCTCGCGCAGCTCGTCGATCTCGACGCCGAGGCCGCGCGCGATCAGCCGGACCTGCCCGCCCCACACCATCGACGGCACGCCGGTCATCAGCATCGGCGGGTCGTAGTCCATCGGCTGGCCCATGCCGACCAGGTACCGCACGGAGTCGGGCTGCTCGTAGGTCGAGTAGTCGAAGATCTCCTGGCAGCGGATGACGTCGACGTCGGTGCCGAGCCCGCTGATCAGCAGCGGCAGCACGTCGTTGCCCCAGCCGGGGTCGACGCCGGAGACGAACAGCGAGCCGCCGCCTTCGGTGATCGCGGCCAGGACCGGGTCCCGCAGCTCCGGGGGCGCGTTGCGCTGGTCGTAGAGCGGGTAGAGCGCCGGCGTCACGACGATCGCGCCCGCGCCGACCGCGCGCACGATGTCGGCCAGCGCGTCGTCGAAGCGGATGTCGCCGGAAGCGGCGTAGACGACGGCTCGCGGGCTCGCGGCGAGGACCGCCTCGACGTCGTCGGTGGCGGTGACACCCAGGTCGCCGACGCCGGCGAGCGCGCCCGCGTCCTTGCCGACCTTGTCCGGGTTGTGCACCAGCACGGCCGTGAGCTTCAACGCGGGATGGGCCTCGACGGCCCGGATTGCGGCCCGGCCGACGTTGCCCGTGCCCCACACCACTGTGTTGATCAAAGCGCGGGCGATCATTCGCCCGAGTTTTCGCCGATTCGCTTGGGTCCGGGAAGGGAATCGTTCCGGTGAGCGGACCGCACGGACGCGGGTAGCATCCGGTGCGTCCGAACGTCGTATCGGAAGGCGCACCATGACGATCGACCCGAAACCCCGCAGCCGCACCGTCACCGACGGGATCGAGGCAGCGCCCGCCCGCGGCATGCTCCGGGCCGTCGGGATGGGCGACGACGACTGGCGCAAGCCGATCATCGGCGTCGCCAGCTCGTGGAACGAGATCACCCCGTGCAACCTGTCCCTCGATCGCCTGGCCCAGGCGTCCAAGGAGGGCGTGCACGCGGCCGGCGGCTACCCGCTGCAGTTCGGCACGATCTCGGTGTCGGACGGCATTTCCATGGGCCACGACGGGATGCACTTCTCGCTGGTCTCCCGCGAGGTCATCGCGGACTCGGTCGAGACGGTGATGCAGGCCGAGCGGCTCGACGGCTCGATCCTGCTGGCCGGCTGCGACAAGTCGCTGCCCGGGATGCTGATGGCCGCCGCCCGCCTCGACCTGGCGTCGGTGTTCCTCTACGCCGGCTCGATCGCCCCCGGCTGGGTGAAGCTGACCGACGGAACCGAGAAGGACGTCACGCTGATCGACGCCTTCGAAGCCGTCGGCGCGTGCCGGGCGGGGCGGCTCAAGACCGCCGACCTGGACCGCATCGAACGCGCCATCTGCCCCGGTGAGGGCGCCTGCGGCGGGATGTACACGGCGAACACGATGGCGTCGGCGGCCGAGGCGATGGGGATGAGCATGCCGGGGTCGGCCGCGCCGCCGTCCGCGGACCGCCGCCGTGACAACTACGCGCACCTGTCCGGCGAGGCCGTGGTCGGGCTGCTCGAAAAGGGCATCACCGCGCGCGACATCCTCACCCGCGAGGCGTTCGAGAACGCCATCACCGTCGTCATGGCCCTCGGCGGCTCGACCAACGCCGTGCTGCACCTGCTGGCCATCGCGCACGAGGCGAAGGTCGCGCTCGACCTCGACGACTTCAACCGCGTCGGCGACCGCGTCCCGCACCTGGGCGACCTGAAGCCGTTCGGCAAGTACGTCATGAACGACATCGACCGCCACGGCGGCATCCCGGTGCTGATGAAGGCGCTGCTCGACGAGGGCCTGATCCACGGCGACGCGCTCACCGTCACCGGTAAGACCGTGGCCGAAAACCTGGCCGAGCTCGACCCCGAGCCGATCGACGGCGAGGTCCTGCGCAAGCTGGACAACCCGCTGCACCCGACCGGCGGCATCACCATCCTGCGCGGCTCGCTCGCTCCCGAAGGTGCCGTCGTGAAGTCCGCGGGCTTCGACACCTCGAACTTCGAAGGCCCGGCGCGGGTGTTCGAGCGCGAGCAGGAGGCGATGGCCGCGCTGAACGAGGGGCACATCGAGGCCGGTGACGTCGTGGTCATCCGCTACGAAGGCCCCAAGGGCGGGCCGGGGATGCGCGAGATGCTCGCGATCACCGCGGCGATCAAGGGCGCCGGGCTCGGCAAGGACGTCCTGCTGCTGACCGACGGCCGGTTCTCCGGCGGCACCACCGGCCTGTGCATCGGCCACGTCGCGCCCGAAGCCGTCGACGGCGGGCCGATCGCCTTCGTCCGCACCGGCGACCGGATCGCCGTCGACATCAAGGCCCGCAGCATCGACCTGCTGGTCGACGCGGCCGAGCTGGCCCGCCGTCGCGAGGGCTGGGAGCCGCTGCCGAACAAGTTCCCGGAAGGGGTGCTCGGGAAGTACGCGAAGCTGGTCCGGTCGTCGTCCTACGGCGCCGTCACGACCTGAGCGAGGGCGCGCTTGTCGACCTTGCCGACTTCGGTGAGCGGCAGCGCGTCGGTGAAGGACACGCTCGCCGGGACGTAGTGCTCCTGGCCGAACGCGCTTCTCGCGTGTTCTTTCAGGTCGGCTTCGGTCACTTCGCCGGACGCGACGACGACGGCGTGCAGCACCTGGCCGTCCACGGTGTGCCTGCCGAAGACGGCCGCCGCGCGGACCGCCGGGTGCGTCGCGAGGGCGTGTTCGACGACGGTCGAGGGCACCTTCGTGCCGTGCTCACCGACCACGACGACGTCGTCCACGCGGTCGAGCAGGTAGAGGTAGCCCTCGTCGTCGAAGCGGCCGAGGTCGCCGGTGCGCAGCCAGCCGGCGCCGACGTCCGGGCCGCCGAGGTAACCGTCCATCATGGACAGTCCGCGCACCTCGACCTCGCCGTCGGTGAGCCGCGCTTCCATGCCGGGCACGATCCGGCCGACCGAGCCGAGCCGTTCCGGGTGGTCGACGAGTTCGGCGGCGGAGATGCTCGCGATCATCGGGGCCTCGGTGAGGCCGTACCCCTGGCCGACGACCGGGCCGAAGACGTCGAGCGCCTGCGCGAGCCGGTGCGGCGGCAGCGGCGCGGCGCCGAGGGAAAGGGACCGGACGCTGCTGACGTCGGTCTTCTCGAGCGCGGGGTGGTCGAGCACCGCGGCCAGCCGGGGTGGCGTCAGGGAGAGCGTGTCGATCCGGTGCTCCTGGATCGCGGCCAGGACGGCGCCTGCGTCGAAGCCGTCCTGGAGCACCAGGGTGTCGCGGCGCAGGAGCGTGCCGAGCACGGTGGCGTGGCCGGTCATGTGCGTCATCGGCGCGACGAGCAGCGTGCGGCCGGGGCCGTCCGGCGACGGCGCGAAGATGTAGGCCATGCCGTCGTAGATGCCGCTGTGGCGGATGAGCTTGGGGGTGCCGGTGGTGCCACCGGTGGGGAAGAGGACACGGACGGCGTTGGGCAGCCGGACGTCCTGGGGCTCACCGTCGAGGTCGTCGAGGGTGCGGACGTCGCCCCCGGGCCACTCGGCCGGCCGGTCGGTGACGACGGTGGTGACGCCCGCCGCGCCGGCCGCGGCCAGCCGATCCTGGCGGGGTGCCGACGCGGCGACCAGCAGCACGGTCGCGCCGCGCACGAGCGCCGCGAGCTGCACCAGCAGGGTCTCGGGCCGGTTCCGGACGTCCACGGCCACGACATCGACCTCGCCCAGGCCGCCGTGCAGCCGGCGCAGGCGGTCGCGGGCCTGGTGGTAGGTCGTGACGCCGTCCTGGCGGAACAGGACGCGGTCGCCGCCGTCGTCGAGGGCGGCCAGGACGGTCGTCAGGAAGAAGCTCACCCGCGGGACGGTACTCAGTCCTGGTAGGTCAGCTTCTCGAGTTCGGTCTCGAAGTCGAACCAGTCGCTCTCGCTGCCGGCGGGGATGACCTCGTAGGTCGTGTCGAGGAAGGCGGCGATCTCCTTCGCGGGTGCCTCGAGCACCGCGGCGCCGTCCGGGGAGGTCAGCTCCACGGTGACCAGCTCCGGGTTGCCCGCGGGACCGATGCGCACGTCACCGTCGCCGCAGCGGGCGAGCAGGCCGTCGGCGAGCAGGTCGCGCCCGAACAGCCACCGGACGGCGTTCGCCCCGGCGTGGAGCACGACGGCGACCGCGTACGGGTCGCGGGTGTCGTACTCGAGCTCGGCCGGCACCGGCTTCGGCTCCGCCCCGAAGGTGCGGAGGGCGAAGTCGACGCTGGCGCTGGTCAGGCTGTGCGGCTCGGCCATGGGGTGGCCCCTCACGTCTCGTCGGTTCTGTCGATCTTGCTCTTGGGATAACCCATAGTGAGGTTAGTGCCTTCTCAATACGAAAGCGTTTCACTCCATAGGGGACCAAGAAGTGCGAAAGGTCACCGTGAGCGCGGAAAAAAGGGCAAACACCCACACTCGAATGTGAAGGATCCGCCGCGGTTTTCACAAAGCGGCCGGACCGGGCCGAGTCCGCGACACCAGGTCTTCGGAGCCGCCGACCCGCCGGATGGGTCCGGTCGCCGAACTTGCCCCGCCCGGGTGGGACACGCCACCTCATCGCCGCGCAGACCAGTCCGCCGCGCCCGCCGGCCGCGAATCCTCCGCAGATGCCGGAGGGCGTGGTGGGTGACGTGGAGGTTACCGGGGATGGGTGAGCGTGGGCGGCTGCGGCTGCATACGGACGAGGCTCCGGTGACCGTGGCCAGTGCCGAAGAGCTGCTGCAGCGGGTCGGGGCCGGGGACGAGGGCGCTTTCTCGTCGCTCTACGACCTCATCGCCGGTCCGGTGCTGGGACTGGCGATGCGCGTGCTGCGCAACCACGCCCAGGCCGAAGAAGTGGCGCAGGAGGTTCTGGTGGAGGTGTGGCGCAAGGCCACGAGGTTCGTCCCGGAGCGCGGCAGCGCGCTGTCGTGGGTGCTGATGATCGCCCACCGCCGGGCCGTCGACCGCGTGCGCTCCCACCAGGCCGTGCTCGACCGCGAGGACAAGGTCGGCCGGATGGACGTGCAACGGCCGTTCGACGAGGTCACCGAGTCCACCATGGCCAGCCTGGATCAGGAACGGGTGCGCCAGTGCCTGTCCGCGCTGACCGAACTGCAGCGCGAGTCCATCGTGCTGGCCTACTACAACGGCTACACCTACCCGGAAGTGGCCGAGGTGCTGAAGGTGGCACCGGGCACCGTCAAGACCCGGATCCGGGACGGGCTCATCCGGCTGCGCGACTGCTTGGGGGTGGAACGATGACCGCCGAACTGCACACGCTGACCGGCGCCTACGCGCTCGACGCGGTGTCCGATGTGGAGCGTGCCGAGTTCGAACGGCACCTCGGGGAGTGCGCCGCCTGCCGCCAGGAGGTCGAGGAGCTGCGGGCGACCGGTTCGCGGCTCGCCGTCGCCGTGGCGGTCGATCCGCCGGCCGAGCTGCGGGCCCGGGTGCTGGCCGAGGTGACCCGCACCCGTCAGCTGCCGCCCAAGGTGACCGCCATCGGCGCGGCCGGCCACGGGCGCCGGACCTGGCAGGTGCGCACCGCGCTGTTCGGCGCCGCGGCGGCGGCCGTGGTGGCGGTCGCGTTCGGCGTGCACACCGCCTCCAGTGACCGGCAGCTCGACGCCGCCCAGCAGGAACAGGCGTCGCTCAATTCGGTGCTGACCGCGCCGGACGCCTCGACGGTCAAGGGTTCCGGCCTGAGCGGCGCGACGCTCGTGGTGTCGCGCGGCCAGGGCAAGGCCGTCCTGCTCGCCTCCGGGTTCCCGGCGCTCGACGCGGGCCACGCCTACCAGGTGTGGTTCACCGGCGCCGACGGCACGCGGTCTGCGGGGCTGATGCAGCCCGAGTCGCCGCACCAGATGCGCCCGATGCTCGCCGCGATCCCGCCGGGCACCGACCACATCGGCATCACCGTCGAGCCCGCGGGCGGTTCCGCCGGCCCGACGACGGCGGCCGTAAGCACGATTTCCCTGACCTGATCACCGGCGGGGAACACCGATCCCGAAGCGCCGACGAAGGCGACTCGCGGATCGGCCTTCCTCATGCACCGCAAGGCTTTCACCGCATGGTGAGCCGCGTCACCCGATCGGACCCAATCCGTTTTCCGGGTAGTCCCGAATGACTCACAACAAACAGTTCCGAGTGAACTGTCCAAGCCGCATAATGGAGTGATTTTTCGTGCGTAACCTTCGTATCGCCGGTATCGGTCTGACGGCGGCCGCCGCGCTCACCCTGACCGCGTGCAGCGGCAGCGACACCGCGTCGTCGGCCAGCTCCAGCGCTCCGGCCCCGGCCCCGTCCTCCTCGATGGCCGCGCCGTCCTCCAGCGCCGACTCGGGCGCCTCGAACGGCATGACCACCAACGCCGACGTCTTCGGTCCCGCCTGCTCGCAGCTGCCGCAGGGTTCGGCGCCGGGTTCGCTGGACTCGATGGGCCCGCAGCCCGTCGCCTCCGCCGCCTCGACCAACCCGCTGCTGACCAAGCTGGTCGCCGCGGTCAAGGCCACCAACCTGGTCGACACGCTCAACAGCGCCCCGGCCATCACCGTGTTCGCGCCGGCCGACCCGGCCTTCGCGGCGCTGGGTGACGCCAAGTTCAACGAGCTGGCGGGCAAGCCGGCCGAGCTGTCGCCGATCCTGCAGTACCACGTCGTCGGCAAGCGTTACGACGCCAAGGGCCTCGCCTCGGCCGGCACGCTCGACTCGCTCAACGCCGCCGGTGGCCCGCTGAAGATCGAGGGCACCGGTGACAACATGACCGTCAACGGCGCGAAGATCCTCTGTGGCAACATCCCCACCAAGAATGCCACCGTCTTCGTCATCGACAAGGTGCTGACCCCGGGCACCAACAAGTAATTCGCGGCACACTGTCCACAGTGGTCTCCGTCGGGGAGGCCACTGTGGACTTTCCGCGTCTCAGGGGTGGCGGCCCAGCTCCGGGCCGAGCTTCGTCGCGATGTCGGTGAGGATCTGGACGTAGTCCTCGTGCTCGAAGGTGAACGGCAGCGCGAAGGCGACCTCGTCGATCTCCCGGAACGCGGCGTGGGCGTGCAGCCGGTCGGCGATCTCCGCGGAGGTGCCGACGAAGTCGGGGGAGAACAGCATCCGCGCCGGGCCCTGCGGGGACTCGGTGCGCGGCAGCCGGTTCGCCGCGAACGCCTCGTACTTGGCGCGCTGCTCCGGCGTGGCGCTGTCGGTCGGGACGACGACGAGTCCCTGCGAGACCCGCGCCTGCTCGCCGTCGGGGTGGGCGGCGCGGAAGGTGCGGATGTGGGACAGCTGGATCTCGGCGAAGTCGTCCGCCTCTTCGGCTTTGACCACGCTGCTGGTCAGGAAGTTCATCCGGTGCCGGCCCGCCCACTCGGCCGAGCGCAGGCTCGCGCCGCCGTACCAGAGGCGGTCGCCGAGCCCGGGCGCCTGCGGCTGGACGCGGTCGGAGAACACCTCGAACCCCTCGGTGCCGCTGAACCCGGTGGCCGGTTCGCCGCGCACGAAACCGAGCAGCCGCTGGACGCGTTCGTAGCCGAAGTCTTCGGCGTCCGCGGTGTCGGGGTAGAGCGCCTGCTTGACGTCGTCCCAGCGCATCGGCGGCCCGACGCTCAGGCCCGGTTCGAGCCGCCCGCCCGAGAGCAGGTCGACCGTGGCGAGGTCTTCGGCGAGCCGCAGCGGGTTCTCCCAGCCCAGCGGGATCACGGCGGTGCCGAGGTGGATCCGGCTGGTGCGCTGGGACGCCGCGGCCAGCACCGCGACCGGCGAGGAGATGCCGTACTGCAGGTGACGGTGGCGCACCCAGGCGCTGTCGAAGCCGAGCTGTTCGCCGAGCTCGATGATCTCGAGGGTCGATTCGTGGCCGCGGCGCGGGTCGGCCGCGTCGAACAGGCCGATGGTCAGGAAGCCGAGCTTCCGCAGGGGTCGCGACACCGGTGTTCCTCCACGATCCGGGACGGGTTGCCGCTCTCGATTCTGCCCCTCGGGCGCCGTCGTCCCACCTGGTGAGCGGGCTCGGCGGCGACTCGAACTTAGTGCCACCGCGGTGTACTGGCACGTCGAGAGCGAGGACAACCTGGTCCGCCTCGCGGGCGACGAGATCTGGGCGGAAATCGACCTGCCCGACGTCGGCACGCTCGGCCGGCGCGACGCGGCCGGCGCGCCGGCGACCGGGCCGCACACGATGATGACCCGCCACCCGTGGCTGGTGCGGGCCCTGGCCGGCCACCTGATGTACGGCCCGGGCAAGGCCCGCTTCGACGATTGCACCCTGGCGACCTACGAGCAGGCCGGCTTCGGCGGAGCGGAGGCCGACCGCGCGGCCGCGGCGGTGTTCACGTTCGTCCTGGGCAACACGGTGGGCGCGGCGGCGACGGTCTCCCTGACCCGCCGCCTGCGCCGCGACGGCGGCGACCGGGAGGAAGCGCTGCGCGCGGCGATGACCCAGGCCGCGGCGATCGCGGGCGGGTTCCGAGGCTCCGGGCCCGGCTGGAGCAGCCGGAGGCGAGCGAGTACGCGGGCGCGCCGGAGCGAAGCTTCGAGGTCGGCTCGGCGGCCCTGCCGGACAGGCTGCAGGCTCGGCTCGCGCCGGTGCAAGGGGCGTAAGAGGTTTGTCGCTCATTCGGCATGCGGTGGACGCGGGATCACTCGGCGGCCACCGGGACATGCCGTTTCCCCGATCGGCCTCCTGGCGAATGCGAAGCCGGGCACGGACATCGCGCGGATCACCGGCGAAGCCGTGGAGATCTTCCCGCTGTACCTCGCCTGACTGCCGAGGGCAGCGTCGGACCTGGAGGGCCGGTGACTCAGGCCTGTTCGCGGAGGCGGTCCAAGCCGTCGAGGACGAGGTCCAGGCCGAACTCGAACTCCTCCTGGTCGTCGCACCAGCCGAGCGTCGAGTCCGGGTCGTCGTGGGCTATCCCGCTCAGCATGCCCACCAGGTGGGGCAGCTGGTCGGCCAGGTCCGCGGGGATGTCGCCGCCGCCGCTTTCGGCCGGGTCGAACAGCTCCTGGTTGAAGCCGAGCGCGCGGCTGCCCAGGGCGTGCAGCGAGTGGTGGACCAGGTCGTAGGAGAAGCCGCCTTCGCGCATCAGGCCGACCAGGGCGTCGTAGTAGCGCAGGACCGCCAGGCTCGTCGACGAGCGCGTCTCGAACAGCGCCGGCGCCCAGCGGTGGCGGAGGAACACCTCGCGCGCCGCCAGGATTCGCCGGCGCACCGCGGTTTTCCAGTCGGGCGCGGCGATGTCGGCGACGGCTTCGTTGATCTCCTGGGCCACCGCGTCGACGATGCCGTCGAGCACGTCTTCCTTCTTGGCCACGTGGTAGTAGAGCGACATCGCCTCGGCGCCCAGCTCCTCCGCGAGCCGGCGCATCGTGAGCGCGCGCAGGCCGTGTTCGTCCGCGAGCCCGACCGCCGCGCGCAGCACGCGCTCACGGCTCAGCGGGGTCCGCGGTGCGGGGACGGCGTCGGTGGCCACCCGCAAGATCGTACAAGGTAAGGCTGGCGATCATCCGCCTTGCGGCGTACGGTCACCTTACAACGTAAGACTTACGTTGTAAGAGCCGGGGAGACACCATGAAAGCGCTGGTCCTGCACACGTACGGCCCACCCGGGCAGCTGACCTTCGAGGACGTCGCCGACCCGGTGCCCGCGGCGGGCGAGGTGCTCGTGCGGGTGCTCGCGACCTCCGTGAACCCGTACGACTGGCACTACATGCGCGGCGAGCCGCGGGTCGCGCGCCTGATGCCCGGCGGCCCGCGACGGCCGCACGCGGTGATCCTCGGCTGCGACATGGCGGGCCGGGTCGAGGCGGTGGGTGCGAGCGTGACGGCGTTCCGGGCCCGGCGACGACGTCTACGCGCTGCTGCCGCACGGGGCTTACGCCGAGTACGTCACCGTTCCCGAAGACCTGCTCGCCCCGAAACCCGCCACCCTGAGCCACGAGCAGGCGGCGGTGATGCCGATGGCGGCCCTCACTGCACTGGTCGCCCTGCGCGGGGTGGAACGCGGGCACCGCGTCCTGGTCAACGGCGCGGCCGGCGGGGTCGGCACCTTCGCCGTCCAGCTGGCCAAGGCGCTCGGCGCGCAGGTCGACGCCGTCTGCGGCGCGGCCGGCGCCGACCTCGCCCGCGCGCTCGGCGCGACCGAGGTGACCGACTACCGCGAAGACGACTTCACCCGCAGCGGCCGCACCTACGACGTTCTCCTGGACATCGCGGGCAGCCGATCGCTCCCGGCCTGCCGACGGCTGCTGACCCGGACGGGCCGGTTCGTCGCCGTCGGCGGCCCGGCCGGGCGCTGGGTGCAGCCCGCCGGCCACGTGTTCGGCGCGCTGGCCGCCGGGCCCTTCACCGGACGGAAAGTCGTGCTCGCGGACGCGGTGGCCTGCCGCGACAAGAAGGCGGTCCTGGGCCGGCTGGCCGGGTACGCCGAGTCCGGCGCTCTCACGCCGGTGATCGACCGGAGCTACCCGTTCGCCGACCTCCGCGAGGCGATCGCCTACCAGGAAGCGGGGCACGCCAAGGGAAAGGTCGTCATAACCCGGTGATCGCGGCGATCTCTCCGTGGCTCAGGACCAGGTCCTGCGCGGCCAGGTTCTCCCGCACGTGCGCGATCGACGTCGTCCCCGGGATCGGCAGGACGGCGGGAGAGCGGCCGAGCAGCCAGGCCAGCGCGACCTGGGAGACGGACGCGCCGCGCTCGACCCGCGCGCCGCGGGGCTGCCCGACGACGGCCGGCCGCGGCGGGTGCCGGGCCTGCGGCGGGAGGAACTGGCGCAACTCGCGCACGTGAGCACGGACTACGTGATCCGGCTGGAGCAGGGCCGCACCCGGCGCGTGTCCCGCACGATCCTGGACGCGCTCGCGGACGCCCTCCGGCTGGCCCCGGACGAGCGCGCGTACCTGTTCACGCTGGCCGACGTCGCGCCGCGCGCCTCGCCCCGGCCGCCCGCGGCGGATCGGGTCGCGGGCCCGTTGCGGCGGCTGCTCGAGGGCCTGCCCGACATCCCGGCGCTGGTGCTGAACCGCCGGCAGGACGTGCTGGCGTGGAACCGGGCGGCCGTCGCGCTGCTGATCGACTTCGGCGCGCTGCCGCCCGCCGAGCGCAACCTGATCCGGCTGACGTTCCTCGACGCCGGTTACCGCGCCCGCTACGCGGACTGGCCGCGTGCCGCGCGCGAGTGCGTCGAGGTGCTGCGGATGGAGGCGGGCCGGGACCCCGCCGACCCGGCACTGGCGGGCCTGGTCGGCGAGCTGGTGCTCAAGGACGCGGACTTCCGGGCGTGGTGGAGCAGCCACCAGGTGCGCGGGCCGCGGGAGCTGACCAAGACCTACGTGCACCCGGTGGCGGGCGCGGTCACGCTCGACGTCCAGCAGTTCTCGGTGGAGACACACCCGGGCCGGCGGCTGGTGGCCTACACCGCCGAGCCCGGGTCCGGCTCCGAATCCGCGTTGCGGTTCCTGCTGCAGTGGGCCGCCGAGCCCGCGCCGCGCCGAGCGCGGGCCCGGCGGACCGATCAGCCGGCGTGCGGGCAGTTGCCCCGGTAGTCGGAGATCGTCGTGCTGGTGCCCGGGATCGGGCACAGGAACTGCTCGTAGCGCGTGTCGTCGTCGATGAACCGCTTGAGCCAGGACAGCGTGTACTTCGCGATCGTCGTGTTCGACGAGTTCGGCGCGAAGTGGCTGGCGCCACGCAGTTCCAGGTACGCCTTGTCCAAGGAGGACGGCAGGCTCGTGTAGAACGGGATCGAGTGCGACGCCACCGGGGCGACGGTGTCCGCCTGGGCCCCGACGACCAGCGTCGGCACCCGCACGGTCGACCAGCTCTTCGTCAGGTTCCAGCCGGTCAGCGGGATGGCCGCCTGCAGGGACGGCCGCGAGCGCGCCGCCTCCAGCGTGCCGCCGCCGCCCATCGAGTGCCCGACGACGCCGAGCCGGCTGCTGTCGATCCGCGACCGCACCGAGCTCTGCTGGGTCAGGTAGTCCAAAGAGGACAGCAGCTGCCGGCCCCGGCTGTCGGGCTGGTCGCTCGTGGTCAGCGTGTCGATGGTGAACACCACGAACCCCTGCGACGCGAGCCGCGGGCCCAGCCAGGAGATGCTCGACTGGGTGGCCGTGAAGCCGGGGGCGATCGAGATCGCGCCGAACGTGCCGGCGGTCGTGCTGGTCGGGTAGTAGATGGTGCCGCCGCCGAAGCCGGACACGGCCAGCCGGGACACCGTGGTGGTGCTGGTCGCGAAGCTGCCGCGGCTGGCTTCGATGCTGGACGTGGTCGGTGCCGGACCCCGTTCGTAGGGGTTCGCGGCGGCCGGCGCCGGCGCGACGACACCGGTGGTCAGCGCCAGCGCGGCCGCCACGACACCGGCGGTCTTGCTGCGCCAGCCGAGGCGGCGGGTTTTCTCACCCGAGCCAGACGACGTCGGCGGGCTGGTGAGTACGGACATGGATCGCTCTCTTTCCCCGGGCAGGCGAAAGCGCGCCCGGATACTGACGGGCAGATCGATGGAACCGTTGCACGGCAAGGGAACGCATGCCGCGTGCGAGGGGGCGGAGGTGGTCGCTCCCGTCGCCCAATGAAACACTTAGGCGAAATGTTCCACAACGGCCGAACGGGTGAGGGATTGTCCGGTTGTTGGTGAATGAGCGCCGGACCGAGCGCTCGAGGGCGTCCTGGCCGACGCGGGCACCGGGTACAGGCGCCTGGCTAGCGCTCCAGGGCGCCTTGGACGAGCTTGTCGAGCAGCGTCGTCGCGACGGCCAGGTCGACCGAGCGCGCGGCCAGGACGTCGGAGTAGAGGAACGACTCGCCCAGGCGGACCACGGCGAACGCCAGGTCGGGCAGCGGGACCAGCGGGGTCAGCCCGGCGGCCTCGGCGTCGGCGCGGAACAGCTCGACGTGCGCGTCGACCAGGGCGGGCTGGACGCCGCCGCGCGGGTCGGTCAGCACCCGCAGCGCGACCGTCGACTCGGTGTCGAACAGCTTGCGCATGCCCGCGTTGCCGGCCACCTCGCGGCGGTACTCCTCCATCACCCAGAGGCAGCGCAGCCGCCCGTCCGGGCCGCGGACGTCGTCGCCGTGCTTCGTGTGCCAGCGCTCCAGCGCCTGCCGCCAGGTCCGGTCGGAGAGCAGCAGCAGCCCGGCGCCCATCAGGTCGTCCCGGTTGCCGACGCGGCGGAAGAACGTCGTGCGCGAGATCCCCAGCTCGGCCGCCATCCGGCCGAGGTCGAGGCGGGTGCCGGCGAACAGCAGCCGGGCCGCGTGCCGGACGATGTCGTCGGTCGAGACAGTCACCGGGCGCAGCCTAGTACCGCCCGGGATCCCGCTGGCGCGCAGGGAATTCCCCGCAGGTCGCCGACGGTTACGTTGAAGTGCGTGCCGCCCCGTGGTTACCGTGGTGGCAGTTCCCGATCAAGGAGTGCGTCGTGCGCGTCGACATCTGGTCCGATCTCGTCTGCCCGTGGTGTTACCTCGGCAAGCGCCGGTTCGAGCAGGCCGTGGCCGAGCTCGGCGTGGACGTCGAGGTGGTGCACCACTCGTTCCAGCTCGACCCGTCGTTCCCGCGCGGGACGTCCCGGCCGACCCGCGAGATCCTCTCGGAGAAGTACGGCCGGACGCTCGAGGAGGCCGACGAGATGGAAGCGCAGATGGAACAGCGCGCCGCGGCCGACGGGCTCGAGTACCACCTCGACGGGGTCCACATGGGAAACACCGTCGACGGGCACCGCCTGGTCCACCTCGCCGCCGACCGCGGCCTGGCCGACGAGGTCGTCGACCGCTTCTACCGCGCGCACTTCACCGAACGGCGGTCGCTGTTCGACCGCGACTCGCTGGTCGAACTGGCCGCCGAAGCCGGGCTGGACGCCGAGGAGGCCCGCGCCGTGCTCGCGTCCGACACCTACGAAGCCGAAGTCGAGGCGGACGGCGAGCAGGCGCGGGCCCTCGGCGCGACCGGGGTGCCGTTCTTCGTGATCGACAGCCGGTTCGGCGTCGCCGGCGCGCAGACACCCGAGGTGTTCACCCAGGTGCTGCGCCGGGCGCTGGAGCCCGCGGCGGGCTAGCGGCGACGGCGGCTCCGGCTGAAGCGCGACCGGTCGGTGGCGACCCCGGCCAGGTGCAGCGCGACGCACAGCAGGCCGGCGGTGGTCAGGGTGCTCGTGGTGATGACCGGGCCGAGGCTGAACCCGGCGAGCTCCATGATCAGGGCGAGCCCGAAGAGCACTGCGGCGACGATGGCGAGCATGACGTCCTCGTTTCCTTGGGTAGGACCGAATGGTCCCCACCACTACGGCATTTGCGGTACCGGACAACGGATTCGCCGTCCGGCTGGTGGCCAGTAGTTCCCCTTGGGCCCCGCGATGAAACGAGCTGCCGCCGTCTGCGTAAAACCGGCTATTCCGGCGGCGGTGCCGTGCTGGCGCGGACGACCAGTTCGGTCGGGACGGTCACCGGCGCGCCCGCTTCGACGTCGGCCGCGATCTCGGCGAGCAGGGCGGCCACCGCGTGCCGGCCGACCGCCTCGAACGACTGGCGGATCGTGGTGAGCGGGGGCCAGAAGTGGGCGGACTCGTCCATGTCGTCGAAGCCGACGACGCTCACTTCGCCCGGCACGCTCCGGCCGGCTTCGTGCAACGCGCGCAGCAAGCCGAGCGCCATCTGGTCGTTCGCCGCGAACACCGCGGTCACGGCCGGGTCCGTGGCGAGCACCTGGCCGGCGCGATATCCCGACTCGGGGGACCAGTCGCCGGTGAGCACCGGCGGCACCTCGCGGCCGGCACCCTCCAATGTGGCCTGCCACGACTTCCGGCGCCGCTCGGCCGCGTAGGACTGCGGCGGGCCCGCGATGTGCCGGACCGTGCGGTGCCCGAGGTCGAGCAGGTGCCGGGTCGCCGTCGCCGCGCCGTCGGCCTGGTCGGTGTCGACGACGGGGTAGTCGTACCGCGCGCTCGAGTCGATCACCACCACCGGCAGGCCGTGCGGCAGCTCGATCTCGCTCTGGTCGAGCTGGTGCTGCTCGATGAGGATGACGACGCCGTCGACCGCCTGCTCGTTCAGCTTGCTGAACGCCCCGGTGACCTCACCCTGCGTCGGGCGCGTCACCGGCATCAGGATGATCGAGAACCCCTCGGCGACGACCGCCGCCGCGATGGCGTCGAGCGTGCGGCTGTTCCCGAACGTCGGCAGCGCCGAGATGATCACGCCGATGCTGCGGAACGACCCGTTGCGCAGCGCGCGGGCCGCGCTGTTGGGCCGGTAGCCGATGCGGCGCATCGCGGCCAGGACCCGTTCGCGGGTGGCGTCGTCGACGTTCGCCCGGCCGTTCGCCACCCGGGAGACCGTCTGGCCCGAGACGCCCGCCTCGCGGGCCACGTCCGCCATCGACGGTCCACGGCGAGCGGATGCAGCCGGCACAGGTGGCTCCTTGGCGTCCTGGACATGTTTACGTCAACACGGTACCTTCCGGTCGTCCATGTTAACGTAAACATCAGCACGAACCGCCGGAGGGACGATGACGTCCACAGTGGCTTCCATGGCTCCCATGGCTCCCATGGCTTCAGCGGCCCCACCGGCCCGCCGACCACGGCGGCAGTGGCGTGGCTGGCTCTTCGTCGCCCCGTTCATGGTCGTCTTCGCGCTGACGTTCCTGGCGCCGATCATCTACGCGTTCGGCCTCAGCCTCTTCCGCGACCAGGCCTTCTTCGGCGGGACGACGTTCGTCGGCGCCGCGAACTACGCCGACGTCCTCGCCGACGCGAAGTTCTGGGACTCCTTCCTGCGGGTGCTGCTCTTCCTCGCCGTCCAGGTGCCGGTGATGCTGCTGCTCGCGCTCGTCGCCGCGCTGGCGATCGACAGCGCCCGGCTGCACGCGGCCGGGTTCTTCCGGATCGTGATCTTCCTGCCCTACGCCGTGCCCGCGGTGGTCGCCGCGCTGATGTGGGGCTTCATCTACGGCGACCACTTCGGACTGGCGGCGGACCTGAACCACCTGCTCGGCCGCGACGTCGTGAAACCGTTGTCGGAAAACTGGATGCTCGCCTCGATCGGCAACGTCGTCACCTGGGAGTTCGTGGGCTACAACATGCTCATCTTCTACTCCGCGCTGAAGGTGATCCCGAAGGAGCTGTTCGAGGCGGCGGCGATCGACGGCGCGGGCGCGTTCCGCACCATCTCGAGCATCAAGCTCCCGGCGCTGCGGGGCGCGATCGTGATCGCCACGATCTTCTCGATCATCGGCAGCTTCCAGCTGTTCAACGAGCCGAACATCATGCGCACGCTGGCGCCCAACGTGATCGGCACGTTCTACACGCCGAACATGTACGCCTACAACCTCTCCTTCGGCGGCCAGCAGTACAACTACTCCGCCACGGTCGCGATCGTGATGGGCGCGATCACCGCCGTCATCGCCTACGTCGTGCAGCTGCGCGGCGCCCGGAAGGGGATGTGATGACGGCAGTCTCCGTGACGCGCCCCCGCCGGTCCCGGGTGCTCACCACGGTCATGGCGCTGTACCTGCTCTACACCCTGGTCCCGCTGGTGTGGCTGGTGATCAACGCGACCAAGACGCAGGACGCGCTGTTCAGCAGCTCGGGGCTGTCGTTCGGCGGCCCGTTCGCGCTGTTCGACAACATCGGCCAGACCTTCACCTACGACAACGGGATCTTCCTGCGCTGGCTGGGGAACACGCTGCTCTACGTCGGGGTCGGCGCCGGCGGCGCGACGGTCCTCGCCACCGCGGCCGGGTACGGGATGGCCAAGTACCGCTTCCCCGGCCGCAAGGCGGTCTTCGCCGTCGTGCTCGGCGCGGTGGCCGTGCCCGGGACGGCGCTCGCCGTGCCGACGTTCCTGATGTTCAGCAAGCTCGGGCTGACGAACACCCCGCTGGCCATCATCATCCCGTCGCTGATCAGCCCGTTCGGCCTCTACCTGATCTGGGTGTACGCCACCGAAGCCATTCCCGACGAGCTGATGGAGGCGGCGCGGATCGACGGCGCGGGCGAGCTCCGGATCTTCTTCACCGTGACGCTGCGCCAGCTGGTCCCCGGCGTGGTGACCGTCGCGCTGTTCACCATGGTGTCCACCTGGAACAACTACTTCCTGCCCCTGATCATGCTGAGCGAGCCGAAGTGGTACCCGCTGACCGTCGGGCTGAACCAGTGGAGCGCGCAGGCCTCCGGCGCCGGCGCGCGGCCGGTGTTCAACCTGGTGCTCACCGGTTCGCTGCTCACGATCATCCCGCTCGTCGTCGCTTTCCTGCTCCTGCAACGCTTCTGGCAGTCCGGTCTCAGTGCGGGCAGTGTCAAGCAATGAGCGTGTCAAGCAACAAGCACAGCCGTCACACCGTCGTGAAGGGACACCCGATGTCACGCATCCGCACTCGCGCCAAGGCGTTCGGCGCCGTCGCACTGGCCGCCCTGCTGGCCGTGGGCTGCTCGTCCGGAAGCTCCTCCGGGCCGGCCGGCGCCACCGGCACCCAGGACTCCGTCGACGCCGCGCTGAAGGCCGGCGGGGAGATCACCTACTGGAGCTGGACGCCGTCGGCCAAGGACCAGGTCGCCGCGTTCCAGAAGGAGTTTCCCAACGTCAAGGTCAATTACGTCAATGCCGGCACGAACAAGGACGAGTACACCAAGCTGCAGAACGCGATCAAGGCCGGCTCCGGCGCCCCGGACGTCGCGCAGGTCGAGTACTACGCGTTGCCGCAGTTCGCGCTGACCGACTCGCTCGCCGACCTCGGCCAGTTCGGCTTCCAAGCGTTCGAAAAGGACTACAGCGCGTCGACGTGGGCGCAGGTGAAGAACAACAACGGGCTGTACGGCCTGCCGCAGGACTCCGGTCCGATGGCGTTGTTCTACAACAAGGAGGTATTCGACAAGAACGCCATCGCCGTGCCGAAGACCTGGGAGGAGTACGTCGCCGCGGCCAAGAAGCTGCACGCGGCCGACCCGACGAAGTACATCACCTCCGACACCGGCGACCCCGGCTTCGCGCTGAGCATGATCTGGCAGGCGGGCGGGCACCCGTTCACCGCGGACGGCCGGAACGTGAAGATCAACCTGGCGGACGCGGGCTCGAAGAAGTGGACCGCGCTGTGGAACCAGCTGGTCGAGGGCAAGCAGCTCGCCCCGGTCAAGGAGTGGTCCGACGACTGGTTCCGCGCCCTGGGTGACGGCACCATCGCCACCCTGGTCACCGGTGCCTGGATGCCCGGCAACTTCAAGTCCTCGGTGCCCGGCGGCGCCGGGAAGTGGGCGGTGGCGCCGATGCCGACCTACGACGGGCAGCCGGTCACCGCGGAGAACGGCGGCAGCACGCAGTCGGTGCTCAAGCAGAGCAAGAACCCGGCGCTGGCCGCGGCGTTCGTGCGCTGGCTCAACCACGGCAACGGCGTCAAGCCGTTCATCGAAAGCGGTGGCTTCCCGGCCACCACGGCCGACCTGAGCTCACCCGCGTTCGTCGACGAGGCCGTGCCGTACTTCGGCGGGCAGAAGGTCAACCAGGTGCTGACGCAGGCGTCGAAGGACGTCGCGAAGGGCTGGACGTACCTGCCGTACCAGACCTACGCCAACAGCGTTTTCACCGACACCGTCGGGCAGGCCTACCTCAACGGCACCAGCCTCGACGCCGGGCTGGCCGCGTGGCAGAGGGCGCTGGTCGACTACGGCAACCAGCAGGGCTTCACGGTCACCGCGGGATGAGCGTCCGGATCGAAGGTGACGTGAACGAGGCCGTCGGCCCGGTCCCGCGCCGCCTGTTCGGCTCGTTCGTCGAGCACCTGGGCCGGGCCGTGTACACCGGGATCCACGAACCGGGACACTCCACTTCGGACAGCCGTGGGTTCCGGGGCGACGTCTTGGAGCTGGTCCGGGAACTGGGCCCGACGGTGGTGCGCTACCCCGGCGGCAACTTCGTCTCGGCGTACCGCTGGGAGGACGGCGTCGGGCCCGACCGGCCGGTCCGGCTCGACCCCGCCTGGCACAGCGTGGAGTCCAACCGGTTCGGGCTGCACGAGTTCGCCGCGTGGGCGCAGGCCGCGGACGTCGAGGTGATGTACGCGGTCAACCTCGGCACCCGCGGCGTCCAGGAAGCCGCCGACGTCCTCGAGTACTGCAACCACCCCGGCGGCACCGAACTGAGCGAGCGGCGGCGCGCGAACGGCGCCGACCGCCCGTTCGGCTTCCGGTTGTGGTGCCTGGGCAACGAGATGGACGGGCCGTGGCAGATCGGGCACAAGACGGCCGGCGAGTACGGCCGGCTGGCCGCGGAGACCGCCCGGGTGATGCGGATGATCGACCCGGACGTCGAACTGGTCGTCGCCGGGAGCTCGCACGCGGAGATGCCGACGTTCGGCGAGTGGGAGCGCACGGTGCTGCGGCACACGGCCGGGCTCGTCGACCACATCTCGCTGCACGCCTACTACCAGGAGATCGACGGCGACACCGACAGTTACCTCGCGAGCGCGTCGGCACTGGACGCCTACATCCGGACGACGGCAGGGATCATCGACGAGGTGGGGGCCCGCGTCGGGATCAGCGTCGACGAGTGGAACGTCTGGGACCTGCGCCGCTGGAACGAGACCGAGCAGCCCGAGCTCGTCGCCGGAGGCTGGCCGGAGCACCCGCGGCTGCTGGAGGAGACGTACGACCTCACCGACGCGGTGGTCGTCGGCTCGCTGCTGAGCTCGTTGCTGCGCAACGTCGACCGCGTCACGATGGCCAACCAGGCGCAGCTGGTGAACGCGATCGCGCCGATCCGCACCGAGCCCGGCGGCGCGGCCTGGCGGCAGCCGACGTTCCACCCGTTCCGGCTGGTCTCCTCGCTGGCCCGGGGTGTCAGTCTCCGGCTGGGTGCCGAAGGAGAGCGGATCCGGACCGCGCGGCACGGTGAGGTCGATCTCGTCGACGTCGCCGCGACAGTGGACGGGTCCGCGGGTGCGGTGTTCCTCACCAACCGCGCCCCGGCGTCGGGCACCGACGTCGAGATCCGGCTCCGCGGCGGGCGGTTCGCCCTGTCCGCCGCCGAAACCCTCGACGCGGCGGGACCGGTGCCGCTGCCCGGTGCCACCGCGACGTCCGACGAGAAGGGAACCGTCATCACCGCGACGCTGCCACCCCGGTCCTGGAGTGTGCTCCACCTGGCGGGCCCGGATGCCTGAGTTCGTCATCGGCGAGACCGATTTCCTGCTCGACGGCCGGCCGTTCCGGATTATTTCCGGTTCCCTGCACTACTTCCGGGTGCACCCGGACCTGTGGGCCGACCGGATCGACAAGGCACGGCGGATGGGGCTCAACACCATCGAGACGTACGTGCCGTGGAACGCGCACGCGCCCGAGCCCGGCACCTTCGACCTCACCGGCGGCCTCGATCTGGACCGGTTCCTGCGCTTGATCGCCGACGCCGGGATGTACGCGATCGTCCGGCCCGGTCCGTACATCTGCGCGGAGTGGGACAACGGCGGGCTGCCGGCGTGGCTGTTCCGGGACCCGGAGGTGGGGGTCCGCCGGTTCGAGCCGCGGTACCTCGCCGCCGTGCGCGAGTACCTGACGCGCGTGCTCGAAGTGGTTGTGCCGCACCAGATCGACCGTGGCGGGCCGGTGCTGCTGGTCCAGGTCGAGAACGAGTACGGCGCGTTCGGCGACGACAAGCGGTACCTGAAGGCGCTGGCCGAGTACACGCGCGCGGCCGGGGTGGTGGTACCACTGACCACAGTGGACCAGCCGGACATGCTCGAAGCCGGTGGCCTCGACGGGCTGCACCGGACGGCGTCGTTCGGTTCCGGCGCGGCGGCGCGGCTCGCGACCCTGCGCGCGCACCAGCCGGCCGGGCCGCTGATGTGCGCCGAGTTCTGGAACGGCTGGTTCGACGACTGGGGCACCCACCACCACACGACCTCCGCCGCGGACGCCGCGGCCGAACTGGACACGCTGCTCGCCGCCGGCGCGTCGGTCAACCTGTACATGTTCCACGGCGGCACCAGCTTCGGGCTCACCAGCGGCGCCAACGACAAGGGCGTCTACCGGCCGATCGTGACGTCCTACGACTACGACGCGCCGCTGGACGAAGCCGGCGACCCGACACCGAAGTACCACGCGTTCCGGGACGTGATCGCCCGCTACCACGAGGTTCCGGACACGCCGCCGCCCCCGGCGCGGCCCGCGCCGACGCCGTCCGCGGTGCTGGGTGACCCGGTGTTCCTGCTCGAAGCCCCGCAGCGCTGGGGCCCGTGGCGGTCCTTCGAAGAGCTGCCGGTGTTCGACGAGCTGTCCCCGATGCCGCGGCTGGCGCTGCTGCGGACCTGGGTCGACGGGCCGGGCGTGCTGGTGTTCGGCGAGGTCCGCGACCGCGCGACGGTGTTCGTGGACGGCGTCCGCGTCGGCACGCTGCTGCGGGAGCACCACGAGCGCGCGCTGCCGCTGCCGGGCGGCCGGGGCGAGCTGCTGGTGCTGGTCGAGGACGAGGGCCGCGTCGACTACGGCCCGCGGATCGGCGAACCGAAGGGCATCATCGGCGGCGCCTCGGTGGACGGCTCGCCGTTGCTGGGGTGGGAAGTACTGCCGCTCGACCTGGCCGCACTGCCTTCCGCGCCTTCCGCGCCTTCCGTCCCGGCGCCGGTGGCGGGCCCGGTGGCCGGCCCGGTGCTGCTGCGCGCGTCCGTCGACGTCCCCGCGTCGGCCGACTTGTTCCTGGACACGGGCGAGTGGGGCAAGGGCATGGCGTGGTTCAACGGCTTCCCGCTGGGCCGCTACTGGCGGCGCGGACCGCAGCGGACGCTGTACGTGCCGCGCCCGGTCGTCCGGGCCGGGGCCAACGAACTCACCGTGCTCGAACTGGACACCCTGCTGGACCGGGCGGCGAGGTTCGTGCCGCGGCCGCTGCTGGGGCACACCGAAGCCTGAGGGTTGGCGGCGCATTCCCGCTGGGGGCGAAGGGTCCGGTGCCGGTTCGGCCCGGGGCAGTCACGAGCCGCGGTCACGCGTCGGGCACCGCGGGCCGGCTGTCCCGGGCCGGTGCCCGGCCGAACGCCGGGACCAGTGCCGGGTCGTTGAACGCCGTGATCCGCGCGATCCGGTCGCCGGCGAGTGTCAGCACCTGGACGCCGTGGGGCTCGAAGCCGCTCTCGGTCCGGGCGTACTCCACCAGCGCCGGCTGGCCGTTGGCGCGCGTCGGGACCAGGTGCCAGCGGCCCTCGCGCAGCACGCGGCTCGCGAGGAACCCGACGACCGCGTCCCGGCCGGTGAACCACGTCGGGATCGGGGGCATCTCCAGCTCGACGTCGGCCCGCAGCAGCTTCACCAGCGCGCCCGGGTCGGCGCGGACGAACGCGTCGACGTAGCTGTCGAGCAGCGTCCGGCGGGCGGGTTCACCGGGCTCGGCGAGGTCGTCTTCGGCCAGGGCCGCTTCGGCGAGCCGGGTGCGGGCGCGGCGCAGCGCGCTGTCGACGGCGTCGGTCGTCGTGTCGAGCATGCCGGCGACGTCGGCGGCCGGGAACGCCAGCACGTCGCGCAAGGTCAGCACGGCCCGCTGCCGGGCGGGCAGCAGCTGCAGCGCGGCGATGAACGCCAGCCGCACCCCGGCCCGGCCCGCCGTGATCGCCGCCGGGTCGAGCAGCGCGTCCGGCACCGGCTGCAGCCACGGCACCGACGGTTCCGCGTCCGCCACGGTCACCCGGTGGTCGTCGGCCGGCGCGCCCAGGCCCGACGGCAGCGGCCGCCGGGCCCGGGTCGCCAACGCCGTCAGGCAGGCCGTGGTCGCGATCCTGTAGAGCCACCGCCGCACCGAGGAGCGGCCTTCGAACCGGCCGAACCCGCGCCACGCCCGCAGGTAGGTCTCCTGCACGAGGTCCTCGGCGTCGTGGATCGAGCCGAGCAGGCGGTAGCAGTGCGCGAGCAGCTCCGGCCGGAACGGCTCGGTCTCCGCGGCGAAGTCGGTCATGGTCCCGTCCACGTTAGAGCGCGCGCAGCCCGGAACCGTCGACCTGGTACTCCGCGGCGCTTCCGGCGTCCGAAGCGACGTCGAGGACGGCCTTGGCGACCTGCTCCGGCGTCAGGACCGGCTGCAGGCCCTCGATGAAGGCGTCGCGGTCGACGCCGGCACGCGCGGCGTAGCCGGTGACACCGGCCGCGCCGACGCCCGCGGTGGGCGTCAGCTGCGGCAGCAACGTGACGAACCGCAGGCCCAGCGCGGCGCGGTCCGACTCGCCGGCGGCGTACCCGCGCAGGTACCGGACCGCGGCCTTCGCGCTGGCGTACCCGCCGCTGAGCGGCGACCCGCCGAGGGCGGCCCCGCTCGACATCGACACGACGACCCCGCCGGGCGCCAGGGGTTCCCGCAGCGCGGCCCGCGTCCAGGCGAAGACGTGCCGGGTGTCGACGTGCCAGTTGCGGCTGAAGGTCTCCCAGGTCTGTTCGTGGATCGGCGCCATGGGCGGCACGGCCCCGGCGTTGAGCACGAGCAGCGCCGGCCGGTGCTCGTGGAGGACGTCTTGCGCGAGCGTGTCCTCGGTCGCGTCGGCGGCGACGGGCACGAACCGCTCGCCGAGCTCGTCCCGGGCCGCGTCGAGCTCGGCTTCACTGCGAGCGATGCCGACGACGGTGTAGCCGTCGGCGACGAGCGCGGCGGCGATCGCGCGTCCGAAGCCGCGGCCGGCTCCGGTGACGACGGCGGTCTGGCTGGAGTGGGACATCGGGCCCTCCGGGTGGTGGTGCGGTGCGGTCCGGATCAAGACCGCCGGGAGCGCCGGAAACCGTCGTGACGACGACGTGAGCTGGGTCACAGTTGAATCCGGAGCGGCGGCCCGATCCAATGGCGTGGTGACCTCCTCGCTGCTCCTGCGCAACGCCCGCCTGCTCGATCCGGCGACGGGGGAGTACACCGAGGGTGACCTGCGGTGCGCCGACGGCCGGATCGCCGAGGCCGGGCCGGGGCCGGCCGCCGCCGACGTGCGGACGCTCGACCTGCGCGGCGCCGTCGTGCTGCCCGGGCTGATCGACGCGCACGTGCACGTCACCGCGTCGACCGCGGACCTCGGCTCGCTGCCGGCGCAGTCACCGGCCTACGCGGCCGCCCAGGCCGCCCGGATCATGAGCGGGATGCTCGACCGCGGCTTCACCACGGTCCGCGACGTCGCGGGCGCCGACTACGGCCTCGCCGACGCGCAGGCGGAAGGGCTGTTCCGCGGGCCACGGCTGCTGTTCTGCGGCAAGGCGCTGAGCCAGACCGGCGGGCACGGCGACAGCCGCACCCGCGGCACCCGCGTCCGGGACGACCACCCGTGCTGCGCGGGCCTCAGCCGGATCGCCGACGGCGTCGACGCGGTCCGCGCCGCCGCCCGCGACGAGCTGCGCAAGGGCGCCCACCACCTCAAGGTGATGGCCTCGGGCGGCGTCGCGTCCCCGACCGACCGGATCGACTCGACGCAGTACTCGGCCGACGAGCTGCGCGCGATCGTCGAGGAGGCGGAGGCGGCGAACCGGTACGTCGCGGCGCACGCGTACACCGCCCGCGCCGTCAACCGGGCCCTCGAGCTGGGAGTCCGGTCGATCGAACACGGCAACCTCCTCGACGACCGCAGCGTGGAGCTGTTCCTCGCGCGGGACGCGTACCTGGTGCCGACGCTGGTGACGTACTGGGCGCTGAAGGAGGAAGGCCGCGAGCACGGCCTGCCGGAATCCAGCTGGCGCAAGGTGGACGCGGTCCTCGACGCGGGCCTGGCCGCCCTCGAACGCGCGTCCCGCGGCGGCGTGAAGCTGGTCTACGGCACCGACCTCCTCGGCGGTATGCACCGCCACCAGAACCACGAGTTCCGCCTGCGCGCCGAAGTCCAGTCACCCCTGGAGGTGATCCGCGCGGCGACGTCGACGGCGGCGGACCTGCTGAACCTGACGGGCGAGATCGGCACCCTGGCCGTCGGCGCGCACGCGGACCTCGTGGTGGTGGACGGCGACCCGCTCGCCGACGTCGGGGTACTGACCCGGCCCTTCCGGCACGTGGTGCAGGGCGGGGAAGTGGTTTCGGGTTGATCGCGGGACGCGAACGGCGTCAGGCGGGAGTGATCAGGATCGGGTAGCCACCCGGGATTTCGAGGTCCGCCCGGCTCGCGTCGACGAAAGTCTGCAGAGCGGCTCGGATCTGATCGAGCGCTTCGGCGTGCTCTTCTGCGCGCGCGAGGTCGATCGAGCCTTGGTGGCCGGGCCGGCTGGTGGCGCGGATGTCGTCGCGCCGGTCGCTCAGGCTGTTCGCGGCTTCCAGGAGTTCGTGGATGGCGGTGATCACGGGCGTGGGGGCGAAGAAGGCGGCGGTGTGCGTCGCGGCGACGAGATCCTGCAGAAGGGCCTTGTGCTCTTCGGCGGGGGTCGACCAGAGCGGTGCTGTCGCGAGCGCGTAGGTCGCACGGGTGATCTCCGGGTACGCGGTCTCTTTGTACTCGCGGGAGAGCCGTCGCCGCTCGAGCCGGCGCTCCGTGCGCTTCGGGGCCAGTGCGGCGAACGCGGCGATCAGGCCGGTCACCAGGCCGGTGGCCAGGGTGAAAAGGCTGGTGCCCCACCAGGGCGCGGTGCTGGTCATGGTCGGGACGGTACCGGCACGTCAGGAGCCAGAGGGTGCCCCGGAGAGCTGCACGGGGCACCACGGCCGTCATCGCCCCGTCAGCAACGCCACCAGTTGCACACCACGAGCAGGGCGGTGGTGGCGAGGGTGGCGTAGGTCGCGGGGTCGTGCATGAACGTGCTCAACGTGCTCCTTGCTGGATGGGGACTTCGGGATCTGCTGATCCGTGCGCCGGAAACGTACACAACATGAATCATGCGTGCCGACGGAGACCCTAGGGGAGAGATTGCGCGGCTTGCAATGCCGTCAGCGACAAGTGAGAACCACGCTCGGTAGTCGCGTGCTGATGCGTGACCACCGAGCTGCGCAGCTCCGGCCCGCACCTGGGTGACAACATGGTGCGGACCAGGGTAGAGATTCACCCTTTAGTGTTTGTGTGCCCGGTCCCGGCGAGGTGGGCTCGGCATGGCGACGGTGTCTTCGTCGCCTCTGCGGGTGCCCGGGATGAGCTCGTCGGTGTCGACGATGACCTCGTCCAGGCGTGCCTGGAGCCGGGCGGCCTTGGTGTCCCGGCCCCGGCCCCGGTAGAAGGCGATGGCCTCGGTCCAGGCGTCGATCGCGTCGCGGGGATTGTGCAGGCTGAGCAGGATGTCGCCGAGAGTCTCGAGCGCGCGTGCCTGCCCGGTGGCGTTGTGGGCCTGCCGGGCGACGGCCACGGCGTCCCAGGCCAGCCGGAGCGCCTCGCGGGTGTTGCCTTCGGCGTGCGCCAGCCGGGCGCGAGCGGCCAGCAGCTTCATCTTCGCGGTGAGATCGTCGCGATCCTCGAGGGTGGCCAGCGCCTGCCGGCAGTGCATGTGGGCGAGTTCCAGCCGCTGCTCGTGCGTGTGCAGCACGGTCAGCGCCGTGTGGGTCGCGATCTGCCCCACCGTGTCACCGAGGACGGTGCGCAGGTGTAGCGCCCGGTGGTAGTGCGGCAGAGCCTGCCGGTGCCGGTCGAGGTCGGCAAGGGTGTCGGCGAGGTAGTGCTCGGCCTTGCCTTCCCGGACGGGGTCGGGAATCCGGCGCGCCTGGCTGATGCACCGCTGGTAGCAGGCGATGGCTTCGGCGTGCTCGCCGCCGTGCCGGTGGAAGCGGGCCAGGTTGATGTTGACGGTGAGCATCCCGGTGGCTTCGTCGTACTGCGTGGCCAGTTCCAGCGCACGGGTCAGGTAGACGTGCGCCTCCCGGTCGTTGCCGAGGATGAGGTGCAGTTCGCCGAGGTCGTTGAGGGTCGAGGCTTCGGCGATGACGTTGCCGGCGGCTTTCGCCGCCCTGGCCGCGACCGTGAGCCCGTGCGTCATGTCGGCATGGCGGCCGTAGCGGGCCCACGTGTCGGTGAGAAGGTGCGGCAGGATGATCGCGTAGTCGTAGAGTTCGCGGCGTTCGGCCTCGGTGACCAGTGCGGAGAGGTTTCCCCGCTCGAGGAGGGCCCAGTGCATCGCCGCGGTGGCCGTGTCGAAGGTGGTCGGGACGATTCCCGGCTCGGCCGGGATGAGCGGTGGCCGGTTCCCGTAGGGGTGTGCGGTCAAGTGGGCGCGCGCCGCGGTGTGCAGGTAGTGCGACAGCACCCGGCGCAGCGGCCGCAGATCGCTTTCGTCCGGGGTCAGGGTCCGCGAGTAGCGGTGGAAGATGTCGGGAATGCGGTACCGGTCGGTCTCGCGTGGCTGGTCGATGAGGTGCCAGGCGACGAGGTTCTCGAGTGCGCGGCGGGTGGCCACCTTGGAATGGGTGCTGGCCGAGAAGAGCGTGTCGGCGTGGATTTCGGCCCCGGGGTGGTGACCGAAGAGCCGGAACACATCCTGGGCAGTGGCGTCGAGCGCCTGGTACGACGCGGAGAACGTGGTTCGCAGGCTGGCGTCGTCCCCGTCGTCGCCGATGCTCAGCATCGTGTCCGGATCCCTCAGCTGCTCGAGCATGGTGCCGAGGCCGAGGCTGGGTCGGCTGGCGGCGCGCTGGGCCAGCAGCGTCAAGGCCAGCGGGAGGCCGTCGCCGAGCCGGGCCAGCGCCTGAGCGGCCTCGGGTTCCTGCTCGGCGCGCCCTCGCATGCGCCTGCTGAGCAACGTGAACGAATGTTCCTCGTCGAGGTGGCCGAGCTTGATCGTGGGGATGTCGTGCCGGCGGGCCAGGGCGTGCAGCGAGCTCCGTGAGGTGATCAGCACGGTGCACGACTCGACGAGCTCGAGGAGGGTGTCGACCTGCTCGGAGCTACCCACGTTGTCGAGGACGATGAGCAGCGGTGCCTGCCGGCCGAGCAGCGCGCGCAGTTGCGCGGCGCGTGCGGTGGCGCTGACGAGGTGGTCGATCGGGTAGTCGAGTGCGGTCAGTGCGAGATCGACGATCTCGTCGGTCGTCCTCGCCGGTGCCGGCCCGAAGCCCTGCAGGTCGATGCAGACGATGCCGCCGGGGAAGCGGTCGGCCGCGTGGTGCGCCCAGTGAACGGCGAGGCTCGTCTTCCCGATTCCCGGTGGGCCGCTCACGATCGCCGCGGGGGCGTGGCCGGAATCGGCGGACAGCAGCAGCCGGTCGAGTGTTCGCCGTGAGTCGGAGCGCCCGACGAACCCGCGGAGGTTGCGCGGCAGTCCCACGCGAACCGGGCTCACTCCGGCGCCGGGTGCGGCGTGGAGCGTCGACGCGGGTTTGCCGGCCGGCGCCGGGGCCGGGGCGCGCAGCTGCGAGTGGTGCGCTCGCAGGTCCGTGGCCGCGTCGGTGTTCCCGTCTTCCGCGTAGGCCCTGAGCGCCGCCAAGTAGTGGGTGTGCGCCTCGGGTGCCTGCCGCAAAGCGTAGAGCGCGGTGACGCGGAGTTTGACGAAAGCCGGTTCGCTCGCGTGGGGATGGGGCGCGTCGGCCAGGTGGCGCAGTGCTTCCTCGGGGCGCCCGATGGCCAGCAGTTCGGCGGCGAGGAACCCGTAAGCGGGTACCCAGTCCGTGGCCAAACCGGCGCGCCGCCAATTCTGCGCCGGTTCGGTGGTCATGCCGGCGAGTGGCTCGTCGCGCCATAGTGCGAGCGCCGCGCGTGCGACATCGCACGCACTTTCGTGATCTCCCGCCGCGCTGAATTGACGAGCTCTGCGCATTTCGTCGCCGAAGCGGTGGATGTCGACGAGATCAGGGGAGACGTCGAGTTGGTAGCCCCCATTGATCGTGCGTATGACCGGAGGGTCATCGGCGTCTGCGAGTGCCTGTCGAAGCCGCGTGATCGCCTTGTACAAAGCCTCTTTGGGGTTCACCGGCGGGGTCGTGTCGTTCCAGGCCCAGGCGATCAGGCTGTCCTGGGAGAAACGTTTTCCCGGCTGGGTGAGAAGGGTGGCGAGGAGGTGCTGCGCCTGGCGGGAGCCCCAGTGCTCGGTCAACTTCCCGTGCATCCGCACCGTTGTCTGCCCGAGAATGCCGAACGCGATTTCCATTTCGCGGTCCTTCCCCTCTCCTGGTGTCAGCTTTGCATCGTTTTGATGAAACGACGACGACGGCGTGATAACGATCGATTGTGTCCTCGATCTGTCCACGGTTTGTCCGTCCGGTGGGAAGGGTGCCGGGAGAGGCGGAATGCATGCTCCGTTCGCGAACGCCGTGACGACAGCAAGGGGGAACGACGATGGCAGCGGAGTTGTGGGTGCGTGGCCCGTTCGGGCTCGGCTCCAGCACCCGGGTTACGCGGCCGAGGTGCCGCGCGGTGCTGGTGGTGGTCCCGACCGTGACCGCCGGGACCCGGTTGCTCGACCTGGTTTCCCTCCTGGAAAACGATCTGCGGGTTCAGATCGTGTTCACCGTGCCGCATACGACTCAACGGTGGCAGGGCGTGGAGGAGTTCGTCCGCGGCCTGGACGGGCTGGTCCTGCCGTGGGCGCAGGCGGTGGCGCACCGGTTCGATCTCGTGCTCGCGGCCAGTCATCGTCACCTGGACGAGCTCCACGGTCCGATCCTCCTGGTCGGGCACGGCGCCGGTCGCGTCAAGCCGCGCCGGCACAGCCGGAAGGCGGGTGGGGCGAGCGAGCCGACCACCGGCGTCGACCGGGAGCTGCTGACCTTCCGCGGGCGGGTGCTGCCCGCGGTCCTGGGGCTGAGCACGGACAGCGAGATGGACCTGCTGCGGGAGCGGTGTGCCGAGGCGGCGCCGAACGCCGTCGTCGCCGGGGATGTCTGCCTGGACCGGATGCGGGCGAGCCGGCACCTGCGGGAGGTCTACCGGCACACCTTGGGGGTGCCGCCGGCGCGGCAGCTCGTCACGGTCAGCACGACGTGGTTCACCGATTCGGCGTTCGGGCAGGTGCCGCAGCTGTACCGGGCGGTGGTGGACGCGTTGCCGGCGCAGCGGTACGCGGTCGCGGCGGTGCTGCACCCGAACGTCTGGGCCGTGCATGGACGACGGCAGATCAGCGCGTGGCTGGCCGACGCGATGGCCGGCGGCCTGCTGCTGATTCCGCCGGAGTCCGGGTGGCAGGCGACGATGATCGCGGCGGACTGGGTGATCGGCGACCACGGCTCGACCACGGGCTACGCGGCGGCGCTGGGGCGTCCGGTGACCCTCGCGTCGGTTCCGGACGGGTGCCCGCAGGAGGGCAGCGTCGCGGACGCCGTCCGCGCGCACACGGTGCCGTTGGACTGGGGACGCCCACTGCCGGACCAGGCCGAGGCTGCCCGGTGGCGGGCGGGGAAGCTCGCCGAGTCGGTGACGGCGGTGATCACGTCGCGCCCGGATCGCTCCGCCGGGATCCTGCGGTCTGCGATGTACCGGCTGCTGGAACTGTCCGAGCCGCCTTGGCGGGCTTCGTTGCCGCTGCTGCCCGTCGCGCGTCCCCTGCCGAGGTGGGCGGCGTGAGCCCGGCACGGCGGCTCGGTCCGGGGACGGCGTGCCGGCACGGCCGGGTACCCGGGGTGTGGCGGGTGCGGGTTCGCGGTGGGGCGTGCCGGCCGGATGTCTCGCTTCTCGTCGTTGCTCCGGACGTGGCGGCCGGTTCGTGGCCGGCGTGCGCGGACGTCGTGCTCTGTGGGGAACACCGGACCTCCGGTGCGGCAGTGGACGCGATCTGCCGTGCGGTGGCCCGCTTTCCGGGAGCGGCGGTGGCCTTGGCCTGGCACCGTGACACCGGGGTCTTCGGCCGCGCTGTCCGCCGGGGCGTGGCCGCCGGGTCCTCACTCGTCGTGGTCGGCGAGTCCGCCGGCTCGCGGATCCCCGAGCCGGGCGTACAGTCGCCGGGCTTCCTCCCGGTGCTCGTTCGCGTGCTCGAGGTGGCCGTGGGCGCCTTCCAGCTCGGCGAGCGTCGCGAGGATCTCGGCCGTGTAGTACGGCGAATCGAGCTCGCGGACCACCTCCAGCGCGCCGAGTAGCTCGGCTCTGGCCTCGTCGTACCGGCCGCGGCGGTCGTGCAACCGGGCGAGCGCCGTGACGGCGCGGGCGTGCTGGTTGGCGTCGCCCGCTTCGGCCATGGTCGCGGCGGCCGCGGTGAGCTCCACCGCGGCCTCCTCGTCCCGGCCGAGTTCGACGAGGAGCTCGCCACGGCGGCGGCGCGCGAGTGCGACGCCGCGGGGCAGTCCGATTTCGGCGTGCGCCTCCGCGCTGCGCTGGTAGAACCGCAGCGCCTGATCGAGGTCGCCGCGCCGACGGGCCGCGCGAGCCAGCCTGGAGACCGCCGTCGCCCGGGTGGGGCCGTCGTTCTCCCGCTCGCCGATCTCCAGCGTGACGGCGTGCTCGGCGTCGGCCTCGCCGAACCGGCCCAGCTGATCGAGCGCGAAGCCGAGCTGACTGCGAAGCCGCGCTTCGACCAGCGGCAAGCCGCACCGCTGGGCCGCGCCGACGCCCAGAGTGGTGAGCGCGAGGAAGGGCTCGTAATCGCGGTTGTGCAGGAAGAACCCCCAAGAGGCCTCGCACAGTTGCCAGACCTCGGTGTCCCACCCCTGCGCCGCCGCTTCGCGTGTGACGGCCCGGATGACCTGCTGGTCGCGTCGCCACCAGCGGACCGCGCGTTCCCGATCGGCGAAGATCGGGGTATCCGGGTTGTCGCGCGTCGCGAAGCGTGGCCGAAACGGGTGGATCAGTTCGTCCGCGGCCAGCGCCCTGGCCAGGTACCAACGGATGAACAGGCGGAGGGCGGCGAGCCGTTCCGGCGGTGGGGTCTCACGATCCCCGCGGACGCGGGCATCGTGGTGAACCACGTCGTGCTGGGTGACGACGTCACCGTGCTCGGACAGCAGGTTGGCTTCGATCAGTTCGTCGATCGCGTCGTAGACCGCGTCGAGCGGGCCGGCGAGAACGTGGCTCAGCGCTTCGAGCGCGTAGTGCTGACCGGGCAGCACGCCGCACAGGCGGTAGAGCCGCGCCGCGGCCGGTGTGAGCGAGTCGTACGAGGCGTCGAACACCGTCGTGGACGCTCCGCCGCCGGTCGGCTCGTACCCGGAGTGCGGCCGGACGCGGACTTCGCGGGCGAGACTCCGTTCGGGACGGGCACGCAGGCGGGCGCCGACGACCGCGATCGTCAGAGGCAGGCCGGCGCAGGTCCGCAGGATGTCGTCGGCGGCGGCGGGGTCCGTGTCGAGACGGCCCGGTCCGGCGCGGGAGTCCAGCAAGGTGCGGGCGGCCTCTCGATCGAGCGGCTCGACCGGGACGATTTCCGCGCCGTCCAGGCTCAGCCCGCTGAGCTGGGAGCGACTGGTGACGACGACGAACGCGGCAGGTGACGCGGGCAGCAGCGTGCGGACCTGTGCGGGGAAGGCCACGTTGTCGAGCAGGAGCGCGAACGAGTGATCAGTGGTGTGGGACCGGAACAACGCGGCCCGGTGCCCGGTTTGCGCGGGTATGTCGTCGGCGGTGACGCCGAGTGCGGTGAGGAAGCCGTGCAGCGCGACGTCGGCGGATTCCGGCCCCTCGTCGGTGTTCGGCGAGGCGAAACTGGTGTAGAGCACGCCGTCGGGGAACTCTTCGCGCCGGGAGCCGAGCCAGTGGATGGCGAGCGCGGTCTTCCCGACGCCACCCACCCCGGTCAGCACCACGATCCGGGGGTGTTCGCGACGGCGTTGCCGGAATGAGTCGAGCTGCTCGAGTTCGCGGTCCCGTCCGACGAGGTCGGGCGACGGGGCGGGCAACTGGATCGGTCCCGGTCGCTCCCGATGCCTCTGCCCAGGACGCGTCATCGGTTCCTCCCCACTCGGCCCGTTTCCCGGTCTACCGGCTCACCGGCTGTCACGGGCCGGTTTGTGTGGGATTCCACAAGATCGTGGGACGACGACGAGAACGTTCCTCCACAGTGGACTACTGTGTGTCGATGCCCGGAGGGGTTTTTGTTGACGCAGCGCGTTGGCCTCCCCCACGTGGGCGCATGGGTACGTGGTGTTGTTGCAGTAAGCGATAGATCTTGCCGTAGGACACCCCGTGGTCGTCGGCGATGGTCCGGATGGTGGCCCCGTCGAGGTATTCGGCGCTGACCTGCTCGGTATCGAGATCGCGTTTGATGCCCCGGCCGGTTTTCGGGAGTGCGGCACCGTTCAATCGGAGCAGCATCCCGGTCCAGCTGAGCGACAGGCCGTAACGGTGCGCGATCTGCGTGATGGTGGCGCCGCCCTCCCAGTCCTCCACCATCCGCCGGTTGCGTTCGGCGCGCCGGGAAGCGTCCGGCTCGGGAGGAACAGGCTGCTCCGGCGGGTTCATGCGCGCGCTCCCGGTGCGGTCGCTGGCGTGAGGCTCGAACCTCCGATTGTCGGTTATTCCCGCCTGGGAATGCGACCATCTGTCAGGTGAACCACAGCGGCTGGGCAAGTCCCGTGCAGGTGCACGCGTCTTCTGCATTCACCCCAGTCTCCGTGTCCTGGTGGGCGGACACGCGGGGTGATGGGGTGATTCATCCAGTGGGCCGTGGCGGCCGGAACTCGGACGTGGCCCTGACTGGCCACAATGGACTCCGGGGTTATCGGAAAGGCGTGTTTTGCAAGAGAAGTGAGGGGGTGTATTTCGCTGTGCTTGTCGCGATTTCGCCCCGAGTCCGGTCTCGTCCGGTGCCGGCTACGACGCTGCCGTCCATCGCCTGAGCCTGTGGTCCGCTCGTCGTCGGCGTTCGCGAAACCCGGAGAAACCACGGATGGATGAACCGCGGGTTTCGCGGAGCGGGGAGTGCCGCTCCGCGAAACCCGTGACGGCTACCAGTTCCGCACGTCCGGCGCATAGCCCGCCGGCTTGTCGCCGATCTTCAGGCCCGGGGTGACGATCCAGTTCTGGTAGCCCGGGGTGAACATCCGGTACACCGAGGCCGGTGGGACCGCGCTCGCCTCGTCCAGCAGGGTGCGCAGCTCGGCCGGGATCTCGAAGTCGAGGGCGGCCATGCTCGCGCCGAGCTGGTCGGCGCTGCTGGCGCCGACGATCGCGGACGCGATGCCCGGCTGGGTGGCGACCCAGTTGAGCGCGACCTGGGCCATCGTCACGCCCAGCTTGCCCGCGATCTCCTCCAGCGGCCCGAGCAGCTGCCAGTCGCGGTCGGTCCAGGTCTGGGCGTCCGGGTCGGCGAACCGGCCTTCGGTCCCGGTGCGGTACTTGCCGGTGAGGAAGCCGCCCGCCAGCGGGCTCCACGCCGTGACGCCGAGGCCGAGCGTCCGGCCCAGCGGGACGTGCTCGGTCTCGATCTCGCGCTGCACCAGCGAATACGGCAGCTGCAGGTTGATCACCGGCGTGAGCGCGTTGGCCTCGGCGAACGTCTGGGCCCGCGAGGCGTACCAGGCGGGCACGTCGGAGAGGCCGGCGTAGCGGATCTTGCCCGCGCGGACCAGGTCGTCGAACGTGCGCATGACCTCCTCGACCGGGGTGAGCCGGTCCCAGGTGTGCAGCAGGAAGAGGTCGACGTAGTCGGTGCCCAGCCGGCGCAGCGACGCCTCCAGGGCGCGGATCATGTGCTTGCGCCCGTTGCCGCCCGCGTTCGGGTCGCCGTCGGCGACGCTGTTGGTGAACTTGGTGGTGAGCACCACCTTGTCGCGGACGTTCGCTTCGCCGATGAGCTTGCCGAGGAGGGTTTCGCTCTCGCCGGCGGTGTAGAAGTCCGCGGTGTCGATGAAGTTGCCGCCCCCGTCGAGGTAGCGGCGGAAGATCGGGCGGACCTCCTCCTCGGTCTTGCCGTACGCGGCGTGGAAGCCGCCGGTGCCGAAGTTCATCGTGCCCAGCGCGAGCCGGCTGACACGCAGCCCGGAGCGGCCGAGGAGGTAGTACTGGTCGAGTGCCATGGGGAAGTGCTCCTGTACAACGGAAATCCAGCTGACTCATTCAGGGTGCCGAGAGTTTTTTGGACCGGCAAGTCCACTCGGCCGGGGCGCAGGGGAGTCGGGGTCAGCGGCAGCGGTAGCTGGACGCCACAGCCGGGTCACCGTGGCCGGTGTACCGCGAGACACGCGGGTACACGCACAGGTCGCGGGTCTGCTTGCCGTCCGTGGTCGCGGCGGCCAGGGTGGCCGGCGCTTTGCCGTGCTCGACCCAGCCGACCAGCGCGCCCAGCGGGTTCACCGGCGCCGCGCCCCGGCCGCCGCCGCAGTGCTCCACACCCGGGGCGACGAACAGCCGGTAGAAGCCGTCCACGTCGCCCATCTCGTGTTCGACCTCGGCGTGGTAGCGCAATACGCCGCCCGGCGGGATCAGCTGGTCGTCCGAGCCGACGTAGGTGAGCAGCTTGCCGCCCGCGCGGCGGAACGCCGAGAGGTCCGGGCCGGCCGTGCCGATGACGTCGTCGTACTCCCGCACCGACTGGCGGAACAGCGCGGTGTACTGGGCGTACGTCAGCGTCGAGGTGTCGAAGCCGGCCTGCTTCTCGAGGAACGACTGCACCCACTGGACGGCCACCGGGAAGCCGGGTGCCGCGCCCGCCAGCCAGGTGAAGTCCGCGCCCTTCGGGAGGCCGTCCCACAGCTGCCGGCCGCGTTCGTCGGTCGGGCCGGCCCAGATCTTGCGCATGACCTCGGCGTCCTCGGCCGTGACGGTGACGTCCCGGCCGTCGCAGACGACCTTCGTGCCGATCAGGCTCCGCGGGTCGTAACCGCATTCGTCCGGCCGGTCGACGACGCCGTTGGTGACGCCGTCCCGCGCGTCGCACGCCTTGATCGCGGCCTCGCGGAACGCGGTGAGGACGCAGGTGCTCGGGCGGTCGTGCTCCTGGTTCATCACGACCTGCGGCCAGAGCGTCGCCACCGCGAACCGGGTCCAGTGGACCGCCGGCGCGTTCGCCAGGACGCCGTCGAAGTCGGCCGGGTAGTTCTGGGCCTCGGAGTAGCCCTGGCGGCCGCCCGTCGAGCAGCCGGTCCAGTACGAGTACGTCACCGGCCGGTGGTAGAACCGCTGGGTGACGTCCTTGCCGACCACGGCGGCTTCGTGCACCGAGCGGGTGGCGAAGTTCGTCAGCAGCGGCCGGTCGACCTGGCCGGGCGCGGTCAGCGCCCACGACGTGTCGAGCGCGTCCGCGGACACCCCGGCGTCGGTCGTCACGGCGCTGTAGCCGTCCTTGACCGCCTGGACCAGCGGCGCGCCGAATTCGCCGGCGGCGTAGGCGCTCCCGCCGAGGGCCTGGAGCCGTCCCGTCCAGCCGGTCCGCGGCAGCGCGACCAGGACCTTGACGTGGTCGCCGGCGCCCGGGTGGGTGAGCGTGACGGTGATCCCGCAGTAGCCGGGCTGGGCGACGGCCTGCACCGATTCGATCTTCGCGCCGGCGGGCGCGGAAACCGGGACGGTGGCGCAGGGGGTTCCGGCCGCCGCGGCGCTCGGGGCGAACTGGATGACGGCGGTCACCAGCAGCGCGGCGAACAGCAGTACGGATCTCTTCTGGGGCATGGGCACCGAAGCTAGGGCCGGCGTAGGCGCCTTCGCGCCCGTCGGACGACGTCGTCGCTGTACGTCGAGGGCCGGTATCGTCGCGGGGCGAGGGGAGGGCGCATGCCGTTGCACGGGCGGGAAACCGAGCTGAAGGACCTGGGCGCGCTCGTCGACGGGCCCCGGGACCGCGGTGGTATCCTCCTCCGCGGGGAGGCCGGCATCGGCAAGTCCGCGCTCGTCGCCGAGGCGGCCGCCGCCGCGTCCGTCGCCGGGCTGCGGGTGCTGCGGACGACCGGCGCCGAAGCTGAGCAGGACCTCGCCTATGCCGGGCTGCACCAGCTGCTCCATCCCGTCCGGGCGGGCGTAGCCGAGCTGCCCGCGCCGCAGCGGAGCGCGCTGCGGACCGCTCTCGGCCTCGAAGACGGGCCGGTCCCCAGCGGCTACCTGGTCGGGCTCGCCGCGTTGACGCTCCTGACCGACGAAGCCGCCGCGAAGCCGGTGCTGGTCGTGGCCGAGGACGTGCACTGGCTGGACCGCGCGAGCGCCGACGTCCTGGCCTTCGTGGCCCGGCGGATCGAGACCGAGCCGGTCGTCCTGATCGCCACCCTCCGCGACGGCGCCGGGTCACCCCTGCTGGACGCCGGGCTCTCGCCGATGCCGCTCGGCCGCCTCCCCGACGACGTCGCCGCGGAGCTGCTGGACGCGGTCGCGCCCCGGCTCGACCCGGTGGTCCGGGCCCGGCTGCTCACCGAGGCCGCCGGCCACCCCCTCGCGCTGACCGAGCTGCCGTCGGTGGATCTCGACGCCTTCGACCCGGTCCTGCCCTTGACCGAACGGCTGGAGCGCACCTTCGGCGCCCGCGTCGCGACACTGCCGCCGCCTGCGCGCGTCGCCCTGCTGGTCGCCGCGCTCGACGAGACCGGTTCGGTCGCCGAGACCCTCACCGCGACGGCGTCGATCCTCGGCACTCCGGTCGAACCCGAGATCCTGGCGCCCGCGGTGGACGCTCGCCTGATCGAGCTGGGCGCCGGCCGCGTGACGTTCCGGCACCCGCTGATGCGCTCGGCCATCCCGGCCGCCGCGACGATCGCCGAGCGGCGGCAGGGCCGGCTCGCGCTCGCCGAGGTGCTGCGCGACCAGCCCGACCGGCAGGCCTGGCACCGGGCCCGGGCGACCTCCGGCCCCGACGAAGCCGTCGCCGCGGCGCTGGACGCGGCCGCCGAGCGGGCCCGGCACCGCGGCGGGGCCGCGGCCGCGATCGCGGCGCTGGAACAGGCCGCGCGGCTCAGCGAAGACCCCGGAGCGCGGGCGGACCGGTTGCTGCGGGCCGCCGAACTGGCCGTCGACTCCGGCCGCCGCGAGACGGCCGAACGCCTGGTGCGCGCCGCCGGCGACCTTTCGCCGCGCCGGCGGGCCACCGCGAACTGGCTGCTCAGCGCGTTCGAGGACGGCGTCCGCGAAGACCCGGCGCGGATCGGGGAGCTGGCCGCGCTCGCCGAGTCCGTCGCCGCCGACGGGCAGGACGACGCGGCGATGCGGGTCCTCTGGGGCGCCGCGATGCGTTGTTTCTGGGCCGAGCCCGGCGCTCCGGCGCGTCGGAAGCTGCTGGGCGTCGCCGACCGGCTGCCCGTCCCGGACGACGACCCGCGCCTGGTCGCCGTCGCCGCGTACGTCGCGCCGTTCGACCGCGGCGAGGTCGTCCTCGAGCGGTTGCGGGCGCTCGCCGGCGCGGCCGGCGCCGACCCGGAAGCCGACCGGTACCTGGCCAGCGCGGCGCTGCAGGTCGGCGCGTTCGACCTGGCCGCGCGCTTCGCCACGGCCGCGGCGCCGGGCCTGCGGGCCCAAGGCCGGCTCGGGCTGCTGCCCCGGGCGCTGGCCGTCCAGGCGTGGAGCCGGGTCCGGCTCGGCGACCTGGCCGGGGCCGTGCCGGCCGCGGCGGAGGCCGTCCGGCTCGCGCGGGAGACCGGTCAGCCGTTCATGGGTGGCCTGGCGCTCGCCGTCCAGGCCGAGATCGCCGCCCTGCGCGGCGAGCACAAGCAGGCGAACGCGCTGGCCGACGAGGCCGAACGCGCCGGGCTCGCCGCCGGCGCCCGCCCGGTGCTGGCGACCGTCCAGCTCGCGCGCGGGCTCCTGGCGCTGAGCGAAAGCCGGTTCGAGGACGCGTTCGCCGCCCTGCGCCGGCTGCTCGACCCCGCCGACCCGGCCTACCAGCTGGCCCTGCGCGCGTACTGCGTCGCGGAGCTGACCGAGGCCGCGGTGAGGGCCGGGCAGGCGGACACGATGCGGGAGATCCTGGCCGAGCTGGCGCCTCTCGCCGCCTCGACGCCGTCGCCCGCGCTGCACATCGGCCTGCGGTACGCGCGGGCCGTGCTCGAACCGAGCGACGACCGGTTCGCGGCCGCGCTGGAAGCCGACCTCGGCGGCTGGCCCGCCGAACGCGGGCGCGTCCACCTGGCGTTCGGCGAGTGGCTGCGGCGGCAGCGGCGGGTCGTCGAGTCGCGGGCACACCTGCGGACCGCCCGCGAGACGTTCGACGCGCTCGGCCTGACCGCGTGGGCCGAGCGGGCGCGCCGCGAGCTGCGCAGCGCGGGCGAGACGAGCCCGAACCGGGGCCCGGACGCGCGCGAAAAGCTGACGCCGCACGAGCTGAGCATCGCGCAGCTGGCCGCCGACGGGCTGACCAACCGCGAGATCGGGCAGCGGCTGTACCTCTCGCACCGGACCGTCGGCACCCACCTGCACCGGATCTTCCCCAAGCTCGGCGTGAGCTCCCGCGCCGACCTCGCCGGGATGCTGAAGACGCTCGACGGCTGAACCGTGACTTACCCGGGGTGGGTCATCCGACGGGCGCGGAGGAGCGTGGGGCGCCCATAACGTCAGGGACGTCCTACGAGCTTGCGCACGGGAGTCCGGATGATCAGCAGGAGACGATTCACGCAGGCGTTCGCGGCCGGGCTGGCGGCGGGTTCCCTGGCCGCCTGCGCCGCTCCGGCGCCTTCCGCGGCCCCTCCCGGCCTGCGTTCGGGGGCCGGCGGGAACACATCGCTCGGTACGATCAAGCACGCCGACGCGGGGGTCGTGACCATGGCGTACGCCGAGTTCGGCCCGGCCGCCGGGCCGCCGGTGGTGCTGCTGCACGGCTGGCCGTACGACCCGTACAGCTACGCCGACGTCGCGCCGCTGCTGGCCGCCGCGGGTTACCGGGTGATCGTCCCGTTCCTGCGGGGGTACGGGCCGACGGTGTTCAAGTCGGCGGCGACGGTCCGCAACGGGCAGCAGACGGCCGTCGCGCTCGACGTCATCGCCCTGATGGACACGCTGAAAATCGACAAAGCGATTCTGGGTGGGTACGACTGGGGCTCGCGGACGGTCGCCGTCATCGCGGCGCTGTGGCCGCAGCGGTGCCGGGCCGTCGTCCCGGTCAGCGGCTACATCATCACCAACCTGAAGGCGAACCTGCAGCCGCTCGCGCCGGCCGCCGAGCTGGGCTGGTGGTACCAGTACTACTTCGCCACCGAGCGCGGGCGCGCCGGCTACGCGGCCAACCGCCACGACTTCGCCAAGCTGATCTGGAAGACGGCGTCGCCGACGTGGAACTTCGACGACGCCACCTTCGACCGCAGCGCGGCGGCGTTCGAGAACCCCGACCACGTCGCGATCGTCGTCCACAACTACCGCTGGCGGCTGAGCCTCGCCCCGGGCGAGCCGCAGTACGAAGCGGACGAACGGAAACTCGCCACCGGCCCGGCGATCGGCGTCCCGGCGATCACCCTCGCCAGCGACTTCGACGGCGCGGCCAAGGACGGCAAGGCCTACCGCGCGAAGTTCACCGGCAAGTACGAACACCGGATCCTCGACGGCATCGGGCACAACGTGCCGCAGGAAGCGCCACACCCGTTCGCCCAGGCGATCATCGACGCCGCCCGGCTTTGAGGTCTGCCGCGACCCTTCAGGCGACGGTCGCGTCGAGGGTGACTTCGATGTTGCCGCGGGTCGCCTTGGAGTACGGGCAGACCTGGTGCGCGCCGGTCACCAGGTCGTCCGCCGTCGCCTGGTCGATGCCCGAGGCTTCGAGGTGCAGCACGGCGCTGAGCTTGAACTCGCTCGCCTCGGTGTCGTGGTGGAGGGTGACCTCCGCGACGACGGCGAGGTCGTCCAGCGGCACCTTCTTCTCACCCGCGACCCGGCGGACGGCGCCGACTAAGCAGGACGCCCAGCCCGCTGCGAACAGCTGCTCCGGGTTGGTGCCGCCGCCGGCGCCGCCGAGCGCCTTCGGCACCGCGAGGCCGACGTCGAGCGCGCCGTCGTCGGAGGTCGCGCGGCCGCCGTTGCGGCCCTCCGCGGTGGAGGTGGCGACGGCGGTGTAGGTCACTTCGGACATGGTTTTCCTTTGTGCTCGCGGAGTTGACGGTTTCCACGCTAGGAATCCGCGGCCCGGTCCGGCGACCGTCGTACGACGTCATCGGTGTACGTCACGGGAGTAGGGCCGGCCGGGTGACCGCCGGGTGCTCGCACTCGACCTGCCGGGCCACGGCGACTCCCCGCGCGGCTCGTACGCCTTCGACGACGTGACCGACGCGATCCACGGCGCGGTGTCGTCAGCGGGCTTGACGCGGCCGGTCCTGATCGGCCACTTGATCGGCGGCGTACTCGCGACTGCTTATGCGGCAAGGTATCCGGCGCGGGCGGTGGTGAACCTGGACCAGCCGCTGGCCGGTCCGTTCGGCGCCCTGCCGGGCAGCGGCCACTTTCCGCACCTGTCCCGGCCGGTCGCGGCCATCGTGTCCAGTGTGGACTGATCGAGGACGCACCAGCGGGAACCTGGCTATGTGGCGCCTAGCTTGCAGGCCCTGGCCACCGCGCGGGGGTGTCGCGGTCTCCGCGCCCGTCGGCGAACTCGTCACCGTGGGGCTGGTCGACGAGCACCTCGGCCTGGTGCACCGGCCGCGGTCCAGGCCACGCCGCCCCTGCCGGACATCGTGGCCCACGGCTCGCCGGCCGCGAGGCAGGCGGCAGCCGACCTCCTGGTCATGGCGATCGAGTTCGCGTCCGACAGGCCGGCCGAGTTCGCCTCAGCCGTACCTGGTGGCGCGATTGTGCTGCCCGCAAACGGTTCGGCGTCAGGCGAGTTCGGCCGAGACGACCGCCGGGAGTTCGCGCAGCCGGTCCAGCAGGTGGTCCGTCTCGTCGTCGGGGAGCAGCAGCGCGCAGGCCAGGGAGCTCTCGCGGACGCCGTCGCGGACGTCGACCGACAGTTCGTGGATCATGCGGCCCTGCTGGGTGAGGGTGCCGACCAGGTCGGGGATTCCAGCGGCGCCGCCGGTGAAGTACGTGGCGATGCGGCGGCGGACCAGCAGTGAGTTCGGGGCGAAAGACGTGGGGGCCATGACGGATCTCCAGAAAGTGCGGTTCTCGGGGGATCCGGGCCAGGCCCCGGGGCGAAACAGGGTCGTCAGCGCTGCGCGCCGGCGACCTGGTTCAGCCGGCGCGCCGGGTTACGAGTCGCGAGGACGTCATCAGGCGCTGCACGGCGACAGGCTAACACGAGATCACCCGTCCGCCGGGAAATGCGGGTCGACCAGGGCGGCGAGGTGGTCGTCGAGCAGCTCGACCTGCCGGTCCGGCGGGAACGCGCGCGGGTCGAACAGCGCCTGGACGACCAGGCCGAGCGTGAACGACAACGCGCCCGCGGCGACGCGCTCGGGATCGCCCGGGCGCAGCTCGCCGAGCTGTTGTGCGTCGGTGACGAGGTCGCGCAGCCGGTCGCGGCTCTTGCCGTACTTCCGCGCGTACGCGGCGCTCAACGCCGGGTCGGCGAGCGCGGTGTCCCATGAGGACACCCAGATCCGGTTGCCCGTGACCGCTTCGCCGGTGAGCGGCAGGACGTCCAGGAGCAGCGCGCGCACCGCGGCGAGGCCCGGGCCGGCGGTCCGGCGGGCGCGGGTGGCGGTGCGCTCGTCCAGCAGGTCGAGCGCGTGCGCGAGCAGTTCCCGTTTGCCGCTGAAGTAGTGCGTGAGCAGGCCGGTGGTGGCGCCGAGCTCGGTCGCGACGGCGCGCATCGTCAGGCCGCCGAAGCCGTGCGCGGTCAGGACCCGCCAGACCGCCTCGGAGACGTCGCGGCGGCGGGCTTCGTGGTCTCCCCTGGGACGCGGCACGCGTGTTATCGTAACAGTCGTTGTGTGAATGGGGGCAGCTGTGTTCTTTCGATCGTTGACGGAAACCGCCCGGCTCGAGCCGCTGGAGCCGTGGCAGGCCGAGGAGTTCGCCGGGCACCTCGAGCGGGCGCGCGAGCACATCCGGCCGTGGGTCGGGCCGGCGTTCGTCACCGATGACGTCGAGGGCGCGCGGGCGACCCTGCGCCGGTACGCCGAGCGTCAGGCCGCCGACGGCGGCCGGCTCTTCGGCATCCGGCTCGACGGCGAGCTGGTCGGCGGCGTCATGTTCGTGGAGTTCGACGCGGGTGTCGGCTCGTGCGAGATCGGCTGCTGGCTCGAACCCGGCGCCGAGGGCCACGGCCTGGTCACGCGGGCCTGCGAGGCGCTGCTCGACTGGGCGTTCACCACCCGGGGCCTGCACCGCGCGGAGTGGCGCTGCCGCGCGGACAACATCCGCAGCTCGGCGGTCGCCGAGCGCCTCGGCATGGTCCGCGAAGGCGTCCTGCGCGAGTACTGGCCGTACGAAGGTGCCCGCTACGACAAGGAAATCTGGGCCATCCTCGCCCGCGACCGGAAAAGCCGAACGCCGTGAGGGGCACCTTCAGGGACATCTAAGCCCTGAAGGTGCCCCTCACGACAGGTCAGGCGCCGGTGGCGGCTTTCAGGTCGGCCGCGCGGGCGGTGCTTTCCCACGGCAGGTCCAGTTCCGGACGGCCGAAGTGGCCGTACGCGGCGGTCGGGGCGTAGATCGGGCGCAGCAGGTCCAGGTCGCGGATGATCGCCGCCGGCCGGAGGTCGAAGACCTCGGTGATGGCCTGCTGGATCTTCGACGGATCCACCGTCTCCGTCCCGAACGTCTCCACGAACAGACCCACCGGCGCCGCCTTGCCGATCGCGTACGCGACCTGCACCTCGGTCCGCGTCGCCAACCCGGCCGCGACGACGTTCTTCGCCACCCACCGCATCGCATACGCCGCGGAACGGTCGACCTTCGACGGGTCCTTGCCCGAGAACGCGCCACCACCGTGACGGGCCATGCCGCCGTAGGTGTCGACGATGATCTTGCGGCCGGTCAGGCCGGCGTCACCCATCGGACCGCCGATCACGAACCGGCCCGTGGGGTTGACCAGCAGCCGCGCACCGGACGTGTCGATGCCGAGGTCCGCCAGCTCCGGCTCGACGACGTGGTCCTTGACGTCGACGCCCAGCATGCGGTCCAGGTCGATCCCGTCCGCGTGCTGCGACGAGACCACGACCGTGTCGAGGCGCACCGGCTGGTCACCGGCGTACTCGATGGTCACCTGGGTCTTGCCGTCCGGGCGCAGGTACGGCAGCACACCGTCCTTGCGGACCGCGGTCAGCCGCTTCGACAGCCGGTGCGCCAGCGCGATCGGCAGCGGCATCAGCTCCGGGGTGTCGGAGCACGCGTAACCGAACATCAGGCCCTGGTCACCCGCACCCTGACGGTTGATCTCGTCCTCGTCCGACTCGACGCGGGACTCGTACGCGGTGTCGACGCCCTGGGCGATGTCGGCCGACTGCGACCCGATCGCGACGTTGACGCCGCACGAGTTGCCGTCGAACCCCTTCGCCGACGAGTCGTACCCGATCCGCAGGATCACGTCCCGCACGATCGTCGGGATGTCGGCGTAGGCCTCGGTGGTCACCTCACCGGCGACGTGGACCTGGCCGGTGGTGATCAGGGTCTCGACCGCGACGCGGCTGCGGGGGTCCTTCGACAGCAGACCGTCGAGGATCGAGTCGCTGATGGCGTCGCAAATCTTGTCGGGGTGCCCTTCGGTCACCGACTCCGAGGTGAACAACCTGCTGCCGGACATGACTGTCCTCGCTTCCGTGGTTTTTGTTCGGGAGTAACGGACAGCGGCAGGCATTCCCGCACGGAATGCCTGCCGCTGGTGGTGGTGAACCCGAGTTAAAGTCTTTCCCCAGTCCCCAGTGAACTTCGGTCGAACTCGGTTTCCCCGGTGGTGCGTCGGGAGGCGGTCAGCCTTCCTTCTGCCCCGATATCGCGTGCTGCCCCGATATCGCGTGCTCGTCGCCCGGCAGCCCGATCACGGTGTCCGCCGCGTTGTCCAAAATGGACACGATCCACGAGAGCAGGTCCTGCTTCGTCGTGCTGGCGGCCTCGAGCCATCGCTGCTTCCGGTCCGCCGGCACGTTCATCTCGATACTGAGGACGTCGCTGCCTTCCTCGTCGTCCACCGCCCGTGCCGCCTTGCGGCTGGCCCGGACCCGGTTGCGCAGCTCGTTGCGGGACCAGCCGAACTTCTCCGCCCGATCGAGCCAGTTCTCCTGCTGTTCTTCCGGCAGGCTGGCCAGCTCCGCGTGGTGCTGGAAGCTGAGCGCCGGCCGGCGGCGGGTCACCGAGTACCGCCGTGCCACCCACGCGTAGTTGCGGAGCGTCTGATAGTCCAGCGACGTCTTCGCGATCGCGTGCATGTAGCGGTCCGGGTACTGCGCCTGTCCGTAGATCAACCAGTCACCCAGCCACCACGTCGAGGACTCCGAGATCACGAAGATCTCGTGGCCGATCCTGCTCCACTCGTCGAGCGGGATCTGGGGTGGCAGGTTGAGGCTGGTCCGCCTGGTCAGCATTCCGTCGGTGAACGGCCGGCCGGTCAGGCGGCCTGGGGGCGAAGCGACCGGTGACCGGTCGGTGTTCCGCGGGGCGGCCGGTTCGGCGTGCCGCGGAATGCTGCCCTCTTTGCTCGTCATCATCACCATTCGTCTCCTAGGCGTCATCGACATAGACGACCTCGGCCCGCCAAACGTGTTCGCCGGGCCGCCCTGTACTCCTCCCCATTGGCCTTCTCCTCCTTCCCCGATCGGGTGAATTACTTGGTGTCAGCACCCTACACGCGAGCATCCTGCGAGGTGCGGTTCGCGGGATTTCCTGAGACGGTTCGACACGCCGTTCCGGAATGCGGTCCGAGCCGGTGAGCGGGCCCGCGGCGGCCGGGATCGGAACGGCCCGCTCGCGCGCTCGCCGTCCTATTCCGGGATAGCACCACAACGGTGTGGTGGAGGGAAAAGTGACCCCGGGCACACCCCTGGCCCGCCGGTCGGCGGTGGTGCCGCCGATTAGTCCACGCCGTGGACTAAATGAAGATCATTCGCGTTCGTCCGAGGGCTCCTCGGGCCGGCGCGGACGTCCGCGTCCGCCGCCGGTCGTGCACGAGCCTCGTGCCGAAACGGTCGTGTCCAAAGCGCCCCCAGGTGCCCCAGTGCTGCGGGCCTCGTCGGTGCCCGCTTCCGGCCGAAGCGATCCGGGTGCGCGACGACGCCGCGCAGAAGCGGACCACCTCGGTGACCAGGAGGATTCTGGCACCGTCGTAAGGGTTTGACAAGTTGAGGGGGCTGTGTCCACGTCGGACTCGGCACCGGTCCGGCACCGGCCCGCCCGGGTGCCGCTCGCGGGCGCGGCGTCCCGCCGGCGGGACGCCGCACCCGGGGGGTGCGCAATCCCGGGTCCCGGGGGAGCACGACCGGAAATCGTCCCCCTCCGGCCATTGCGGAAAGGCGCGTCACCGCCGCGTCCGCACCATTGACGCCTCCGCGTCGCCTTGCCTAGTGTTCCCGATATCCACATCGCGGCATTCTCATTCTCGCCTCGCGGTCGACGTATATCGACGAAATGGACCAGAAAATGGACAAGCCCATGAAAGGAATCGTTCTCGCCGGCGGAACCGGTTCGCGGTTGTACCCCCTGACGAAGGCGACGTCCAAGCAGCTGCTCGCGGTCTACGACAAGCCGATGGTCTATTACCCGCTTTCGGTGCTGATGCTCGCCGGCATCCGGGAGATCCTGGTCATCTCGACCCCCGAGAGCATCCCGGCCCTGCGCGCGCTGCTCGGCGACGGCTCCGACCTGGGGCTCGACATCAGCTACGCCGAGCAGGACCAGCCGCGCGGCATCGCCGAGGCGCTGCTGATCGGCGCGGACCACATCGACGGGAATCCGTGCGCGTTGATCCTGGGCGACAACATCTTCCACGGTGCCGGCTTTTCCCGGATCCTGCGCGCCGCGCGCGAGCGCCTCGACGGCTGCACGCTGTTCGGTTACCCGGTCTCCGATCCCGAGCGCTACGGCATCGGCGAAACCGACGAGCGCGGCGCCCTCGTGTCGATCGAAGAGAAACCGCTGCGCCCGCGTTCGGACAACGCGATCACCGGGCTCTACCTCTACGACTCCGACGTCGTCGAGGTCGCCCGCGGCATCGAGCCGTCGGCGCGGGGCGAGCTGGAGATCACCGACGTCAACAAGGCCTACCTCAAGGAGGGCCGGGCGCAGCTGTGCCGCCTGGGCCGCGGGTTCACCTGGCTCGACGCCGGGACGCACGACTCCCTGCTCGCCGCCAGCCAATACGTTCAGGTGATCGAAAAGCGCCAGAGCGTGCGGGTCGCCTGCCTGGAGGAGATCGCGCTGCGCATGGGCTACATCGACGCCGAGCGGTGCCGGCGCTCCGGCGAGGCGATGAAGAGCTCCGAATACGGCAAGTACCTGGTCCAGCTCTCCGAGACGCTGGGCTAGGGGGATGGGATACGCGGAGCTGACCCCGCACGAGCTGCTCGCGCCCGGGTTCGCGGCGCCGGAGGTGACCGGGCGCGCCTGGCACGTCCGGTGGGACCGCGAGCCGGCGATCGGGCCGGACGCGCTGCCCGCCGTCGTCGACTTCCACACCTCGGGCACCACCGGCCCGCGCCGGCGGTGGCGGCGGTACGGGCCGAAGGTGTGGGCCGAGGCGGGGATGCTCGCCGACCTGGTGGCGCCCGGCCGGCCGGACGCCGTCGTCTCGTTCGTGCCGCCGGTCCACCTGTTCGGCGCGCTGGCCACGGTGCTCGTCCCGGCCCGCCTCGGCGTGCCCGCGTGGTACCGCGACGGCTTTTACGGCACCCTGCCCGACATCGGCGGCCGCCCGGCGGTGATGGCGACGCCGTGGATCTTCGAGCTGCTGCTGCGCCACCTGGACTGGGTGCGCGGGCTCGACCACCTCACCGTGCTCTACGGCGGCGCCATGCTGCCGGCCACCGCGGGCGACCTGCTGCGCGAGCTCGGCCCGGAGCGGGCCCTGCTGGTCGAGGTGCTCGGCTCCACCGAAGCGGGCGGCATCGCGACGCGCAGCTGGCGCGAAGGCGAGCCCCCGGAGTGGCAGCTGTTCCCCGACGTCGGGTTCGCGGGTCCGGTGACGCCGGGCGCCGAGGTGCCGCTGGCCGTCACCAGCCCGCGGCTGGCGTTCCGGCCCGGCGAGCCGGAGCCGGCGTCCTGGGAGGCCGACGACCGGGTCGTGCCGCTCGGCGCGCGCTCGTTCCGGCACGCCGGCCGGGCCGGGCGCCTGGTCAAGGTCAACGGCCGCCGGATCAACCTCGACGACGCCGAGTACGCCCTGCGGGCCGTGCTCGACTGCGCCGACCTGGCGCTGCTGCCGGTCACCGACCCGAAGATCGGCGAGCACGTCGAGCTGCTCGTCGCCCTCGCGCCCGGCACCGAGGTCGCCGACCTCGACCTCGCGGCCGCGTTCGCCCGCCTGGGCGTCCGGCCGCGCAAGCTGCACGTCGTGCCCCGGATCGACCGGTCCGCCCTGGGCAAGCTGCGGCACGTTCCCGCCCCCACCACACCCGACGAGGAGGTCGCAGCGAGGTGACACCGATCGCCGAAAGCCAGGGCCGCGAGCTGACCAGTTCCATGTACCTGAGCGAGATCGTCTGGAGCGCCGACTGGGACGCGAAGATCGACCCGTGCGACGAGGCGGACATCGCCCGGATGCGGGCGAGCGCGCGCACCATCGAGGAGCACCTCACCGCCGACAAGCCGGTGTACGGGCTCACCCAGGGCTTCGGGCCGCTGGTGGTGTTCGACGCCGACTCCGAGATGGAGCAGGGCAGTTCGCTCATCTCCCACCTCGGCACCGGCCAGGGCGCGCCGCTCTCGCCGGACGTCTCGCGGTTGATCCTCTGGCTGCGGATCCAGAACATGCGCAAGGGCTACTCCGCCGTCACGCCGCGGTTCTGGCAGATCCTCGCCGACCTGTGGAACAAGGGGTTCACCCCGGTGATCCCGCGCCACGGCACGGTCAGCGCCAGCGGTGACCTGCAGCCGCTCGCGCACGCCGCGCTGGCGTTCGGCGGGCAGGGCCGGGCGTGGCGCCGCGACGGCGGCGGCCGGTGGATCACGGTGCCCGCGAAGGACGCGCTGGCCGCGCTGGGCCACGAGCCGGTCGACTGGCCGGTGCGGGAAGCGCTGGCGTTCGTCAACGGCACCGGCGCGAGCCTCGCCCAGTCGATCGTCAACCACCAGTCGTCGCTGCGGCTGGTCCAGGCCGCCGCGATGCTGACCGGCCGGCTCGCGACGCTGCTGGGCGCCAACCCCGAGCACTACGACGCCGGGCACGGCATCGCGCACGGCCAGCTCGGCCAGCTCACCGCGGCCGAGTGGATCCGCCGCGAGCTGCCCGAGGCCCAGACCCGCGACCCGAAACGCCCGTTGCAGGAGCCCTACAGCCTGCGCTGCGCGCCGCAGGTGCTCGGCGCGGTACTCGACCAGCTCGACAACGTCGGCAACGTGCTGGCCCTGGAGGTCGACGGCTGCCAGGACAACCCGATCACCTTCGAAGGCCGGTTGCTGCACGGCGGCAACTTCCACGCGATGCCGGTCGGGCTCGCTTCCGACCAGACCGGGCTAGCCATGCACATGGCGGTCTACCTGGCCGAACGGCAGCTCGGGCTGTTGCTGTCCCCGGCCACCAACGGCGACCTGCCGCCGATGCTGACCCCGCGCGCCGGCCGTGGCTGCGGCCTCGCCGGCGTGCACATCAGCGCGACGTCGTTCGTGTCGCGGATCCGGCAGCTGGTCTACCCGTCCTCGCTGACGACGCTGCCGACCAACGGCTGGAACCAGGACCACGTCCCGATGGCGCTCAACGGCGCCAACTCCGTGGCCGAGGCCCTGGAGCTGGGCTGGCTGGTGATCGGCTCGCTCGCCCTCGGCGTCGCGCAGCTGGCCGTGATGACCGACGCGCCGCCGGCCGACGGCGGGATCTGGGCCGAGCTCGCCGGGATCTCCCCGCCGCTGGCCGAGGACCGGCCGATGGCGGCCGAGGTGCGCGCCGCGCGCGACCTGCTCAACCGCTACGCCACCGACGCGCTGGCCAACGGCGACGCGGGATGAGCCTGCGGGTCAAGGGGATCTCGTTGCAGGTCGACGAGGTGAGCGAAGAGGTCGCCGCGCACGACCTGCGCGCGATCCGGGAGCAGCTGCACTGCACCGACGTCATCCTGATCGGGATGGACCTGCCGAAGCTGTTCACCGCGGCGCACAACGCCCTGACGGCCGGCCTCGACGTCTGGATCGAGCCGCACCCGGTGGACATCGGGCGGCGCAAGGTGCTGCGCACCCTCGAGGTCGCCGCGTTGGCCGCCGAGCAGCTGCGGCGCGGATTCCCCGGCCGGGTCAACCTGGTCGTCGGCTGCGAGTTCTCCCTGCACCTGGCCGGGATGATCCCCGGCCGGCCGGAGGCGATGCGGCTGCTCGTCACCATCCACTGGCGACGGCGCTTCGAAAAGCGGATCAACCGCAAGGTGAACCGGCTGCTGGCGCGGGCGCTGGGCCGCGTCAAGCCGGTCTTCGGCGGCCCGGTCACCTACGCGGCGGCGTCGTGGGAGGACGTCGACTGGTCCGGCTTCGACTACGCCGGGGTGAATCTCTACCGCACGGCGTCGAACTCCGCGCAGTTCGAGGTGCGGCTGAAACAACGGCTGGCGCGCGCCGGGAAACCGCTGCTCATCACCGAGTTCGGCTGCGGGGCCTACGTCGGCGGCGCGCAGCGCGGGCCGGGCTCGTTCAAGATCGTCAACTGGCTGTCGGTGCCGCCCAAGATCCGCAAGGGCAACATCCGCAGCGAGCGCGTGCAGGCCGCCTACGTCGGCGACATGATCGACGTCTACTCGCGCAACGACGTCCACGGCGCGTTCGTCTACACGTTCGCGCTGCGCGACTACCCGCATTTCGCGGATCCGTTGCGGGACCTGGACATGGCGTCGTTCAGCGTGGTGAAGATCGATCCCGACAACCTGGACCGCTGGGAACCGAAGGACGTGTTCCACGAGATCGCGCGCCGGTACGCCGTTCCCGCGGTTCAGCTCGCCGGGGGTGGCCGCGCTAGCATCGAGCAACCATGATCGGTTAGACCGCTTACGGGGGACCCATGGAAATTCACCAGCTGCAGAAGCACGATCGGTTCCACATCCGGCAGAAGCAGAAGCTGATGGTCATCCGCTACCACGTGTACGCGGACGACGGCCAGGGCCAGCCGGGTGAGCTGGTCGCGTTCATCGAAGAGAAACGCCTCACGTTCAAGGAACACGCGACGTTCTACACCGACGAGAGCAAGGAGACGGTGCTCGCGAAGTTCCGTTCCCACAAGGTGGAAGAGCTGTCCAGCGCGTACCAGGTGCTGGGGACGGACGGCGACGAAGAGGTGCTCGGCCTGTTCGGCAAGAAGTTCGGCAAGTCGTTCTACCGCTCGACCTGGGTGCTCGACCAGGACGGCCGTGACCGCCTGACGGTCAGTGAGCGCAGCCAGGGCATGGCGGCGTTCCGCCGGATCTGGAAACTCGTCCCGTGGCCGGGCGATGTCGAGGTCCCGTTCTTCTGGAAGTACCACTTCGACCTCACCCGCGGCGAGGACCAGGTCGTGGGCGCGCTGGAGAAGACCGCGCGGCTGTCGGACAACTACCTGCTGCGCCTGGACGACGAGGAGATCGACCGCCGTCTGGCGCTCGGCCTGGCCATCGGCCTGGACGCGCTGCAGTACAACTGATCCTCCCGCGGCTCCGTTCAAAGCCGTGAAGGCCTCCTTACCGGCCATAAGAGCCGGTAAGGAGGCCTTCACGGCTTTACGGGATCAGGTGAGCTGGTGCTTGCGGGTGAGCTGTTCCAGTTGGGCGACGAGGTCGTTCGGGCCCGGCTGGGCTTCGATTTCGGCGCGTAGCGTCTGGGCTTGGGTGCGGAACGTCGGTTCGGTGAGGAGTCGGTGCAGGGCGTCGCGGACGGCCGGGCCGGTGGCGTCGTCCGAGTGGACTGTGAGGCCGGTGCCCTGCTCTTCCAGCTTGCGGGCCAGCAGCGGCGCGTCGAAGTCGTACGGGAGCGTCAGCTGCGGGACGCCGTGGCGGGAGAACGTCGCCAGGGTGCCGAAACCGCCGTGGTGGATCGCCGCCGTGCACGTCGCCGCCAGGGCGTCCAGGGGGACGTACGGGACCACTCGCGCGTTCGACGGGATCGGGCCCAGAGATTCGGGATCCGCTATCGTGGCCACCACCTCGATGTCCATTGTGGACAATGCGGCCAGGATGTCGCGGACGTTCACCGTGTAGCCCGAGTACTCCGTCGCCGACGTGCCCAGCGTCAGCGCGACGCGGGGCCGGTCGAGAGGCTTGGTCACCCAGGGCGGGACCACCGCCGCGCCGCCGTACGGGGTGTAGCGGACCGGGAGCGCGTCCAGGGAAACCGCGAGGCTCGGCGGGAGCGGGTCGAGGGTGAAGTGCCCGGCCCGCAGGTGATCCTCGTACGGGAGGCCGTGGCGGGACGCGGTTTCGGTGAGCCACCCGGTGAGGTGATCGGCAGGGGTGAAGCGACGGATCCAGTCGTGCGTGACGCCCAGGAAGTCCGTGCCGAACAGCACCCGGCCGTGCGCGGCGCCGCACGCGTGGGCCGCGAGGGCGCCGCTGTAGGTGAACGGCTCCCACAGCACCAGGTCCGGCCGCCACGCGCGGGCGAACTCGACCGCGCCGTCCAGCAGCGGCTCGTTGTCCTCGCCGAACGCGTACGTCACCATCATCTCGAACGCCTCGGCGCGCTCGTCGGTCCAGTCGGCCGGCGTCGGCGTGAACTCCGCGAGGTCGTACGGCTTCGGCAAGCCGCGCCGCAACGCGTCGCGCGCCTCCTGCGCCTCGGGTGTGTCGTCCTCGGGGTCGGGTTCCGGGTCGTGGCCGAGCGGGACGGCGGTGAGGCCGGCACGGGTGATCGCGTCGGTGAACCCCGGCGTGCTCGCCACCCGGACCTCGTGCCCGGCGGTGCGCAGCGCCCACGCGAGCGGCGCCAGCGCGTAGAAGTGCGTCAGCTGGGGCAGGACGCAGCACAGGACCTTCACAGCCGGCCTCCGCGGTGTTTCGTGGTCAGTTCCTCGAGCCGGGCGACGACGTCGTTGGGGCTCGGCATCGCCGCGATCTCGCCGGCCAGCCCGGCCGCGGCGGCCTGGATGCCGTCGTTGCGCAGCAACTGTTCGACGCTCCACCGGATCCGGCGGCCGCCGGCCTGGGCCGGGTCGACCGTCAGCCCGGCGCCCTGGGCCGCGAGCTTGCGGCCCAGCAGCGGCGCGTCGAAGTCGTGCGGCAGGGTCAGCTGGGGGACGCCGTGGCGGGCGAACGTCAGCAGCGTGCCGAACCCGCCGTGGTGGATCGCCGCCGCGCAGGTCGGGGCCAGGGCGTCGAGCGGCACGTACGGTACGGCCCGCACGTTGTCCGGCACCGGCCCGTCGACCGTCGCCACCACCTCGACGTCCATTGTGGACAACGCGGCGAGCAGGTCGTTCACCTGCACGGTGTAGCCGCCGTACTCGAGCGTCGCGGACGTGCCCAGGGTGACCGCGATCCGCGGGCGTGCCGGGGTTTCCCGCAGCCAGGCGGGAACTTCCGCCGGGCCGCCGTAGGCGACGTACCGCGCCGGGACGTACTCCAGCTCAGGCGAAGACAACCGCAGTGGTGACGGCAGCTGGTCGACGGTGAAGTGCCCGGACCGCAGGTCATCGGTGTAGGGGACGCCCAGCGAAGCGGCGGTGGTGCGGAGCCACTCGGTGAGCCGGTCGTCCGGGACGTGCGTGTGGATCCACTCGTGCGTGACGCCGAGGAAATCGGTGCCGAACAGCACCCGGCCGTGCGCCGCCCCGCACGCCGCCGCGGCGAACGCGCCCGCGTAGGTGAACGGCTCCCACAGCACCAGATCCGGCTGCCAGGAGCGGGCGAACGCGACCAGGTCGTCGAGGATCGGCGCGTTGAACTCGCCGAAGGCGTAGGTGACCATCGCGTCGAACGCCTCGGCGTGCCCGTCGGTCCAGTCCGAGCCCGACTCCGCGAGGTCGTACGGCGCGGGCAGCCCGGCCGGGGCCTCCTCGGCGATCTCCTCGTCGTCCTCGGCGTCGGCCGGGCCGACCGGGACGGCGGTGAGCCCGGCGTCCGTCACGGCTTCGGCGAAGTCGGGCGAGGTCGCGTACCGGACCTCGTGCCCGGCCGTGCGCAGCGCCCAGGCCAGCGGGACCGTCGCGTAGAAGTGCGTCAGCTGCGGCAGGGCGCAGAACAGGACCTTCACGAGGCACCGCCGCGGTGCTTGACGGTCAGCGCTTCCAGCTCGCCGACCAGCTGGTTCGGCGTCGGCAGCGCGTGCATCTCGTCGCGCAGCCGCGCCGCCCCTTCGGTGAACGACGGCTCTTCCAGCAGCCGCAGGACGTTCGTGCGGATCGTGTCCGCGTCGATCGGGATGCCGTGCATGTTCAGCCCGGCGCCGGTCGCCGCGAACCGGCGGCCGATCAGCGGCTCGTCGAAGTGGTACGGCAGGGTCAGCTGCGGGACGCCGTGCAGCGCGAACGTCGAGAGCGTGCCGACGCCGGCGTGGTTGATCGCGACCGAGCACGTCGACGCCAGCGCGTGGAGCGGGATGTACGGCATCAGCAGCGCGTTCTCCGGGATGCTGCGCAGCTTCTCCTGCTCGTCCTCCGGCACCGTCGCGTACAGCTCGACGTCGAGGTCGGCGAGCGCGTCGAGGACGTCCTGGATGTCGATCGTGTACCCGGCGAAGTGCCCGGTCGCGGTGAGGCCCATGGTGAGCGCGACGCGCGGCTTCTCGGGCTTGATCTCCAGCCACCACGGCGCGATCGCGACGCCGCCGTACGGGACGTTGCGCATGTGCAGGTAGTTGAGGTCGGCCTCGCACTGCAGGCTGGCCGGCATCGGGTCGATTGTGAAGTCGCCGGTGATGAGGTCTTCGGTGAACTCGAAGCCGTACTTGCGGCCGTAGGAAGCGAACCATTTCGCCAGGGGGTCTTCGGCTTGGCCGAAGCCGCGGAAGATCTCGCGGGCGCGGCCGTAGACGTCGGCGCCGAACAGCAGACGCGCGTGCGCCGCGCCGCACGCCTTGGCGGCGATGGCTCCGGCGTAGGTGAACGGCTCCCAGATGACCAGGTCCGGCTGCCACGACTTGGCGAACTCGACGAGCCCGCCGATCATGGAGAAGATCTCGTAGCGGCAGCGCTCGACGTCGTCGACGTAGCCGGTGAGCATGCTCTCCCAGTCGGCTTTCGACGGGTCCTCGACGGCGTCGTACGGCGGGTGCAGGCCCTCGCGGGCCTCTTCGAGCATGTCCTCGGTGACCTGCATGGCCACGAGGAGCCGCCGCGGGTCGACTTGGCGACCGGCCGGGACCGCGGTGAGCCCGGCCTGCGTCACCTCCTCGACGAAGTCGGGCTGCGTGGCGACGACGACCTCGTGCCCGGCCGTGCGCAGGGCCCAGGCCAGCGGCACCATCGGCTGGAACATGCTGCCCTGGTTGGCGGTGGTGAACAGGATGCGCATCGGGCTTACCTTTCGTGCGGTGCCGGTCGTGAGTGGTTAGGGCGGTTAGAACCGCCCTAACCACTCACGACCGGGTGCGGAGTTCGTGGGCTAGCTCGTTGGGGGTGGGCAGAGCCCGGATCTCCTTGCGCAGCGCGGCGGCGCGGTCGCGGAACTCCGGTTCGGTCAGCAGCTGCTGGACGTGCTCCCGGATGGCCTCGGGCGTGGCTTGGTCGCCGGGCAAGGTGAGCGAGCCGCCCTGGTCGGCGGCGCGGGCGGCGAGCGCGGGCTCGTCGAACGTCCACGGCACCGTCAGTTGCGGGACGCCGTGGCGCGCGACGGTCAGGAAGGTCCCCGGGCCGGCGTGGTTGATGACGACGTCGCAGGTCGGGGCCAGGACGTCGAGCGGCACGAAGGGGACGACGCGCGCGTCGACCGGGCCCAGGTCTTCGGCGACGGTGGCGACCACCTCGGCGTCCACAGTGGACAACTCGGCCAGGGTGTCCTTGACGCTCACGGTGTACCCCGCGAACTGCTCGGTGGCCGACGTGCCGAGCGTGAGGCCGATCCGGGGCCGGTCGCGGGGGCGTTGCAGCCAGTCCGGGACCGTCGACGGGCCGTTGTAGGGGACGTACTGCATCGAGCGGTAGTCGAGATCGGCGTCGAGACGCAGGGACGCGGGCAGCGCGTCGAGCGTGTACTCGCCGGTGACCAGGCTTTCGTCGAAGTCGAAGCCGTACTTGCGGCCGTACCCGCTGAGCCAGTCTTTCAGCGGGTCTGACTCCGGGGCGAGGGCGAGGAAGCGTTCGCGCGTCACGCCGAAGACGTCGAGGCTCCACAGGAACCGCGCGTGGGCCGCGCCGCACGCCTTGGCCGCGATCGCGCCGGCGTACGTCGTGGCTTCCCAGATCACCAGGTCGGGCTGCCACGCGCGGGCGAACTCGACGAGCCCGGGGACGAGCGCGAAGTTGTTCAGCTTGTGGCCGTGCTCGATCATCCGCTCGTACCCGGCTCGCATCTCCTCGACGCCCACCGGGCGCAACGCGGCGTCGTACGGCGACGGCAGGCCCGCCCGGTCCGCCTCGGCTTCGGCGGGATCCAGGGAGAGCAGCCGCCGCCAGGTGTTCGTGCGCTCCCGGCCGACCGGGACGGCGGTGAGCCCGGCCGCGGTGATCGTGTCGGCGAAAACCGGGGGCGCGGCGACGCGGACCTCGTGCCCGGCCGTGCGCAACGCCCAGGCCAGCGGCACCATCGGCTGGAACACCGTGGACTCGGGGTAGGTGGCGAACAGGACGCGCATCGGCCTCACCGGTTCTTCTCGACGAGGGCTTCGATCTCCTCGGCGACGTCGTTGGGGGACGGCAGGCCGCGCAGCTCGTCACGCAGGTCCGTGGCGCGAGTCCTGAACGAGGGTTCGGCCAGGAGCCGTTCGACGCCCTCGCGGATCCGGACGCCGGTCGCGCGGTCGCCGCGGATCGTGAGCGACCCGCCCTGCGCGGCCGCGCGGCGGGCCAGCTCGGGCTCGTCGAAGTCCCACGGGACCGTCAGCTGCGGGACGCCGTGGCGGGCCACCGTGAGGAACGTGCCCGGCCCGGCGTGGTCGATGACGACGTCGCAGGTCGGGGCCAGTGCGTCCAGGGGGACGAAAGGCACGACGCGCGCGTTGTCCGGGATCGGGAACGCGGGATCCTTGACCGTCGCGACCACCTCGACGTCCAAAGTGGACAGCTCGGCGAGGGTGTCCGCGACATCGACGACGTAGCCGCCGAACTGCTCGGTCGCGGTGGTGCCCAGGGTGAGGCCGATGCGCGGGCGCTGGGTGGGCAGCCAGTCCGGGGTGGCGGCCGGGCCGCCGTAGGGGACGTACTGCATCGGCCGGTAGTCGAGGTCGCTCGCGCGCAGGCCGATCGACGGCGGCACCTGGTCGATGCTGAACTGCCCGGTCGTCATGTCCTCGGTGAACTCGAAGCCGTACTTGCGGCCGTAACCGCCGAGCCAGTCCGCGAGCGGGTCCTCGGGGGCGCCGTTCGCCGTCCGCCGGTAGATCTCGCGGGTCGCGCCGAAGACGTCGAGGCTCCAGAGCAGCCGGGCGTGCGCCGCGCCGCACGCCTTCGCGGCGATCGGGCCGGCGTAGGTCAGCGGCTCCCAGATCACCAGGTCGGGCTCCCACGCCCGGGCGAACTCGGCGAGGCCGCCGATCAGCGGGAAGTTCTCCAGCTTGTGGCCCTCGTCGACGGCGACGCGGTGGCCCTCGCGCAGGTCTTCCCAGTCGGCGTTTGCGGGGTCCTCGACCACCCGCCACGGGCTCGGCAACCCGGCTCGTGCCTGCTCCAGCAGGGCCGGGTCGAGGCTCTCCATCCGCCAGATCGTCGCGTCGCGCCCGACCGGGACGGCCGTCAGCCCGGCCTGCGTCACCACGGAAGCGAACGCCGGCTGACAGGCCACGCGCACCTCGTGCCCGGCCGTCCGCAGCGCCCAGGCCAGCGGGACCATCGAGCAGAAGATGGTCCGCTCGGCGATGACGGTGAACAGGACCTTCATCAGCGCGTCCGGAACTTCACGGTCAGCTCTTCCAGCTGCCCGGCGACGTCGTTGGGTGAGGGCAGCGCGAGCATCTCCTGCTGCAGGTCGACGGCCCGCGAGCGGAACCGCGGCTCGGCGAGCAGGCGGGCAACGCCGTCGGCGACGTCCTTACCGGTCGCGTGGTCGCCGCGGATCATCAACGCCGACCCGTGCGCGGTGGCGCGGCGCGCCAGTTCCGGCTCGTCGAGGTCCCACGGCAGGGTCAGCTGCGGGACGCCGTGCAGCGCGACGGCCAGGTAGGTGCCGGCGCCGGCGTGGTTGATCACGACGTCGCAGGTCGGCGCGAGGGCGTGCAGCGGCGCGTACGGCACGATCCGGGTGTTGCGCGGCACGGCGGTGAGCCGGCCGCGGACGTTGTCGGCGACGGTGGCGATCACCTCGATGTCGAGGTCGCCGAGCGCGGTGAGGACGTCCTGGACGTCCACGGTGTAGCCGTCGAACCGGATGGCGGCGGTACTGCCCAGCGTGAGGGCGACGCGCGGGCGGGTCGGGGCAGCCCACAGCCAGTGCGGCACCGACGCCGGGCCGCCGTAGGGGACGTGCTGCATCGGCAGGTAGTCGACGTCGTCGGCGGCCATCCGCAGCGAGCCGGGGAACTGGTCCACGGAGAACTGCCCGGTGACCATGTCCTCGCCGAACTCGAAGCCGTAGCGCTCGCAGTAGCCCTCGTACCAGTCGGCGAACGGGTCGTAGCGCTGATCTTCCGGCTGCTGCGCCAGGAGTTTCACATAGTGCGACCGGGTGACGCCGAACGCGTCGAGCCTTCCCAGAAGACGTCCATGGGCCGCGCCGCAGGCCTTGGCCGCGATCGCGCCCGCGTAGGTCGACGGCTCCCACAGCACCAGGTCGGGCTCCCACGCGCGGGCGAACTCGACGAGCCCGGCGATCATCGGGAAGTTCTCGGGTTTGTGGTCGGTCCACACCGCGCCCGCGTAGGCGGGCAGCATCTTCTCCCAGTCGGCGCGCTCGGGGAACTCGGCGACGTCGTAGGGCGCGGGCATCCCGGACTCGAGTTTCAGCAGCTCCAGGGCATCTTCGTCGGAGACGCCCTCGAACTCGGCCTTCAGCTCCGCGTTGTGTTCGAGCGCGCCCATCACGGCGTCGAGACGGCGGTACATGTCGACGTCGCGGCCGACCGGGACGGCCGTCAGCCCGGCCTGGGTGATCGTCTCGGCGAAGTGGGGCGCCGCGGCGAAGCGGACCTCGTGCCCGGCCGTGCGCAACGCCCAGGCCAGCGGGGCCATCGGCATGAACGTCGTCGGCTCGGGGGTGTCGGTGAACAGAACACGCATGGTCGTCGTCTCCTAGCGGGTGCGGTGCCGGGCGGTGAGTTCTTCCAGCCGCGGCACCAGGTCGTTCGGGCTGGGGGCGGAGAGGACTTCGCCGCGCAGCGCGACGGCCCGGCGGCGGAACTCCGGCTCGGTGAGCAGCCGCTGCACGGCGTCGCGGACGGCTGTGCCGGTCGCCTCGGTGGTGTGCAGCGCGAGCCCGGCACCGTGCTCGGCCAGCTTGCGGCCGAGGATCGGCTGGTCGAAGTGGTAGTGCACGGCCAGCTGCGGCACCGGGTAGCGCGACGTCGTCAGCAGCGTCGCCGCGCCGGCGTGGTGCACGATCGCCGCGCAGGTCGGCACCAGCGCGTGCCACGGGACGTACGACACGACGCGGACGTTGTCCGGCAGCGTCCCGAGCTTCTCCTGCTCGGCCTCGGCGACGGTCGCGACGACCTCGACGTCCAAAGTGGACAGTTCGGTGAGGACGTCCCGCAGCGGGACGGTGTAGCCGGTGAAGATCTCCGTCGCGGTCAGGCCGAGAGTGAGGCCGATGCGGGGGCGTTCCGGCGGGCGCTTGAGCCAGTCCGGGATCACCGCCGGGCCGCCGTACGGGACGTACTGCGTGCGGACGTAGTCGAGGTCGGCGTTCTCCTGCAGGCTCGCCGGGAACTGGTCGATCGTGAAGTGCCCGGTGGTCATGTCCTCGGTGAAGGCGAAACCGTACTTGCGGCCGTACGCGCCGAGCCAGTCGGCCAGCGGGTCCTTGTCCTGCTTCGCCTTCCGGAAGTGTTCGCGGGTCAGGCCGAAGACGTCGACGCTGAACAGCATCCGCGCGTGCGCCGCCCCGCACGCCTTGGCCGCGATCGGCCCGGCGAGGCAGAACGGCTCCCAGATCACCAGGTCCGGCTGCCAGGCCTGCGCGAACTCGACGAGCCCGGCGAGCATCGGCACGTTGTCCGGCCGGTGGATCGACGCGACGGCGTGCTCCTGCTTCTCGACGAGGTCGTCCTCGTTTCCGTCGAGGACGTCCCACGGCGAGGGGAGCCCGGCGCGCGACTGTTCCAGCAGCTCGGGCCGGGTGCCGCGCCACTTGTCGACGTCCCGCCCGACGGGGACGGCGGTCAGCCCGGCCTGGGTGATGACGTCGGCGAACCCGGGCTGGCTCGCCACCCGCACCTCGTGCCCGGCGGTGCGCAGCGCCCACGCCATCGGCACGAGGTACAGGAAGGTGCTCTTCTCCGGGTTGACCGCGAACAGAACGCGCACGGGCCTTTCCTCCGTTCGTGTCAGATCCGCCACTTTCGCTAGGAAAGTGATCCGGAGGTCGTAACTCCGGAACACTTTCCTGGAGAAAGTGGCGCTTTGGTCAGTGGCGGGTGCGGTGCTTGGCGGTCAGGGCTTCGATCTCGGGGACCAGATCGTTGGGGCTGGGTAAGGCGCGGATCTCGGTCTGGAGGCGGCGGGCCGCGGTGGTGAAGCTCGCCTCGGTGAGCAGGCGCAGCACGCCTTCGCGGACGTTCGCGCCCGTGACCTGCGTCGGGTCGAGGTTGAGGCCGGCGCCCCGGGCGGCGAGGCGGTGGCCGAGCGTCGGCTCGTCGAAGTGGAACGGCAACGTCAGCTGCGGGACGCCGTAGGGCGCGAACGCCGTCAGCGTGCCGAAACCGGCGTGCGTGATCGCCGCCGTGCACGTCGGGGCGAGCGCGTGCAAGGCCACGTACGGGACGAGCCGCGCGTTGTCCGGGATCCGCGCCAGCTTCGCCTGCTCGGCCTCGGCGACCGTCGCCACCAGCTCGATGTCCAGGTCGGCGAGGGAGTCCAGGATGTCCTGGACGTTCACCGTGTACCCGGAGAAGTAGCCGGTGGCGCTCAGGCCCATGGTGAGGGCGACGCGCGGGCGTTGCGGCGGCAGCTGCAGCCAGCGCGGGACGACCGCCGCGCCGCCATATGGGATGTAGGGCGTGCGCAGATAGTGCAGGTCCGACTCGGTCTGCAGGCTCGCCGGGATCTGGTCGATGGTGAACTGCCCGACCGTCATGTCCTCGCTGAACTCCGCGCCGTACTTGCGCGCGTACCCGCCGAGCCAGTCCGCGAGAGGGTCGTTCCGGCCGTTGCGGATGCTCAGGAAGTGTTGACGCGCAAAGGCGTAGACGTCGACGCCGTAGAGCAGCCGGGCGTGGGCGGCCCCGCAGGCCTTGGCCGCGATCGCACCCGCCGGGGTGAACGGCTCCCACACGACGAGGTCCGGTTCCCAGTCGCGGACGAACCCGACGAGCGCCGACATGATCGCGAACGTCTCGAACCGCGCTCCCTCGGCGACCTCGGTGAACGCGCGGTGGGCGCGGTCCCAGTCGGTCGAGTCCGGCTCGTCGAGCACGGCGTACGGGTCCGGCAGACCGCGGCGCGCCTCTTCGAGGGCGGCGCTGTCCATGCCCATGGCCAGCAGCAGTCGCGGGATGCCGAGGTCACGCCCGAGCGGCACGGCGGTGAGCCCGGCCTGGGTGATCTCGTCGGCGAACGCGGGCTGGCTCGCGACGCGCACGTCGTGCCCGGCGGTGCGCAGCGCCCAGGCCAGCGGCACCATGCTGTTGAACACGGTCGTCCCCGGGCTGACGGTGAACAAAACCCGCATTACTCCTCCGTTTCCGGGTCTGCCGCGGCTGGTCGTGAGTGTTTAGGGCGGTTCTAACCGCCCTAAACACTCACGACCCCCTGCGGTACTGGGCGGCCAGCTGTTCGGCGACCGCGTTGGGTGTGGGCATGGCCCGGATCTCCTCGCGCAGCGCGGCCGCCCGTTCGCGGAAGGGGTGTTCGCTGAGCAGGCGGGACACGGCGTCCGCCACCACCTCGCCCGTTGCCTGGTCGGCGCGGACCGCGAGTGCGCCGCCTTGCGCCGCGGCGCGGGCGGCGAAGACCGGGCCGTCGAAGTCCCAGGGCGTGCACAGCTGCGGGACGGCGTGGCGCGCGGTCGTCAGGAACGTGCCGAAGCCGCCGTGGGAGACGACGGCCGAGCACGTCGCCGCCAGGGCTTCGAGCGGCGCGTACGGCACGATCCGGACGCCGTCCGGGATACTCGCCAGTTTCGCCTTCTCGACGTCCGGCAAGGTGGCGACGACCTCGACGTCCAGCTTCACCAGGTGATCCAGCACGTCCTGCACCGCGACCGAGTACCCAGCCTCGTGGTCGGTGAGGCTGATCCCCATGCTCAGCGCGACCCGTGGCTTGTCGGGCGGCCGCCGCAGCCAGTCTGGAATGGACGCCGGTCCGCCGTGCGGAAGGTATTGCATCGGCACGGTTTCCAGCGACGTCGGCAGCCGCAGCGACGCCGGGAGCTGGTCGATCGTGAACTGCCCGGTGACCAGCTCCTCGGTGAACTCGCCGCCGTGCTTGCGCGCGTACGCGCCGAGCCAGTCACCCAAGGGATCGCCGGCGGCGGGAAACGACCGGGTGACGCCGAAGACGTCGGTGCTCCACAGGATCCGGCCGTGCGCGGCGCCGGACGCCAGCGCCGCGATCGGGCCCGCGAAGCACAGCGGCTCCCACAGCACGAGGTCCGGCTCCCAGGCGCGCGCGAACTCGACCAGGCCGCCGATCATCGGGAAGCACGCGGGTTTGTGCCAGTAGTGCAGGATCGCCGCGTACGACTCCTCGAGGTACTCCGGCGTCGCCTTCTCCGGGAACTCCGCGACCTCGTACGGCACCGGCAGCCCGTACGCCGGCCGCCACTGGGTGCCGCGGTAGTCGGGGTGGCGCGGCATGAGGTCCCACAGGTCGCCGTCGCGGCCGACCGGCACCGCCGTCAGCCCGGCCTGGGTGACGACCGGCGCGAACTTCGGCTGGCACGCGATCCGCACCTCGTGCCCGGCGGTGCGCAGCGCCCAGGCCAGCGGCACCATCGGCAGGAAGTGCGCCTTCTCGGGGTTGGCGGCGAAGAGGACCTTCACGCGATGGCCACTTTCGCGACCCGGCGGGCGAGCTGGTCGGCGACGTCGTTGGGCGTCGGCATGGCGAGGATCTCGTCGCGCAGCCGGTGCGCGCCCTCGGTGAACTTGGGCTCGGTGAGCACGCGCAGCAGCCGGTTGCGCAGCACCCCGCGGGCCGACGCCTGGTGGACGTGCAGCGCCAGCCCGGCCCCCTGCGCGGCGACGCGCTTGGCGAGCGCGGGCCCGTCGGCGTTCCACGGCACGATGACCTGCGGTTTTCCGTGCAACGCCGTCGTCGCGAGGGTGCCGTAGCCGGCGTGGTGGATGACGGCGGTGCACGTCGGCACGAGCGCGTGCAGCGGCACGAACGACACCATCCGGACGTTGTCCGGGACCTTGCCGAGCTTCTCCTGGACGCTCTCCGGGATCGTCGCGACGAGTTCCATGTCCACATCGGACAGTTCGTCGAACAGGTCCTCGAGGTCGACCATGTCCCCGCTGGACTCGGCGATGCTGATGCCCATGGTGAGCGCCACCCGCGGCTTCTCCGGCGGCGTGCGCAGCCAGGCCGGGAGCACGGCGGGGCCGCCATAGGGCACGTACCGCATCGGCACGTAGTCGAGATCCGCCTCCACGCGCAGTGACGGCGGCAGCAGCGAGATCGTGAACTCGCCCGTGACGAGGCGTTCGCTCCACGGGACGCCGTACTTGCCCGCGGCCGGCGCCAGCCAGTCCTTCAGCGGGTCTTCGGCGCCTTCAGTGCTGAGGCGGGTGAAGTGGTCGCGGGTGACGCCGAAGGTGTCGAGGCTGAACAGCAGCCGCGCGTGCGCCGCGCCGACGGCCTCGGCGGCGATCGCGCCCGCGTACGTCGACGGCTCCCAGATCACCAGGTCCGGCTGCCACACCTGGGCGAACTCGACCAGGCCCGGGATCAGCGGGACGTTGCTCATCTTGTGCCACTTGGTGACGTGCAGCTTGTAGCCGTCGCGGAGGTACTCGTAGGAGACGTCTTCGGGGCGCCAGTCGACGGTGTCGTAGGGCACCGGCAGGCCGTTGAGGCCGACGCTGAACCAGTTCGTGTCACGCGCCATCAGCTGCCAGAGGTCGCGGTCCGGCCCGACCGGCACGGCGGTGAGCCCGGCCTGCGTGACGACGTCGGCGAACTTCGGCTGGCACGCGACGCGCACCTCGTGCCCGGCGGTGCGCAGCGCCCAGGCGAGCGGCGCCATGGCGAGGAAGTGGGTCTTCTCCGGGTAGGTGGTGAACAGGACGCGCATGGCCTCATCCCTCGGTTAACTGGTGGGCGACGTCGTTGGGCGTCGGCATGGCGAGCATCTCGTCGCGCAGGTGGGCGGCGCCCTTGGTGTACGCGGGTTCGTGCAGCAGCCGGACGAGCGCGTCGCGGATGCCTTCGGTGGTCGCCTCGGTGGCGTGGATGGAGATCCCGGCGTCCTGCGCCGCGAGGCGGGCGCCGAGCGTGGGCTGGTCGACGTCCCAGGGCAGGGTGAGCTGCGGGATGCCGCGCAACGCCGTCGACGCCAGGGTGCCGACGCCGGCGTGGTGGATGGCGACCGAGCACGTCGTCAGCAACGACGTCAACGGCACGAACGGGACCAGGCGTGTTCGCGAGGGGACCCTGCTGAGCCGGGTTTCGGGAGTGACCGTGGCGACCAGCTCGACGTCGAGGCCGTCGACCGCGTCGAGGACGTCCTGCAGATCCACCGGGTAGCCGCCGGTGCGGTCGTGCGCGGTCAGGCCCATGGTGAGTGCGATGCGTGGGCGCGAAGGTGGCGTCGAGAGCCAGTCCGGGACCACCGCTGCGCCGCCGTAGTTCACGTACCGCATCGGGACGTGCTCCAGCGAGGCCCGGTGCCGCAGGGACGCCGGGAGCTGGTCGATCGTGAACTGCCCGGTGACCATGTCCTCGCTGAACTCGCCGCCGTACTTCTCCGCGTACGCCCCCAGCCACTCGCCGAGCGGGTCCGGCGCACCGGATGGCCGCAGCCGCAGGAAGTGGTCGCGGGTCAGGCCGAAGACGTCCTCGCCGATGAGGATCCGGCCGTGCGCGGCGCCGCACGCCTTGGCCGCGATCGCGCCGGCGTACGTCGTCGGCTCCCACAGCACCAGGTCCGGCCGCCACCACTGGGCGAAGTCGACGAGGTCGTTGATCAGCGGGACGTTGCTCGTCTTGTGCCAGCGCACGGCGATGTCGCGGTAGCCGCGCAGCACGTGGTCCCAGTCCGGGGTGGACAGTGCCGCCGTGTCGTAGGGCGCGGGCCAGCCCGTCTCGACGCCGAACAGGTGCTCGGGCCCGGTGCGGCGCAGCAGGTCCCACAGGTCGCGGTCGTGCCCGACCGGGACGGCGGTGAGCCCCGCCCCGGTCACCGCCCCGGCGAGCTTGGGCTGCACCGCCACCCGGACGTCGTGCCCGGCGGTGCGCAGCGCCCACGCGAGCGGCACCATCATCAGGAAGTGGGTGCGCTCGGCGTAGGTGGTCAGCAGGACGCGCATGTCACCGCGCCCGGTGCTTCACGACGAGCTCTTCGATCCGCGGCACGGCCTGGTTCGGCGTCGGCAGCGCGAAGATCTCGTCGCGCAGGGCCACCGCCCGGTCCTGGAACACCTGCTCGGTGAGCAGCCGGTCGATCGCCGTGCGGAACTTCTCGGGCGTCACCTCGGAAACGTGGATCGACAGCCCGGCGCCCTGCTTCTCCAGCATCTTGCCGAGCGTCGGCTGGTCGTAGTGGTAGGGCAGGGCGAGCTGCGGGACGGGGTGGCGCGCGGTGGTGCCCATCGTCGCGGCGCCGGCGTGGTGGACGACGACCGAGCACGTCGGCGCGAGCGCGTGCATCGGCGCGAAGTCGACGATCCGGGCGTTGTCCGGCGTCTTGCCGAGCAGCGGCTGCTGGGACGCGGCGACCGTCGCGACCACCTCGACGTCGAGGTCGGCGACGGAGTCGAGCAGGTCGCTCAGCGGCACGTTGTAGCCGCGGTAGACCTCGACGGCGCTGTTGCCCATGGTGATCGCGATCCGCGGCTTCTCCGGCGGCGTCTGCAGCCACTTCGGGACGACCGAAGCGCCGTTGTAGGCGATGTACTGCGTCCGCACGTACTCCAGGTCGGCCTCGTCCTGCCAGCTCAGCGGGAACTGGTCGAGCGTGAAGTCCCCGGTGAACATGTCCTCGGTGAAGTCGAAGCCGTACTTGCGGGCGTAGGCGCCCATCCACTCGGCGAGCGGGTCGCGGCGCTGGTCGGCCGGCTGCGCGTCCCGCAGCTTCACGAACTGCTGACGCACCTTGCCGAAGACGTCGACGCCGAAGAGGAGCCGCGCGTGGGCCGCGCCGCACGCCTTGGCCGCGATCGCGCCGGCGAAGCTCAGCGGATCCCAGACGACGAGGTCGGGTTCCCAGTAGCGGGCGAACTCGACGAGCCCGGAGATGATCGGGAAGTTGCCGTACTTGTGCCACTCGATGCCCTCGTTGGCCATCGTCGAGACCATGTGTTCCCAGGTGGCCTTCTCGGGCTCTTCGTAGACGTCGTAGGGCGCCGGGATGCCCGCGCGTTCGTTTTCGACGCCGCGGGTGCGGGCGGCGACCTTGTGCATGTCGCGGCTGTGCCCGACCGGCACGGCGGTGAGCCCGGCCTGCAGGACCTCGTCGACGAACTCGGGCTGGCTGGCGAACCGGACTTCGTGCCCGGCGGTCCGCAGCGCCCAGGCGATGGTGAACATGTACTTGTAGACGGTCCGGGGCGGGTTGGAGACGAACAGGATGCGCATGGGCTTTCCTCCGGTCAGCGGGCTTCGGATGGCGAGGGAGCGGCGGCCGGCAGGCGCAGCACACTCGCGCGGACGGCGGGGCTCGACGCCCGGGAGCTGCGCCGGTACCGGGTGGCGAGGTCGCGCAGCGCCGGGAAGACGCCGGTGAGAATGCGGGGGGTTCCTCCGCTCGTCGAGGTTCGAGCACGGGTGCGGCGGCCGTTCCCGTGGCCGGGGAGGTCGGACGGTCGGGGCCGGGCCGGGTGGTCCTCATGCGTTTCTCCGGGCGGCGAGGGCTTCGAGCGCCGGGACGACGTCGTTGGGCGAGGGCGTGGCGGCCATCCGCGCGGCCAGTTCCGTGGCCCGTGCGGTGAAGGACGGCTCGCTCAGCAGCCGCAGGACGCCCGCGCGGACGGCCTTGCCCGACACCTCCGCGCCCGTCAGGGTCAGGGCCGAACCGTGGACCGTCGCGCGGCGGGCCAGCTCCGGCTCGTCGAACTCCCACGGCACGGCCAGCTGCGGGACGCCGTAGCGGGCCGTCGTCAGGTAGGTGCCCGGGCCGGCGTGGTTGATGACCGCCGCGCACGTCGGCACGAGCGCGTGCAGCGGCACGTACGGCACGATCCGGGCGTTGGCCGGGACTTCCGGGACCTTGGCGGCTTCGGCGTCCGGCAGGGTGGCGACGATCTCGGCGTCCACATCGGACAGCGCGGCCAGGATGTCCGGGACGCTCACCGTGTAGCCGCCGAAGTGCTCGGTCGCCGTGGTGCCGAGGGTGAGCCCGATCCGCGGCCGGTCGCTCTTGCGCTTCAGCCAGTCCGGGACGCTGGCCGCGCCGCCGTACGGGACGTACTGCACCGGCAGCCTCGGCAGCCGCGTCTGGAGGTGGATCGGCTCCGGCACCGGGTCGATGGTGAACTGGCCGGTGATCAGCTCCTCGTCGAAGGCGAAGCCGTACTTGCGGCAGTAGCCGGCGATCCAGTCGGCCAGCGGGTCGGGACCCGGGCCCAGGGAACGGAAGCGTTCGCGGGCCGCGCCGAAGACGTCGATGCTCCACAAGAGACGGCCGTGCGCGGCGCCGCACGCCTTCGCCGCGATCGCGCCCGCGTACGTCGTCGGTTCCCAGATCACCAGGTCCGGCCGCCACGCGCGGGCGAACTCGACCAGGCCGGTGATCAGCGGGAAGTTGTTCTGCTTGTGCCAGAGTTCCACGATGGACGCGTAGCCTCCGGCCATCTCCTCACGCGTACCGACGCCGGAAACCGCGGCGTCATAGGGCGAAGGCAGGCCGACGCGCTCGGCTTCGGCCAGGTCGGGGTAGGCCTCGGTGAGCCGCCGCCAGTTGCCGACGCCGCGGCGGCCGACCGGGACCGCCGTCAGCCCGGCGCCGGTGATGACGTCCTCGAAGCCCGGCTGGGTCGCCACCCGCACCTCGTGCCCGGCGGTGCGCAGCGCCCACGCGAGCGTGACCATCGGCTGGAAGATGGTCTTCTCCGGGTAGGTCGTGAGCAGGACGCGCATGGTCTCTCTTCCGGGTCTGCCGTGGCTGGTCGTGAGTGTTTAGGGCGGTTCTAACCGCCCTAAACACTCACGACCCCCTGCGGAACTTGGCGGTGAGGTCTTCGAGGTCGGGGACGATGTCGTTCGGGGTCGGCAGGGTGTCCATTTCGGACTGGAGGTTCGCCGCGCCTCGGGTGATGGACGGGTCGTCGAGCAGGCGACGGACGCTTGTGCGGATCGTGTCGGCCGTAGGTGAGCGGAGGTCGATCCCGGCGCCCAAGCGGGCCAGGCCGGCGGCGAAGATCGGCTCGTCCAGGTGGTGCGGCACGCACAGCTGGGGGACGCCGGCCCGGGCGAACGTGGCGAGGGTGCCGAGGCCGCCGTGGTGGACGGCGGCCGCGCACGTCGGCGCCAAGGCGTGCAGCGGGACGTAGGAGACCAGGCGGACGTTCGACGGGACGGTGCCGAGCCCCTGCGCCGTCGCCACCACCTCGACGTCCACATCGGACAGTGCGTCGAGGACGTCGGGCAGCGACAGGTGGTAACCGCCGAAGATCTCGGTGGCGCTCAGCCCCATCGTCAGCGCGATCCTCGGGCGCTCGGGAGGACGTTGCAGCCAGTCCGGTACCGAAGCCGGGCCACCGTAGGGGACATACTGGAAGCGCAGGTACGGCAGGTCGGCCTCGATCTGCAGGCTGCCCGGCAGGTGGTCGAGGGTGAAGTCCCCGGTGACCATGTCCTCGCCGAACTCGAAGCCGTACTTGCGGCCGTAGCCGGAAAACCACGCCTCGAACGGGTCCGGCTCGTCACCGCGCAACCGCAGGTAGTGGTCGCGGACGCCGCCGAAGAGGTCGATGCTCCACAGCATCCGGGCGTGCGCCGCGCCGCACGCCCGCGCGGCGATCGCGCCCGCCTGGCTCAGCGGCTCCCACACGACGAGGTCCGGCTGCCAGGCCCGGGCGAACTCGACGAGGTCGGCCACCATGGGGAAATTGCTCACCCGGTGCCAGCCGCGCACCGCCTCGGTCAGCCCCGGCTGCAGGTACTCGAGATTCTGCTTGGTGACGTCGTCGAAGGCGTCGTACGGCGGCATGATCCCTTCGCGCATCGCCTCCGTCCCGCCGGCGCGCGTCTCGGTGATGCGCCAGAAGTTGCGGTCGGACCCGACCGGCACGGCGGTCAGCCCGGCCTGGGTGACGACCGGCGCGAACTTCGGCTGGCACGCCACGCGCACCTCGTGCCCGGCCGTGCGCAGCGCCCAGGCGAGCGGGACCAGGTGGTAGAAGAACGTCTTCTCCGGATAGGTCGTCAGCAGGACCCTCATCGGACGCGCGCCTCGATCTCCGGCACGATCGCGTTCGGCGACGGCAGCCCGAGGATCTCGTCGCGCAGGTCCGCGGCCCGGTCCTTGAAGGACTGCTCGGTGAGCAGCCGTTCGACGCTCTCGCGGATCCGCGCGCCGGTCGCGCGGTGGGTCGGCAGCTCCAGCCCGGCGCCGTGCTCGGCCAGCTTGCGCCCGAGGAACGGCTGGTCGTAGTGGTGGTGCAGGGCCAGCTGCGGCACCGGGTGCCGCGACGTCGTGGCCATGGTCGCGGCGCCGGCGTGGTGGACGACGACCGAGCACGTCGGGGCCAGCGCGTGCCACGGCACGTACGAGACGATCCGCGCGTTGTCCGGGATCCGCGTCAGTTCCGCCTGTGCCTTCTCCGCGACGGTCGCGACCAGGTCGATGTCGAGGTCGGCGAGCGCGTCGAGGGCCTCCTGGACGCCGACGGTGTAGCCGTTGAAGTGCTCGGTCGCGGTCAGGCCCAGGGTCATCGCGACGCGCGGGCGCTCCGGCGGCTTGGACAGCCAGTCCGGTACCACGGCCGGGCCGCCGTACGGGATGTACTGCGTGCGCACGACATCCAGCTCGGTCGCGGGCTGGAAACTGGCCGGGAACTGGTCGATGGTGAACTGCCCGGTCGTCATGTCCTCGGAGAACTCCGCGCCGTACATCCGCGCGTACCGGCCGAGCCACGCGCCGAGGTGATCGACGCGGCCGGGCTCTTCGGCCAGCCGCCGCCGGTACTGCTCGCGCGCCGCGCCGAAGACGTCCACCCCGAACAGGAGACGCGCATGTGCTGCGCCGCAAGCCTTCGCGGCGATCGGCCCGGCGTAGCAGAACGGTTCCCAGACGATCAGGTCCGGCTGCCAGGCGCGGGCGAACTCGACGAGCCCGCCGATCATCGGGTGGTTGGTCAGCCAGTGCCAGCCGCGCACCGCGTCGGCCATGCCCGGCTCGAGGTACTCCCAGGTGGCGCGCTCGTAGTCGTCGAAGACGTCGTACGGCGCGGGCAACCCGGCGCGGCCCTCTTCACGGCCGTCGTCGTCGCTGAGGCGGCGGTTGCGGGTGTGCCCGACCGGGACCGCGGTGAGGCCGGACTGCGTGATCACGTCCGTCAGCGCGGGCTGGCTCGCGAAGCGGACCTCGTGGCCGGCGGTGCGCAGCGCCCACGCCATCGGCGCCAGGTACAGGAAGACGCTCTTCTGCGGCGTGGTGGCGAACAGGACGCGCATAATGCTCCTTTCCGGGTCTGCCGCGGCACTTTCGAGTGAACCTGAATCCGGAGGTCGTAACTCCGGAACACTTTCTCGGCGAAAGTGCGGCTTGGGGTCAGCGGGTGCGGTGCTTGGCGGTCAGCTCTTCTAGGGTTCCGGCCAGCTCGTTCGGGGTGGGGAGCGCGAAGATCTCGTCGCGCAGGTCTGCCGCGCGGGCCTTGAAAGCAGGTTCGGTGAGCAAGCGGGCGACGGCGTCGCGGACGTTCGCGCCCGTTGCGTCGCCGGTGTGGATCTCCAGGCCGGCGCCGTGCTCGGCGAGCTTGCGGCCGAGGTAGGGCTGGTCGAAGTGGAAGTGCAGGGCCAGCTGCGGCACCGGGTGCCGCGCCGTGGTGGCCAGCGTCGCCGCGCCCGCGTGGTGCACCACCGCGGCGCACGTCGGGGCGAGCGCGTGCCACGGCACGTACGGCACCATCCGGACGTTCTCCGGCATCGGCGGCAGTGTCCGCTGCACGTCCTCGGCGACCGTCGCCACCACCTCGGCGTCCAATTCGGACAGTCCTAAGAGGATCTCCGACAGCGGCACGTTGTAGCCGCCGAAGACCTCGGTCGCGGTGAGACCGAGGGTCAGCGCGACCCGGGGACGCTCCGCCGGCCGCTTCAGCCAATCCGGCACCACAGCCGCCCCGCCGTAGGGCACGAACTGGACGCGCACGGTGTCGAGCCCGGCGTCCAGGCTCAGCGACGCGGGCAGCTGGTCGATGGTGAAGTCGCCGACGGCGAGGTCCTCACCGGCGTCGAAGCCGTACTTGCGGGCGTAGCTCCCGAGCCAGTCGGCCAGCGGGTCGGCGCGGTCCGCCGGCACCTGCCGCGCTTGCGTCCGCAGGTAGTCGACCCGGGTGGCGCCGAAGACGTCGATGCCGAACAGGAGCCGGCCGTGCGCCGCGCCGCACGCCTTGGCGGCGATCGCCCCGGCGTAACAGAGCGGCTCCCACAGCACGAGGTCCGGCTCCCAGTACCGGGTGTAGGAGACAAGGTCGGCGACCATCGGGAAGTTGGTCAGCCGGTGCCAGCCGTTGACCGCGGCCGTCATCCCGTCGCGCAGGTAGTCCCACGACGCGCTACCGGGCGCGTCGAACAGGTCGTACGGCGCGGCCACCCCGGCCCGCAGCGCGGCGCGCTCCTCGGGCCGGTTTTCGGTGATGCGCCACGGGTCCCGGTCGTGCCCGACCGGGACCGCGGTCAGCCCGGCCTGGGTGATCGTGCTCGCGAACCGCGGCAGGCTCGCGACGTGCACCTCGTGGCCGGCGGTGCGCAGCGCCCAGGTGACCGGCACCAGGTAGTTGAAGATGCTCTTCTCGGCGGGCAGGACCAGCAGGACGCGCACGGTTTCCCCCTCAGACGCTCTGGGCGACGGCGTCGCGGGCCATCGCCGCGGCGAGGTTCTCCAGGCCGTGCTCCAGCGAGACGCGCGGCGCCCAGCCGGTGGCGTTCTGGAAACCCGAGGGGTCGAGCACGAAGTCGAGCAGGTCGGTCGGCATCGAGTGGTCGGCCGGCTTGACCGACACCACCGGCACCGGCTCCCGTCCGGTCTGCGCGGCCACGACCTTCGCGACCCCGCCGAACAGGTCCGCGATGCTCGTCGCGAGCCCGGTGCCGACCAGCCACGGCTTCCCATCGACGGCGTCCGGCTGGTCGAGCGCGGCGAGGAACGCGCGGGCGACGTCGTCCACGCACACCAGGTCCCGCTTGACCGTGCCGTCGTGCCACATGGTGAGCGGCTCGCCGGCGAACGCGCGGCGCATCATCGCCGAGACGACCCCGCGGTCGAGCGCGGGGGAGTCGGAACCCTGGGTGTAGAGCGTGGCCAGCCGCAGCGACGCGCCCCGCAGCAGGCCCGCCTCGACGGCGTCGCGGATCGCGTGCTCGGCGTCCAGCTTCTGCCGGTCGTAGGTGGTCAGCGGCCGGTCGGGTTCGGTGCCGTCGATCCGGCCCGAGATCGAGCGCCCGGCCTGCGACATCGACCCGGCCAGCAGGACCACCGGCGGGTTCTCCGGCCGCTGGTCCTTCACCGCGGCGACGAGGTCGTGCACCAGCCCGAGGTTGACGCGCTCGGCGACCGGGTCGTCCGACGACACCCGCCAGGTGCTGGCGCCGGCGATGTGCGCCACCAGGTGGATCACCGCGTCGGCGCCTTCGACGGCGTCGGCGACGGCCCCGTCGGCGGTCAGGTCGGTGGTCCGGACGTCGATGTCGGCCAACGCCCCGTCCGGGACGGTGGTCGGCCGGCGCCCGGCGAGGCGGAGGCGGACCGGCCGGTTCGCCAGTTCGCGGGTGATGGCGGTGCCCAAGAGCCCGGACGAGCCGAGCACCGTGATCAGCGGTCGTGCCTGTGCGCCCACGGCTTCTCCTCCAGTTTCGCGTCACGATGAATGTGCAGAACGGCTCTTCCGGGAATGGCCGGTTCGCCGCGGCCGGTGAGCTGCCCGAAGTCTAGGACAGCGCCGCCACCGTATCTAAGGAATTGCGCGGTCATTTCGAGACGGCCGGTTCACGGTGTTCGTCCCAGCGCTTTTCGCCGGTCGCCACCGGCAGCGTGTCGATGTCGCGCAGGTCCTCCGCGTCCAGCCGGATCCCGGCCGCGCCGACGTTCTCCTCCAGCCAGCGCAGCCGCCGCGTGCCCGGGATCGGCACGACGTTGTCGCCGTGCGTGGTGAGCCACGCGATCGCCACCTGCGCCGGGGTCGCGCCGTGCCGGGCGGCGACCCGGTGCAGGCCGTCGACGATGCGCTGGTTGTCGGTGAGCGCGGCGGCCTCGAACCGCGGATCACGCCGTCGCGAATCCCCGTCGACGAGCTCGTCGACGGCGACCCGGCCGGACAGGTAACCGCGGCCGATCGGGCAGCAGGCGAGGAACCCGACGTCGTTCTTCCACGTCCACGGAAGGATTTCCTCGAGGTTGCGCCGCTCCCAGACGGACAGTTCGTACTGCACCGCGGCGATCGGGAAGAGCGCGTGGATCTGTTCGAGCTCCTCCACGGTGGCGTGCGAGATGCCGAGGCCGCGGACCTTGCCCTCGGTGACGAGCTCGGCCAGGGCGCCCCAGGACTCGGTCAGCGGCACGTCCGGGTCGACCCGGTGCAGCTGGTAGAGGCCGATCGCGTCGACGCCGAGCCGTTTCAGCGAGCCTTCGCAGGCCTCGCGGAGGTATTCGGGGCGCCCGTTGCGTTCCAGGGTGCCGTCGGGCCGCAGGACCAGCCCGACCTTGGTGGCGATCGTGGTGTCGGCGCGCACCGGCGCGAGCACCTCGCCGAGCAGCTGTTCGTTCGTGAACGGGCCGTAGACGTCGGCCGTGTCGAACACGGTGACGCCGAGGTCGACCGCGTGCCGGAGCACCCGCGCCGACTCCGCGTGGTCCCGCGCGGTCCGGGCGGGCCCGTAACCGTAGGACATCGAACTGCAGCCGAGCCCGATTTCGCCGACGGAAAGCGTTTCGGTGAGCCTGGTGTGCCGCATTGTCACCTCCGAGTTTCGGAATGGTGCGTTCATGAAGCGTCCGATCGCGGGGCGAAATGCGAATCGGCCGGGGGTGTCCCGGTGCCGGAAAGGAATTCGTGCGCGAGTTCCGGGTCGGCGCCGGCGACGAACGCGAGGGCCTGCTCGGTGCCGACGTCGATCGCGCGGTAGTAGCGGTCGCCGGCCGCGGTCGGGACGCCGATCGTCATCCGCGAGCCCAGTCGCTGGAAGATCGTCTGCCGCAGCCGCCAGCCGATCACCGCGCGGGTGCGCAGCACGGTCGTCGAGCGGCCGGCCGCGCCGCTGCGCACGACCAGGTACGGGCCGATGAGCGCGTGGCCCAGCGTGCGGTAGGCGACCCAGGCCAGCGCCCAGGTCAGCGGCAGGAGCAGCAGCGGCAGCGGCCACCACGACACCGGCACGACGCCGGTCGCGCCGAGCCAGGCGAGCAGGCCCGCGACGGCCGCCGGGCCGTAGGTCGCCCAGTACAGCCGGCGCCGGAACGCGCCGATGGGGTGGCGCAGCAGCGGCGCTTCGAGGGGCTGGTGGCCGTCCGGGAAGACGAAGCTCGCCGCGTGCCGGGCGTCGCGCAGCGGGGTGCGCGGCAGGATGTTGGCCGACTCGTTGAGCGAGGCGTTGAGCCCGGTCGTGATCACCTTGGTCTCGGCGAGGCGCATCCACCGCCACAGCAGCGGTTCGTGCAGGTGCACGCCCCGGATCCGGCGGTCCTCGCGGTGCACGGTCTTGGTGGTGAACAGGCCTTGCCGGGTGCGCAGCTCGGTGCCGTCCTCGCCGCTGGTCGTGCGGACCAGTTCGAAGTTCCAGTGCTTCGCGGCGAAGTCCAGGCCGAGGGAGAAGTAGCCGAGGACGAACGTGATCCCGACGGACGCGCCGATCGTGCGCCACACGCCGAGGTCCGCCCAGTGGATCAGGCCGGCGATGACGTCGATCAGGTCGACGGCGAACGTCTGCATCGTGAAGTACAGCGACACGAGGAAAAGGACCCCGGCGAGGATCGCCCAGACGTGAAAAACGTTGTACCACAACCAGATCCAGCGCAGCCGGGCGATGACGACCTCGCGTTCCGCCGGTGCCTCGGCGTCGCGGGGGATCAGGTCGCGCCGCAGCTGGGCGGCCGTCTCCTTCGAGAGCGCGTCGAGCTTGAACGCGGCCGAGAAGTGCTTGCCCTCACCCGAGCCGATGTGGACGACGCGCAGTTTCACCAAGCGGTGCCGCAGTTTCGCGCTGCTGCTGACGCTGCGGATGCGGTCGCGCCCGACGTGCCGCTCCTCGCGGACCAGCAGGCCGGTGCGGCGCTCGACGCGTTCGGGGGTGACGCGGTAGCGGGTGAACAGCCAGCGCCACAGGTCCCGCAGGGTCATCAGCGCGCTGATGCCGCTGACCACCAGCAGCGGCCAGACCGGGCCCGAGTCGTAGAGGAAGTAGCTCGTGATGCTGATGGCGAAGGAGATCGTGAACTTGGCCGCGTTGACGTAGAAGAGCTTGATGTCCAGGCGCAGCCAGGGAAGCCCGCTCTCCTCGGCCGGCGCGGGGGTCACGGGCTCGGTGGCCGCTTCCGCCGTCACGTCGCGTCCCCGGGGGTGGCCTGGGCGATCTCGTTGAGCCGGCGGACGGCCTCCTCGGCGATCGGCGTCTCCAGGCCTTCGATCTTCACGTGTCCCTCGTGCGAGGCCGTCGTGACCTTGATGGTCGAGAGGCCGAGCAGCTGCTCGATCGGGCCCTGCACGGTGTCGATGCTCTGGATCCGGGACACCGGGACGATCCGCCACTCCCGGGTGATCCAGCCGCTGAGCGAGTAGACGGCTTCGTCGGTCGTCTCCCAGCGGTGCACCAGGTAGCGGTAGGTCGGCATGAACAGGAAGTTCGCCGCGAAGATGGCGCCGACGCCCCAGATGACCGGGTCGAGCCAGGTGCGGATGCCGTCGAAGATGATGTGGAGCGTGACGAACGCGCCGAGCACGCCGATCGCCCAGAACAGCGTGTTGAGCGTGCGCCACAGGATGAACCGGCGCGCGAGCCGGTGCCGCGGCGGCCGGACGGCGAGGGGTTCGGGCCGGACCGGGAGCACGGGCCGTGAAGTATCCGTGGTGGAGTGGTCCATCGGCTGAGCCGTCCGATCTGTGAGGAGAACCGTGTCTCGCCGGCGGGACCGGTGTGCGGGCCCGGGGCGCCCGCACACCGGCGGTCTGCCGCGGCCGGTCGTGAGTGTTTAGGGCGGTTAGAACCGCCCTAAACACTCACGAGCACTAGGCCGGGGCGTCCGGAGCGGCGGCGTCGGGGGCCGCCGTTCCGTCTGCGGGGGCCGGGGTTTCGGCCGGGGCCGCGTCCTCCTCGGCGACGATCTTCACGATGTAGGCCGCCAGGTCGCGGAACTCTTCGCCCTCGGTGAAGTCCTCGAACTTCTCCAGCAGCTTCCGGTCCGTCGTGTTCTCGACCTCGAGCAGCACCTGCACCACGGAAAACGAGTCGAGGTCGCGCAGGCTCTCCGGTTCGGGCATGTCGGGCTGCTCGGCGCAGATCATCCGGGCGATCTCCCGGACCATCTCCTCGACGTCGTCGACATTGGTGAGGTCGACTTTCGTGGCGTTCTCTGACATGACAATTCAGCCCTTCCGCTTAATCGTCCGTGTGGCCGCGCGGCGAATCCTTCCCCTGATGCGGGGTGACGCGCTCCGGGCGAATGCCCCCAGTCGGCAGCCGGAACCCGGCCGAGGTTAGCCAGCCCTCCGGCCCCGGTCAACAACACCGTGGCGGTCGTTGTCCCGCCGGCGGGACGGGCCGGTAATGCTCGTCGAATCGGACGCCGGCAATGCTGTGACAGCCGAGCGGAAGTGTGCTTCCATGACTCCGGCGGCGCGGCCAGCGAAAGCGAATAGTCGTCGTGCCGAATAGCCCATGTGTTGCAGCGTCCCGGAAGTCAACCGGGAATTCGCCTGCGTCGTACGAGCCCTGTCCGGTCGTGCCACGGCCGATCCCCTGGAGGTGACCCGCCCTGATGGCTCAATATGTCTGGGGTTATTTGCCGGAGTACGAGAAAGAACGGGACGACATTCTCGACGCCGTCGACACGGTCTTCCGCTCCGGCAAGCTCGTGCTCGGCCCGAGTGTGAAGGCGTTCGAGGAGGAGTTCGCCGCCTACCACGGCGTCGAGCACTGCGTCGGCGTCGACAACGGCACCAACGCCATCGTCCTCGGCCTGCGCGCCCTCGGCGTCAAGGCCGGCGACGAGGTGATCACGGTGTCCAACACCGCGGCGCCGACCGTGCTGGCGATCGACCAGATCGGCGCGGTGCCGGTGTTCGTCGACGTCCACCCCGGCACGTACCTGATGAACGTCGAGCAGGTCGAGGCGGCGATCACCGAGCGCACGACCTGCCTGCTGCCCGTGCACCTGTATGGCCAGTGCGTCGACATGGCGCCGCTGGAAGCGATCGCGGCCAAGCACGGCCTGCCGATCCTGGAAGACTGCGCGCAGGCGCACGGCGCCCGCCACCACGGGAAGATCGCCGGGTCGATGGGCAAGGCCGCGGCCTTCTCCTTCTACCCGACCAAGGTGCTCGGCGCCTATGGTGACGGCGGCGCGACGATCACCTCGGACGCCGAGACCGAGGCGAACCTGCGGCGGCTGCGCTACTACGGCATGGAGAAGGTCTACTACGTCGTCTCCACTCCGGGGTACAACAGCCGGCTCGACGAGGTGCAGGCGGAGATCCTGCGCCGCAAGCTGACCCGGCTCGACGACTACATCGCCCGCCGCCGGCTCATCGCCGAGCGGTACGTCGAGGCCTTCGCCGGCACCGACCTCGTGACGCCGGCCCTCGCGCCGGGCAACGACCACGTCTACTACGTCTACGTGGCCCGGCACCCGTTGCGGGACAAGATCATCGAGCAGCTCAAGCCCGAGGGCGTCGAGCTGAACATCAGCTACCCGTGGCCGGTGCACACGCAGTCCGGCTTCGCGAAGCTCGGCTACCGCGAGGGTTCGCTGCCCGAGACCGAGGCGGCGGCGCACGAGATCTTCTCGCTGCCGATGTACGCGTCACTGTCCGACGTGGACCAGGAACGGGTCGTGGAGAAGGTGCAGGCGGTGCTGGCGAAGCTCTGACCCATCCGGTGGCCCGAGGAGACAGGAGAGCACGAGCATGAAGCGACTCGCGGTGCTGCACCGGGAACTGAACCCCGTGCCCGAAACCACCGGCGGCAGTGTGATGTCCATGGTGGAGTTCCACGACTGGTGGGCGGAGCGGTCGGCGGCCGGGCACTTCGCCGTCGACCGCATCCCGTTCGCCGAGCTCGGTGACTGGGAGTTCGAGGCCGGAACCGGCAATCTCGGGCACAAGAGCGGGCGCTTCTTCACCATCGAAGGCCTGCAGGTGCGCGAGGGCGGGGTCCCGACGTGGTCCCAGCCCATCATCAACCAGCCCGAGATCGGCATCCTCGGCATCGTCGTCAAGGAGTTCGACGGTGTGCTGCACTGCCTGATGCAGGCCAAGATGGAGCCGGGCAACGTCAACACGCTCCAGCTGTCGCCGACGGTGCAGGCCACCCGCAGCAACTACACGCAGGTGCACCGCGGTGGCTCGACGCGCTACCTGGAGTACTTCGTCGGCGCCGGCCGCGGCCAGGTGCTGGTGGACGTGCTGCAGTCCGAGCAGGGCGCGTGGTTCTGGCGCAAGCGCAACCGCAACATGGTCGTGCTGGTGACCGGCGACGTCGAGCTGCACGAGGACTACTGCTGGCTGAGCCTGGCCCAGATCGGCGAGCTCTCCCACCGGGACAACCTGGTGAACATGGACGCCCGCACGGTGCTCTCGTGCATCCCGTTCGCGCTGCCGGACGGCGACGGCGCGACCGGCGAGGACTTCCGGGACGCGCTCGTGCGCTCCTACCAGTACACGACCGAGGACGCACCGGGCCCGGCCCTGCACACCGCGGGGGACATCCTCAGCTGGTTCACCGAGGCCAAGACGCGCTGCGACTGGTCGGCCCGGCTGACGCCGTTGTCGGCGACGACGGGCTGGCACCGCGACGACGAGGAGATCACCGACGACGCGGGGGAGAACTTCCGCATCATCGGCGTGCGGGTCGAGGCGGGCACCCGGGAGGTCAAGGCCTGGCGGCAGCCCCTGCTCCACCCCAGGGGGGAGGGGCATGCCGCCTTCCTCGCCCGGCGCGTCCGCGGCGTGCTGCACCTGCTGGTGCAGGCCCGCCCGGAGTACGGGCTGATGGACATGGTCGAGATGGCGCCCACCGTGCACCTGCTGCCCGGCCAGGACGTGTCGTCGATCAAGGAGCCCTTCCTGCGGGACGTGCTCGAGGTCGGCGGGGTCAAGACCCACTACGACCAGAAGCTTTCTGAAGAGGGCGGCCGGTTCTACCACGCGCTGACCCGCTACCAGCTGATCGAGGTGGGCGACGAGTTCCCGGTCGAGGTGCCGCCGAACTACTGCTGGATGACCGTGCGCCAGCTGATCGACCTGCTGCGCCACGGGCACTACCTGAACATCGAGGCCCGCAGCCTGCTGGCCTGCATCCACAGCCTCTGCTGACCCCGGGAACGGCACTTTCACGTGAAAGTGCCCACCTGGGAGCGGCACTTTCACGTGAAAGTGCCGCCTGGCCGGATTCACCGCACCGGGAAAGGAAGTTCGCGTGCGATTGCTGTTCACGACCGCGCCGTTGCGCGGCCATCTGTTCCCCCTCGTGCCGCTCGCCTGGGCGGCCCGGGCGGCCGGGCACGAGGTCCTGGTCGCCACGACCGAGGCGTTCGCGCCGGTCGTGCTCCGGTGCGGCCTGCCGGTGACGTCCTGGGGTGCCGCGCCCGAGTTCGTCGAGCTGGTCGGCGGCGAACCGCCGGTCACCGCCGAGAGCACCGAGCTGCGGCGCTCCGAGCACGGCCACGCGTTCGGGCAGATCGCCCGGGCGTGCCTGCCCGGCGCGCGGAAGCTGATCGGCGCGTGGCGGCCCGACCTCGTCGTCAGCGAGCGGGCGGAGTTCGCCGGCCCGCTGGCGGCCGCGGTCCACGACGTCCCGGTCGTCGCCTACCACTGGGGTGTCGCGCCGCTGACCGAGTACGGCCGGGCGGCGGCGATCGAGCTCGCCGCGGCGCCGCCGGACCCGGTGGGCACGCTGGACCCGTGGCCGCCGGGCATGCGGCTGCCGCACGCGTTCGGCCACGAAGGCGTCCGCGGCGGGTCGTTCAACGGCGACGTGCGGCTGCCGGGCTGGGTGTTCGAGCCGCGGGAGCGGCCGCGGGTGTGCGTCACCTTCGGCACGGTGCTGCCCGGCATGGCCGCCCTCGGGCTGCGCGAGACCGTGGCCCCGATGCTGAAGCTGCTGAAGGAACTCGACGTCGAGCTGGTGGTGGCCGCCGCCGACGACGTGCTGGCGGACTGGCCCGAGCTGGCCGCCGCGGCCGACCGCGCCGGGCGGCTCCCGCTCGCCCAGGTGCTGCCGGCCTGCGAGGCCATGGTCAACCACGGTGGCCAGGGCACCGTGCTCACCGCGCTGGAGGCCGGCTGCCCGCAGCTGGTGCTGCCGCAGTTCGACGACCAGTTCGACAACGCCGCGGCCGTGGCCGCGACCGGCGCGGGCCTGCAGCTCGCCCTGGACGAGGTTTCACCGGAGCGGGTGGCGCAGCGGTGCCGCGCGCTGCTGGACGAGCCCGCTTTCACCACCGGCGCGTTGCGCGCCGCCGCCGCGGTCCGGGCCCAGCGTTCGCCCGCGGAAGCCGTGGGCCTGCTGGAGAAGCTGGCCGCGGCATGACGAACTCTTTCCGGGACGAATTGGGGAGCTGGTAGCTATGCCGGGCGGAATGCGGATCGAAGAGACCAAGGTCCCGAATGCCTTCAGGCTGTTCCCGGAGCAGTTCCCGGACCAGCGGGGCCGGTTCCACGAGGCGTTCCGCGCGGACGCGCTCTCGGACCTGATCGGCTACCCGTTCGTGGTCAACCAGGTGAACTACTCCACGAGCCGCCGCGACACCGTGCGCGGCATCCACGGCACCACGCTCCCGCCGGGCCAGGCGAAACTGGTCACGTGCGTGCGCGGCGCGGTGATGGACGTCGTGGTGGACCTGCGTGTCGGCTCGCCGACGTTCGGCGTCTACGACGTCACCTACCAGGACGAGGACTCCGGCACGGCGGTCTACCTGGCCGACGGGCTGGGCCACGCCTTCCACGCCCTGACCGACGACGCGTGCATGAACTACCTGTGCTCGCAGAACTACGTGCCGGGCACCATGCTCGTGCTCAACCCGATGGACCCGGACATCGGCATCCCGTGGGAGCTGACCGGGCCGCCGATCATGTCCGAAAAGGACGCGAACGGCGTCGGCCTCAAGGAGGCGGAGTCCGAAGGGCTGCTGCCGACCTACGAGGAGTGCCTCGCGCACTACGCGGCACTGGGGGCGGGCGCCCCCGCGGCGCACGCTTCCTGACGAGCCCACCGACCTCCCCCCATCCCGACGAGCAGCGGAGTTTCTGCCGATGACGAGTTACCAACCGGCCCAGCGGCTGCGCTTCGGGGTGATCGGGTGCGCGGACATCGCCTGGCGGCGGACGCTGCCGGCGATGGAGACCGACCCGGCGATCGACGTCGTCGCGATCGCCAGCCGCGACGGCGAGCGGGCCCGGAAGTTCACCGACCGCTTCGGCGGCACGCCCTACGCCGGCTACCAGGCGGTGGCCGAGCACGAGGACGTCGACGCCGTCTACATCCCGCTGCCGCTGATGCTGCACGCGGAGTGGATCGAACGGTGCCTCGAAGCCGGCAAGCACGTGCTGGTGGAGAAGCCGATGACCGACGGCTGCAAGGAGTCGGCGCGGCTGCTCGACCTGGCCCGCGAGCGCGGCCTGGTGCTGCTCGAGAACTACATGTTCCTCTACCACTCCCAGCACGCGGCGGTGCGCAAGCTGCTCGCCGACGGCGCGATCGGGGACCTGCGCGGCTTCCACAGCGCGTTCACGATCCCGCCGAAGCCGCCGGGGGACATCCGCTACCAGCCGGACGTCGGCGGCGGTGCGTTCCTCGACTTCGGCGGTTACCCGATCCGCGCGGCCCAGCACCTGCTGGGCCGGGACCTGTCGGTGGCCGGCGCGGTGTTCCGCCGCGACCGCGCGCTCGACGTCGTGATGTCGGGCAGCGTGCTGCTCGCGTCGCCCGAAGGCGTGCCGGCCCAGCTGACCTTCGGCATGGAGCACTCGTACCAGAACAGCTACGCCCTTTCCGGCAGCACCGGGCGGCTGTCGCTGGACTGGGCGTTCACCCTGCCGGAGACGCACCGGCCGGTGCTGCGGATCGAACGGCAGGACCACCGCGAAGAGGTGGTGCTGGCGGCCGACCACCAGTTCGCCGGGGCGATCCGGGCCTTCGTCGAAGCGGTCGCCACCAAGGCGCCGCTGCAGGAGGAACACGACGGGACGCTCGAACAGGCCGCCTTGATCGAGCAGGTGCAGCGGGTCGCCCGCAACGTCTGGATCTGAAACTTTCCCATACCCAAGAGGGAGATTGTGAGCATGTCGAACACTGCTGAGTGCCGGATCTGCGGCGGCACGGTCGAAGAGTTCTTCGACTTCGGGCGCCAGCCGCTCTCCGACGCCTTCGTCGCGCCGGGCGCCGACCCGGACAAGGAGTTCTTCTTCCGCCTCGCCGTCGGCCTGTGCGGCGGCTGCACGATGGTGCAGCTGATGGAGGAGGTGCCCCGCGAGGCGATGTTCCACGAGGAGTACCCGTACTACTCCTCGGGTTCGGTGGTGATGCGCGGACACTTCGAGGACCTCGCCAAGCACCTGATCGCCACCGAGCTCACCGGCGACGACCCGTTCGCCGTCGAGATGGGCTGCAACGACGGCATCATGCTCAAGACGCTGGCCGACTCCGGCATCCGGCACCTGGGCGTCGAGCCCTCCGGTGGCGTCGCCGACGTCGCGGCGTCGAAGGGCGTGCGCGTGCGCAAGTCGTTCTTCGAGGAGTCGACGGCGCGCGAGATCCTCGCCGAGGACGGCCCGGCCGACGTCATCTACGCGGCCAACACCCTGTGCCACATCCCGTACATGGACTCGATCCTCGACGGCGTCAAGGCGCTGCTGAAGCCGAGCGGCGTGTTCGTCTTCGAGGACCCGTACCTGGGCGAGATCGTCAAGCGCACGTCGTTCGACCAGATCTACGACGAGCACTTCTACTTCTTCACCCTGCGTTCGGTGCAGCAGATGGCGCAGCGCCACGGCCTCGAGCTCGTCGACGCGCACCGCCTCGACGTCCACGGTGGCGAGGTGCGCTACACGCTGGCGCCGGCCGGCTCCCGGACGCCGTCGGCGGCCGTCCACGAACTGCTGGCCGAGGAGCAGGCCGCCGGGCTGCACGAGCGGGCGACGCTCGAGGCGTTCGGCGCGAAGGTGCTGCAGGTCAAGGAAGACCTCGTCACCCTGCTGCGCAAGGCGAAGGACGAGGGCAAGCGCGTCGTCGCCTACGGCGCCACGGCGAAGAGCGCGACCATCGCCAACCTGTGCGGCCTCGGCCCGGACCTCGTCGAGTTCGTCTGCGACACCACGCCGGCCAAGCAGAACCGCCTCACCCCGGGCACGCACATCCCGGTGAAGCCGGCCGCCGCGTTCTCGGACCCCTATCCGGACTACGCGCTGCTGTTCGCGTGGAACCACGCCGACGAGATCATGGCCAAGGAGCAGGCGTTCCGCGACGCCGGCGGCCAGTGGATCCTCTACGTGCCGACGGTCCGGCTGGTCTGAGATGACCGAGACCACGACGTTCCCGGTCTCCTGGATCGGCGACTGGGCGCCGGAGCCGATCCCGGGCGGCGCGGCGGGCATCTTCAACTCGGCCGTGGCGGCGTTCGCCGTCGCCACGGCCTGGGAGGCCGGCGCCCTCGACGTCCTCGACGGCGGCGGCGCCCTCGACGTGCCGGAGTTCTGCGCGCAGCGCGACCTGCACGAGCCGTCGATCCGGAGCGTGTTCGCGGCGCTGGCCTCGGTCGGCGTCGTGGTGCGCGAGGGTGACGTCGTCGTGGCCGGCCCGGAGTTCGCCGAGGTGGTCCGGGCCAAGGCGTTCTTCCACTGGCTGACGATCGGCTGCGGCGAGCTGTTCGCGAACATGCCGCGGATCGTCCGCAACTCCGAGCGCACCGGCGACTTCTTCCGGCGCGACGCCGCGGCCATCGGATTCGCCTGCCGGGACATCAACCGGCAGGCGTTCGACCCGGTGTTCGCCGAAGCCCTGGCCGGCCTGGACTTCCCGGTGACCAAGGTGGCCGACCTCGGCTGCGGCGGCGGCGGGCGGCTCATCGACCTGGCCCGCCGCTTCCCGGGCGTGCGCGGCGTCGGCGTCGACATCGCCCCGGCGGTGCTGCGCTCGGCGGCGTCGAACACCGAAGCCGAGGGACTGGGCTTCGAGTTCGTCGAGGCGGACGTCCGCGCGTTGCGGCCGTCACCGCGCTTCGAAGGCGTCGAACTGCTGACGTGCTTCATGATGGGGCACGACTTCTGGCCGCGGGAGCGCTGCGTGGCGACCCTGCGGATGCTGCGCGAGGCGTTCCCGGACGCGCGCCGGTTCCTGCTCGGCGACACCGCGCGCCTCGAAGGCGTGGCGGACCGCGAGAAGCCCGTGTTCACCCTGGGGTTCGAGACCGCGCACGACCTGATGGGCGTCGACCTGCCGACGCTCGCGCAGTGGGACGGCGTGTTCGCCGAGAGCGGCTGGCGCCTGCTGCGCGCCCGGCCGGTCGAGGTGCCCGCCGCGTCCGTGATCTTCGAACTGAGCTGATCTTCCGAGCTTGCCTGAAAGGGGAAAACGATGCGGGTCCTGGTGACCGGCGGAGCGGGTTTCATCGGCTCGAACTACGTCCGGCAGGTGCTGTCCGGGGCGTACCCGGCGCTCGACGGCGCCGAGGTGACCGTGCTCGACTCGCTGACCTACGCCGGGAACCGGGCGAACCTCGCCCCGGTGGCCGGCAGCGAACGGCTGACGTTCGTCGAAGGCGACATCTGTGATGCCTCGGTCGTAGCGGACGTGATGCGCGGTGTCGACCTCGTGGTGCACTTCGCCGCGGAGTCCCATGTGGACCGGTCGATCGCCGGGGCGGGCGACTTCGTGCTGACGAACGTCCTCGGCACGCACACGCTGCTCGAAGCGGCGTTGCGCGCCGAGGTCGGCAAGTTCGTGCACGTGTCCACCGACGAGGTGTACGGCTCGATCGACGACGGTTCGTGGCCGGAAGAGCACCCGCTGGAGCCGAACTCGCCGTACTCGGCGTCGAAGGCGTCGTCGGACCTGCTGGCGCGGGCGTACTTCCGCACGCACGGCCTGCCGGTGTGCGTGACGCGGTGCTCGAACAACTACGGGCCGTACCAGTTCCCGGAGAAGGTCGTCCCGCTGTTCGTCACCAACCTGCTCGACGGCGCGCAGGTGCCGCTCTACGGCGACGGAATGAACGTGCGCGACTGGCTGCACGTGGACGACCACTGCCAGGGCATCCAGCTCGTCGCCGAGGCGGGCCGGCCGGGCGAGGTGTACAACATCGGCGGCGGGACCGAGCTGAGCAACCTGGACCTGACCGGCCGGCTGCTGGACGCGGCCGGCGTCGGCTGGGACCGGGTGCGCCGGGTCGAGGACCGCAAGGGCCACGACCGCCGGTACTCGGTCGACATCACGAAGATCAGCACCGAGCTGGGGTACGCGCCGCAGGTGAAGTTCGACGAGGGCCTGGCCGCGACGGTGGCCTGGTACACCGGGAACCGGTCCTGGTGGGAGCCGTTGAAGGAACGAGCCGCCGAAAGGTGAAGACGTTTCGGGCCGGCGTCGGCTATGTTGGCTTCTTCGGTCGGCGTGCTGGGGGGTCGGAGGCGATGGCGGGTGCGGAGTCGCACGACCTCGTGACCGAGCGGCGGTACCACCTGGCGCCGCTGCCCGAAACCGAGACCGAGATCGACACGAGCACCGCGCCCGCGCTCGTCGGCGACCGGTACGAGCTGGGCGACCTGCTCGGCAGCGGCGGCACGGCCCGCGTCTACCGCGCCCGTGACCGCGACGCCGGCACCGAGTGCGCCGTCAAGCTGTTCCACCGCAACGCCGCCACCCTCGGGCCCCGCCGCGCCCGGGAGACGGCGATCCTGCAGGGCCTCGACCACCCGGGGGTCGTCGGCCTGCACGACGCCGGCGAGGAGGACGGCCGCGCGTACCTCGTGATGCAGCTCGTCGAGGGCGAAGACCTTTCCGAGCGTCTGCTCACCGGCCCGCTCGGCCTCGACGAGATCGTGGCCATGGCCCGGCGGCTGGCCGACGCGCTGGCCCACGTGCACGAGCGCGGCGTCATCCACCGCGATCTCAAGCCGGGCAACGTGCTGCTCGGCGACGACGGCGCGATGATCACCGACTTCGGCGTCGCGTACCTCCTGGACACCACGCGCGTCACGGCGGTCGGGTCGGTCGCCGGGACCGCCGCGTACATGGCGCCGGAGCAGGTCCTCGGCGAGCCGGTGGGGCCGCCCGCGGACGTCTACGCGCTGGGGCTCGTGCTCATCGAAGCCGTCACGGCCGAGCGCGAGTACGCCGGCCCGCGCGTCGAGGCCGCGCTCGCCCGGCTGAGCCGGCAGCCGCGCATCCCGGAAGGCCTGCCGGACGGGTTCTCCCAGGTGCTGCACCTGATGACGGCCCGCGACCCGGCGCTGCGCCCGACCGCCGCCGAGGTCGTGCGGGCGCTGTCGGAGGCCTCGTCGTCCGAGCCGTTGCCGTCCGGCCTGGTGACACCGCCTTCGCTGCCGGCGTCCCGCCGCAAGCGGGGCGTGGTGGCGGCGGCCGTCCTGTCGCCGGTGGCCGCCGGGCTGGTGCTGGTCGCGCTGGTGACCGGCAGCGGCCGGGTGACCGACAGCCTGCACTCGCCGTCCTACCCGGACCCCGGCCGGATCCCGGCCACGTCGACCGCGCCGCCGCCCTCGCCCGTCGTGATCCTCACCCCGGTCGGTTCGGACGCGGTTTCCCCGCCCGGCGACGGGAAAGCGCCGTCCGGCGGCACGGTGGCCGACGTCCAGGCACCGCCGCCGTCGATGACCACGGTGACGTCGACGGCGACCCGCGGCCCGCACCGCGGGGTCCGCCACCACACCCCGCTGAAGTCGCACTCGACCGGCAAAGCCGTCCCGCCGGGCTGGGCCGCCAAGTAAGCGGGGCGTTCGGGCCGGGGGTGGCGAGGGTCACGGGGGTGCGCGGAAATTCGTGGCCGTCGGAGGCCGGGATCGCCGAGCGCGTCCGGACGGTTACCGGGAGCATGGGGGCATGGCGCGACGTCTGGCTGCGGCCCTCCTCCTGGTGGCACTGTCCCCGTTCGTCGCCGAGTTCCTGCTCGGCGACCAGTACCTCAGCGGCACCCCGCGGCCCGGGCAGCAGTTCGGCCAGTTCGGCATGTTCGTCGCCTTCTACGGCAGTGCCGCGCTGCTCATCCGCGAGACCGCCCGGCACCTGAACCGCGGCTGGCCGACCATCCTCACCCTGAGCCTCGCCTTCGGCCTGCTCGAAGAAGGCCTGCTGACGCAGTCGCTGTTCAACCCGGACTACCTCGGCATCCGCGTGCTCGACGCCGGGCACATCCCGGCGCTGGGGATCGGCGCGCCGTGGACGGTGTACGTGCTGACGCTGCACGTCGTGTGGAGCATGGGCACGCCGATCGCGATCACCGAGGCGCTGTTCGGCCGCGAACCGTGGCTGGGCAAGCTCGGCCTGGTGTTCTGGTCGGTCGTGTTCGTCCTCGGCTGCGCCGCCGAGTTCCTGATCTCGCTGCTGGTCGGGCCCGCGCCGTTCATGTCGGCGCCGGCCCAGCTGATCGTGGCCGGGCTGATCGTGATCGGGCTGGTGGTCCTGGCGATCCGCGGGTTCCGCAAGCCGCCGCGCGACGCGCCGAAGGGCAACCACTGGGCCGGGTTCGCGGTCGGCCTGGTCGCCGGCACGGGCGTGCAGCTGCTGGAACGCTGGGAGTCGATCTCGCCGTGGCTGCTGGCCGCGCTGATGCTGGCGCTGGTCGTGGTGGCCGCCGTGGTCGTGCGGGCCCTGAACCCGCCGGCGTTCGCGCCGGCGGCGGGAACCCTGCTGACGTACTGCTGGGTCGGCCTCAACACCTCGATCGGACAGGGCGTGGTGGCGATCATCGAGCAGTCGGTGCTGGTCGCCATCGCGGTGGCGCTGCTGCTGGTGACGGCCCGCCGGACCACAGCGGAATACTGAATGTCCACAGTGGACAGCGTCTGGCGGGACGCCGTCCAGTGTGGACTCAGGTGCCGGCCGGCTCGGTCAGCCGGGCGGCGTCGACGGCGCGGCGCATGGCCGCCGCGGTGGCGGGGCAGTCCGGTGCGATCGCGATCGCGGTGTTGACGAGCACCGCGTCCGCGCCGAGCGCCAGCGCGTCCGAGACGTGCCCGGGGGTGCCGAGCCCGCCTTCGACGACGACCGGGACGTCGACGGTTTCGATCACCGCCCGCACGGCGGCCGGGTCGAGCACACCTTGCGCGCTGGCGACCGGCGACGCCAGCACGCGCAACGCCACGGCACCGAGGCCGACGAGTCGGTTCGCCAGCTCGACGTCCGGGCGGATGAAGGGCAGCACGGAAAACCCGGCGTCGACCAGGGTTTCCGCCGCGGCGACGGTGGGTTCGCCGTCGGGCAGGTTGCCCGGCGTGCGGACGTCCAGCTTGATCACCTCGATGCCGAACGCGTCGCGCAGCTTCTTCGCGGTGTCCACGGCTTCCTTGGCCGAGTAGGCGAACGAGGTCGTCCCGATCCAGCCGTACCGGGTGAGGTCCATCGCCTCGTCGAGGTCGGAAAGCAGGAGGCTGGCCCGGTTCCCGCCGGGGTCGTAGGTGGTGATGAAGACGTCGCAGCCGCCGGCGGCCAGGACGTCGGCGACGAGCCGGGGGTCGGAGTACTGCTCGATCCCGACGATCAGCCGGGATGTGAAGGAGACCCCGCCGGTCACCAGCCAGGGTTGTCCGGCGGGGGCGTCAGCCGGTCGGTTCGCGTCGTGCACGATCCTCCTCGTCAGATCGACGACTTCGACACCGGCGGCGGCCGGCGCCCACGATCGAGGATGCCGCATCCTGGTCTGGACCAATAAAGCGCCCCTCCCCGAACGGTTTCGCTAGGGTCTCCGACCATGGATTTCCAAGACGTGGTGCGAAGGCGGCGGATGGTCCGGGAGTTCGGCCCCGAGCCGGTGCCCGCCGAGAGCCTGGAGCGCATCCTCGACAACGCGACGCGCGGGCCGTCCGCCGGGTTTTCGCAGGGGCAGGCGTTCCTGGTGCTCGAAGGCGAGGCGCTCGGGCCTTTCTGGACCGTGGGCCTGGACGCCGTGCGGGAGTCGGTGCGCAGCGCGCCGCTGGTGATCGTGCCGCTGTCGTGCAAGCGGGTGTACCTGGACCGGTACGCCGAACCGGACAAGGGCTGGACCGATCGCGACGAAGCGCGGTGGCCGGTGCCGTTCTGGCACATCGACACCGGGATGGCGGCGCTGCTGATCCTGCAGACCGTCGTCGACGAAGGCCTGGGCGCGCTGTACTTCGGCATCGTCCCCGAGCAGGTGGCGCCGTTCCGCGCGCTGTACGGCGTGCCCGACGACCAGGAACCGATCGGCGCCATCGCCATCGGGTACCCGGCGGAGACCGTCCCGGTCGACCGGGAGCGGTTCAAGCGGCGCCGGAAGCCGCCGGCCGACGTCGTGCACCGCGGCCGCTGGAGCTGACGCCCGGTTCCGGACCGTGGAATTCGTAGCGGCCCGTGTCGCCGCCGTCGCTTTCCGGGGTCCGGTTGCGCCGGTCGAGTCGGCCTTTCGCATTCAGCTAGCGAGGGCCAAACGGCCGTGCCAAATTGATCCCATGAGCGAATACCCGAGTTATCCGGCTTCGTCCGACCCATCCGCTTCGAGCGCCGCCGCCCCCGCCCGCCCGCGCACGATCGAGATCTCGTTCTGGGCGTTCATCGCCTCGACGGTGATCAGCCTGATCGGCGGCATCCTGGTCTTCGGCAACAGGGACGACCTCACCAACGCCACCCGCGACGCCAGCAGGCAGAACGGCACCGGCCTGACCGAAGCCCAGATCGACGCGGCGGTCACCATCGGCCTCGTCGTGGCCGTGGTGATCGCGGTCGTGATCGCCCTGCTGTTCCTCCTGTTCGCCTTCAAGCTCCGCGCCGGCCGCAACTGGGCCCGCATCGTGCTCACGGTCCTGACCGCGCTCCAGCTGCTGTCGGTCCTGGTCGGCCAGAGCACCTGGGTCACCTACGTCAGTGTCCTCGCCGCGCTGATCGGCGTCGTGTACTCGTTCCTGGCGCCCTCGAGCGCGTACATCAACTCGGTGAAGGCCGTGCGCTGAACCCCGCAGGTCGCGCCGTGTCCCCCGGCGGCGCGACCTGGGGGCGGCCGGCTTCACCAGACGAGCTTGATCCCCGACGCCATCGCGCAGAAGCACAGCACCCAGAGCACGATCGGGCCGGACGCGCCGCTGAACTCGACGAGCTGCCCGACCTTCATCTTGATCTTGTCGAACCGCGCTTCGAACGCCGCGATGATCAAAAACGAAGCCAGGGCCGCCGCCGGAAGCCCGATGATGGCGGGGAAGTGGTCGGTGACCAGATCCCGCGCCCACGGTTCCTGCTTCCAGGACGCGACGGCGACGGGGAGGGTGAACACGATCGATTGGGCGAGAGCCACCAAGCCGCCGAGCCACACCACCGCGTGCCGGGCTTCGAGCGCCGGTGACGCCGCCGGAAGGCCGATGAGCGCCGGTGACGGTCAGCCGAGGGCCGTGCGGGCGGCTTCGACGTCCGGGTGGATCTCCAGTATTTCGGCCAGCCCCAGCAGCGAGATCGGCCGGAGCACCGCGCGCTGCTTCGTGACGAGGACGAACCTCGTGCCGGCCGCGACGGCGGCGCGGTGGGCGTGGATCAGCGCCGTCAGTCCGGTGGAGTCGCAGAACGTCACTTCGGACAGATCGGCGAGCACCGGGGCGCCGGCCTCGATGGCCGCCGCCAGGCGGTCGCGCAGCTCGCCGGAGACCGACGCGTCGATTTCGCCGATCGCCTTGAGCACCGTCGCGGCGCCGGTGGACGTCAGCTCGAGCGCGAAGTTGACGCGGGCGGGCGGGCCTTCGATCACCGGTGGACTCCTCGGGGACGGCGTGGAACCACGCATGACACAACCACGGCTGGCGTCTCAACCGTCTTGGTAGGACCGTAGCAGCCGGGACCGGCGGCGGCGCTGCTCCGGATGCCGGGAAGCCGCGTACGGTATGGGAGCGGAGACTGAGGAGGTCCTGGCGTGGATTGGTTCCTTGACCGGCAGGACCGCGCCTCCGCGTCGCTGCTGCGCCGTGAGATCACCGGCTACCTCGCCCGGCACGCGGTCGGCCAGGCCGAGCAGATCGACGACGCCGCGTTGATCGTGGCGGAGCTGCTCGCGAACGCCTACGACCACGGCCGCGGCGACATCTGGGTGTCGCTCCAGTGGACCGAAGTCCGGCCCGTGCTCGAAGTGCACGACATGGGCGAGGCGTTCGCGCTGCCGCGGGAAGCGCCCTCGGCGGAGCAGTACCGCGGGCGTGGCCTGTGGATCGTGTCGCAGTTCTCCTCCGAGCTGGCCGTGGCCGCGAAGCGCGCCGGCGGGAAGGTCGTGCGGTCGGTGCTGCCCGTGGCCCGCCCGGTGGAGCTGTCGATCGATCCGCCCGCGCGCCGCGCCGGCCCGCTGCCCGCCTTGTCCGAGGCCCGTCCCGAGGGCGGTTTCGGCCGGGAGAGTTTCCTGCGCGCTCTGGTCGTGCAGCTGTCGACGGCCGTCGAGCAGCAGCAGGGCCCGGAAGCGGCGCAGCGCGCGATCGCCCAGGTCGCGGCCGACATCGGCGGTCAGATGGAGCAGGAGTACCGCGACGCCATCGCCGTGCGGGCGGCCCAGCTGACCCCCGAGCAGATCGCCGAATGCCTGGTGCGGCTGAAGGCGGCGATCGGCGGCACGTTCCAGGTCGTCGAGATCACCGGCGACCGGCTGGTCTTCGTCAACTCCGACTGCCCGTTCGGCGCCGCGGTGCGCCAGTCGCCGTCGCTGTGCCGGATGACGTCCTCGGTGTTCGGCGGCATCGCGGCCCGCAACGTCGGTTCGTCGGCGGTGACGCTGGAGGAGCGCATCGCGATGGGCGATCCCCAGTGCCGGGTGGTCGTCCACCTCGGCGAGGCGGCGGCGAAAGCGGAGAACGCCCACCGCTACGCCGCGACGGTCTGAGGCTCACCGGCGCCGGAAGGCCAGCAGCGCGATGTCGTCCTCCGCGGCTTCGCCGAAGCGGTCCAGCAGCGTGTCGCACAACGACTCCAGGTCCGCGTCGTGGGCGACCGCCGCCTGGAGCAGGTCCATGCCGTCGTCGATGGTGCTGCCCCGGCGCTCGAGCAGGCCGTCCGTCACCAGCAGCACCAGCGTGCCGGGGTCGAGGGTCAGCGACGTCGCGGGCGGGCGGGGCAGGCCGATGCCCAGGAGCGGTCCGGCGATCTCGACGTACCGCGCGCCGGACGCGTCGGCGAGCAGCGGCGGGACGTGGCCCGCGCTCGCGATCTCCAGCGCGCCCGACGCGGGGTCGAGCACGACGAGGCAGAGCGTGGTGAGGCTGCGCGGGTGGTACCGGTGCAGCATCGCGTCCAGCAGGTGCAGGATCCCGACCGGCCCGTGCCCCTCCACCGCGTACGCACGCAGGGCGTGCCGGACCTCGCCCATCACGGTCGCCGCCTCGATGGAGTGGCCGACGACGTCGCCGACGGCGATCAGCAGCCGGCCGCCACCGAGGTCGGAGACCTCGTAGAAGTCGCCGCCGATCTCCGCGTTGTCGCTCGCCGGGGCGTACCGCGCGGCCATCTCCAGCCCGGGCCGGGCCGGGAGCTCCCGGGGCAGCAGGCTCTGCTGCAGCGTCAGGGCGAGCTGGTGCTCTTCGGAGAACGTCCGCATCGCCTCGCACGCGAGCGCCGTCGCCTGGCCCAGCTGCAGCAGCAGGTTGCGGTCGTCCTCGGACCGGATCGCCCGCGCCGCCACCGTGATCGCGACGGGCAGCTTCGACGGGTTCGGGAAGACCAGGGTCACCGTCGAAAGCCCGTCCGGGGCCGCGAAGACCGAGGACGCCGGCGCGTCGGGGCCCGCCGCCCCGGTGACCTGCTCCAGCGCGCGCAGGGTGTCCGCGTGGACGACCGGGACGTCGGCGGGGCTGTCGGTGGCGGCGGAGCGCACCAGGCCGCGGTGGCTCGCGCTCAGCACGGAGGCCGGGCTTTCGAAGATCGTCGCCGCGCCGGTCGCCGCCGCGGCGAGGACGTCGTCGAACGTGCGGGCGCTGTTCATCGCGAGGGTGGCGCGGGTCAGCCGGCCCAGCCGCAGCGCCAGCCGTTCGGCGTGGGTCCGGGCGCGGTAGTACCGCAGGGCGGCTTCGACGGTGGCCACCAGCTCACCGGGGTCGACCGGCTCGACCAGGTAACCGTCCGCGCCGCGGTCGAGGCCGGTGGTGCGGTCCTCGACCTCGATGGCCGTGGCGGAGATGTGGATGACGGGCATCGCGGCCGTGCGGGGGTCGCCCTTGACCCGCTCGCAGACCTCGAACCCGCTCATGTCCGGCAGGTGGACGTCCAGCAGGACGAGGTCCAGCTCCTCTTCCGCGACGGCGTCGAGCGCCTCCCGGCCGGTGCGGGCCTCGGTGACGCGGTAGCCGTTGCGGCGCAGCCAGCTGCTGGTCAGGTACCGGCTGGCCTCGAGGTCGTCCACGACCAGGATGCTGGCCCGCCCGGCCGGGCCGGCGTCGTCGAGGGGGGAACTCATCTGCGCACCGTCCCGGCCACCACCGCGAACGCTTCGCCGATGGCGAGTCCGAGGGTTTCCGGCGTGACCTGCGACTTGAGCAACAGGCCGGCCCGGAGACCGGCGCCGGTCAGGTCCAGTCCTTCGGGCGCCCCCGAGGTGACCACGACCACCGGGACGTCGCGCAGGTCGGGCTTTTCCCGCAGCACCTGGAGTACCTCCTTGCCGTTCATCCCGGGCATGAACAGGTCCAGGAAGATCAGGCCGGGCCGGTGCTCGTCGAGGGCTTCGATCGCCTCGCGCCCGTCCGCGGCGTGCCGGACGTCGGCGGCGACGCCGTGGACCAGCCGGGCGAGCCGGACCCGGAAGTCGGCGTCGTCGTCCACGATGAGCACCGAGTCGACGCGCGCCGGGGTGGCCCGGGACGGGTCGGGACGCGGCAGCCGCAGCACGACGGTGGTGCCCACGCCGTGCTCGCTGGACAGCGTCAGGCCGCCGCCCAGGATCTCCGCGAGCCGGCGCGCGTACGGCAGGCCGAGCCCGGTGCCCGGCGACGCGGCCTGCAGGTCGTTGTGGACCTGGTGGAACTCCTCGAAGACGCGGTCCTGCTGGTCGGCCGGGATGCCGATGCCGGTGTCCGACACGGTGAACCGGACGTCGCCGGAGTCGGCGTCGATGGTCAGCCGGACCTCGCCGCGTTCGGTGAACTTCAGGCTGTTGGACAGCAGGTTGCGCAGGATGCGCACGAGCATCGTCTCGTCGGTGACCAGCTCGGGTGCCGGGCCGGGCTCCTCGATCACCAGCTTGACGTCGGGCGAGGTCACGGTCGAGCGCAGGCTGCCCCGCAGCTGGAGGCAGACGGCGGTCAGGTCGACCTGCGTCGGCTGCGCGACCAGCCGGCCGGACTCGGCCTTCGCGGTGTCGAGCAGCTCGTTGACCAGGGAAAGCAGGGTCGAGCCCGCGTCGTTGACCAGGCTCACCTGACGGCGCTGGTCGTCGGTGAGCGGATCGGCGCCGGGCCCGGTCAGCAGGCGGGCGAGGCCGATGACGGAGTTGATCGGCGCCCGCAGCTCGTGGCTGATGTTGGACCAGAACCGGGTCTTCGCCTCGCTGGCCGCCTTGAGCTGGCTCGACTTCTCGTTGAGCTCGGCGTAGAGCGCGACGACGCCGCGGTTCGTTTCCTCGAGCTCCTCGGAGAGTTCCTTGTAGAGCGCGACGACACCGTGGTTGGTCTCTTCGAGCTCCTCGTTGAGCCGCATCAGTTCCTGGCTCTTCGCTTCGAGGCTTTCCAGGGTTTCGAGCAGTTCCTGATTCTGCGCCCGCAGCTCGTCCATCGGGGTGGTCACCCCGCGCTGCTCCAGGACCTGGCGCAGCCGGTCGAGGTCGGCGGCGGTGGGGGACTTCGCCGCGGGGGAGCGCAGTTTGTGCAGCGCGACCAGGTTCTGGCCGGCTTCGCGGGTGACGCGCACGTCGTCCATCAGCCGGTCCGCGGTGCTCCGGCCGCTCCGGAGCACCGTGTCGGCGGGGTCGCCGTGCCAGGCGAACTCGACGACGAGCGCGGGCGGTGCCTCCTTGAGGACGAACCGGACGGTGGCCTGCACCCCGGCGTGCACGAGGTCGCGCCCGATGTCGCTGAGCACGGTGGCGACCCGGACCTGGTCCTGGCCCTCCAAGCCGGCCGCGGCGGCCACTTCGCGGCCGCACCGGCGGATCGTGAACACGTCGGGTTCCGCGCCGACCGGCAGCCGGATCAGCTCGTCGCGCCGCCGGCCGGTCATGGTCGGGGCTTGCCGACGAGCACGCCGGCGTCGTCGTGGCGGATCCCGGCGTCGCGCAAAAGGGCCGCCGCGATCGCGAGGGGAGTGGCGGCGAACAGCCGCTCACGGCCTTCGACGCTCCAGCGCTCGGTGAGGCCGTCGGAGTGCAGGACCACCGTCGCGCCGGGCGGCAGCGGGTAGTCGAACGCGCGGATCGTGCGGGCCTGGTGCCCGGCGACCCCGGGCGCCGAGATCATGCCCTGCTTGCGGCCGTCGGCGACGACGCAGCCGGCGATGTTGCCCAGGCCGGCGAACCGCACGGTGCCGGCGGCGGTGTTGATCTCGGCGACGGCGACCGCGCCGCCGCGGGTCCGGCGCAGGGCCTCGTGGATGTGTTTCACGACCGCCTCCGGCGAGGCCGTCACGTGGTCGCGGAAGACGTCGGCGGCGGCCCGCGAAGCCGCGGCCGCCAGCGGGCCGTGGCCCGATCCGTCACACATCATCAGCCGGAGCCGGCCGGGCTCGTGGTGGACGGCGTAGGTGTCGCCGCAGACCTCTTCGCCGTCGATCGGCCGGGTGAGCCCGGCGGTGTCGGCTTCGGGGATCTCCTCGAGGGGCATCCGCCGGGGGTGGAACCGCGCGGTCACCACGGTGCCGCGGCCGGGTTCGGACAGCACCGACGTCACGTCGGCGAGCCGGCGCACCGCGCCCATGCCGACCCCGAGCGTGCCGGTGGTGGATTCGCCGTCCCGGCCGGACGCGACGGCGTCGGCCATGCCGGGGCCGCGGTCGATCGCGACGACCTCGACGGCGGCCTGGGTGACGGCCCGGATCGCCCGGATGACCAGAACGCCTTCGACGGCGTGCTTGGTGAGGTTGGTGCCGAGCTCGGTGACGGCCAGCCCGATCTCGGTGGCCCGGACCTCGCCGAACCCGAGCTGGGTGGCGAGCATGGCCGCGGCCCGCCGGGCCCGGCCGTGCGCGGTCGCGTCCTCGACCCGCAGCCAGGCGAAGTCCTCGGTGACGGGGAGGGAGCCGGCGGCGGTCATCGCGCCCACTTGACGACGACGATGTGCGTCCCGCGGCCGACCTCGGTGTCCAGCTCGAACTGGTCCACCAGCCGCTTGGCGCCGCCGAGCCCGAGACCGAGCCCCTTGCCGCTGCTCCAGCCGTCGGCCAGGGCCACGGTGACGTCCGGGATGCCGGGGCCCTCGTCGTGGAAACTCGCCCGGACGCCCTTGCGGCGGCCGTCGGTGACCTCTTCGACGCGGGCCGTCCCGCCGCCGCCGTAGATCAGGGTGTTGCGCGCGAGCTCGCTGGTCGCGGTGACCAGCTTGGTCTGGTCCACCAGGGACAGCTTGACCTGCAGGGAGTAGGCGCGGACGAGCTGGCGGACGCGGACGACGTCCTCGTCGGCCCGGATCTCCTGCTCGTCGGTTCTGCCGGGATCGCTCATCCCGTCACCGGAAGGAATCCCTCGTCCGGGCCGGCCGTGCTCCCGTTCCGCCGCGCGGTGAGCGTGTCGAGCACCTTGATCCCGCGCTCGAGGTCGAGCGCCGTGCGCACGTCTCCCAGCGTCAGGCCCAGCTCGACCAGGGTGATGGCCACGGCGGGCCGCATGCCGACGACGACCGTCTCGGCGTCGAACAGCTTCGAGAGCGAGGCGATGGTCGCGAACATCCGGCCGATGAACGAGTCGACGATCTCGACCGCGGAGATGTCGATGACCACGCCGGACGCCCCGGTCGTGCTGATCTTCTCGGCGAGGTCCTCCTGCAGCGCCAGGACACTCTGGTCCTGCAGGTCGATCTGGATGGAGACCAGCAGCATGTCGCCGATCTTCAGGATGGGGACGCGGTCCATCAGCGGGTCCGTTCGCGGGAGCGGCTCACGACGACGCCTTCACGCTGCAGGGCGTGGCGCAGCGCGTCGGCCAGCGTGGCCTTGGTGGTGATGTCGCCGAACTCGATCCCGAGCGCCACGATCGTCTGCGCGATCTGCGGCCGGATGCCCGAGATGATGCATTCGGCGCCCATCAGCCGCGCCGCGACGACGGTCTTGAGCAGGTGCTGGGCGACCTGCGTGTCGACGGCCAGCACACCGGTGATGTCGATGATCGCGTGCTCGGAGCCGGTCTCGACCAGCGCTTCCAGCAGCTTCTCCATGACGACCTGGGTGCGCGCGGAGTCGAGGGTGCCGACCAGGGGTACCGCGAGCACGCCCTCCCAGAGCTTGACCACCGGGGTGGTCAGCTCGAGCAGCTGCTCGGACTGCTCGCGGATGATCTCCTCGCGGGCGGTGGCGTAGGTCTCGAACGTCCACAGCCCGAGCGTGTCGAGCAGGCCCGAAAACGCCAGCACCTCGCGGAAGACCTGGGTGCTCTCGTCGTCCTCGGTCAGCTCGGAGACGGCCTGCTTGAGGGCGAAGACGCCCGCGGCGGTCTCGGACGGGCTGAAGCCCTGCCGGGCCCGGGTCCGGGAGAGGTCGGCCAGCTGCGCCTTGAGCTCGGTGTACTCGGAGCGGGTCAGGTCGCCGTCGAGGGTGATCACGGCGGTGATCGCGGAGTACAGGTCGCGCAGGTCACGCTCGAGCTCGGTGGTCGTCAGCCGCCCGCGCAGCGCCGGACCGGCCAGCTCGGCCCAGCGGCCGACCAGCCGTTCCCCGTCCTTCTCGAGCACCTCAGCCAGCCGGTGGGGCTGCCCGCTTTCCGCTACCACGTTTTCTCCTCGCGACGTCACTGGTGGTGCTGACAGTAGCCGGTCTCCCCGGCCGGGTTTCCCGTCGCGAGGGGTAATCCCGAGGGGGGTACCCGCGCGTCGCACTCGGTGCACTTCTCACGAACGGGGGGATCGGTGTGACCGGCTCGGTGCCGGGGTAATCCGGGGAAATGACGATGACCAGGGCGTACCGCGGCGGCGAGCTGAAGGAGGAGGGGTTCCCGGTCGAGCGGGTGTCGGACTTCCTCGCCGACGAGGACACGACCGTGTGGGTCGACCTGTGCGAGCCGTCGGAGGCCGACCTCGCCGCGCTGACGGAGGAGTTCGGGCTGCACCGCCTGGCCGTGGAGGACGCCGTCCACGAACACCAGCGCCCCAAGCTGGACCGCTACGACCGCCACGCGTTCCTGACCGCGTACTCGGCCGATTTCGACCAGGAGAGCGGCCGGGTGCGGACGTCCGAGCTGGCCGCGTTCGTGATGCCGCACGCCCTGGTGACGGTCCGCAAGGACGACCGGTTCGCGATGGACGCCGTCGTCGCGCGCTGGGACGCCGCCACGGACCTGGCCGGCTCGGGTGTCCCGTACCTGCTGCACGGGCTGCTCGACTACGTCGTGGACGGGCATTTCGAGGCCGTGCAAGCACTCGACGACGAGATCGAACGCCTGGAGGACCTCGTTTTCGACGACCGCCCGGACCAGGCCGAGCTGCAGCGGCGCTCGTTCCGGCTGCGCAAGAGCCTGACCGCGCTGCGCCGGGTGGTGCTGCCGATGCGCGAGGTCGTCAACGCGCTGATGCGCCGCGACCAGCCGTTCTTCGACGAGGCCACCGCGCCGTACTTCCAGGACGTCTACGACCACGTGCTGCGCGCGTCGGAATGGACGGAGTCGTTGCGGGAGCTGGTTTCCACGATCCGCGAGACGCAGCTGAACCTGCAGGGCAACCGGCTCAACCTGATCATGAAGAAGGTGACGGGCTGGGCCGCGGTGATCGCCGTCCCGACCGCGGTGACCGGGTTCTTCGGCCAGAACGTGCCGTACCCGGGCAGCGGCAGCCCGCTGGGGTTCTGGATGTCGACGCTGGCGATCGTGTTGTTGTCGGCATTGCTGTTCGGTATTTTCCGCCGACGCGACTGGCTCTGACTACTGGCTGCGCAGCAGGACGAAGCTCGCCCGCGCCACCGTCGTTCCCGCCGACGTCACCCGGCAGGACGTGAAGACCGCGCGCCGGCCGACGCGGTCCACTGTGGTCTCGACCTCCAGCCAGCTGCCGACCGCGGCCGGCGAGAGGAAGTCGACCGTGGAGCTGACCGTGCGGACCACCGCGCCCTCACCGATCGCGTGGCGCGCGGTGCGGCCGGCGGAGATGTCGGCCAGCGTCATCAGGAAGCCGCCGTGGACCGTGCCGAGCGTGTTGCGGTGCTCCTCGCGGACGTGGACCCCGAGGACGCCGTCGTCGTTGACGTGGATCGGCCCGACCAGCGCGACGAACGGCGACGACTCCAGCAGGACGAAGCCCGGCGGCGGGGTGCTCACCGGGCCGCCTGCAGGACCCGGGCGAGGCCGAGGTCGTCCTCGAGGTCGATCGACGGATCGAGCAGCCACTGGGCCGCGTGTTCCGGGTCGGCCGCGGTCATCTCGAGGAAGAGCCGGACCAGGCCGGGCGTCCTGGCGGTGTGCGCGGTCACGTCGGCGAGGTCGTCGAGGAGGCGGCCGGCGCCTCGCGCAGGATCTGCCGCTGCCGGGCGATCCCCTTGACGTACGGGCCGCGACGTGTCGGTTCGGGCATGTCCCGACGGTACCGGGAATCCGAAAACACAGCAGCGCCGGGCTTTTGGGTACCGTCCTCGGCGTGGGGAGATCGATCACGCCGCCGGGTCGGCGGCCCGGTCGGCGGAGGTGAGGGGCGACGGCCGGAATCCCCTGGCGATCAACCAGATTCCCAGCGACAGCTCCCACAACGCGATCGGGAGCGCGGCCAGCGCCACCACCGGGGCGTCCCGCTCGACGGCGCCGGCCATCGTGGCCAGCGTGGCCGCCAGGAGCAGTGGCGCGCCGACGAACCCGAGCACGGGCAGCGCGCGCGGCACCAGGCGCGAGCGGTAGAGCAGCGAGCCGAGCAGCAGCGCGTTCACCGCCGGCATGAGACTCTGCCCGAGCAGGAACAGCCGGTCGTACAGCGCCACCAGCACCTGACCGCTGACGACCGCGTCGGCGCCGGCGCCGGTCCGCCGCAGCGTCACGACGGTCAGCAGGCACGCGACCCCGGCGATGATCGCCGCGCCCTCCAGGGTCCGGGCACCGACGAAGCCCAGCGCGACGGATTCGTTCTGCCGCTTCAAGATCGGGAACAGGGTGACAGCGGTGCCGACGCAGGCGAAGGCGACAACGACCTCCAAGGCGCCGCCGACGACCGCCGCGGTGTCCGGGCCGTCGCCGGTGACGTAGTTGCGGCCGCGCACCGGGCCGTAGAGCGCGAGTGTCGGGATCGAGACGAAGGTGAGCAGGTAGAGCACGCCCGCGACGAGCGCGGTCTTCCTCGGTGAGTCCATGTGCCGCTCCGGCTGTCGGTCTCCGGTGCGCCACGTTACGCGCGTGTGCCGCCGGTGGAAACGATCCGGGACCACCCGCCTGGCCGAGCCCGGCCGCGGCGAGCGCGCCTACGCTGGGGGCGCGCCCCGGACCCAGGCGACCGCAGTCGAACGGCCCGAGGAGACCAGCTGATGACCACCACGCACAAGGAGCTCGACCCCGTCGAGATCGAGCAGATCGGCGCGGAGCTGGACAAGCTGCGCACCCGCGTCGCCGGCGAGCTCGGCGCGGAAGACGCCGACTACATCCACAACGTCGTTGCCGTGCAACGGTTCTGCGAGGTCGCCGGCCGGGTGCTGTTGTTCGCCGGCTGGTTCCCGCCCGCCTGGGCGGGCGGGGTCGCGGCGCTCACGTTGTCGAAGATCCTGGACAACATGGAAATCGGCCACAACGTGATGCACGGCCAGTACGACTGGATGAAGGACCCGGCGCTGAACTCGCGGACGTTCGAGTGGGACATGGTGTGCCCGGGCGAGCAGTGGCGCCGCTCGCACAACTTCATGCACCACACCTACACCAACATCCTCGACAAGGATCGCGACGTCGGTTACGGCATCCTCCGGATCACCGAGGACCAGCCGTGGCACCCGTACTACCTCGGCAACCCGGTCTACGCCGCGGCGCAGGCGGTGTTCTTCGAGTACGGGATCATGCTGCACGACCTCGAGGTCGACCGGATCGTGCAACGGCGGCGCAGCTGGCGCGACGTCGTCCCGCTGCTGAAACCGATGCTGCGCAAGACGGCGCGCCAGGCCGGCCGCGACTACGTGGTCCACCCGCTGCTCACCGGACCGCTCGCGCCGTTGACGCTGTCCGCGAACGTCACGGCCAACGTGCTCCGCAACCTGTGGGCGTTCTCGATCATCTTCTGCGGCCACTTCCCCGACGGCGCCGAGGTTTTCGCCGAGGAGGAGAGCGAGCACGAGACCCGGGGCCAGTGGTACCTGCGCCAGATGCTCGGTTCGGCGAACATCACCGGCAGCCCGCTGTTCCACGTGCTGTCGGGCAACCTCAGCCACCAGATCGAGCACCACCTGTTCCCGGACCTGCCCAGCCACCGCTACCCGCGGATCGCCGCCGAGGTCCGGGAGATCTGCGAGGACCACGGCCTGCCGTACAACACGGGCTCACTGTCCCGGCAGCTCGGCTCGGTGGTCCGCAAGATCTTCCGGCTCGCGCTGCCCGGACGTCCACAGTAGACCGGCGGGCGGGCTACGTCAGGCGGCCCAGCAACGTCTCCACGGTGTCGGTGTTGTCGCGGTGCGCCGCCGCCATCTGCACGTCGTGCGCGGCTTCCGGGTTCGCGTCCGCCGGCACCGTCAGCAGGGTCACGCGGTGCCGGTCCGAAGCGCCGATCACGGTCACCGTGCCGGCTCGCTGCGACCGGAACCCCTCCAGCCGGACCCGCTCGCCGTCGTGGACGATCCGGCGTGGCGGCTCGGAAAAGTCGCCGAGGTGGAACGTGACCCGCTCGATCCGGCCCAGCCGGACGGCCAGTACGGCGAACAGTTCCGGCAGCTCGCCGACCAGGTCGGCCGAGCGCGGCCACCACGCGCCGTCGACGTACCCGGTCGTGGGTCCCTTCGGCTTCAACCGCAGCCGGAGCGCGTGCTCTTCGGCCGCGGGGGCGGTGACTGTGTGTGGGACCGACGTCATGTCGGTTCTCCCGTCTCCGGCCGCCGATCGCGCCCGGAACGCGCCCGAGGACGGCGCGGGCTCGAGCGCCCGCGCGCGAAATGCTCTCGGTCACCACAGACACTACACGCACCGTGTGTTAAGACTGGGGTCTACCAAAGGGGCCCTCGTGGACCAGCTCACCCTCGGCGTCGTCGCGCGTTCCCGCAAGGAAAACGAACGCCGCCTTCCCATTCACCCGCGCCACTTCGAGCTGATCGAAGCCGATCTCCGCGAACGCATCTTCCTCGAACACGGCTACGGCGAAGACTTCGGCGTCGCCGACGAACAGCTGGCCGGCCTCGTCGGCGGCCTGCGCACCCGCGAACAGCTCGTCGCCGAGTGCGACGTCCTGTTGCTCGCCAAGCCGTTGCGCGAAGACGTCGCCGAACTGCGGACCGGCCAGGTGCTGTGGGGCTGGCCGCACTGCGTCCAGGACACCGGGCTCACGCAGCTGGCGATCGACGGCAAGCTGACGCTGATCGCGTTCGAGGCGATGAACCACTGGCACCGCGACGGCTCGTTCGGGCTGCACGTCTTCCACAAGAACAACGAGCTCGCCGGTTACTGCTCGGTGCTGCACGCGCTGCAGCTGGCCGGCTCGACCGGGGACTACGGCCGCCGGCTGAAGGCGGTCGTGATCGGTTTCGGCGCGACGGCACGGGGATCGGTGACCGCGCTCAACGCGCACGGCGTGCACGACGTGCACGTCCTCACCGGCCGGGGGATCGCCGCGGTCGGCTCGCCGATCCATTCCGCCACGATGGTGCACTTCGAGCACGACGAGAACAACCCGGGCGACCTCCGGCGCAGCCACGCGGTGAACGGCCGGGGCCGCGTGCCGCTGGCCGGGTTCCTCGCCGAGCACGACATCGTCGTCAACTGCGTGCTGCAGGACACCGCCGAGCCGCTGACGTTCCTCATCGAGGAAGACCTCGCCGCGTTCGCGCCGGGCAGCCTCATCGTCGACGTCTCCTGCGACGAGGGCATGGGTTTCAGCTGGGCGAAGCCCACCACGTTCGCCCACCCGGCTTTCACGGTCGGCGACGGCATCACCTACTACGCCGTCGACCACAGCCCGTCCTACCTGTGGAACTCGGCCACGTGGGAGATCAGCGAGGCGCTGCTCCCGCTGCTGCGGCCGGTGCTCGGCGGACCGTCCGAATGGGACGGTCACGAGACCGTGCGGCGCGCCGTCGAGATCCGCGACGGCGTCATCCGCAATCCCGCGATCCTCGCCTTCCAGCACCGCTCGGCGGCGTATCCGCACGTCGCGGGGTAGGTTGTCCCGACAACACACCCGCGTTGCGGAGCGATCCGGACCCTGTCCCTTCCCAGTCGGTGTGGCGGTGCAGGACACCGACCCGAGGGAGACCAGGATGCGCTGGCGGCAGGCCGGTGGCTGAGCTCGACGCGCTGCGGACCAGCGTGCTCGCCGCGCTCGCGGACGGCACACCGGGCAGCGGGGTCGACACGGTCGGCCGGGTGTGCCGGGCGTTCGTCCGGCTGCTCCCGGTGGACGGCGCCGCCGTGTCGGTGATGGCCGACGCCGGGCACCGCGAAGTCGTCTACACCAGCGACCCGGTGAGCGCCGAGCTGGCCGAGCTGCAGCTCACCCTCGGGGAAGGGCCGTGTTACGAGGCCTATTCCCTGGGCGGCCCGGTCCTGCACCCCGACCTCGTCGGCGCGCTCCCGCCGGCCTGGCCGGTGTTCGCCGCCCAGGCCGTCGCGCACCCGGTGGCGGCGCTGTTCACGTTCCCGCTGCAGATCGGGGTCGTGCGCGTCGCGACCCTGGACACCTACCGGGCGACCCCGGGCTCGCTGACCACGGTCGAGCTGGCGACCGCCCTGCAGGTGGCCGACATCGCCGCGCTGGCGCTGTCGGGCCTGCTCGGCGGCGACCGGTGGCTCGACGGGGACGGCCGGTGGATGGAGAGCGCCGGGATGCGGCACCGCGAGGTGCACCAGGCCACCGGGATGCTGATCGCGCAGCTGGACGTGCCGGCCGCGGAAGCGCTGGCGAAGATGCGCGCCCACGCCTTCGGGCACGGCCGCACGCTGCTCGACGTCGCCGCCGACATCGTGGCCGGCCGGCTCCGGCTGGACCTGGAGCCCTGAAGGGATCCACCATGAACAGATCCGACGAGAAACGAGGAGATGGTGGGCATGGCCGACCGTGAACGACAGGTGACCCGGACGTTCGTCGCACTGGCCGACACGCTCGTCGACGATTTCGACGTCGCCGACCTGCTGCACACGCTGGTGCGGCGGTGCGTGGAGCTGCTCGACGTCGCCGCGGCCGGCCTGACCCTGGTCGACGAGCGCGGCAGCCTGCAGGTCCTCGCCTCCTCGACCGAACAGGCCCGGCTGCTGGAACTGTTCCAGCTCAGCAGCGACGAAGGCCCGTGTGTGGACTGCTTCGCGAGCGGGGTGCCGGTGCTGGTCGCCGACGTCGCCGCGCAAGCCGGCCAGTGGCCCCGGTTCGCCGCCGAAGCCGCCCGCCAGGAGTACGCCTCGGTGCACGCGCTCCCGATGCGGCTGCGCAAGCAGACCATCGGCGCGCTGAACCTCTTCGGCGCCCGGCCGGGCAGGCTCTCGGCCGACGACGTCGACCTGGCGCAAGGGCTCGCCGACACCGCGACCATCGGCATCCTCCAGGAACGGGCCATCCGGCACGGGGAGACGATGTCCGAGCAGCTGCAGACCGCGTTGAACAGCCGGGTGACCATCGAGCAGGCGAAGGGCGTCCTGGCCGTGACCGGCGGGCTCAGCATGGACGACGCGTTCGTCGCGTTGCGGGGGTACAGCCGCGGCCACAACCTGCGGCTGAGCGACGTCGCCCGCGCGATCGCCGAACGGACGCTGGACCCGGGCCTCGTCCTGGCGCGCCCGAGCCGCAAGGTCTAGCCCGCGTTCACCGGCGGGTCCGGAGGAACGGCCCCGGATCACCGCCGGCGCGGGCGCCGCTGTGCAGCCAGCGGACGAAACCGCGGCGGTCGCGCCGCTCGAGCTCGTCGAGGTAGTCCTGCCGGCGCTGCACCATGCTCCGGCGGGTCGCGGGATCCCGCGCGACGAGCAGCTGGAAGTAGCTGCGCCGCCAAGCTGTGCACAGATCGTCGGTGCTCAGCTCGGCGACCGGCCGGGGAGCCTGCGGCGGCCGGGTGATCGCGGCGACGACGTCGTTCGTGCTCCGGTCCGCCGGGGTGTCCGGGCCGCGTTTCCGCCGCCGTGGCAGCACAACGGCGGCAACCGCGCCGACGGCCGCCGCCGGCAGGCTCCAGCCGAGCATGGCACCGACCGGCGCGCCCACGGCCGCGAGCGTCGCGAATACGCCGGCGAAGGCCGTGGCCGCGGCCCAGATCGCGCGGATGAGCATGGTTTCGCCTCGGCGTTCGGTTCGAGCGCCGGGCTCCCGCCTCGCGCTGCCGTCGGAAACAAGCGCCGAGGTCCGGGGCGTCACCCCCGACTTTACCGGTTCCGGCGGGCTTCCGGACCACCCGGCTGGAGCTGCCGGGGCGCGCCGGTACCCGCGTAGGCTGGACCACCGCCCCGGACCCCGGCGATCCCTTCGTCGACGAATCGGGGTGGCATCGTGGGACTGACCGGCGATCTGGACGACGAGTACCCGGTGGGCTGGGTCCTGACCTACCGGAACCGGCGGGGACCCGGCTGGTCGGCCGGTGTGGTCCTCGGGCCGCCGTCGCGGGATCCGGGCACCGGCCTCGAAACGATCCCGCTCGCCCCGCTCGGCGACGGCCCGGCGATCCGGGTGCCGGACCGCGACGTCATCGGCATCACGCCCCGGCGCCCGCCCGGCTGACGTCCGTCCTCAAAGGACTCACCGGGGGAACCACCCGCCTGGCCGAGCCCGGCGCGCCCCACCCGGGCTTACGCTGGACGTCGCGCCCCGGACCACGGCGCTCGAAGCGACGTCCGAGTCGAGCGGGGTGACGAGATGGCCGAGGGCGCCGGTCCCGGCGGGTATCCGCAGGGGTGGCAGGTCCGCTACCGCGGCCGCCGGGAGCCGTCGATGCCCGGCTTGCGGACGTCGCCGGAACGCATCGGCACGATCGCCGGCCCCTGCCTGCGCGACGAGCACACGAGCACCACGTGGGTCCGGGTCCGCCCGTTCCGCGCGACCCCCGAAACCCCGCTGCGGCTGGTGCGGTCGACGGACATCCTCGACGCCCGCCCACCCGGCGAGCCCCTGCCCCCGCGCCCCGCGGACGACGACGACACCGGAAAGCGCACGGTGGTGCTAGAACTGCCGAACCGCGGCCCGGTGACCTAGCGGTCCGGCCGCGCCGGGAGTCGATCGGGAGTCGGACGGCAGGGTCGGACGGCGGTGGTTGCGGCGCCGGAACCGGGCCGGGTAGCGGGTTTGCGTACCCGAGCGGTCGGCCCGCGTACCCGGAGAGTCGGCCCGCGTACCTGGAGGGTCGGTTGACGTGATTGGAGGGTCGACTCGCGTGATTGGGGAGTCGACACGGTGCTGTTGGCGAATTCGTGGCGAGCGCCGGTGAGTGGTCTGCCGCGGCTCGTCGTGAGTGGTTAGGGCGGTTCTAACCGCCCTAACCACTCACGAGGGCCGCGGCAGACTGTGGAGGCTGGGTTCGCGCCAACAGCACCACGCGTCGCGAATCCGGCGCGGGGGCCGGGGGAGCGGGGGTTACGAGGGGGTTGGCAGGTGGCCGGGGCGGAACTGGACCAGCAAGGCCGTCGCCGTCGCGCAGACGGTGTCGCCCGCGCGCAGTTCGCCGGCGGCGTGGACCTTGCGGCCGTCGCGGCTGGTCAGGCGGCCTTCCGCGGTGAGCGGGACGCCGTAGGGCGTGCCCTGGTGGTAGTCGACCGTCAGGGACGCCGTCATGCCGGGGAAGCCGGCCGCCGCGGTGGCGCGGCCCAGCACGTGGTCCAGCACCGCGGCCACCCAGCCGCCGTGCACGCGCCCGGGCGGCCCTTCGTGTGCCGCGCCGAGAAGCAGATCGGCCCGCACCGAGTCCGGCCCGACGTGCACCCACGACAGCGGCGGGGCCAGCGGGTTTCCCGGCCCTTCGACCGGGTTGTTGATGCTCAGGTACCCGCCGCCGTCGAGCGCGGCGAGCAGCAACGGCGACGCACCGCCGGCGGCGCGCAGGACCTCGGTGACGTCTTCGATCCGCCTCGCCGCGGCGACCAGGTCGGCCTCGTCGTCGCGCACGCACACCGCGGCCTCGATCAGCTCCCGGATCCGCGAACCGAGCAGGGCCCGCGCGGGCGGCACGCCGGGGACCACCGGGTAGGCGCCCCTGAGCTGCGGTTCGGCCATCGTCCTCCTGCCCGCGGAACTAGAACGTGTTCCACATTAGCAGGATCTTCCCCGCCCGGTCCGGCCGTCGATCCGCTCGCGTGGCAGGTCGGCACCCGCAGCGACATCGCGCTGCCGCCGTTGCCGTGAAGGCCTCCTTACCGGCCACAAGAGCCGGTAAGGAGGCCTTCACGGCTTTCGCTTACCTGCCGAAGCCCGCGGTCACTGCGTGACGAACGGGTTCGCGTCGAGCCCGCAGGTCTTGCCCGCCGCCGGGAACGTCCCGGAGATCAGGTAGTTCCGCTTGACCTGTTCCGTGCACGTGCTCGGCGCGTACATCGACGAGTGCCCGAAGCCGTCGGTCACGAACACCTTGGCGCGCGCCAGTTCCGCGGCGCCGTCCTGCGCGCCGTGCAGCGGCGTCGACGGGTCGTACCGGTTGTTGATCACCAGGATCGGCGCCGACGTCCAGCGGTTCCACGGCCCGGTGTACCGGTCGGTGTCCTTCGCCTTCCAGTAGGCGCAGCTCATCATGTCCAGCGCGCCGATCCGCCCGAAGTACGGCACCCGCTGGTCTTCCGAGGCGGCGTACCGGCTGTAGATCGCCGGATCGGCCGGGACGTCGCTGTCGGTGCACTGGATCGCGTTGAACGCCTCGGTGCGGTTCGAGGTGTACTGCTCGCCGGTGGTGCTCGCCGTCCGCGCGGCGGTCACCGTGGTCCGGGCGTCGTACAAGCGCTGCAACAGGTCCGCGATGTCCGGCCAGCCCCGCAGGTCCGAGAGGTCGCCGGCGGTGTTGATGATCCCGGAGTACGTCCAGGTCTCCGGACCGTCGGCGCCGGGGACGGTGATCGGGCCCCGCTGGGCCCGCGTCATGATCTCGGTCCACTTCGCCTTCGGGTCACCCGAGGAGAAAGCGCAGTCCGGGCCGGCCGCGGTGCACTGCTTCAGGAACTGGTCGAACGTGTCCGAGATGCCGCGCGGGACGTCCTGCCGGGTGTCCAGCGGGACCGTCCGGCCCGTGCCGTCGTGGCCGGTGGCGCTGCCGACGAAGTCCATCGAGCCGTCGAAGACCATGGCCCGGATCCGGTCCGGGAACAGGTTGGCGTAGACGGCGCCGAGGAACGTGCCGTACGAGATCCCGTGGTAGGTCAGCTTCTGGTCACCGACGGCGCGGCGCAGCACGTCCAGGTCCCGGGCGGTGTTCGCCGTCGAGACGTGCTGGAGGATGTTCCCCGCCTTCTGGCCGCACCGGTCGGCGAGGTCTTTCGAGGCGGCGAAGAAGGGCGCTTCGCCGCTCGGGTCGCCGGGCATTTCCGGGAACGACCCGAAGAACGCCTGCTGGTCCGCCTCGGTGTCGAAGCACCGGACGGCCGTGCTGTTGGCGATGCCGCGCGGGTCCCAGGACACGACGTCGAAGCGGGACCGCAGCTCGGGCGAGAACAGCCACGGCCACTTGCCGCGCTCGCGCAGCCGCTGCAGCCCGGACGCGCCGGGGCCGCCGAAGTTGACGAAGAGGGTGCCGATGCGCTTCGCCGGGTCCGTGGCCGGGAGCTTGATCAGCGCCAGCTGGATCTGGGCGCCGGTCGGCTGGTCGTAGTCCAGCGGCACCGGCGCCGTCGAGCACTGGAAGCCGTCCTGGCAGTCGGACCAGGTCAGGTGGGGTGCCGCCGGTTCGGGTGGGGTGGCGGCGTCGGCGGGCACGCCGGGCAGGGCCAGAGCGGTCGCCAGCACGGCGACCACCAGCCGGCCCGCACGACGGGTCAGAGCGGTGGGCAAGGGAAGGATCCTCCAGTTTTCGGTGCAACCCCAGTGGAACTCTCGGCTCCCAAGACGTGAGCCGGTGGGGAAAGGTTGTCACCGAAGATCGTTTTTCGCGTCAGCGTGCAGGGTCGTCCCCTGTTGGCCGCAGCCGCGAAAAGTGTTCACGCGAGTGCCGTGCCACCGCCCGCGGGCACGACGGAGCGGGGCACCGGGAACTCCCCGGTGCTCCGCTTCGCGCACGTCAGGGCAGGGCCAGCGCGTCGTCGACGGTCGGGGCGAGCGTGATCAGCTCGTGGGCGCCGGCGAGCTGGATGGTCTTGAGCACCGTGGGGCCGGTGGCGACGACCCGCAGCCGGGTGGGGTTGTCGTCGGCGTCGCGGCTGGCCCGGACGATGGCGTTGATGCCGCTCGAGTCGAGGAAGGTCACCGCCGTCAGGTCCAGCACGACGGGCCCGGCCGCGGCCGCCTGCAGCGCGGTCAGGGTCCGGCTGAACTCCGGGACGGTCAGGAGGTCGAGCTCGTCGGCCACGGCGACGACGACCGCGCTGCCGCGGCGGCTGACACTGCACTGCAAGGCCGGCTGCTCGTCGGGGATCACCAGCGGCGGCGGCTCAGGGGGTTCGTTGCTGGACACCGCACCAGTCTCTCCCGGGCGTCCGGCGCCCGCAGCGTGGTGCCCGAGGTCGAGTGCCGGTTCTCACTCCGGCAGCGTGGCGCCCGAGGTCACGGTCCGCAGCGCGGCCCGCAGCAGCCGGGCGATCTGCGGCGGCGTCCAGCCCGTGCGGGTGGCCAGCTCGGCCGTCGTGAGGCGGTCCACGGCGGTGGACCACAGGGCGAAGCGCTGGCGGGGCGGCAGCTGCGCGACCTCGTCGAGCAGGACGGCGTCGTGCAGGGCCGCGTCCAGCCGTGCACGCTCGATCCGCGGCGCCAGGTCCGCCCGCAGCGCCACCAGGACACGGGCGCGCACCTGCCGTTCGGCGGCGGCGTTCCGGCAGCGCCGGTCCACCTCGGGTGCCGCGGCGAGCACCCGGCGGCACAACGCGGTGCTCGTGCGCTGGGACCGCCCGGTCTGCATCGCGACGCGGTAGACGAGCGTCAGCATCCGCCCGGGAAGATCGGTTTCGGCGGGCCGCCAGGACGCCACCGGCCGGGTGGGGCTGCCGGTCGTCATCCGTTCGCCTCGACGCCGGTCCGGTCGCTCGGCTCGCCGGGCAGGTGGCTCAGCAGCCAGACGAGCTCGGCGGCGTCGATGAGCCCGGCGTCGGCCGCGCGGATCCAGGCGCCGGCGGCCCGGCGGGTGAATTCTCGCGTGACGACAGGCCTGGTCGCGTGCTGAACGCTGTTCATCAGCTGCTCCCGATCGGCGAGTGGGGTGTGCTCGGCCACCGGGGTCCGGGGGTGCCGCGACGTGAGGAGAGTTTAGGCGCTGTCCGGTGAGTCCGCTCGATGGGCCGCCCGGGCGCGAAGACCGTGAGCTTGACCCGCAGGACAGCGACCTGACCTCCAGGGATCGTGGCCGGGGTGGTCAGGATCCCAGGGCGAAGCGCTGCGCGGCGGAGGCGTTGCAGTCGTAGATCCGCAGCCGGTCCCCGGCTTTGCCGGCGTTGTCCGGGTCGTCCAGGCAGCGGCCCGCACCGACGTTGCGCAGCGCCCCGTTCGCGGCCGGAACCCATTGCTGCGCCGGGCTTCCGTTGCAGTCCCACAGCTGCACCGGCGTGGTGTTCGCGGTGCCGGCGTTGACGACGTCGAGGCATTTCCCGAGCGTGCGCACCGACGTGTCACCCGGCGCGGACCACCGCTGCGCGTCGGTGCCGTTGCAGCCGTAGAGCTGCACCGCGCTGCCCGACGCGGGGTAGGCGTCGACGACGTCGGCGCAGAGCCCGGCCGGGCCCGTGACCGGTGCCGGCGGGAAGCGCCAGGCCTGGTCGGCCGTGTCGGCGCAGTCGGCCAGGCGCATCCCGTCGCCCGCCGCCGTGGCGGCCAGGCACCGGCCGGCGTTCGTCAGCTTGCCCGCCGTGGTCAGGCTCCACGCCTGCGCGGCTGTCCCGTTGCAGGTGTAGAGCTGCACCGGCGTGCCCGCGGCCGTCGAGCCGCCGGCGACGTCGAGGCACTTGCCGAGGACGCGCACCGTGCCCCCACCGGTCGGCGGGGTGAGCTGCTGGCCCGCCGAGTGGTCGCAGGCGGCCAGCTCCAGCGGCGTGCCGTCGGCCGACGCGCCGCCGTGGACGGCGAGGCAGAGCCCGCCGCGGCCGGTCACCTGGCCCGCCGCCGGGTTGTCGGCGGCGGTGCCGGTCAAGGTGACGGTGTGCCGGGCGTTCGACGGCAGGCTCGCCGTGGTCACGGTGACCGTGCGGGAGTGCGCGTTGTAGGCCCACGCCGTCTCGGGCAGCCGCTGGCCGTCCACCGAGACCGCGGTCGGCGCGGCCGCGTTGGCCAGCCGCAGGGTGTAGGCCTTGGCCGGGGAGGTGCCGGCGGCCGCGTCGACCGTCAACGTCCTCGCGGCGTCCTGCCAGCCGAACCGGGTGGTCGACGACGCGCCGGCGCCTTCGCCGGAGTCCTCGTACAGCGAGAAGCTCCCGTCGGCGCCCGCCGTCACGTTCAGCGTGAGCTGGTCCAGCGGCGCGGCGGCGTTGTCGGTGTAGTTGGTGCGGATCGGCACGATGCCGCCGGCCTTGACGAGCACCGGCATCTCCGACAGCGGCTTGGTGATCGTCGCGGTCGACGGTCCCGTGTAGACGGTGCCGGTGAAGTAGTCGGTCCAGGTGCCCGGCGGGATCCACGCCGAGACCGAGCCGCTCGCGGCGGTGATCGGCGCGACGAGGACGTTGTCGCCGTACAGGTACTCCTGCGGGTGGGTGTAGGCCGCGTCCTGGTCCGGGTAGTTCAGGTAGAGCGGCCGGGTGATCGGCACGCCGGTCTGGTTCGCCTGCTTGGCCAGCGTGTAGGTGTAGGGCACCAGCGACTCGCGCAGCCGCAGGAACTTCTCCGCGCTGTCGCCCGCCGCGCCGGGGTAGTCCCACGGCAGCCGGTCGCCGTGGTCGGAGTGCAGCCGGTCGATCGGCTGGAACGCGCCCAGCTGCAGCCACCGCGCGTAGAGGTCGTCGGGCAGGTGCCCGCCGTGGAAGCTGCCGATGTCGTGGCTGACGTTGCTGAGCCCGGCGGCCGCCTCGTCCGGCGTGAAGCGGGCTTCGTAGGCGAGCATGTCCCAGCTCAGCGGGGTGTCGCCGGTGAACTGGAGCGTGTTGCGGCGCTCCGACCAGGGCCCGAGCGGGTAGCTGCTGTGGATGCCGCCCTGTTCGGCGCCGCCGATGCGGCCGAAGGAGAAGCCGCGCAGGCCCTGGGCCGCCGCGTGGTCGGCGTAGGCCTGGTTGATGAAGTTGTCCGGCGCGACACCGGTGTCCGACGCGCTCGACCGGCCGCAGCCGGAGCAGTAGTCCAGCCACCACGTCCGGACGCCCTGGGCGTCGAACGGCTTGTGCAGGTCGAAGTAGGAGCGCAGGTGCGCCGGGTTCGACCAGTCCCACACGTAGTTCGAGCCGTCGGCGATCAGCCCGCCCGCGGTCGTGTTCGCCGCCGCGAACTTCGGGTCGTTGCCCGCGATGGACGTGTGGATGTTGAGCGAGACGGCCAGGCCCTGTTGTTTCGTCCAGTTCAGGAACCCTTGCGGGTCCGGGAAGAGCGCGGTGTTCCAGTTCCAGCCGTTCCACTGCGACGGCGACTTCCAGTCGGTGTCGACGACCAGCCAGTCGATCGGGGTGAAGGTGGAGCGGAACTTCGGCAGCAGCGACGTGCGGTAGTCGTTGTCGGAGTAGGCGAAGTAGCGGGAGAACCAGACGCCGTAAGCGGACCGCGGCAGCAGCGCCGTGCCGCCGGTGAGGGCGTTGAGGTCGCCCAGGCCCTGCTTGAAGTCCTTGCCGTAGCCGAAGAAGTAGCCGTCCTGGTAGGGCTGCGCGCCGTGCGACGCCCGGTCCGTGACGGTGCGGTCGGCGTTGAGGACGGCCGAGTGCGTGTCGTCGAGCAGGTACCAGCCGTCGCGGTCGAGCAGGCCGGGGTGCTGCGGCGTCGGGACGGCCTCCGGGTTGTCCAGCGACCGGTCCCAGCCGCCCAGCACGGACTTGGGCCCGGCGCCGTAGGCGGTCGCGAGCAGCGAGGTGTCGGCGGCGGGGTAGGCCGCGGTGGTCGTCGTGACGGCGAGGCTGTCGAGGTTGACGTTGCCCGAGTCACCGGACTTGCGGTCGATCCGGACGGCGTTCGTCCCGGCGGTCAGCGGAACCGTCACCGACGCGGTCGCCCAGGTGTTCCAGGACGACGTCGCCGGCAGCGAGAGCTTCGGCCCGGGCGCGCCGTTGACCGTGGTGGACAGCGTGCGCGTGGTGGTCTGGCCGTCGCCGCCCTGCGCGTTCGCGTAGCGGACGGTGAGCCGGTACTGCCCGGCCGACGGCACCGCGGAGACGTCCTGGGCGAGCGACGCCCCGACCGACGTGAACCCGGCGAGGAATCCCGAACCGGTGTTCCCGGTGTGGTCGTAGGCGGTCGACGCCGACCCGCCCGGCACGCCGTTTTCGGCCTCGCAGGCCGTGGCGAAGGCGCAGTAGGACGGGAACAGCGGCGCGGCCGTGACGTTCGTCGTCGTGAGCAGCACCGACGTGTTGTCGCGGGTGAACGGGCCGCTGTTCTGCCGGTACCGCAGGGTGAGGCCGGCGGTCTTGATCTCGCGGACGCCGCCGGTCACCGTGGTCGTGTAGGCGGGGGCGGGGAAGGACCGGTTCACGGCGTTGAAGGTGGTCAGGTCCTGGAACCGGTCGTCACCGGCGTATTCGAGCCGGATCAGCGTCGGCGTCAGCACCTCGAACCGGGCGTGCCCGTCCTGGACGACGGCCTGGTCCACCTGCGCGGGTCTCGGATCCCGGGCGGCGGCGACTCCGGTGACGGCGGCCACGCCCGTCACGACCGCGACCAGGGTGTGGATCAGCTTCAGCGACGGTGATCGGAACACGCGCACTCCCTTGTCCACGCAGACCTGCTGATCCACTGTCAACGTTGTCCACCGGACATTTCAGCCGCCGAATGCAGCAGAACCGCCCGAAGTGTCCTCAATGGACGGACCACGGTGCCGTGCTGGTCCGGTGCGGGTGGCTCTTTCGGGTCCCGGCCGTTTGCCGCGGCCCGTGCGGGGTAAGCCGGGGACGGGCGGTCTCCGCCGGTCAAACAGCCGGCCGGCGGAGACCGTCTCGATCGGGCACCGGAACCCGCCGGAGGGCGTTCGCCTGGCAGGATGACCCGATGGACGCGCGCAGCAGGAACAACGTGGTCGTCACGGGCCCGGCCGACGGCCCCGTGGTGCTGCTCGCCCACGGTTTCGGCTGCGACCAGAACCTCTGGCGGCTCGTCGCCCCCGCGCTGGCCGGCCGCTTCCGCGTGGTGCTGTTCGACCACGTCGGCGCGGGGAAATCGGACATCGCGTCGTGGTCGGCCAAGCGGTACGCCGGGCTCGACGCCTACGCCGAGGACATCCTCGGGATCTGCGACGAGCTGGACCTGCGTGACGTCGTCCTCGTCGGGCACTCGGTGTCGGCGATGATCGCCGTGCTGGCCGTGAACCGCGCGCCGGCGCGGTTCGCCAAGCTGGTGCTGCTCACGCCGTCGCCGTGTTACCTCGACGACGGGGACTACCGCGGCGGGTTCAGCCGGGCGGACATCGACGAGCTGCTCGACTCCCTCGAAGCCAACTACCTGGGCTGGTCGGCGGCGATGGCGCCGGTGATCATGGGCAACCCGGACCGCCCCGAGCTCGGCGGCGAGCTGACGGACAGTTTCTGCCGCACCGACCCGGTCATCGCGCGGGTGTTCGCACGGGCCACGTTCCTCTCCGACAACCGCGCCGACCTGCCGGCGGTCACGGTGCCCACGCTGGTCGTCCAGACCGCGCAGGACGCCATCGCCCCGCCGGAGGTCGGCGCGTTCGTGCGCGACCGGATCGCCGGCAGCGAACTGGTGACGCTGGACGCGATCGGGCACTGCCCGCAGCTGAGCGCGCCAGAGGCGACCACTGACGCGATCCGAACGTTCGCGGAAACGCCGTGATGTGCGAAACCGGGGACACCGACGGCAGTGAGGACACGAGCAGGGCCGCGTTTCCGGCCCTGCTCGAAGACAGCGCCGAGGACCTCTACGAAAACGCGCCGTGCGGCTACCTCTCGACGTTGCTGGACGGCACCATCGCGAAGATCAACACCACCCTGCTCGGCTGGCTGGGCCACCGGCGCGACGACCTGGTGGGCCGGCGCCGGTTCGCCGACCTGCTGACCGTCGGCGGCCGGATCTACCACGAGACGCACATCGCGCCGATGCTGGCGATGCACGGCGAGGCCGGCGGCCTGGCGCTGGAGCTGCAGACCGCCGGCGGGACCCGGCTGCCGGTGCTCGTCACCTCGACGGTGAAGGCGGGCGCCGACGGCACCGCCCAGCTGATCCGCAGCACGATCTTCGACGCCCGCGACCGCCGCGCCTACGAAGAGGAACTGCTGCGCGCCCGCCGCCAGGCCGACGTCGAACGCGACCGGGCCCGGGAGCTCGCGGCGATCCTGCAGCGCACCCTGCTGCCGCCCACGCTGCCGGCCGTCCCCGGTCTGGAGGTGGCCGCCTACTACCACCCCGCGTCGGTCGACGAGGTCGGCGGCGACTTCTACGACCTGTTCCCGCTCACCGGCGGCACCTGGGGGTTCTTCCTCGGCGACGTCTCCGGCAAGGGCGCCGTCGCGGCCGCGGTGACGTCCCTGGCCCGCTACACGCTGCGGGCCGCCGCCGTCTACGACCCCGACCCCGTCGGCGTGCTCGCCAACCTCAACACCGTGCTGCACCAGGAGTTCCGCGGCACCGACCCGCGGTACTGCACCGCCATCTACGGCGCGCTCACCCCGGAGCCGGGCGGCTGCGCGATCACCCTGGCCAGCGGCGGCCACCCGCCGGCGGTCCTGGTCCGCGCCGACGGCACCGCGGCGTTCGTCGACACCCCGGGCGGGATGCTCGTCGGCGCGGTGCCCGGCGCCCGGTTCACCCAGGCCGGCCTGCACCTGGCCCGGCGACACGCTGCTGCTCTACAGCGACGGCCTCACCGAAGCCCGCACCGCACCCGGCCGGGACCGCTACAGCGAAGAACAGCTCCTGGAGTTCCTCACCACGCGCGCGTCCACCACGGCCCCGGCGGTGATCGCCGAGCTGACCGCCCTGCTCACCGGCTTCGGCGACGGCGTCGAGGACGACACCGCCCTGCTGGCCCTGAGCATCCCCGCGCGGACCCACCCGTGACCGCGGCGTTCACGACGGCCACCCGCGCGTCCGCCACGGGCACGGTGCTGGAGTTCGCCGGTGAGCTCGACGCCGCCACCTCGCCGGCCGCCCGCGCGGCGATCGAGGCCCTGACCCTGAGCCGCGGCGAGCACCTGATCGTCGACCTGTCGGCCCTGACGTTCTGCGACTCCAGCGGCATTTCCGCCCTTCTGGCGGCCCGCAACCTGGCCCTCGCGGCCGAGGCCGGGATCGCCCTGGTCGGGGTGCCGAGCCAGGTGCAGCGCAGCCTCCGGCTCATCGGCCTGGCCGACTTCTTCCCCGCGCACCCCACGATCGCCGACGCCGACCGCGCCTGGGCCGCTCAGCGGTAATGCGTCTCCGGACGCCGCCACAGCAGCGCCACGGCGAGCAGCGCAGCCAGGCACGGTGCCAGCCCGGTCCACCCGAGTGCCGAGGGCAAGCCGGTGTCGCCGGAGGTGTCCTTGACGAGCAGCCCGGTCAGGCCGATCGCGACCCCGAGCACCAGCAGCACGGTCGTGGCCGGGCGCGCCCAGCGCTTGCCCGCCCGGACGGCCCACGTCGTCGTGAGCCAGGCGAGGACGCCGAGCCCGCCGACGGCGGACGACAAGGCCAGGTAAACCGAGACGGCCGTGTCGACCTGCGCCGCGGTATAGGTGGGATAGCCGGCCCGGACGAGGTCGGCCAGCAGGTGGGTCGCGTACGGGACGATCGTCGTGAGGACGGTGAGCGCGAGGCCCGCGTACATCGCCGTGACCGCCCGGCGTCCGGTGCGGGTCATCGGATTTCTCCGGTGGCGAAAGAGGTGCGGAGGAACTCGAGGATCTCCGCCCGCGCGGCCTCGGCCTGCGGTGCCACGCCCGGCATGCTGAGGAACGCGTGCCCGGCCCCGGGATATTCGGTGAGCCGCGCGGAAGTCCCCGCCGCGCGCAGCCGGTCGGCGTAACGGCGGCCGTGGTCGGCCACCGGGTCGTGGGTCGGCAGCACCACGAGCGCCGGCGCCAGGCCGCCCAGCCTGCCGGCGTAGAGCGGCGAGACCGCACGGGCGTCGGTGCCCGGCGGAACGGCGAGCCGCCGGAAGAGTTCGAGCTGCCCCACGGTGAGCGTCGGGCTGTCGCCATATGCGGTGACCGACGCGTGGTCGAGCATCGTGCCGGTCGCGTCGACGGCGGGGTTGACCAGCACCTGAGCCAGGAGCCGGAGCCCGGCGTCCCGGGCCCGGATCGCGGCCATCGCGCTGATCAGCGCGCCGCAGCTCTCGCCGAAAACGGCGGTTCGCGCCGGGTCGACGCCCCACTCCTCGGCGTCTCGCAGGACTTCCCGGAGCGCGTCCCAGCCGTCGTCGACGGCCGCCGAGAGCGGCGTGTCCGCGTCGAGGAGCCGGTGCTCGACCGACACGACGACCGCGGGCAACCGGGCGGCGACGTGGCTGTTCACCCAGTCGCACTGCGCCGCCGTGCCGACGAAGCCGCCGCCGTGCACGTGGAGCACGAGGGGCAGCACGTCGTTCCCGCTCACCGGCCGGTACACCCGGACCGGCAGGTCACGGCCGGGAAGGGCGAGGTCCCGCCACTCGATCAGGGCACCGGGATCGGGCTCCCCGGTGATCACCCGCGCCGCGCCGGACGCCCGGACGCGGTTCTCGGCCTCGCGGTAGGTGACCAGTTCGCCGGGCGTGATCGCCGACCAGTCCGGCACCGGTGGCCGCTGGGTCGTGCTGCTCTCGCTCATGGGTTCTCCTTGTCTCGATAGTTACGCTACCTCAGGTATCGATACCAAGGGTAGCGAAAACCGATAAGATGGGCCCATGAGTTCCGCCAGGCCTCCCGGCCGCCCCCGCGCCGGCGTCAACGAGGCGGTCTTCGCGGCCACGCTGAGCACGGTCCACGCCCTCGGCTACGCGGCGGCCACGGTCGAGCGCATCGCCGCCGCGGCGGGCGTCGCCAAGACGACGATCTACCGCCGCTGGCCGTCGAAGGGCGAGCTGATCGTGGACTGCCTCCTGGACGCGTTCGGCCCGCTGCCCCTGGAGGGCGCGAGCCGGGCCGAGGTCATGGCGTCGTCGATCCGCTGGATAGCCGCGAAGATCGGCGAGCCCGGAGTGGGCGACGCGTTCGCGGGCGTGTTCAGTGACGCCGTCAGCGACCCGGCCCTGCGCGAGATCCTGGCCACGCGCTTGCAGGACCCGTACCGCCTGGCCCTTCAGGACGCCCTCGCCGAGCCGGAGAACCGCATCCTGTTCTTCGTCGACGTGGTCGTCGGAACCCTGCTCCACCGCATGGGCATGACCGGCGAACCCATGGCCGACGCGGACGTGACGGCGTTGCTGGAGATGGTCCTGCCCTACTTCACCGACGGCGCCGGTCCGAGGTAGCGAGCTCGGCCCCGGCCAGTCAGGCCACGTGCGTCGTCAGGCCGGTGCTCAGTGCGTCCGTCGTTCGGCGGCTTTGCGTGCTTCCTCCAGGACGTACAACACCCACTCCAGGGGGACTTGCCGGTGGTGTTTCTTGAAGAACGCTTCCCGGATGGCACCAGCCCCGCGGCCGTGGGCGGCTTCGGCCACGATCAGCCGGTGGATGTCCTCGGGCGGCCGCGAGAGACGGCCTTTCGCCGCGACGTCCGCGGTCCTGATCGGGATGGTCTCCGGCGGGCGGATGTCGTCGTCGTGAACCACGGGCCCTCCAGACACATCGCCGGACGTCTCAAGCTAGGTTCGGCCGTCGCCGCCGGTCCATGCCGGGCTGTGGCAGGACCCTGCCAGGATTCGGCGGAATTCACGCCGGAAGCGCGCGTCGTGCCGGTTCCGCGGCGGCTGTTGATGTTTGCTGTGGCCGGTGGGCCTGCGTGTCGTGGTACTCGACCCGTTGCCGATGTTCCGGCACGGCGCCGAAGCTGTGCTGTCCACCGCCGGGCACGCGGTCGACGCCCCCGGCGACGTTCTCGCCTGGGCACGGCACCGCCGGGATGGCGTGGTGCTGCTGAGTTTGCTGACCGACACCGACTGGGAACTGCTGGAGCGGTTGAGTGACGAGAGCGTGGTCGTCGCTCTGCTCGACGGCGGGCCGCCCGCCGACGGCGCTCGTGCGGTGTGGGCCGGGGCGGCGGGCGTGGTGCCGCGTGGCGCGACCGCGCAGGCACTGCTGCGCGCGGTCGAGGCGACGGCCGACGGGCAGGCGGTGCTGCCGGCCGCGGTCGTGACGGCCCTCGCGACCGGGCCGCCCGCGCCACCGCCGATGCTGACCCCCGTGCAGCTCTCCTGGCTGCGGCAACTGTCGACCGGGTCGACGGTCGCCCAGCTGGCCGGCCGGGCGGGCTATTCCGAACGGGAGATGTTCCGGCTGCTGAAAGCCTTGTACCGCGAAATGGGCGTCGACGACCGCATACGGGCGATCCTGCGGGCCCAGGAGTTCGGCTGGCTGTCCGGCTGAGTCACTCGGGCGGTCGCGTGCGGGTACCGGACAAGGCCTCGAGGACCGGCTCCAGCCGATGGGGGGTGCGCGTGTGGCCTTCCAGCAGGTTCACCAGGAATTCGAGCCGTTCCAGCAGCACCGTATCCGCGCCCTGGGTGATCGTCCGGGAGGTGTCGAACGCATTGATCGCGCCATCGAGCTTCCGGTCGGTGTCGAGGAGCACGCCGCAGATGGCGAGGCCCAGCATGTCGTGAGCACCGAAGTCCCGCAGGTCGCTCTTGATCCTGCTCTCGGCTTGCTCGGCCAGTTCACCGAACAGCCGTCGTGCGCCGTCACGGTCGGTCCCCAGGGTGACAACAGCGCGCAAGGCGAGCACGATGAGAGCCCGGTCAAGGCGGCGGTATCGCCAGGCGTCCTCGATGTGGAGCGCAGCCTCTCCCAGGTCGCCCGTCCTCAGACAAGCCATGCACAGCGTGGTCCGCGCCTGCAGGACGGCGACGGGATCCTGCAGCACCAGCGCTTGTTCCACAGTCTCGACCGCCCGGGCTTTCGCGGGGCCGAGCTGTCGCAGGGCAAGGAATACGTCGGCTTCGGCGTCCGAGCACAGCAATTCGAGCCGCGGGTTCCCGGCCGCGGCCTGCTGTGCCGCGGCGAGCCGCGCGCGTGCTTCGGGCCGGTCGCCGGTTTCGGTGTACCAGCGGGTGAGGAGGAGGGACGCCTTGACGACCTGAGCCGCCTCGACGCCGGCTACGGCGAGGACCTCGTTCGCCCGCGCGATGGCCTTGTCGTACTGCCCCCAGTGGCGGTGACAGGCGGCGAGGCCCAGAAGCGCTTGCACGAGTGGTTCGGTCTCACCCTGTGCCCGGGCGTCGGACCGGGCCAGTTCGTAGTAGCTGAAGGCCAGGTCGGTCTTGCCCTCCTGCCAGTACATCGCGGCGAAGTTCGCCCGGATCTGGGTGCGCACTTCCGGTTGGCCCAGCTTGTTCGCGTACGCCAGGGCACGTCCGTAGGCTTTATCCGCTTCGGGGAAGCAGCCTTTTTCGCTGTAGAGCGCGCCGAGTTCGCTGTCGTTCAGCATTTCCCAGATCTCGTCGCCCAGCCGGCCCCGGAGTTGCTCGCGCTGGTCGAGGAGCATGAGCCGGCAGTTCCACTTGGCCAGGAAACCGACCATCACTTCGATCGCGTCGTAGGCCACCTCGTACCGTTCCGCGGCGAGCAGGACCTGCAACTGCGCGAGGTGCAGCCGTAGCTGGTCGGGTCCGGTGGGCTCGGCCACCAGCAGCTTGCCGAGTTCGTCGGCGGCCCTTTTCAGCAGCTTCTTCCGGTCTCCGCCGGTCGGCGGCAGGAGTGCGGCCGGGTCGTCCACGCACAGGTAATAGAGGTCGTCGGACGTCCTGGTGACGAGCCGGTTCTCGGTCAGCTCCGTCAGGGCAGCGGCGACGTTGACGTCCGCCACCTCACCGGTCAGCAGCGCGACGACAGTCTTGTCCTCGACCGGCGTTCCGCAGGCGGCGAGCGCGTGCACCACCTTCCGGTGTGGCTCCCTGAGTTCTTCGATCGTCACCCTGAGAAGGTCGGGCACCGTGACGGTGGGGCCCAAGGGTGCCATCAGTTCCTCGTGGCCGCGCTTTCGGTCGGAGAGCTCGTTTCTCGCTTGCATCAACGCGATACAGCCCGGGTTGCCCTGGAATTGCCTTCGGAGCTCCGTGCGATTCTTCCGCAATTCGGTCAGCCCCGCCCGGTCGAGGAGGATGTCGAACTCGGTGTGCGGCAGCCAGGACAACCTGATCGATGCGGACTCCTTCAGCCAGGAACGTGGCCCCGCCTTGGATTGCAGCAGCTCGGTGCTCAGCAGTACCACTGTGACACCGTGCCGCCGATCGGTGTCTATCCGGTCGAAGGCTTCGTCGATCTGCAGGTCGAGGTACCGGTCTTCGCCGCTCCGGGGGAGGTGCTGCGCGGCGTCGATGACGATGATGAGGCGCTCCTGGCCGGCGCTTGCCAAGGCGGCTGTCAAGACTTCGAGCGACGACTCGCCGTCCTCGGCCACGGCCGGTAGGCCGGCGTGCCGCCGGATGTCCTCGATCAGCAGCTGGATGTCGAAACGGACATGCGGTACCACCGTGTGGCAGCACACCCGCGGGCGCGATGTCTCCTCTCTGAGCGTCTTGAGCACGGTCTTCACGAGCATCGACTTGCCGATGCCCGCCTCCCCGGTCACGGTGACGACTCCGGGTGGTCCCGTGGACAACCGCTTGCGCAGGGCGTCGAACTGGTGTTTGCGATTCAGCAGTTCGGAATAGTGGCGCGGTTTCGGTGGCGGCGCCTGTGGTATCTCCCCGCGTCGAGGCACCAGGAGCACCACCACCGATGTGATGCCCGCGCCGATGCCCACGATCCAGCTGAGGGCCTCGACCCACGGCCAGCCGCCGTTCGCGGGGTCGGCGAACGAGGCGAACCAGGAGAACCGGATCCCGGCGGCGACGAGCACCACGAGGATGGCAAGGGGCAAACCGACGTACGCAGCTCGCTTCCACCTCGGCGCGGCCATCTGCCCATCATCCGGCCGCCGGCGCCCGGAGAAAAGAGGATTCGCTGACGGTCACCGAGGTTGACGACCCGTGACCGCGGCACTCGATGGGTCTAGGGGTCGGGCGGGCACCAGGTGTCGGACGTGGGACCGTCGGCCGCTCCGCAGAAGCCGTGCACGGCCTTGTCGACTTCGCCGCCCGCCACCCCCATCACCGCGACCGGCTTGTTCTGCGGGACGTTCCGGCCGATGTCGCCACCGAAGTCGATGGTGCCGGTGACGCCTTCGAGGTACTTGTTGACCTGCTTGGCGTCCGGGCGCGAAGTGTGGATCGCGGTGATCTCGCGCCAGATCGCGCCCGGCGTCACCGGGATTTCGGCGGCGGTCTCCCGCAGGTACGCCGCCGCGACGATCATCACCTGCGCGGCGTCGTAGGCGAGCGCGGCGTGGCCGTCGTACGAGCGGCCCTCCGGCGTCCGCTCGAACGGGAACAGTGTCTGGTCCAGCGTCGTGTAGAAGTCGAGCGCCGCGCCCTTCGGCTCGGTGACCGGCGCGGTGGCGAACGACATGTAGTAGTACGGCAGCGCGCGGTTGCGCTGGCGTTCGCCCTGGTCGGCGACGAACCGCGTGACGTCGTCGTCGCCGATCACCGTGGCGCGGCTGCCGCACTGGGCGGCGCTGCTGATGAACTGGCCGAAGTCGGGGACGCCCCGGCCGGCGAAGAACACAAAACCGTCGTAGGAACAGGTGTCGCGGCCCGCCGCGCCGGCGTTGCCCACCAGCGTCTCGCCGTACCGCACGTGGGACGGCGGTCCGCCGGGGCCGCCGTCCGGGGTGAACGCCCGCGCCTCGGCCCGGAAACCCTTGTCCCGGAACGACTTGAGCGCGTCGTCACGCAGGTTGGTGCTGTAGAGGTCGGCGTCGTCGTCGGAGTAGTAGACGCGGACCACGCGCGGGCCCGGCAGCTGTTCGGCGAACCCGGCCGCCACCGCGGCCTCGCGCCGGTTCTGCGGCGTCACCTGGAAGTACATCGGATTCAGGTCGGCCAGCGGGTCGGCGGACAGCGTCGAGGCGACCATCGGCAGCCCGGCGTTGGTCAGCGCGGCGATCGTCCGCTGGGTCGGCTCGCTGCTCAGGTCCAGCCCGACCACGCCGACGATGCTGCTGTCCTGCTGGGCCTGCAGCCGCAGCTGGTTCGCCACCCGCACGCCTTCCCGCATGTCGCGCCCCGCGTTGGCGATGAGCAGCCGGACGATCGGGTCGGCCGACCCGGGCGCGTTCAGCTGCCGCAGCTGGGCGACCGCGAACCCTTCCACCGACTCGCGTTCGGTGGTCAGCCCGTCGGCGAGGTGGTTGGACGACGTCAGCGCCTCCAGCACGACGAGCGTGATGTAGGGCCGCTCCGGGTGGGCCTCGTGCAGCGCCTCCGCGCGGTGGTTCTGGTCCAGCACCACCGCTTCGACCTGGCGGATCGTCGCGTCCGACGGCTGGAAGACGTCCTGGGAGCCGTCCGTGGTGCCGACGCACTCGCTGCCGGTCCAGATCAGCCAGGGGTTGTCCGAGCCGCAGTGCTCGGCGTAGGTGTCGTGGTGGCGGTAGGCGACGAACCCGGCGACCAGCGCCACCACCACGACCGGCACGCCGATCCGCGTCCACCGGCTCGCCCACCACGGCGGCCGCACCTGCCGGCGGAACCGGTAGTCGCTGCCGAGGGTCTGCAGCATCTGCTGGACCTTCGGCTCGTCGCCCTCGGCGGGCGGCCGGACGCCGATCGGCAGGTACCAGGCGGTCGGCTGACGTTCCCGCCGGTCGCGTTCGAGCTGGTTCTGCCAGGCCACGTAGGCCGCGCGCGCCTGCTCCGCCTGGAACTGCGGGCGGCGCGAGGTCGGCGACGCGTCCGGCGGCGGCGCCGGGCTGGCGCTGACCACCAGCAGCGGGTCGAAGAGGCCGACCTGGTTGCGGACCGAGTTGACCAGCTCCAGCAGGCGGTAGCCGCCGTTGCCGACGCTCACCTCGTCGAGCAGCAGCACCGGGTAGGTCATCCGGCGCCGCCGCCACACCCGCCACGGCCGCAGCCGGTACGCGCGCCGCAGGTCCTCGAGGAACGCGTTGAGCAGCAGCCGGCAGACGTACTCGGGCGCCTCCTCCTGCCACTGCCCCTCGGTGAGGCGCCGGGCGAACCGCACGAAACTGCCGGACATCTCCGGCGCCAGGTGCGGCTGCCGCCGGAACCAGCGGTAGCGCCCGGACAGCAGCGGGACCCGCCCGGTGACCGCGATCCGGAAGGTCAGCAGGGTCAGCCCGCGCACGAGCAGCGAAAAGACCTTCCAGATGCCCTGGTTCTCCGGCAGCTGCTTGACGGCGTCCTCGGCGGACGCGCTGAACCGTTCGGCGAGGCTGATCCGCCGGATCGCGCGCCGCAGCACACCGTCGGGATCGTCGCGGCCGTCGTAGTCCTGCAGCATCAGCCAGTAGACGAGGTCGAACAGCGGGAACGGCAGCCTGCTGGTGTGCGCCGTCGCGCTGTCGCCGAGTTCTTTCCGCGCCTCCCGCAGGATGTCCCGCAGGACGGTGACGGAGTCCGCGGTCGCGGCGCCGGCCTCGTCCCGGCCTTCGTGCTGGGCGAGCCCGGGACGCGCGTACCGGATGCTGCCCTGCGGTTTCGCGGTCTTGAGCCGGCCCGCGACCGCGGTCAGCACATCCGCGCTTTCCGGCGGCCGGACCAGGCACACCATCGGCAGGCCACGCCGTTCGGACCGCTCGTCCTGATAATCGGTCCACTCGCACTGTTCGTCGAGTTTCCGAGGCCGATCCCCGAGCCGCGGCCGCAAGCACAGCGCGCCGAGCAGTTTCACCAGCGCGTCGGCCCCGAGAAAGCCGAGCGGTCCCGTTCTCCCCATCCCTCCAGGATGGCACATTTCGGACGGGACCGGTCCCGCAAATGTACCGACATTGGTCAGTCGAGGCCCACGGGGATCGCCGGCTGAGGCCTTGCCCCATCCATTATGGTGCTGTGCTGTTATGTCGGTGTCCCGTCGGCGAATGCCCGGCGAACGGCGGGCGTTCAGGAACCGGCCTCGGCACTTTGGCGGAATTCGACGAGTGCGATGGTGATGTTGTCGCGGCCGGAGGCGTTCATCGCGGCGGCCCACAAAGATTTGACGATTCTCGCCGACCCGCCGGGACCGCCGAGCAGTTCCTCGATGGTGTCGTGGTCCACCAGGTCGCTCAGCCCATCCGAACAGAGGAGGAGCCGATCGGCGCCGGCGAGCGGTCCGGCGGTCGTTTTCAGGCCGGTTCCATCGACGCGTCCGCCGAGGCACTGGGAAAGCCCGCCCAGCGGTCCGCGATCATCCACGGACACCTGGGCCAGGTAACCGCCGGTCTCGAGGTACACGCGCGAATCGCCGACCCCGAAGTGGGTGCTGCCCTCCGCGGTCAGGAGGACGCCCGCGACCGTGGTTCCCAGACCGGCCACGGACGGATCGGCGCGGCCCATGCCGAGCAGATCGATGTCGATCTGCTCCAGCGCCGCTTCTACCGCGGTCTCGTCCTGGGGTGACGTGAACGCGAGCGTCCGTACCGCGTGAGCGGAAGCGGTGTCGCCAGCCGCGTGCCCGCCCATTCCGTCGGCGACGGCGACGACGACCGGTGAGGACAACGGGACTTCGTGTGTGACGGGATCGGAAAGGCTTACACCGCAGGCGGTGAAGGAGCCGACGACCAGTGCGTCTTCGTTGGCGCCACGGACGGCGCCGCGGTGCGTCATCACCGTGACCCGGACGACCGGGATACCGGCGCTCACCGAAGTCACGGCTGCCCGCCCGGCCCGAACTCCACCAGCGCGACGACGTCGGACGCGATGCGGAGCCGGTCGCCGTGCGCCAGCGATGCGGTCTGGCCCCGGGGCACCGGGGTGTTGTTGACGAACGTGCCGTTAGCGGAGTACTCGTCCCGCACCCAGACCCGGCCATCGGTCTCGACGCCGACGCTCGCGTGCCGACGGGAGACGTTGTCGTGCCGGGCGAACAGGGCCGCCACCGGAGAATGGCCCGGGTCTCGGCCCAGCAGGATCGACCCCGGCTGCGGGATGTCGACCGGCTGTTCCGCGAACACGAGGCGCAGCGCCCCACCGTCCCGTCGGGTGCGCGCCGCCGCCGCTGCTGGTGCCGGCTGCGGCGCCAGCGGCTCGAGGCAGTCGACGCAGACGAGGTTCGCCGGATCGGGGATCTCGGCGCCGCACGCCGGGCAGCTGCCGGCGACGGTGCCGGAAGCAGGGGCCGAAGGTGCCGGAGATCCGCTCGCCTCGGTGGCGCGCGATTCCCCGGCTTCGGCCAGCAGCATGCCACAGGTCTTGCACAGGGTTTCGTTGTCGGCGTTTTCGGTGCCGCACACCGAACAGATCACGCCAGCCACGTGACGGCCTCCGCTGTGATGCCCCGTGCGGTCAGCTCGGCGCGCAACCGGTCTAGGTCGCCACGACGAGGGATGCCGATCAGCCGGACGACGTCCGTTTCCAGAGACAGCTGCATTGCCGGAGCCGGTGTGTCCGTGAACGGGCCGTAGCGCTCGGCTCCCAAGGGGGTGAGGGTGACAAGTTCCTGGTTGTCCGAGCCGCGTAGTTCGGTGCCGCTGTTGCGGCTCTCGATGTAGGGCCCGGTCACCACCGCGTCGCAGCGGCTCAACGCGTCGGCGCAGTCGGGACGGGCCGACAGCCGAGCATGGGTGTAGCCGGAAAAGACGAGCAAGTCGGCCGGGCCGTCGCGGCCGCGACGCCATTCGTCCAGCTCGCCGAGGAGGGCCGCGAGTGCGCGCGGTTGCTGGAAGGGCTCGCCGCCCGAGACCGTGACACCGTCGATGGGGCCGTCGAGCGAGTCGAGCCAGCGCACGACGGCCGAGGGTTCGACCTCTTCGCCGGCACCGGGATCCCAGGTGTCGCGGGACGCGCAGCCGGAGCAGCCGATCGTGCAGCCCTGCAACCAGATCCCGGCCCGGATTCCGTGTCCGAGGACGGTGAGGGGGTGATGCATCCGGTTGATGCGGACAGCGGTCATACCAGCTCCAGTTCCACGTCGGGGCCGTGCCGGGACACATCGGCGATCGTGACCCGGGTCCCCGGTGCGAAGTTGCGGTCGAACAGCTCCCGCGCCAGCGGGTTGATCAGAAACGACTCCAACGCGGTGCCGATGCCGCGACCGCCGTTCGTCAGGTCCGCGGTGCACCACGCGCGAAGCCGGTCACGCACCCGATCGGAGACCTCGACTGTCACGTCTTGCTCTTCGAGCACCCGCCGCAGGATGTTGTCCAGCTGCTGGCCGAAGATCTCTGCGGCGGCTTCGGGTGAGATGAAGCCGAACACGACGATGTTGTCCCCGAACCGGTTGAGCAGCTCCGGGCGTGAGAGCGCCGTGGTGAAGTGGTCGGCGATGGCCGCCCGGACCTGCGTCTCCACCACCTCGTAGGAATCCTCCGGCGAGATGTTCGGTTCTCGCCTGCCGGTGGCCGGATCGACCGTGCTCACACCGAGGTTCGAGGTGAAGATCAGCACACACTCGGAGAAGTACGTGGTCGCACCTCGGCCGTCACTGAGCCGGCCGTCCTCCAGGATCTGGAGGAACTTGTCGAGGATGCGCGCGTGCGCCTTTTCGATCTCGTCGAAGAGGATCACCCGGAACGGCTGCTGGCGCACCGCGTTGGTCAGCTCACCACCGACCTCGTACCCGACGTAGCCGGGCGGGGCACCGATCAGCCGGTCACCCGAATGCTCCGCGGAGAACTCGCTCATGTCGAACCGGAGGTAGGCACTCTCGTCACCGAACACCAATGACGCCACGGCTTTCGCCAGCTCGGTCTTGCCGACACCGGTGGGGCCGGCGAAGAACAACACGCCGCGCGGCCGATTCGAGGAGACCCTGGCTTGGGCACCGGACAGGCCGAGTGCCGCCCGCTTCAGGATGTCCAGCGTCTTCCTGACCGGGTGTTCCTGACCGATGACCTTCTCGGAGACGCTCTTCTCGCCGTCCGCGATCCGCTTGTGGAGAAAGCTCCGCCGCCACGGGTTGTCCAGGACCCCGAGCTTGTACACGCGCACGGCGTCGGGCAGGTCGGACAGCTGGAGCCCACGGTCGCGAGCCAGCCGGATCACCCCCGACATGTCCCGCAGCGTCAACCCTTCGGAACGTTCGGCGAACACGTGGTACCGCTCGGCCGCTTCCGGGTGCCCGGTACCGCCCAAGGACGGTCCGAGCAGGCGCGCGGTGTCTTCGCGATCACCGAGATCGGGGCGCGGGAGCCCGATCACCCGGAACCGTTCGTTGTCGGCGGTGAGCCAGACCGGCAGATCCAGTTCGCGGTCGACGAGCCACAGGATCGGGTTGTACAGGGGGCTCGGCCGGTGCCCCGGCCCCGGTCCCGGCGTGGCAGTGCGCGAGAGCTTCAGGCAGAACAGGAAGAAGTCACGTTCGGACGCGTCCAGCCGGGACACATCGAGGGCGAGCCGCGAGCCGTAGTCGATGAGGCATGCGGCTCGCCCCTTGTGGGGTTGGGTGACGGCGGAGAGGTAACGCGGCAACCGGTCCAAGGACGGCGCCTGACTCTTCGCGACGTCTTCTCCGAGCATCCGGCGGGCTGCTTCGGTCGCCCGCCGGCCGCGGTCATCGTCGGTCGAAGGGTATACGGACAGACCGTCGACCTGGTCGTATACCAGGAGGAACTCGTAGCCGCTGCGCTCGAACACCTGCCACAGCAGCTGTCGCAGTGGCACCAGTTGCGGCCCGCGATCGGGCGAGCGCCGCAGGAAGACGTCTCGGATGTTGTCGTGCAGGACGTACTGGGAATGGACTGCGAGCGTCGAGTCGATCTCGCGGACGAAGGCGGGCAGCTCCGGGCCCATGTGCTGGTCGGTCACCGGTCATGCTCCCGTCGGATCTGCCGGCGGGCGGGAGCCGGTCGCTCCGAGCGTTTCGCGACCGGTACCACCCGCTCGCCGGGGGGAACCAGGTGGCGTTCGACGACGTGCATGCCGGAGCCGTCGAGCGCGGTGCGGAGCTTGTCCAGGTCGCCACACCACTCTTCTTCGCGTTCGGCGTCTTCGCGTCGGGCGTCCGCTCCCGGCCGGTCCTCGAGGCGAATGACCGCGGCGCGCACCTCTTCGTCGTTGATCACGAGCTGCACGGCGTGCTGGTTCCAGTCCGGGCGGACGAGGCGCAGCCGGTCCGGGTTGCCGGTCACGGTGGCGAAGCCCTCGTCGACCGTGTACCCCAGGCCGGCCAGAGTGTCCGCCACCGAGGCCCGGACGTAGCTGTGCTCGAGTTCGCGGCGGACACGTTCGGCGGCCTTCGCGGCCCGCGCTTGCAGATCGGCATCCAGCCGCCGCTTCGCCGCCACCACCGACTCCAGCTCGGTCCGCACCACGGCCAGATCCGGATCGATCGGGCCGGTGGGGATCGCCTGCAGCAGCCTCGCCGCCGAAATCGCCTCGGTGCGACGCGCGCGGGCCCGGGCGTCGGCTCGCTGGACCCGCAGCCGCAGCTCGTCGAGCAACGTGTCGTGATCGACGTCCGGCCGCGGCACGGCGACCTGCGCGGCGGCCGCGAGCACGTCCGCGCGGTCCTGGGCTGACGCCTCGGGCGTCAGCCTGCCGACGATGCGGGTCACCGCCGCGAGCGCGCTCGGAGGCGTGGTGCGCTGTCGCGCCGCTCTGCGGGTCATCACTTCGTGGTACTTGTCGAACGCTTCCTGCGCGGTGACCGGCCGCTCGAGGTCGACGGTGTGCCGCAGCACCGACAGCACAGCCAGTTCGGTGCGCTGCCGCAGTTCCTGCTCGAAGTGGTCGAGTGTCGCGCGGGTCGCGGAGCACCAGTTGTCCAGCTCCGCAGGCGACTCCGCGCACGGCTTGAGCGGGGCCGGCAGGCCGGCCGCGAGGTCCGCGGGCGCGTGGTGTCGCAAAACATCGATCCGCGCGTTGAGGTCGATCACCCTCCGGGCGGCGGACTCCCATGCCAGCAATGCGGTGTTTCCGGCCTCCCAATCGGCCCGGTTCCGCTCGGCCCGGTCACCGATCTTGGTGAGTCCGGCGCCGAGCAGGTCCACGGACCGGGCCGCGACGAGCGCCCCGGCTTGGACGCCGCGGGCAGCCAGCCAGACCGACCCGCCGACCACCGCCACCACAGCGACGCCGATCATGCCTTCGCCACTCATCGAGCACCTCTGTCCGTTTTCGCCGTCATCGGGTCAAAGCCTGTCGGTGTTCCTGCTCGTGCGCGGCCGACCACCGGTTGTACCTGCCAACAGCCCAGACGGTGTGCGCGATCGTGGCGGCGATCGCCGCGATCGGTACCAGCCACGGGATGAAGGCCAGAGCCACCAGCATCGCGATGATGCCGAGGGCCCAGAAGCGTGGTGAGCCGCGTAACCTGCCGCCGATCCGGCCCAGCGCCAGCTGGAACGCCTGCCACAGCGAGTACCGCGGGTGGTAGTCGGCCGCGGTCAGGTGGGCCAGGGCCAGCTCGGCGGCGAAGTGGGTGGCCACGGCCACCGACACCAAGGCCAGTGCGGGAGTCTTCGCAGAGAGGACCACGACGAGCAACCAGAGGCCGCACAAGATCGCGGCTCCTGCGGCGGCGCGGCCCAAGGCGCTGCCACGACCGGCCTCTCGGCTCCTCTCACGGGCGGCCCAGGCCGACTGGCGGGCTCGCTCGGCCTGCTCGGCCTGTTGCCGGGCTACCACGACCTGCTGGGCTTCGGCCTGCGCGACGTTCGAGGCGAACAGCCCCGCATAGGCACGTGCCGGCTCGCTGCCGACCCAGCGGAGCAGGTCGGTGAACCAGCCGACGGGCACCGGGAGCTTCCGCGAGCGGTCGGCGAGTTCGCGTAGCCAGTCGTCTCCGCGCGGTGCCCCCGCGGCGAGCTCGAGCATTGCGGCACGGGCGACGGAACGGTGCTTCGTCGTGCCGAAGACGTGCGTCAGCCGGGGGTTGCGTTTCAGCGCCCCCACCGCCGTGCGGAGCTCGCCGACGGCAGCCGTCCACCGCGCGGCCACCTGACTCAGCTCGGCCGCGCCCTGGAACCCGGCCAGCACGTCCAGCAAGCGGCCCTCCCAGAGCTCGTCGACGATCTCGCGGGTCCGCTCGGTGTCCTTGTCCCCGTCCGGACCGTCCTGGGCCCGCCTCGCGAGTTCACGCAGCTTCGGCAGGTCGATGAAAGCCTGGCGGTAGATCGGCGGCTGCTGGGGATTGAGCCCGGCCAGCAGCCGGAGGAGCTTGGCGTTCGGTTTCTCGTTGCTCTGCTCGAGGGTGCCGAGCAGATCGAGGCGCTGTTCCACCACCCCGACCGGGTACTGGTCCGGACTGTCGAACTGGTGCAACCACTGGGTGAACGCATTCCACGAAGGACTGGGCGAGACGCCGTAGCGGCGCGCCGCGAGGCGCCAGTTCCGGGCCATGGCCACCGCCAGGCTTTCGGGCTCGCGAAACCGCTGTCCGTCGAACTCGAACTCCGTCGCGTCGACGGGCACCCGCCGGTCGGGTACGGCGGGAGCGCCACCCGTGAGCCACTCGCGGACCTGGGCCTCCCCCCAGCGCTTCGTCTCGTCGGAGACCAGCAGACCGGCACACAGCCGATTGAGCCGGGCGTCGGTGATCGCGTCGACCGGCACCGGCTTCGTCGTGACGAATTTCTGGATCATGAGGTCGTCGAGGCCGCGGAACGGCTGCTGCCCCGTGGCCAGTTCGAGGACCACGATGCCGAGGGACCACCAGTCCAGGGCCGGCGAGACATGCCCGACTCCGGTTTCCGGGGCCGCGTAGGCCGCGGTCCGCGCCACGGTGGTGAAGTGCGCGGTGCTGTTGAGCTTGCGGCTGAGTCCGAAGTCGGCCAGCACCAGCTCGATCGCGGGGCTGGTGCCACGGACGAGTACGTTCTCCGGCTTGAGATCGCGATGGGTGATCCGCCGTGCGTGCAGGGCGCTCAGCCCGGTCGCGAGCTGACGGACGATTTCCTTGATGCTCGCGGGGTCGAATGTGTGTTTCCCGGCGCCGGCGTCGCGCAGACTCCCGTTCGGGAGGTACTCCATCAGCTCGAACACCCGGCCGTCGGCCAGCGCGCCGGTCTCCACCACGTGGACGACGTGCTTCGACCGGATCGACGCGAGCTGGGCCCACACCTCGACGTCCGGCCGGATGTGCGCGTAGTACACCTTGAGCACCAGGTCGGTCCCGGGGTGTGCGGTGTCGGCCACCTTGGCCAGTTGCGCCTCACCGCCGGAGGAGGGCAGCGCCTCGAACCCGCCGAGCCGGGCGGCCAGCGCGGCCGGGAGCGCATCGGCGGACAGACCGGACCAGGAAGGAGCCGGTGCTTCCGCTTCCCGCCGGGTGGCGTCGGGTTGCGCGGCGCCGGTGTTTTCGCGACGGGTCGGGTTCGGGCCGGCTCCGGCGGGGCTTTCGCGGCGCGTGGCGCTGGGCTCGCCGCTGGCGTTCGGCTCGGCCATCCGATCCTTCCTCCTGCTCTCGCAATCGATACCGGATCTTCTTGACGGATCGGGGGACACCTTCGTTACGGGCGTGCCGCGAATTGTCATCTTTCTGTCCGTTAACGCCTCTCTTCTTGTAATCGGCAGTACGCCATAATGCCGATTCGGCCACGAGTTTGTGATTTCATGGGTGGGCGGTAACGGCAATACCGGCCGGAACGAATGAACGGAGGCGTTGCCCGCCGTGCGCTCGCCGGCTGGTCGCGGAATCGCCCGAAACCGTCCCGGAGGACACTGATGACGAGCACCGAAACGGTCACGACCGCGGTGGCGCAGGCGCTGTTCCAGGTCGCCGCCGACGGGGCGGTCTCGGTGGTGGCGTCCTCGCTCGACGGGCCCGAGGCGGAGGCCGCGTGGCTCGGCCTCGTGCGGCCGCACCTGAGCTTCGCGGAGACGATCGGCGCGTCGGCACCGCTGCGCGCGCTGAGCTATGTCGTCTTTCCCGACGGCTTCGCTGCGGTGCTGTGCCGGACGTGGGACCCGCAGCGGCCCGATGTCGTCGAAACCCATGCGTTGCTGGGCGAAGAGAACACGGTGACCGCGGAGCTCGCACTGTCCACCGCGGACTGGCCGGGCCGGTCGGCCCGGCCACCCGCCGATCGCCGGCTGCCGTCGCTCGTTGTCGGCGAACTGCGGGACGCGGCCGCGGCCGCGGCCGCGCGGTTGCGGGCCCAGGCGCTCGCGCACGGAGACCTGCTCGCCCACTCACTCGCCTGGCTGCTGCAGTCATCGGCCACGCCGATCGGTTTCCTCGGGTGCGCGCCCGAGGACCGGACCGCGATCCTGTGGGCATTGCACGAAATCGCCGCGACCGAGCTTCCGGGACGCAGATGGACTTTCGCCACCCATGACGACGGCGTGGTGAACGGCGGCTTCGCCATCAAATTTTTCGAGTCGCCGCCCGAGCCGGCCGGAACCGCGGGGATGATCGTCATCGACCTGCAACGTGACCAGGGGGCGAGCCCGCACAACGAATATCGGGCCAATGCGCTGGTCTACCGCTACGAATACGGCATCGACCCGCCGGGCGCAGACGTCACGCCCGCTGTGCTGGCCCCACCCGCACCGGTGCCCGTCGCCGCTGTGCCTGCCGTGATGCCGGCGCCGGAACCGGTGCGCCGGTCCACGCTGACCTTCGCGCGGTGGACCGAGCTGGCCCACAGTCTGGTCACCGCCCGCGACGTGCGGGCGGTCGACGGCGCGCTGGTGGAGCTGGAGTACGAGGTCGCCAAGGTCGACGACCGCGACGACGTCCGGAAGGCCCTCGAAAACGAAGGCTGGGCGACCGCGGCCATCCGCCGGCACGTGCCTGCCGAGCTGCGGGACGCTGTCTTCGACCGGGTCGTCCAGGTGGCGTTCGGCGCCACCGGAGTCGGCCGGGAGACCGCGGCCGCACACGACGACGCACGTCGGCTCGCGGCGCATTCGCGCGCCACCGACGTCGTCCGCGCTGTCGCCCGGGCGGGCTTCGACCGCGAGCTGGCGGACGTGCTGGCCCACCGGTGGCTTACCGAACAGGCGACGGCCGATCCGCCGGCTGCGGCGGGCCCGGGCCGTTTCGCGCGGATCCTCGGTCGCGTCGGCGTGCCCGCCCCGGCGCGCGGGAGCCGCGTCGTCCTCGGCGCGGTCCTCCTGCTGGGACTGGTGCTCGGCGTCTTCGCGGGCGGTGTCCTTTGGTGACCACGGCCGGCCCGCCGGAGGCCGACCTGACCCTCGGCGCGCTCGGCAAGCTGGGCGCCAAGCTGGGGTCCGGCGGGCAGGCGCACATCTACGACGCACCGCAGCTGAGCCTGCCCGACGTGCCCGGCCCGTTGGTGTACAAGCAGTACAAGCCCGGGAAGGCGCCACCGCACGGGATGGGGACGATCATCGGCCTGCGTTCCCGGCTCCTGGCGGATCCGGCCAAGCTCCACCGCCTCGACGCCTCGACGACCTGGCCGGTGCGGCAAGTCGTCGACGGCGACGGCGCCCTCCTGGGTCTGGTCCTGCGCCGGATCCCGGACTCCTTCATGCACGACCTCAAGCTGCCGAGCGGCGGGGTCAAGCGGCTGCCGCGGGAAGTCCAGTTCCTTTTCATCCCGCCGGACCGCGCGCTGCTCGGTGGCACGCCGACCCCGACCCCGGGCGAACGGCTGACGATCTGCCGTGACTTCGCCGCCACGCTCGCGTTCCTCCACGGCGAGCTGGGTGTGGCGTTCGGGGACATCAACGCGCGCAACGCGGTGTTCCGCCTCGGCGCCGACCCGACGGTGATGTTCGTCGACTGCGACGCCGTCCGCAAGGTGGGTGCCGTCGCGCCGCAGCTCAACGCGCCGGACTGGGATCCGCCCGAGGGCGCCGACGTGCTGACCCGTGAGACCGATCTCTACAAGCTCGGCCTTTTCGTGCTGCGCTGTTTGACCCCGGACCACAACAGCTCGATCAACCGGGATCCGAACCAGGCCCGCGGGGTGCTCGACGTCCAGGGCTTGAACCTGCTCGCGGCCGCTCTGCGGGGTGACCCCGCCGGGCGGCCGTCCGCCGAGGAGTGGCACCGCTACCTGCGCCGCGCGCTCGGCGAGTCGCTCGCGCCGCCCACCCTCGAGCGGGTCGACCTCGACCGGACCATCGTCGCGGCCGGCGAGCCGCTCACCATCAGCTGGTCGGCCGAGGAAGCCACCACGCTCGAAGCGACGGGTCCCGGCGTTCCCGGCACCTCGGTACCGGGCGCCGCGGGGACCGGGACGATCGTCCTGCACCCGGCCCGGACCGGCCGGATCACGGTGACCGCCCGCAACCAGCTCGGCGAGGCCACGGTGCTGACCGACCCGGTCGCCGTCTTCGACGTTCCGTCCTTCCACGACCTGCCGGTGCCGATGCCGCGGCTGGACCTGCCCCGGCTCACCCCGGCGGAGCTGCCGTCCGTGGGGCGGGTACTCCCGGAGTTTCCCCGCGGCACACCCGTGCCGCTGCCGCCGATGGCGAACGCCGTCGACGCGTGGGCGGTGCCGGCCGCCCCGGCCGCACCCGCACCGGTGGTGCTGCCGGCCCCGCCGCCGCTGTTCGGAGCGGGCCTGTCCGCCGTTCCGCTCGACCTCGCGGAGTTCTTCGCCGATCACGGAGCCGATGACGACTCCTCCGACCAGGAAGTACACCCATGACCAGCCCAGCGCGCCGGTCGGCGCGGCGCCCCCGCTACCCGCTGGCCCGCATCGCGGGAGCGCAGCCGGAAGTGCTCGCCAAGGCGAAGACGGACCGGGTCAAGTACTCCGCGATGGGCGGGGTGCTGCTGACGACCGCCGGGGTCGCCGGCGTGTCCGCCGCGTTCGCGCTCATCAGCACCCTCAAGCTGCCTCCCGCCGTGGCTGCGCTGGCCGGCGTGCTCTGGGCGGTGGTCATCCTCAACCTCGACCGGATGCTGATCGTCAACATGCGGCGCCAGACCGGCTGGCTGCGCAACCTGGCTGCCGCGGTGCCACGGCTCCTGCTCGCCGTGGTGATCGGGTCCGTCGTCTCGATGCCGCTCGTGCTGCGGATCTTCGAACCGGAGATCACCAACGAGATCCAGGTGATGCACTCGGACAACCTGATCGCCGCGCAGGACAAGCTGAACCGGCAGTTCGCCGACATCGGCCCGATGCAGCAGAAGGCCGACGAGCTCCAAGCCGTCGCGTCCGGCCAGAGCCAGCCGAGCGTGAGCGGGGACGCCGACGTCACCGCCGCGCAGAAGCGGGTGACCGATGCGCAGGCGGCGTACGACAAGGCCGCGGGCGAAGCCCAATGCGAGCTGGTGGGCAGCTGCGGCACCCACCGGGCCGGGGTCGGCGAGGCGTACCTGCAGGCAAAGGCCAAGGCGGATCAGGCGAAAGCCGATCTGGACGCGGCCAACTCGCAGCTGAACGACGCGAAGAACAAGGCGCAGAACCGGATTTCCGGTGGTGCGGCGTCGAACGCGGGGGCGGCCAAGGCCGAGCTCACGACCCTCGTCCCCCGGCTCGAGGAGCGCAAGAAGGAGCGCACCGAGGCGCAGGGCAGGCTGGACCGTGGCGAACTCGGCAACGACGGCCTGCTCGCCCGGCTGGAGGCGCTCGACCGGCTGACCGCGGGCAGCTCGCAGATGCAGCTGGCCAAGCTGGCGCTGACCCTGCTGTTCCTGCTGATCGAAATCCTGCCGGTGGTGGTCAAGCTCCTGTCGCTGGTGGGTGCGCCGTCGTTGTACGACACGCTGCTCGCCAAGGAGGAGAAGGCCCTCGAGCACCGCGCCGGCGGCCGCACCGACCTGACGCTGGAGATCGAGCAGGACCTCCAGGACCAGCAGCTGCAGCAGGCCAAGGCGGCCAACAAGCTGCTGGTCGACCAGCAGGCCGAGATCGCGAAGGACGCGATCGAGACATGGGGCCGGATCGCGAAGAGCCGCAGCGACGAGGAGCTCAAGAGCTGGTACAAGGCGAATTCCGGCGAGCCGGAACCGGTGGCCCCGCCACCGCCGCCTGCCACCCAGCCCATCGCGGTGACCATCCCCCTCCGGCCCTTCGCGGCCGCCCCGGCCGCCCCGGCCGCGGCCTCGGGGCCCGGGCGGCACCAGGCGGGGGTGAACCAGACCTACCGGCAGTTCAAGGCGAACGCCGGCCCACCGCCGAACGGCGTGCCGCTCAACGGCACGGCCGTCCCGCACCCCTGATCACGAAAGGAAGACCGCCATGGAAGCGAACGGCGCCAAACTGCTCCCGTTCTACCTCGTCATCGACGCGTCCTATTCGATGTCCGGCAAGAAGATCGACTCCGCCAACCGGATCCTCGGCCAGGTCCGGGACGCGCTCGCGCAGAACCCGATCCTGTCGGACAAGGTCCGGATCGGGCTCGTCGACTTCGCCGACGACGCCCGCGTGCAGCTGCCGCTGTGCGACGTGCTCGAGCCGAGCCTGAACCTGCCGACCGTCACACCGCGAGGCGGCACCTCCTACGTCGCCGCGTTCGAGCTGCTGCACTCGACGATCGCCGCGAACATCAAACTGCTCAAGGCGGACAAGTTCCTGGTGCATCGGCCGACGGTGTTCTTCCTGTCGGACGGCGCCCCGACCGACCGGACCGCCGAGTGGAAGGCGGCGTTCGCCGAGCTCGTCGGGGACAAGGCGTACCCGAACGTCATCGCGTTCGGGGTGGACGACGCAGACGCGCGCGTTCTGCAGTCGCTGATCCACCCGTCGACCGGCGGGAAGCAGATGCAGATGTACCTGATGGACAAGGGCGAAGACGCCGCCAAGGCGATCACTGCCATGGCCGAGATCATGATCTCGAGCGTGCTCGAGTCCGGGCGCAGCATGTCGCAGGGCGAATCGGGGATCAAGCTGCCCGACAAGGAGGACTTGCCCGCCGGTGTCACCTCGCACACCGCCGACGACGACTTCGTGTGATGTCCGAAATGGATGGACGACGGCTCGAGACCACGGCGATGCCGGTTCCGGGAGAAGACGACCCATCGCGGACGACGGACCCGGACACCGGGCCGCCGGTCCCGGCTTGGGGCGGCGAGTTCCGGTTCACCCCGTTCGAGGTCGGCGACCCCGGCCGGGCGGCCACCGCACCGTCTTATCCGGACCCGGACAACTGGGACCACCGTGACACGGTGCTCGACGGCGTGCTGCTGAAGGGCGCCGACGGCCTGCAACCGATGGCGCTGCGCGCGGCCAGCACACGCGGCCGCGCTCACCGGTTCGCCGGCCGGGTCCGCCAGGACGCCTACGCCTTCCGGTGCGACGGCCGGTTCGTGGTCGCGGCGGTCGCGGACGGGATGTCGAGCCGTCCGCTGTCGCACGTGGCCGCGAACGTCGTCAGCCAGCACGGATGCCACCTGGTTGCCAAGCTGCTCGAGACGGCGAGCCCGGACGAGCTGGACTGGGCGTACATCCTGCGCGTGCTCGCCGCGAAGGTGATCAACGCGGGGCGTCGGCGGTTGCAGGTGGCGGCGCAGCCCCGCGTCGTCGAGCCGGACCCGGAGGAGGTGGCCCGAGAACTCGCGACCACCGTGCTGTTCGCGGTCGTCGACATGCGTCCGGCCGTCGACGGCCACCCGGTCCACGTGCTCGCCTACGGCGACACGTCGGCCTGGGTCCTGCGTTCGGGTGTCCGCTGGGAGCCGCAGAACCCGGTCAAGAACCAGGGCACCGCCGTGGCGTCCTCGGCCACCGACGCGCTTCCGTACCTGCCGGGGCAGCCACCGGAAGTCGTGCGGACGCGGCTCGCGCCCACGGATGTGCTGCTGCTCATCAGCGACGGGGTGGCCGACCCGCTCGACGACGGGACCGGCTCGGTCGGCGAGTTCCTCGCCGTGAACTGGCGGCGTCCGCCCGAGCCGCTCGCCTTCGCCGCGCACGTCGACTTCGCCCGGCGGTCGCACGACGACGACCGGACCGCGGTGGCGATCTGGCCGGGCACAGCGGTCGGCGGGCTCCGGCCGTGAGGTGCTGTTCCGGATTTCCGGTGAAACGAATCGGCGCCCGGAGCGACTCCTTCCGTCGACGCTGTTCCGCAGCAGAAGAATCGATGCGACGGGGTGCTGCCCCAGCCGAGGGGCCACTGGGCCGGGCTTTCGGGAAATCGGAACACGCCACGGCCGGCGGATCGCGTTCTGACGCCGAAACCAGGAGGACAGCGCAGTGACCGAGATTCTCGAAGAGGACGCCGTGGTGATGCGGTGCCAGGCGACGGTGATCCGGGCGCTCACCGGCCGGTGTGCCGACGCCGAGATCGCCGAGGTGGTCGCCGGGCTGGCCTGGTTGCCTGAAGAGCACCCCGAACGGGCCAGGACCGCCGCGGCGATGCTCATGGCGATGTTCCGCGGAGGCAAAGGAGTGGCCGCCGAGTACGCCGCCCATACCGGCGACCTGTTGCGCTTCGCCGAAGCCGATCCGCCGACCGACCCCCAATGGACGCAGACGCGGACCTTCGCCCGGGTGAGCGCGATGCTCCACGCCGGTGTCCAGGGGGAGCTGGCGGATCTGTCACCCCTCGACGCGGAGCTGGACACGATCGCCGAAATCGCCGCGGACAATCCGGCGGCGGCACCGGCTCTCGGCTTGCTGCGGACGATGTCCGGTTTCCTGCGCGCGGTGAACGACGGCAACGAGAGCGTGGTGCGCCGGATGCCCGCCGAACTGGCCGGTCACGTCGAGCAGCTCCGGGACCGACCGGAATTCGCGCCGCTGCTGGAACTGCTGGAACCCATGACCCGGGCCCTCGCCGCCAACCAGCGCGGTGACCACGCCGAAATGTTCAATCTGTTCGACGCCACCCAGCAATCGGCCCAGGAGCTGCTACCGGGCCAGGAGTTCATCCGGCAGGCGATGGCCGACACGATGATCCGCGTGGAACCGCTTCGGGGGTTGTTCGGTGGTTCCGAGGCGAAGCCCACGGAAAAGCAGCTCACGGAGCTGCGGGAGCAAGCCGACCGTGCCGACGCGCCCGCCCACGACCGGGCCCTGAGCCACCTCGCGCTGGGCGGTGCCTACCTGAGGGCCGGCCGCGAAACAGACCTCGACCGGATCGACCTCGGAATCGACCACCACCGGAAGGCGCTGGCCCTGCTGCCGCCCGAGCACCCGCAACACGCGTTCTGCCTGCTCTCCGTCGCGCTCGCCCTGTTCCGGCGATCCGAGGTCGCCGCCAACACCGACGGTCTCGACGAGGCCGAAGAGCTGCTGCAACGCGCGCGAGACCAGCTGGGCGGCCCGCAGCACCCGTACTGGGCCCAGGTGAACGAGATGCTCGGCCAGATCCGGGAGCGGAACGGGCACTCGCAAGAGGTGGGGGAGGCCGGTCTGCTCGCCCAGCGCAGCTACGCCTGGCGTGTCCTGCTGGAATCCGACGCCGCCGGCGCCAAGATCGCGATCCGCGACGCCGCCGGAGGAGCCATCGGTCTCGCGCGCCGGTGCGTGAAGGCGGACAACCTCGCGGCCGCCCTGCGCGCGCTGGACACCGGCCGTGGCCTGATGCTGTTCGCCGCGACCGAACTCGCGAAGGTGCCTGCGCGGCTCGAGGCCGCCGGACACACGGAGCTGGCCCGGCGCTGGGAGACCGAAGGCGCCGAGGCCGGCGACCTCCGGCGCGAGGTGCTCTCGGTGTTGACCCAGGCGTCGGAGGAGGCAGGCAGCCTGCTCGACCCGCCCAGCGTCGCCGAGATCCGTTCCGCGCTCGCGAGCTTGGCCGCGGACGCGCTCGTCTACCTGGTCCCCGCGGAACCACCACTGCCCGGCTTGGCGCTCATCGCCCACGTCGACGGCTCGTTGGCGTGGATGGCCTTGCCGGAGCTCTCGGTGCGTGAGGACGCCAGCGTGGAGCGGTACCTGGCGGCCCTCGCCGACCGGTCGTCCCGCGACCTCGCGGCGCCGCCGGACGACGATCCGCTCGTCGGCAGCTTCGACGCGTTGTGCGACTGGGCGTGGGGCGCGGCCATGGGCCCGCTGCTGGACGGTTACTTCGGTCGGCGCGCGCCGCGCGCCGACGGCACCGTGCCCCGGATTGTGCTGATCCCGATGGGCGACCTGGCCCGCGTTCCCTGGCAGGCCGCGCGGCGCCGCGACGGCGTCCACGCGGTGGAACTGGCCGCGGTCTCGCAGGCGGTTTCGGCACAGCTACTGTGCGAGAACGCCGCGCGCGGGCCGGTATCCGCGTCCGCCGGAGGCTTGGTGGTCGGCGACCCGGACACCGGCGACGTCGCCCGCGGCCTCGACGCCGCGCGGCTCGAGGCGCACAGTGTCCGGCAGGCGTTCTACCGGGGCGCGCGGTACGTCGGCCGCCGTCCCAACGGGACGGTCAGCCCGTCCGGGCGCGGCTCCGCGGACGAGGTCCGCCGGTGGCTCGTCGATTCCGGGCCGGGCGCGGGGGCCATGCTCCACCTCGCCTGCCATGGTTCGTTCGCGGCCGGGCTCGAGGACGCGAAGTCCTTCCTCCTGCTGGCCGCGGCCGATCCGGGCGATCCCGGCTGCGACGAGCTGTCCGCCGAAGAAATCCTGGAACTGCTCGTCGCCTCGCCGGGGCACCAGGTCGGGTTGGTCGTCCTCGCCGCGTGCAACACCGGGCGGTCGGTGCACGGCTATGACGAGGCGTACAGCCTCGGCACCGCCTTCCTGGCCGGCGGAGCCCGGTCGGTCCTGTCCACCCAGTGGAGCATCCCGGACGCGCAGACCCCGTCGTTGATGTACCTGTTCCACCACTACTGCCGGCGGGAGGGCCTGCCGCCCTGGCAAGCGCTGCGCCAGGCCCAGATGTGGATGCTCGACCCCGGCCGAGTGCCGCCCGCGGGCATGCCCGCGGAACTCCTGGCGGCCGTGCCGCACGGCGAGCCGGCCCCGGTGGCCGCCTGGGCCGGCTTCATCCACTTCGGACACTGATCGGGAAGGAACGCACCGTTGACCGAAGACACCGTCACCACATTGAGGTCCGAGCTGGCCGGGCTGTCGGGATCTGCCAGGGTGGCCCCGCTTTCCCGGTTGGCGCAGGCACTGGCCGAGCGGTACTGGCGGGCGGGCCCGGGCCGTCCGGAGGCCTTGCCGATCCTGAACGACGCGATCGCCGCCTGGCAGGAGTGCCTCGGGTACCTGCGAGAAGGCGACAGCGTCCGCGGCCAGGTCGCTGCCCAGCTCGGCTGGCTGCTGGGCGCGCGGTACGGCACGCACACCGAGGACGAGCGAGACCGGGAAGCCGGGATGCGCGTGCTGACCGAGGCACTGGATTCGCCGCACCTCAGCAAGGTCCTGAGGGAGATGAGCCGGCTCCAACTGGGGCAGCTCTGCCTCGGCCGGGTGACCAAGGTGCTCCAGACGCCGGGCACGGGTATGCAGCTCCTGAGCGGCGGCCTCGCTCCGGACATCCGAGCGGACGTCGATCGTGCCGTCGGCTGCTTCCGCCAGGTGCTCGCCGAAGGTCCGTCTTCCGACGACCTCCGGAGCGCCGCCGGATCGCTGCTGTCGGCGGCCGAGATCATGCAGACCATGGTGAGCGGAACCGGCGATGCCGGCATCGACCTGCAGGGGATGATGGCGGCGATGGCAAAGCTGCAGGACCTCCAGGACCGCTTCGGCAAGATCTCCGGCGCGGGCCAGGGCCGCCGCGGAACAGCGTCCTTCCTCTCGTTCGCCGACATGCAATCGATCATGAACGTCGCTCCCATCGACCGTCCCGTCGCCGTCGTGGAGCAGGCCGAGCCGTCGTCGGAACCCGCGTTGCCGGAGCCCCCGGTCGTCCCGGAACCGGCCGGCGGTGCCGGATTGCGGAGTTCGCTGCACGAGAAGCTGAGCGGGCCCGACCCCGACCAGCCGGTCTGGGCCCGCGCCGCCGACTTGCTCCTGCCGGACGCTCCCGGGCTCCCGATCGACGTCGTGGACGAGCTGGTCGCGCTGGCCACGATGGTCGTCGAAGCGGAAGACGGCGACAATGCGGCCGCCGCCGTCGACCGGTTCGTCCTGGCCGTGACCCTGAACCTGCGCGACCGGCTCGACGACGACGGCGACCGGGCCGATGCGGTGGCCGGGGCCGAATGCCTGCTGGCGGCGGTGCGCGACCTGCCCACCGGCCACCCGGGCGCCACGACGATGTTGCTGTGCTTGGGAGCATTCCTGGACGAAGAACGACCGTTCGGCGGTCCGCTGGAGGTCGTCGCGGGCGAGTTCGCGGACCGGGTCGACGCGGTGATCGCGGCCGGGGTCACCGACGCGGCCGACCTCGCCGCCCTGCATGCCCTGCGGTGCCTCTGCCGCGCTGCCGAGGCCGTGGCCGAGTTGCGGCGGGCCGCGGTACCCCCGGACTACCCGTGGCGGAACGCGCTGAAGGCCGCCGGGTGAGCCCGACGGGATCGCGCCGGGCGCTGGTGATCGGCGCCCGGACCGGCCGGCTGGCCGGGGTGGGCCAGGACGTCGCGGCGATGGCCGGGGCTTTGGGCGACTGGGGGTTCACCAGCACCACGTGCGAGGGGAGCGACGCGACCCGCGCCGGCATCCTCGCCGCGTACTCGCGGTTCATCGCCGAAACCCGCGAGGAGGACGCGGCCGTCGTGTACTACTCCGGACACGGCGGGCGCAGCGTGGCTCCGGCAGGCGGTTCGGTCCAGTTCATCGTGCCGGTCGACTACGACGAGTCCGCCGAAGACGACTTCCGGGGGATCACCTCGATCGAGCTGACGATCCTGCTCACACAGCTGACCGCGAAGACGAAGAACGTCACGGTCGTGCTCGACAGCTGCCACGCCGCCCACATGTCCCGCGACCCCGGAAAGGTCGTCAAGGCGCGGCCGGCGCCGGTGCCGTACCAGCACATCGCCGCCCACCTCGACCGGCTTCGGCGCGACGACCGGTGGCTCGCCCGGTGGACCCCGACCGGCAACCCGGACGCCGTGCGCATCGTGGCCTGCGCGCCGGAGCAGTCCGCGTACGAGTACGTGAACACCGACGGGATCCGGACCGGGCTGCTGACCGACGCCCTGTCACAGACCCTGGCCGAGGCGAAGGACAGCGAAGTGACGGTCTCCTGGGCGACGGTCGTCGACCGGGTGCGCCGCCGGGTGCTTGCGCTGCTGCCCGCCCAGCGGCCGGAGGCCGAGGGACCGGCCCGGCGGCTGCTGTTCGACGTGACCGAGGCCGATCCGGTCGCGACGCTGCCCGCTGCCATGGTCGCGGGCAGGGTCCGGCTCAGCGGGGCCGCGCTCCTCGGCGTCGTGCCTGGCGACGAGTTCGTCGTCGTGCCCGGCGAGTCTGCCGATCCGGACGGCCGGGTGATCGGGGAGGTGGGCGTCGACCGGGTCGATCTGGCCGCGGCCTGGGGTGAACTGCGCGCGCCGCAGCTGGTGACCGAGCTGCCGATCGGCGCGCGGGCCCACCTCGTCCGCGCGGTCACGCCCTTGATGCCGGTCCGGTTGAGGTCCCCGGGTCCGCGCCTGGCCCCGCTCGCCCGGGCCATCGAGCTCGCTCCGCTGATCCGCCTCGGCGAGCCCGGTGAAGAATGTCCCGCCGAGGTCGGCAGCGACGACCGGAGCGGCCTCGTGGTGTACGACGAATTCGGGCCGCTGCACCGATCCCGTCCGGACGGGTCCGACGGCGTCCGGCGGGTCGTGCGGGACCTGACCCGGGTGGCCCGCGCCCGCGCGCTGCGCTGCCTCAGCGAGGTGCCGGGTGAAGAGCTGCCCCTGCCTGTGTCGATCGAGTTCGGCCGTGTCGACGCGGGCCGTGCTGTGCCGCTGTCGACGTCCGGGTCCGTGCTGCACGTGGACCAGCCGGTCTACGTCCGGGTACGCAACGAGAGCCCGGACACGGTCTACGTGTCCCTGCTCGACATCGGCGTCGCCGCGGGCATTTCGTTCTTGAACCCGTCGTCGCCCAGCGGCGTCCGGCTGCTCCGCGGCGGGCAGTACACGTTCGGCGGCAACGATCTGACCGGAGCTCTGCCCGGGGTGGCGTTGGGCTGGCCCACCGACCTGGACCGCGGCGTACCTCGCCCGGAGACGATCGTCGTGCTGGTCACCTCGGAACCGGTCGACAGCCGCGTTCTCGAGCAGGAGGGGGTCCGCGCGGCGCCGCTCCTGGCCGGCTCGGCCCTCGGGCGGAGTCTCCGTTCGCTGAGCGGCTTGCGCAGCCAAGGCCGTGCGGCGGACTTCGCGGTGCGCACCATCGATTTCGACCTGGTCCCCGCGCCTGCACCGCCGCTCGACGTCACCCGCTTCGAGGTCGACGAACGACCGGAGGCCTCGACATGGTTGTGGCGCCCGGAAACCGCCGCCTCGGCCGACGTGGTGGTGTCTCTGCGAGACGTGTCCGCGGAGCCCGGCGTTCGGCTGGACGTGCTCGTGGTCACCGGAAGCCCGGGTGGCGAACCGATCTTCTCCGCCCGTACCGAGTACCTCGGTGCTTCAGGCCTCGACGAGCTGCCGGTGTATCGGGGCCAGGTGACCGGCTACCTCGCCATCGCGATCTGGGTTTCCCACGGCAAGCCAGGAGACCGCTCGCTGCAGGAGTTGGTGCGAGAGCGTCCCGTCGCCGACGGGCCGGACGTCGTCGAGCCTGCGGCGCTGTCCGGCGTTCGCTTCACCACGAACATCGTCAACACGGCCGACGCCGCGCTCCGGGCCGTCTCGGCCGGCTGCGCCGGACTGTACCGGACGACCCTGCTGAGCCACGAGCGGTTCGGTGTCGGGCGGCCGGAAAACCGGACCGCGCTGCGGACGGGGCAGGTCTCCTTCCGTTGCCTGGTCGAAGAAACGGCGTCCGCTTGCCCAGAGGAGGATCACGTGGGTTCGTCATCGGATGATCGAGTGGTGGGCACCGTCCCGCTGCTCCTCGATGTCTTTGTGAGATCCGTCGAACTGGCGCCCAACGACATCGAGATCGGCCTGATCCGGTTCTCCGGCTGGCAGCTGCACCGGATCGATCCGCTGCCGGCCGGCTTCGCCGGGCACGCGGCCTACCTCGTCCGGGTGAACTACGAGTTCGACGTGCCCGCCGGGGAAACGCCGCCGGCCTGGGCAGAGGTGCAGTTCACCTTCGACGCCGCCGAAGTGGTGGTGCTCGACGCGATCCCCCGCGTGGTCACGGTGGCCGAGCCCGCGCGCACCTACGAGCTGACCGGGCAGCTCAACTTCGTCCGCCGCACCGACGGCCGCTCCCACTGGGCGGCCGACGCGAGCGAAGCCAACGTCGCGCTGCCCGCCGTCCGTCCGGAAGTGACCGGCTTCGGCCTGGGGAGCGCGCGGGTGCGGTGGCGGCATTCCGGCGGCGTCCACGCCGGCACGCACACCGCGTGGCTGGTCCTGCTGACCCCTCCGGACCGGACCGAGTTGCCGGTGCTGGCCGGGGGTGCCTACCACCTGACGGCGGAGGGCGGGCTGGGCCTCGGGGCGAGCGGCGAGCCGGACGCGTTCACCGTGCGACTCCCCGAAGCACCGGAAGCGGACGTCCCGGCCACGCCGGCGGACGACGGCAGGCCCCGGGTGTTCGTTTCGTACGCGCAGGAGTCCCCGGCGCACAAGAAGGCCGTCGTGGAGCTGTGCCGGTTGCTGTCCGGAGCCGGCGTCGACGTGCGCGTCGACCAGGACGGCCTGGAACAGCGCCGCAACTGGGACGAGTGGACCACGACCCAGATCCTGCGCACCGACTACGTGATCGTCGTGGCGTCTCCGGTGTACCGCGCGGTGGGCGACCGCGAGCTCACCGACGAAACGCGCCACCGCGGCATCCGGTCCGAGTACAGCCGGCTGGCCGACCTCCTGCACCGCGACCGGGACCGGTGGACGCAGAAGGTGCTGCCGGTCGTGCTGCCGGGCCGCTCGCCCGACGAGATCCCCCTGTCCTTCCTCCCCGCGATCGGCGACTACTACGTCCTTTCCGCCTTCACCCGGGACGCGGCCGCGGACCTGCTGAAAGTCCTGTTCACCGTCCCTGCGGGCTGAACCCGGCCCAGCTCTCGATGCCGATCGTGCCGGAACCGGCCGGACGCAGCTCCAACAGCGCATCCGGTATCCCGTCGAGCGGCGCCGACTGCTCGAGCAGGGTGAGCTGCGCCTGGCGCAACGCCTCCGCCGGCGTGAGGCCGTGGCGGCGCACGTTCTCGTGGAACAGCCACATCAGCGTGGCCGTGGACCAGCCGGCGGGCACCCGCCACAGGGAGCCGACGACAGTCCGTGCGCCGATGGCCAGGAAGGTCGCCGACAGGGACAGCGCTTCGTCGTAGTCCACTCCGGACACTTGCGTCGTGCACCCGGCCAGGACGACCAGCGCGAGCTCCAGAGGCCGGGCCGGGCTCAGCTCCAGGAGGTCCCGCGCCGACAGAGCGCCGCCGGCCAGTTCGATCCGGGACCGCAGGGGGCTGCGCACGTCCGCGAAGGCGTGGCACGCGAGGTGCAGCACGTCGAGCGGCCCGCGCAGGTGGTCCCGCACTTGTTCGGGGGTGCCCGGCCCGGCAGAGGCCGGGATCCACCACCGCGTCCGCCCGGTGCCGCCCAGAAAGACACCGCCGGGGTAGCAGGAGTCCCGGATGGCCACCGCTTCGGCCGCCCCGTCGGGCAGGTCGCCGGCGGGATTGCCGACGAGCAGGGCGTCGTCACCGCGCACGTCCGGGCGCGCCACGGCTTCGCAGAACAGCCGCCCCGAAGGGACGTACGAGACGGTCGCGTCCTGGACGAAGTGACGGTCGTGGCCGTCGACCGGGCGGTACGCGGCGTGCCACGGCACCAGCCCGAGAACCCCGAGGGGGACCAGGACGAACCGCGTATCGCGGCCGGCGTAGTCGAGCAGTTCAGCGGCCGCGGCGTCCCAGGCCCAGCGGCAGACTTCGTGCAGCTCGGTGACCCACCGCTGGTACTCGGGGCCGGCCGGGTGGTCCGCGGTGTCCCAGGCGGCATAGGCCTCCTGGTAACGCTTGACCGCCTCGGCCTCGCCCAGCTCGGGCAGCGGGCGAGCCACGGGGGCGCCCTGCGCGGGAACGAGAACGGCGACGGCCCCGTGGTGGGCGTTCGCGGGCAGGAGGTAGGCGAGCACGTCGGATCCCTGCGCGCGCAAGGCGTGCTGGATCTCCTCGACAGTAGGCGGGCTCAACAGGTCTTCGGAGTCCTTCGCCAGGACGCGGAGCACCTTGCGCCGCAGGGCACCCCAGCCGATGCCCGGACCGCCGTGCTCGGTCGCCAACGGCTCGTCGGCACCGCCCGCCGCCTCCCATTCGAGCGCGAGAAGGTCCTCCCCGAGGGTGCCCAGCTGCGCCGAAACCGAGCGCGTCGTGTTGGCCGACCGCAGCACCAGGCTCCGCCGCGCGTCGACGATCTGGACGAGCTCGGCCACCGCGTCGTCTTCGACGCACCACGCGGTGAGCTGGTCGGCGGCGTCCATCGAGGTGCGCGCGATCTCCATCGCGTGCTCGCTCTCCGACTGGATCAGCACCCGCCACGCGGCGTTTTCCACGACTTTCCTGGCGAGCCGCCGGCTTTCGGTGAAGTCCTCCGGACGCCCACGGCGTCGCAACGCGGCGGCGAGCGATGTCGACTGCTCGGCCAGCAGCGGGCTGCTGTCCATGTCTATTTCGGCGAAACACCGCCGGTACGCGTCGATGGCGGTCTCCAGCGCTTCTCCGTTCCCCGGATCCAGCAGGAACAGGTTTTCGTAGGCGACCGCCCGCACGCCGTGGAACGGAATCGACTCCTCGCCGTCGACCGGCACCGCCATGGTGGACAACCGGTCGCATATCTGTCGCAGCGCGCGGAGGTCCTTGGTGTTGACGGCGGCGATCACCTCGCTGCCGACCGACATCGGTTCCAGCAGTTTCCCGAGCCAGGCTTCGGCGTGAGCTGAACTGCGGGCGGGCAACGGCTCGGTCGCGAAGGCGACGGCTCCGACACGGGTGAGCATCTCGATCATGTCGAGGATCGGGTCGAGCGCGGGCTCGGGCGGAAGTGCGCGCAGGAGGTCACAAGCGCTCCGCGCGAGTTCGTGGATCTCCCGCTGGTCGGTCCTGGTGTGGATCGCCCGAAGCACCTCGTAGAACCTGTGCATCGCCGTGGCTTCGGCACGTCTACCCGGGTTCGCCGCCTCGTCGTCCCGCACGGCGGCGAAGAGCGCCAGCCCGGCGTCCATGGCGCTCAAGGATCCGGTAATCGAACCCACCAGGGGGAGCAAGCCGTTCATGATGTCCCGGAGACCCGTGCGGACATCCGACAGCTCCGGTTCAGTGAACGCCCGTTGCAGGGTGGAGAAGTCCGCGTCGCCGTCACCAGCGACGATCCGGGTCACGTTGTCGTAGAACTCCACCAATGTTTCGAGCAGTAACTGGTGCTCCGGCGGCAGATCCAGGAGGCCGAGAGCATTTCTGAACAGTGGGCTCATCGAACTGATCAGCGTGCGGAATTCGGCGAGGTCCGCAGTCCCGTGGTCGGAGGTGCGGACCACCAGGTAATACCAGGACATCCCGACCTTGTACGAAAGCAGCGCCGCCATCTCTGACAATTGGCCCGCGGCGACGGCGTCATCGACTGCCGCGTGCGCCTGCCGGACCCACTCCACGACCGGATACCGGGCCACCAGCTCCCGCAGGTCCGGCCGCTTGCCGTCCTGGAACGCCGCGTCGAGCCGCCGGGTGTGGAATTCGTACGTCAGATCCGGATCGGGCACGGGAAGTTCGAGCCCGCTGGCGACGGCCTCCAGGACGGCGTCGGCGTGACGCTGGTCCCCGGTGCGCTCGAACAGCTCGGAGTGCGTCTCGGCCAGCTGGCTCCACACGTACCAGGCGTCTTCCTCCGCCGGATCCTGGGCAGCGGCGCCGCGGGCCAGCCACTCGGTGGCCGCGGTGAGATCGGCGACGCTGCCGGACTCCTGGCCGCGCTCGAGTAATGCTTCGCCGTACCACATCCGGACGTCCGGATCGACGTCCGCTTCGACGGCGACGGCGAGACCGTCGATGATCCGGTCGAGGTCGTCGGGATCCGATTCCGCCGCCTTCCGCCGGCGGATCAGGACGAGCCTCGCCAGCTGGAGGTGGCGTTCCGGCCGCACCGGATCGTCGTGCGAGGTGGCCTCGACCGCCGCCGTCGCCAGCGCGAGTGCTGTGTGGAGGTCGTCCGGGTCCTCGCCCTTCCGGTACCGCTCGCGGTGCAGATCGGCGAGCAACGACATCCCCTCGGGCAGCGCCGGGTGCCCGGCGGGCAGGCGACCCAGCGCGTCGTCCACCAGCTCGATCGCGCGCCGCAAGTCGGCGTCCTCGGCCGAGAAGTCGTGCCGGGCGCCGAGTATCCGGCCGCGGTGCAGGTCCAGCAGTGCCCGATCGGCCGGCTCGGCGAGCTGTTCGGCCAGCTCGGAGAAGACAGCCAGTTCGCCGTCGAGCTCGTACCGGCGGGTCTCCGCGGACACGTGCTCGTCGTCCCACCGCGCGCCCAGCCGGCCCGCGCGGATCTCGGCCACCTGGAGCACCGCTTCCGCGAGCTCGTCGGCGTCGTTCGCGGTCGCGACCGCCTGCTCACCCCAGTACAGGGCCGCGGTCCATTGCGTGGCGTCACCGGTGCCGGCGCGGTGGGCATACCCCACGGCCAGTGCCATCCGCCACGAGCAGGCCAGATCGTCGTCGGCGGCGAACGCGACCCCGTGCCGGAGCAGGAGGATCGCGGTGTCAAGGTCGGTCGCGAAGCCGGGTTCGGTCTCGTCGAGCGAGTCCAGCAGCAGGTAGCCGATCGGCCCCGTCCCCCCGGGATCGGTGGCGTGCGGGTCGCGCTCGACCAGCTCCGCCAGTACGTCCGCCCGGTGGTGGATTTCGGCGACGCTCATGCGGTCTTCGGTGGACTCGGTCGGCATCAGCCGAGCACGACCCGGCGGGAAGCGGTTTTCTCGGCCGGGTCCCGCAGCTTCCCCGACGCCGGGATGGCCCGGTCGCGCAGCTGCCGGACCTCGTCGATGCGCTCCGGCGCCGATCGCACGAGCGGCACGATGTTGCGGAAGGCGTCGCGGTAGAACTCGACCGGGACGTCCCGGTCGTCGGCGGAGGCGATCGCCTCGTACCCGATCTCCTTGACGGCCGCCTCGACATCGGAGCCGGCGAACCCGTCGCTGAGCCGCACCAGCTCCTCGACGACGTCGTCCGCCACCGGGACGCGCAGGTACTTGCGGAGGTAGATCTGGATGATCTCCCGCCGCTCTTCGGCGTCCGGCAGGTCGACGAAGAACATGTCGTCGAACCGGCCGCTGCGCAACAGCTCTTGCGGCAACGCCCGTACATCGTTCGCGGTCGCGACCACGAAGACCCGGGCGGGGGACTCCTGCAGCCAGTACAGGAACTGGCCGACCAGGCGGGTCGTGACGCCGGTGCTGTCGGTGCCCGAGCCGGCCAGTCCCTTCTCGATTTCGTCGATCCAGAGCACGCAGGGTGCGACAGCGTCGGCCGTGGCGAGTGCCTCGCGGAACCGGCTCTCCGATTGGCCGACGTAGTTGCCCAGCACCGACGCTATGTCCAAGCGGTACAGCGGGAGCTGCCAGTCACTCGCGATCGCTTTGGCCGACAGGGACTTCCCGCAGCCAGGTACACCGATCAGGAGCACCCCGCGGGGTGGCCGCATCCCGCGGTCGCGCAGGTCCATGGTGAGAAGCGGGCGTTTGCGGTCCAGCCATCGCCGCAGCCCGGCCAGGCCACCTACGAGGTGGTCGCCGGCGCGAACCGGGACTCGCTCGATGCCGGCCAGCTCGCTGAAGATCGAGTCCTTGGCCCGGCCCAGCTCGATCAGCTCCGCTTTGGTGATGGCCTTCCGCACCACGAACGTGGCGAGGATGTTCAGGGCCTCGATCTTCGTGACACCGGTGAGGATCGACGCGGCCTCTTCGCACTCGGCAGGGCCCCACTCGATCCGGATCTCGCCTGCGTACTGGTGCAGAAATTCTTCGATCTCGGCGCGCATCTCGTCCGGGTCGGGCAGGTCGAGCGTGACGGCCATCCCCATGCGCTGCAGGGCATTCCAGGTCGGGTCGGCGGTGATCACCATGATGCACCCACCGTGCTCCTCGGCCAGCTGGGCGAGGTCGACGAACCGTCGCGAGATCTCGTTGTCGTCGCCGAGGTGCTGGACGTCGGTGAACACGACGGTCTGGTTCGCCCGCGCCTGGAACCATTCGCCCGCCAGGTCGAGGGCGCCGAGCAGCGACTTGTCGTCGGAGACCACCTGCCGGTTCCGGAGGTCGCGAAGTCCTTGGCTCAGCGTGTGCACGACGAGATCGAGCTGTTTCTCCCTGGCCAGCTCACCGAGCATCTCCAGCGCACGCCCGCGTTCGACTGTGCGGACGGACACGAACGGGATGCGGGCCAGCAGGTAGGACTCGATGCGTGCTTTCGTCTCGGCCCCGTTGGGCATTGCCTGTTCTCCCTAGTCGAGGATGACCCGGCGGCCACGCGCCGGTCCGGTGGGTGCCGGTGGCGCCGGCCGGGTCAGTGCGGGCTCGAGGCTGTTCTGCCGGACGGCGTTGCGCAGCGGGACCGGTGCTTCCCGCACGGAGTCTTCGAGACTGCGCTGCGCCGAGGAGATCGTCTCCCGGAGCGCGTCGGCGAGACTGGTGCGCAGCTCCGCCGGAAGTCCCGGGTGGACGGTGAACGCCACCAGTGGTCCGAGCCGCTTACGCGCGTCCGCGAGGACGACCGCGAGCACGGTCACCGCCCGGTCCGGACGGGCGAGCAGCAGCTGCTGATCGCGGGTGAAGGAGTCCTGCCAACGGCGCAAGCGGTCGTGGAACGCGTCCGCGACGTGCCGGGCCAGCCGTTCGACCATCTGTGGCCCGAGATCGGCACGGATCGGCGGCAGATGGCCCGTGGGCAGGTCCTCGCCGCGGCCGAAGGCCGCCAGCCAGCTCACCCACGCGGCGTACGGTCCGGGTGTCCGGTGCACGACGTCACTTCCGGGCGTGCCGGTGGAGGAACTCGGCGGGTGGCAGCAAGTCCCAACCGGGCAGGTCCAGCGCCACCTCGTCGTCCCGGAGGACGGGTCTGGGGTCCGGCGCCTCGGGGCGTTCGGGGCCGTCCGGGCGACCGGTGATTGCTCTCGGCATCTCACGCTCCTCGCTTCGCGCCGGGCGCCGGGGCGGCGAACGCGGTGCTGTTCAATCGGTTCAGATACGACCGCAGGGAAGGGGCGAGCGCGAGCTCCCGCTCCCAGTCGGCCCGGAGGTCCACCAGCTCGGCGATCCCGCCCCGCAGCTGCGCAACCGCGACGGCCCGACGTTGTTCGCCCTGGCGCCGCAGCTCCTGCCGGCGCGCGGGGAGCGTGCGGGCCTGATACGCGGACCAGCCGGCGAGGCCGGACGCGGCGAGGAGGAAGAACACCGCGAGCCCGGGATTGTGCGCCAGCCCCGCCCACAGCGCCAGCAGCAGCACGATCCCGGCGATGATCGCGGCCGACAACGGCGGACCGGCGAACTTCACGCGGGCGACCGCGGTGTCGGTCTCGGCATCGATATGCGCCGCCAAACCCGCGACGAGGTCCGCCTCACCGGTGGTCTGGTCGATCCGCGCGGACCACCCCTCCAGCTTGAATTCGACGTCAGGGGGCTGCGCGCCGACATTGGCCGCCTCGAGCCGTCCGGCTCCCTCGACGATCCAGTCCTTCGCCAGCGCCACCGCGAACCGCTGGGTGCCCGGTGAGGTGCCGGTCCGCGGGTCACCCACCGCCGCGTTGCTGAGCAGGGTGAGGAAGTCGACGGTTTGCTCGTGCAGCGGGGCGGCCGTCTGGACCGCCTTCGCCGCTTTGACCTTGTCGCCGTCGGCCTTGACGACCTCTTGCAGCTCGTGTTCCTTGTGCCGCAGCGGAGCTTCCTCGGCGTCGTAGCCGGTGACGAGTCCGTCGAGGATCCCGTCGACGCGCTGCCGCAGGTCCTCGCTCTGCGGCAGCTCGCCGGTGAACATGGCTCTGAACCGCTCCTCCGCTGTGCGGTGCACGGTCGCTCCTTCGTAGAGCTCCTTGAGCTGCGGCCAGGTGGGACTGATGGCCGGGAGCGCGGTGTACCGCGGATCGACCGGCCGACGGTCGGCGTCGAGCAGCCGGGCCCACCGATCGACTTGCCGGTCGACGATCTCGCGGTCGTCGGCGAGCTGCTCGTACCACCCACCGAGCTGCCGCATCACGAGGTGCTTCGACTCGTGTCCGAACGCGCCGACGCTGACCGCGTCGAGGATCACGGTGAACTCGCGGGACAGCCCGGTCGGGTCTTGGCGCGCGGTGTACTGACGCAGCCACCTCGCGGTGGCCTCGTTGCGCCGGTGCCGGCGCAACACGAGCGCGAAGAAGAGGGCGGCCTTGTCGTTGTCCCGGCGGGTCGTTTCCACCAGGGCCTTCTGCGCCAGCTCCGGATCGTCGCGGATCCAGGCGGCGACGGCGACGAGGGCGGGGGCGAGCCAGTACCGCGGAGTCACCAGCATCAGCTCTTCGGACAGCTGGCGGATCGTGCCGTGCGTAACGATCCCGACGTCCAGAGCCTGCAACGCACCGGTGGCGAGCCGGCGCACCTCGGCGAAGTGCCCGAAGTTCGTTTCGAGCTCCTGTCGCACCTGGATGATCTCGGTGTGGGCCACCTGCAGGTTGTGCCGGAGTTCGTCACGGCGCCGGTACTCCGTGAACTCGGCGCGAAGGTCCAGAAGCTCGCCCTGGGTCCGATCCTGCGCGTCGGCGACGTTGCCGATCGACTGCTGGAGCACGGCCTGCTTCTGGTGCAGCACGTCCTGCGAATTCGCGATCTGGTTGACCGCCCGGCTGATTGCGCTGATGTCGCGGGAGATCTGGACCTCGTTCACGACTCACCTTCCAGGAGTACGACCGAGCCGTCCGCGCGCACGCAGACGAGGCGGTCCGGGTAGACCTCGACGGCCAGGTAGGCCGGTGAAACGGCGAGCGCGCGGGCGCGTTCGAGCGCCGCGGGCAGCTCCTGCCCGCGGCGGTAGTGCTCGATGATCGACCCGTCCAACGCCAGGGTGTGCACTTCGAACGGTTCACCGAGATGGCATTCGGCCACGATCCCTGTGGGTATCGTGTGATATTTTTCGGCGAATTCCCGACGTACTCCGTCGATGAATTCGTCGATCTCCACCGCACTGAGATTTCCCGACGCGTCGAGCGCGCGAACGGCACGGAGGTAGTTGTCGGATCGGCGGCCCGATTTCAGCCTGCCGCCGGTCGACGCCGCGCTATTCGTCGTGCGCCGCGATCGGGAAAGCATCCCGTTCTGCTTGGTGATCAATGGTTTCGGCACCGCGCCTGCTCCCTGGGGGTGAGGCATTCCTGTCCCTAGTCGTCGCCGGATCGTCGTCTATTACGGATGGTTCCGACGAGGGTCGAGCGTCACCCGGACGGCCCAATGGATCAGTCGGCCGCCAGAATGAGCAACGCCGCCGCGGCCGCGAACCAGACCGCGGCTGTGGCGGCCGCGGCGACCCGTGTGAGGCGATCGGCCGCGGGCCGCCGGGGCGTCAGGACCCGGCCGGTGCCGACGACCACCAGCTGCCGTAGCACCACCCGGCCCGCCCGGTCGCGCCGTCCGTAGGCTTCGACGACGGTGCCCTGCTCGGGTGGAGCAGGGACGAGTCTGCCGGTGACGACGCAGACGTGTTCTACCCCCGTCACATCCTTGACCACGAAGTCGGAGACTTCCGCGGTGCGTGACCGGGATCGCTCCTGCATCGGCAAAACCCAAGGCCAACTACGGTTTCCGGCCTCGCGTGCAGCCACGGGCAGGGTGGCCCGCAGGCCGGCGCCGAACAACGGGAGCAAGGTCGCGGCGGCGCAGCAGACCACCAGCAGGGACCCGATCGGAGCATGCGTGAGCACGGCGACGGCCAGCGCCACGACGGTGAGCGCGGCGCCGGTCCGGGTCGCCCACACGAAGCTCCGGCTCATGACCGGTTCCTGACGGACGGCGCCCGTCCGGATCACCGTCCCGGTCGTGACGCGGCCTGGGACGCGGCCCGACGGCCCGCCGGGTGCGGCGGTACCGGCCCAGGCCTTCTCACCGGGCGAATTCGGTCGCCGTCCGCCGCAGGCGGGGCAATCGGTGTCCGTGGTGCTCAACGGTGTGCCACAGGAAAGGCAAGAAGTCGGCATGATCGTAATTCCTCATCATCGCGGTGTTCGCGGTACCCGGCAGGCGCCAGGTCGAAACAGAACGCGAACCGGATGCGATTGTGTCGGGTGACAGCACGCCCCGGAAGTCTCGATTGAGAAACGATCACCCGGCGCGGTGTGCCGAGTGAAAGGTGCCTGAAGTGAACAGAACGCCGTTTTTCGACGATTCCGGGAACGAGCCGGCCACCCGGGGGTCGCTGTGGGGCCCGGCACGAGCACCGGGCGATTCACCGGAACGTGAGGAGTCAGCGGGGTCGATGGCCGCCGGTCCACCCACGGAACCGATCGCGGTGATCCGGGCCGAGCCGGTGGGCGCATTCCAGGAATCGCCGCCCAGCACCCCGGCCGGGGTCGACGAGGCGAAGATCCGCAACCGGGTGAAGATCGCGATCGGTGGCGGGGTGGCCGTCTTCGCCGCGGTGGTGGCGATCGTGGTGGTCTCCGCGGTCGGGTACCGGCCTGTATCACAGGCCGGCACCGGAAGTCAGGTCCTGGGGGCCGGGAGCGGCGCGGGCGCTTACTCCGGTCAGACCCCCACCTACGTCGTCACCGAGACTTCCACACCGTCGACCACGACGGTGACTTACACGACGGACACGTCCACGCCGGCGACCTCGGCGAGCGCGTCGTACTCTCCGGGAGCGGTGCCCGATGGCTACCAGCGGGTGAGTGGCCCGGCGGGCGTGTCGGTCAGCATCCCGGCCGGATGGTCGGTGCGTCGGGGCGCGTTCGCGTCGACCGACGAGGCCGACGATCCGGACGGAGCCGGCTCGACGATCCGGTACAGCGGGAGCCCCACCCCGGTGATGTCACTGCTCGACGCCGTGGCCGGGCTGGAGCAGAACACGCCCGCCATCCGCAAGGGTTACGAGCGGCTTCGGCTCGATCAGGTGACCACGGGTGACGCCGGGGACGTCGTGTGGGAGTTCCGGTTCACCACCAAGGCCGGGGTTCAACGCCACGCGCTCGGCTGGTACTGGCGCGCGGACGACCACGACTACGCCGTCTACGCCTCGGTCGACGAGTCGCGCTGGATGGACTTCCAGCCGGTCCTCGACGTGCTGGTGCAAACAGCGGGCCCGCGGTGACCGGCCCGGCCGTCCTGCGCGCGGTCGCCGAGACCGATCCCGAGGCTGTGTCGGCGTTCGAACGGGAGCGTCCGGCGGGCCCCCGGCCTCGCAGCCCGGGTGTTCCGGCTCCGACGGCCGAACTGGTCCTCGACCGGGTGCTCTCGCAACTATGACGTGGTGTCTCGTCCCGCCGTCGCAGTCGATGTCCGCGCTCGAGACCATCGACTCCCGCGACGTGGCCATTCGCGCGGGGCGCGATTGCCGCCGACAGGTCGGCGGCGTCGATTTGATCGACGGGTGGGAAGCGGTGTGAAGTTCGCCGTCGGCAGTATCGGATGCGGGAATCGTCAGGTGGAACGAGGTTCCCCGAGGTTTATCGTCGCAAGGAGAAGCGCTCCGAGGTCATCGCTGTCGGTCAACATTTCGAGGACGCCGGCCAACTGCAGGACACGGCGGACCTGGCCACGAGCGTGACGAACTCTGTAGGACGTGCCGTGATCGACAGCGATGGTGTAGCCGAATACCAGTGCGTGTATTCCGGCGCTGCTGATCGCCGTCACCTGCTGCAGATCGATCAGCAGCGTCTCCGGGCGATCGACGGTGATCAGGTCGGACAGCCGCGATCGGAGTGAGGGAGGTGCGCTGCCCAGCATCTCGCCCGTCAGGACCAGTTCGATGCTCCCGCGGCTGTTCCGGCGGACGGTCATCGTGAAGGTCATCGTCTGCCTCCGGTCACTCAGGTCGACGGTCCGGCTCCCGACCAGACCCAAAGCAGAAGTTTCGACGAAAGAGCGTACGTCGGCCGCGTCTTCTTCGCGAGTCTTTGCGTCGCCGGTGCTGATCGGGGTCGGTGAGTGCCACGTCTGCAGGGCGCGTGCCGGGTCGGACGCAGTCGGTGAGCGTGCGCGGCTCATGCTCGAACTCGCCCGCGCCGAGACCCCGCCGGTCGAAGAGCCGGGCACGCCCACTCCGGACAGTGGCACCCGACCAGGTCTGACGACGTGTGCGCGGCGTAAGACCTGGCCCGGGCGGCGCGGCCGTCGGCTAGGCCCGCTCTGCCAGTGCCGGCGCGACCTCGGCCCTCACGTGCGCCTTGATGAACGCGGCCGCCGCGTCGAGGGCGGCGTCGGCCTCGTCGACCATCGCGGCGAAACCCTGGAAGACGTGCGGCAGGCCGGGTGACACCTGCAACCGGACCTCGACGTCGTGCTCGGCGGCGCGGGCGGCCAGCCGGACGGCGTCGTCGAGCAGGATCTCGTAGGACCCGACCTGGACGAGCAGCGGCGCCACCCCGGTCAGGTCGGCGAAGACGGGACTGGCCAGCGGCGTGGCCGGGTCGGTGTCGCCGAGGTAGTCCAAGGCACGCCGGCGGAGGCCGGCCGCGGTCAGCGCGGGGTCCACATCGGCCTTGGCTGTCGCGGAGCCGCCGGACACGGTCAGGTCGGCCCACGGCGAGAAGACCGTGGCCGACGACGGCTGGGGCAGACCGGCGGCCTTGATGGCGACGAGTGTCGCGGCGACCAGGCCGCCGCCGGCGGACTCGCCCACGAACGCGATCGCGGCGCTGGGCGTGCCCTGGTCGAGCAGTGCCCGGTAGGCGGCAACGGCGTCGTCGACGGCGGCCGGGTAGGGGCTCTCCGGCGCGAGCCGGTAGTCCACCGAGATGACGCGCGCGCCGGCGCGGCGGCCCACGTCGGCGGCCAGCCCCGCGCCGTCGGCGGCGGAACCGAGGGCGTAGGCGCCGCCGTGGAAGTACAGGATCACCGTCGACGGGTCGATGTGGGGCGTCTCCACGGTGAGGACCGGGACGCCGCCGAGCTCGCCGGGGCTCGTCGAGACGTCCTCGGGCAAGGGCACCGCCGCGATCATGTCGTGGAAGATCACGCGTTGTTCGCCGAGGTCACCGCCGATGTCGAGTGGGGCGTGCCGCAGGATGTCCAGCAGGGCCTGGCGTTGGTCGAGCGTCATGGTGATGTCCTTCGTGGTGACGGTTGTCGTTGCTTGTCTGCGGTCGTGGCGGGTGCGGCGGTCGCGGATCACGCGGTGGTCGTCAGGACGACCTTGCCCCTGATCCGGCCGGCCGCGCTCAGCTGGTGCACCGCGGCGATCTCCGCGAGCGGGTAGCCGGCGCTGACGTCGACGCGCAGCTCACCCGTGTCGACCTTCTTCGTGATGGCGGCGAGCTGCGTCACGTCCGGGCGTAGTTGCATCCCGAGGCCCCGCACACCTCGGCCGGCGTCGCCGACGGCGGGTGTCGCTGTGCTGAGGATCGTCCCGCCCGACCGCACGAGCCCGGTCAGCGCGGCGATGTCCGGCTCGCCGATGTTCGCCAGGTTCAGCACCACGTCCACCGGTTCGGTCACCGCCGTGGTCACCGCGGTCGCGGTGTAGTCGACGATCCGGTCGGCCCCGGCGGCGCGCACCGCCTCGGTGCTGCGTGCGCTCGCTGTCGCGAGCACCGTGGCACCGGCCTGCTTGGCCAGCTGGATCGCGAAACCGCCGACGCCACCGCCTGCGCCGTTGACGAGGATCCGCTGGTCGGCGCGCAGGTCGGCGTGGTCGAACAAGGCCTGCCACGCGGTCTGCGCGGCGGCGGGCAACGCGGCGGCCTCGGCGAGCGGGATCGTGGTCGGCGCCGGGGCCACCAGCTCGGCCGGGACGACGGCGAACTCCGCGGCCGCACCGCCGAGCAGCATCGGCAGGTAGGCGATCACCCGCTCGCCGACGGCGTGCCCCTGGACGCCGTCGCCGAGTTCGATCACGGTGCCCGCGACGTCGATGCCCGGTGTGTGCGGGAGTGCGACCGGGAAGACCTCTTGGAGGTAACCCGCGCGGATGGCGGCGTCGACCGGGTTGAACGAGGTGGCCGCGACCTCGACGAGCACCTGCCCGGCCGCCGGGCGGGGCCGGTCGGCCTCTTCGTAGCGCAGTACCTCGGGGCCGCCGTACTGGTGGAAGCGCACTGCCTTCATGACATTCTCCGGATCATGGATATGTGCTTCGAGTTCGAAGCACATCGCAGACTGTATAACTGCTTCGAGTTCGTAGCAAGTGACCTGGGGTGTGTCCGCCCCCACATCCGTGCCGCGGCCCCCGAAGCCGGGCCGCCGGCTTCGCCTTCGTGGAAGTCGGCAGCCCGCTCGCGACTGTGGCCACCTCCGTCCACAAAAGACACTTTCGGGAACCGCGGTCGACCGCCGAACGCGCTGTCGGGCGCGCACCGTCCAGGCAGGACACCGCGCCCCGATCACGCAAGATCATCGTTTGCCGTCGACCGGTTGTTCATCCGGCTCGAGCGGATCCGCTGCCGCCGGGACACTGTCACGCCGCGCGGGACGACGGGAGTGTCCGATGTGGTCGGCGCGGATGCCCGGCGTGATCGATCGCACCTCACCGTCCAGGCCGACGTAGGTGAACGGCGTCCGGTTCAATGCCACCTCCCGAAGCTCGGACAATGGTGCCGGCCACTTACGACTTCTACCACCCGCTTCGACGCAACCGTATCCCCCGGGTAGGCGGCTGCCCACTATTTGGCCACTGATTGTCCAGAACAGACCGCGTCGTACATCGGTTCGAACTGATCGAATCCTGACAACTTCGGCATCCGCAACCGGTGCGCACACAGTCATCCGGACGGTAACTTCGTACGGAGGAAGACCATCGGCATGTGACATCCGGCGGTCTGGTGCCAAAGTGGACGATGTCTCCTTGTGGCGCCTACCGTTCGGCCAAACCCGTGACACGAGACAGATTTCGCTCCTGTTGTCACCAGGCGCACCGCCTGAAGCGGCAACTATCCGTCCCGTGGAAACACATTGACCCGGAGCACGCGTGGAAGCGCCGGCGCGCGATGGGCTAACCTCTTGCCCACGGACTGGCTTGGCGGTCGCGCCGCGGGGCTCCCGGACCCCTCACTTGCAGACGACGCCGCCCTGACGCTCGGCGTCGTCAGTGGTCCGCGCTCAGGAGACGCCCTTGACCAGTTACAGCGTTCTGGCCTCCGGCCGCCGCTTCTCCGTTCTCGCCACGTGGCCCGGAATGTATGCCGATCACACCCGGAAGGTCACCACCCTCGACGACGGCGACGTGGCCGGCGATCTCGCCGCCTACCTGACGCACCTGTCGGAGGGCGCGTGGGACGCGGCACCCTGGCTCGACACCTACCCGGTCATCGAGGCCGGCATCGCCGAGCTCATCGGCCACTTGCGCGGTCCCGGCACCATCCCGCAGATCAGCCTGTCCGGGGCCGGCTACCGCCACGTCGGCCAGTGGAGCTTCCACGACGTGACCGACATGCTGCACTCCTGCCTGCCGGACGTGCTGCCTCTGCTGAGCAGAGCCCAGCGGCTCACGGTCGCCGACGAGCTCGCCGAGGACGCCGCCGGCCGGGCCGAAGCGCTCCAGGTACTGCCTTTCCCGCAGGAACCGGGCGTCAGCGCGTCCCGCGCTTGGCAGATCCTCGAAGTCACCCGCGTGCTGGGGAACGGGCGATCCGGCCCGTTGCCGGACGGCGCGGCCGGGTGGATGGTGCGCGCGTGGGGAAGGGGTCGCTCGGTGGCCGAGCGGTGGGCGGCCAGGAACCGGCTGGCCCGGATCGAGCAACTGGTCGCGGCGTGCCGGAAGTCCGGGGGCCGCGGCGGCGCGGAGCCGCACCCCGACCCCTGTGCTCACCTCGAAGTGCCTCGAGATGCTTCGGACGCCGAGCTCGACGTCTTCCGTGTCGTGGCCCCGTCCGGACGCCGGCACTGCCGGGAGACGAGCCCGTTCGGACCGATGGTGATCACCGGCTCGGGTCGCGCTGGTTCGAAGCCCGATGTCGTCGCCGTCCTTCAGCCCGGCGATGACGAAGGTTTCGTCAAGGCCCTCGGCGTGTGGACGCTGAGCGTGCCCTGGTCGCCCGTGCGAGTGCCCACGACCTTCGCGGAAGGCGTTCCGTGCACCTAGGCCGGCCGGCTGAACACTTTCGACGCCGGTTGGCAAGCACCGGGTGGAAGGACAAGGCGGACCTAGGAGCTGCATGGCGTCGGATGCGGAACTAATCAGCAGATCGCTGGACGGCGACGGGAACGCCTTCGTGGAGGTGATCTGCCGCCACGAGGTCGCGCTCGGCGCTTATCTGGCCCGGCGAGTGGGGCGCGACAGGGCGGAGGACCTGCTCGGCGACGTGTGGGTGGCGGCCTACGAATCCCGGCGAAACTACGACAAGTCATTCGCCAACGCGCGGCCGTGGCTGTACGGCGTGGCGCTGAACATGCTGCGGCGTCACTGGCGTTCGCAACCCGCCGAGGATCTCGTGCCGGACGTCACGAGCATGGCCAGCGGGTGGGACCCGTGGCCCGCGGTGGACGCCCGGGTGGACACCCAGACGTTGCTGCGGGCGGCCTTGGCGAAGCTCCAGCCGACGCAACGAGAGGTGCTGACCCTCGTCGCCTGGGAGGACCTGACCGCCGCGGAGGCGGCACGGGTGCTCGTCATACCGGCGGGCACAGCGCGCCGTTTGCTGCACCAGGCCAGGAAAGAACTGCGGAACGCGCCGGAAGTCGTTGCGCTGCTGAAGATCCCCACTGTGTGAAAGAGAGCTTGCGGACATGGATGAGATGGACTTGGTCAAGCAGGTGAAGGACGTGTCGCCCTTGCGACCGGAGGCGTACGAGCGGGCCAGGGCGACGCTGGGGACAGCGATGGTCGCGTCCGAGATGCCGGACCTGGTCGCGGCTCCGGCGCGGAGGAAGCGGTTCACCCGGACCCCTGGCTTCCGCGTGGGCGTGGGTGTCGTCGGAGTCGCGGCGGCGGTGGCGGTGGTCGTGTCGGTGACGTCGGTGACGTCGGCGCCGCCTGCCGAACCGACCGCCCAGGCGCCCGCGGCGGAGTCCAGGCTGGTGACCCTGGCGGCGGACGTCAAGGTGACCGCGGGTTCGCTGCCTGGAGACGCTTCGCTGGTCATCAGCAGCAAGATCGCGCCCGACGGAAAGCCGTACCCGATCTACACCCTGTACACCGACGCGGGCAAGATCTTCTTCGCGCAGGAGCGGAGTGCCCTTTCCGGGGCGGTGGTCCGTGGTGAGGACCTCGCTGTCTCCTACGATTCCTCGGTGGTCGCGGCCGCGCGGTTCGCGGCGAGCAGCGATCTCGACAAGGCCCGGTTGCAGATGATCAACGCGGCCCCCAACGCGTGGGGAGTGGGCCTCAGTTCGGCCGAGGCGCAGAAAGTGTGGGACAAGGCGCAGGCCGAGTTGATTCCGCGCCTGAAGGAGAAGGGGATCAAGGACCCGCAGCCGCGGCCGCGGCCCACGGGCAAGGACCTGGAGGACGGCATCAACGGCGTCCTGTGGAGCAACAGCTTCCGCGCGCTTGCCGTGGGTGCGGCGAACCCGGAGGTCCGGGCCGGGGTGCTCCGCCTGTTGTCCACCATTCCGGATGTCAAGGTCGACAAGGCGATTGTCAACGGACAGCCCGTGTTGAACCTGACGGCCGGATCCGCCTTGTTCGCCGGGCACTACGAGTACGTGCTGACGATCAACGCCCAGACCGGCCTGCCGCTCCGCTTCGAGACGAGCAAGACCGCTCCGGGCGAGAAGCCGTCGCCTCCGCAGACCTACGAGTCTTCCCGGGTGAAGGTCGCCGACATCGCGGCCGGCAAGTTCTGACCGGCCCCCGGCTCTGATCGTTCGGGAAAAGCCGCAGTACGGGTTCGCACGGCTGGAAAACCACCTCCAGGGCCATTTGTCCAGGGGCGTACAAGTTTCGGCCGGCCGTGCGAACCCGGGTGCTCTCGGGAACCTTCTGGGACGAGCGCCGCTCGAGCGGCGCTCGTCCCAGCCGAAGAAGTGTGTGGCTGCGCTGACGTCGACGACCAGCGCCTGGGCACGGGCGCGGATGACGGAACGCTCGCGAACCGTTACCCTGAGGTCGCCGCGCCGGGAGGGCCCAGACCACGCGCTCGCGACGATCACCGTCGACAGCTGGCCGCGTTCCGCGCCGCGGAGGTCAGCGCAGGAGCTGATCGTGGACCACTCCGAACACCACGAGTTCCAGCGTGCCGCTACCCGGCCGCCGCTCACCCTCGTCGGGCAGCTCCCCGCCACGGGCAAGGCGCCGCTGGAGCTCGCTCTGGCCCGCCGGCCAGGCGTCGTCCTGGTCATCGCGGATGGCGAAATCGACCTGTCCACCACGCCCGCGCTCAGCGACGCCCTCGCCGACGTGATCGCCCAGCACCCGCCGCTGCTCGTCGTGGATCTCACCGCGACCACGTTCCTCGCCTGTGCCGGGCTGTCGGTCCTCGTGGCCGCACACCACCTGGTCGGTGCGCGGACCCGGCTGATCGTGGTCGCCGGATCCCCGGCGACCCGGCGGATCCTCCACCTCACCGAGGTGGACCGGATCCTGACCGTTTACGGCCGTCTCGACGACGCGTTGACCGCCGCCGCGCCGGTGCGCCGTCAGCTCGTGCTGCGGACCGTCGTGGCGGATGCCGCGATTCTCATCACCGCCACCGGCGGGGCAGCCCAGGGCGACACCGAGGCGGTGACGGACGAACTCCGGCAGGCCTGCGAGCTGTGCCGCGGCGTCGTCCTGCTCGACGTGTCGGCCTGCACGCTGCCGGTCGCCGACGTCGTGCGCAGCGTGTGTGCGGTCACCGTCGGCGAGGGCCGTCGGCGGTGCGGCGTGCGCGTCCTGACCACCGACCAGGCTCTGATCGAGGCCTTGAACACCGCAGGCATCGCGCACGGCCGTTCGACCGGGGACAGGTGACCGGTGCCGTCGTGACCGGGTGCTCAGCCCCGATCCCGGCCGGCCAACGCGGAGACGTCCAGCTTGCCGTCGAGGTACCGCCCGACCAGCAGTCCGAGGCCCCCGAGGACGAGGACGAGGAGGAAGGCCCAGAAGCCGCCGAACGCGGCGGCCAGGCCCAGGACGAGGCCGGTCAGCAGGCCGATGTGGCTGTGGTTCACGGGAGCTCCTCGACGACGACGGTGACGGCGCGTGCCGCGGGGGCGGCGATGTCGCCGATGTGGACGTGCACCGGCCGGTCGGCCGGCCCGACCGCGAGGCGGACCGCGGTCCCGATCTCGGCCGCGGTGGCCGGATAACGGCCGGTGACACCGATGGTGATGTCCTCGGGCCGGACCCGGACGCCGGGGACCCGGCGTCCGGGCAGGAGCGTGGCGATCTCCCCGAAGTGACCGGCGTGCAGGGCCGCGACCTGCGGGAGAGCCGTCACGAGCGTGGCGACCACCGCGGGGTCGGGCTCCACGCCCGGAATCACTGGACGCGACCGGTCACGGTGGCGGTGTCGTCGCCCTCGTCGTCGCCGGGGAGGTGGACGTCGGAGACGGTGAGGTTCACCTCGACGACCTCGAGCCCGGTCATCGTCTCGACCGCGCTGATGACGTTGCGCCGCACGGAGCGGGCCAGGTCCGCGATGGAGACGCCGTATTCGACGAGGATCTGCAGGTCGATCGCGGCCTGGCGCTCGCCGACCTCGACGGTCACACCCTGGCCGGAGGACGCGGTCGCGCCGGGGATCCGCTCGCGCAAGGCGTTGAACGCCCGGGTCGCGCCACCGCCGAGGGCGTGGACACCGGCGACCTCGCGGGTGGCCAGGCCGGCGATCTTCTGCACCACGACGTCGGAGATGGTCGTCGTACCGTGCGCGGACGCCACCGCACCGTTCTCGCGGTCCACCACGGTGGTGGCCGCGGGGGCGGGGCTGGTCGTGGCCGGCTTCGTCATGGGGACTCCTTGGGGTCTGGCGTTCGCGGGAGGCTCCCGCTCGCCCGGACCCCTGATGGACCCGGCCGGTCCGCGAACGTCACGGCGTCCCGGGTGTGGGGTGGCTCTCGCCCGTTTCGGGTTTGAACCGGCGCGGGCCCCGATCGCACGTCAAACCGGTGCCCGACCCAGTGCGTACTTCCGGATTCGGCTGGGTAACCGCAGGTTCAGGCTGCTGTCCGCTCCCGTATCGCCTGCCGAAGGACCACATGGATCTCCCGGAACCCAGCCTGCACGAGTGCGAGATCGAGACCGGGGCGACGCCCGATCTGGCGGCCATCCGCCGATGGGTGCGGCTTGTGCTGGCCGGTGCTCGCCCCGAGTCCGTGGATGACGCCCTGTTGCTCGTCACCGAGCTGGTCACCAACGCGGTGGACCACGCCCACGGTGTGCGGGCCCTGCGCATCCGTTCCGGCGAGCCCGGTCAGCCGGTCAGGCTGGAGATCGACGACCCGCGCCCGGACCTCGGCGTCCGGCTTTGCGAGTCGTCGTCGGAGAGTGCCCGCGGGCGCGGGCTTCTGCTCGTCGATGCGATCAGCCGCCGATGGGGCGTGACCCTCTACGACGACCACAAGACGGTCTGGGCCGACATCCCCGTCTGAAGCGGGACATCGCCGTGCCCGCTCCCCGGATCCGGAGCGCCGGGCCGGCGCCGCGCACGGCCGTGCCCAGGGCCTCGTTCAGGTGTAATCGCCTTCGAGGCCGGGTACGCCGCGCGGGAGGATCCCGACCGGGAGGAACGAAGATGATGGCCCACACCCCGCCCGCCATCGTCACCCTGCGCGCGTCCGCCGGCGAGCTGCCGCCCGGTGCCTCGGCGAGCCGCGAAGCCCGCCGGTTGACAGCGCAGGTGTTCGCGGACACCTCGTCGGCCCATCTGACCGATCTCCTCATCGTGGTCGACGAGCTGGTAGCCGACGCCGATCGGCACGGCAGCCGGCTGCGCGAGGTCCACCTGTGCCGGTTCGACATGCCGGCGGTCGCTCACATCGAGGTGATCTCCACCCCGCCGGTGACGCCGTGCCGGGATGAACCGGCTGCCGCTGATGCCGCGTTGGGACGTCTTTTCCTCGAGGAACTGGCGGCGGCATGGGGTGTGCAGCGCGAGGGTGACGACTGGATGACCTGGGCCGAGGTGTGAGCGACCGCCGGCGAGCAGAGCGGCCCCCACGCGCCGATGGCCGCGAGTTCCCCGTCGCCGGGTTCGAAGTCGAACACGGCGGAGGTCCGCTCCGGAAGGGCAAGCTCCACCACAGCTGAGGCTGATTCCGGGCTTCCGCCCGGCGCGGCGGTGGTTCGCGGCAACTGGACGAACGGTCGCGATACCCGGCCGGGGCGGGCCCTGCCCACCCCGGCCGGTACCGGGCGCCTGCGTGGCGGGGGTTGATGCAGCTCAGGAGTGACACTCGTAGAGGGTCTGCGCCATGCCCATCGGCCCGGCTTGGCCGTTCTGCTGGGCGGCCTGCCCGCCGTAGGCCGCCGGGTCGACGGCGGTGCAGCGCTGATCGATCCACAGCTGCCGCTGCCGGCCGGCGCCGCCGTTCATTCCCGGCATGCCACCGCCGGATCCACCGAGGACGAACTTCAGCTTGCCTTCGGCCGTCCACTGCCGGAGCTGACCGACCGAGGGCGAGTCGTCGCTGCCCATGAACCCGCCCATGCCGATGACCGTCTCGTCGGAACCGATGATGAAGCCCGCCACCATGCTCGCCGAGCTGTCGACGGCCAAGGTGATCTCCGCGCCGCCGCCGTGCTGCTTCGCGTAGTCCAGGATGCGATGCTGCTCGTCGGTGAGCTCGCCGTTCAGCGCGCCCATCATGCCGCCGAACCCGCCGCCCGGGAAACCGCCGGTGCCACCCGGTATCTCCGGGAGGCCGCCACCGCCCGGTGGCGTTCCCGTGCCACCGGGGAAACCGGCGGGCAGCTGCGGCATCCCGCCGGCGGCGTCCGGGGATCCGCCCGGCCGGAAGCCACCGGAACCGCCGCTCGGGCCCGCGGCCGGCATCACGCCGAGGTCCGCTCCGGTCGCGGCGGTCGCCGTGGACCACACCGCCGGGACCAGCAGCAGGGTGACCAGCCCGAGCACGAGCGAGACCCGCGAGAGCGCCGCGCGGCGGGCTTCGACGAGCCGGGCCGCGAGCAGCGCGGCCACCGCCACCACGCCCGCCACCAGGACCGCCCAGCGCGTCCAGCCCTGCCACGAAGGGTCGCGGCTCGCCAGCACGAAGGCCCACACCGCGGTGAGCGCCACCGCGGCGGGCAGCAGCAGCCACCCGGCGGCTCCGTCGCCGCGGTAGGCGCGCCAGAACCGCGCCAGCCCCGCCGCGGAGATCGCGGCGATCGCCGGGGCGAGCATCGTCGTGTAGTACGGGTGCCAGATGCCCTGCGCGTAGCTGAACACCACCGCGGTCACCAGCAGCCAGCCGCCCCACGCGAACCAGCCGGCCCGCGGCGCCGGGTCGCCCGGCTGCTTGGCCGCCATCCGCAGGACACCCTGGACGGCGACGACCACCAGGACGAACAGGGCCAGCGGCAGCAGCCACGCGATCTGCCCGCCGACCGACGCGCTGAACATGCGGCCGAGACCGGTGTCACCGCCGAACATCCCGCCGGCGCCGCCGCCCAGCCCGGACGGCAGGGTGATTCCCTCGGGCAGGTCCGGGCGTGGTCCTCTGCCGCCACCGGGGTTGCCTTCGTTGCCGAAGATCCGGCCGAAGCCGTTGTAGCCGAAGATCAGGTTCCACGCGGTGCCGTCGGTGCTGCCGCCCATGTACGGCTTGGCCCCGGGCCACCAGTCGTGCAGCGCCACCCACCAGAACGACGACGCGACCAGCACGACGCCGGCCCCGAGCAGGTCGAGAACCCGCCGCTTGACCGGCGCGCTCGTGCCGAGGAAGTACGCCAGCGCGAACCCGGGGACGACGATCCACGCCTGCATCATCTTGGTGACGAACCCACAGCCGATGAAAAAGGCGCACCACAGCAGCCACTTCGTCCGCGGACGGCTCGCGTCCGCCTGCACCGAGCGCGTGAACGCGTAGGCCGCCGCGATGAGCAGCAGCACCAGGAGCGTGTCGGGGTTGTTGTCCCGGTTGATCGCGACGGTGATCGGGGTCAGCGTGAGGATCAGCGCGGCCAGCAGCGCCACGTTCTCGCCCGCCCACAGCCGCACCGCGCGGTGCAGGAGGAACACCGCCGCGACCCCCTCGAGTACCTGGGGGAGCAGCAGGGCCCAGCCGTGGAAGCCGAACACCAGCACCGAAAGCGCCTGCGGCCACAGCGACATCGGCGGTTTGTCCACTGTGAACACGCCGTACGGGTCGAACGAGCCGAACAGGAAGTTCGTGAAGCTGTCCGTCATGGACTTCACGGCTGCGGAGTAGTAGGTGTTGCCCAGCTGGCCCGCGCCGATCCGCCACGCGTAGAGCACACCCGCGGCGACGCAGATCCCGGCGAGCGCCCAGGCCCGCCACCGCGTCCCGGATGTGACCGTGACGCGGCCGGCGGGTGCCGCGTGTCCGGCGGCGACTGTCATTCTTCGTCCTTTCGGTTGTCCTTGCGGAAGACCCAGCCGCGCAGGAGCACGAACCGCCCCGCGGTGCCCAGCACCGAGGCCGCGAACAACACCGTCAGCTCCAGCGCGCGTGCGGGGTGCGGGTCGAGCGCGGGCAGTGCGAGCAGCGCGGCCGAGGTGAACGCGTAGTAGAGCCCGAACACCACGAACCCCTGCAGGTGCGCCTTGCTCCGGCCGACGCCCGCGCCGGCGAAGGTGAAGCGGCGGTTGGCTTCGGTGTTGAACAGCGTGGTGAGCACCAGCGCGGCCAGGTTGGCCACCAGTACCGGCCACCACAGCCGGAAGAGCCCGTACAGCACGAGGTTCGCGACGGTGGAGATCACCCCGATCACCGCGAACGACAGGACTTCCCAGAGCCGGCCGCCGCTCGGCGCGCCCAGCACGGCGTCGGGGTGGGCCGCGCGGGGTGCCGGCCGGCGGGGCAGGTCCGCCACCCGCGCGGTGCCGGCCGCTTTCGCGCGGGCGACCCGGACCAGGCCGCGGATGTCGTCGAGCGCGGTCTTGGCGACGTCGACGCGGCTGTCGGTGTCCTCGACCCAGTCGACCGGCACCTCGTGCACGCGCAACCCGTTGTGCTCGGCCAGGAGCAGCAGTTCGGTGTCGAAGAACCAGGCGTCGTCCTCGACGTGGTCCAGCAGCGGCCGGATGACGTCGGTGCGCGCGGCCTTGAACCCGCACTGCGCGTCGGAGAACCGGGCGCCGTGGCTCAGCCGGATCAGCCCGTTGTAGCAGCGGGAGACGAACTCGCGTTTCGGCCCGCGCACCGTGCGGGCCCCGGGGGCCAGCCGGGAGCCGATGGCCAGGTCGGAGTGCCCGTTGACCAGCGGAGCCACCAGCGGCAGCAGGGCGTCGAGCCCGGTGGAGAGGTCCACGTCCATGTACACGACGACGTCGGCGGTGCTGGCCCGCCAGGTCTCGCGCAGGGCCAGGCCGCGGCCCTTGCGGTCGAGGTGGCGCACCCGGACCGAGTCGTGTTCACGGGCGAGCGCTTCGGCGACCTCCAACGTCCGGTCCGTGCTGGCGTTGTCGGCGATCACGATGGTCCAGCCGAACGGGAACTGGTCGCGGAGGAACTCGCGCAGCACGCGCACGCAGCCGGGCAGCGCGCGTTCCTCGTTGTACACCGGGACGACGATGTCCACCGTGGCCGTCGCCGCACGGTGTTCGGGGGAGGTCCGGAGACCCCCGGTCGTGCCGACCGGCATGCTTCCTCCGTTCTCGCTGGTTCGCGGCCGAGCACGACACTGTGTGACCGGTTACGTTGCCCATACGGTGGGCTACCGATCGTGAGAAGCACCTGGACTTCACCTGAGAGAATCGTGAGAAGTGGATCTACAGCTCACGCACAGGCTGGCCGCGTAGCCTCCGCCGGATGCGACTGCTGGTGGTGGACGACGATCCCGACGTGCGGGAAAGTCTTCAGCGCAGCCTGGAATTCGAGGGCTACGACGTCGGTACGGCGATCTGCGGCGCGACGGCGCTCGACGCCGTCGCCGGCGATCGGAAGCCCGACCTGGTGATCCTCGACGTGATGATGCCCGGGGTCGACGGCCTGGAGACGTGCCGCCGGATCCGCGCGGCGGGCGAGCGGCTGCCGGTGCTGCTGCTCACCGCGCGCGACGCGCTCGGCGACCGGGTCACCGGCCTCGACTCCGGAGCCGACGACTACCTCGTCAAACCGTTCGCCCTGGAGGAGCTGCTCGCCCGCGTGCGGGCGCTGTTGAAGCAGAACCGCGGCCGCCGTCGCGCGCCCGCGGTCCGCCGGTTCGCGGACCTGGAGCTCGACCCGCGCACCCGCGAGGTCGCCCGTGGCGGGCGGCGGATGGAGCTGACGCCGACCGAGTTCGATCTCCTGGTGACCTTCCTGGACTCGCCGGGCAAGGTGCTGACCAAGCACCAGCTGCGCCAGGCGGTGTGGGGCACGGAACCCAGCCGTACCAATAACCTCGACGTCTACGTCGGGTACCTGCGGCGCAAGACCGAGGCGGGCGGGGCGAGCCGGCTGCTGCACACCGTGCGCGGTGTCGGGTTCGTGTTGCGGGCGCCGTGAAACGCCGCGGAGAGCGCCGGATGCTGCTGCGCAGCCGCGTCGCGCTGATCACCGCGGCGATCGTGGCACTGGCGATCGCGTCGATCAGCACCGTGACGTACGTGGCCACGCAGCACAACCTGCGCGCGCAGCTGGACGAGACGCTGCTCGGCGGCTGGCCACCGCCCGGCGCGCAGGACCCCGCCCTGCCGAAGCCGGACTGGGCCGACCTGTGCCGTGCGGTGAACCAGGGCCGTCCGCTGCAGCGGTTCCTCGAAGGGGTCCAGCTGCTCAAGGCGGACGGGACGACGTGTTCGCCCGCCGGGGTGGACTCGGTGGTCCTCGAGCCGTCGGACCGGACGGCGCGGACGGTGACGCTGCGGGACGGCTACACGCAGTCCGGCGCGCCGGTACGGGTGCTGCTCGGCCCGGCCGGCGACGGGACCGTCGTGGCCATCTCGCGCAGCCTCGCCGAAGTCGAGAGCACCTTGACCGGGCTGCGCACCGTTCTGATCGTGGTATCGGTGCTGGGGGCGGCGCTCGCGGCCGCGGCCGGCCTGCTCCTCACCCGCCGGACCCTCGAGCCGATGGCGCGGCTGACCGCCGCCGCCGAGGAGATCGCCCGGACCCAGGATCTCGACCTCCCGGTCGCCGTGTCCGGCCGCGACGAGGTCGGCCGGATGGGCCGGGCGTTCGCGGCGATGACCGGCGCCCTCGCCGAGTCCCGCCGCCGCCAGCGGGCATTGGTGACGGACGCGGCCCACGAGCTGCGCACTCCGCTGACCAGCTTGCGCACCAACATCGACCTGCTGGCCCGCAGCGAGCGCACCGGTCGTCCGCTGGCGGACGGGCAACGCGCCCGGATGGTGGACCGGCTGCAGGTGCAGGCGGTCGAGCTGGGCGATCTCGTCACCGAACTCGTGGTGCTGGCCCGCGACGAGCACGAACTGAAGCACACCGACGTCGCCATGGCGGCCGTCGTCCGGCGGGCGGTCCGGCGGGCGTCGAGTCGCGCCCGGGACCACACCTTCGACGTCGACAACGCCGAGTGGTCCGTCCGCGGGGACGCGGGCGCGCTGGAGCGGATGGTCCTCAACCTGCTCGACAACGCGATCAAGTTCTCGCCCGCCGGGTCCGTCGTCACGGTCGGCTCGGCGCCGGGCCGGATCTCCGTCGCCGATGACGGCCCCGGGGTCGCCGCGGAGGACCGCGAGCCCGCGTTCGAACGGTTCTGGCGCGCCCCGGCGGCACGTCCGCTGCCGGGATCGGGCTTGGGCTTGGCGATCGTCGCGGACACCGCGGCCGCCCACGGCGGCCGAGCGCGGTTCGAGGAGCCCCCGGCCGGCCGGGGCACGCTGGTGGTCGTCGAACTGCCTCCGTCCGGGATCGACGCGTCGTAGGAGACGGTGCAGGGGTGGTGAACGCCGCCGTGAGCCCCGATCACGGGTAGGCTGCGGTGGACAGCGCCGGAGTGCCCAGCCCCTGCCCTCGCGACGATCGACCGTCGAGATCACCAGACATGATCATCGTGTCACGCGAGCACGGGCCAGTTCCTCCGCAGGGAACGATTTTGTGCGCTCAGGCGGGAATCCGGTTCGGGTCCACCGCTGTCCGGATCTTCCCGCCGACCGGCATCGCGACCATTTCCCAGGCGGTCGAGGACGCTCGGCTGTCACGTCGCACCCGTTCACCTCCATGCCCTCGAAGGGGTCTCATGATCGTCGTCACCGCGCCCACCGGCCGGATCGGCCACCAGGTCGTCGACAACCTCCTGGCCCGCAACGCGCCGGTCCGGGTGATCTCCCGCGACCCGTCCCGCCTTCCCGCCGAGACACGCGAACGCGTCGAAGTGGTCGAGGGCTCCCACGGGGACCTCGACGTCGTCACCGAGGCGTTCGCCGGCGCCCACGCCGTCTTCTGGCTCGTGCCGGCGGATCCCCGCGCGCCCAGCGTCGAAGCGGCCTACGTCGGCTTCAGCGGACCGGCGTGCAAAGCCCTGGAACAGCATCGAGTCGCGCGGTTGGTCGGCGTCTCGGCCCTGGGGCGCGCTACCGCGCTGGCCGGCGACGCCGGGAACGTGACGGCGTCGCTGGCGATGGACGACCTGATCGCGAGCACCGGCGTGAACTACCGTGCGCTGACGATGCCCTCGTTCATGGACAACATCGCCCGCCAGGCGGCGATGATCAAGAACGAGGGTGTGTTCACCTCACCGATCTCCGGGGACCGCAAGCTCCCGTCGTGCGCCACCCAGGACATCGCCTTGGTCGCCGCCGGTCTGCTCATCGATACGTCGTGGACCGGAGTGGCCGAGGTTCCGGTGCTCGGCCCGCAGGACCTGTCCTTCGACGACATGGCCCGGATCATGTCCGAGGTGCTGCAGCGGCCGATCCGGTTCCAGCGGATCCCCGGCCAGGCCTACAAGGACCGGATGCTGCAGGCGGGGATGTCGGAGGCCATGGCCCAGGGCATGCTCGCCATGGCACTGGCCAAGGACGCCGGCCTCGACAACGCGGTGGCGCGCACCCCGGAAACCGGGACGCCCACCAGTTTCCGGGCGTGGTGCGAGGAAGTCCTCAAGCCCGCCGTCCTCGCCTGACGAGCGAGGCCGGTGTAGTTCAGGCGCGGGGATCGAGCCGGTCGGAGGCGATGACCGGCTGACCTGATGAGCTCACCCACGACGAACGGATCCGAATGCCCCGCACATCCGGTCGGCCCGTCAGACAGCGGGCTCGACCGGATCGGCTCGCCAGGCGTACCGGCCGCGACACAAGGACGTAGGCCACGGCGACACTCACCACGAGAACGAGGCCGACGAGGCCCGCCTGCCGCGCCTGATGCCCGCGGTGTCGGCGGCGGGCACGTGATGCCCAGCCGCCCGGACCTGGTGCGCAGCCGGCGCGGCGACGTATCCGGGAATCAGCGTCCCCGGCTACGAGCGGCACGAGCCGGCCCGCCGCTGGCCAACACCCGGCGACGGCGAGGCCGACGTCGCGGCCCGGCTCGGCGGCACGGCGCAGGGTAGTGGCTCGGCGGCAAACGGGGGGCGTCTTGCCGCCGAGCCGGCTGTCGATGATCGGGACGGTCGGGAGGCGTGCCGGACCGATCACCTCAGTAGAGGACAAGAGGGGTTGCTGCATGCGTTATGACGCGTGAGGCCGGATATCGCCGAGATCGGTGACACGCCGATGCTCGGCGCTCGGCCGCCTGACCCTGCGAGCGGCATGGACACCAACCGGTCCTTCTATCGCTACGCGGCCCTGAAGGCGACTTGCACCCGGCTGGCGCCCTCGGGCTCGCAGGAGACCACTGTGGACAGTCCAAAGGTGGACGAGAAGTTTCCGGAAATCATAAATCCCCAGGCCGAAGAGATCTTCGACCTGGGGAGCGGGGTGTGCGCCATCAGGGACTCGAACCCCGAACCCGCTGGTTAAGAGTCCTCTTAGGACCGAATCGGATGGTGTCGAGTGATGCCGGACAAGGTCGTTTTACTCGGTCGTCGGGTCGCGGTGGTGTCGCCCTGTGTCGGCGTCTGTCGTCGTGTCCGTGCACTCTCGGGCTCCCCTCGGGCTCGCAACTGCCGAGCCGTGCCGCCTGGTCCGAGCGTCTTGTCGGCGCCACTCGAGCGGGAAGCAAGACGTGCTGCCGGGCCCGGGAGCGAGGTGACTGACGGAGGGGGTTGCTCAAGACCTCGCCTTGTCCATCCATCGCCCTTGTGCCGGTCCGGTCGCGCTCGGCGCGGCTTTGCTGTTCGGCCTCTTCGGGCCACGGACAAGCGTCGGAAGCGCCTCGGAATCAACACGGCCGCGGATGTGTCAAGCCGTCTGGTTCGGGACTTTCGGCCCGACTTGCACCACTTCGGCTAACGATGCAACCGGTATCCGCGATCTCTGTGGCAGTGCGTCCACGGGAGGCGCATCCAGGGGACGAAAGCGCGATGCCACATGAACGAACCGACCTCGAGCCGGTCACGCGGTCGTGCGGTCGCCAAGCACAAATGGTGGCTGTGGACCGCCGGTGCTTCGGCCGTATTCGCCGCGATCTTCATTTTACCGTGAGCGTGCTAGTGACTGCGGACAACTCGACACCGCGAGCGGCCGGAACCACGCAGTCTTCGAACACTGGCAGCAGCGCCGATCTGGCTGTACCCGACACGTCGGCCTCGCCCGCCTCGGTGACGCCGACTCCACTGCCGGTCACGTTGACTCAGGGCGGGGCCCAGGTCACGGTCAAGTCGGCCGGGGTTGTCGATGCGATTCAGCTCAACAAGAGCGGATACCGGCCTGGAAGTTCATATGCGAAGTACACGACGGAGCAGCTGGGAGCTGCTACCGGTTCTTCGTGATCACGCCCCGTGTCCTGAACAACGGGTCGAAGTCCATGGATTTGACCTGCAGCCTGCCGATCGACACTCGTTTCCTCGACACGCGTGGTTGCGAGTTCGACGCGATCGAGGCACTTCACGACCTCAAGGGAAACCCCGAAAGCAATACCGGCGCCATCCAGCCCGAAGAGTCGGCGGACATGACATGGGTGTACCGCATTCCGGGGAGCGCGACCCCTGGCAAATGGGTTTTCGTCGACCTTGGGGATGGCAGTCTCGGCCAGACCGACTACGCCGGGATTCAGCTTTAGCGATCGAGCCCGTATTCACCGGTGCAGTCCAAGATGCCCTTCTCCACGCCTGTCCCGTTACACCCCTTCAGATATAGGGAAGATCGTACGTTGTACCCGTCGGGCTCGCTGTGCACAGTTCCGTTGGGGTTGTCGGGCGTCTTCTTCGCGGACCTGGCCCACATCAACGTCGCTTTCGGCGATACGGGGCTGACGGAGAACGTCTGCATCTCGGCCACGCTGTCGAGGTCCTGATCGGTGTGGCAGGTCGAAGCGCGATCGGCGGGGCTCGTCCCGTTGCCATCGCCGAACGAGAACGTGAGCGACGAACCGCTCGGCCACGTCAAGCCGTTCGTCGGTGGGAACACCGCCTCCACGTCCGCGACCACGCCGGTGAAGTTCCGGGGGACGTCGGGCTCGGAACTGGTGCCCGACAGCTGACATCCGGGCAAGAGGCGGTCAGGGGTCAGCGCCGTTTCCTCGTACCAGCGCACGGTCACATCGGCTCGGTAGCCGTCGTTGTCGGTCAGGTGGAACACGCTGGTCTTGTGCAGCGGACCGTGCTCGATGCTCGGGGCGGCCGACAGTTCGGTTGTGGGCGTTGGCGCAGCTGATGTGGTGGCTTGGGTGGCCGACGGTGAAACCGGTGGGCCGGCGGCTTGATTGGCGGCGGGCCCGCACGCCACGCTGAGTGAAACGACGGCGGCGGCAACGGAAAGCCGGTGGATCCTTCGCATGGCGGTTCTCCCGATGGGCGCCGGTCAGTGGCGGCTGAGTTCGTACAGCGGCGCGCCGCTGCCGGTGTACACGGAGATGTGGTCGGACGAGTCGAGCGCGGCTTCATACGTCGCCTGGTTGGGTTGCTGCGTCACGGTCAGCGTGTAGCGGCCGTTCGTCCCTGGGCTGTCGCTCACCGCGCATGTCATCGGCCCGCCGATGTCGAGTTGCTCGCGCCCGTTGTAATAAAACCCCTCGCAGCGACCGTCCTCCCCGAAGACCTTGATGCCGCTGCCATCCGAAGCGGTCCAGTTGCCGGCGAAAGCCTCGGCCCCGGTTCGCCCGCTGTCGGGTCGAGTCGCCGCCAGCACGGCGGCGACCATCGCCACCACCAAGACCAGCGTTGAAAGCCCGGCAGCCACTGGGTTCCGGCGGGCGTAGTTCACCACCTTGTTCCGGTTGGTGATCCGGACGTTCCGCCCGGAGATATCGCCTGTTGTCACACTCCACTGCGGGCTTTGTGCCGTTTGATGTCCGGAACCGGTGCGGACCGGGGTCAGTTCGTGCAACGCACCAGCGAACTGCTGATCCTGGCTCGCCGCACGCTCGAGCGTGCTCAACGCCGCGGTGTGAGCGTCAGCCGGTACGTCGCCCCCTGCCTTTGCCGCGGCCAGAAAGGCTCGGATCGACGGGTCGTCGGAGAGTTTCTCCATCACCACCGCGAAAACCTGCCGAACGACGGTTTCGAGCGCTTGACCGGTCAGACCTTCGACGTTTGCCCCCGCGCGGCGCGAGGTGCCCCGAGCCCAGGCTGAGAGCAGCCTCAGGATGATTTCCATGTGGGTTTCTGTCCCCGCCTCGTTCTCCGGTTTGCCGCCGCTTCCGCGGCGACGGCGAAGCCTTTCAGGGGCGGGCGAGAACTGTCTTCAACCCAGGGTGGAGATGGGATCAGCTCGTTCGATGGTCCCGTGTTTCGAGGAGCCGCCAGACCGCTGCCGCGACGTCCTGCTTGTCTTCGGCCTCGAAGACGCGCAGTACGGCGTTGATGTGTGTCTTGACCGTCGCTTCGGCGACGCCCATCGCCGTGGCGAGCTCACCGTTGCTCGGAACCCGGCCGTCGTTTCCGAGCCGGCGTCCCATCATCAGCACCAAGTCGCACTGCCGAGTAGTGAGCGTCGCGAGCCAAACCGCGACCCGGCGGTGTTCGTGCAGCTCACGAGCCCAGAGGTCGGACAGTAGGTGTTCCAGCCGGCGTTTGGCCGAGCGCAACGCGACCTCGGGATCACACGCACCGGTCTGCGCACGGCGTAGGTCGCGGGTAACTTCGTCGTGCACGGCACCCAGGGCGGTCAGCGTGTCGCTGACCAGTGAGGCTGACGTCGCTCCGTCGGACGTAGCCTCGTCGCGGGATGACGCCGACTCGTGTGCCAGCTGGGCGCTGTAGGCACTGGCCAATTCTTCGAGCGCCGCCACCGCGGCTGTGTCGTAGCAGGCCGGCTGGTAGGTCTGGATCGAGAGGAGACCGACGACGGTCTCGCGGGCGCCGTCGAAGATCGGGACCACGAGAGCATCTCGCGAAAGCTCGTCGGTCTTGCCGAACGGGATACCGCTGTTGAGAAGGCGGCCGTCGTCCGCGGAGAACCGGTACGTGCGTCGATGGCGGCGGACCCAGTCCGCCACCCCGCCGGGGCGGACGGCATGCGAACCGGGCAGATCGAAGACATCACCGTCGTACTGGTGGTGGTAGTGGACGGAGTTCTCGCCGATGAACTCGGCTACGTAGAACGCGTCGACCGTCGTGATCTTCCGCATCGCCCGCAGGAGCACGTCGTGTTGTTCGAACCTCCGGCCCCGGTGCCGCGCCAGCTCGCCAGCGGCTTCCGGGACGGCCGGTCGGCGGGGCAATGTGGCCTCCAAGCCTAGATCCTCGGTTTTCCCGGGGTGAGTTTGCCTGGGCTGTAGGTCCACGTGGTGTGAGCGCGGCCGCTGGGACAGCAGTCGGCGTCGTCGGGGTGATACCAGTCCTCGGTTGCCTCGATGCGGTTGTGGGAAATGGCGATCGTTTCGACCGCGGAGGTGAATGTCTGCGGAGTCTGCCGCTGTGCCGTGACCACGCCGAGCGGGGCGGGTTTGCCTCCTTGGCCGGTGATGATCACGTACCCCTGACCGGGGACTCCGTTGCCGCCGCTGTAGTTGCAGTAGACGTCGATGGCGGCCTCGTCGTGGCCGTCGCCGTCCAGATCGCCGTACACGACCTTGCCGGTGGTGCCTGCGTCGAGTGGGCCGTAGCGCGAGGGGATCCCGCTGGCGGAGCCGTTGCGCAGGGTGAAGTCGCCACTGGTGCCGCACAGCGCGGCGGGGACACGGACCGAGGTCAGTTTGCTGCGGTGCAGGTCGGCGGCCGGGATGTGAACGCCGACGTTGACCGTGAAGGTGTCGGTCCCGGTGACTGTGCGGACGATTCCTTGCAGTCCGGCGGCAAGCAGGCTCACGCCGGTGCTGAGGACACCGATCACGACCTTCACCGGTCCGCTGGCTTGCTTTCCCGCCGCGACCGCTGCGGTGCTCACGCAGGAGAGCACGGCTTTGGTGAGACCGGCCACGCCTTCGACGCTGGGGGGTGTTGCGAGGTGTGCTGCCTCGATCGCGTCACCGAGGCAGCGCATGGCGTCGGCTGAGGTTTCAAGCCGTCCGGCGTCGATGCCGAAGACGGTGAGGGCTTCCTCGACGCCGTACAGCAACGCCATACCCAAGTAGGTCCCCGAGTCGGCCTTTCCGGTGATGACACCGGGGAGTTTGGCGATCGGGAACCGGTAGGTCCGAGGAACGCCGGAGATGAGGAGCCCTTCCGCGTAGGGCTTGGTCTTGATGAGGGTGTTGTAGCCGGCGAGCACGGCTGCCTTCGAGACGTCCACGCTCCCGGTCGGCTCCAAGGTCGCGTCGGGCGCGGCGTGGAGAAGCCATGGAATCGGCGAGTTGGCCGTCACGGTGACGACCGCTTGGTCGTTCTCGAGGCGGAGGCACGACCACACGGGATTTCCGGCGACGGATCCGCCGAGTGTCACGGTGGTGCCGTCACCGGCTGTGGCAGCCGGCTGGGCAGCGCAGTCGGGCCGAGCGGAGGTGATTCCGGTCGTCTGCCCGGCGAAACGCTTGAAGGATTCGGTGAACTTGCCGAAGTCGAAGAAACCCGGCCAGAAGGTGCTGAGGTGATCGACCTGTGCGGTCACAGTGTGGCGGCCGGAATCGAACGTCGCCGGGATCAGGTGTGTTTCGGTGGTGCCGGACGCAGTGGTCAGCACAACTCCGGATCCGCCCGCGGGCGGGGGCGTGGGCATGGAGAAACTGATCGACAACTGCTTGGCCGGTTGGATGCCGCCGATGAGTTCCAGGCGGATCCCGCTGCCGGTTTCGGTGACCATGGCCGCACCGGTCCCGAATGGGTCGCCTGTGCCCGTGTCCGCAGTGAGTACAGTGCCCACCGGCGCTACTCCGGCCGGGCCGGTGACGGTGATGCCGGCGATCGAGAGCGTCACACCCTGCTCGGTGACCTCAGCCTTGTTCTCCTGGCTGCCAGGAGAAGCGTCGTCGCCACGGGTGAGGACGACGATCGTGCCGACCACGACCAGGCAGACGACTGCAGCACTGATCGTGATCGACCATTTGACACGGTTGCGGATCACGCTCCTGATGTCGCTGCGACAGCTGTGGCGTGTTACTAGGGTGGCCTTGTTGTACCCGAACGCGTTGAGTTCTGCTCCCGACTTTGGGGTACAGATTCTTGAAAATGGACTTGTAACGATTTCAGCGTCTCCGCCGATCCGGCGGAGACAACCACGGATGTCACCTGTTGGGTTGCTCGTTTTCGGCCGGGAGAAACCGCCGCTGCTTGTAACAGGAGCAGCCCGTTGGGCGCTTTAGAGGAGCGTAGCGCCGGACGGACCAACCGTGGCGGCCATTTCCCAGCGATTCTGGAGGCCGGGTGCCAGGGCAAAGGCGAACGCGTGCGGCGGTAGCGGTGTGGGCGGGAGTCTTCCTCGCCGCGACCACTTTCGTGGTGGTCGCGGCCACCAGCGATGCGCGTCCGGACCTGAACTTCCAGCAGGAGGGACACTGGGTCTACAACCCGGCCGAGCAAGCGGCATTCCACGTCAACGGCGGCACCAAGCAGGTTGACGCCCGAACGGGGAAAGTGCAGCTCACCGGTCCCGTCGCGATGGGCCAGGGAGACCGCCAGCTGAGCGCTGTCGGCGGTGGCAAGGCCGTGGTGTTCGGCAAGTCCGATCTCGCTGTGGCGGCCACCATGGCCGCACCCGGCGGGGACGTCCCGGTCAGCCTCGAAGTTCCCGGCGGTCCGTACTACGTCTACAAGCAGGCAGGCACCGTGGTGAGGTTCGCGCAGCTGCCGCCCGTCACCATGCGAGCCGGCGGAACGGTCGGTGAACCTGCGCCGCTGGCCGACGGCACGATCTGGTTCCAGCGGGTCGACAACGGTGCCTTGTGCCGAGTGAAGCGCGATGCCGGTGACGTGCTCTGCCCGGTGAACACCGTTGGCAAGCAGGGGAATGTGGTGGCCTCCGGCGATCAGGCGGTGTTCGTGGATCCGGCGGCGGGAACCGTGACGCCCTTCGGAGACCGGGGGGCCGGTGCCGCGGCGAACCTCGGGGTGCGAGTCAGCAAGGACGCGCGCACGGCGACCGTCGCGGTCGCCGCCCGGTTGCCGCTGGTCGATCCGGCCGGCAATAACCTGATCCTGGCCGGGCTCGATGGCGTCGGTGGAGATCGTCCGACGTCGGCACCGATCACCGTCGGACTGGGTGCGGGCGACTTCGCCACGCCGGTGACGTCCACCGACGCTGTTGCAGTGCTCGACCGCGCCGGCAGGCGGGTACTGACCTTCACCCCGGACGGCAAGCAGAAAGCGACGACGCCCCTGCCTGAAGGCGCCGGCGAGCCGCGGATGACGCGTGGTCAGGACGGACGGGTCTACGTCGACGCCCAGGACGGCGCCCACACGGTGGTGGTCGACCACGACGGCTCGGTCACCACTGTCGGCATCGGGAAGCAGGAAGTTCCGTCCCCGGACACTCCGAAGACACCTCGGCCCCAGGTGACCCCGCCGCCGGTGGGGCCACACGGCAAGACCGCGGCGCCCCCGGCGGGCAAGGGAACGAAGGACCCTGCCAAGGTGCCGCCGAAGGCGCCGGGAGCACCGGACTCGGTCCAGGCACAGCCCGGCAACACCACGGTGAAACTCTCCTGGAGCGAGGCGAGTGCGAACGGCGCGGCCGTCACCGAATATCGGGTGAGCTGGCGCTCGACCGCCGGAGGTGGCACGGACGGTGCCCTGAGTGCCGGAGGAAACCAGCTCCAGACCGACGTGCTGGGCTTACGCAACGGCGCGACCTACGTCTTCACGATCGTTGCCGCCAACTCGGTCGGCACAAGTCCTGGCGTCGATTCGCAGCCGGTCACGCCGAGCTCGGAGGTTCCCGGTGCGCCGGGCGCGCCGACGGCTAGCGCGGGCGAGGACGGCACGGTCAAGCTCGCTTGGGCTCCGGCCGACGGCCAGGGCCACCAGATCACCGGCTACACGGTGACCGCGCACGGCGCCGACGGCAGCACGACGGCCGCTGGCACGTCGACGGAGGCTTCGCTCACCACCGCGGTGGGCGTGCTGACTCTTGGCACGGCCTACACGTTCACCGTGACGGCCGCGAACGAACTGGGGCTGTCCAGTGCCGACTCGCCGTCGAGCGGAGCCGTGTCGCCCTACTCGCCGGCCACCGCGGTCGGCGGCCTCAGCGCTGCCGTCGACGACTCGACTGTCACCCTCACCTGGAGCGCGCCCGAGCTCAACGGCGGTGACTTGGCCGGATACCGAGTCGAGGCCGATGGCCTGACACCGCAGACGGTCACGGAGCCGAAGGCGACCTTCAGCGGACTGTCGAACGGCACCAAGTACACCTTCACCGTGCGGGCACAGACCCGCCAGCGCGGCACGACCGGGGCCACCGTGGACGGCGCCCCGGCGTCGGCGGATGCCACTCCGGGCCGGGCGCCGATGGTCGACGTGACCGGAGCATCGAGCAGCGGCGACCGGCAGATCACCTTGACGGTGAACGTCTCCGACTACAGCAGCGGGGCGGTCACCTGCCACGTCGTGTTCAACGGCACCGAGCGTTGGACGGGCGGCTGCGCGAGCGGCAGCTCGATCACCGTCGGCAGCCTCGAATACGCGACAACCTACGACATCTACGTCACCGGCGAGAACAGCTTCGGCCGCGGACCCACGGGGTCCCGCGGGGCCGCTCGCACAAACGACCCGCCACCCCCACCGCCCCCGCCCCCGGCGGTCTCGGTGTCCAAGGGCGGCCGCTACTCGGGCTCGACGTGCACCGACCCGAGCTGTGCCTACGTCACCATCTCGGCGCGCAACTTCGCCGCCAACACGAGCTACTCCGTTTCCTGCGTATCGACTGTGGACGGTAGCTACTACACGTATTCGGCGCGGACCAACGGATCCGGCGCGTTCGACAGCTCCGTCTGCTTCTTCGGCTACCGCGGCAAGCAGGTCTGGGCCGTAGTCGGTTCCGTCGAATCCAACCACCTGACCTGGTGACCGCGGTTTTCGTGAACGAGGAGAAGAGAATGAACCCGCAGCTGACCCCGGGCGACGCCTACAGCCTGATCTCGGCCAACGTGCAGCGCGTCGTGCAGGGCAAGCCCGACGTGGTCCGGATGGCGATCGTCGCCATGTTCGCCGAGGGCCACGTGCTGCTGGAGGACGTGCCCGGCCTCGGCAAGACCACGCTGGCCCGGTGCCTGGCGGCCAGTGTCGAAGGCACGCTGAACCGGATCCAATTCACGCCGGACCTGCTGCCCGGCGACATCACCGGTGCGTCGATCTACCACCAGAGCAGCGAAACACTCGAGTTCCACCCGGGCGCCATCTTCGCGAACATCGTGCTCGCCGACGAGATCAACCGCGGCACGCCGAAGACGCAGTCGGCCCTGCTGGAAGTGATGGCCGAAGCGGCGGTCACCGTCGACGGGCAGCGCTACGCGATGCCGCGGCCGTTCCTGGTCCTGGCGACGCAGAACCCGATCGAACTCGAAGGCACCTACCGGCTCCCGGAGGCACAGCTCGACCGGTTCCTCGTACGGCTCGCCGTCGGCTACCCCGGTCACGACGCTGAAGTGCAGGTAGTGCTCGGAGACATGGCGGGCGCGACGCCCGCGCAGCTGGGACCGGTCATGAACCGGGAGGCACTCGCCGGCGTCATCGCCTCGGTACGGCAAGGCCAGGCGCACCCGGCCGTCTGCTCGTACGCCGTGAGCCTCGCGGAGGCCACGCGACAGCACGAACTGGTGCGCTTCGGCGCGAGCCCGCGGGGCAGTGTCGCCCTGATCCGGGCCGCACGGGCATGGGCGGCGACCGACAACCGCGGCTACACCACACCGGACGACGTGAAGGCCGTGGCGGCGGCAGTGCTCGAACACCGGCTCGTGCTCACACCGGAAGCGGAACTCAACGGGCGCAAGCCCGCCGATGTCCTCGGCGAGGTGCTGCGGGCGGTTCCCGCGCCCGGTGGCACGGCGACGGTCCGGGGCTGAAACCGTGCCGTCCATTCCTGCCGCGCGCGGCCTCCGGCTGACCCGCCGCGGCATCGGCCTGCTCGGTGCCGCCGCGTTCTGCCTCGCCGCGGGGATCGGCCTGGGGTTCCCGCTCCTGCGGCTGGTCGCCGGTGCGGCGATCGCCGTGGTTGTCGCCGCCGTGCTGAGCTGTCTGCGCCGGGTGAACATCGACGTGCACCGGGAACTCGTGCCCGACCGGGTCGAACGGGGCGACACCGCGGTGGCCACGCTCACCCTGACCAACCGCTCGCGCCGCCGCAGCGGTGGGTTCACCGCCATCGACCCGCCCGCCGAGGACGCCCGGCTCGCCGTGCATCCGCTCGCCCCGGGGGCATCGACTGAGCGGGTCTACCGGCTGCCGACCCAGCGGCGCGGCGTGCTCACCGTCGGCCCGCTGACCGTCCGGCGCGCCGACCTGCTCGGCCTCGCCGTCGCGGACGCCCGCGGCGGCAGTACGTCGACCCTGCTGGTGCATCCTCGTCGGCACCGTGTCGGCGTGAGCCTCGGCGCCCACCCGCGTCACCACCACGAGGGGGTCATCGCCCCGCGGCCGATGGCGGGTTCGGCCGACCTGCGCGCTGTGCGCGAGTACGTGCTCGGTGACGAGCTCCGGCACGTGCACTGGCGCGCCACTGCCAAGACCGGCCGGATGATGGTCCGCGAGTACGTCGACCCGGCTCAGCCCCGGTTCACGGTCCTGCTCGACGACCGTGAGGGGGCGCTCGACGAGGACGGGTTCGAGGCGGCCGTGGAGATCGCCGCTTCACTCACCCACGCCTCCGCGTCCGCGGGTACCCAGACCCGGTTGCTCACGACGACCGGTCTCGACCTGCACACGCGAGGCGGCCTGACGGGCAGCCGCGTACTGCAGGACGCCCTTTGTGCTGTGGAGCTGGGCACCGCCGAGCTGAACCCGGAGGTCCTGGTGTCACGGTGTGATCGCGGTACCAGCCTGGTCCTGCTCGGTGGCACGTTCGAGACCGCCGTCGTCGGCGCATTGGGCAAGCGGGCGCGAGAGGTGACGTTGTTCGACTTCGGCCAGTCCCAGCCGGTCGTGCTGCCCGGCGTGACCGTGATCAAGGAACGTGACGCTGTCGTGGCCGCAGCGGCCTGGAACCGGGTGGTGGCCGCATGAGCCGGTTCGCGGCGTGCGCCGCGGTGGTCGTCGCGGCCGGCGTCGGTGGGTTGCTGTTCCAGCCGGTGTTCACGCTGTCCGCGCTGTTGGCGCCGGTGCTGGCCGTCTGCGGGGCAGTGGTGGTCGCGGACCTAGCCGCCGTGCGCGCGCCGGCGGTCCTGCGAGTGCCTCTGGCCCTGGCGTTGGGGCTGGTGGCCCTCATCGCCACCGTGCTGCGTCCGACGTTGGACGGAGTCCTGCCGACGGCGGCGACGCTGCACGTACTGGGCGACGGTGTACTGCGCGGGTGGCTGCGCACTCTGGAGAGCACCTGGCCCGCTCGACCGGAGCCGGATCTCCTGCTGTTCGTGCCCGTGCTGGTGCTGCTGATCGGCGTGCTCGGGGTCGAATGCCTTCGCCGGGACCGCAGCCCGCTGGTGGCGTTGGTCCCCAGCCTGGCGCTGGTCGGGCTTTCGCAGGCGTTCTCAGTGGCCGACGACGGAAACGCCTTGCTGTTCGGCGGCGGCTACACGGTGGCTGCGGTCGTCGTCCTGGCTGCGGCGAAGTCGGCGGAGAACCGGGCCGGGCCATCCTCTGGACATCGGCGCACGGCGCAGCTCCGCGGTTCGCTCGCCGGGTATGCACTACCGGCGGTGGTGACCGTCGTGGCGATCGCGGCCGGCTGCTTGGCGTTCACGGCGTGGACGCCGCTGAGCAGGCCCGCCTATTCGCTGCCCGCCCACCACCAGCCGCCGGCGGTCACTTCGGTGCTGGCCAACCCGCTCGACGAGATCGGCTCACGGCTGGCGACCCCGGCCGCCGAGGTGTTCCACGCCCGCGTCTCCGCGCCGGTCGACCGGTGGACCGTATCGGTACTCAACCGCTTCGACGGGGTGAACTGGACGAGCAGCGCGCGATTCCGGCCGCTGGGCAGCTCGCTGCCGGCCCTCACCGGGGTCCCAACCGGCGGCCCGGTGGCCGAAGCGGCCGTCGCGCTCGCCTCGGCGCCGGGTGCCTGGCTGCCCACGGTCACCCGCACCGACCACGTCGAGGGGGCCAGCCCTCTGGTGGACACCACCACCGGGACCCTGCTGTCGACGCAGGCCACGGAAGGCCTGGCTTACCGGCTGTTCTGGCGCCCGCCGTCGGTGGACGCCAAGAAGCTGACGTCGTCCGATGTGGACGGCGCGGCGGACGGGCTGGAACCGGTCGGGCAGCTGCCGAAGGAGATCGCACCGCATCTGCGTGAGGCCACCGGTGGATCAGGCCCGTCGCTGCGGACCGCGTTCGTCCTGGAACAGTGGTTCCGCAAGAACTACAAGGTGGCGTCGGGAGAGGACATCCCGACCGGGCACGGCTACGCGCAGCTGGAGTTCTTCCTCGGCTCGAGCAAGCGTGGCACGAGCGAGCAGTTCGCTACAGCCTACGCCGTCCTCGCCCGCGCGGCGGGACTGCCGGTGCGGGTGGCGGTCGGGTTCCGGCAGCCGACGGCTGCGGCGGGCGGCTCGATCGTGGTGCACAACGGTGACGTCCTGGCGTGGCCGGAAGTCGCGGTCCGCGGCGTCGGCTGGGTGCCGCTCGACCCCACCGGCACGGCCACGGCGGACGCCGGAAGGCAGGAGAGCAGCGTGGCGCAGGCCACCGACGACGCGCGCAAGAACCTTCCGCCGCAGCCGGACACCCGGCCACAGCCGACGCCGGACGTCCCGCCGCAGCTCGCGGCGGACGGCACTCCGTGGTGGGTGTGGGCCGCGCTCGCACCACTCGCGTTGCTGCTGCTCGCCGTGCTGACGCCCGTCGTCGTCAAGGCCGTCCGGCGGCAGCGTCGCCACCGCGGTACGCCGGAGGAGATCGTGCTGGGCGCGTGGCTCGATGCTCGCGACCGGCTGCGAGACCGCGGCGTCACGGTCGTGCCCGGCATGACCGTACGGGACCTCGCGGTCGAAGTCGGCGCAGGCTTCCCTGCCGCCGTCACCCATGGACTCGCGGAGCTTTCGCAGTGCCTCGACCTGGCGTTGTGGTCGGGCTGGGACGTTTCGCCGGATGTGGTGCGACGGGCTTGGTCGGCGTCTGACGCGGTGCGAACTGCCAGCCGGGGCACCCTGCGCCATCGGATCGCCTCGGTGCTGGCAGTGCGAAGTCTCTTGCCCGTACGAGCGTGAAACCGATCGGGCGCCGGCAAGCCGACGCCCGTTCGGCGTTTGTGGCGAGTCAGGTGCCTAGATGCACGCACTGTGCCTGGCGGATCCCGAGACTTTCGCTGGCGGCAGTGCGGTTGCCGCTGTCCCAAGTGGCCTGGATCTGGAAGCAGTACCGCTTGCCTTGGGCGACGTCCACGGTGAAAGTGGTCTGGCGGTCGGCGAGCTTGACGGTCGGTGTAGCGGTCCCGTCCTCCGCGATCACCACCGCGTAGTCCCAGTCTGCGGCGCCGGTCCAGGAGAGCCGCACCTGCTTCCCGAGGTCCTCCGGTGGCGCCAGCACCGGAGCCGTGGCCGCCGTACTTGGTGTGGCCGTTCCGGGCGCCGGAGCGGTTGGGCTGGGAACAGCGATATCCGCCGACTTGCCGGTGTTCATCAGCCACACCGTTCCGCCGCCCAGCACCACCGCGAGCGTCACGGCACCGGCCACGAGCCAGCGGGTCGCGGTAGGCCGCCGTCCCGTCGCCTCCTCGCCGGGAAAAGCGGGGCGCAGAGACGTCGCGGCGGCCGATTCCTGTTGGCTGGCCGCTTCGGCGTACGGCCGCCATTCCGGACGAAGTCCGGTCGCCGGCTGTGACAACGGGGGCGCAACGGATGCTGCCGGTGCCCAGCCTCCCGAGGTGGGCCTGCTGCTCGAGGCGACCGGAGCGAGCCCGGCGAGTTCCAGCGCGAGCTCGTTCGCGCTCGCGTGCCGCTCCGACGGGTTCTCGGCAAGGGCCTTCGCCAGAACCGCAGCGAAGTCGGCCCCGGCAATGTGGTCAGGCAGCCGTGGCGCAGGGGTGCTGACCGCACGCAGGCGGTAGTCACGTAGCGGTTCCCCCGGGTGCCGGGGGACGGGCGGTTGTCCGGTGAGCGCGGTGTAGAGGGTCGAACCGAGGCCGTAGATGTCGGATCGCAGGGTCGAGGAGCCGTGGTAGACCTCGGGAGCAGCGTGCTCCCAAGTTGCGCACTCCGCTCTCGCTCCCTCCGCGTCGGCGAGCAGCGACAGGCCGAAGTCGGTGAGTACAGGGTCATCGGGGCCGCGAAAGAGGATGTTCGGTGGTGTGATGTCGCCGTGCAGCAGCTGCTTGCCGTGCACCGCGTTCAAACTGGTGGCGATCCGGTGCCCGATCCGGGCCACCTCATCGGCTGGCAGCGGTCCACCGGTGGAGATCCGCGCGGCGAGCGACTGCCGGCACAGTTCCATGACCAGGTATGGGCGGCTTTCCCGGCCGGGAGTCAACCCGCTGTCGTACATGGTGATGACTTCGAGGTTGCTGGGCAGCTTGCCGATGGCGCGGCACTCGTCGAGGAATGAATCGCGAGCACGTCGATCCAGCGCCGAGGCGTGGAAGACCTTGACGGCTACCGGCCGGTCGAAATTTTCTTGAACGGCGCTGTAAACGGTGGCAAACCCACCGCTCGCCAATGGGGTCAGGTGCGAAAGCCCGGGTATTTCTGGAACTTCTTCGCCGCGAGTCGAGAAATGCACGTTCCAAGCGTAGCGCTCGTCGACGTGGTGGCGATAGGTCTGTGACAACTACGAAATCCCTGGGAGAAGTCGTGCGTATCCGATTGTCCGTCCGCGATCCCCGGGTCTCCGTGTTACGCGATTTCGGTATCGAATGCGTACCGGAGAACACGATCGATGAAGTCGTCGGCGTTCTGCGTGAAGCTGCCGGGTGTGCGGATACCGCTTACGTCGACGGCCGGCCGCTCGCCGGAGACGACCCGGTCGGCGAATCCGCGCTGCGGGACGGCGCGATCGTCGAGTTCGGAAACGCGGCGGTAGCGCCCGAACCGCGCCGAAGCCGATCGGAACCGCTTCTCCGGGTCGTGTCCGGGCGTGATGCCGGCGCGTCTCATGAACTGGCTCGCGGTGATGTCGTCGTTGTCGGCAGAAGCTCTTCGGTGCAGCTGTCCTTGACCGACCCTGATGTCTCGCGCGTGCATTGCAGCCTCCGCTGGGACGGCGACCGGATCGAGGTGATCGACCACGGTTCCAGCAACGGAACGTCGGTGAGCCGGGACGCCCGGTTCGCGGACTTCACGGTGCTGCGAGCAAAGGAAACCCGGGTGCTACCGCCCGGGGAAATGCTCCAGGTCGGCGGCACGCGGCTGGCGGTCGAGAACGTGGTCGCAGAGACCGCGCCGAGCAGCGACGCCCACGGCGGGCGGCTGGTCAACCGGGCTCCCCGGACGCGCCCCCGGCGGCCGGAAGCCGAGGTGACCCTCCCGCAACTTCCCCAGCAGCACACGCCGCCCCGGATCCCGATCGCGATCATGATCCTGGGCCCGCTGCTGATCAGTGGCGCGATGGTGCTGTTCACGCGGCAGTACCTCTTTCTTTTGTTCGCGCTCTTGTCGCCGGTGATGACGGTGGGCATGTGGTGGAACAACCGGCGCAACGCGCGGCAGCTGCGGGAAGGAAGCGCCGCGGACTACGAGCGACGGCTCACCGAGGCGAAGATCGCGATTCACGCTGCCGTCGACGAAGAGGACGCCTATTTGCGCCGCGAATGGCCGGCTCCGGCCACGGTCTTCAGCTGGGCCGGTACGTCCGCACCTGGATTGTGGCAGCGTCGCCGTGACGACGATGACTGGTTGCGTCTGCGGCTGGGCAGCTGGACGCGTACCGCGAGCGTGACACTGCGCGGCCCGTCCCCGGCCGACGGCTGGGCCGCACCGCGTCTCGAAGACGCACCGGTCGGCGTCGACCTCGCCGCGGCGGGCGCACTGGGGATCGCCGGTGACGGCACCCGCGCCGTCCTGGACTGGGTTCTTGTCCAGGCCGCAGTCCTGCACGGACCGGACGAGCTGAAGATCGTGGTGATCGCCCCGCACGCCGGCGCTCCGTTATGGGCGAGGTGGCTGCCGCACACGTACGCGACGACCGGGGGCATCCTGGCGGCGTGGACCGAGGACGCGGTGGCCCCGGTAGTGGCCGCGCTCAACGACCAAACGCAGAGCCGGCTCGAGTCACCGCATCGCGAGGGAGTCGCCCCCGACACACTCGTCGTGCTCTCGGGCGCCCGCGAGCTCTGCGAACGGCCGGACGTGGCCGAGCTGCTGCAGCGCGGACGCTTCGCCGGTGTCCGGTTCGTCTGTCTCGACGAATCACCGTCTGCGTTGCCCGACGTGTGCACGGCGGTCTTGCAGCTGGCCGCGTCCGGAGACCGGCTCAGCCTCGACCGGGGAGATGCGTTCGGCATCACTACCGATCGGGTCGGCGGCGACGCGGTTGAGAGGGTTGCGCGCACGTTGGCGCCGCTACGGGTCGTCGGCGCCGCGGGCGCGGCCGAGCTGCCGGAGCTGGTGCGGTTGACGGAACTGGTGCCGCCGGTGGATGCCGACGCGGTGCGGGCGGCCTGGCGGCTGGTGCCCGCGTGCACCTCGGTCCCCGTCGGGGTGGACATCTCGGGCCGGGTGCTCGTCGACATCGCCAAGGACGGCCCCAACGGTGTCATCGTCGGCATGCCCGGAGCGGGGAAGAGCGAGTTCCTGGTCACGCTGCTGGCTTCGCTGGCGTTGGCGAACACCCCGGAAAGCCTGAATTTCCTGTTCGTGGACTTCAAGGGCGGAGCGACGTTCAAGGATCTCGACCGGCTCCCGCACACCCTCGGTACCGTCACCAACCTCGACGGATCACCCGCGCGGTTCCTCTCGTCCTTGAATGCGGAGCTGGAGCGTCGCCAACGGCTGTTCAAGCAGGCTGGAGCGAACGGCCTCGCCGACTACGACGCCCGGCGAGGGAGTGCGGGTCTGCCGAAGGTGCCCCGCTTGGTCGTCGCGGTCGACGAGTTCGCCCAGCTCAACGACCTGCTGCCGAGCGCCGTGGACGATCTGGTCGGGCTGGCCCGGGTAGGGCGTGCGCTCGGTGTGCACCTGCTGCTGGCCACGCAGACCGAGGGGGACGTGAAGAAGAACATCAAGGACAACTCGGCACTGCGCGTCGCGCTGAAGGTCAGCCGCTCAGGCAGCGATCTGCTCCTGGACAGTCCGCTTGCCGGTCAGATCGGGCAGCGCCAGAAGGGCCGTGCCGTGCTGCGTCAGGCGGACAACCTGCGCATCGTGCAGACGGCGTGGTCAGGGGCACCCAGCGGAGCCGTCCAAGTGGTTGAGTTGCGGGTCACCCCTCTGCGGGAGCAGGACCTGGACCTCCCGGAAAGCCCGGCGACCTCGTCCGGCGAGCAGCCGCGCGCCGAACTGGACGATCTGATCGACGCGGTGGCTGCCGCGGCGGCCGCGGACGGTCTCCGGCCTCCCCACCGTGCCTGGTTGCCGCCCCTGCGGCCGATCATCACCCTCGACGAGCTGCCCGCGGCGGAGCTTTCCCTGCGACTGGGCATCCGGGACGTCCCGCACGAGCAGCGGCAGGACGCGTATGCGCCGCGGCTGGGCACGGGCAACGTCCTGATCGTCGGTGCGCCGCAGTCCGGTCGCACCAGCGCACTGCGGGCGATCGCCGCGGGGTTCATGCGGGCCGTGGGCCCCGATGCGGTTCAGCTGCACGTCATCGACGTGGGCCACGGGCTCGACGACGTCGCCAGGGCGCCGCACGCCGGGGTGGTGACGAACGCCGGCGAGATCTGGAGGGTGGAGCGGTTGCTGCTCCGGCTCGAGGCTGAGATCAAGGCGCGACGGGAACTGTTCGCCGACTTCGGAGTGACGAACTTGAACGAGCTGCGCGAAGCCGAGCCGTCCGCACCGCCTCACCTCATCGTGCTCATCGACGGCGTCGACACAGTCCTCGAGCAGGAGCGGAACGCCGAAGTGCTCCGCCGGGTACTTGAGAGCGGGCCGGCGGCGGGCGTGACGTTCTGTGTGACGACAACCGGTTCCGGTGTCCGGACGACCTTCGCGCGGTTGTTCGAGTACCGGCTGAGCCTGCGCCAGTCCGACAACGACCGCTTGGCGATGCTGGGATTCCCGCACCGCGCGGACGTCACCGCGTTGCCCACTGGACGGGCACTGTGCCAGGGAGACTCCACGCTCGTGCAGCTGCCGTTGCTGGCGACCGATCCCTCGGGTCCCGCTCAGCAGGCCGCCCTGGCTGCTGCGGTCGACAACGCCGCCCAACGGTGGCATGCCTCGCCCGGCCGGCGTCCGCTCCGGATCGACCGGCTTCCGTCCCGGATCTCGCCGTCGGATGCCTCGGCCGTCGGCGAGGATCCCGGTTCCGGGCTGGCACTCATGCTCGGAATCGGGGGAGACCGGCTGGCTCCCCGCTGGGTCGACCTGGAGACCGAACGGGTCGTCACCATCGCCGGTCCCCGGCGGTCCGGGCGCAGCACGGCGCTGTGCTCGGCGGCGTTCACCGCGTCGCGCCGCGGCCACCGCGTCGCGCTGGTCGCCCCACGACGAGACGCGGCGCACGCCGCACTCGCGGACAGCGGGGTCGAAGTCGTCGGTATCGGTGACCTCGCCGACGTGCTGGAACGGGGCGTGGATGTGTTGTTCGTCGACGACGCGGACGGGCTGGCCCTGCCCGACCCGAAGCTGGTCGAGTTCGGCAAGCCCGCCAGTCCGGTGCTCGTGGGCGCTTGCCGGGCCGACAAGCTGACGTTCGGCCAGGGGCTGGTGAAGGTGCTCGTCAAGGCCGAGGTGGGGATGGTGCTGCGGCCGGAGCGCGGCGAGCTGCTCGGGGTGGACTTCCCCCGTCCGACGTTCGATTTTCCGGCAGGGCGTGGCTACCTCGTGTCGCACGGTGAAGCCGTGCTGGGCCAGGCCGCGGACATCACCCTGGCGTCGCGGCGGGCCGTGGCACTGGACTAGCCGCTGAAGGAGAGGGTGCCCGCGATCGCGGCGAAGACCTCGTCGAACTCGTCGGCGAGATCGAGGTTCGGGGTGACGAACGTCAGGGCGGCGACGCGGTGGAGTCCGGGCACCGGGAGGTAGAACCGGCGGGTGAACGCCGGCACGGTGTCCGACCAGCCGGGGTGGCTGACTTCGATGTGCCCGGCGGTCGATACCGCGAGCCCGGCGGGAAGCTCCCGGGTGGTGATCTCGGCGTCCGTGTCGCGCGCGTCGTGCTCGATCTGGCGGCGCACCTGCTCGAGACCACCGACGGGCGGCGACAGGGCGATCGCGACGTTCGCGGTGATCAGCATGGGCTGCGGCGATCCCGTGTCGACGATCTCGGCGAAGAACCCGGCCAGGATCAGGTCGACGCTCGTGGTCAGCCGGCGCAGTTCGAGCGCGAGCGGCCCGGCCAGCCGGCCGATCAGATCCTCGTCGACGTCGTCGCCGTGGTGTTCGCGAGCGGTCCGGATCAGTTCGGCGGTGAGGTCCTCGGCCCGGGGGTCGATTTCGAGCCAGCTCTTCGGCAACCGGACGCGGACCTGGCGGGTCGGGGTTTCAACCGGCATCTCGGGTGTCCTCACTTTTTCGGGAGGGGTGTGTGGTCCCAGAGCTGTTTCCAGGCGGTGGACGTGTAATCGCTGTACTCGGCGGTTTTGGTCACTGCCGGTGGAACGGGATTGTTGTGGTGGGTCAGGTCGGCGCCCACTTCGAAACCGGTCGTACCCAGCTGTACCGGAGCGGAGATGACCGAGACTGGCCTCATGACGACGTTACCGGTGAAGTAGCCGCGGGCGACGATCGTTCGCGCTGCCGCCGTGACCGCGTTGCCGTGAGCCATGTTCTGGATGCCCAGCGGCACTTCCGCGGTCGTGAAACCTTCGGTCAGTTTTCGGGCCGTTCCGGACAGCTTCGCACTGTTCAGCACGACATGACTGCCGTGGTCGGCTGGACTGAGCAGTCGCTTCAAATCGGCGCCGACGTCACGCTTGAGGCTGGTCGCATCTTTCCACCAGCTGAGTTCCTTGCTCGGTCTGACCAGAGCGCCGGCTCTGCCGACACCTCCTAGAAGCGCGAAGCCGAAGCTGAGAAGGGCTTCGCCTGCTTCGCCGGCTTTCCGGTGATCCTGAGCTGCTTGGGCGATGCGGCCGAGTGCGGCAATCCCGGTCGCGGCGACGCCGAGCCCATACATCACGGCAGCCGCGTGGGGTGCGAAGATCGCGACGAAGGGTGCCGCGGCGGTCAGTAGGGATCCCACTTCCGAGAGGCCGTTCAGGAAGTGGTCGAACCCGGGCGATGAAATGACGTCATTGAAGCCCTGCAAGATGGCTTCGAAGGTGTTGTGGTGATACTTGTCGGCGACCTTGCCCGCATCGTCGATCTTCGCCGCGGCTCTGTCGCCGGCGTCGTGCTGCAGTTCGGACACCTGATCGGCCAGGCGCCGAGCTGCGGTCAGGCGTTGCCGGGCCAAGTCGGCCTGGGTCGCCGTGTACCGGGCGTCACCGTCCGCTTGAGACTTGGCCGAGTCGGCTTCCTGGCTCACCCGCAGGTCTTGGGTGATGAGGTTCTGAGCGGTGGTCGCTCCGGCGACGTCACCCACGGCGCTGCTCACGGTCTGCTGCAGCCGGGAGGTCACGATCCGGCCCTGTGCCGAGCGTGACTGGGTGGCGTACGCGGCGGACTTTTCCGCTGCTTCGCGGTGCTGGCGATCGAAGTTCGCCTCGTCGGCCTCGGCCGCTTCCGCGGCAGCTTCATGCTGTCGTGCGTCGTCTTTGCACTGCCTGAGCTCCACTGCGTAGGTGGTCAGCGCATCGCCCACCTCGCCGTAGGAGTTCGTCAGGCGATCGAGGTCCGCGCACAACTCATGCAAAGATCGCTCGAACGCCTTCGCGGCGTCGCCGATCCAGACGGCGTCGATGCCGGAGTCGCTGACGGCCTGGAGCCTGTTCCGAGCTTCCCTGGCATCGCTTGAGACCGAGCGGAAGATGTCGGCGGTGTTCTCGACGCGCTCAGGGTCGCCTGGAGCGGGGTCCCGGCCCAGCGCGGGGTAGCTCACAGATTCCCTCCGAAAGTCTGGACGACGTCGTCTTCGGTCCGGCAGTACGCCGTGATCGCGCTTTCGAGGTGATCTGTGCAGTCTTTGATCTTCTGGCCCAGCTGTTTCCGGGCTACGCCCCATCGATCCGCGAAATCGGAGACCGAGTGCGCGAGCCGTGCGTGGCCGGTCTCTTGCTGGCTCAGCGGTTCGGCGACCGCGAGCCGTTCAAGTTGTTCGTCGATGCTCCGCAACGTGTTGACAAGTTGCCGTAGAACGGCCGGGTCGACGGTGAATCCGTTCATTCGCGGAACCGCCCTCGTCGGTGCGTACGAGCTTCATGAGCTGCCGGGATCACGTACTCAGGTCGTTGTTCCGCTGCGGTTTGTTACGCCTTGCCTGGGTGCCGAACCGGTGCCGCACTACTCGAACAGGCTGCCCGCCTTCAGGGTGTTCCGGGCGCATTCGACCGCACCTGCGCAGTCGAGCGTGGCGGAGACGAATCGGTCGCAGAGCAACTCCTCGCTCAACCAGTGTCGAACTTCTCGGTCACCTTGCTCACCGTTCCGCGGGCGAGCTCGCGTGGGTCTGGTGCTCGTCCGTCGATCACCGTCGCCAGGGCGATTACCGCCGCTTCGCGAAATGTGCCGACGAGCCGGAGCGCGGGCCCAACGACTGTCGACTCCATTCGGGAAGCGTTGAGGATCGCCGCAAGGGTGTGCAGCGCACGATCGCACAGCCCATGGGAACAGCAGGGTGTCGGAGCCGTCGGCGCGTACACCATGTCGGTGTACACCGAGGTCGAGGTGGCCGAGTAGGACGCCGAGTCCGACGGTGAGGCGACGATCGCCTGGACGTAGGCGGTGCCGATGTTGCTGACCGTCTTGGCCCAGTTGGTGCCGCACCGCGGCGAGTACCGCAGCTGCACCTGACCGACCGTCCCGCCGCCGCTGTTCTTGATCGGCTGTGTGCTGACGGTGTACGCGTCCGACGCACAGCCGGTCTGGATCGGGTCGCCGACCGATGCGCTGGCCGGCACCGCGCTGAGCACGGCACCTGCCGACAACGCGATCGTCATCGCGGCGACGGTCACGGTCTTCCTGCTTCGCCGAGCCTCCCCTGTGGTGGGGCCGGACGACGCTGCACGCGTGAGCATCATGTTTCCTCCAGGAGTTCGGAAAGGATCGGCGTGTCGTGTCTGCCGATCGCGTCACCGGAGCGGGACGTGAATCCAGGATCTGCGTCCGCGCCGTTGTCCCGATAGGCCGGTGAAGACGGGACAATCAAGGCAATCAACCTGGTCAAGGTCGCCAGGCGAGCCGCTGGCAGCTCGTAGCGCCATCATGTGTCGCCCTACCGCGCAGTTGATCTTTTGGTAGCGAGCCGCGATGCGCCACGTTCGAGCGCGGTCTGGGATGTCGCAACGTTCCAGGAACGTTTCACTGCAGGTGAGCAGCCCTTCTTTGCGCACGATCGAGGCAGCTGGCACGGCGTAGACGCGGTCGAAGATGTTCGGCTCGAGGCCGGTTGAAGTGACCGCACCGTCGCCAGACGTATCGGACAGCAGCAACTCGTGCTGATGAAAGGTGACAACGATGAGTACCGTGCTCCCCTGGCGGGGACGACTCCGCCGACTACTTGCCGGCTCGGCGGCGCTGAGCTGCATCGTGCTGGTGTTGATCCCATCGTCCCCCGCCTTCGGCTCCCCCCGTGCGGCCACAACGGCGACGACATCGGAGCAGAGCATCTACCGGATGAACAGCGGTGGCCCGGCGGTGACCGACTCGATCGGCCGGCAGTGGCGAGCCGACGAGTACTACATCGGCGGTGGCACGCACACGGTGGCCAACACGATCGCGGGCACCGCGGACCAGGCCTTGTTCCAGTCCGAACGCTGGGGAATGTCGGGCTACGACATTCCGGTCGCCAACGGCACCTACACCCTGCAGTTGCTGCTGGCCGAGCTCAATCCCGCATCCGGCGCGCGGGTCTTCAGCGCCACGGCCAACGGCCAGCCCGTGATCACCAACTACAACATCGCCGCCGAGGTCGGCAACTTCCGCGCCGACGTCGTACGCCAGACCGTTACCGTCACCAACGGCGTCCTGCAGCTCCGGTTCATCGCCAGCAGCAACTCCGCGAGCGTCACCGGCATCGAACTGCTCACCACCAGCACACCGTCCGGGCAGCCCATGCCGACCGGCGACCTTGCCGGCTGGCACCAGATCTTCAGCGACGACTTCATCACCCCCGCCGCCGCCGGGTCGTTCCCCGGCACCGCCTACGGTTCGGCCTGGAACGGCTATGACGGCTCCCGCGACACGTCCAAGCAAGGTGTCTACTCGCCCGCCAAGACGCTGAGCGTCTCCGGCGGTGCCCTCACCATGAACCTGCACACCGAAAACGGCATGCACCTGGTCGCAGCGCCCTACCCGCGGCTGCCGGGTGGCGCGTTCGGCCAGACCTACGGGCGTTACTCGGTTCGGTTCCGTGCCGATTCGGTGGCCGGGTACAAGACCGCCTGGCTGCTGTGGCCCGACACCAACAACTGGTCCGACGGTGAGATCGACTTTCCCGAAGGCAACCTGACCGGGCACATCGAGGCGTTCTCCCACCACGTCGGAGCACCCACCCAGCAGGACCAGTTCAGCACCGCGGCCACTTACGGCACCTGGCACACTGCCACAACCGAGTGGACCCCGGGTCGTGTGACCTTCGTCCTCGACGGGGTCACTATCGGCAGCGCGACTACGGCTATCCCGACCACCTCGATGCACTTCGTGCTCCAGACCGAGACGTGCACTGACGGCTGCATCGTCTCGAACACCGCGACCGGCAACGTCCAGGTCGACTGGATCAGCATCTACTCCAGAAGTTAGACATCTGCGACACCGGCCTGAGTTGATCTCACAGGAGAACGCGTTCCGCTCCCGCACGTGTTGCGGAAGCGGAACGCGTCCGCCTGTCAGCGGTACCGGCGGTAGCCCAGGGGAACACCGGCGTAGCCGATAGCGTCGTGCCGCACCCCAGTATTGTGGTTCAACGCTTGGACCACCTCGTCGTTGCCGACGTAGATCGCAACGTGGCTGGGTGAGGGGCCGTAGTAGAAGACCAGGTCTCCGGGCTGCAGGTCCGCGCGGCCAATGGACCATCCGAGTGTGTACTGCGACTGGCTGGAGTGCGGCAGGCTGACGCTGCCGGCCGAGTAAGCCGTCTTGGTCAGACCGGAGCAGTCGAACGAGTTCGGTCCCTCGGCACCGTAGACGTAGGCTTTGCCGACCTGCGCGCGGGCGTAGGCAACCGCGGCAGCGGCAGCCATCTTGTTGACACCGCCGCCCGTATAGGTCGACCAGAACGGCCCGACGCCTCCTGCAGCGACGACGTTCCCGTCGTTCTGCATGACGAGCGTGCCCCCGCCGGTCGAACGGCTCCGGCTGGCCCACGCCACACTCCGGTCCGACCGGTAGACCACGAGGTTGCCGTCACCCTGATTGGCCAAGTACGCGCCTGGGTTACCGTTGGTGTAGGTCGCCCACAGAGCACCCTGCGGGCCGTAGAGCACCAGGTTGCCGTCGGTCTGCATGCTGAGCCGGTACGTCCCGTTGGCTGACTGCAGCCAGTCACCCGACGCTAGGTTCGCGACGCCGATCCGGTCGCCCACCTGGTTCGCTGACGCCGGCAACGCCGGAGTCGCCAGCATCGCCAGTGTGACGACCAGTGTCGCCACCGTCCGTAACAACAAGATCAGTCGACTTCGTGATTTCACCATTGATCTTCTCTCTATTCGCGTCATGTCGATGGCGAGCAACCGCCAAACGACAATTTCGCCAGATGCTTGTCCGGCAACTACGAATGGCGTGATCGCTCATCCGCTTTGTTTTCTAGCCTGTGAACGTTTCACGTAACGTTTCTTGGCGGCGGAGCGACCTGGAACGTGGAGACCAGCATGAGGAGGGGTCGTGGGAAACGCCAACGGTTCTCAGCGTTCGCCACGTCCTCTGGCGGCGCTCTCGGCAAGACTCCCTTCGGCCAGATCCGCGCTGGCGCAGGAGCTTCGGAGAGGCCGTGACATCGCCAACGTGAGCCTCAGCGCGCTCGCGAAGGCGACCTTCTCCTCGAAGGCATCGATTAGCCGCTGGCTCAGCGGCACCACACTCCCGAGTCGCGATCAGGCAAAACGGTGGGCCGAGCACTGCGGCACTGACTCTGCAGAAATGCTGCGGCTATGGGACGTGGCTGCAGCTGTCGACACAACATCAACCAGCGCCGTATCAGTTGTTGGAGACGGCGGCTCAACTGCCGACGCCGGCACCCCAACCGTCGTTGACGACAGTGCGGCCAAGCCGCAAACGGGACGTCAATCGCGACGTCGGCGATGGATCACGCTCGGCGCGGTGATGGTGCTGACGCTCGCTGGCGTCGTTGTCACGACCTTGCTGAGCACAGCCGAAAGTGCCTGCACGGCGGCGTTCCCACTCGAACTGGAGATGCCGGGTACGACCGGCGCCACTTTCGGGGTCACGATCAAGGCCGACTGCGACGGCGCGCTCGAGCGCAGCTACTACCTCGTCGAAGAGCTACCTGACGTCGATCCGCGTAACCCTCACCCAGCCTTCTATTTGAAGGGCGAGTTCGGTGCCCTCACCGCGGGCAGCAGCACCTCGATGCAGCTGTTGATCAGAGAACCTGTGGACACCCAGGCCATGTTCTTCGTTATCAGCGTCGACAGTGCCGGCAAACGCGCCCTCGGGCAGAACCACGTGGAAGATGACGGCCTGCTCGAACTGCCCGTCGGCCACAGACAAGAGTCAGCGATGGTCTGGCACCGGAAAGGTTGGGAATAGGATTCTGCGTGGAGTCTTGTCCTGGTGTAACCCACTAGACCACAGGTAGCCCAGAGCTCTCAGCGGTTCGCTGTTCCGGGCACAGTCGCGCGCAGGGCGGCGCCGCGCCGGGTCCGTTGCTGGAGCGCATCAGTATCGGACGTTCGCTTCCGGGGAAGGTGACGGACGACGACCTGATCGCGGTCGAGTTCTCTCGCTCTTGGTCGTACTGGCTGTTCGTGTATTCCATCGGGCTGACGCCGGTGCTCATCGGAGCCAGGTTTTACGTGCGCACTCGTCGGCGTGGCGCCGTGGCGAAGAGTGACAACGCCTCTGCGATGGAGCTCGCCGCCGCGCTGATCGCGCTGCTCGCATTGCGGCAGGTCTTCGTGCCCGCTGAAATCTCCGGTCTCACCCGCCTCGACCTTCTACTGGAATCCAGTTGCTTTCCGTGTGCTGCCTGATGGCGATCACCTATGTGCACGAGCCCCCGTCCGTCGTCACCAGGGCAGACACGCCCACTCCGCGGCCCCAGGCGCCGACACCGCCGAAAAGGTCACGCGGCGTCGAGCGGAAGGCATCCGAACGACTCCGCAGGTGCCTGACGGAGCCGTCCCTCGCCGCTGGCGACCGCGGCGACGTCCACTCCGTGCGGGACGGAACCGCGGAGTCCAAAAGCACCGTGGAACCGGCGAGAAGCAGAGCAGCACGGACTGATCCAGGGAAATCGTCTTGACAAAGCGGATGCCTGTGACCTCCGCTGACCGCGCAGGGCGGCCTGGGTCTTGAGGTGTGTGAGTGGCGCTGAAGTCGGTCGTCGCAGCTTGGCTCCGACTTCCGATGCGCCAAGGGCGAATGACCTCCGTCGACGACGAGGTGGCTTCTCCTCGCCGGGGGCAGGACCGACCACTTCCTGCGTTCGATTCACGTCGAGCCTGGGCATCTTATTCGCTCTGGAAATCCATGTCTCGTGTCGGTGGATGATGCGGAGGTCGTTTTGGTGTCAACTGGTTTCAGTCGTCCTATCGCGACGGTACTCGGGTTCGTAGGTTCTCTTCCCCTCCAGTCAGTGGATTGCGTGGTGGCGCGTCCGGTCTCAGGTCTTGCGGCCGTAAATGATGTGGTGGCCGGGATAAGTCACTTGTGGACGGCCGTGCAACCTGCTCTGCGGTCCCAAGGAACCACCTGGCTGTTGCTCACAGATCGACGAGACGTCTCGCGTTCTCTGAAGGGCTTGGCCTGGAAGGTTGCGCTCGAGCTACAGCACCAAGACTGGTTCCTGCGCAACGCGATGATCGCGTGCGAGCCCACGAATCCACGCGGTCACGAGACGGGATTCTTGCTGACAAGGCAAATTCACTACTTCTTTCACTTGCGCGCGATGAAACAGACCTACGGGAAGAACCCCGGTGATGTTGTTTTGCCGGCGGGGGAGAGCCTCGTGGCCAGGTGTATCGCAGCAGGGTGCGCTGCCGGCGGAGTCGTCTTGAATCCGTTCGGCGATCCGGAGGTGACAGTCTCCGCTCAGTTGCACGGTTGTCGCGTTGTGGAGCCCGCAGTTGGAATTGAGGTGGCTGTGTGAAGGTGAGTTACGACGACGGTCAGATTGCGCTCTACGACGGTGACGCTGTCAATGTGGTGCGGAATTTGCCGGTCGCGTCCGCGGACTGTGTGGTGACGTCGCCGCCGAACTGGGGCCTGCGCGACTACGGGGTGGCGGGCCAGTGGGGCGCCGAGCCTTCCGTCGACGACTACGTCGCCCGGCTTGCCGAGTTGTTCGACGAACTGGCCGTGGTGCTTGCTCCGCGGGGCACGGTGTGGCTCAACCTCGGTGACAGCTACGGCGGTTCGTGGGGTCATTACGTCGCTGCCGGGTCGGAGTCGCGCACGGCGAGGCAACGCTCCCAGACGCCGTATGGGACTCTGCGTCCGCCGCAGGCGTCGTACCGGCCGAAGGATCTGGTCGGAGTGCCGTGGCGGGTCGTGCTGGCGCTGTTGGACCGCGGTTGGCTGTTGGAGCGCGAGATTATCTGGCACAAGCCGTACGCGCGGCCCGAGAGCGTCCGAGACCGGTTCGCGCATCAGTACGAGAACATCTTCGTGCTGGCCCGAGACCAGCGAGACCGGTGCGAGACCGGCGAGACGTCGGTATGGAGCGTCTCGTCGGACCGCGGACGGGTGGGTCACCCGGCGAAGGGAACGCTGGAGATCGCGCGTCGCTGTGTGCGGCGGGGGTGCCGTCCTGGCGGGACGGTTCTCGATCCGTTCTCTGGCGGCGGGACCACCGGGATCGCCGCGCGAGAGCATCGGTGCCGGTACATCGGTGTCGACCTCAATCCGGCATGCCATGAGCTGGCCCTGCAGCGGCGGGGACTGAGTAATGACTGTTGAGCTGAGCCACGCCATGTCGCTGGCGGAGGTGGCGGCCTTGCCGGCGGTGGTGGACCTCATGACGGCCGCGCAGGCCTTGAGAATCAAGCGGACCACGGCCTACGCACTTGCCCGCAGTGGCTCCTTTCCTTGCCCTGTTCTGCGGGTGGGTGGGTCGTATCGGGTGCCGACGTCGGGGTTGTTGCGGTTGCTGGGGCTTGCCACCTGATCAGGTGATCTTTCCCGGGCTCGGGCTTCCCCGAGTGGTGGTCGCAGCGCGAGTATTCGGGCTGGAGAAAGCCCTTGGTGGGTGCTTGACGAACGAGAGGTGAGGTGTCCTCAGTGGCCAATGGCTCAGTGTTCCGGCGGTGTTCGTGCCGGGACGGGAACAGGAAGTCGCTCGGTGATACGTGTCCGAGGCTGTCGAACAAGCGGCATGGGCAGTGGTATTTCCGGATCGAGTTGCCGAAGGACGAGCGGGGGAACCGGCGGCCGCGGCGGCGCGGTGGGTATGAGTCGGCGACGGAGGCTCAGAAAGGTCTCGACCGGGTGGGAGACCTGCTCGGGATCGCCGAGCCGGACGACGACGAGACGTTGGGGAAGATCGGGGACCTGCTGGCGAGACTGATCTCGGATCAGCGGCCATTGCCCGAGATCGACGCAGTTCGCCGTCTCGTCAAGGCCGGCGCTCCAGTGCTGGAGCATCCGGTGATGGATGCGGTGTTCGACGCGTTCCTGGCGTTGAAGAATCGCACTGTCAGCCGGAACATGTACCGCTCCTACGAGTCGCACGTCCGTCTCTACTTGCGGCCGCATCTGGGTCGGGTTCGGCGTGACCGGTTGCGGGTGGGGCATTTGGAAGCGATGTTCGAGGCGATCGTGGAGCGTAACGAGGTGATCGCCGAGTTCCGGGCCAGCGGTGACCGGCGCAAGATCGCGGCGGTGAAGTGGCAGCGTCCGGTCGGGCCGGCGTCGTTGCACCGGAGCAAAGAGACTTTGCGGGCGATCTTGCGGCCGGCGGTGGATGAGGGCTTGCTGACCCACAACGTGGCGAAATTGGTCAAGCTGCCTGCGGCGGAGCGGCCGAAGCCGAAGTTGTGGCCGCCGGAGCGGGTGGCGCTGTGGCAGCGGACCGGCAAGGTGCCGTATCCGGTGATGGTGTGGACCAAGGAGCAGACCGGAGCGTTCCTCGACTTCGTCGTCAACCACCCGCTCTACCCACTGTTCCACTCGATCGCCCACACCGGCCTCCGTCGGGGCGAAGGGTGTGGTCAGCGTCGCTCGGACACCCATCTCGACGTGGGTGCGATCGAGGTGACGAACCAGATCGTGCAGTACGGATGGGAGACCGGCCAGAGCAAGCCGAAGACGCCTCGTCGGAGGGCACGGTCGCCATCGACCCGAACACGGTCCTGGTACTGCGGGTGCAGCTGGCCCGCCAGGACGAGGCCAAAGCGCGCTTGGGCAACGATTGGATCGAGAACGACTTGGTGTTCACCCGGCCGGACGACAGCCCGCTGCACCCGGCTGACGTGGCGGACGAGTTCGCTCGGCTGATCACGCTCGCCGGCTTGCCCCCGATCACCCTGCATGGCCTTCGCCACGGTGCGGCGACGCCGGCGCTGGAAGCGGGGGTGGACATCAAGGTGATCCAGCATATGCTCCGGCACTCGTCGATCAAGGTGACGATGGATCTCTACACGAACGTCGGCAAGGAAGTGGCTGACGATGCGGCCCTGAAGCTGGCCGGGGTGATCCCGAGGAGGGCGTTGTACCCGGCGAGCGCTCTCGGGCTCCCTCGGGCTCCCCACCGACCACAGTGGACAGTCCGCAACCGGACGGAAAGTTTCCGGAAATCACAAATCCCCAGGCCGAAGAGATCTTCGACCTGGGGAGTGAGGGTGCGCCATCAGGGACTCGAACCCCGAACCCGCTGGTTAAGAGCCAGCTGCTCTGCCAATTGAGCTAATGGCGCCGGTGTCTGCCGGAGGTTTCCCTCGGCGACGTGGAAAAGATTAGCACCGGCTTCGCGGCCCGTTTCAAGGGGGGTCACTTACGCGGGTTCGGGCGTTCCCGCCCCGGTGTCCGGGCTGGTCGGGCACACTGGAGGCGGACATCGACGACGAAACAGGCGGGTGGCATGAGGCGTTCGAGCGGCATGGGGGCGCGGCTGCTGGTGGCCGCGGGGGTGATCGGCCTCACGATGGCCGGGTGCAGTGGCAGTCCTTCGGGTGAATCGCCGCAGGTGACGTCGTCCGCGCCCGCGCCGAAACCGTTGCTGAAGGCCGCCGCGCTCACGCTCACGCCGGCCAAGGACGCCAAGGACGTCGCGCCCGGTGAGCCCGTGACCGTCGCCGTCGCCGACGGGAAGGTCGGGGACGTGACGCTGACCGGGGCCGACGGGAAGCCTGTCGCCGGGAAGCCGCGGGCGGACGGCGCCGGGTGGGACTCCGCCGAGCCGCTCGGGTACGGCAAGGCCTACAAGCTGACCGCGACGGCGACCGGGACCGACGGGAAGCCGGTCACCGCGGAGTCGAGCTTCACCACCGTCAAGCCCGCCCGTCAGCTCGGCGTCTCGGTGAACCTCGTCGAGGGCGAGACCGTCGGTGTCGGGCTGCCATTGATCTTCACCTTCACCGGCAACGTCGCCGACAAGGCCGCGGCCGAAAAGGCGCTCAAGGTCACCGCCGAGCCGCCCACCGAGGGCGCGTTCCGCTGGTCCGGCGACAAGCAGGTGACCTGGCGGCCGAAGGACTACTGGAAGAGCGGCACGAAGATCAAGGTCGACGCCGCCGTCTACGGCAAGCCGCTCGGCAACGGCAGCTACGGCCGTGAGGACAAGACGATCACCGGCGCCGTCGGCGACAAGCTCGTCGCGGTCGCCGACGGTGGCACCCACCAGATGACCGTCTCGGTCAACGACCAGGTGGTCAAGACCATGCCGACGTCCATGGGCAAGCCGGGTCACACCACGCCCGCCGGGAACTACACGGTCATGAGTGAGCACAACGGCTACACGATGGACTCCGGCACCTACGGCGTCCCCGAGGACACGCCCGGCGGCTACCGCACCTTCGTCCAGTACGCCGTGCGCCTGTCCTACAGCGGCATCTTCTACCACTCCGCGCCGTGGTCGGTCCGGCAGCAGGGCCACAGCAACGTCAGCCACGGCTGCCTGAACCTGTCCACCGAGAACACGAAGTGGCTGATGGACACCTCCAAGAAGGGCGACGTCGTCACCGTCCAGAACAGCGGCGGCCCGAAGCTCGAGCCGACCGACGGCTGGAGCGTCTGGCAGCTGTCCTGGGACGAGTGGCGGACCGCCGCGAACTAGCGGTTGTCGTACGCCTCGCGGGCGGCGTCGATGTGAGGCAGGTGCTCGATGCTCCACGCCAGCAGCGGCGCGGTGGCTTCGCGCAGCGTGCGGCCCATCGGCGTCAGCTCGTAGCTGACGTTCGGGGGCATGACGGCGAGGACCGTGCGGGTCAGGATCCCGTCGCGTTCGAGGTCGCGCAGGGTCACGGTGAGCATCCGCTGGCTGATGCCGTCGACGGACCGCTTGAGCTCGGTGAAGCGCCGCGGCCCGTCCTTGAGCATGCGCACGACCAGCAGCGCCCACTTGTCCCCGACGATGCCGAGGACTTGGCGGGCCTTGCACGGGTCCTCCATGGTTACCTCCTGGGAACCGGGGCACCAATTAGTGCCGTATTGCCCGGTGCGCGTCGAGTGGATCACGATGGTCTCGGTTACCAAAGGGTACCGAGGCACGAGGAGGAACCGCTCGCCCATGACGACATTTCTGCTGGTACACGGCGCTTGGCACAGCGGGCGCAGCTGGGACCGCGTGGTTCCGCTGCTGGAGGCGGCCGGGCACCGGGTGTTCGCGCCGTCCCTGACCGGCTACGGCGACAAGGCGCACCTGCTGGGGCCCGAGGTCGGGCTCGAAACCCACGTCGACGACGTCGTCGGCCTGATCGAGCAGGAGCGTCTCGACGACGTCGTGCTCGTCGGCCACAGCTACGCCGGGCTGGTCATCTCGTCCGTGGCCAACCGCGTCCCGGAGCGGATCGCGCACCTGGTCTACCTCGACGCGATGGTGCCGGAAGACGGCGAGACGGCGGTCGACGTGATGCCGATGAGCAAGCAGCTCGTCGATCTCGCCGTCGACGGCTGGCGTGTGCCGCCGCTGCCGGAGCTGCCCCCGCCGCTCGGCCTGTTCGGAGTCACCGATCCCGACGACGTCGCCTGGCTGCGTTCGATGCTCTCGGACCAGCCGGTGCGGTGCCTGACGGAGTCGGTGAGGCTGGACAACCCGGCGGTGAAAGCGATCCCGCGCACGCACATCCACTGCGTCGCCGGGCGGCCGGAAGGCATCACCCGGCGGCCCGTCCCGCCCGGCGAACGGGTCCGGGAGCTGCCGACCGGCCACGACTGCATGATCACCATGCCCGCCGAGCTGACCGGCCTGCTGCTCGAGGTGGCCTAGCCCTTCGCCGAGTCGCGGACGAGTTCCCGCGCCTCGGCCTCGGTCTCGACCGCGGGACCCGAACCCCACAGCGGCTTGTTCGCCGTCTCGCGGCTGAAGTACACCGCGACGGCGCCGACCGCGCCGGCCGCCATCAGGTACCAGGCCGGCCAGAAGTCGTGGCCGGTCGAGGAGATCAGGGCCTGCATGACCAGCGGCGTCGTGCCGCCGAAGAGCGACACGGAGATGTTGAACGCGATGGACAGCGCGCCGTAGCGGATCGCCGTCGGGAACAGCGCAGGCAGCGCCGCGGGCATCGAGACCTCGAAGCAGAGCAGCAGCAGGCCCAGGCCCATCAGGCCGAGGAACGTGAGCACGAGGCCGCCGTCGTGCACCAGCAGCATCAACGGCCACGACAGCACGAGGTAGCCGAGGCAGCCGGCCATCATCACGGGCTTGCGGCCGACCTTGTCGGTGATCCGGCCGCCGACCAGGATGATCAGCATCATCACGACCATCACGACGATGATCAGCAGCAGGCCGTGCGTGGCGTCGAGGTGCAGCTGCTCGGACAGGTACGTCGGCATGTACGACAGCAGCATGTAGTCGGTGACGTTGAACACGAGCACCAGGCCGACGCAGATCAGCAGCGCGGGCCAGTAGTCGGTGAACATCTTCCAGAACGGCTCGCCGGAGCGGCCGCGCTTCTCGGCCTCTTCGGCGTGCTTCTGGAACGCCGGGGTCTCTTCGAGCTTGAGGCGCATGTAGAGGCCGATGATGCCGAGCGGCCCGGCGACCAGGAACGGGATCCGCCAGCCCCAGTCGATCAGCGTCTCGTGCGGGACCCACGTCTTCATGGCGGTGACGACGGTCGCGCCGAGCACGTACCCGGACAGCGTGCCGAATTCGAGCCAGGAGCCCATGAAGCCGCGGCGTTTGTCGGGGGAGTACTCGGCGATGAACGTCGTCGCGCCGCCGTATTCGCCGCCGGTGGAGAAGCCCTGCACCATCCGCGCGAGCACGAGCAGGATCGGTGACCACACGCCGATCGAGGTGTACGACGGGATCAGCCCGATGCACAGGGTCCCGATCGCCATCATGATCATGGTGACGGCGAGGACCTTCTGCCGCCCGATCCGGTCGCCGAGGGGCCCGAACACGAGCCCTCCGAGCGGCCGCATGAGGAACGCGGCGGTGAAGGCCCCGAAGGTCCCGATCAGCCGCACCCCGGGGGCGACACTGGTGGGGAAGAACACCTCGGAGATGGTGTCGGCGATGTAGGCGTAGACGCCGAAGTCGAACCACTCCATGGCATTGCCCAGGGCGGCGGCCCCCACGGCCCGCTTGAGCAACGACTGGTCGACGACGGTGATGTCCTCGTACCGCAGCTTTTTCTTCCGCAACTTAGGTCGTGAAATTCCCACGACATCACGGTGCACCCAGCAGGCAACTCCCGCACGCTGAGCCATCCGGTCGTGAGCACTACCACCAACGGGTGAATCAAAGAGCAGACCGACGCACCCAAGCCGCCGCACTCAAGCCGACCACACGGGATGGGGGTCCGGGGGCATCCCCCGGCGGGGGTGTGGGGGTTCGACCCCCACAAGAAAAGGCAAAACCCCGGCTCGGGGAGGTCCCGCAGGGACCGACCAAACCGGGGTGACGGGGTGAGCGACGGGTTTCGAACCCGCGACCTCCTGGACCACAACCAGGTGCTCTACCAGCTGAGCTACGCCCACCATCTGAGGCAACCGCGTGCGATCACCTCGATGTCGTAATCGTAGCGGGTGCCCGCGCGTGGTTTTCCGGGGGGTTACCCCTGGTGCTGTTCCTGCACTTCAGCGGCGACGGCTTTGGCTTCGTCGCTGCTGGGGCCGGGTTGGGCGACGAAGGCGACGCGCCGGTAGTAGTCGAGTTCGCCGATGGATTCCTTGATGTCGGCGAGGGCGCGGTGGGCGAGGCCCTTTTCCGGCTTGGCGTAGTAGATGCGCGGGTACCAGCGGCGGACGAGTTCCTTGACGGAGGAGACGTCGACGAGGCGGTAGTGGAGGTGCGCGTCGAGGGCCGGCATGTCGCGGGTGATGTAGCCGCGATCGGTGGCGATCGAGTTGCCGGCCAGTGGTGCCGTGCCGGGCTCCGGGATGTACTCGCGGATGTACTCGAGGACGCGGCGCTCGGCTTCTTCGAGGCTCACCGTGGAGCGGCGCACTTCTTCGGTGAGGCCGGAGTGGGCGTGCATCTCGCGGACGATCTCGGGCATGCCGGCGAGTTTTTCCTCGTCGGCGTGGATGACGATGTCCACGCCCTCGCCGAGCACGTTGAGCTCCGCGTCGGTCACGAGGGCGGCGATTTCGATCAACGCGTCCTTGCCGAGGTCGAGCCCCGTCATCTCGCAGTCGATCCAGACTAGGCGGTCGGTCACCTGGTGACCCTAACCCGACACGGGGACAAGAGGTGCGTTACCTGCACGTACGGCGCGTTTACGCTCGCGAGGCCGCCACCGGTGTGGTGCAGGACACAAATCGGGGAGTCGCGAGTGACGGAGCAGGGGACGCCGGCGGGCGAGATCGCCGCTGGTTATGCGAGTGAGGGTGCCGCGCTGGAGCTGGGCGCGGTGGTGATCGACGGCCAGGCGGACGCGGGTGCCGCCGTGCGCCTGCCGTTGGCGACACTGAACCGGCACGGGCTGGTCGCGGGAGCGACCGGGACGGGCAAGACGAAGACGTTGCAGCTGGTGGCGGAGCAGTTGTCGGCGGCCGGGGTGCCGGTGGTGCTCGCGGACGTCAAGGGCGATCTGTCGGGCCTCGCGGCCGCTGGTGAGGCGAACGACAAGGTGTCGAAGCGCTCGCAGGAGCTCGGTGACGACTGGGCGGGCACGGCGTTCCCGGTGCAGTTCCTGTCGCTGGGGACCGGCGGGAAGGGCTCGCCGATCCGCGCGACGATCACGAGTTTCGGGCCGGTGCTGCTGTCGAAGGTGCTGGGGCTGAACGAGACGCAGGAGTCGACGCTCGGCCTGATCTTCCACTGGGCCGACCAGCGTGGGCTGGCGTTGCTGGACACGAAGGACCTCCGGTCGGTCATCACGCACCTGACCGGCGACGAGGGCAAGGCGGACCTCAAGGGCATCGGCGGCGTCTCGGCCGCGACGGCCGGGGTGATCCTGCGCGCGCTGTCCAACCTGGAGGCGCAGGGTGGTGAGGACTTCTTCGGCGAACCCGAGCTGGACGTCCACGACCTGATGCGCGCACGCGACGGCAAGGGCGTCGTCACGCTGCTGGAGCTGGACAACCTGCAGGCGAAGCCCGCGTTGTTCTCGACGTTCCTGATGTGGCTGCTGGCCGAGCTGTTCGAGGAGCTGCCGGAGGAGGGCGATCTCGACCAGCCGAAGCTGGTCTTCTTCTTCGACGAGGCGCACCTGCTCTTCAACGGCGCGTCGAAGGCGTTCCTCGAGCGCATCGAGCAGACCGTGAAGCTGATCCGGTCGAAGGGTGTCGGCGTGTTCTTCTGCACGCAGCTGCCCACCGACATCCCGAACAACGTGCTTTCGCAGCTGGGCGCGCGGATCCAGCACGCGCTGCGGGCGTTCACGCCGGACGACCAGGCGGCGCTGGCCAAGACGGTGAAGACCTACCCGAAGACGAAGTTCTACGAGCTCGACACGGCGTTGACGTCGCTGGGCATCGGCGAGGCGATCGTCACGGTGCTGTCGGAGCGGGGCGCGCCGACGCCGGTGGCGTGGACGCGGCTGCGGGCGCCGCGGTCGAAGATGGGCTCGATCGGCGCGGACGCCGTCGCCGCTTCGGTCGCTTCGTCGGACCTGCACGCGAAGTACGCCGAGACGATCGACCGGGAGTCGGCCTACGAGAAGCTGGCCGCGAAGGTCGCCGCGCCCGCCCCCGACGCGCCCGCGCCCGAGGCGGCACCCGCACCTGCGCCCAAGGAGAAGGACGACCCCGGGTTCATCGAGTCGGCGATGAAGAACCCGGCCGTGAAGTCGTTCATGCGGTCCGCGGCCAGTGCGCTGGGCCGGGAGATCACGCGCGGGCTGTTCGGCAACCGGAGGCGCTGAGAAAACCTGACGCGACCTGTCAGGTATCGCTGCCAAGCTGGCGTTCATCACCGACGAACAGGGGAAACCAGCCATGACCAGCACCGCCACCGCGTCGTTCGTCCTCGACCAGTGGGAGCCGCAGGCGACCGATGAGGCCGCGGGCACGGAGTTCGCCCGGGTGGCGATCGCCAAGACGTTCACCGGCGCGGTCGAGGGGACCAGCACGGTCGAGATGCTGACGGCGTCCAACGCGACTTCGCGCGCGTACGTCGCCTTCGAGCGTCTCGCCGTCTCGGTCGACGGCCGCAAGGGCGCGTTCGTCCTGCACCACACGGCCGACGACACCGGCCTGACGCTGAAGATCCTCACCGGCTCCGGCTCGGGTGAGCTGAGCGGGATCTCCGGCACGGCGAGCATCGAGATGGACGCGGAGCAGAACCACACCTTCACGCTCACTTACGAGCTGTAGACAGCACGAAGGCCGTTTCGAGAGCCCCCGATTGACTCTCGAAACGGCCTTCGCCGGGTGTCCTCCGCGCCCCGACACGGGAGGACTGGAGGGGCCGCCCCGAATACGGCCCGTCCGCGTCTGTCAGCCGTTCACGATCTGGTCGACGATCTTCTTGGCGTCGTTGATCGGGATGGCGAAGCCGATCCCGACGCTGCCCGCGGACCCGTTGGCCGAGGCCGTCGGGCTGTAGAGCGCCGAGTTGATCCCGATGACGTTGCCGTTCGCGTCGACGAGCGCGCCACCGGAGTTGCCCTGGTTGATCGAGGCGTCCGTCTGGATCGCGGTGTAGCTGGGCGAGTCGCTGGTCTGGTTCGAGGTCCGGTTGAACGGCGACTGCTGCTGTTGCTCGCCCTGGCCGATGTCGGACAGGTTCCGGTTCAGCGCGCTGACGATGCCGGTCGTGACGGTGTTCTGCAGTCCGCCCGGCGAGCCGATCGCGACGACCTCCTGGCCGACGGCGAGCTTGCTCGAGTCCCCGAGGCTGGCCGCCGTCAGACCGCTGGCGTTCTTCGCCTGGACCACCGCGATGTCCGCCTTGGTGTCCGCGCCGACCACGCTGGCCTGGTACTTCGTGCCGTCGGAGGTCGTGATGACGACGCTCTGGGCGCCGTCGACGACGTGCGCGTTGGTGAGGATCCGGCCGTCGGCGGTGAGGATGACGCCGGAGCCGATCGCCTCGCCCTGGCCGGTGGTGACGTTGATCTGCACGACGCTCGGCGTCACTTTCGCCGCGACGCCGCTGACGTCGCCGGACGTGCTGTTGGAGACCGTCTGCCCCGTCGCCGCCGGCGTGCTCACCGACGTCGTGCCGTCCGCCGAGGTCGCGGTCAGCCCGACGATCGCGGCGCCGCCGACGCCCCCGACCAGCGCGGCGCCGAGCGCGGTCGCGCCGACGAGCATGGCGATCCGGCCACCCTTGCGCGGCTTCTTGAGTGCCTGCGGTGCCGGCGGCGGCTGCGGGGTGAAGAGCGGATTCGGCGCGGCCTGCTGGTGGTAGGCGTACTGCGCGTACGGCCCGTACTGCTGGGTGTTCTGGTGCGGCTGGTGCCCACCGGGTGAGGCGGGGCCGGGCCGACTCTCGTTCTCGGTCATGAACCAAGATTCGCGCCCGTGCTTGTGAACAACCTGTGGAAAACCCCGCAGCTTTGCTGAGAAGAATCTGCTGAGAAAACTCAGACTGTTCTCAGGCTTTCCGTGCGCCTCAGTCGAAGAAGGCCGGAACGTCCAGCGCACCTCCCGCCGCTTCGAACTCGTCGTGGACGGCCTTCCGCAGTCCGGCGTCGCCGAGGTAGTCCGCGGCGGTCAGGGCCAGCCCGAGCGCGCCGTCGCGGACGCCCGCGTCACCCGTCTCCGAGCCGGCCGCGGCCGCGAACTCCTTGGTGTGCAACGCGACCGTGGGGCCGGCGATCCCGAGCATCGGGTGCAGCGCCGGCATCCGGTAGGAAAGGTTGCCGAGGTCGGTCGATCCGGTGAGCGACTCCGGGACGATGCCCGGCGGCAGCGGCTTGCGGCCGGTGCCGGCCTGGTTGACCGACCAACGCCCGGCGAGTGCGGTGTTGAACCGGATCGGCAGGTACGCGGCCTGGGCGTCCCAGATCAGCTCGACGCCGCAGCCGGTCATCGCCGCCGCGCCCTCGGCGATCGACGTCATGCGGGTGGCCAGGTCGCGCAGCGTCTCAGGGTTCTGGGAGCGCAGGTAGAACAGCAACGCGGCGCGGGCCGGGATGACGTTCGGCCGGGCGCCGCCGTCGCTGAACACGCCGTGCACGCGGTCGCTCTGCGGGAGTTGCTGCCGCAGCGCCGAGACGCCCTGGTAGGCGGCGACCGCGGCGTCGAGGGCGTTGCGGCCCATGAACGGCTGGGCCGAAGCGTGCGCCCCGACACCGTGGAAGACCATCTCCAGCTGACGGCGGCCCAGGAACGGGTGCAGCGCGACATCGTGGCTGAACGGGTGCAGCATGATCACCGCGTCGACGTCGTCGAAGACGCCCGCGCGAGCCAGGATCTCCTTGCCGCCACCGCCTTCCTCGGCCGGCGTGCCGATGAGGCTGACGCGCCCGCCGAGCCGTTCGGCGACCGTCGCGGCGCCGAGGAAACCGCCCGCGGCCGTGGTGCAGATGACGTTGTGGCCGCACGCGTGGCCGAGGCCGGGCAGCGCGTCGTATTCGGCGAGGACGGCGATGTGCGGACCGTCCCGCTCGGGTGTGCTCACCCGCAGCGCGGTGTCGAGCCCGCCCACGCCGACGGTCGCTTCGTGGCCGTGGCGCGCCAAGAGGTCCGCCAGCGCGCCGACCGAGCGGTGTTCCCCGAACCCTTCCTCGGGATGAGCGTGCAGATCTTGGCTCAACGCCACCAGATCGGGTGAGCTGCGCTCGACCGCGGCGGTCACCTCGGCCCGGGTCGCCTCGTCCGCGCCGGTGTGCGGCGAGGGCAGCGGTTCGGCCGCCGCCACCGCTTCGGCCGTGGCTTCGACCAGGGAACGGAGGTAGCTGTCGTCGGGCGGGACGGGTTCGGCGTGGGTCATGAGGGCGATGCTAACCGCCACCCCCGACAGTTCGCGCCGCTCAGCCCAGCCGGCCCGCCACGATCTGCGTGACCCCGGCGTACCGCTCGGTGATTTCCGTGAAGCCGCGGGCGCGCAGGCTCGCCGCGATTTCGCCGCGGTCGAACATCTTCTGCCCGCTGACGATCCCGCCGACGGACTCCAGCAACCGCGCGGGTTGCCGCCCGCGGCGCGCACTGGTGAGCAGCACGATCCGGCCGCCAGGCTTGAGTACGCGCGCGAAGGAGTCCAGCGCGGTCTCCGGTTCGGCGAACATGTGGAGCGCGGCGAAGCAGCAGACAGCGTCCACAGTGGACGCTCGCAGCGGGACGCGTACCGCGTCCGCGCGCAGGTAGGCGACGTTGGCCGGGCCACCTTCGGCCACCGCTTTGGTGAGCATGGTGCGTGCGCCGTCCAGGCCGATCGCGAGTCCGCCCGGGCCGACGGCTTCGCCGAACGCGCGGGTGAACCGGCCGGTGCCGCAGGCGACGTCCAGAGCGGTTGCGCCCGGCGCGAGGTCGAGGAGTTCCGTGGCGAGCCGGACTTCGCCGGCCATGCTGGGCCCGGCCGGGCCTTTGAGCACACGGCCGAGCGCGGGGCGCCAGTACCGCTCGTAGACCCGGGGGAGCAGGGTGGTGCGCATCAGGCGCTGGGTGATGCCGGTGGGCGGCCCCGCCTGGTCCGCGGTACCCAGCAGGTCGAGGAAGCCCGTGCGGGTGTCCGCCGGGATCTCCAGCAGCTTCTCGAGCCGGTCGAGGGCGGTGGTCGGCACAGGCGCTCCCATCGTTCGGATACCGGCAGTATGCCCAAGCCGAGGTCACTCGACCGAGTGAACAAAGCCGGGCTCGGGTGTTCGAGGCCGGAAATTGTCGGTGCCCCTTCCTAACGTCGTCGGCGAGGTTCCGATCCGACGATCCGAGGAGGAGACATGACAGCTTCGACCATTGCCCCGACCAGCGGGGAAATCCTGATCCACGGCGGGTTCGACCTGGCCGCGGCGGCCCGGTTCCTGACGGGGTTCGCACCCGCCGGGCGGCCGGAAGCGGGCACGGAGCCCGGAGCGCTCCGGGTGGCGTTCCCGGTCGACGGCGCGTGGACGCCGATGGGAGCGGTCCTGAGACAGAGATCGCCGGGCGTGGTGGAAGCGGAGGTCCACGGCCCGGCGGAGCACACCGAAGCGGCGTTGGCCCAGGTGATGAGGATGTGCTCCCTGGACGTCGACGGCACGGAGTTCCCGGCCGCCGGCCGCCGCGATCCGGTCGTCTCGTTGCTGCAGGACCTGCACCCCGGGCTGCGGCCGGTCCTGTTCGCGTCGCCGTACGAGGCGGCGTGCTGGGCGGTGCTGAGCCACCGGATCTGGATGACCCAGGCGGTACGGTTGCGCCGCCGTCTCACCGACCGTCACGGCACGGAGGTCGACGTCGGCGGCGTGCGGCTTTCCTCGTTCCCGGCGCCGGAAGAGCTGGCGAGGCTGGAGTACCTGCCGGGCGCGCCCGCGCACAAGCTCGAGCGTCTGCGGGGCATCGCCCAGGCGGCGGCGGACGGCCTGCTCGACGCGGCGGCGCTGCGGTCGATGCCGGCGGCGGAGGCCCTCAAACAGCTGCAGCAGCTGCCGGGCGTCGGCCGGTTCAGCGCGGAGCTGATCCTGATCCGCGGCGCCGGACATCCGGACGTCTTCCCGCGAGGAGAGAGCCGCCTGCACGAGATCATGCGCGAGGCCTACCACCTCCCGGACGCCGACGTCGGCGAGCTGACGGAGATCGCGGAGGCCTGGGCGCCGTTCCGGAGCTGGGCGTCGTTCCTGTTCCGGGTGGAGGGCGAGGCCCGGATGCGGGAGTCGCGATGAGCTGAGCCGCGCCGGTCGTCCCCGGATCGCGGGCGCGTTCGCCCCGCCCGAAGCACCATTACCGTCCCGATCCACGAAAGTGAGGTGTGCCAACGACCCGAACCCATACCGGAAGCCGCGGACCCCGGTCCGGTGGGGACTCACCGTAGCCAGATGTCGCCTGTGGTGAGGTGTCCGGGTGAGCTCGCCCGTTCAACTCGCGCTCGGCAGCACGGCCGGTGACGTCCCGGCGGCCCTCCAAGCCGCCGCCGACCCGGCCGGGACGCTGCTGGAGCAGGCCCAGACGCCCGCCGTCATCACCCTGGTCGCCGGGGCCGTGGCGCTGCTGGTGGTGCTCGTCGGCGGCACGCCGTGGCGGCGGGCGCGCAACGTCGTCACGATCGTGCACGAGGCCGGGCACGGGCTGGCCGCCGTGCTGGTCGGACGGCGCCTGCAGGGCATCAAGCTGCACTCGGACACCTCGGGCGTCACCGTCTCGCGTGGCAAGCCCGAGGGGCCGGGGATGGCGTTCACCGCGATGGCCGGCTACCTGGCGCCGTCGGTGCTGGGGCTGCTGTTCGCGAGCCTGCTGGGCAACGACCTGGTCGGCACGGTCCTCGTGCTGATCGCGCTGCTGCTGCTCGGCGTGCTGGTGATGGTGCGCAACGCCTACGGCGTGTTCACGGTCGTGGCCAGCGCGGTCGTGCTGGCGCTCGTCGCCTTCGTGGCGCCGGTCGAGGTCCAGGCCCCGTTCGGCTACCTGCTGACGTGGTTCCTGCTCTTCGGTGGCGTCCGGCCGGTGATCGAGCTGCAGACCAAGCGCCGCCGGGGCCAGGCCCGCGACTCCGACGCCGACCAGCTCGGCCGGCTGACCGCGGTACCGCCGGTGCTCTGGGTCCTGGTGTTCGGCGTGGCGACGGTCAGCTGCCTCATCGCGGGCGGCCTGTGGCTGCTGGAGCCCGTGGCCGCCTGACCGGCAACGGTGATCGCGGACCGCCGCTGGTCCCAAACCGCAGCAGGGTGTCGTCATGGCCGGTGATCGCAGACCGGCTGTCCGAATTGCGGCATGGTGTCGTCGGGGCGGGGCGGGGGCGGTGATCGCAGATCGGCTGTCCGAATTGCGGCGCGGCGTCGTGCGCTCCGGCGCGGGCGTCCGGCGTCCTCGATGTGCGGCCGGTGCGCTGTCTCGTCGCGGTCGGCCGTCGCTAGTGGTCGTGGCGGAGCCCCTGACCCACCGGGCCGGGTCGATGCGGCAAACTGGTCTCTCGCTGGTCAGCCGGAGGGAGCCGAACGATGGACGAGGTCGCCAAGGCCGTGGAGGAGTGCGCACGGGCTGCGAAGCTGGCCGCGCCGTCGCTTGCCGCCGCCAGTGCGGAGGCCGTGGACGCCGCCCTGGCCGGGATGGCCGAACGCCTGCTGACGCATCGCGACGAGATCCTCGAGGCGAACCAGGCCGACGTCGAGCGTTCGACCGCCGAGGGGATGAGCGCCGGTCTGCTCGACCGGCTCACCATCACCCCGGAGCGGCTGACGGGCATGGCCGAGCAGTTGCGGCTGCTCGCCGGCGCCCCGCACCAGGAGCGCTCGGTCGAGGTGTCCACGCTGGACGGCGGGCTGCGGCTGGTCGAACGGCGCCGTCCGGTCGGCGTGATCGGCGCGAACTACGAGGCGCGCCCGAACGTCACCGTCGACGTGGCGTCGCAGCTGGTCAAGTCGCGCAACGCCGGCGTGCTGCGCACCGGCTCGGCCGCGCTCGGCTCGGCGCAGCGGCTGCGTGAGGTGGTCATCGCGCCGGCGCTGACGGAAGCCGGCATCGACGCGGACTGCATTCAGCTGGTGCCGCGTGTGGAGCGCGAAGCCGCGTCCGCGCTGGTACGCCTGCCGAACCTGGTGCCCCTCGTCATCCTGCGCGGCAGCGGCGACAGCACGCGCGCCCTGGCCACCGAGGCCGCGATCCACGGCGTCGGCACGCTCGCCCACGCCGACGGCGGCGGCGTCCTGTACGTCGACCGCGGCGCGGACGTCACCAAGGCACGCGACCTGGTCTTCGCCAGCCTCGACCGGCTCGGGGTCTGCAACCGGCTCAACCTGCTGCTGATCCACGAAAACATCCACGACGACGTCTGGCCGGGCATCGCCGACGCGCTGGCCGAGCGGGGCGTCACGCCTTCGCTGGCCCCGCACGAGCACGCGATCGGCTACGAGTGGGCCCTGGACTCCGACCGCGAGGCGACGGTCACGGTCGCCAAGGTCGGCGCCCTCGCTGACGCCGTCGAGATCGCGAACGAGCAGACCTCGGGCCTGGCCGCGGGCATCGCGACCGAGGACGAGGCCGCCGCCGACGCGTTCTTCGACGGCTACACCGGCACGGGCGTCTTCTGGAACGCCCCGACCCGCCTCCTCGACGGCTTCAAGCTGCTCGCGGTCCCGGAAACGGGCATCAACCTGGACAAGGTCCCCGGCCCCCGCGGCCCGGTGACGTACACGGACCTCTACGTCCGCCAGTACGCCGTCCTGCCCGGCTGAGCCCGCCGCCCCATCGCCACGGCGATGGGGCGGTTGGGTGTGCCGCGGTCGAGGGGATTCGCCTCGCCGGCGACCACAGCCGGGCGGCTGGGCACCGTAGCCCGTAGGGCGGACCTCGCGGAGCAGGAGCTGGGGACCGAACGCCTGCGCGCCGTGGGTGACGCTCTCCGGCGTGCACTGGCGCACGAGGCCGATGAAGAAGAGGGCGAGCTCGGACCACACCGAGTCGAATCCGCAGTGCCTGATCTTGCGAACCGGAACTCCACGACTGCCGCCACGCGGCTGAACACGCTGCCGAAACTGGGCGGTCAAGCTCGGCTGAGTTGAAGTCCGCAGGGTCCGGCCGAAACTGGGCGGCCAGCTCCGCGGAGTTGAAGTCCGCAGGTCCGGCCGCAACTAGGCGGCCAACTCGGCAGAGCTGAAGTCCGCGGGGTAGGTCGCGACTGCGCGGTCAAGCTCGGCGGAGCTGAGGTCGGCAGGGTAGACCGAAACTGGGCGGCCAAGCTCGGCGGAGCCGAAGTCGGCGGGGTAGACCGCAACTGCGAGGTCAAGCTCGGCGGAGCTGAAACCCGCGGGGTAGGCCGCACGACACAGCCAACCTCCGCGGAGCCGGAATCCGCGCGGCCGGAACGTCTGCCGAGACCCCGCGGCCGGAGCCGGCGCCGTGCTAGCGGCGGCGGCGCCGCAGCTGACGCACCGGGGCGATGCCCGTCAGCGTGTGGAGGTCGTCCGCCGTGTCGGCGGCGTTGATCACCAGTTCGGTGCGGTCGTCGGGGTCGTGCAGGTGGCGGAAGATCGCCGTGGGGCCGTCGCCGACCGCGATGACCGCGACCAGGCGTCCTTCCGGGTCGCGGGTGAGGCCGGTCGTCACCGCTACCCGGCGGCCTACCGTGTCGAGCGTGGTGAGCGTCCGCTCCTTCTGCCAGCCTCGCGTGGTCATGGTTGCTAGGACGTCCCGATCGCCCGCGGTGTTACGGCCCGGCATACTGGGCCGGGTGATCGACCGGCCGCACGTCCTGCTCTCCGCCGCGCAGTCGCTCGACGGTTTCCTCGACAACACCTCACCCGAACGGCTGGTGCTGTCCACTGAGGACGACTTCGCTGTCGTCGACCGGCTGCGGGCCGAGGCCGACGCCGTTCTCGTCGGGGCCGGGACCGTGCGGGCCGACAACCCGCGGCTGCTCGTCCGGTCGCCCGAACTGCGGCGGCAACGTCTTGAGCTCGGCAAGTCCGAGCAGCCGGTCAAAGTCACCCTGACCACCCGCGGCCTCGATCCGGACGCGCAGTTCTTCACCGTCGGGGACACCGAAAAGATCGTCTACGCGCCGCCCGGTGCCGCCGACGCGCTCAAGGACGTCGCCACCGTCGTCGACGCCGGGGATCCGCCCGACTTCGGCCGTGTCCTCGACGACCTCGGCGCGCGCGGCATCAAGAACCTGCTGGTCGAGGGCGGTGGCGGGATCCACACGCGGTTCCTCACCGAAGGGCTGGCCGACGAGCTGCGGCTGGCGATCGCGCCGTTCTTCGTCGGGCAGCCGGACGCCCCGCGGTTCGTCGGGCCCGGCCTCTACCCGCGGCCGTTGCGGCTGGTCAGAGCACGCGAACTGACCGGCATGGCGATCCTCGAATACCGTGCGGCCGACGAACCGACCGGCCGGGACGTCCAGCGGCTGCGGGAGGCCATCGCGCTCGCGGCCGAGTGCCCGCCGAGCCACACCTTCCGGGTCGGGGCCGTCATCACCGACGCCGAAGGCGACGTCATCGCGACCGGGCATTCCGGCGAGGGTGAACCGCTGAACCACGCCGAGGAAGCCGCCCTCGCCAAGTGTGAAGGTGACCCGCGGCTGGCCGGCGCCACCATATACAGCTCGCTCGAGCCCTGCAGCAACCGCAGCTCGCACCCGCGCAGCTGCACCCGGCTCATCCTCGACGCCGGGATCCCGCGCGTCGTGTTCGCGTGGCGGGAGCCGCCGGTCTTCGTCGACGCCCAGGGCACCGAGCTGCTGCGCCGAGCCGGGCGGCACGTCGTCGAGGTGCCCGCGCTGACCCCGGAGGTCCAGCGCGAGAACACCCACCTCGAGTTCTGACGAGCGAAGGCCGCCCCGAGCGTGCCCGGGGCGGCCTTCGGCAGAGCGAAATCAGCAGGCGCCGTTGTCGGCCCAGACGCCCCATTCACCGGTCGTCCCGGGCTCTTCGCCCTGGGTCCACCACTTCGCGGTGAACTTGTGGCTGTTGTGTTTGACCACGTCGTCCTTCACGTAGACCTTGGTGCGATCCCACTCCGCCGCCGTGCACGAGCCGCCGCCCGGGGTGGTCGGCGTCGTCGGATTGGTGGTCGGCGTCGTCTGGGGCGGGGTCGCGCCGGCGAAGCGGACGCTGAACTTCGTGAAGTCCCAGTCGTTCTGCGGCACGTTGCTGCAGACGCCGTTGTCGGTCGTGCCGACGCAGGCACGGTCGCGGTTGACCGACCAGAACGTGAAGCGGCCCAGGCCGTGGCTGGTCGCGTAGTCGTACACCGTCTGGAAGTCCGCGGTGTAGAACATCTCCGCCGCGTCCGACTTGCCGTTCATGCCGGAGAAGCCCTCGTGCGAGTACGCCGTCGCGCTGTCCCAGCCCATGTGTGACATCAGCAGGCCGTGCAGGGCCTCGAGCGCCGACACCTGGGACGAGCCGCCGTTGAAGCCGCCGTCGAACGGCATGATCGAGAAGTTGTTGGGGGCGAAGCCGATCGACTTCGCCTGGTCGAGCAGCTGCGTGCCGAACCAGCCGGTGCCGGCCGCGGTGCCCGGCATGGTCACCGACACGAACAGGCCGGGGTTGTTGGCTTGCAACGTCTTCGCCGCGCCGAGCTCGTTCGCGATGGCCGCGGTGTTCTCGTACTCCGGCTCTTCGAGGTCGAAGTCGATCGCCTTGAGCGAGTACTTCGAGATGACCTGCTGGTACGCGGCGGCCGTCGCGGCCGCCGTCCCGCAGGTCTGGCCGAGCTTCGTACCGCCGTAACCGCCGACGGACACCGAGACGTCACCGCCCGCGCCGCGGATCCGGGAGATCACGCCGGCGACGTTCGTGTCCGAGGAGACCGCGGCCGTGCCGTCCCAGGTCGGGCTGCAGCCGCCGCCGTTGGGCGCCAGGATGAACGCCAGCTGGAACGCCTTGAGCCCGGTCGCGTTCATCACCGTGACGGGGTCCGGGGGATTGTTGCTCACGGGCATCAGATACGGCGCCGCGGCGTACCAGTTGTTGCCCAGCGCCGCTGTCGCGGAGGGCGCGCCGATCACGAGACTCACTGCTGTACCGATGAAGGTGGCGGCGGCGAGCCCGACGGCGGCCAGTCTGCTTCTGCGCATGATCTGTCCTCCCGGTGGGGTTCGAGGGTGGACAGATCATTGGACTAGACCATTTCAAAGTCAAGGCGAAGGCGGGGTTACGGGCGAAACCCGAGAAATGTCGCATTCCGGAGACGACGAAAGGCGGTTGCGCCACCGACGTGATGGCCACCGCCGAAGAGGCCCCGGCCCGGGTGCGAGAAGGCAGGCTCACGCTCCACGCAGAGTTCCGGCAAAGTCCTCGCCCAAGTGAGCAGGGCGACATCAGCAACGGCCACCATGTCGCCCGGCTAGCCAACACGCTGACCGGAACGGCCAATACGCCGACCGCAATGGCCAACACGCTGACCGGAACGGCCAATACGCCGACCGGAATGGCCAACACGCCGACAACGGGGTTCGGCTGTTGGCCCTGGACGCCGTGTTGGCGGTTCCCGTCGCCGTGTCGGCCGCTCCGGGGGATGTGTTGGCCGTTCCGGAAGAGCCGCCCCGGCCCACACCCGCGCGAAGGCGGCCCCCACCCTCCACCGGGGGGCGTGCCCTGCTCCAGTCTATCGGCGAGGGGTGACGGGAAGCCGTGGTCCGGCCGTGGACGCCGGGGTTGTCCACACCCCGATCGGGTGTGGACAACCGCCTTACTGGGACTCGAGGTCGCCCTCCAAGGAGAGGTAGACCTCCCGCATCTGCGCCAAGAGCTCGGGGTCCGGTTCCTCCCACAGGCCGCGGTCCGCCGCCTCGTTCAGGCGCTCCACGATTCCGCGCAACGCCCACGGGTTCGCCTGGCGCAGGAACTCCTGGTTCGTCTCGTCCAGCACGTACGACTCGGTCAGCTTCTCGTACATCCAGTCGCCGACGACGCCCGCCGTCGCGTCGAAGCCGAACAGGTAGTCCACTGTTGCCGCCAGCTCGAACGCGCCCTTGTAACCGTGGCGGCGCATCGCCGCGAGCCAGCGCGGGTTGACCACCCGGGCGCGGAATACCCGGGCCGTCTCCTCGCCCAGCGTGCGGGTGCGGACCGCGTCCGGTGTCGTGCTGTCGCCCACGTACGACACCGGGGCCGTGCCCGTCAGTGCGCGGACCGTGGCGATCATGCCGCCGTGGTACTGGAAATAGTCGTCCGAGTCGGCGATGTCGTGCTCGCGCGTGTCGGTGTTCTTCGCCGCCACCACGATCCGCTTGTACGAACTCTCCATGTCCTCGCGCGCCGGGCGGCCGTCCAGGTCGCGGCCGTAGGCGAAGCCGCCCCAGACCGCGTACACCTCGGCGAGGTCCTTGTCGTCGCGCCAGTTCCCGGACTCCATCAGCGGCAGCAGCCCGGCGCCGTACGCCCCTGGCTTGGAGCCGAAGATCCGGGTCGTCGCGCGTCGCGTGTCGCCGTGCGTGGCCAGATCCGCGGAAACGTGCGCCTTGACGAAGTTCTCGGACGCGGGCTCGTCCAGCCCGGCGACCAATCGCACGGCGTCGTCCATCATCGTGATGACGTGCGGGAACGCGTCGCGGAAGAAGCCGCTGATGCGGATCGTGACGTCGATGCGGGGGCGGCCCAGCTCGGACAGCGGAATCGCCTCGATGCCGGTGACGCGCCGTGACGCCTCGTCCCACACCGGCTGGACGCCCAGCAGGGCCAGGACCTCCGCGGCGTCGTCGCCCGATGTCCGCATCGCCGACGTACCCCACACCGACAGCCCGACCGAACGCGGCCAGTCGCCGGTGTCCTCGCGGTAGCGGCGCAGCAGCGAGTCCGCCAGCGCCTGCCCGGTCTCCCAGGCCAGCCGGCTCGGGATGGCCTTCGGGTCGACCGTGTAGAAGTTCCGGCCGGTCGGCAGCACGTTCACCAGCCCGCGCAACGGCGATCCGCTCGGGCCGGCCGGGATGTAGCCGCCGTCCAGCGCGTGCAGGATCGCGTCCAGCTCACCCGTGGTCGCGGCCAGCCGCGGGACGATCTCGTTCGCCGCGAACTCCAGGATCAGCTGGACCTGCTCGTCCGGGCCGCCCAGTTTGTCGTCGATGATGCCGCGCACCGCCGTGACGTCCCAGGAGCGCCACTCCATCGCCTCGACCAGCGACCGCGCCGTCTTCTCGATCCTGTCCACTTCGGACGTCGGCGCGTCGGAGTTCTCCTTGAGCCCCAACGCCGATCGCAGGCCGGGGATCGCGCCTTGCTTGCCGCCCCAGATCTGCTGGGCGCGCAACATCGCCAGCACCAGGTTGACGCGCGCTTCACCGGTGGGCGCCGCGCCGAGGATGTGCAGGCCGTCGCGGATCTGGGCGTCCTTGACCTCGCACAGCCAGCCGTCGATGTGCAGCAGGAAGTCGTCGAACTCCGCGTCGTGCGGGCGCTGCTCGACGCCGAGGTCGTGGTCCAGCTTCGCGGCCTGGATGAGCGTCCAGATCTGCGCGCGCACCGCGGGCAGCTTCGCCGGGTCCATCGCCGCGATGTTCGCGTGCTCGTCGAGCAGCTGCTCCAGCCGCGCCATGTCGCCGTACGACTCGGCGCGCGCCATCGGCGGGATCAGGTGGTCGACGATCGTCGCGTGCGCCCGGCGCTTCGCCTGCGCGCCCTCGCCCGGGTCGTTGATCAGGAACGGGTAGATCAGCGGCAGGTTCCCGAGCACGGCGTCCGGCGCGCAGGACGCCGAGAGCCCGGCCGTCTTGCCCGGCAGCCACTCCAGCGACCCGTGTTTGCCCAGGTGGACGACGGCGTGCGCGCCGAACTCCTCTTCCAGCCAGCGGTAGGCGGCCAGGTAGTGGTGGCTCGGCGGCAGGTCCGGGTTGTGGTAGATCGCCACCGGGTTCTCGCCGAACCCGCGCGGCGGCTGGATCATGATGATGACGTTGCCGCTCTGCAGCGACGCCAGCACGATGTCGCCGTTGTCGACGTACAGCTCGCCCGGCGCCTGGCCCCAATGCCCCTCGACGCCTTCGCGCAGCTCCGCGGGCAGCGCGTCGAACCACTCCTGGTAGCGCGCGGCGGGCACCCGGATCGGGTTGCCGGCCAGCTGCTCCTCGGTCAGCCACTCCGGGTCCTGGCCGCCCGCCGCGATCAGCGCGTGGATCAGGGCGTCGCCGTCGGGCTGGTCGGTGCCGGTCGGGTCGACGCCCGGGAACGCGTCCGCGCCCAGGTCGTAGCCCAGGTCGCGCATCCGCCGCAGCAGCTCGATGACGGACGCGGGGGTGTCCAGCCCGACCGCGTTGCCGACGCGGGAGTGCTTCGTCGGGTACGCGGACAGCATCAGCGCGACGCGCCGCTCAGAAGCAGGCGTGTGCCGGAGACGCGCGTGCGCCAGGGCGATCTTCGCGACGCGGGACGCGCGCTCGGCGTCCGGGACGTACCGCGGCAGCCCGTCTTCGTCGAGTTCCTTGAACGAGAACGGCACCGTGATCAGCCGTCCGTCGAACTCCGGGACGGCCATCTGGTTGCCGGCGTCCAACGGGGAGAGGCCGTCGTCGCTCGCGGCCCAGGTCTCGCGGTCGCTGGTCAGGCACAGCGCCTGGAGGATCGGGACGTCGAGCGCGGCCATCTCGGCGACGTCCCAGGCCTCGTCGTCACCGCCGGCGCCCACCTCGGACGGCTTCGTGCCGCCCGCCGCGAGCACCGTGACCAGCAGTGCGTCGACCTTGGCCAGCTCGGCCATCATCTCCGGCTCGCGAGTACGCAGCGACGCGGTGTACACCGGCAGCGCGCGCCCGCCGGCGGCCTCGATCCGGTCGGCCAGGGTGTGCACGAACGCGGTGTTCCCGGACAGGTGGTGCGCCCGGTAGTAGAGGATCCCGACGAGCGGGCCGTCCGCACGCGTCGCGGGCCGTTCGAGGATGCCCCAGGTGGGCTGCACGGCAGGCGGCTCGAAGCCGTCCCCGGTGAGCAGGAGCGTGTCGGAGAGGAACCGGTGCAGCTGCGTGAGGTTCGCCGGGCCGCCCTGCGCGAGGTAGGCGTGGGCTTCGGCGGCGATGCCGGCGGGGACGGTCGAGAGCTTCATCAGCTCGGCGTCCGGCGTCTGCTCCCCGCCCAGGACGACGACGTGCGCACCCGACGCGAGCAGCGTGTCGAGGCCCTCCTGCCAGCTCCGCGGGGTGCCGAGGATGCGGACGACCACGATGCGGACGCCGTCGAGCAGGCCCGGCAGCTCGGCGACGTCGAGCCGCGAAGGGTTCGCCAGCCGGAACTCGCCGTCGCACGAACGCGCGCTGAGCAGGTCGGTGTCCGATGTGGACAGAAGCAGGATCACGAGGTTCCTCCTCGGGGTCCGCGCCCCGGGTAGACGGGCGCGCCGGCCGGAGTTCCTGGCTCCCGGAGAGCGGGCTCTCCGGTGACAGTGGCGGGACCGCCCCGGACTCTCACCGGGTTCCTCACCTGCCGACGCGTGGGTATCGGACTCACTCTCCGGTGCGGCCGGGCACGGCGTCAAGGTGACGTCCACGGCTCCGGGGTCGGTAGCCTGGGTGGTCGAGCGCTACGGATCGGGAGGCTGCCGGGTGGATTCCCTCCTCCGCGACTTCACGGCCGCGCAGTCGACCCGCCAGCCGTACCGCGTGCCGACCGTCGAAGAGCTCCGGGCCGCCGAAGCCGGCTTCGGCGCGCTGCTCGACCGGCGGCCGAACGACCTCGCTGACCTGGGGTTCTCCGTTGACGGCGACACCTTGGCCGTCCAGGAGCCCGGCACCGAACGCGCCTGGGGGCTCTACGCGATCGACCGCTCCGCGCCGCCGTCGCTGGTTGTCGAGGTGCCGCACGCCTCCTCCGACCTGCGGACCGACCGGCTCGGACTCGCCCTCTTCCGGCAGGTCCCGGGCGCCGTCCTCGTGGTCGGGGGCGCGCACCGCCGTCGCGAAGACCCCGCGCACGAGACCCGCAGCGTCTTCCACGTCGTGACGACACTGCTCGCCCGGCGAGGCCTGCCGCAGGTGCAGCTCCACGGCTTCGGCGATGCCACCCTGACCTCGGCCGACGTTGTGCTCTCGGCCGGCGCCGCCGAAGCCGGCGACGCGGCCCGGCGGGCGGCGGACCGGCTCACCGCCGACGGTTTCCGCGTCTGCCGGGCGTGGGCCGAGCCCTGCCGGGGCCTGGCCGGCACCACGAACGTGCAGAGCCAGGCCGCCGGGCGCACGCCGTTCCTGCACGTCGAGCTCAGCCGGACGGTCCGCGAGAACCGCCGCGCCGACGTCGTCCGCGCGCTGGTCGAAGCGGATCTCCGCAAGCCTTAGTTCGCGGCCTTCGCTTACCCGAGTACGACCCGGTACGAGGCGTGCTGCCCGCACTGCACCGGATGGCGACGACGAGGCCCGCGTGCAGGCCCCTCGCCTGTGGCCGGCCGGCCAGCGCCGTGGCAGCGTCCTCTCCAGCCGCGGACGAGTGGGGACGGGCGCTGCCTCCACGATCGTCCCCGGCACGCCCCCGTTGGCACGCCGCCCGCGCGACTTCGGAGCCGATGAACCCGGCGCCGATCACGACGGTCCGCAGCGTGCGGGCTCCCGGGAGTCGGCGGGCCGCGGCTTCGGTCGCGATCACCGGCGCGTCGTTTAGGCGGACCGCTCTCCCAGCCGCGGGAACGGCTTCGTCGAGAACAGGATCTCCACCGTGACCTCGAAGAAGTCCGCGATCCGCAGCGCCAGGTAGAGGCTCGGGCTGTACTCGCCGCGCTCGAGGTAGCCGATCGTCTGGTAGTGCACGCCCAGCGCGTCCGCCAGCTCGCGGCGTGAGATCGACCGCTCCGCGCGCAGCATCGCGATCCGGTTGTAGACGACCTCGCTCATGACTCACCCCACACGCTGCATGGCCTTCTCCCGGCGTTCGGCCACCGACGAACCCGACTCGCGCCGCGCCATGCGGCGGAGCAGGACCGGGGCCAGGACCAATCCGATCACGGACCACGCGACGAGCACGGCGAGGGTCGGCAGCGGCCGCCACGAATGGCCGATCTCGGCGATGACCGCGCTGTCCGGCAGCAGCGCCGAGCGCATGCCCAGCCCCAGCCAGTACATCGGGAACACCTGCGCGATGCCCTGCACCCACACCGGCAGCGCGATCACCGGGTAGAAGATCCCGGAGATCGCCCCCAGCCCCATCACCGGCAGCACGATCAGCCCCGTGGACCGTGGGCTGCTGATCAGCGACCCCAGCGCGGCCCCGATCGGCAGGGTCGCGAACAGCCCGAGCGCCAGCACGCCCAGCAGGTGCAGGTAGGACCAGAAGCCGTCGGGAGCGAGCGAGGGATACAGGAACAGGCACGGGATCAGCACCACCAGCAGCGACGCCACCTGCCCGAGCGACAGCGTCGTGGTCTTGCCGATCAGGTAGCCGAGCATGCCGTTCGGGGTCGCCTTCGCCCGCAGCAACGTGCCGTCCTCGCGGTCGATGACCAGGTAGCTCGCCGCCCCGGTGAGCCCGGTGAACACGATCCCGGCGCCGAGCACCCCGGGCACGGTCGCCGCGCCGAGGGAGAAGCCGGTGCCGGGCACCGTCGCGTCGCGCATGAAGAACACCACGCCGAGGAAGAGCGCGGCGAAGACGATCTGGCCGACCAGGTCCTCGCGGTTGGTCCAGGTCTGCTTGAACTCGATCCAGCCCCGGGCCAGCCCGGCCCGCATCACGACGGTGTTCATCGCGCACCCGCTTCCTGCAGGCCGACCTCGGTTTCGCCGCCGGCTTCGGCGCGGTGGACGAGGGTCATGTAGGTGTCCTCCAGCGACGCGCGGCGGACCTCGAGATCGGCCACCGCCTCGCCGTGTTGTTTGAACAGATCGTGGACGTATTTGGTCGCCTCGGTCGTCGAGTGGACGAAGTGCCGGCCGTCGATCGTCCAGCGGACCTCGGCTTCGCCCGCGATCTGGCGGGTGAGCGCGTCGGCCGAGCCGTCGGCGACGATCCGGCCGCCGTTGAGGATGAGGATCCGGTCGGCCAGCTTCTCGGCCTCGTCGAGGTCGTGCGTGGTCAGCAGGATCGTGGTGTCGAGCTCGTCGGACAGCCGGTGCACCAGGTCGTGGAACTCGCGCCGGGCCTCCGGGTCGAAGCCCGCGGTCGGCTCGTCGAGGAACAGCAGCTCCGGCCGCCCGACGATGCCGATCGCGACGTCGAGCCGCCGCCGCTGGCCGCCGGACAGGGTCTTGATCTTCTTCTGCGCGTGTTCGGTGAGCCCCACCGCCGCGATCAGCTCGTCGGCGTCCCACGGCCGCGTGCACGACGGTGTCGAGTACGGCGCGTAGTACCGCCCGAGGTGCGCGAGCAGCTCGCGGACGCGCCACTTCCCGTGGTCGCGCCAGGACTGGAGCACGACTCCCAGGCGTGCCCGCCAGTCCTCGCCGCCGTGTGCCGGGTCGACGCCCAGCACGCTCACCTCGCCGGCCGACCGCATCCGGAAGCCTTCGAGGATCTCGATCGTGGTCGTCTTGCCCGCGCCGTTCGGCCCGAGCAGGCACACGACCTCCCCTCGGGCGGCCTGGAACTCGACGCCGTGCAGGACGTCGTTCGCGCCGTAGCGCATCCGCAGCCCGCTCACGCGGACGGCGGGGTCCGCTGGATCTCTCATGGTCCGAACCCCCATCTGACTGGTGCGATCGAATGTAGCACACCTGCTACATTCGATGTGACTTCTGCTGCATCCGGAACTTGACCGGCGGTCATCCGGTTCGCGGGGCATGGGAACTTGGCTGGGGCTGGCCCTTCCGGGCGGCGTGGTGATCCTGCTGGTCATGGCCGCGATCGAGCTGCGGCCGCGCAAGAACGGCTCGCGGTTCAAGGCGCGGCTGTCCGCGACCTACGTCGAAGAGACCACCGCGTTCCTCTACGGCACCAAGCGGCGTGAGCTGGAACACCGCGAGACGATGTCGATGCTCGTCGAGCAGGACGCCGACGGCGCGCCTCCCCGGCGTGACGTGGACCTGGACGCCGGGACAGCTGTCCTACGCCCGCGTCCGGCCGCGAAAGAGCCGGAGAACCGCGAGTTACAGTGACCTCATGCCGACCCCCGCGCGTGTGCGAGCCGACGCGTGCCCCGGCGTTTTCGCCACCCACGACGCCGCGGACGGCCCGTTGGCGCGGGTCCGGCTGCCCGGGGGTGCGGTTTCCGCCGCGCAGCTGCGGGCGCTGGCCGGCTGCGCCGAGGCGTGCGGCGACGGCGACCTCCACCTCACTTCGCGCGGCAACGTCCAGCTGCGCGGCGTGACGCGGCCCGGGCTCGCGGCCCGGCTGACCGACGCGGGCCTGCTGCCGTCGCCGTCGCACGAGCGGGTCCGCAACGTCCTGGCTTCGCCGCTGAGCGGGCTCGTCGGTGGCCTCGCCGACGTCCGCGGCTTGGCCGCGTCGCTGGACTCGCGCTTGTGCTCGATCCACGAGCTGGCGTCGCTGCCCGGGCGGTTCCTCTTCGCTTTCGACGACGGCCGCGGTGACGTCGCCGGCGAAGGCGCCGACGTCTGCTGGCGCGCGACCGGCCCCGCCGAGGGAACCTTGCTGCTCGCGGGCGGCGACACCGGACGCCGAGTGGCGCTGGCCGACGCGGTCTCGGAGCTGATCGACCTCGCGCGGGAGTTCCTCCGGGTGCGCGGATCCGCGTGGCGCGTCGCCGAGCTGGACGACCCGGCGTGGCGCGGGACGCCGGTTCCCCGTGCCGACATCCCGGTGCCGGTCGGGATGATCTCGGCGTCCGCGGCGGGCGTCGTCCCGAGGTTCGGGCAGCTGTCGGCCGCGCAGGTCCGCGCGCTCGCCGGCTTCGGGCCGGTGCTGGTCACGCCGTGGAAGTCCGTGGTGCTGCCGGACGCGCCCCCCGACGTCTTCGAACGGCTCGGCTTCGGCGGCGAGCCGCTCGGGACCAGTGCGTGCGTCGGCCGGCCGGGCTGCGCGAAGTCGCGCGCCGACGTCCGCGCCGACGCCGTGTTCCGGCCCGGGCTGCGCGCGCACTTCTCGGGTTGCGAACGGCGGTGCGGCAAGCCCTCGCAGTCGCATGTGGACGTGGTCGCCGAAGCCGGCGGCTACCGGGTCGACGGCCGGTGGGTGCCGCTCGAAGAGCTGAAAGGAAGACTGTGATCGACTACCTGCGGGACGGTGCCGAGATCTACCGGCACTCGTTCGCCACGATCCGCGAGGAGGCGGACCTGGCGATCCTGCCCGACGACGTGGCCGGCCTGGCGGTCCGGATGATCCACGCCTGCGGCATGGTCGATCTGGTCGACGACGTGCGCTACACCCTCGACGTCGTCGAGTCCGGCCGCGCCGCCCTCGAGGCGGGCGCGCCGATCCTGTGCGACGCGCAGATGATCGCCAGTGGCGTCACCCGGCGCCGCCTGCCCGCGGACAACGAAGTCGTCTGCACCCTGTCCGACGCCCGGGTGCCGTCCCTCGCCGAGCGGATGGGCACCACGCGCTCGGCGGCGGCGCTGGAACTGTGGCGTGACAAGCTGCCCGGCTCGGTCGTCGCGATCGGCAACGCGCCGACCGCGCTGTTCCGCCTGCTGGAGATCCTCGACGAGGGCGTCGGCGCGCCCGCGGCGATCATCGGTGTCCCGGTCGGGTTCGTCGGCGCGGCGGAGTCCAAAGTGGAGCTGGCCAAGCGCGCGCCGGCACCGTATCTGGTGGTGCACGGGCGTCGTGGCGGCAGCGCGATGGCCGTCGCCGCGATCAACGCGTTGGCGAGCACCGAAGAATGACCGGCACGCTGTACGGCGTCGGGCTCGGCCCCGGCGACCCGGAACTCATGACGGTCAAGGCCGCGCGGCTGATCTCGGACGCGCCGGTCGTCGCGTACCACAGCGCGCGGCACGGCCGGAGCATCGCGCGGTCGGTGGCCGAGCCGTACCTGCGTGAGGGGCAGATCGAGGAGAAGCTCGTCTACCCGGTCACGACCGAGACCACGGACCACCCGGGCGGCTACGAAGGCGCGATCGCGGACTTCTACGAGCTGAGCGCGAAACGGCTCGCCGAGCACCTGGACGCCGGTCGCGACGTCGTCGTGCTCTGCGAAGGCGACCCGTTCTTCTACGGCTCGTACATGTACATGCACGAACGGCTGTCCGGTCGGTTTCCCGCCGTGGTCGTGCCCGGGGTGACGTCGGTGAGCGCGGCGTCGTCCGTGCTGGGCCGTCCGCTGGTCCAGCGCGATGAGGTCCTGACGATCCTGCCGGGCACGCTGCCCGCGCCGGAACTGGCGCGTCGTCTCGCGGACACGGATTCGGCGGCGGTTGTGAAGCTGGGACGCACGTTCGGTTCGGTACGGGAGGCGCTGGCGGAGGCCGGGAAGCTCGACGACGCGTTCTACATCGAGCGCGCGACATGGGGTGAGCAGCGGATCGCGCCGCTGGCCTCGGTGGATCCCGCCTCCGTGCCCTATTTCTCGCTGGCGTTGCTGCCTTCGCCGGCTTACGCGTCTCGGCAGTCACCCGTTGTTTCGCCGCCGGTGACCGCTACCGGTGGTGAGGTGGTCGTCGTCGGCCTCGGTCCGGCGGGTCCGGAGTGGCTGACGCCGGAAGCCTTGGCGGAGTTGGAAGCGGCCGAGCACATCGTCGGGTACGGCCCGTATGTCGCGCGGGTGCCGCAGAAGTCCGGGCAGCAGCGTCACGCGTCCGGCAACCGGGTCGAGGCGGACCGGGCGGTCGATGCGTTGGCGCTGGCCGCTTCCGGCGCGCGCGTGGCCGTGGTTTCCTCGGGCGATCCGGGGGTGTTCGCGATGGCGTCGGCGGTGCTGGAACAGGTGTCCTTGGGGCAGGGAGCGGGAGTCCGCGTCCGGATCGTGCCGGGCGTGACGGCGGCCCAGGCGGCGGCGTCCCGGGTCGGCGCGCCGTTGGGGCACGACTACTGCGTGCTCTCCCTGTCCGACCGGCTCAAGCCGTGGGAGATCATCGAGAAGCGCTTGGACGCGGCGGGCGCGGCGGATCTGGTGCTGGCGCTGTACAACCCGGCTTCGCGGACCCGCACGACTCAGCTCGCGGACGCCCGTGACGTGCTGCTCCGCCACCGCTCGCCGTCGACTCCGGTCGTGGTGGCGCGGGACGTCGGCGGCCCGGAGGAGGACGTCCGCATCACCACGCTCGGCGAGCTGGACCCGTCCACTGTGGACATGCGCTGCCTGCTGATCGTGGGCTCGTCCCGGACCCGCGCGGAGAACGGCATCGTCTGGACGCCCCGCAGCTACTGAGCCTGCCGTAGCCCGGTCGTGAGTGGTTAGGGCGGTTAGAACCGCCCTAACCACTCACGACCGGGTCAGCGCGTCGGGTCCTTGCCGTTGGGCTGGCTCGGCCCCGGGCCCGGGGACCACCAGCCCGGGACGGTTTTCTCGCCGTGGATCACCGTCGGGGCGATGCCTTCGGTGAACGGCTCGATCTGCAGCAGCTGGCCCCACGACTGGCTCGGCTGGCCGATCAGGTAGCTCGGCACCTCGGGTTCCTCGGCCAGCTCCTCGAGCCAGCCGATCGGGCCGCCGTTGGTCGAGGACGCCCACTCCGCCTCGTCCGCCAGACCGCCCGCCGTGATGCGGTACTCCGGGACCTGCGAAATGCCGTCGTGGGACATCACCGGCTGGGCGCACGGGTACACGAACGACGCCGGCCAGTCGATGTACACCGGCTTCGAGCCGATCTTGTCCGTCAACGTCGTGAACGTCGGGACGCGCGGGGCCGAAGCCGCGATCCAGCCGTCTTCGGTGAGGTCGTTGTCGACGATGTTGATGCGCAGCGCGTTCGTCTCCGGGGGGAGATCGCGCAGGTTGATGCGGGTGTCGTTCCAGCCACCCGTGCCCCCGCCCGGCGGGAGCACGAACTGGCTGCGCAGGATCTTCACGCCCTCGGGGGTGTTGACGCCGTAGTCGAGGCTGACCGACGTCGGCCGCCGGGACGCGCCCGCCGTCGCCACCACGACCTGGCCGTCCGCGGGCTTCTCCGTCAGCGCGTACCAGTCGCTGCGCAGGCGGCCCGCGCGCGTCTCGGGGTCGAGGTAGCTCGACCACATCGGCACGTTCTCCGGCGTGAACCCGTGCGGCGGCTCCGCCAGGGGGTCCTTGTCGTCGACCGAGCGGGTGTGGAAGCCGGTCTGGACGCGGCCGTTGTCGTGGTCGGGGTTGGGCAGCGGCGAGTTCTCCGGTGGCTTGGTCTCGTCGGGGACCGTCCGCTGCTCGGCCTGCGGGTGCAGGATGCTCGTCGCCGCGTCGCGCTCCACCATGACGTGGTCGGAGAGGTTGCAGCTCTTGCCGAACAGGTGCCCGACGTTCGCCGCGCCCAGGCTGTAGCTGCCGGCCTGGTTGTGGATCGCCCACGCCATCGTGATGAACTCGCCGCCCGCCACCAGGCCGCAGACCACCACCAGCGACAGCGAGCCGAGCCGCAGCGCGCGCAACCGGCCTTCCTGCACCGGGGGCGCGGCGGTGGGCCGGTGCGCGCGGACGTTCTCCACGAACGCGTAGATCCCCGCGATCGCGGCCGCCACCAGCAGGATCGTGGACAGCGGGATGCCGCCGATCGACGGCGCCACGTTCGTCCACTGGACGCCGAGGCGCGAGACGAACCAGTAGGTGTTCGGCCCGGTCGCGGCCAGCGCGCCGACGACCAGCAGCCCGGCCAGGAACGCGGCGCGGTTGCGTTTGGACCGCAGCACGGTCGAACTCGTCGCGAGTGCCGTCAACGCCGCCATCGACGCCCCGACCGCGGCGAACGCGCCGAAGTGGTGGGTCCACTTCGTCGGCGTCAGGGCCAGGAGCAGGAAGAACAGCGCCGTCGTGCCGATCAGGCGGCGCGCGGGGCCGAGCGACGCGCCCTGGATTCGGCCGCGGCGCAGCAGCATCACCAGGCAGGTGGCGGTGCACAGCACGATCAGCAGCACCGGGAACCGGCGTGGCGCCGAGCCGTCCGGGAGGTCGGCGAACAACAGCTGGTAGCGCGCGAGCTCTTGGAACCACGACAGGTTCGGGCCGACCTGGGTGCGGATCCGGGTCGCCTCCTGGACCGTCGCGAACGTCTGGTCGGCGAACACCACGACGAGCACCAGCAGCCCCGCCGCGGCGACCGGCGCGAGCACCGGCAGCCAGCCGTTCTCGTTGGCGCGCTGGCGGATCAGCTTGAACAGCGGGCGCGCGGCGACCAGGTACGGCGCCACCGCGATCAACCCGGTCGGCGTCGCGGCCAGGGTGAACCCGGCCGCGGTCAGGCCGAGGCACAGCGGCAGCAGCCGCCGCGTCACCAGGGTGCGTTCGACGGCGCAGATCGCCAGCAGCGACCCGAGCGCGGCGACCGGTTCGGGCCGGACACCGTTGTTGTAGGGCATCCACCAGACCAGGAACACCGTCGCCGCGGCCCAGCTCGCCGGGCGGCTGGTGCGGACCTGGGCGCCCAGGCGCGGCATGACCTCGCGGCTGATCAGCAGCCAGCAGAGCACGCCGAGCAGGAACGACGGCAGCCGGATCCACGGCGGTACCACGCTGACGTGCGCCATCAGTTCGAACAGGTGGTAGAACCAGCCGAACGGCGCCTCGGCGACGCCGAACCAGCGGTGGTAGTTCGTCAGGAACCCGGTCTGCTCGGTGACCCGGGCCATCGTGAGGATGTAGCCGTCGTCCGAGGTCACGGGCCCGATGAAGACCCACGCGCCTAGCGCGGCGATCACCGTGGCGTCCCGCATCGTCAGCCGCCACCAGCCGACCGGCGCCCAGCGCGGCGCGCGGCGGGCGAAGCCGGAGTCGCGGCGCCAGACCGCGATCATGCAGCCGATCAGCGACAGGATCGCGAGCACGCCGACGACGACCTTCAGCGTCGTCGGCGACGTCTGGTAGCGCGTGTCCGGCACGACCGAGACGTGCAGCCCGGCGATCGGGTCCTTGCTCGAGTTGATCGAGGAGTAGATGCCGACCACGCGGGGCCGGACGTCGCCGCCGGTGTGGAACACCGGGGTGCCGGCCACGGCGAGGGTCATCTGCGTCGCGTCGACGTCCAGCTCGACGTCGCACTTCTCGGACGGCAGCGGCTGCTGGGCGATCTGCTGACCCTGGCTGGAGGCGATCAGCACGCCGTTGTCGACGCGCAGCTGCATCCCGACGCCCTTGCCGGACTTCGGGTCGGTGCGGCCGTCGGGCACGGTGGCGAACAGCAGGCCCGGGCCGTTCGTGCGGGCGTCGACCGAACGGATGGCCGCGCACGGCAGTTCGGCGCGCAGGTCCTGGGCCCAGTACCCGGTCAAGGGCGCGTTGACGGAGCGGGTGTCGCTGCCGGTCGGCCAGACGACCTCCGCCGTGTCCTGCACCACCGGCAGGAGGGGGAAAGCCAGCGCGCACAAGGCCGAGAGTAACCCCAGCGCTACGGCAATCAGACGCATCGGCGCAACGCTAACGGGTCAGACCGAGGCCCGTTACGCAGACCCCGGGTCACGCGGCGTGAAGCGCCCGTGGTGTATCGCCTCGGCCAGGGGACGGCGGCTGCGCCACCCGTGACGCTCCAGGTCGGGCACGGTTTCGAGCCGGCTGACCGGGCCCGTGCAGAGCCACGCGACGGGCCGTACACCGTCCGGGATGCCGAGCAGTTCGCCGAGGAACGGTTCGCGGTAGAAACTCACCCAGCCGACGCCGAGGCCTTCGGCGGTCGCGGCCAGCCACAGGTTCTGGATCGCCAGGCAGACGGAGTACAGGCCGGCGTCGGCGATGGCGTGCCGGCCGAGCACGTCGGGCGCGCCGCGCGCGGGGTCGTAGGTGACGACGATGCCGAGGCTCGACTCGAGGATGCCCTCGATCTTGATGTTCGAGAAGGTGCCGGCGCGCTCTTCGCCGAGCTGTCCCGTGAAGACCTCTCGCTCCTCGTGGACGTGCTTCGCGAACCGCTCGCGGGTCGTGTGGTCGTCGACCAGCACGAAGTCCCACGGCTGCGTGAGCCCGACGCTCGGCGCGGCGTGCGCGGCTTCGAGGATCCTCGTCAGCGTCGCCTCGGGGATCGGCTCGCCGGTGAACTCGCCGCGGACGTCACGGCGTTTGTTCAGGACTTCGTAGAACTCTTCGATCATCGGTTCAGCACCCATTCGACGGCTTCGGGCACGGTCTCGGCGGTCTCCGTGACGGGTCTCGGCGGGCGCCGGACCAGCAGCACGGGCACGCCGAGTTCCCTGGCGGCCGTGAGTTTGGCACTGGTCAGGTCGCCACCGGAATCCTTCGTGACGAGGACGTCGACACCGTGGCCCCTCAGCAGTGCGCGCTCGGCGTCCACTTCGTACGGTCCGCGCGCGAGGAGCAGTTCGTGGTGCCGGGGCAACGGCGGTTCGGGCGGGTCGACGCAGCGGATCAGGAACCACAGGTCGTCGAGGTGCGCGAAGGCGGGCAGTCCCTGGCGTCCGCTGGTGAGGAAGACGCGTTTGCCGAGGTCCGGGAGTTTCTTCGCGGCGTCGGCGAGGTTGTCCGCCCAGTGCCAGACGTCGTTTTCGCCGGCTTCCCAGCCGGGCCGGGCGAGCCGCAGCAGCGGGATTCCGGTGCGTTCGGCCGCTTTCGCCGCGTTGGCCCCGATGCGCTCGGCGAAGGGGTGCGTCGCGTCCACGACAGCGCGTACGTCGTTTTCGCGCAGCCAGCCCGCGAGACCCTCTACGCCGCCGAAGCCGCCTACGCGTACTTCGCCGACTGGGAGGCGTGGCCGCGCGACGCGTCCCGCAAGCGAAGACACGACGCGCACTTCGCGCTCTGTCAGCTCCGAAGCGAGCTTCCGTGCTTCGCCCGTGCCGCCGAGGACGAGGATCACGAAGGACGCCCGTAGCCGACGGCGTCCCGCCAGCGGTCGAGGGTGCGCATGTTGGCCATCGTCTCCGCCCAGGTCAGCTCGGGTGCCTGCCGGTCGGCGATGTGCGCGGCGACGTGATCCGCTTCGCGCGCGAAGAGCCCCTGGCTTGCTTCGATCTCGATGATCTCGGGTGCGCCGTCGAGCGGTGTGAGGACGATCTGCGACGTCACGGGCTTGCGCAGCGCGTGGATCCACGCCGGCCGCGGCACGTGCAGCTGCCCGCGGGTGCCGTAGACGTGGATGGCGTCCTCCTGCGCCAGCCGGAACCCGCACGACAGCCGCGCGAGGATGTCGCCCGGCAGCCGCAGCAGGCCGGTCGCGTACTCGTCGACGCCGGACGCGGACAGCTTCGCCATCCCCGTCACCTCGTCCGGCTCCACGACGTCGACGCCGAGCGCCGCCTGCGCGACCAGCCTGGCCAGCGACGTGCAGTAGCAGCCGACGTCGAGGATCCCGCCACCGCCGAGCGCGAGGTCGCCGAGCCGGGCCGCTTCGCCGTCGTCAGTGGCGTAGCTGAAGGTGACGTCGACCGCGCGGACGTCGCCGATCGCGCCGCACGAGATCAGCTCGGCCAGCCGCCGCGTCTGCGGGTGCAGCCGGTACATGAACGCCTCCATCAGGAAGACGTCCTGCTTGCGGGCCGCGGCGATGACCACTTCGGCGTCGGCGGCGGTGACGGTCAGGGGTTTCTCGCACAGCACGTGCTTGCCCGCTTCGGCCGCCGCGATGGCCCATTCCTTGTGCATCGGGTGCGGCGTCGAGACGTATACCGCGTCGATCTCCGGGTCGGCGAGGAGGTCTTCGTAGCTGCTGTAGGCCTTCGGGATCTCGAAGCGCGTCGCGAACTCGCAGGCCCGGTCGGCGGACCGCGCGGCGACGGCGGTCAGCGTGCCGTGCCTGCTTTCGTCGACACCCGCGGCGAACTCGGCGGCGATGGTCCCGGCGGCCAGCAGGCCCCAGCGCAGTTCCGTCACAACGACTCCGGTTGGTCGGCCCGGTCGCGGGCACTGGAATAGAGGAAGCTGTCCGGGAACCCGGCCGCGGCGAGCACCCGGCCGACGAAGATGGTCGCCGCCCGTGTCATCCCGGCCTGCCGCACCAGCTCCGGCAGTTCGGCGAGCACCCCGCGCACCACAGTTTCGCCGGGCTGGCTCGCGAGCGCCACGACGGCGACGGGGCAGTCGGCGCCGTAGTGCGGGGTCAGTTCGCCGGTGACCCGTTCGACGTGGTTGATCGCCAGGTGCAGAGCGAGGGTCGCGCCGGTGGCGGCGAACGCGGCGAGGGTCTCGCCCGGCGGCATCGCGGTCGAGCGGGCCTGCACGCGCGTGATGATCAGGCTCTGCCCGACCTCGGGCACGGTCAGCTCCCGCCCGAGCACAGCGGCCGACGCGGCGAAGGCCGGCACACCGGGGACGACCTCGTACGGCACGCCGGCGGCGTCGAGCCGTCGCACCTGCTCGGCGACAGCGCTGTAGAGCGACGGATCGCCGGAGCACAGCCGCACGACATCGTGCCCGGCCCGGTGCCCTCGGGCCAGCTTCTCGACGATCTCCTCCAGGCTGAGACTCGCGGTGTCCACCAGCTCCGCGGACGGCGGGCAGTACGCGAGCAGGTCGGTGGGCGTCATGCTGCCGGGGTAGAGGCAGACACCGCAACGGCCGAGCAGGTCCCGCCCGCGCACGGTGATCAGGTCCGCGGCCCCGGGGCCGGCACCGACGAAGTACACGGTCATCGGCTGCTCCCCGGGATGCGGGCTGCGGCGGTGCGGCCGGTTGTGCGCTGTGCGCCGGTGGTGTGGGCCGGGGCGGCGTGCTTGGGCGTGTGCTGCTGTCCGAGGGTGCGGTCGACGGTGGAGCCGATCATCCGCCTCTCGCCGGTGGAGTCGACCGAGTTGGGCCAGCTGGTCGGTCGCCGTTGCGCGAGGGCGCGGACCCTTGCGGTGCGGTCAGTTGTGCGCTGGGCGCCGGTGGCGTAGGCCGGGGCGGCGTGCCTGGGCGCGCGCTGCTCTCCGAGCGTGCGGGCCGTGGCCGTGTGGTCGGTTGTCCGCCGCTCGCCCAGGGCGTTGACCGCGGTGGGCCGGCTGGTCGGTCGCCGCTGTCCGCGGGGGTGGGTTGCCGCCGTGGGGCCGGTCATCGGCTGCTCCACTGCGTCACCGTCCGTGCCGGTGTCCAGCCTGTGAAGCCGCCCAGTGGTGCGGCTCGCTCGACCGCGATCCGCAGCAGCTCACCACCGTGCTGTTCGTACGCCCGGCCCAAGGCCTGCTCGGCCTCCAGGGTGACTCCGTGCGCCACCACTCGCGCGCCCGTGGTCAGGCACGCGTCCAGTACACCCGGCACCGTCACGCCGCCTCCGAGGAAGACGGCGTCCGGCGCGGGCAGCGCGCTCAGCGCGTCGGGTGCTTCTCCGGTCACCACCTCCAGTTCCGGTACTCCCAGGTCCACCGCGTTGCGGCCGATCCGCTCGGCGCGCTCGGGGTCACGCTCGATCGCGATCGCCCGGTTCAATCCGTGCATCCGCGACCACTCGATGCCGACGCTGCCCGCGCCCGCCCCGACGTCCCACAGCAGTTCGCCGGGGCTCGGGGCGAGGCGGGCCAGCGCCGACACGCGCAGGTCGCGCTTGGTCAGCTGGCCGTCGTGCGCGTACACGTCGTCCGGGATGCCGATCAGGGGCAGCGCCGGGCCGGTGCACTCCAGCGCGAACACCGTCAGCGGGCCGGGATCGCCGGTCCAGCCGTCGGAGATGCGCTCTTCGGGCCCGCCCAGGTTTTCCAGCGCGAACAGCTCGCTCTCGCCATAACCCCGCACGGTGAGCAGGGAGCGCAGAGCCGCCGCGTCGGCGCCCAGGACGAGCACCCGCCGGCGCGGCGCCAGCACCCGGGCCGCGCGCGCCGACGATCGGCCGACGAGGGTCACCACCTCGGTCTCCTCGGCGGACCAGCCCAGCCGGGCCCGGGCCAGTGTCACCGACGAGAGCGCGGGCAGCGCCTCGACTTCGTATCCATGGGCCACCAGCGTAGAACCCACCCCCGACAAAAACGGATCTCCGCTGGCCAGGACGCACACGCGCCGGCCTTCGTGCTCGGCGAGCAGCGCGTCGAGGCCGGGCAGCAGCGGCGAAGGCCAAGCCACCGCCGGGACGTCGGCGGGCAGGTACTCCAGCTGCCGCGGCGCGCCGATGACGACGTCGGCGCCGAGGACCAGGGCCTGGGCCTGTTCCGACAGTCCCGGCCAGCCGTCGGCGCCGATCCCGACCACCGTCAGGCGTCGTGGGCTCCGCGGTTCGGCGAGTTCCGTTGCAGGTCGACGTGATTTTTCGCGCACGATTTCCCACCCTAAGCGAGGCGCACGCTGTGCGATGATCGGCCGGTCGCCGACCTCCGCCGCTGAAGGAGTGCTGTTGAAGCCGTACCCGTTCACCGCCGTCGTCGGGATGCCGGACCTGCGCCTGGCGCTGATCCTGTCCTCGATCTCGCCCGCCGTGGGCGGGGTGCTGGTGCGGGGTGAGAAGGGCACCGCGAAGTCGACCATGGTCCGCGCGCTCGCGGGCCTGCTGCCGGGTGTGGACGTCGTCGACGGCTGCCGCTTTTCGTGTGATCCCGCGGCGCCCGATCCGAGCTGCCCGGACGGCCCCCACGACGGTGCCGGCCGCCACCGGCGGCCGGCGCGGCTGGTCGAACTGCCGGTCGGCGCGGCCGAAGACCGCGTCGTCGGCTCGCTGAACCTGGAGAAGGCCCTGGCCGAGGGCGTCACGGACTACCAGCCCGGCCTGCTCGCCGCCGCGCACCGCGGGCTGCTGTACGTCGACGAGGTCAACCTGCTGCACGACCACCTCGTCGACACCCTGCTCGACGCCGCGGCGATGGGGCAGGCGACCGTCGAGCGCGAGGGCGTCTCCGTGTCGCACGCGGCGCGGTTCGTGCTGATCGGCACGATGAACCCCGAGGAAGGCGAGCTGCGCCCGCAGCTGCTGGACCGGTTCGGCCTGACCGTCGAGGTCGCGTCCAGCCGGGACCCGGAGCAGCGCGTCGAGGTCGTCCGCCGTCGCCTGGCCTACGAAGCCGATCCGGACGCCTTCGCCGCCGGGTACGCCGACGACGACACCCGCCTGGCCGAGGAAATCGAGTCGGCGCAACGGCTTCTGCCCGCCGTCAAGCTGCCCGACGACGCGCTGCGCCAGATCGCCGAGATCTGCGCGTCGTTCGAGGTCGACGGCATGCGCGCGGACATCGTCACCGCGCGCGCCGCGGTCGCGCACGCCGCCTGGGCCGGCCGCGACGAGGTGAGCACCGAAGACGTCCGCGTGGCCGCGCGGCTCGCGCTGCCGCACCGGCGCCGCCGCAACCCGTTCGACGCGCCCGGGATCTCGGAAGAGCAGCTGGAGCAGGCCCTTCAGGACGCCCAGCCGCCGGAGCCGGGTCCCGAGGACGACGGCCCGGGCAGCGGTTCGACACCGGACGACGCGCCGCAAGACGTTCCGCCAGAGGTTCCTCAAGGCGACGCGCCGCAGGGCCGGCCCCAGCAGCAGGGCGGGCAGCAGAAGACCGTCGGCGCCGGCGAGACGTTCAAGGCCCGCGTGTTCCGCGTCAAGGGCATGGGTGAAGGCGAGCGCGGCCGCCGGTCGCGCGCGATCACCGATAGCGGACGCACCATCGGCGTCCAACCCCCGAGCGTCCGGGACGGGCGGCCACACCTGGTCGCGACGGTCAAAGCCGCGGCGCCGCACCAGAAAGCGCGTGGCCGCGACGGCGCCGGGCTGAAGATGCGACGCCAGGACCTGCGGTTCGCGTTGCGTGAAGGCCGTGAAGGCAACCTCGTGCTCTTCTGCGTGGACGCCTCGGGCTCGATGGGCGCGAAGACCCGCATGCGCGAGGTCAAGTCCGCTGTCCTGTCGCTGCTCCTCGACGCCTACCAGCGCCGGGACAAGGTCGGGCTCGTCACCTTCCGCGGCGATTCCGCCGAACTCGCGCTGCCGCCGACGATCAGCGTCGACGCGGCCGCGTCCCGCCTCGAAGGCCTCCCGACCGGTGGCCGCACGCCGTTGGCCGAAGGACTCCTCGAAGCAGCGCGGGTGCTGCGCGTCGAAGAGATCCGCGATCCGCGACGCCGTCCGCTGCTGGTCGTCGTCACCGACGGCCGCGCCACCAGCGGCGCGAACGCCGTCGCGCGCGCCCAGGCCGCGGCGGGGCTGCTCACCGGCGTCACGACCGTGGTGATGGACTGCGAAAGCGGCAGGATGCGCCTCGGTCTCGCCGCGGATCTGGCCGCGCACCTCGGCGGCGAGCACGTGCCGCTGGCCGACGTCGCCGCGGAGTCCCTCGCCGACGCCGTCCGCGCGCGCACCGCGGGAAGGGCTGCCTGATGCCGCAGGGGAAACCGGAAGTCGTCCCGAAGGACGGGCTGACCACGCGCCAGCGCCGCAACCGGCCGCTGCTCGCCGTGCACACCGGCGAGATGAAGGGCAAGTCGACCGCCGCGTTCGGGATGGCGCTGCGCGCCTGGAACCAGGGCTGGTCGATCGGCGTGTTCCAGTTCGTCAAGTCGGCGAAGTGGCGCGTCGGCGAGGAAGCCGCGTTCCGCGCGCTGGGCAAGCTGCACGACGACACCGGCGAGGGTGGGCCGGTCGAGTGGCACAAGATGGGTGAAGGGTGGAGCTGGGCGCGCAAGTCCGGCACCGACGAGGACCACGCCGAGAACGCGCGCGAGGGCTGGGCGGAGATCAAGCGCCGGCTCGCCGCCGAGACGCACGACTTCTACGTCCTCGACGAGTTCTCCTACCTGCTCAAGTGGGGGTGGCTCGAAGTCGACGACGTCGTGTCCACATTGGCCGATCGGCCGGGGCACCAGCACGTCGTCATCACCGGCCGGTACGCGCCGCCGGAGCTGCTCGACGCCGCCGACCTCGTCGCCGAGATGACCAAGGTGAAGCACCCGATGGACGCCGGCCAGAAGGGCCAGCGGGGGATCGAGTGGTAGCGCGCGTGGTGATCGCCGCGCCCGGCTCCGGGCACGGCAAGACCACTGTCGCCGCCGGCCTGATGGCGGCCCTGCGCACGGCCGGGCACCGGGTGTCGGGGCACAAGGTCGGCCCGGACTTCATCGACCCGAGCTACCACGCCCTCGCGACGGGGCGTCCGGCGCGCAACCTCGACCCGTTCCTGCAGGGTGAGGACACGCTGATCCCGTTGCTGCGCCACGGTTCTCGCGACGCGGACATCGCCGTGATCGAGGGCGTGATGGGCCTGTTCGACGGCGCGCTGGGCACCGAGGGTTACGCCTCGACCGCGCACGTGGCCCGGCTGATCGACGCGCCGGTGGTCCTCGTCGTGGACGCCTCGGCGGCCTCGCGCAGCGTCGCGGCGACGGTCCTGGGGTTCGCCTCCTACGACACGCGGGTGCGGCTGGCCGGCGTCATCCTGAACAAGCTGGGCTCGCAGCGGCACCTCGACGAGATCGCGTCCGCGCTGGAAGCGACCGGCGTCCCGCTGCTGGGTGCGTTGTACCGCAACGAAGAGATCCACGCGCCGAGCCGGCACCTAGGCCTGGTGCCCGCCGCGGAACGGTCCGCGGAAGCCGAGCGCGTGCTGCCTTCGCTCGCCGCGTGGGTCACCGACGGCGTCGACCTGGAGGCGATCGTCCGGATCGCGTCGGGCGCTTCCCGGCTTTCGGCTCCGATGTGGACACCGTCCGGTGTGGACGGTCCACGGGCGACGGTCGCGGCCGCGGGCGGCCCGGCGTTCACCTTCCGCTACACCGAGAACATCGAGCTGCTCGCGGCGTGCGGGGTCGACGTCGTGGACGTCGACCCGTTGCGGGACAAAGCCTTGCCGGACGGCTGTGCCGGGCTGTACTTCGGCGGCGGGTTCCCCGAGGTGCACGCGGCCGAGCTGTCGGCGAACACGGCGTTGCGCGCCGAAGTGGCGAAAGCGATCGACCGCGGGATGCCGGTCAGCGCGGAATGCGCCGGGCTGTTGTACCTGTGCCAGTCGCTCGACGGCGTGCCGATGGTCGGCGCGGTGCCGGCGGACGCCAAGATGACCGCGCGCGGCAAGCTCGGCTACCGGCGCGCGGTCGCCGTCGAGGACAACGTGCTGGCCGCGGCCGGTCAGCGCGTCACCGGGCACGAGTTCCACCGCACCGAGGTCACGCCCTCGTACGGCGCGTCGGCGGCCTGGGGCTGGGACCGGCTGCTGGACGGCTTCGCGTCGCCGACGCTGCACGCGTCCTACCTGCACGTCCACTGGGCCGGCTATCCCGAGCTGGCGCAGCGGTTCGCGGCGCGCGTCCGCGAATTCGCCCATGGGTGACTACGACCTGCACCACCACGGCGATCGCGAGGTCGGGCCGGGGCTGGTGGACCTCGCGGTGAACGTCCGGTTGCCGCGGCCACCGGCGTGGCTGCGCGCCGAGCTGGCGTCCGCTTTGGACACTCTCGCGGCTTATCCCTCGGCCGTCGAGGCGACTGCGGCCGTCGCGTTGCGGCATGGCCGTTCCTCTTCGGAAGTGCTGGTCACGGCGGGTGCCGCAGAGGCGTTCACGCTCCTGGCGTCGGCGCTGCGGCCGCGGCGCGCGGTGGTCGTGCACCCGCAGTTCACCGAGCCGGAGGCCGCGTTGCGGGCCGCCGGGCACGCGGTTTCACGCGTAATCCTGTCCGAAGTGGACGGTTTCGTGCTCGATCCCGCGGCCGTGCCCGAGGACGCGGATCTGGTGTTCGTCGGCAACCCGACGAACCCGACGTCGGTGCTGCACCCGGCGTCTTCGCTGCGTGTGCTGGCCCGGCCCGGGCGGCTGCTGGTCGTCGACGAGGCGTTCCTGGACGCGGTCCCGGGCGAGGCCGAGAGCCTGGCCGCCGGGGTGCCGGGCGTGGTCGTGCTGCGGAGCCTGACGAAGACGTGGGGGCTGGCCGGGCTGCGGGCGGGATACGTGCTGGCCGAGCCGGCTGTGATCGAGCGGTTGCGCGCGGTCCAGGTGCCGTGGTCGGTGTCCACTTTGGCCGGTGTCGCGACGGTGGCGTGTTGTCGTCCGTCCGCTGTGGAGGAAGCCGAAAAGCTTGCTGTGGCGGCGGAAACGGACCGGGAGTACCTGGTGTCGGGCTTGACGGCGGCGGGTGTTTCCGTTCTCGGCGAGCCGCGCGGCCCGTTCGTGCTGGTCCGGATTCCGCAGGGCGCCGACGTCCGGTTGCGGCTGCGTGAAGCGGGTTACGCCGTCCGCCGCGGCGACACGTTCCCGGGACTGGGCCCGGACCACCTGCGGCTGGCGGTGCGCGACCGCGAGGTGACGGACGCGTTCCTCACGGCACTGCGCAGGTGTGTTTGAACGACGTCGCGTCCGGGCGCTTCAGGAACCGCGCTTCGTGGCCCTTGCTGTCGCGGAAGAGTTCCGTCAGGTCCACACCGGTGTCAGCGCGGAGGTCTCAGGCCGACAGGACGAGCAGCGCCGCCGCGACGGCGGTTTCGACGCCCGCGCCGAGGACGTCGCCGGTGACGCCGCCGAGCCGTTGGGTGCAGCGCCGGAGAAGCGCCGCGGCGACGGCGTAGGCCAGCAGGACGGCCACGGGTCCGCGCCACCAAGGCAGTCCGGGGACGAGCGCGGCGCAGGCGGCCGCGGCCACCGCCACGCCTGCTGCCGCGGCCCGCGGCACCGAGCCCGCGACGGTCGCGCCGAGTCCCTCCGGCCGGGCCGACGGGACGCCCTTCGCGCAGGACATCGACAGCGTGCAGCGCCCGGCGAGCACCGCCGCCGCGGCCGCCGCGACGCCGTGGTGCGCGCCGATCGCCCCGGCCAGCGCGCCGGCCTGGACGAGCAGGACGAACACCAGCGTCGCGACGCCGGTCGGCCCCGAGTCGCCGCGGCGCATGACGTCGAGGGCCTTGGCGCGGTCGTAGGAGGCGCCGAGGCCGTCGGCGGTGTCGGCGAGCCCGTCGAGGTGCAGGCCGCGGGTGCCGAGGGCCACCGCGCCGAGCGCGACGGCGGCGACCGCGAAGGCCGGGAGGTGCAGGGCCTGCCCGGCGGCGACCACCAGCGCGGCCGCGGCGGCGAGCGGGACGGCGGCCAGCGGCGCGAGCAGCATGGCGCCCCCGGCCACGCGCCGATCGATGACGCGCGGCGCCGGGACGGGCACGGTGGTGAGCGTCCCGACGGCCAGCCGCGCGGCGTCACCCCAGCGGCTCACGTCCGGTTGTCCACAGCTCGGCCGGCGCCGGCGGAGTTGTCCACAGATCGCCGAACGGGGCTTCCCCCGGGGCGGGTACCGATAGACTGGACAGGGGACGCCCCCCGGGGAGTGGTGGGGGCTGGGGTCATGCCAAGTCCGCCAGCAGGCCCATCTCCGCGAGGATCGCGCGGGCCGCCCGCAGGGTCGGGATCGCCTGCACCGCGCCGCTGCCTTCGCCCAGCCGCAGACCGAAGTCCAGGATCGGCTCCAGTCCCAGCGCTTTCAGCGCGAACGCCTGCGACGGCTCCGTCGAGCGGTGCCCGGCCAGCCACCACTGCTCCGCGCCCGGCGCGATGTCCCGCGCCACCAGCGCCGCCGCGCCCGAGAACACGCCGTCGAGCAGCACCGGGATGCCTCGGACCGCCGCCTGGACCAGGAAGCCCGCCGTCGCCGCGACACATGCGCTGCCCAGCGCCGTCAAGCGCTCGAACGGGTCTTCCACCCGGCCCGCGGTCCGCGTCAACGCCGCCGAGACCGCCGCCGTCTTGCGCTCCAGGCCGGCCGCGTCGACGCCGGTCCCGGTGCCGACCACTTCCGCGGCCGGCAAGCCCAGCGAAGCCGCGACCAGGGCCGCGCACATCGCCGTGTTGCCGATGCCCATGTCGCCGGGGATGAGCACGTCCGCTTCGCGCTCTTCGTCGGCGATCGCGCGGCCCGCCTCGAAGGCGGCCTGCGCTTCGCCGGGCTCCAGAGCGTCCTCGACGTCGATCGAGCCCGAGCCGCGGCGGATCTTGTGGGCCGTCACGTCCGCGGGGACGTCCGCACCGTCCCAGTCGACGCCGAGGTCGGCGACCCGGACCTCGGCCCCGACCTGCGCGGCCAGCACGTTCACGCCGCTCTTGCCGGCCAGGAACACCCGCACCATCGCCGCGGTCACCTCGCGCGGGTACGCCGACAGCGCGGACACGCCGTGGTCGCCCGCGAAGACGACCACTCGGACGTCGTCCAGCGGACGCGGCGGCACACTGCCGTGCGCGGCGGCCAGCCAGGCCGCGATCTCCTCGAGCCTGCCCAGCGAGCCGAGCGGCTTGACCAGGCCGTCGAGCCGCTCCTGCGCGGCGGCGCGGGCGGTGGCATCAGGCACGGGTACGTCGAACACGAGCGCCTCCGGTTACAGGTCGAGCACCCGGCCCGCGACGACCAGCTGGACCCGGTCGGCGTCGGCGGACACCCGGTTGTTGAGTGCGCCCAGCACATCACGGAACAGCCGCCCGGACGACGTTGCGGGCACCACACCGCTGCCGACCTCGTTGCTGACCGCGACCACCGGCACCCGCGCCGCGGCCCACGCGGCCAGGAAGTCCTCGAGCCGGTCGTCGAGCCGGTGCTCCCAGCCCCGCCGCTGCTCCCACGCGCCGACCTCGTCGAGCACCTGCGAGAGCCAGGTGCCGAGGCAGTCGATGAGGAGCGGTTCGGTCGCCTTCCGGAGGGTGCCCGCGAGGTCCGTGGTCTCGACGGTCTTCCAGTTCGACGGCCGCCGCGCCTGGTGCGCGGCCACCCGCGCGGCCCATTCGGGGTCGTCGTCGCTCGGGGGCAGGCCGGGCGCGACGTAGACGACGTGCGGGTGGCGGGCGGCGAGCCGCTCGGCGTGCCGTGACTTCCCCGAGCGGACGCCGCCGAGGACGAGCACCTTTCCATCGTCGCGTCCGTACCGGCGGAGCGCGCGCGCCAGGTTCTCCAGATACCCGGCGAGCCGGAGCGTCAGCTTGGTCATACCGGGCATTGTGGTGCACGCGCTAACGTGCGCCACGTGCCACTCCGTCTAGGGACAACCGCGGCCGGACTCGTTACCGGATATGTCGCCGACGCACTGTTCGGTGACCCCCGTCAGGGTCATCCCGTCGCGATCTTCGGCTCTTTCGCGGCGCGTCTCGAACGCCGCGTGTGGGCCGACTCGAAGCCGCGCGGAGCCGTGTACGCGGGGTTGTGCGCCTTCACCGCCGTCGGCCTCGGAGCCGCGCTTCAGACCGCGACGCGGCGACGCCCCTTCGCGCGCTTCGCGGCGACTGCCGTCGGTACGTGGGTCGTGCTCGGCGGACGTGGTCTCGCCTACGAAGGTGCGGAGATGGCGAAGCTGCTCGAAGCGGGCGAAGTGCCTTCGGCGCGTACGCGGCTGTCGCACCTCTGCGCGCGCGACGCGACGACGCTCGACTCCGCCGAGCTGACCCGCGCGGCGACCGAGTCGATCGCGGAGAACACGTCGGACGCCGTGGTCGCGCCGCTGTTCTGGGGCGCCGTCGCGGGGCTGCCGGGCCTGCTCGGCTACCGCGCGCTCAACACGCTCGACGCGATGGTCGGCTACCGGTCACCGCGCTACCGGCGGTTCGGGTGGGCCGCGGCCCGCGCCGACGACCTGGTGAACCTGGTCCCGTCCCGGCTCGGCGCCGGGCTCACGGCCTTGTGCGCGCCCCTCGCCGGTGGGCGTTCCCAGCAGTCCTGGCGGGTCTGGCGCCGCGACGGCGGGCTGCACCCGAGCCCGAACGCGGGCCAGGTGGAGGCGGCGTTCGCGGGTGCGCTGGACATCCGGCTGGGCGGCACGAACAGCTACGGCGGCGAGGTGGAGCGCCGGGCCCGGCTGGGGGAGGGGCGCGATCCCGCGCCGGGCGACCTGCGGCGCGCGGTGCGCTTGTCCCGGCTGGTGGGGGTCGCCGCGCTGGCCGTGGCGGTGGTGATCGCCTCCGGCACCGGCCGTCGACGGGCGATTCGACGCTCACGCCGAGGTGGGGCGGTCGCGATCGCCGCGACGGCAGCCCCCACCACTCCCCGGGGGGCGGCCCCTGTCCAGTCTATCGGTGGGCGGCGGGGGCCAAGGGCCGTTCGGCGATCTGTGGACAACCCGGCCGGCGGCGCGGCGGCTGTGGACAAAATGCGCCGGTGCGCGGAGGTGGCCCGATGAGCGGCCTGCTTGTCGCCGGGACGACGTCCGATGCGGGCAAGAGCCTGGTCACCGCCGGGATCTGCCGGTGGCTCGCCCGGCGCGGGGTGCGCGTCGCGCCGTTCAAAGCCCAGAACATGTCCAACAACTCCATGGTTTGCGCCGACGGGGCCGAGATCGGCCGCGCGCAGTGGCTGCAGGCGCGCGCGGCCCGCGTCGAGCCCGAAGCCGCGATGAATCCCGTGCTGCTCAAGCCCGGCAGCGATCGGCGCAGTCACGTCGTCGCGCTCGGGAAGCCGTTCGGCACCCTCGAAGCGGGGGAGTACGCGACCGGCCGGGCCGGGCTCGCCGAGATCGCCTTCGCCGCCTACGACGACCTCAGCGCGCGCTACGACGTCGTCGTCTGCGAAGGCGCGGGCAGTCCCGCCGAGATCAACCTGCGTGGCGGCGACTACGTCAACCTGGGGCTGGCGCGGCGGTTCGGGCTGCCGGTGCTCGTCGTCGGCGACATCGATCGCGGTGGTGTGCTCGCCGCGATGTTCGGCACCCTCGCGCTGCTCTCGGCCGAGGACCAGGCGCACGTCGCGGGCTGGGTGGTCAACAAGTTCCGCGGCGACGTCGGCCTGCTGCGCCCCGGGCTGGACAGCCTCGAGAAGGTCACCGGACGGCCGGTGCTGGGCGTGCTGCCCTGGCTCCACCGGGTGTGGATCGACTCGGAAGACGCGCTCGCCGTGGCCGGCTGGCGCCGCGAGGCCCATCGCGGCGGCCTGAGCGTGGCGGTCGTCCGGTTCCCGCGCGCGTCCAACGCCACCGACGTCGACGCCCTCGCCGCCGAACCCGGCGTCACGGTGTCGCTGACCGCCGACCCGGACACGGTCGCGGCGGCCGACGTCGTGGTGCTGCCCGGTTCCCGCGCCACGGTCGACGACCTGGCCTGGCTGCGTGCCCGCGGCCTGGACACGGCGCTGGCGGCCCGGGCCGCGGCCGGGAAGCCGGTCCTCGGCATCTGCGGCGGTTACCAGATGCTCGCGGAGTCCATTGTGGATGACGTCGAGTCCGGCGCCGGCGAGGTGCCGGGCCTGGGCCTGCTGCCGGCGCGCGTGACGTTCGCCGAGGAGAAGGTGCTCGCGCGCCCGGCGGGCGAGTGGCGCGGCACCCGCGTCGACGCCTACGAGATCCACCACGGGTCGGTGACCGCGACGGCCCCTCTGGAGTCCTTTTTGGACGGCTACCGCGTGGGCGCGGTCTGGGGCACGTTGTGGCACGGCGCGTTCGAGAACGACGCGTTCCGCCGCGCCTGGCTCGCCGAGGCGGCGGCGCAGGCGGGTGTCGCGTGGACGCCGTCCCCGGACGCGCCGGGCTTCGCGGACCTGCGTGAAGACATGCTGGAGCGCCTGGCGGACGCCGTCGACGAGCACCTCGACACGGCGGCGTTGCTGACGCTGCTGGAGCAGGGCGCGCCGGCGGGCTTGCCGTTCGTGCCGCCCGGCGCGCCCTGAGCGGCGGTCAGTTGCCGCGCCAAGAGCCGGCGTGCGACTCGAACCCGCACATCGCGGTGCGGCTCCCCTTGGCCCAGGCCGCCTCGTCCGGCCCGTACCCGGTGATCATCGGTTCCGCCGGGACCGCCCCGGCGTCCTCGAGCAGGCTCTTCAGCCGGTCCGAGCACACACTGAGCGCGCTGTCCCGGACCTTCCGGTCACCGGGGTAGGGCACCTGCGGCCCGGCCATCGTGAAGGAATCGAGCAGGAGGCCGTCGTGGTCGCCGTCACACGAGACCTTCGCCGCGTCCTGGGCCGGGCGCGCGACGTTGTAGCAGTCGTCGACCTGCATCGCGAGGATCGGCGCGTTCGACGAACTCGCCAGCGCGGCCAGCAGCAGGACGGCGGCGACCGGCACGGCGATCGCCCAGGCCACGCTCGTGGCGATCCCGCCGATCGCGAAGCCGCGGCCACGCTCGCCGCTCCGGTGGATCCGGACCAGCGCGACGATGCCGAAGACCAGCCCCAGCAACGCGGTGATCCCGAAGAAGCCCAGCACCCCGGTCGCCAAGGACGCCACGGCGAAGCCGTCCCGTTTCGCGGGCGCCGCGATATCCGTCTCGGTCATGATTTTCCCCCTCGGATCCCCCGACCCTGGGGGAGATCATAAAGGGGGCGAGGCGACGGGAACAGGCGCGGGGGCCGGCCCGGCCCCCGCGCCCGCACGTCAGGCCACGGACGTGGCGACTGCCTTCTTGGTCAGCGACTTCTCCGCGAGGGCCCCGAAAGACAGGCCCAGAGCGAGCCACAGCGTCGCCTGGGTGCCGATCGACGCCGTCCGGAAGCGCCAGAGCGTCGACGCCGGGAAGGCCGCGGGGACCTCGTCGACCACCGGCATCAGCCAGGCCACCAGCGCGACCACCACGAGGTAGCCCGCCGCGGCGAGGAGGAAGCCGTTCCACGCCCCGAAGCGGTCCGCGAGCTTGCGGCCGAAGACCGTCGCGAGAATGCCCGCGAGCAGTGAGACGGCGACGAACCCGAAGTACAGCTCGGTACGCGAGCCGATCGTGCCCGGCTGGCCCACCGCGGGCGGGTTGGCCGGGTACTTGAGGAACGGGATCAGGAACACCACGGCGAACGCGCCGCCGGTGAGCAGCAACGCCGTCACCCGGGGGCGCAGGCCGCCGAGACGGCCTTGGACGAACGCGAAGGCGAGCGACAGCAGCCCGCCGATCGCGACGGCGTAGACCAGCACCCCGGCCAGCAGCCCGACGGTGCTCTGGATGTCCCGCGGGACGAGCTCCTCTTCGGGCGCTTCGGCGGCCTGGCCGGCACCGGCGTCCGCGTCCGTTCCGTGGGCGTGGGCGTGGTCGTGCGACAGGGTCTCTTCGAGCCCGATGGACGTTTCGACCGGCGGCTCGCCGAAGGCGTAGGCGAAACCGAACGCGAGCACACCGGCGATCAGGCCCGCGAGCATGCCGCGGACCAGCAGGGACTTCATCATGGGAGTACGTGCCGCCGATCAGTGGCAGGGGAAGGCCAGCAGGTGCCGGCCGTCGTGCACGAACTCGTGGACGTACATGTTCGCGAAGATCGAGGTGGCGCCCTGCTCGGCGCTGACGAAGTACACCGCGATCAGGGCGAGGAGGACCACGAACACCGCCCACGGGACGATCTCACGGATCGGGATCCGGACGGGGAGCGGAACGGCGGGAACTGCCGCTTGCGACATGGTGGGGGCCTCCTCGGGCTTTCGCGGCCTCATCGGGGTCTTACGAGGGTCCGGGTCTGGCTTCCCCCTGGTGGGGGTCACAGTGGCGCGACCGCGCGGACTTGCACCGCGTTCCGGATTCCCTCGTCTGGCCGGTTGAGCGTAGGTCCGCACTTCCGGGCCCGTCAATGTGACAATGCGCCGGTGACTCGAATGGTGGCGGCCCTCGATGTGGGCGGTACGACGATCAAGGCGGCGCTGCTCGACGAGCGGCTGCAGCCGAAGGCGACACTGCGGGCCGAGACGGCGCGCGGCGCGGACGGCACGGCGCTGGCCGAGCAGGTGGCGGACATCGTGGCTTCGTTGTCCGAGCAGGCCGGCGCCGGGACACCGGCCGCGGTCGGCGTGGTGGTGCCGGGGATCGTCGACGAGGAGACCCGGATCTGCCACTTCTCCGCCAACCTCGACTGGCGCGAGGTCCACTTCGGCGAGCTGCTGGAGGACCGGCTGGGACTCCCGGTGGCGTTCGGGCACGACGTCACCGCGGGCGGCATCGCCGAGTTCCGCGTCGGCGCCGGCCAGGGGGCGCGGAACGCGGCGTTCATCCCGGTCGGCACCGGGATCGCGGCCGCGCTGCTGCTCGACGGCCGCATCCACCGCGCGGGCGGGCAGGCGGGCGAGGTCGGTCACATCGACGTCGGCCACTCGCTGAAGTGCGGCTGCGGTGCGATCGGCTGCCTGGAGGCGATCTCTTCGGCGGCGGCGATCGCCCGCCGCTATACCGAACGCACGGGCCGCCCGGCCGACGGCGCCCGCGAGGTGGTCGACCTGGCCCGCCACGGTGACGAGGTGGCGGTGGAGGTGGTCCAGGACGCGCTGGACGGGCTCGGCCACGGGATCCGGACGCTGCTGACGTTGCTGGGTCCGGAGGTGATCGTCCTCGGTGGCGGTTTGTTCACGGCGTCGGACTACGTGCTCGGGCCGGTGCGCGACTGGCTGACGTCGCACCTGACCTTCCAGCGGATGCCGGAGCTGCGGATCGCGCAGCTGGGCGACGAGGCGGGCCGGCTGGGGGCCGGGTTGCTGGCCTTGGACCGGCTGGACGCCTGAGCCGCCGGCGGCCGTCCGGGAACCCGGACGGCCGCCGGTCAGGCCGTCACGACCTCGACCCCCGCCGCCGCGAAGGCGGCTATCTGCTCCGGATCCGCTCCCGAGTCCGTGATCAGCTGGTGGACCGCCGTCGTGTCGCAGATGCGGGCGAACGCGTGGCCGCCCAGTTTGCCGCTGTCCGCGATCACCACGACCTGGCGCGCTTTCGCCGCCAGCAGCCCGTTGATGCTCGCCTCGCCTTCGTGGTGCGCGTACGCGCCGCGCTCGGCGTCGAAGGCGTCCACGCCCAGGAACACCAGGTCCAGGGTGATCTGGTCGAGGACCGGGCCGGCCAGCGGCCCGGTCAGCTCGAACGAGTGCTGGCGAGCCACACCGCCCGTCACGACGATCTTGATGTTCGGGCGGACCGCCAGCTCGTGGGCGATGTTGAGCGCGTTCGTCACCACCGTCAGCGCCGGCGAGCCGTCCCGCTCGGCCAGGTCCGGGCGCAACGCCAGCGCGCGGGCGACTTCGGTGCTCGTGGTGCCGCCGTTGAGCCCGAGGACCATGCCGCGCTCGACCAGCTGTGCGGCGGCCGCGCTGATGCGCTGCTTCTCCGGCGCGTTGCGCGCGGCCTTGTGCCGCAACGGCAGGTCGTAGGCCACGTTGCTCGCCACCGCGCCGCCCCGCGTGCGGGTCAGCAGCCGGCGACCGGCCAGGTGGTCCAGATCCCGCCGGATCGTGGCGGGGGAGACGTCGAGCTCCTCCGCGGAGGCCTCGACGTCGATCTTGTCCCGCTGCCCCACCATGTCCAGCAGTGCGCTGAGCCGTTCGTGCCGGTCCAAGCCCGTCCCTTTCGCCGCTTCACCAGGAGCGGTAAAGGTACCGGGTAATCAGAGCGAGCGGAGGAACGCCAGCGACGGCATGAAGAAGTACTCGCCGCCCTTGAGCGTCACCGACTGCGGCACCGGGTCCGCCGTGCGCCGCGCCGAGCCGCCCCAGCCGGCGGTGTAGTTCGACGGCTCGCGCCTGCCCTGGCCGATCACCGGGTCCAGGCCCGGTGTGACGCCGTCGACGATCGGGAAGCCCGGGTTGTCCGCCCAGATCGCCTGGGTGAACTCGAACTGGTTGCCCAGCACCGAGTTGAAGGCCATGAACAGCAGCCCGACGCCGCCGCTCGGGCGGGCTCCGGGCGGCACGTCCGCGTTCGGGTCGTCCGGGCGCTCGCCGTAGGTGACGCCCCGGCGGGCCATCAGGTGCAGCCGCTCGGCCGCGGGGTCTTCCGCGCCGCCGGAGCCGCGCGGGTTGGTCTTGCGGATGTGCGCCTGGAACGGGCACTTGAGCGCGTCGCGGTCGCTGTCGAAGGTGAAGTTGTTCGACACCGGGCTTTCGGCGCCGTCCTCCCGCTGGGTGGTCAGCGGCGTGCCGTCCTCGAACCGGCCGATGATCATCGCGCCGGCGCGTTCGCGGTCGTCGCCGGTGAGCCCGAGCGTGTCGGCCAGGTCCGCTTCCGCCTGCTTGAACCGGCGCACGTTCTGCTCCAGTTTGCGGAAAACGAAGTAACTGCCGAAATGCACGCGGGGATCGGGTGCCGCGGTGTCGGCGACCAATACCTGGGAAAGCGGCGCCGCCGGATTCCACACGTTGATGCCGTCGGTGTTGTTCTTTTCCGCGTCGACGTCTTCGGTGAGGAACAATGGCTGGCTCCGGCCGTCGACGTACCCGAAGTGCTCGATGCCCTCGCCGCGCGCGTTGGCCCGGCCGAGCCCGGTCTCCTCCGCCACGACGGCGGCGGAGTCCGGCAGCAGGTCGAGGATCTCGTTGCGCCGCGCGGTCATCGCCTTGTCGGTGGCGTCCCCGACGAGCACGACGGCGTGGATTTCGCTGTGGTAGCCCGGATCGAACGTCGACCGCGGCGGATCGCCCAGCTTCCGCCGCGTGTCCGGCGCCGTCATCCCGTGCAGGAACGCCTCGTCCTGCGGGAGGTTTTCGACGCCGAGCGCGCGGTAGTCCGCCGCGGTGAGCCCGGCGCCGACGTACGGCGTCCCGGGGGCACCGCCGCTGTTGAACCCGCCGACTTCGGCGAGGTGTTCCTTGGCGGACTTCATCTTCCCGGTGAGCGAGACGAGGAAGGCCCGCGCCTCCGCCGGCTCGCCGAACGTCAGGAACAGCGCGGAAAGATGATCACGCACGTGCGCTTTGAGGATGTTCGGCTGCAGTTCGCCGAGCATCGTCGCGGCGTCCCCGCTCGCCGTGGTCCAGGACAGTGTGGTGGACAGATCGACAGACATCAGGGTCCCCTCCCCAAGTAAACCGCCTAGCGGCGGTACCCGGCCGGATCCTCCCCTGGCCCGGCCGGGTCCCCTGAACACAGAATGCAACAAACGGGCGGGTGATCGCCACCCGCCCGGCGGTTTCACACGAAAGATTAAGTTGAACGCGAAATCGCCGCGGAAACGAAAACGCGGGCCCCGGCCGGGACCCGCGTTCCGTCAGACGACTGTCCGGTCAACCGGTCAGGACCACCACTGCGACGTGCCGCCCGCGATGAAGTCCCACAGCTGCAGGCGCGTGCCGTTCGTCCCGGCCTGCCCCTCGGCGGTCAGGTAGCGGGTGCTCGCGCCGCTCTGCAGACGCAGGTAGCCCTCGGGGTTGACGGTGCCCGCCCACCACTGGTTCTTGCCACCGGCGATGAAGTCCCACAGCTGGACCTTGGTGCCGTTCTTGCCGATCGAGTTCAGGTCGGCGTCGAGGTACCGGCCGCTCTGGTAGTTCTGGAAGCGGTAGAAGCCCTCCGGGTTCTGGGTCAGCCAGAACGCCTGGTTCGCGGCCGTGTCGTTGCAGTCCCACAGCTGCATCTTCGTGCCGTTGGCGCCGATCGTGTTCAGGTCGGCGTCCCAGCAGCGCCCGGACTGCGCGGAGACGATCAGCCACGGCCCCGGGTCGACGTCGGCCGCCGCGCGGTTGGTGGACCGCTGCTGCTTCGCCGCGTCGGCCACCTTCGAGTGCCGCAGCGTGACCCCGGCCAGCGACGAGACCTTCACGTCCCCCTTGCTGTCGGCCGGCGCCGCACTGGCCTGCGGTACGGCGACCAGGCCCAGCAGGCCCGCCGCCGCGGCGACCGTCACCATCAGTCGCTTGATCTTCGTCATCGTTCCCCTTTTTTCGGCATCTGGTAACACCTGATGACGGGGGGAAGGCAGACAGGACCCAGCCCCGGGCCGCAACGGACCCGGCGCACAGGCAAACCGGCGAATCCCCCTCGTCGAGACCCTCAAACCCCCGAAAGCGGGTCTCTGAAAGCCATCATTCAGGGGAGTTCCTGCCTCGTCGAGTAGATTTCCCGGAGCGGCAAAGACGCTGGTCAGCGGTGTAACGGAACGGTACGGCGGCCGATACAGGGGGACAGACACCCCGGGGGCCATCCGTGCGCATCGTGCTGACGTTGCAGGACCTGATCCGCGTCGGGCTCGCCGCCGCGGCCGACCCGATGGCGGAACTCGCCGCGAGCCTGCAGGTCCTGCAGCGGCGCGACGGCGGGCGGAACGCGGCGTCGTCGGCGTTCAACCGCTGGCGGCACCGGGTGTGGCAGGGCCTGCCGGACTCGGCGGCCGTGCTGCTGTGGCTGTGCCGCCCGGACGCGCCGCTCCCGGAGTTCCTGCTGCCGGCCGCGGGCCGCTACGACCTGGAGTCCGGGCTCGCGGCGGTGCTGAAGACGGAGTCGACGGCGCTGAAGATCGGCCTGCGCACCGCGCCGGCCGACCACGAGCTCCCGGGCTGGGCGACGGCGCTCGCCGACGGCGACACCGCGGGCCTGCCGCGAGTGGTCCAGGCCATGCAGGAGTACCACGACCTCGCGCTCGCGCCGGGCTGGGACTACGTCTGCGCGCAGGTGGACGCGGATCTCGGGATGCGCACGCAGGTGCTGCTCCACGGCGGCGTCGACGCGCTCCTGACCGGCCTGCGCCCGATGGTCCGCTGGGCGCCCCCGGTGCTGGAGACCGACGACCGCACCGCCGGCGAGCCCGCCTCGGAGGGCACCGGTCTGCTGCTGGTCCCGACGTACTTCGCGGTGTGCCCGGCGTTCGTGACGCCGGCCCCGGGCGGGATCCCGCGGCTGCTCTACCCGTGCGTCCGCCAGGCCGCGCACGGGGCCGGCCACGACCGCACGGCCCGGAAGGCGCCCGGCAACGCGCTGGCGGACCTGCTCGGCCCGACCCGCGCGGCGGCCCTCACCGTGCTGGCGGTCGGCTGCAGCACGTCCGAACTGGCGGCGCGGCTGGGCGTCACGCCGTCGGCGGTCAGCAAGCACGCCACGGTCCTGCGCCGCGCGGGGCTGATCATCACGCACCGGGAGCGCAACACGGTGCTGCACTCGCTCACCCCGCTGGGAAGCGCTCTCCTCGACAGCTGATCACGGTTCCGCCCGGCACCCGGAATCTCGATACCGGTCATTTCCCCGACAGTTTCCCGGGTTCGGTAGCGGATTCCGCGCGCTCGCCGACCTCTGTCCGTGAACTGCGAACGCGGGAGGCGAAGATGAAACGAGCTGTCGCTCTGGGCGCCGTCGTGGCGGTCGCTCTGGCCGGGCTTTCGGGCTGTGCCAGCGGTCCCGTCGACCGGCGGGCCCTGTGCACCGGCTTCGACGAGCTGGGCCGGACGCTGATGACCGCGGTCGGCGGAATCTTCGACAACGCCGTTTTCTCCAGTGCCGACGACCTTTCCGATCTGGCCGAGCGGTATTCCGGCGCGGACTTGAGCGCCGACGCCGCCGCGCTGGGGAAGATCGCCGATTCCGACGAAACGTCGGGGACGGAACTGCAGCGCGCCACGAGGCAGACCGCGACGGTCTGCGGGCACCCGCTCGGCCTGGGGACGACGAGCTACGCGGACACCGGCAGCACGTCGGCCGGCGGCTACGGCAGTTACGGCGGTGGCTATTCGGCGCCCACGACGTCCTACACCGAGCCGACGACGACGCAGTACGCCGAGCCACCGACGTCGACCGAGCCCACCACCGCGGCGGACAACGCGCCCGCGGACGAGGCGGCCGCGCAGACCACGCTGCGGCAGCAGGTCGGCACCGACCGGACGCGGGCCGAGGCCTTGGCGGACCGGTGGGTCCCGCAGCTGTCGTCGAAGAACGACGGCCTGGTCGCGGACGGCACGACGTACGACCAGCGGGCGATCTGGGCCGACTTCACCACGACCCGCCAGTCCTACCCGTCGGCGCTGCTGCTCTGGTCCGGCGACTACACCAGCTTCACCAAAGGCGACTTCTGGATCACCGTGGTGAACACGCCGTTCACCACCGGCGCCGCGGCGAACGACTGGTGCACCGCGGAACACCTCGACGCCGACCACTGCTTCGCCAAGCTCATCTCCCACACCCACGGCCCGAAGGGCAGCACCCTGCCCCGCTGAACCACCCCCCGAGAAAGGAACTCCCATGGGCGTCTACGAGGTCTTCAGCCTGCTCAGCGGCATCATCCTGGTCGGTGCCGCGTGCGTGCCCAAACTCAAGGCCTCGCAACGGTTCTGGGCCGCCGTCGGCGGCGCCGGCCTGATCGTCTACGCGATCTACGTCGCCAACCAGACGCGCGGCACGTTCGTCTTCCCGGCGGTCATCTTCGTGATCCCCGTCGTCGCCATCGGCTATCTCGTCCTGCAGGCGATCGCGAAGACCAAGGAGACCGGCTCGGCGGCGGAGCGGCCGAGCGAAGAGCGGAACTGAGCGGTGGGACAGCGCCGGCGGGGTGACGACTTCGGCACCGCCGCCGGCGCCGGGTCTTACGTGAGCGGGCGGTCCGTCGGCGCGATCGGGGCCGGCAGGATCCCGCGCCCGGTCAGGAACGCGTCGACGCCGGCCGCCGCGGAACGGCCTTCCGCGATCGCCCAGACGATCAGGGACTGGCCGCGGCCCATGTCGCCCGCGACGAACACGTTGTCCAGGCTCGTCTTGAACGCCTTGTCGCGCGCGACGTTGCCGCGCGCGTCCAGCTCGACGCCCAGGTCCTCGATCAGGCCCTTCTTCTGCGGCCCGAGGAAGCCCATCGCCAGCAGCACCAGCTGGGCCGGCAGCTCGGTTTCGGTGCCCTCGACCGGGACGAACCTGCCGCCCTCGCTGCGCACCTCGACCAGCTTCAGCGCGCGCACCCGGCCGTCGGCGTCGGCCGCGAACTCCTGCGTGTTCACCGAATACAGCCGCTCGCCGCCCTCTTCGTGCGCCGAGGACACCCGGTAGATCATCGGGTACGTCGGCCACGGGTGGGCGTCCGACCGGGCCTGCGGCGGCCGCGGCATGATCTCCAGCTGCGTCACCGAACGCGCGCCCTGGCGGTGCGACGTCCCGACGCAGTCCGCGCCCGTGTCGCCGCCGCCGATGACGACGACGTCGAGGCCCTCGGCCGAGTACGGCGAGACGTCGAGGTCACCCGACGCGACCCGGTTGGCCGGCGGCAGGAACTCCATCGCCTGGTGGATGCCGTCGAACTCCCGGCCGGGGATCGGCAGGTCGCGCCAGTCGGTCGCGCCGCCGGCGAGCACCACGGCGTCGTAAGACGACTGCAGCTCTTCGACGGACAGGTCCACGCCGACGTTCACCGAGGTGCGGAACTCCGTGCCCTCGGCCTCCATCTGCGCGAGCCGGCGGTCCAGGCGGTGCTTCTCCATCTTGAACTCGGGAATGCCGTAGCGCAGCAGCCCGCCGATCCTGTCGGCCCGCTCGAGGACCACGACGCTGTGGCCCGCGCGCGTGAGCTGCTGCGCCGCGGCAAGACCCGACGGGCCGGACCCGACCACCGCGACCTTCTTGCCGGTGCGAGCCTCGGGAATCTCCGGCGTCACCCAGCCTTCGGCGAAGGCGCGGTCGATGATCGAGATCTCGACGCGCTTGATGGTCACCGGATCGTCGTTGATCCCGAGCACGCACGCGGTTTCACACGGCGCCGGGCACAGGGTGCCGGTGAACTCCGGGAAGTTGTTGGTCGCGTGCAGCCGCTCGGCCGCCTGCTGCCAGTCCTCCCGCCACACGAGCGTGTTCCACTCCGGGATGAGGTTCCCGAGCGGGCAGCCCTGGTGGCAGAACGGGATGCCGCAGTCCATGCAGCGGCCGGCCTGCTTCTCCAGCTTCGTCGACGCGAAGTCCTCGTAGACCTCGCGCCAGTCCATCAGCCGCAGGTCGACCGGACGCCGCTTCGGCTCTTCGCGCGTGGTGGTCAGAAAGCCCTTGGGGTCAGCCATGTGCGGCCTCCGTTTCTTGCGGGACACCCGCACCCGGTCGGCACTCATGGCCGGCTGCGCGATTTTCAGCCATGAGCTGCCTCCATGATCGCCTCGTTCACGTCGCGCCCGTCCCGTTCGGCCTGCACCTGGGCCGCGAGCACGCGCTTGTAGTCCTTCGGCATGACCTTGCCGAACCGGTCGACGCCCGCGTCCCAGTCGGCGAGCAGGGCGCGCGCGACCGCGGACTCGGTTTCGTCGTAATGCTTTTCGAGCGCCTCGCGCAGGAAGTCGGCGTCCTCGGAGTCGAGCGGGTCGAGGTCGACCATCTCCGGGTTGACGCGGTGCGCGGGCAGGTCCAGCACGTACGCGACGCCGCCGGACATGCCGGCCGCGAAGTTGCGGCCGATCGACCCGAGCACGACCACCCGGCCGCCGGTCATGTACTCGACGCCGTGGTCGCCGACGCCTTCGACGACGGCCAGCGCGCCCGAGTTGCGCACGCAGAACCGCTCGCCGACCTTGCCGCGGATGAAGATCTCGCCGCTGGTCGCGCCGTAGCCGATCACGTTGCCGGCGATGATGTGCTCCTCGGCGGCGTACTGCGCCTCCTTCGACGGGCGCACGATCAGCCGGCCGCCGGAGAGGCCCTTGCCGACGTAGTCGTTGCCGTCGCCGTAGAGCCGCAGCGTGATGCCCTTCGGCACGAACGCGCCGAACGACTGGCCGGCGGTCCCGGTGAAGGTGACGTCGATGGTGTCGTCCGGCAGGCCCTCGCCGCCCCACCGCTTGGTCAGCTCCGAGCCGAGCATGGTGCCGACGGTCCGGTTCACGTTGCGCACCGGCAGTTCCAGCCGCACCTTGTCACCCGAGTTGAGGGCGCCTTCGGCGAGCTGGATCAGCGTGTTGTCGAGCGCCTTCTCCAGCCCGTGGTCCTGCTGCGTCTGCTGCAGCCGCAGGCCGGCCGGTGCCATCTCGGGCACGTGGAAGATCGGCGACAGGTCCAGCCCGGCGGCCTTCCAGTGGTCGATCGCCTTGCGCTTGTCCAGGAACTCGGCGTGCCCGACGGCCTCGGCGATCGTCCGGAAACCCAGCTCCGCCAGGTACTCGCGGACCTCCTGGGCGATGAACTCGAAGAAGTTCACGACGTACTCGGCCTTGCCGCTGAACTTCTCGCGCAGCTTCGGGTTCTGCGTCGCGACGCCCACCGGGCACGTGTCGAGGTGGCAGACGCGCATCATGATGCAGCCCGACACCACCAGCGGCGCGGTCGCGAAACCGAACTCCTCGGCGCCGAGCAGCGCCGCGATGACGACGTCGCGGCCGGTCTTGAGCTGGCCGTCGGTCTGCACCACGATCCGGTCGCGCAGCCGGTTGGCCAGCAGCGTCTGCTGCGTCTCGGCCAGGCCCAGCTCCCACGGGCCGCCGGCGTGCTTGATCGACGACAGGGGTGACGCGCCGGTCCCGCCGTCGTGGCCCGAGATGAGCACGACGTCCGCGTGCGCCTTCGAGACGCCCGCCGCGACCGTGCCGACGCCGACCTCGGACACGAGCTTCACGTGGATGCGCGCGGCCGGGTTGGCGTTCTTGAGGTCGTGGATCAGCTGGGCGAGGTCCTCGATCGAGTAGATGTCGTGGTGCGGCGGCGGCGAGATGAGCCCGACACCCGGCGTCGAGTACCGCGTCTTCGCGATCCACGGGTACACCTTCGCGCCGGGCAGCTGCCCGCCTTCGCCGGGCTTCGCGCCCTGCGCCATCTTGATCTGGATGTCGTCGGCGTTGACGAGGTACTCGCTCGTGACGCCGAAGCGGCCGGAAGCGACCTGCTTCACGGCGCTACGCCGCTCCGGGTCGTAGAGCCGCTCCGCGTCTTCGCCGCCCTCACCGGTGTTGGACTTGCCGCCGAGGCGGTTCATCGCGATGGCGAGGGTCTGGTGCATCTCCATCGAGATCGAGCCGTAGGAGATCGCGCCGGTGGCGAAGCGCTTGACGATCGACGAGACCGGTTCGACCTCCTCGATCGGCACCGGCGGCCGCTGGCCGTACTTGAAGCCGAACAGCCCGCGCAGCGTCAGCAGCTTCTCGGCCTGGTCGTCGACGGCCTTCGTGTACTCCTTGAAGACGTCGTACTTCCCGGCCCGCGTGGAGTGCTGGAGCTTGAACACCGTCTGCGGGTTGAACAGGTGCGGCTCGCCCTCGCGGCGCCACTGGTAGTCGGCGCCGGTCTCGAGCTGGCGGTGGGCGGCGCGGACGCCGTCGGCCGGGAAGGCGTACTGGTGCCGCTTCGCGACCTCTTCGGCCAGCGTGTCGAAGCCGACGCCGCCGAGGCGCGAGGTCGTGCCGGTGAAGCAGTTTTCGATGACCTCTTCGCCGAGCCCGATCGCCTCGAAGATCTGCGCGCCGGTGTAGGACGCGACGGTCGAGACACCCATCTTGGACATCGTCTTGCGGACACCCTTGCCCAGCGCCTTGATCAGGTTCTGGGTCGCCTGCTTCGGCGTCACGCCCGGGATCAGGCCCCGGTGGGCCATCTCCTCGACGGTCGCCATCGCCAGGTACGGGTTGACCGCGGCGACGCCATAGCCGACGAGCAGCGCGATGTGGTGCACCTCGCGCGCGTCGCCGGCCTCGACGACGAGCCCGACCTGCGTGCGCGTCTTCTCACGGACGAGGTGGTGGTGCACCGCGCCGGTCAGCAGCAGCGACGGGATCGGCGCGTGGTCCTCGTCGGTCCCGCGGTCGGACAGCACGATCACCCGCGCGCCGTCCTCGATCGCCTCCGACACCTCGGTGCGGATCTCGTCGAGCCGCTGGACCAGCGCCTCGCCGCCGCCGTGCACGTTGTACCGGCCGAGCACGGTGACGGCCTGGAACTCGGGCAGGTCGCCGTCGTCGTTGACGTGCACCAGCTTGGCGAGCTGGTCGTTGTCGAGCACCGGGAACGGCAGCGCGATCCGGCGGCACGACGCCGAGTTGCCGACGAGCAGGTTCGGCTCGGCGCCGATCTGCGCGCCCAGCGCCGTCACCAGCTCTTCGCGGATCGCGTCCAGCGGCGGGTTCGTGACCTGGGCGAACAGCTGGATGAAGTAGTCGAAGATCAGCCGGGAGCGGCTGGAGAGCGACGCCAGCGGCGAGTCGTTGCCCATCGAGCCGATCGGCTCCGCGCCGGTGCGGGCCATCGGCTCGAGGATCGTTTCGAGGTCTTCCTCGGTGTAGCCGAACGCCTGCTGGCGGCGCACGAGCGCGGCGTGCAGCGGGACCTCGCGGTCGCGCTCGGGCAGGTCGTCGAGCTGCAGCAGCCCGGCCTCGACCCACTCGTCGTACGGGTGCGCGGTGGCCAGCTCACCCTTGATCTCCTCGTCCTCGACGATCCGGCCGGCCTCGGTGTCGACCAGGAACATCCGGCCGGGCTCGAGCCGTCCCTTGCGGACGATCGTCGCCGGGTCGATGTCGAGCACGCCGACCTCGGAGGCGAGCACGACGAGACCGTCGTCGGTCACCCAGTAGCGGCCGGGGCGCAGGCCGTTGCGGTCCAGCACCGCGCCGATCTGGCTGCCGTCGGTGAAGGCGACCAGCGCGGGGCCGTCCCACGGCTCCATCAGCGTCGAGTGGAACTCGTAGAAGGCGCGTCGCGCCGGGTCCATCTCCTGGTGGTTCTCCCATGCTTCCGGGATCATCATCAGGACGGCGTGGGGGAGCGACCGGCCGCCGAGGTGGAGCAGCTCCAGGACCTCGTCGAAGGACGCCGAGTCGCTCGCGCCGCGGGTGATCACCGGGTAGATCCGCTTGAGGTCGCCCGGGATCAGGTCGGTCTCGAGCAGCGCCTCGCGGGCGTCCATCCAGTTGCGGTTGCCGCGCAGGGTGTTGATCTCACCGTTGTGCGCGACGTACCGGTACGGGTGGGCCAGCGGCCAGGACGGGAACGTGTTGGTGGAGAAGCGGGAGTGCACCAGGCCGATGGCGCTGGTGACGCGCTCGTCGGTCAGGTCGGCGAAGAAGCGCTCGACCTGGGGCTCGGTGAGCATTCCTTTGTAGACGATCGTGCGCGAGGAGAGGCTCGGGAAGTAGACGTCCTCTTCGACGAGCTCGTGCTCGGCGCGCTTGCGGACGCAGAACGCGCTGCGCTCGATCGACAGCGGGTCGGCGTGCTCCGGCTTCGGCCGGCGCGCGGCCAGGAACAGCTGCGTGAAGTGCGGCATCGTCTCGGCCGCGGTCGGCCCGCAGTGCTCGGGGTGCACCGGCAGCTCGCGCCAGCCGAGGACGCGCATGTCCTCTTCGGCCGCGATGCGCTCGATGGTCGTCATCGCCCGGCCGCGGCGTTTTTCGTCCTGGGGCAGGAAAGCGGTTCCCACGGCGTACATGCCGGGTTCGGGCAGTGTGAAGTCGACGACCTCACGGTAGAACTCGTCCGGGATCTGGATCAGGAGCCCGGCGCCGTCCCCGGTGTCCGGTTCGGCGCCCCGCGCCCCGCGGTGTTCCAGGTTGCGCAACGCGACCAGGGCCTTCGCGACGATGGAATGGTCCCGGCGTCCGGTGAGATCGGCGACGAACGCGACACCGCAGGCGTCGTGTTCGTATTCGCTCCGGTAGAGGCCCTTGGCCTCGGCGTTGCTGAGCTGCTCCCCCGACGGGGGGAGCGCACTGGCACGGTGGGTCACGGCTGGCCGCCTCCCAAGGCGTTGGCGTGACCGGTACTCACCTCATCGAGTGGTTCGTGCTGAACCGGTTAACGAAGTGGTCCGGTACCGCGATGGTCAGTCGAGAACAGTTGCTGTTGTCGAGGTGCAAGATGCCGCGAGGTATCGGCCGGGCATGAGAGCCCGGAAGCCGGACGCGGGCATCTGGGAGGCCGCACAACACTGGGCAGCCGAACGTGTCGGTACTGCGGGTGCGCGCAGAGGCAGACCACTGTGGTGGGGGTCGGCCGGAGCGCGCGGTGTTACTCCCGGGTTCGCCGGGTCTTATGACGATAGTGTGAATTCGCTGTTATCGACATACGTCGTTGGCCCCGGGTGGGAAATGCCACGCTTGCGTTGACGGGCCCGGGGGTGGACCCCTATGTCGGCCCGGGTCGGCCGAGAAACCGGTAAATACCCGTCTGACCTGCGGAGACGTCTGTCCCAAGTGGTCTGATGCGGGTGTCGGGGCCCTGCTCCGGGGTGAGAAGCTGGGTACATGGTGAACCCGTCCGATGACTGATCGTTATCTCTCCGTGGCTCGCGAAGGCGGCCACGAGGTCGAGATCAAGCGCTCCCGCTTCCTCTGCGCGCTCGCTCCGGTGTCTTCGGAGGAGGCCGCGCGCGAGTTCATCGCGGCCCGGCGACGGGCCGGACCGGGGGCCCGGCACCACTGCCACGCCTTCGTTCTCGGCCCGGATGGACGGAGCCGACGGTCCAGTGACGACGGTGAACCGGCCGGCACCGCGGGCACGCCGATGCTGGAAGTGCTGCGCCGCCGGGAGTTGACGGACACGGTCGCGGTCGTGACACGCTACTTCGGCGGGGTGCTGCTCGGCGCGGGCGGGCTCATCCGCGCGTACGGACAGGCTGTGGCACAAGCGATCGACGTAGTAGGCGTACTAGAACACCGTCGACTCCAAGTGGTTGAGGTCGCCGTGAGCTACGACCGCGCGGGACGGCTGGAGAACGACCTGCGCGCGTCGCGGTACGCGCTCCACGCGACCCGCTTCGACGAGCTGGCCCACTTCGAGATCGGCCTGGGTCCGGGCGAGGCCGGGACGTTCGCGGGCTGGCTGGCCGACCTCACGGGCGGCGAGGCGAAGGCCACCGGACTCGGCGAGCGGTGGGTCACGTCGGGCCCGTGACTGCGGACCACCGGCGGGTGGTGGGCTGACGGCTCGCGGATTCGGTTGGCGCACAAGGGGGATTCGGACTTTCGGTGCTACCGCGGAGGTATTCGCCCGTGGCACCATGTCCTTCCCCCGACCACCGGATCACCCGGCCCGCCCCGACCCGGGCCCAGCACCACCTCTGTCACCACAGCAGCCCCACCAGCCTCAAAATGCTGCACTTTCCCTAGGAAAGTGCGGTTTTCGGGCCGATTGACAACGTTGTCAGCCACGCGTGCCGAGGAGAGGAAGGTTCCATGTCCGGACCACTGTCAAGGTTCAGGAGACGGCTTCGGGGAGCGGCGCTCGCCGCGGTCCTCGTGGGCGCGGGGCTCGCCGCGCTGCCCGCCCCGGCCGCCGGCGCCGCGACGCTAGCCCTTACGCAGTACGTGAATCCCTTCATCGGCACGGACAACAGCAACTCGCCCAACCCGGTGCCCGGCGGCGCCGGCGGCAGCACCTACCCGGGCGCCGTCGTGCCGTTCGGGATGACGCAGTTCAGCCCGGACACCCCGACCGGGTCGCCGTCCGGCTACCGCTACGGCGACACCAGCATCGAAGAGTTCAGCCTCACCCACTTCAACGGCGCCGGCTGCCCCAACAACGAGGACCTCGGCCTGCTGCCGATCACCGGCGCGATCGGCACGTCGCCGGGCACCGGCTGGACCGGGTACGCCGGCCGCTACACGAAGGCGAACGAGTCGGCCGCGCCCGGCTACTACAAGAACAAGCTCGACAACTACAACACCACCGTCGAGCTGTCCGCCACCAAGCGGTCCGGCTTCATGAAGCTGACCTACCCGAACACGACGGCCGCGCGCCTGCTGGTCAACCCCGGCCGCAGCGCGACCGGCAACCGCAGCGGATCCGTCAGCATCAGCGGCAGCCAGCTCACCGGCTCGGCGACCGGCGGCGGCTTCTGCGGCTCGTCCAAGACCTACCAGATCTTCTACGTCATCCAGTTCGACCGCGCGCCCAGCGGCTTCGGCACCTGGCTCGGCGGCACGGTGAGCGCCGGATCCGCGAGCAGCAGCGGCACGAACGCCGGCGGTTACGTCACCTTCGACACCTCCACCAACACCACCGTGCAGGCGAAGGTCGGCATCTCGTTCGTCAGCCTGGCCAACGCGCAGGCGAACCTCGCGGCCGAGAACCCCGGGTTCGACTTCGCCGGGATCCGCGCCGCGGCCGACACGAGCTGGAACAGCGTCCTCAACCGCGTCCAGGTGACCGGGGGTGCCGCCGCGGACCTGCAGAAGTTCTACACGGCGCTGTACCACGTGTTCCAGAACCCGAACATCGCCAGCGACACCAACGGCCAGTACCGCGGGTTCGACCAAGCGATCCACACGGCGTCGCACACCGTCTACCAGAACTACTCCGGCTGGGACATCTACCGGTCCTGGGCCGCGCTGATCGGGTTGGTCGCGCCCGATGAGGCGAGCGACATCGCGAAGTCGATGGTGCTCGACGGCCAGCAGGGCGGGCTGTTGCCCAAGTGGTCGCACAACAACAACGAGCACTTCGTGATGACCGGTGACCCCGGGCCGATCGTCGTCGGCAGCATGTACGCCTTCGGTGTCCGCGGCTTCGACACGGCGGCGGCGCTGACGCTGATGGACAAGAGCTCCAACGGCGGCACCGCGCAGGGGCAGTCGATCCGCGGGCGTCAGTCCGGGTACGTCAGCCGGCACTACGTCACCGAGGACCCGTCGGACTCGCTCGAGTACTCGGCGTCGGACTTCGCGGTGGCCCAGTTCGCGAAGGCCGTGGGTGACACGACGAAGTACAACACCTACATGCAGCGCGCCCAGTGGTGGCAGAACGTGTACGGCCCCGACTCCGGCTACATCCAGCCGCGGGGCAGCACCGGCACGTTCGCGTGGCCGGTCGTGCCGTCGAGCAACAGCGGGTACACCGAGGGCAACCCGGCGCAGTACACGTGGATGGTGCCCTACAACTACCAGGGCCTGATCAACCTGATGGGCGGCGCGAAGACCGCGGTCCAGCGGCTGGACCACCACTTCACCCAGCTCAACGGCGGCCTCACCCAGCCGTACTTCTACATCGGCAACGAGCCCGAGCACGGCGTGCCGTGGGCGTACAACTACGCCGCCCACCCGCAGGGCACCAGCTCGGCGGTGCGGCGCGTGATGAACGAGTCGTTCACCACCGGCGCGGGCGGCGAGCCCGGCAACGACGACCTCGGCGCGACCTCGGCGTGGTACGTCTTCGCCGCGCTGGGGATGTACCCGGCGACGCCGGGCGCGGACGTCCTCGCCCTGCACGGCCCGCTGTTCCCGGCCGTCTCGATCATCCGCCCGAGCGGGACGATCCAGATCACCGGCAGTGGCGCCGGCCAGGGCGCGCAGTACGTGCAAAGCCTCAGTGTCAACGGGACCGCGACGACGAAGTCGTGGATCCGCTACGGCGACATCGCGGGCGCGTCGACGCTGAACTACACGATGGGCTCGTCGCCGAGCGCGTGGGGCACGAACGCGGCGGACGTCCCGCCGTCGTACAACGACGGGTTCACCCCGCCGCCCGCCGCGCCGAACCTCGGCGCGAACCTGGCGCAGGGCAAGGCGGCGACGGGCTCGGCGGCGTGTGCCTCGTCCGAAGGCGCGGCCAACGCCGTCGACGGCAGCCTGGCGAACAACAGCAAGTTCTGCAGCACGGCCGCCACGAAGTTCCTCCAGGTCGACCTCGGGTCGGCGCAGAACGTGTCGTCGTTCGTGGTCGAGCACGCCGGCCTCGGCGGTGAGACCACGGCCTGGAACACCGGCGCCTTCACGATCCAGACGTCGACCGACGGCACGAACTGGACGACGGTGGCGTCCGTGACCGGTTCGCGGGCCAGCCGCACGTATCACCCGATCACGACACGATCGGCCCGGTACGTGAAGCTGAACCTCACCACCCCGGCCAACGACGGCAACGGCGCGGCGCGGATCTACGAGTTCGAAGTCCACGGCTGAGCCTTCTGCCGCAGCCTGTCGTGAGTGTTTAGGGCGGTTAGAACCGCCCTAAACACTCACGACCGCAGCCTCCACTGCTCGCGCGTGATCGCGTACTCGACTTCGCCGTGTTCCGCGCCCGGCGCCCGATCGTGCTCCGGGAACTCCTCGAAGTACGTGCGGACGAACGTCATCCCCAGTTTCTCCATCACGCGCCGCGAGCGCTGGTTCACCGTCATGGTGAACGCCGTGACGCGCTTGACCCCCAGGTCGGCGAAGCCTTTCGCGAGCAGTGCCGCCGAGCCCTCGGTGCCGTAGCCCTTGCCCCAGGCGGCCTGGTGCAGCCGGTAGCCCAGTTCGGGTTCGTCCGGCGGGTCCTGCGGCCGCGGCCGGTAGTGGAACCACCCCAGGAATGCGCTCGACCGCTTCTCGATCGCGGCCCAGAACCCGTAACCGGGAAAACGCTCGTAGTAACCGAGGAACGCGGGGAGATCGAGAGTGACGATCTCCGTGCGATCCGCGGGCCTGCCCCCATTGAGGTACTTCATGACCGCGGGATCGTCGTAGAGCTCGAACAGCGCGTCGGCGTCGTTCTCGGTGAACCGGCGGAGGATCAGCCGCTCGGTTTCGAGGAATACGTGCATCGCGCGATGCTGGCAGCGCCGCCGCCGCGGCGGCAACACAATTACGCGGCGGCCGCGAAGACCTCACCCAGCGCGTGCGAACCGGCTTCGGTGAGTAATGCCGGAACGCGCTGGCCGCACTTGCCCGGGCGGGCCGGCGCGATCAGGCCCAGGCGGGCCAGCCGGTGCACGGTGGACTGGTCGCAGCAGCTCAGGCCGTCGATGAACAGATCGGGCTCGCAGCTGCAGCTGATCTCGGCGTGGCCCCCGGCCACGGCTCTCAATGTGGCCCGCTCACGATGGTTCAACGTGGTGATCATGGCGGTGCCTCCTTCCCGTCGCACTCATTAGACCTCCCACCACCGACAGTTTCCGACTCCCAGGGTGCGAATCCGGGTATTTCCGGGGATGGCGCGCCGTCCACGTCCGGGTACCCCTTAGGCCAGCGGTTCCAACGTCGTCTTGCGCAGGTGCCGGAAAATGATCGAAGTGCGGAAGCCGACGATCTCGCGGCGGATCGCGAGCCGGTCGGCGAGGAACGCGTGCAGCCCGTCGATGTCGGGTGTGGTGACTTCGATCAGGAAATCGTCGCTGCCCGCCGTGACGTAGACCGAAAGCACTTCCGGCAGCTGGGCGATCGAGCTCTGGAAAGTGTCGATCACGGCCCGGCTCAGCGGCCGCACCTGCGCCGCGACCAGGGCCCGGACGCCGCGGTTGAGGCTCGCCAGGTCGATGTCGGCGTGGTAGCCGCGGATGACGCCGCGCTCCCGCAGCAGCCGGATCCGCTCGAGGCAGGTCGACGGCGCGATGCCGACCTTGCGGGCGATTTCGCGGTTGGTCTGCCGGGCGTCCTCCTGCAGCAGGCGCACGATCGCCGAATCAAGTTCGTCCAGCACCGGGTCCTCCTTGTCGTCACCGAATTTAGTTCGGCGACATGTCGATACAGCCGACAATCACTCTAACTTCAGTTCCCATGACCGCACATGAGCAACTGATCGCCCGCCGTGGCCGTCGATCCGGCGTCACCACGATGGTCGCGATCCATTCGAGCGTGCTCGGCCCGGCCGTCGGCGGCTGCCGCTTCAAGGCGTATCCGAGCGTGACCCACGCCGTGGACGACGTCCTGCGCCTCTCGGCCGCGATGACCGCGAAGTGCGCGGTCGCGGGCCTCGATTTCGGGGGCGGGAAGAGCGTCATCGCGCTGGAGCCCGGCCGGGTGCTCTCTCCGGCGGAACGGCGAGACGTCCTTCTGGACCACGCCGATCTGATCGCGTCGTTCGACGGCGGGTACCTGGCCGGCCCGGACGTCGGCACCGGCCCGGCCGACATGCTGGTGCTGCGCGAGGTCACGCCGCACGCGTACTGCACGCCCGAGGCGGCGGGCGGCACGGGCTCCTCGAGCGGCCCGACCGCGATCGGCGTGCTGGCCGCGCTGCGGGCGGCGTCGGGCACCCGGTCGATGGCCGGCCGCCGGGTGGTGATCAGCGGCTACGGCGCGGTGGGCGCGCACCTCGCGGCGAGCCTGCAGGCCATGGGCGCGTCTGTGGTGGTGTCGGACGTCGACCCGGCGAAGCGGGCCGAGGCTCGCGAGCTGGGCTTCGAGTGGGCCGAGCCGGAGAAAGCGCTCACCCTGACGGCGGACGTGGTGATCCCGGCGGCGGTGGGCGGCGTGCTGAGTCCGGAGAGCGTGGCCCGGCTCGACACACCGCTGGTGGTGGGCCCGGCCAACAACCAGCTGACCGAGGACGCCGTCGCGGACGCGCTCGCCGCCCGGGGCGTGCTGTGGGTGCCGGACTACGTCGCGAGCGCGGGCGGGATCTTGTACACGCTCGCCCGGGAGGCCGAGGGCTTGGACCACGACGCGGCGCTGGCCCGCGTCGAGTCGATCGAAGGGACCGTCGAAACCATCCTCGCGGCGGCGCGGTCCCACGCGACGACGCCGTTGCGTGAGGCGGCCGCGCTGGCCGAGCGCCGCCTCACCGCGGCCGCCACTCGCTGAAGCCGGAGGCCATGCGGGGCACCTTCAGGGCCGTAAAGCCGTGAGGGGCACCTTGAGGGACTCGAGCGCCCTGAGGGTGCCCCTCACGGCGCGTCGGCCGGGCGCAGGGCCTCACCCGGGGCCGGCCGGCTCAGGGGCGCAGGGCGGCCAGCACCTCGGGGGACGTCGTGAAGTCGCCGAGGCGGACCGGCTTGCGGTCGCCGTGGAAGTCGCTCGAGCCCGTCGTCAGCAACCCCAGCTCCGCGGCCACCTCCCGCAGCCGCCGGCCGACCTCGGGTGGTTGCTCCGGGTGGTCCGCCTCCAGGCCGGCGAGGCCCGCTGCGGCCAGCGTCGCCAGCTGGGTGTCCGACACCTCCGCCCGGCGCTTCGACGAGCGCGGGTGGGCCAGCACCGCCGTGCCGCCGGCCGCGCGGACCAGGGCGATCGCGGCCGTCGTGGGCAGGACGTGCTTCGGGACGTCCGCGCGGCCGCCGTCGGCGAGCCAGTCCTGCGTGAACGCGTCGGTCGTCACCCCCGAGGCCACCAGCGCCGCCGCGATGTGGGGGCGGCCCAGCGGGGCGCCTGCCGCGATCGCCTCCACCTGGGCCAGGGTGATCGGCGCGCCCAGCTCGCGGCAGCGCTCGACCATCCGGACCGCGCGGCGGGCGCGGTCGGTGCGGATCAGGTCCAGCTCGGCGGCCAGCGGCGCGTCCGCCGGGTCGGCGAAGTAGCCGAGCAGGTGCACCTCGGCGTCGTCGAGCCGGCAGGAGATCTCGACTCCCGGCACCAGCTCGATCCCGGCTTCCGCCGCCGCGGGCGCCGCAAGAGCCAGGCCGGCGAACGTGTCGTGGTCGGTGAGCGCGACCACCGTCAGGCCCGCCCGGGCCGCCAGCCGCGGCAGGTCCGCCGGCGGGGTCGTGCCGTCCGAGGCCGTGCTGTGGGCGTGCAAGTCGATCGTCACACAGCGGATCGTGCCACCGATCGACTTGAATGGGGGCGTGGAGATCCTCACCGACGCCGCCACGCTCGCGCTGTACACGACCGACGCCTCCAACTACCGCCACGTGCCCCGCGGCGTCGTGCTGCCGGAGACCGTCGACGACGTCGTCGCCGCGGTCGCCGCCGCCCGCGTCCGGGACCTGCCGGTGATCGCCCGCGGCGGGGGCACCAGCGTCGCCGGCAACGCGTGCGGGCCCGGGCTGGTGATCGACACCTCACGCCACGTCGGCGGGGTGCTCTCGCTCGACCCGGCGACGCGGCTCGCGCGGGTGCTGCCCGGGACCGTGCTCGACGACCTCCAAGCCGTCGCGGCGCCGCACGGGCTGCGGTTCGGCCCGGACCCCTCGACGCACAGCCGCTGCACGATCGGCGGGATGATCGGCAACAACGCCTGCGGATCGCACTCGGTGGCGTGGGGCCGCACGGTCGACGTCGTGCGCTCGCTGGACGTCCTGCTCTACGACGGCACGCGGCTGCGACTCGGCCCGGGCGAGCCCACCGAAGGCCGGATCTTCGACGAGCTGCGCGCGCTGGTGCGGGACAACCTGGCGCTGCTGCGCAAGGAACTTTCGACGTGGCCGCGGCGCGTCTCCGGGTACGGCCTGGAACACCTGTTGCCGGAGAACGGCTTCGACGTCGCCAAGGCACTGGTCGGCTCGGAGGGCACGTGCGTCACGGTGCTCGAAGCGACGGTCGCGCTGGCCGAGCTGCCGCGGCACCGGGTGCTGGCCGTGCTGGGTTTCCCGTCCGACATCGCGGCGGCCGACGCGGTGCCGTCGATCCTGCCGTGGTCGCCGCTGACCGTCGAAGGCGTGGACGCCGAGCTGGTCGCGATGCTCCCCGGCCGCGGGAACGACCTGCCGCCCGGCGGCGCCTGGCTGTTCGTCGAGCTGGCCGGCGCGGACCCGGCCGAGGCCGCCGGGCGCGCCCGCGCGCTGGCCGCGTCGCTGGACCTGACCGGATCCGTCGTGCTCGACGACCCCGTCGCGCAGCGCAAGCTGTGGCGGATCCGCGAGGAGGGCGCGGGCCTGGCGACCCGGCTCGCGGACGGCTCGGAAGCGTGGCCGGGCTGGGAGGACGCGGCCGTCCCGCCGGAGCGGCTCGGCGCGTACCTGCGCGAGTTCAAGGACCTGATGCGCGCGCACGGGCGTAAGAGCGTCGTGTACGGCCACTACGGCGAGGGCTGCCTGCACCTGCGCCTGGACTTCGATCTGCTGTCCCGGCAAGGGATCGCCGGATTCCGGCGGTTCCTCGAAGAGGCCGCGGACCTCGTCGCGGCCCACGGTGGATCGTTGTCCGGCGAACACGGCGACGGGCAGGCCCGCTCGGAGCTGCTGTCCCGGATGTACAGCCCGGAGATGATGGACGTCTTCGCGCGGTTCAAGGCGATCTTCGACCCGGCCGGGCGGATGAACCCCGGCATCATCGTCGAGCCGCGCAAGGTCGACGCGAACCTGCGCGTGCGCCCGGCGCCACTGTCCCTTGAGGACGTCACGGTGCTCGGTTACCCGGAGGACCGGGGGAGTTTCGGGCAGGCGATGCGCCGCTGCGTCGGCGTCGGGAAGTGCCGCAACACCAGCGGCGGCGGCGTGATGTGCCCGAGTTACCGCGCCACCCGCGAGGAACGGCATTCGACGCGCGGGCGGGCCCACCTGCTCGCCGAGATGCTCAACGGCGAGGTCATCACGGACGGCTGGCGCTCCGCCGAGGTCCACGACGCGCTCGACTTGTGCTTGTCCTGCAAGGGATGCTTGTCGGACTGCCCGGTGGACGTCGACATGGCGACGTACAAGGCCGAGTTCCTGCACCAGCACTACCGGCGGCGGCTGCGCCCGGCGGCGCACTACTCGATGGGCTGGCTGCCGCTGTGGCTGCGGGCCAGCGCACGGGCGCCGCGGCTGGCCAACGCCGTCGGCCGGTCGCCGCGGTTGTCCGGGCTGCTGAAACGGCTGGGCGGGATCGCGAAGGAACGAGCGCTGCCGGAGTTCGCGCGGAAGCCGTTCACGACGGCGCGGGCGGACCTGCGGCGCCGCGCGTCCGGCGACCGGAAAGTCGTGCTGTGGCCGGATTCGTTCAACAACTACCTGACGCCGTCGGTGCTCGACGCGGCCCACGAGGTGCTGACCGCGGCCGGGTACGACGTCGTGCTGCCCGACCGTGGTGTCTGTTGTGGACTGACGTGGGTGTCGACCGGCCAGCTCGACGTCGCCCGCCGCGTCCTGCGGCGCACCTTGGACGTGCTGGCGCCGTACCTGGACGTGGGGTACGAGGTCGCCGGGCTGGAGCCGAGCTGCACGGCGCTGTTCCGTAGCGACCTGCCGGCGTTGCTGCCGGACGACGCGCGTGCGGTGCTGCTGGCCTCGCGGACGGTCACGTTCGCGGAACTCCTGGAGCGCGCCCCGATCCCGTTCGCGGCGCTGGACGTCGACGCGATCACCCAGGTCCACTGCCACCAGCACGCGGTCCTCGGCTTCACCGCCGACGAGTCGGCGATGGCGGCGGCGGGCGTCCGCAACACGACGCTGGACTCGGGATGTTGTGGCCTGGCGGGCAACTTCGGCTTCGAGCGCGGCCACTACGAGGTGTCGAAGGCGGTGGCGGAGGACCGCATGCTCCCGGCGATCCGCGCGGCCTCGGAAGACACGGTGGTCGTCTCCGACGGCTTCAGCTGCCGGACCCAGATCGCCCAGGAGTCGGGCCGCCAGGCAGTGCACCTGGCGGAACTGCTGCGGCGCGCGTTGCCCTGACGAGGCGGCACTTTCACGTGAAAGTGCCGCGTTATTCCGTGCGCTCCAGCAACGTTTGGGTAGCGGCGAGCACGAGCCGGCAGATGGTGTCCGGGTCGGCGCTGGCCAGTGGTTCCTTCGCGGTGACCTCGCGGACCAGCCCGATGCCCAGCAGCCAGGCGAGCGCGAGGTCGGCGCGCAGCTCGGCGTCCGGTGCGTCGGTCAGGCCGGCGAGCGTGCCGGCGTACTCGCGGCCCAGCTCCTGCCGCATCGCCGCGGCGGCGCTGTCGCTGCCCGGTGACCGCAGGTACGTCTCGAGCGTCCGGTTCCGCTCGCCGCCGGGTTCCAGCATGCTGCGCAAGGTCGCGCTGAACAGCCGTTCCGGCGAGTTCGAGGCGATCTGCTCGCGGGTGTTCCGCGCGATGACCGCCTCGAACAGCGCTTCTTTACTGCCGAAGTAGCGGAAGAGCAGCGACTGGTTGGCGCCCGCTTCCTTCGCGATGTCCCGCACCGTGGTCCGGTCGAACCCCCGCTCGGCGAACAGCTTCGCGGCGGCGTCGAGCAGCGCCAGGCGCGTCGCGGCGGCGTCCCGCTTCCGGCCCGGCTGTTCGGTCACCGCTGAAGGTTAACCGGCAAACCGGACGCGGGTGCGGTCGGTCAGGCCTCGGCGAGCCGGATCGCCGCGGCCGGGCAGGTCAGCTCGGCCTGCCGCGCCGCGTCCCGCTCACCGGCCGGCGGCTCGTCGGCGAGGAGGACCACCGTGCCGTCGTCTTCGTTCTGGTCGAACGTCTCCGGCGCCAGCAGCACGCACTGGCCCGAGGAGACGCACTTGCCGGTGTCGACGCTGATCTTCACGGGACGCTCCTCACCAGGTGACGGGGACGCGGTCGACGCCACCCGCGACGCGGTTCACGCGGACGGCGATGTCGTCGAGGCCGACGGCGAGGCGCATCTGCGGGAAAGCGCGGAACAGGGCAGGGAAGACCGTCCGCAGCTCGGTGCGGGCCAGGTTCGCGCCGATGCAGACGTGCGCGCCGGTGCCGAAGGCGAGGTGGACGTTCGGGGTGCGGCCCGGGTCGAACTCGTCCGGGTCGGCGAACGCCGCGGCGTCGCGGTTGGCGGCGTCGCTGGAGATGAGCACGGCGTCGCCGCGCATGATCCGGGTCCCGGCGACCTCGACGTCCTCGTGCGCGTAGCGCAGCAGGCCGGTACCGCTGGTCGCCGTCATCCGCAGGATCTCCTCGACGGTCTGGTTCACCTCGCCCTCGGGGTCGGCGGCGAACCGGTCGCGGCGGGCGGTGTCGGTGAGCAGGAACAGCACGCCCATCGCGATCCGGGTGGACGTCGTCTCGTGGCCGGCGAACAGCAGCCCGGCGCCCATGCGCGCGAGGTCGTCGTCGGTGAAGGTCGGGTCGTCGGCCTGGACCGCGACCATGTCGGAGATGACGTCGGCCTGCGGGTTCGCGCGCTTGGCGTCGGCGAGGCCGGTCATGTAGTCCTTGAACTCGGTCATCGCGGCCTGCGCGTCGGCGCCGCCGTCCATCACCGCGATCCGCTCCGACAGGTTCCGGAAGTGTTCGCGGTCGTCGAACGGGACGCCGAGCAGCTCGCAGATCACCAGCACGGGCAAGGGGAACGCGAGCAGTTCGGTCAGGTTGACCGGCTCGCCGGGGTGGGCGTCGTGCGCCGCCCGCATGTCGTCGAGGCAGCGGGTGGTCAGCTCCTCGATCCGGTCGCCGAGGGCGCGCATCCGCGGCGCGGAGAACGCGGGCGCCAGCATCCGGCGCATCCGCTTGTGCTCCTGCTCCTCGGTGTCGAAGTCGCCGCTCGGGCCGTCCTGGATCGCGGCGTGGGAGATGCGCGACGCCTGCTCCGGCGCGGGGTGCGACCGCCCGAACCGCTTGTCGCGGAAGATCTCCTTGGCCTCCTCGAACGACGTCACCAGCCACGCCGGGTCGCCGGCGGGGGTGAGCACCCGGCTGACCGGGGCCTGTCGCCGGAGCGCTTCGTAGTCCGGCGCGATCGCGAGCGCGTCGGCGCGGGCGAAGGGCAGCCGAGGGGTCTCTTCGGTGGTGGTCATGAAACCGCTCCTCGTTTCAGTTCGGCGAGCCAGGCGCGTTCGGTGTCGAACTGCTCGCAGACGTGCCGCATGGTGGCGCGGCTCCACGGATCGGCCTGGTCGGCGAGCAGCCGGGTCAGCCGCTCGTGTTCGGCCGCGAGCCCGCGATCGCGGACGTCGATGACGCGGCTCCGCTCGTCTTCGCGCAGCCAGCCGAAGTTCCCCACTCTGGCGAGGAACTCGGCTTCGTTGAGCGCGAGGTCGTCCGGGAAGTCGGCGAGCATGTCGTGCAGCAGCTCCCGCCCGACGTCGGTGACGGTGTAGACGTGCCGCGGCGGTTTGGCCTCCTGTTCCTCCGCGCTGCGGCTCACCGCGCCGGCGTCGACGAAGCGCCGCAACGTCGGGTACAGCGAGTTGTTCGACAAGGTGTGGCCGGTCGAGGCCTCCACGGCCTTGCGCAGCTCGTAACCGTGCATCGGCTCGCGGGCCAGCCTCGACAGCAGCAGGATCTCGATCCACACCTAGGTCACCGTAACCTAGGTTTCCGTGACTCGGCAATGGCGCATGGTGACAACCGGCCGGAAACTTTCCGCCGCAAGGTGGACAAAAACTGGTCGATAACCGCGCAGGCCTGGGGCAACGGCCGCGCGCACGGCATCGTCGGGTGGCCGCCCGCTTCGGGGGAGGGCGTGGGCGGCGTTCGGCGCCGCCTCGGGAGCCGGCCTCGCGGCCGCTTCCGAGGCGTTCGCCGGTGTCCGCCGATCGCACGGTGGTGTACGCAGCGTGGCCGCGAGAGTGCTCGACGTGAGACTCGATGCTGTGTAGCGTTTGCAAGCAGGTGCTTACAAACGAGACACGGGGGTTCCCGGATGACCACCACGCACACCGAGCCGCTCGCGTACCCGTTCAACGAGGAGGCGGGGCTCGACCTGAACGAGGCCTACTCGGCCGCTCGCGAGGCGGCCGGCCTGGTGCGGGTCAAGATGACCTACGGCGAGCCCGCCTGGCTGGCCACGCGTTACGCCGACGCCCGGTTCGTGCTCGGTGACCGCCGCTTCTCCCGGGCGATGGAGAAGGAGAAGGACGCGCCGCGGCGCTCGCCCGTGCAGCGGGACGGCGGCATCCTGCAGATGGACCCGCCCGACCACACGCGGCTGCGGACGCTCGTCGCGAAGGCGTTCACCATGCGCCGCGTCGAGCTGCTCCGGCCGCGCGTCACCCGGCTCGCGGCCGAGCTGATCGCCGACATGAAGGCCGCCGGGACGACCGCGGACCTCGTCGACGCCTACGCGTTGCCGATCCCGGTCGCCGTGATCTGCGAGCTGCTCGGCGTCCCGGTCGCGGACCGGCCGAAGTTCCGCGTCTGGAGCGACGCGGCGCTGTCCACCAGCGGCCTGACGCCCGAGGAGTTCGAGCGCAACCGCGAGGAGCTGCGCGACTACATGCGCGGCCTGATCGCCGAACACCGCTCGGCGCCGCGGGACGACCTGATGACGGCGTTGATCGAGGCCCGCGACACGCGCGACCGGCTGACCGAGCTGGAGCTGGTCGACCTGTGCGTCGGCATCCTCGTCGCCGGCCACGAGACCACCGCGAGCCAGATCCCCAACTTCGTCTACGCGCTGCTCGACCAGCCCGGGCAGTGGGCGCGCCTGCGGGAGGACCCGGACCTGATCCCGGCCGCGGTCGAGGAGCTGCTGCGCTTCGTGCCACTGGGCGCCGGTGCCGGCTTCGCGCGGTACGCCACCGAGGACATCGAGGTCGGCGGGGTGCTCGTGCGGGCGGGCGAGCCGGTGCTGGTGGCCGTCGGCGCGGCCAACCGCGACCGGCTGCGGTTCGACGACGCGGACGAACTGCGCTTCGACCGCGAGGACAACCACCACCTGGGCTTCGGCCACGGCGTCCACCACTGCCTCGGCGCGCCGCTCGCCCGCCTCGAACTGCAGGAGGCGCTGCGCGCGTTGGTCACCGAGCTGCCCGGGCTGCACCTCGCGGGCGATATCGTGTGGAAGACGCAGATGCTCGTCCGCGGACCGCGGACGATGCCGATCGGCTGGTGATTCGGAAGGTGACCATGAGCTGGCACGTGGAGGTCGACGAACACACCTGCATCGGCTCGGGGATGTGCGCGTCCCTGATGCCCGAGGTGTTCGCGCTGGACGGTGCCGTCGCGCGCACGGTCACCGAGGAGGTCGACGGGGACGAGACGGTGCTCGACGCCGCCGACTCGTGCCCGGCGATGGCGATCCTGGTGACCGACGGCGGCCGGGAGATCGGCCCGCGCCCCTAAGGGACGTAGCGGCCGTTTTCGGTGACCACGGCCGTGATCAGCGCAGCCGGGGTGACGTCGAACGCGGGGTTGAACACCTCCGCGCCCGGCGGCGTGATGCCGATCCCGGCGTATTCGGTGAGCTCGCGGGCGTCCCGTTCTTCGATGGTGACGCCCGTGCCGTCCGCGAGTGAACTGTCCACTGTGGACGACGGCGCGACGACGACGAACGGCACCCCGTGGTGCGCGGCGGCGATGGCCAGGCCGTAGGTGCCGATCTTGTTGGCCACGTCGCCGTTGGCGGCGATCCGGTCGGCGCCCACGAGCACGCAGTCGACCATCCCGCGGGCCATCGCCGCGGCGGCCGCGCCGTCCGGCTGGACGCGGTAGGGCACGCCGGCCTGCGCCAGCTCCCACGCCGTCAGCCGGGCGCCCTGCAGCAGCGGGCGCGTCTCGTCGACGAGCACCTCCTCGACGAGGCCGCGCTCGTGCAGGTGCCAGACGACGCCGAGCGCGCTGCCCCACCCGACGGTGGCGAGCCGGCCCGCGTTGCAGTGGCTGAGCAGCCGCAACGGCCGGCGCGGGCACTCCGCCAGCACGATCCCGGCGGCGTGCGCGGACGCCGACTTGTTGAGTTGTTCGTCTTCGGTCAGCACGGCCTGCGCTTCGGCGAGGACGGCGTCGGCGCCCTGGCCGAGCTTCGTCAGCGCGCGTTCCACCCCCCAGCGCAGGTTGACGGCTGTGGGGCGGGCGGCCGCGATCAGTTCGGCGTCGGCCCGGACGTCCCCGCCGAGCCGGGCCGCCAGCGCGACGCCGAGCGCGCCGGCACCGCCGAGCGCGGGCGCGCCGCGGACGGCGAGGCGCTGGATCGCGTCGACGAGCTCGCCGACCGTCCGCAGCGCCAGCAGGTGGTAGTCGCCGGGCAGCGCGGTCTGGTCGATGATGACGATCGCGCCGTCCGCCCAGTCGATGGTCCTGCGCACGCGCCCTCCCGAAATCCGGTTGCCCGCCCCGTGATGATGCGGTGGTGACCATTCAACGGCAGAACCCGCCCGGCCTGCACCCGACGCCGGGGTACCACCACGTGACCGTGGCGCCGGCGGGCCGCACGGTGTACCTGGCGGGCCAGTGCCCCCTGGCCGCGGACGGCAAGGTCGTCGACGGCGACGTCCTCGCCCAGACCGACCAGGTGATCGCCAACACGGCGGCCGCGCTGGCGTTCGCGGGCGCGACCCCGCAGGACGTGGTCCGCACGGTGATCTACGTGGTGACCACCGATCGTCCGACGCTGTCGGCGGTCTGGGACCGCCTGAACGAGTCCGGGATCGGCGCGGCGTTCACGACCGCGAGCACGCTGCTCGGTGTCGCGCAGCTCGGGTACACCGACCAGCTGGTGGAGCTGGACGTGACGGCCGCGCTCGCCTGAGCCGCGGCCCGGACCGGCTCGGCGGAACCGGCCGGCTCGGCAATTCCCGGCCCTGCCGGGGTCAGAGTCCGGCCATCAGGTCCGTCTCCGTGATGCCCGGCCCCTGGCCCGCCCGGATGTACCACTCCGTGCCGAACGCGAAGGCGAAGGCGTCGTCCGGCATGGCCAGCATGAACGTGTCCTCGCTGATCTGGCTCGGGTGGGCGCGCATCGCCGCGCGCTTGACGTCGACGTACTTCGTGACGTCCACCGCGGCCGTGATCTCGGCTTCCGGCTTGCCGAACTCGACGTTCTCCGGCGGGTTCGGCCGCGCCTCGGGCGGCATCAGGCCTTGCTCGACCGCCGCGTCGAAGCCGCGCTGCATGAACTCGCGGTTGAACGTCGCCTGGAAGACGCGCGCGGTGCCGGCCAGCTCGGCCGCGCGGACGCCGACGCGGTGGACCTGGATGTGGTCGGGGTGACCGTAGTCGCCGTTGTCGTCGTAGACCGTCAGCACGCTCGCCGACTCCTCGCGCAGGATCGCCGCGAGCTGGGCGGCGGCCGCTTCGACGTCGGCCTGCCAGAAGCACGCCGGGTCGTCGTTCGTCGCCTCGCCCATCATCCCGGAGTCGCGGTAGCCGAGGAACTCGACGCGCTCGACGCCGAGGATCTTCGCGGCCGCGTGGGCCTCTTGGACGCGGCGGTCCTCGAGTTTTTCGCCCTCGGCGAGAAAGCCGTCGGGTACCTCGCCGACCTCGCCGCGCGTCGCGACGACCAGCACGACCCGATGCCCGTCTTCGACGGCCTTCCGCATGACGCCCGCGGTCCGGAGGCATTCGTCGTCCGGGTGGGCGTGGAAGGTGACCAGTGTTGCCATGGATCCGACGCTACCGGCAACCTCCGACAAATTCCGGTCGCCCTCGTGCGGAGTCGCTAGGGTCCGCGGTCGTGGACGGTGAGAAGCGCATGCTGCTGAGGTACCTGCACGCCCAGCGGGCCGCCGTCCTGGCGATCCTCGAAGGACTGGGGGAGCCGGCGCTGACGACGCCGCTCCTGCCGTCCGGCTGGACGCCGCTGGGCATGGTGGAGCACCTCGGGTACGCCGAGCGGTACTGGTTCCAGGAGATCGTCACCGGCACCGCCGGTCTCCTCGCCTGGCCGGACGACGACCACGCGCCGCTGACCACCCCGCGCTCCCCGGACGTCGTTTTCGCCTTCTACCGCGAACAATGCCGCCGCTCCGACGAGATCTTCGCCGCGACGCCGCTCGCCACGCCGCCGGCAGGCCGTCATCCCGGCCCGCCCGAGGAGGAGGTCGCCGATCTGCGCGGGGTGGTGCTGCACATGATCGAGGAGACGGCGCGGCACGCGGGTCAGCTGGACGTCGTGCGCGAGCTGCTCGACGGCCGCACCGGCCTCGGGCCGCGCTAGGCACCGCTCGCGGCCTTCGCGCCCGGATCACGAAGCCCGGCAGCGCCTAGTCCAGCTGTTCCTTCGAACACCACCAGGTCGACCGGCCGCCGACCGTGCCGTGCGCCATCTCCGCCCCGCAGCGCGGGCAGTGGTCGCCGGCTCGGCGGTGTCCGATGATCTCGCCGGTGTGCACCCCGCCGTGCTTGATCGCGGCGCGCAACGCTTTCCTGAGTGCTTTGTGGAGCTCGGTGAGCTCGTCGCCGGTCAGGCCGTCCACGGGCCGCGACGGGCTCAGCGCGGCCTGCCACAGGGTTTCGTCGGCCAGCAGGTTGCCGATCCCGGCGACCACGGACTGGTCCAGCAGCCGCGCCTTCAGCGGGGCCCGGCCGCGGCCGACGCGCTCGCGGAAGCCGGCTCGCGAGATCTCCCCGGCGTCGGGGCCCAGCGCGTCCAGGTCGGGGTCGAGGCGCACCCGGCTCAGCCGCCGCGTGTCGAACAGGAGCAGCTGTTCGCCGTCGGCGAAGGTGATCCCGAACCGGAACCACTCGGGTTTCTCCGCGCGGTGGCGGAGCTGTTCCGGGCCGAGTGGCCCGCGTTCGCCGCCGAGCCGCAGCTGGCCGGCCATCCCCAGGTGCAGGCCGAGGTTCGGGCCGGGTTTCCCGTCGCCGCCCTCGGTTTCGCACCACAGCGTCTTGCCCCGCCGGTGCGCGGCGGTCAGCCGCCCGCCGGTCAGCGCGGCGGCGATGTCGCCCGGCGCGTGCGGCCGGCAGACCCAGTCGTCGCGGTCGTCGACGTCGCGGATCTTGCGGCCGAGCGCGCCGGAGAGGACCTGACGGGCGAGCTCGACTTCGGGGAGTTCCGGCACGTCACCCAGTCTGCCCCAGCTCAGCCCGCCCGGCCGAGCCACTCGTCCAGCAGGGCGCGCTCGGCGGTGGTCAGCTTCGCCAGTCCCGGCACGACGGCGTCGGGCGCCGGCGCGTCGGTGAGGATCGCGTGCAGCACGGCCTGGTACATCGTGTCGGCGAGGCCGGTCTCCCGGTCGTCCGGTGGCACGGCCAGCAGGGTGAGCACGGCGCCGGTGCCGGCGGCGTGGATCACCTCGACGGCGCGGCGTTCGGTGACCCGCAGGCGCCCGGTCGCCGCGACGCGGTGGACGCGGGCGCGCAGGACCGCCAGCCCGGCCGCCGCGGCGCCGCCGGACGTCCGGCGCGGGTCGATCAGCAGGCCGAACAAGGTGGCGTTGGCGAGGCCGAAGGCGATGTGCGCGTCCCACCCGGCGCGCAGGTCGGCCACCGGATCGGCCGTCTCGTCGACGGCCTTCCCGGCGACGTAGGTGCTGAACACGTGCTCGGCGACCACGTCGAGCAGGGCGTCCTTGTCCGCGAAGAACCGGTAGAGGGCCGGCGGCTGCAGGCCGGCCGCCTGCGCGACGGCGCGGATCGTGACCGCGGCCACACCCTGCTCCCGCAGCAGCCGCGCCGCGACCTCGACGATGTTCGTGCGCGTCTCGTCCCGGACCGTCCTCATGTTTTCAATGATAACGTATCTGTGGTATCCATGATGCTAACGTCGTTACTATCAACGTTAGTGAGAGGTGGACCATGATCGTCATCACCGGTGGGACCGGCAAGCTCGGCTCCCGGATCGTCGGCCGGCTGCGCGAGCTCGTCCCGGCCGAGCAGATCGGCGTCAGCGTCCGCGACGTCGACCGCGCCGGAAACCTCGGCGTGCGCGTGCGGCGCGGCGACTTCGGCGACCCGCAGTCGCTCGCCGAGGCCTTCGAGGGCGCCACGCAGGTGCTCATCGTCTCGGCGAACGAGACGGGCGGGAAAGCGGTGGAGAGCCACCGGACGGCGATCGAGGCCGCTTCGGCCGCGGGCGCCGGGCGTGTCCTCTACACGAGCCACCAGGGCGCGGCCGAGGATTCGCTGTTCGCGCCGATGCCCGACCACGCCGCGACCGAGGCGTACCTGGCGAAGACGGGCACGCCGTTCACGGTGCTGCGCAACGGGTTCTACGCGAGCACGGTGCCCCAGCTGCTCGGCGCGGCACTGGAAACCGGCGAACTCGTCGCCCCGGCGGACGGCCCGGTGTCCTGGACCGCCCACGCCGACCTGGCCGAAGCGGCGGCGATCATCCTGGCGTCCGGCGGCTCATTCGAGGGCCCGACACCGCCGCTGACCGCACCGGTCGCGCTGGACCTCACGGACGTCGCGCGGATCCTCTCGGAACTGACGGGCCGCACGATCCGCCGGGTGGTGGCGGACGACGAGGACTGGGTGCGATCGCTGACCGGCCACGGCGTCCCGGCACCCCGGGCGGAGATGCTGCTGGGCATGTTCCACGCGTCGCGGCGCGGCGAGTTCGCGGCGGTGGACCCGGAACTGGAGCGGCTGCTCGGCCGCCCGGCGACGTCGATGCGCTCGGTGCTGGCGGAGGCCATCGCCGGGTCGGCGTAACAAAGTGACGGCCGGCGCGACCCCTGGGGCATGACGGCGTTCGTGCAGTTCCCCCACCCCGGAGCGGAACATCGCCCGGAGAGCGACGACATGCCCTGGAACGTCGGCCCTCACGGGCGCAAGTTCCTCATTGCCGACGGTCGTTACGTCGACTCCGGCGACCGTCTCCAGGAGGGTGAGGTGGTCTTCTGGGGTGAGTGGGAGCCGCCGTCGCACGTGGAGCGTCGTTGGGCGACGGAAGGTCGGCTGCCCCGGGTGCTGCACCGGCCGTACTGGACTCGTGGGGGTGGCCAGAACACCGACCCGTGGGTGTTCGGGGATCGGATGCGTTACAGCAACTGCAAGCAGGTCATCCGGGACGAACGGCGGCCTACCTCCATGCAGACGTTGCCGGCGGGTTCGGTGATCTGCTTCGGATCGAGGCTCGACCACGAGTTCTGCGTGGACACGGTGTTCGTGGTCGCCGAGTCCAAGCCGTGGACGCCGGCACAGGCTGCCGAACTCGACGAGGACGAGGCGTTCACGATCTGCACCGCCGGGACGATGGCCGCCGGAGCCGATGCCCACACGAGGTTCACCCTCTACCGCGCGGCGACGTTCGAGAGCCCCGTCCACGGCATGTACAGCTTCGTGCCGGCCAGACCGGCTGACGGCGAGGGACCACGGTTCGCCCGGCCCGCGCTCCACATGCCTGATCTGATCAACCCGGACAGCTGGCAGAGCACCCGCGGTTCGAAGCAGCCGCTCGCCGAACCCGACGTGTGGAAGGCCTGGAACACCGTCCGCGAGCAGGTCTTCGCCGCCGACCTGGTGCTGGCCACTCACCTGGGCACTCCCACCTGGTCCGCGAACGCACCGGAATCGGCTGGAGTCCCCACCGGCGGCTGCTCGCCGGTAAAAGAGTTGGACTGCTGAAGCCGGGTTGGTACCGTCGCTCCCGACCGTGTACTGCCTGAGGAGGTGAGCCCCGTGAACGTTATGCCGTGGGTGCTCCCTCCCCGTGTCACGGCCGGGTGGTCGGCGTAGGTGCCGCCGGGAGCGTCCTGACACTCCCGAAAGGCACCACTCATGCACTTCACTTCGGAAACGACGTCTGACGGCGTCCTCGAGCGCGACTTCACCGTGGGCGATGTCCCCGGTGTACTCTGGTCACCCGCCGCGGGTGGCGAGCACCTTCCCCTGGTCCTGATGGGCCACGGCGGCGGTACCCACAAGAAAGCCCCCGCCATGGCGGGCCGGGCCGGGCGGATCGTGGCCGGCTGTGGGTTCGCCGTCGCCGTTCTCGACGCGCCCGGTCACGGTGACCGGCCGCGAACGGCTCACGACGAGCGGGAGATCGCCGTCATGCAGCGCGCGATGGCCTCCGGTGAGCCCGTCGGCCCGATCGTCGTCCGGTACAACGCGCACCTGGCGGAGCAGGCCGTCCCGGAGTGGCGGGCGACGCTCGACGCGCTCCAGGAGGCCGGCTTCGACGGTCCGGCCGGCTACTTCGGCCTCAACATGGGCACCGCGATCGGGGTGCCGCTGACGGCGGCCGAACCCCGGATCGCCGCCGCGGTTTTCGGGCTTTTCTGGCCGGAACCCCTGGCGGAGACGGCGAAGCGCATCACGATCCCGATCGAGTTCGCGCTCCAGTGGGACGACGAGCACATCCCGCGCGAAGCCGGTCTCGCGTTGTTCGACGCCTTCGCGTCGAAGGAGAAAACGTTGCACGCCAACGCGGGCGCGCACAAGGAGCTGCCGCGGTTCGAGGCCGACAGCGCGGTCCGGTTCTTCGCCCGGCACCTCGGCGGTGGCCGATGAACCCTTCGGACACCCACCAGAAAACGGTCATCACCCGGGTCGCGGAACGCCACTGGCACGCCTTGGAAGACGACCTGGTCGTCGGCCGCGGCGAAGCGTCGCGACGGCCCGACGGGCGGGTCTTCCTCAGCGTCGACGCCTGGCACGGCGCGGTATTCGACCACCTCGCCGAGACCATGCTGCGCGATCTGCCGAGGCCGCTCCACACCGTCGTCGACGAGGCCGACCTCGACCTGACCACCGACTGGCTGCGCGCCGGCTTCTCCATCCGCCGTCGCGAATGGGAGTACGTCGTCCCCACCGAAGCCGGCCCGGGGCCGGCGCCGTCCGGCGTGACCATGATCGGAGTCGGCGAGGCGGAGGAAAAGCCGTTGAGGGAGCTGGATCGCGTGATCCGCGACGAGGTCGAGGCCACCGTCGGCTGGCAGGAGATGCCCGCCGAGGTGCGGTCCGCGCTGGACCCGTCGAGGTACGCGGTGGCCGCGCGGGCCGGCGACTACGTGGGCCTGGTCCGGGTGGTGCCGCTCCGGCAGCCGCGGATCGGGCTGATCGCCGTCCGCGCCGACCTGCGACGCCGGGGCGTCGCGCGGGCGCTGCTCGCGTACGCGCTGGGTGCGCTGCACCGCTCCGGCGTCGAAACGGCGTCGGCGGAGGTCAACGAAGCCAACACGGCGGCCACGGCGTTGTTCGAAGGCGCCGGCGCCCGGCGGGCGAGCAGCAACCTCGAGCTGGTGATCCGGTGATGGCGAAGACCGGCAGCATCGAAATCGAGGGCACGGTCGTGGAGTGCCTGCGCAACGCCACGTTCCGGGTCGAGCTGGAAAACGGGCACAAGGTGCTCGCGCACATCAGCGGGAAGATCCGGCGGAACTACATCAAGATCCTGCCCTACGACCGGGTGCTCGTGGAGCTGAGCCCGTACGACCTCAGCCGCGGCCGGATCCTGTTCCGCTACCGGAGCTGAACGCCCGCCGGTAGGCACCCGGGGTGGTGCCGACCTGGGCGCGGAAGCGGCGGCGGAGGTTGACCGCGGAGGCGAGGCCGACGCGCGCCGCGACCGCGTCCACCGGCAGGTCGGTCTCTTCGAGCAGGGTGCGGGCCTCGGCGACCCGGCGCGACAGCAGCCAGGCACCGGGGCTCGTGCCCAGCCGCTCGGCGAAGCGCCGCGCGAGCGTGCGCGGCGAGACGCTCAGGTGCGCGGCCAGGTCGCCCACGGACAACGACGTCCCGAGGCGCGCGCCGGCCCATGCGAGGAGGCCGTCCAGCGCGTCCTCCGCGGGTACCGGCGGCGCGTACTGCGCCTGGCCGCCGTCACGGTGCGGCGGCATCACCATGTGCCGCGCGACGAGCGCCGCGTGCGCGGCCCCGTGGTCCTGCCGGACGAGGTGCAGGCACAGGTCGATCCCGGCGCCCGCGCCGGCGCTCGTCGCGACGTCGCCGTGGTCGACGTAGAGCGCGTCGGGCTCGACGCGCACGTCGGGGAACTCCTGCTGCAGCTGGGCGGCGCGCTGCCAGTGCGTCGTGGCCGAACGGCCGTCCAGCAGCCCGGTGCGGGCCAGCGCGAACACGCCGGAGCAGATGGTGACGAGCCGCGCGCCCAGGGCGTGGGCCCGCAGCAGCGCGCGGCGCACGCGGGCGGGCAGCGGCGCTTCGACCGGCGCCCAGCCCGGGATGAGCACGGTGTCCGCGGCCGCGAGCGCCGAGAGGCCCAGCGGCACGGACATCGTGTACCCGGCCGTCGTCGGCACCGGGCCGGGTGTCTCGGCGCAGACGTCGAACTCGTAGTGCTGCGGCACGCCGGCCCGGCGCGTGCCGAAGACCTCGGCGGCGCAGCCGAGCTCGAACGTCGACTGCACCGGCCGCACCAGGGCCACCACACGATGCATGGCAGGAAAGTACCCCAGGGTGTCTTTGTCGACACTGTCCCCGCCCGGCCCGGGCGCGGCACGGTGGGGGACATGCACCCCGAGATCCTCGCCCAGCCGGGCTACACCGCAGTATCCGTCGAGCAAGCCCCGATCCGGGAGCTGTTCCCCGGCATCCGGCACCGTCCGTTGTGGACGGACGCGGGCGGCGCGCACGCCGGGGTGCTGGAGATGGACCCGGGCACGTCGTGGCCGCGCCGCGACGTCCACGAGCCCGGCCCGGAGGAGGTCTACGTCGTCGCGGGCACGTTCAACGACGGCGCCCGCGACTACCCGGCCGGGACGTTCCTGCACGCGCCGGCCGGCTCGTGGCACGTGCCCGCGACGGCCACCGGCTGCACGCTGTTCCTCTTCTACCCGCAGGGCTGAGGATCGAGGCTCTCCCCGGGCGCCGGGACTTCGTCGCCGGCCGGCGGTGCCTCGACGGCGTCGTCCTGGTGCTGCTCGGCGAGCAGGGCGAGCAGATAGTGGTGGCACATCAGGACTGGGGAACCAGTGCGGCGGCTTCCCAGGTGAAGCCGTCCGGGTCGGTGAGCGGCGCGACGCCGCCGACCACGGCGATCCGGTGCGAGCCCGCGCCCTCGGGCGCGACTCCGGCGTCCTTGGCGAGGGCCTTGCGCCGGTAGAGCCCCAGCTTGACGCCGGTGGTGGCGAACTCGACGTACATCCGCCCGAAGCTCTTCCCGACGGTCAGGCCGTGGTCGGCGTAGAACTTCTTGCTCGCCACGATGTCGCTGACGCCGAGCAGGAGCGCGACGTCGTCGACCTGCTTGGTGGCGGGGCCGGTGTCCTTCTTCGCGGAGGTCGCGACCTTCCAGATGGTGCCGTCCGGGGCCCGGACGACGCCGCCGTAGCCCCACATCGACTTCGCGGTGGGCTTGAGGCTCGTCGCGCCGGCTTCGAGGGCGGCGTCGATCAGGGCGTCGACGTCGGCCGGCTGGGACACGATGAGCGACAGGGTGAACCCGCGGAAGCCGGTGCTGGGCGCCTCGGAGGCCCGCAGGCGAAGGCGGTCGCCCAGCCCGAAGGCGGCGGTGTAGAAGCGTTCGGCGGCCGCGGTGTCGGCCACTTCGAGGGTGATGTTGCTGATGGAGGTCATGGCGGTAACGCTAGGCGCGACCCCGTGACCAGGGCTTCTCGATTCCTGATCGGTTCGGGGCCGGGCCGCGCGTACTGTGACGCCTGTTGCCCGGACCCGGCCCGAGGAGAGCGTCACCGTGGACCTGAACCTGTCCGGCAAGATCGCCGTCGTCACCGGAGCCAGCAAGGGCATCGGGCTGGCCGTCACCCGCGCGCTGGCCGCCGAGGGCGTCCACGTCGTGGCCGGCGCCCGCACGGTCACGCCCGAACTGGCCGAGCTCACCTCCGTCCGGCCGGTCCAGGGCGACCTCGCCGCCCCGGACGGACCCGCGATGCTGGTCGACGCCGCGATCAGCGCGTTCGGCGGGCTGGACATCCTGGTCAACAACGTCGGCGGGGTCACCCCGCGCACCGGCGGTTTCCTGTCGGTCACCGACGACGACTGGCTCACGGCGCTGACGATCAACTTCCTCGCCGCGGTCCGCACCACCCGCGCCGCCGTCCCGCACCTGCTCGACCGGGGTGCGGGCAGCATCGTCACGATCGCGTCGGTCAACGCGACGCTGCCGGACCCGCTCGTCATCGACTACAGCGCGGCCAAGGCGGCGTTGCTCAACTTCTGCAAATCGCTGTCGAAAGAGCTGGGACCACAGGGGATCCGCGTCAACACGATCAGCCCCGGCCCGGTCAGCACCGGACTGTGGCTGGGCGACGGCGGCGTCGCGGCGACGGTCGGCCGCGCGAACAGCCTGGATCCGGACGCGGTCGCGAAGCAGGCGGCGGGGGACGCGGTGACGGGCCGGTTCACGCAGCCGGAGGAGGTCGCAGACCTGGTGCTGCTGCTGGCGGGCGGCCGAGCGGCGAACGTGACCGGCACGGACATCGTCATCGACGGCGGGATGACACCGACCCTGTGAGCCCGGCCCGGGGCACGGTCGTGCCATGCTCCGGTGATGATCGACCTCGTCGTGCCGTCCGACTTGTCCTGGGGTGACGTGGATCCCCGGCACCACCCGTTCGACGCCGCGTCCGCGCTCGGCGTGATCAGCGCCCTCGCTCCCGCCGCTCGCGTACCCGCCCGGCCGGTCGGGGCGGCCGCCGATCCCGACGTGATCGCCTGGTCCGGAACCGAAGGCGCCGCCTGGGCGGACGAGCTGACCCGGGCCATGACCGGCCGCTTCGGGCGGTGGGCCGCGGGCTGGCGGTGGGCGCACGACGAGGGGGACATCGGCGGCGGGCCGGTCGCCGCCTGGTGCTGCCCCCGCGACTCGATCACCACCCCGGCCGCCACGCTGGAACGCGTCGCGGCCGCGCTCTGTGAGTGGCGGGGCTGGCTGGAGGAGCTGGCCGAGCATTTCGACCGGTACCCGCCGGACGCCGTCCCGGCCGAAGAACGCCGACGGGTCCCGGAACGCGCCACCACCGACCTGGTCACCGCCGTCGTCGAGCGGACCGGCGCCGGAGACGCCTGGTACCTGCACTGCAAGCAGGTGCTCACCTGGTTCCTGACCCGCTGGGGTGTGACCGCCGAGACCGCGGAGGCCGAGGTCGAACGCGCGGTCTCCGGCGTCTTCGAGAGCTGGACCGCGCCGGACACCAGCCTTGTGGACGAAGTCGCCGGACGGCTCGCGGTGTCGTCCCCGCCCGAGAGCCGGGGATGACCGCTCCCGACCACTTGCGGGTGTGGCTGGAGGTCCGCGACGCCACGCCGTGGCACCGGGTCCGCCGCACTCCACCGGAGGCTCAGGCGATCATCCCGCTACGCGACGGGCCGGCCCACGACATCCGCACCCGGGACCACCGCCGCGACCCGGTCCGGGCCGCGCGGCTGCTCGCCGCCCTCGCTCGGGCACGAGCCGACGCCGAATCCGGCGCGGTGCTGGGCTTCGAGGTGCTCAGCGCCTGGCAGCGGTGTGTCCTGGACGTCGCCGAGGCGCCGTTCCGGGCTCGACCGGCTTTCGCCAAGGGCGGCCGTGAACGCTACGGCGCCGGGCCCGGGCTGCGCGACCGGTTCGAACGGTGCCTGGCGCAGGCCCACGACCCGGAGCTGCCTCTTCCCGCCCGCGCCGCACGGCTCTACCTCGACGTCTGCTTCTTCCACCCGTTCGACGACGGCAACGCCCGCTCCGCCTTCCTGGCGCTCACTTTTCTCCTGGCGAGGTCGGGGGTCGCGCTCGATCAGGTGGCGCCCGTTCGCAGCCTCCCGCGCCGGGCCGACGACCCCGAAGACGCACTCGCGCTGGCCGACCTGGTGGCCATCCTCATCGCGAACACCGCCCGGCGCGGCCGGGTCAGTACTCCTTTTTGACGACGAAGTAGGAGCCGCGGATGTTGCCGGCCAGTTTCGACTTCTGGCGGGCGAACTTGAACGCGCCGAGTTCCTCGGGGACGTCCATCCCGTCGGAGAGCTTGAACCCGACCGCGCGTTTGCCGTTGTCGTCGATCGTGTACATCACGTTGATCGACAGGCCGCTCTCGTAGAAGACGTAGGCCATGCGGATGTTCTCGACCTGGAACGCGGTCGCCTCGAGCGGGCGGGACGCGATGACGATGCCGCGTTCCTCCTCGAGGATCCGGCTCACCCAGTCGACCACCGACGCGGCGTCGCTCGCGGGCTCGACCGTGAAGACGTGGTCGTACTTGTTCTTGAAGTACCGGGCCTCGTTCGCCCGCAGGCCGGCGAGGGCATCGGCGACCGGCGACGACTCCAGGCCGGCCGTCGATACGGTGGCGAAGTCCACGGCGTGGGGCATGGTGAAACCTCCGGGTGCGTGTCGGGCCGGTGACCTGCCACCGACGGCCGGCCCAGCGTAGGCGCCGGCGGGCGAACCGGCTCAGCTCGGCAGGGTCCGCCGCAGGAACTCCGTCGTCAGGTCCCACGCCCGCGCCGCCGCCTCGGGGTGGTGGAACATCGGGGCCACGTGGTTGTGGAACGCGTGCCCGGCTTCCTCCTGCACGTGGATCTCCGCGCCCGGGTGCGAGGCCACCGCGGCCTCCACCGAGGCCACGTCCGGCCGCGGGATGAACGGGTCCTGCCCGCCGAAGTGGAACTGGACGGGGCAGGTGATCTTCGGCAGCTCCGCCAGCTCGGACGGCACCGTCGAGCCGTAGAACGACACCGCCACGTCCGGGTCGCCCGCGGCCGCCGCCGCGTAGGCCAGCGAGCCGCCGAGGCAGAAGCCCAGCACGCCGGCGCCGCCCGTGACCTCCGGCAGGGCGCGGAGGTGGGCGAGGGTCGCCAGGACGTCCGAGAGGCCCAGCTCCGGGTCGAAAGTGGACGCGACCTGCATCGACGCCGCGACGCCGGCTTCGTCGTGGGCCGACGACCAGCCCGGGGAGGTCCGCCAGAACAGCTCCGGGACCGCCACCACGTACCCCCGGCCGGCCAGGTCCGCCGCCACCGACCGGAGGTAGTCGTCCAGGCCGAAGATCTCCTGGATCAGGACCAGGCCCGGGCCGCGGCCGGAAGGGGGCCGCCACAGCGGCGCGTCGGGGCGGGAAAGACCGTTCATGACGACCACCGTAGTGAGCACGACTGGCCTCGGCAGCGGACGCGTCCTAAGTTCGACCGGGGAGCCGACGTAGGAGGCGTGATGGCCGAACGCACCAAGTACATCCTGGACGAAAACGATCTGCCGACCCAGTGGTACAACGTCATCCCCGATCTGCCCGAGCCGCCGCCTCCGCCGCTGCACCCCGGGACCCGCGAGCCGGTCGGGCCGGCCGATCTCGCGCCGCTGTTCCCCCAGGCGCTCATCGAGCAGGAGGTGACGTCGGAGCGCTATATCGACATTCCCGAAGAGGTGCTCGAGGTCTACCGGCTCTGGCGGCCGTCGCCGCTGTTCCGCGCGCGCCGGCTCGAGAAGACACTCGGGACGCCGGCGCGGATCTACTACAAGTACGAGGGGGTCAGCCCGGTCGGCTCCCACAAGCCGAACACCGCGGTGCCGCAGGCGTTCTACAACGCGCAGGAGGGCGTCGCCCGGCTGACCACCGAGACCGGCGCCGGCCAGTGGGGCAGCGCGCTCGCCTTCGCCTGCGCGCAGTTCGGGCTCGAATGCGAGGTCTGGCAGGTCCGGGCCTCCTACGACCAGAAGCCCTACCGCAAGCTGATGATGGAGACGTTCGGCGCGACGGTCCACCCGAGCCCGTCCGAGCTGACCGAGTCCGGCCGGGCCGTCCTCGAGCAGCACCCCGACTCGACCGGCAGCCTCGGCATCGCGATCAGCGAGGCCGTCGAGCAGGCGGCACAGGACCCGGACACGCGGTACGCGCTGGGCAGCGTCCTCAACCACGTGCTGCTGCACCAGACGATCATCGGCGAAGAAGCGCTGCGGCAGTTCCGGCTGGCCGGTGACACCCCCGACCTGCTGGTCGGCTGCACCGGCGGCGGCTCGAACTTCGGCGGGCTGGCGTTCCCGTTCCTGCGGGAGAAGCTGGCCGGCCGGATGGACCCGGTGATCCGCGCGGTCGAGCCGGCCGCGTGCCCGACGCTGACCCGCGGGAAGTACGCCTACGACTTCGGCGACACCGCCGGCCTGACGCCGTTGCTCAAGATGCACACCCTCGGCCACGACTTCATCCCGGACCCGATCCACGCGGGCGGCCTGCGCTACCACGGGATGTCGCCGCTGATCTCGCACATCTACGAGCTCGGCCTGATCGAGGCGATCGCGATCGGGCAGCAGGAGTGCTTCGCCGCGGGCGTGCGCTTCGCCCGTTCCGAGGGCATCATCCCGGCGCCGGAGCCGACCCACGCACTCGCCGCGTGCATCCAGGAGGCGTTGCGGTGCAAGGAAACCGGCGAGGAGAAGGTGATCCTCACGGCGTTGTGCGGCCACGCGCACCTCGACCTGCCGGCCTACGGCGCGTACCTCGCCGGGGACATGGTCGACAACGAGCTGTCCGACGCCGTTCTCGCGGAGTCCCTGGCCACGCTGCCCTGACCCGGAAGCCGCCCTCGGGCCTGTCCACATCGGACAGGTCCGAGGGGGGCAGCGCTTGAGCGTGAAGCAGAAGCCGCCGGAGAGCTTGCCGCTCAACCGGACCGCGGAAACGACCTGGCCTTCCATGATCAGGCGTTCGACCTCCGCCCGGGAAAGAGCGCACCCTTCGGCGATCAGCCGCACCGGCCGGACCGGGATCCGCGCCGCGAACCGGACTTCGACGTCGAGCACCTCCCGGTTCCGGAGATCGGCTCCGCCGGTGTCGAGCCGCCACGCGCCGTCCCCGTCGAGGGTGATGCGGTTGCGGTGCTGCACGAGCGGATCCCGGAGCGGCTCGGCGGTCAGGCCGGAGTCGTTGCCGTGCAGCCGATCCAGCAGATCGGGCCGTACGGAACGCACGTTCACCCGCTCCGGGAACGTGAGCTTCACGTTCGGACGCGCACGCGTGGCAAGGTCGCCGGACGAGGGGCAGGCGGGTGGGCACGACGGCCCGGTTTTCGGGCGTGAGAAGGACACGTTCCGGTGAGAAGTCCGCAGCAAAGGAGCGCGGCGAGGAAAACGCGACGCGCTGGGAGATCAGCACTCGGGAACTCTCAACGGATGTACAACGGCACGCCCTCGCCTGGACGACTCGGTCACCCGGCACGGTAGTGGCGCCGTTCCACCGGTTTTCGGGCCGCGCTCAGAGCGTGTCGGGGACTTCGGGCCGGGACAGCTCGGAACGGGTCTCGGCGAGGACCACCTGGTCACGGCCGGCTTCCTTCGCCGCGAACACCGCGTCGTCGGCCGCCTGCAGCAGGATCGTGTAGTCCGTGGCCGTCTCCGGGTACACCGCCGCGCCGATCGACGCGGTGAGGCCGGTGATCACCTCGGGCTTGCCCGGGCGCACCACCGGGACCTTCACCTCGATCCGCGCGATCGCCGCGCGGATGCGGTCGGCGACGGTGACGATCTCCGTGCTCGTCGTGCCCGGGAGCAGGACCACGAACTCGTCGCCGCCGAAGCGCCCGACGTAGTCGCCGCCCCGCACCGAGTTCTGGACGACCGCCGCGATCGCGCGCAGCACCTCGTCGCCGGCCAGGTGGCCGTTGCCGTCGTCGATGGCCTTGAAGTGGTCGATGTCGATCATCAGCACGCCCGCGGTCGACGACAGCTCGGCCGCGCGCGCCAGTTCGTTGCGGGCCAGCTGCACCCAGAACTCCGGGGCCAGCAGCGAAGTCTTCGAATCGGTGCGCGCGGCGGCCTGGAACTGCGGCAGCAGCAGGCCGATGTGCAGCGCCACCGGCGTCACCATGAGCACCGGCAGCAGCCACGGCCGGACCGTCATGACCAGCGCGATACCGCAGCCGACGCCGACCGCGGCGAGCACGATCAGCACGTCGGAGGGGTTGCCGAACGCCTGCCGCGGCGGCTTGCCCGGGTTGCTCATCACGATCGCCAGGATGACCAGCACGTAGTTGAGTCCGAAGTAGACGATCCCGGACGCGAGCAGGGCGGTCATCCCGCCGAAACCGTCGAGGTAGGGGACGTAGGGTGCCACGTGCCCGCCCGTGCCGACGGTCAGCACCACCCCCGCGGCGGCGCAGGCCAGGATCACGGTGGCCCCGGAGAACACTTTCCGGTGAACCACGCCGCGCCTTTTGTAGACTCGGACCCACGAATGGGCGTAACTGACCACGATCACCAGGGTGGCCAGGGGCGGCGGCAGCAGCAGGAGCCCGGCGAAGATCCAGATCGACTGCAGGTGCATGTGCGGCCGGCCGTCGGCGGCGAGTTCGCGGATGCGCTCGATGCGTTGCGCCGCTTCGAGGTGCACGATCTCACCGGCCAGGATGAGGCCACACCAGAGCACGGCCTGACCGCTGATCGGCACGAGGCCGGCGGTGGCCAGAATCGCGATCAGGGCCAGTGCGTCGACCACGAGGACGTAGCCGAACACCGGAGTGGGCAGCTTCCACATGGCCCACGTACGGATACCCGATCGTGGACGTTCTGAGCTGGGCTTACGCCCTTGGGACCCGGAGAATCCCACGGAACGCCCCTCTTTCCAGGACGGAACTCTTCGCGGAATCGTCACTGTAATCGAATGAATGCGGTGTGTCATTAGGCTGGTCGGGCTACCGTCCGATTACGCACCGTACAAGATCGCCCCACATTCGTACACCACAAGGAGAAATCATGTCGCACTTCCTGTCCAACGCCAACATCGTCCCGTCCCGCCGTCGCGCGCAGCGGCCCACCGACTGGACGCGGCAGCTGCCGACCGACTGGACCCGCGCCATCCCGACGGACTGGACCACGCGTCAGATGCCCACCGACTGGACCGCGCGCGAACTGCCGACCGACTGGACCGCGCACCAGATCCCGACCGACTGGGCCAATGCCGACACCGACGTCGACGTCGCACCACTGCCCGCGTGCCCGACGGACTGGACCACCCGCACCGGTCAGCGCCCGACCGACTGGACGCGGTTCTGAGAACCGAACCCGGTGACCGGGACCCGCTGGGGACCGGTCACCGGGTCCGGACCGCCCGGCTCGTGGCCGGGTGGCCCGGAAACCAGCTGGGTGGCTCAGGACGGCTCGGCGGCCGGCTGGGCCCGGTGCCAGAGCCGGGCCGCGCCGAACGCCGCGAGCACGCCCAGGGCCCCGGCCGCGGCGACGACGCCGTGCGGGGCCGTCCGCTCGGCCGCGAGCCCGGCGAGCACCACGCCCAGCCCCTGCGAGACCCGCAACGCCGTCAACGCGAAGCCGAACGCCTGCGCGCGCTGGGCTTCCGGCGTCAGCTGGACGAACGTCGTGTTGGCGATGAGGTTGTACGAACTGGCGATCCCGGACAGCGTGAGCAACGCGAGCGTCGCCTCGAGGTCCGGGCGCAGCGCGCAGCCCAGCAGGGCCGCGCACGCCAGCACAGCGAGCGGCCCGAGCAGCCGCGCGCGCCGCTCCGGCGGGACGCGGGACAGCGCGGCCATGCCCACGACGTTGCCCAGCGCGTACGCCCCGAGCAGCAGCCCGACCACCACCGCGCCGCCGCCCAGCTCGGCCGCGTACGGCGCCGCGATCGCCTCGCCCGCGATGTAGCTGCCGGACACGCACCCCAGTGCCACCAGCGCGAGCCGGCGGCGGTCGCCGACGACGACCGTCCAGCCCGCCCGGACGTGCCGCCACCAGCGGATCCCCGGCTCGGCGCGCGGCGGGCGCGGGCGCACGCCCGAGGCCAGCAGCACCGCCGACGCCGCGAAGCTCACCGCGTCCGCCAGCAGCGCCCCGGCGGTGCCGAGACCGGCGACGAGCAGCCCGCCGAGCGCGAACCCGGCGACCTGCCCGGCCTGCACCAGGATCATCAGCAACCCCATCCCGGGCACAAAAGTCTCTTCGGGCAGCACCTGCGGCATCAGCGCGGCCCGCGCGGAGTTCCACACCGGGTTGAACAGCTGGACGCCGACGAGCAGCGCGGCCACGGCGGGCAACGGCAGCCCGGGCAGCGCCATCGCCGTCACCGCGACCGCGCGCACGACGTCGGCGACGACCATCACCCGCCGCGGCGGGTAGCGGTCGGCGAGGCCGGACAGCAGCGGGCCGCCGAGGAGGTCGGGCAGGAACGTCAGGGCGTAGGTCAGCGCGGCCCAGCCGGGCGAGTTCGTGCGGTCGTAGACCAGGATCGACAGCGCGACGCGGGCGAGCTGGTCGCCGGTGACGGAGACCAGCTGGGCGCCGAACAGGGCCCGGAACTCCGCTACCGCGAGGACGTCCCGGAACCCTGCCGCACGTGCCGTCATGGCGCCCCCGGGGATTCGCGGAAGCACTCAGCGTACCGGCGTGGACGCAGCCGGTGAACGGCCGTTAGGAGGGGCCGCAGGTGATTTTCGGTTGCGGGTTGTAGCGGACGGTCCGCGTCGAGCGGCTGACCTCACGGCCGGACGAAGCGTCCTTGAGCACGCGGGTGTCGGTCGTGGTGAAGCCCGGCGCGCCGTTGGAGGCGTGGCAGTTCTCCGCCGGGCCCGGCTTGGCCTGCGGGTCGGTCGGGTTGGACCGGCTGCCCGGGATCGACTCGACGGTGTAGCGCTTGGTGCCCCACAGCTTCACGGTGATCGACGACGGCGTCCAGATCGTCTGGATCGCGATGCCGGTCGGCGAGTCGTTCGTGAACTTGATGTCGATGACGCTGGCGCCGTTGGGGTTCTGGAACACCGTCGCCTCGCGCGCGGCGGGGTAGCGGCTGATGTAGTAGCTGTGTTCCTTGTGGCCCGCGTCCTTCATACCCGAGAAGTACGACGCGTTGTACAGCGTCGTCGCGAACTGCGAGATGCCGCCGCCGACCTCGCGCGCCGGGGCGCCGTTCTCGATCACGCCCGCCTCGACGTACCCCTGCGGCTTGCCGCGCGGGCCGGTGAACCCGTTGAGGCTGAAGGTTTCCCCCGGCTTGACGATGGCGCCGTTGACCTTCTGCGCCACCACGCGGATGTTCGTGCCGGAGTCGGCCGCGAAGCCGCCGGTCGTGAACTCGCCGACGACCTCCTTGACGCCCAGCTGGTTCGCCTGCTCGGTGGTCACCTTGGCCGGGCTGTCCTTGTAGATCGCCGGGACCTCGCGGCCGTCGGTCTTCTTCAGCACCTCGGGCAGCGGCTTGAGGCTCGGGTCCCAGTCGATCGCCCGGCCGTCGGTCGACGGGTCCACCGTGGGCTTGCCGCCTTCGAAGACGATGGTCGCCTCCTTGCCCTCCTTCTCGGTGGACTTCAGCTGCGGCTTGGCGGCGTCGGCGATCTTGGCGTTGTCGATCTTCGGTGTCAGCCCGCCGCCCTCGGCGGGCTCGAAGCTCAGCGCGGCGGCGATCGCGTCCGGCTTGACGGTGGCGTTCTTGCCGTCACCCTTGACGACCAGCGGGCCCGAGACGGCGGGCTTCGCGAACTGCTCCAGCGCGGCCTGGACGCCTTCGGGCGTGGTGCGGACCGGCGTGCTCGTCACCGGCAGGGCCAGGGTCTCGCCGCGGGCCCACTTCTCGACGACGGCGGCCTTCGCGGCCTCGACGTCGAGCTTCTGCCCGGGCTTCGGCGCGACGGCGACCGGGTTCGTCCCCTCGAACTTCACGGTGCCCTCGGCGGGCTCGCGGTCGATCTCGCCGCGGAGGCTCTCGAGGGCGGCGGCGAGCTTGGTGTCGTCGGCGCGGCTGACAACACCGACCTCGCGGCTGGAGAACAGCGACGAAAGGCGCGTGAACGGGTTCAGCGGCTGCTCGCCGGCCTGGTCCAGCGTCCGCGCCCAGTCGAGGCTCAGCCCGGCGAGGGTGGGGGACAGGCTGCCTCGGACGTCGCCGGCCGTCACGGCCAGCGGACGGGTGAGCCGCGGCTCGATCTGCCCGCGCAGCTCCTGCTCGGCGGCGGCGCGATCCATGCCGCCGACGTCGACGCCCGCGACGGTCACCCCGCGCGGCACGCTGCCCTGGCTGACCATCAGGTCGACGCCGTAGACCACGACGAGCAGACCGAAGACGCCACCGGCGATCCAGCCGGCCTTGCGCAGGTTTTTCGTCCGGTTCGCCGGGGCATCGGGCTCGGGTGCGGCGTCGGGGCGGACGACCGGAAGGACGTCGGTCTGCTCACCGTGTGACTCGGGCCAGCGCGGTTCGTACGGCAACTCTCCACCCCTTCAACGCGGCGCCCGATCGCGCCGGTGACGGCCTCAGCGTACGGGGCACCCGGACAAGCCGTACGACTCGCCCTAACGGGGGATGAACCGGTCACGGTAGGGGTACGCGAGGCAACCTTCAGCGTGCGTCGGGCTCCGGGTTGTGGCCCGCGCGGGCCAGGAAGTCGAAGTCACAGCCCTCGTCGGCCTGGGTGATGTGCTCGGCGTAGAGCGCTCCGTAACCCCGCTCGAACACCGGCGCCGGTGGCGTCCACTCGGCACGACGCCGCGACAGCTCCTCATCGGACACCTCCAGCCGCAGCACCCGCGACGGGACGTCCAGCGTGATCAGGTCGCCGTCGCGGACCAGGGCCAGCGGGCCGCCCACATGGGACTCCGGAGCCACGTGCAGCACGCACGCCCCGTAGCTCGTCCCGCTCATCCGGGCGTCCGAGATCCGGACCATGTCGCGGACCCCGGCCGCCAGCAGGTGCGCCGGGATCGGCAGCATCCCGTACTCCGGCATCCCGGGACCGCCGAGCGGGCCCGAGCCGCGCAGCACCAGGACCGAGTCCGCGGTGATCGCCGGGTTCTCGATCCGCTTCTTCAGGTCGCGGTAGTTCTCGAAGACCACGGCCGGGCCGGTGTGCACCAGCAGGTCCGGCTCGGCGGCGAGGTGCTTGATCACCGCGCCCGATGGCGCCAGGTTGCCGTGCAGGACCGCGACCCCGCCCTCGGCGGCGACCGGGTTGTCGCGCGGCCGGATGACGTCGTCGTTGTGCACCCGGGCCGCCGAGAGATCGGCACCCAGGGTGCGGCCGGTGACCGTCGGCCGGTCGAGGTGCAGGAGGTCGGTCAGCCGCGACAGCAACCCCGGCAGGCCGCCCGCGTAGTAGAAGTCCTCCATCAGCCAGTCACCGCCGGGACGGATGTTCGCCAGCACCGGGACGCGCCGCGCGATCGCGTCGAAATCGCCCAGTCCCAACGGGATCCCGCTGCGCCCGGCCATCGCGACCAGGTGGATCACGGCGTTGGTCGAGCCACCCAGGGCGAGCACGGTCGTGATCGCGTCCGCGTACGCGCGCTTGTCGAGGATCTGCCCGATGCGCAGGTCTTCCCAGACCATGCCGACGATCCGGGCGCCGCTCGCCGCGGCCATCCGGTGGTGGGCCGAGTCGACGGCCGGGATCGACGCCGCGCCCGGCAGCGTCATGCCGAGCACTTCCGCGGCCGAGGTCATGGTCGACGCCGTGCCCATCGTCATGCAGTGGCCGGGCGACCGCGCGAGCCCGCGCTCCAGTTCGGACATTTCGGCGTCGCCGATCCGGCCCGCGCGCTTCTCGTCCCAGTACTTCCACATGTCGGTGCCGCTGCCGAGCACCTCGTCGCGCCAGTGCCCGCGCAGCATCGGCCCGGCCGGGACGAAGATCGCGGGCAGGTCCGCGCTCGCGGCGCCCATCAGCAGCGCCGGCGTGGACTTGTCGCAGCCGCCCATCAGCACCGCGCCGTCGATCGGGTAGGACCGCAGGATCTCCTCGGTCTCCATCGCCAGCAGATTCCGGTAGAGCATCGGCGTCGGCTTCTGGTAGGTCTCCGAGAGCGTCGCCACCGGGAACTCCAGCGGGAAGCCGCCGGCCTGCCACACCCCGCGTTTGACCTGCTCGGCGCGTTCGCGCAGGTGCATGTGGCACGGGTTGATGTCGCTCCACGTGTTGAGGATGCCGATCACCGGCTTGCCGAGGTGCTCTTCCGGGTTGTAGCCGAGCTGACGGCTGCGGGCGCGGTGGCTGAAGTCGCGCAGGTCGTCGCCGCCGTACCACCGGTGGCTGCGGAGTTCCTCGGGTTCCTTCATGCCTTCCATTATGGCATCTGATATATGATCCGGTGGGGCTGGTTGAATGGGCTCCGACACGACGAGGGAGCGCGCCATGACCGGGACGTTCAGCCTGCCCGCATCCCGGACCGAAGTGGTCCTGGAGGAGATCCGTCGCGGCATCCTCACCCGCGAGCTGCTCCCCGGCCAGCCCCTGGTCGAAGCCGAGCTGGCCGCGCGGCTGGGCGTGTCCAAGACGCCGGTGCGCGAGGCGCTCAAGGTGCTGTCCAACTCGGGCCTGGTGACGTTCAGCCCGTACAAGGGCGCCTCGGTCTGCGTGGTCGACGCCGACCTGGCCAAGTCCGTCTACGACGTGCGGATGGTGCTCGAGCCCGAAGCCGTCCGGCGCACCGTCGAGCGGCGCGACGCCGACCTGCTCGAAGACGCCGCGGACGCGCTCAAGGAGGCGTCGGCGGCGATCGCCGACAAGGACCAGGTCGCGCTGAGCCTGCTCAACCGCCGGTTCCACCGCGCGCTCTACCGCGGCTGCGGCAACCCGCTGATGGTCTCGATCCTGGACGACCTCAAGGACCGCGCCGCGCTGATCAGCGTCGTCGGCTGGGAAGCCAACCCCAGCTGGAAGAAGGAGTGGACCGAGCACAAGGCCGTGCTGTCCGCGGCCAAGAAGGGTGACGCCGAGGGCGCGGCCGCGCTGCTGCGCGACCACATCGGCGGCTTCCTGGAACGCGTCCTGAAGGCCATCGGGTGAAGCTCCTGCTCATCTCCGACACCCACCTCCCGGGCCGCGCGCGGGTGCTGCCCGAGCAGGTCTGGCGGGCGGTCGAGGCCGCCGACGTCGTCGTGCACGCGGGTGACTGGGTGGACGTGCCCCTGCTCGACGAGCTGGAGACCCGCAGCACGCGCCTGATCGGCGTGTACGGCAACAACGACGGGCCGGAACTGCGCACGAGGCTGCCGGAGATCGCCCGCGCCGACCTCGACGGCGTCCGCCTGGCCGTCATCCACGAGACGGGTGCGAAACAGGGCCGCGAGCAGCGGTGCGACGCGCAGTTCCCGGACACCGACGTCCTCGTGTTCGGCCACAGCCACATCCCGTGGGACACGACCACGCCGGCCGGCCTGCGCCTGCTCAACCCGGGCTCGCCGACGGACCGCCGGCGCCAGCCGTTCTGCACTTACCAGACCGCCCGGATCTCGCAAGGTGCGCTGACGGACGTCGAGCTGCACGAACTGCCCCCGAGGGGGTAGGAAGGTCCCATGGATCCGGCGTGGGCGTTGCGGGAGATCGCGTTCCAGCTCGAACGCGCGGGGGAGCCGAGCTACCGGGTGCGCGCGTTCCGCAACGCGGCCGCCACCGTCGACAAGACCGACGCCGACCGGCTGGCCTCGATGGCCGAGAACGGCACCCTCACCGCGTTGCCCGGGATCGGGAAAGCCACCGCGGGCGTCATCGAAGACGCGCTGGCCGGCCGTGATCCGGCCTACCGCGAGAAGATCGTCCAGGCGAAGCTGCCGGACGGCGAACCGCTTCGATCCGCGCTGAAGGGCGACTGCCACACCCATTCCGACTGGTCGGACGGCGGCAGCTCGATCGGCGAGATGGCCGTCGCGGGCCGGGAGATCGGGCACGAGTGGATGGTCCTGACCGACCACTCGCCGCGGCTGACCGTCGCGAACGGGCTGTCACCGGACCGGCTGCGGACGCAGATGCAGATCGTCGCCAAGGCCAACGAGCTGATGGCGCCGTTCCGGCTGCTGCAGGGCATCGAGGTCGACATCCTCGACGACGGCGCGCTCGACCAGGAGGAAGAGCTGCTCGGGCAGCTCGACTTCGTCGTCGCGAGTGTGCACTCGAAGCTGCGGATGCCGGCGCGCGACATGACCCGGCGGATGCTCGCCGCGGTGCGGAACCCGCACGTCCGGGTGCTGGGGCACTGCACCGGCCGGCTCGTCGTCGGCCGCGGCCGGCCGGAGTCGGAGTTCGACGCCAAGGCCGTGTTCACCGCGTGCCGCGAAAACGGCGTCGCGGTCGAGATCAACTCGCGGCCCGAACGCCTCGACCCGCCGATGAAGCTGCTGCGCCTGGCCGCGGAACTCGGCTGCGAGTTCGCCATCGACAGCGACGCGCACGCGCCCGGCCAGCTCGACTGGCAGGGCTACGGCTGCGAGCGGGCGATCAAGGCCGGGATCGCGCCCGAGCGGATCATCAACACCCGCACGGTGGACGAGCTGCTCAGCCGCTGACCGAGATGTCGGCGACCGGGTGCCGCGCCGGGTCGAGCCAGCGCATCACGGCGTCGAGGTCCGGGCCCGGGATCGAGACGCAGCCCGCGGTCGGCTTCCCGTTCGAGACGTGCAGGAAGAACGCGGACCCGGCGCCCGGCACCACGGGCGAGCGGTTGTAGTCGAGGACGACGGCGTGGTCGTAGACCGGCCCCGCCTTGCCGAGATCCTCACCGGCCGCCTCGTTGAACGGACACGTGCCGGGAACGCAGGAGAAGTGCGTGTTGTAGTACGGGGACTTCACATCGGACACCCACCAGTCCGACGTCGTGACCTGCCGGTACGGCAGCCGGGTCCCGTTGTCCGGCTGGATCCCGAAGGCCTCGGTCAGCTTCCACACGCCGGCCGGGGTGTGCGACGTCGATTCGCTGGCCTGGCCGACGCCGTCCTTGCCGACGAACGCGCTGATCGGACCGTAGGCCCTGAACCAGCCGGTTTCGGTGCGCTGCCAGGCGGTGAGCACGGCCGTGGTCGCGCTCGCCGAGTCCGCGACGACGGTGAGCACCTGGCCCGCGTCCCCGTGGAAGGACAGCGGGACGGCTCCGGCGGGGGTCGCGGCGGTGCTGGTCAGCAGCGTGCCCGCGACCAGTGCGGCCGCGACCAGCGTGGCGCCGAGGAATCTCCTGCCCATGCCGGAGACCCTAGCGGCGCCACGCCGGTCGCGCACCCACGTCAGTTGATGGTGTAGGAGTCCCCGTAGACCTTCCACTTCAGCGGGGTGTGCAGGTCGAAGTTGCCCGCGTTGAGGAACGTCACCTGCTCGGTGTCGACGCGCGAGGTGTCGGAGTGGGCTTCTTCCTCGTTCATGACGACCTTGCGGGCGGCGAAGAACGCCTTGAGGTAGGTCGCCTCGTCGCCACCCTGCGCCGGGGTCTTGGCCTTCTTCAGCGCGGCCGAGCGGATGCCGCCGAAGCTGCTGTGGTCGGTGCCCGGGCCGTGCATCACGATGGCGTCGTAGTAGGCGAATTGGCCGAGGTTGCTCAGGCCGTCCGTCTTGCCCTGGCTCACCGCGGGGTTGAAGTAGACGCGGTCGCGCTCGTTGTTCTGCGCGGTCTGGAACGCGGTCGTGGCCGCGGCCTGCTTCCACGCGCTTTCGAACGCCGAGCCGAGCCCGCTGTGCGAGTCGGTGCCGTTCACCTTCTTCAGCGCGGGGAGGTACTTCGCGAGCGGGTTGTTCGGGACGGCGTCGGTGTAGGCCTGGACCAGTTCGAGCATGTCGCCGGTGCCGGAGCAGAAACCGATGATGCCGGCGGTGTACCCGCGGCCGTCACCGATGTCCTCGATGTACTTGTACTGCGCTTTCCAGTCCAGGGAGGAGTTTTCCGCGCTGGAGACCAGCTTCATCGCGATCTCCTTCTTGGCCGCGACGGAGAGGTCGCCGACGGCTTTGACCGCACTGACCGAGGCGGCGCTCGGTGCGGGGGCGGCCGAGGAGAGCGCGGGCGTGGTGATCACGAGGGCCGCGACGGAGGCCGCGCCGAGCGCGCCGATCAGGACCGGCCGCAACTTCTTGCTCATGGGGGAAAACCCTTTCCGCGAAACGTGCCGTGGGGGAGCACGGCCGTTGGGCAATGACGCTGTGGGCATGGCGGACAGCACCCGGAATTCGGTGGCCCTTCGGCTGCCGGAAACGGGTTGCTGGTGGTGCTGCGGCGTAGCGCCACGGTAGCGAAGGGTCAGCACCGCCACAAGGGGGGACGAAGTTGTTGGCAAATAGGGAAAAAAGCCAAGCCGAAGTAGACTATTTCGGGGTGGTCAGCGGGCGCCGGCGAAGATGCGGATGACGTCCGGCAGCACGTTCACCGGGATCGTCGGGTCGATCGCGCGCTGGACACCCAGGCCGATGCCCAGGCTGAGCAGCGCCGTCGCGGCGTCGTCGGCCGACATCGGGAGGGTGATCCCGAACCGCTCGGCGTAGCCCGAGAGCAGGCTCGCGATGGTGTCGCGGATGGTCTTGTCGCGGGCGGCCAGTTCGGCCCGCACGTGCGGGTTGCGCCGGGCGGTCGTGGCGAACTCGACCTCCAGCGCGGTCCACGCCTCGTCGCCGATGCTGCGCTCGGCCCACGACTGGAACGCCGTCAGCAGCCCTTCCATCCCGTCGGCGCCGACCAGCGCCTCCGCGACCGCCTCCACCTGCTCGTCGTGGATCCGGTCGAGCACGGCGAGGCAGAGTTCGTCCTTGTTGCGGAAGTTCGAGTAGACCGCGCCCTTCGAGTACCCGGCCTCGTCGGCGACCTTCTCCAGCGACGTCACCGAGTAACCGTCACACAGGAAGAGCTGCTTGGCGGTCTCGATGAGCTGTTCGCGGGTGCGCGCCTGGCTTTCCGCGCGGGTGAGTCGGGCCATGCCTGCACTCTAGCGAGTCACGGAACTGGAGTACCAGTAGTACTGAGATACTGTTAGTCTCCGAAAATGGAACAACGCGACTTCGCGGTCCTCGTCGTCGGCGCCGGGGCCTCGGGGCTGGGTGCGGCCATCCGGCTCGGCCAGGCCGGCGTCGACGACCTCGCCGTGCTGGAGAAGGCCGCCGAACTCGGCGGCACCTGGCGCGACAACACCTATCCCGGCTGTGCCTGCGACGTCCCGTCCGCGCTCTACTCGTACTCGTTCGCCCCGAATCCCGAGTGGACGCGCGCGTTCGCCGGTCAGGCGGAGATCCGGGCCTACCTGCGTGACACCGCGTCGCGGTTCGGCGTCTCTTCGAAGATCCGGTACGGCGTCGAGGTGACGCGGGCGCGGTGGAACGCTCTTGAGGCGCGGTGGGAGCTGGCGACGTCCCGAGGGCCTTACACGGCGAGGATCCTGGTCGCGGGCACCGGGCCGTGGCACGAGCCGCTGATCCCGGACCTGCCCGGTCTCGACGGTTTCCCGGGCGAGGTCTTCCACTCCGCGCGCTGGAACCACGGCTACGACCTGACGGGCAAGCGCGTCGCGGTGATCGGCACGGGCGCGTCCGCGGTGCAGTTCGTCCCGGAGATCGTCGACCGGGTCGAGCGGCTGCACCTGTTCCAGCGCACCGCGCAGTGGGTGCTGCCCAAGCCGGACCACCACGTCCCGGGCGTCGAACGGGTGCTGCTGCGGCGGTTCCCGGCGCTGCGACGGATGCTGCGCGGTGTGGAGTACGGCGCCATGGAGACGCTCGGGTTCGGCTTCCGGCACCCGTGGCTGCTGCGGCAGGTCCAGAAGCTCGGGCTCGCGCACTTGCGGCTCGCGGTGCGGGACCCGGTGCTGCGCCGAAAGCTCACACCGGACTACACACTCGGCTGCAAGCGCCTCTTGATGTCGAACACGTACTACCGCGCGCTCACGAAGTCCACAGTGGACGTCCATCCGACCGCGGTCTCTTCGGTAGCCGGCCACCGGGTCGTGGGTGCGGACGGTTCGGCGGCGGAAGTCGACGCGATCGTCTTCGGCACCGGCTTCCACATCCTCGACATGCCGGTGTCGGCCCGCGTGTTCGACGACGACGGCCGCAGCCTCGACGACCACTGGCGGGGCAGCCCTTCGGCGTACCTCGGCACGACGGTCGCCGGGTTCCCCAACCTGTACCTGCTGCTCGGCCCGAGCCTCGGCACCGGTCACACGTCGGCGTTCATGATCCTCGAGGCCCAGCTGCGGCACACGGTCGCCGCGGTGACCCGGACGCTGAATTCGGGCTGGGCGTCGGTCGCGGTGCGCCCGGAGGCCCAGGCGGCGTTCGACGCCGAGGTCCAGGCGGCTTTGCCCGGCACCGTCTACCAGTCCGGCGGCTGTTCGAGCTACTACACGGACGTCAACGGGCGCAACAGCTTCAGCTGGCCGTTCTCGACGGGCCGGTTGCGGTCGCGGGTGGGCTCGTTCGAGGAAGCGGACTACGAGATCGACCGTCAGTCCCACTCCCAGACCATGCCGTAGACGCCCGGCTGCGCGTCCAGCACCGCGATGTGGCCGGTCAGGCTGGGGCCCACCGGCAGCTCCGGTTCCCGCGCGGTGTCCGGGGAGCCGTCGCGGGGGCGGTGGTAGCGGTAGCAGCGGACCGGGACCGCCGCCGGGTCGAAGCAGGCCTGCAGCACCAGCTGACGCGCCGGGGCGCGGATGCCGAACTGCAGGTAGCTCGTCTCCGGCGGGGGGCCGTCGTAACCGAAGTCGAAGTCGAACACGTACGTCTCGCCCGCGCGCAGCGGGTAGTCGAACCGCAGCTCCACGGCCAGCAGCTCCGACGACGGGTCGCGGCGGATCCGGCCGGGGCGGCAGCAGCGCGCCGACCGCAGCACCGGGTGGTGGGCGCCGCCGGTCTGCGGGCGGAAGAACGACACCCAGCGGTCGACGCCGTCGTCGCGGCTGGTCACCACCATCTCCGTGCGCACCGAGGCCTCGGTGCGGTCCGCGGTCAGCGTGGCCCGCTGGTGCACCGACGCGATCGCGAGCCGGGCGTTGCCGTCGAGGTCGATGCCGTCGCACGAGCCCAGCTCGGTCGGCTCGGCGCCGAGCGCGCTGGCCAGGCTGACCCCGCCGGGCCACGGCTCGGTCCGGCGCACGCGCGGCCGGGCCGCCAGGATCGTCAAGGCGTCCGCGGGCAGGCCGAGACAGCCTTCGGCGACGCCGACCGCGTGCAGCGAGCGCTGCCCTTCCGGGTGACGCCGGCCCCGCCGCCAGTAGCTCAGCGTCGCCAGGCTGACCTGGGCGCCGCGGGTCGCCATCCGCCGCTGCAGCGCCTCGAGGCTCAGCCCGCGATGCCGGATCGCCAAGTCGAAGGCCACGTCGAACGGTCCTTCCCGGACCGCCGCCGTGACCTCCGCGGGAAACCCTTCCATCGGGTAAGCATGAATACCCGCTGCACCTGGCGCAACGGGGCCTGCCACCAAAGTAGGTAGCAGGCCCCGCCGGGATCAACCGAGGGTGAGCGCCGTGTCGTCGACGACGAAGGACGTCTGCAGCGACTGGTCCTCCGTGCCGGCGAACTTGAGCGTGACGGTCTGGCCGGCGTAGGACGACAGGTCGATCGTCTTCTGCGCGTAGGCCGGGTTGCGGTCGAGGTTCGAGTACGTCGCCACCGCCGTCGACCCGGCGGACACGATCAGCTTGTCGTAGACGACGTTCTCGGTCTCGGCCGTGCTCACGCGCAGCCAGAAGGTCAGGCTCGCGTGGCAGCCCGCGGGAATCGCCACCGATTGCGAAAGCGTGTCGGTGTGCGTCACGCCCTGGCCGCCGAGCCACGACGCGTAGGTGCCCGAGCGCGCCGGCGCCTGGGTGCCCCATTGGCCGATGGTGGTGTTCGGGTCGGTCCACGACGTCTTGCCCGACTCGAAGCCCGGGTTCAGCAGCTTCTGGCCGGTGCAGTTCCCCGGCGGCGGCGTGGTCGTCGGCGGCGTCGTGGTGGGGGGCGTGGTCGTCGGGGGCGTGGTGGTCGGGGTCGAGTCGGTGCACGTCGGGTCGCCGGACTGCGCCGGCACGCTGACCGCGTTCCACGCCGCCTTCACGGCGTTGAACTCGGTGCAGCTGTTCGGGTACAGGTTCTTGGCGGCCTGCAGCGTCCACGTGCGGTAGCGCACGTACGAGCTGCCGGACGTCTTGAGCTGGACGGCGCCGTGCATGATGTTGATCGCCTTGCGGATGCCCAGGCCGGCCACGGTGGTGTTGTTGCAGGTCGGGCTGGTGGGCTGGCCGTTCGTCGGGTTGCTGCCCTCGGCCAGCAGGTAGAACCAGTGGTCGCCGGGCCCGGCCGCCTTGTGCACCTCCGCGTTCGGGGTGGAGCTGGAGTAGCAGTTCGGGTCGCCGACCTTCGACGGGTCGTACATGTAGCGGATCGCGCCGGTGCCGACCAGGTTGACCTCTTCGCCGATCGCGTAGTCCGGCGGGTCGTACTGCGACGGCTCGTTCGCGTAGAACTCCGTCGCCGTGCCGAAGGTGTCGGCGATGAACTCCTGCGTCCCGCCGCCGGAGAAGCCGCCGGAGCCGGAGTAGTCGTCGACGCCGTGGCCCATTTCGTGGCCCAGGATGTCGAGCGAGCCGACCCATTCGCCGCTCGGGTTGTGCCCGAGGTTCACGTAGGCCGGGCGCGAGTTGTAGTAGTACGCGTTCTCGTCGTCGAGGCCGACGCGGATCTTCCAGGCGCCGCCGTTGCCGGTGAAGCCGTTGCGGCCCACCCACTCCGAGAGCATCTTCTTCTCGGTCTGGGTGACGAACAACGCGTCCGCGCAGCCGGTCTCGATGTTCGTGCCGGTGCCGTTGCCCCAGCTGTCGTCCGAGCCGGTGAGGACGGAGTCGTTGCTGTAGTTGCGGCAGTCCAGGTTGGCCGTGTTCGGGTCGGCCATCGAGTACGTGCTGCCGGACTTCGTGGTGTTCAGCGGCAGCGGGGCCGGCCCGTTCCACTTGCCGGTGCCGGTGCCCGCGGCGACGTGCTGCACGGTCCGCAGCACCCGGCCGTCCACGGCGTCGACGTAGACGCTCAGGCTGCTCGGCTCGCCGCGCGAGTCGGTGCCTTCGACGTTGCTCTCGTAGGCGAGGCGGCCACTGCCGTCGGTGACGACGACGAGCTTCCCGCCGGGCAGGCCCTTCGGCCCGCGGACCTGCTTGGCGGCGACAGCGTCCGCCTGGGCCGCGGTGAGCTTGGCGCCGTGGACGTCGAGGTCGCCGAGGGGCTGCTGCTGGGCGACGGAGGTGGTCTTCACAGTGCCCGCGGAGTCGGTGGCGATGACCAGGTCGCCGCCGATCACGGGCAGGCCGTCGTAGGTGCGGTCGTAGACGACGTACGACAGGCCGGACGCGGACCGCACGTCCCGCTGGACGAACTTGTCGTGGGATCCGGCGAACAGGGCGGCCGGGCGGGCGCCGACCAGGCCGGCGGCGGCGTTCGTGGCGTTGGCCTGGGCCTGCGCGGCCGACACGGCGGGTGGTGGCGTGGGGGTGGGCTGCGCGGGCGCGGCGACGGCGATGCCGACCACGACCATGCCCGCCGCCGTCGCCCCGCCGAGCGCGGCGAACCGTTGGGGCAGTCTCATGACGCTCCTCGAGAACAGGGGGATGGGGAGTTCCGCGCAGAACCCGATCGACGCTAAACGCGGCTCGGGAGCGGCAGAAGATCCATCACACCGGCAAAGTTTCACGCCACGGCACTGTGAAACCGCGTGAAACCGGCCGGCCCGGGAGAGGAGGGGCAGCGGTCAGAGGGTCTCGAAGCGGATCCCCGCCTTGGTGAGCCGGTCGAGCAGCGAGTCGCCCATCGCCGCCGCCGTGGTCACCTGGCCGGCCGTCTCCGGGAGGTCGTCGGTCGCCAGGCAGAGGGCCGACTCCGCGAGCATCTTCGCCGTCTCGTCGTAACCCGGGTCGCCGCCGGACACTTCGGTCACCACGCGCCGGCCGCCGCCCTCGCCGATGAACCGCACCGAGAACCACGACCGCGCGCGGCGTTCCGGGCTCGGCCCGTTGCCCGGCGCCAGCAGCCGGGACAGCGCCCGCCGGGCCGGCGGGACCTGCGCGGCGGCGAACAGCGCGCCGACACCGACCGCGCCGCCCGCCAGCACCGGCAGGTGCTTGACCGCGGCGAAGTGCCGGTAGGTGAAGTCCGGGCCGTAGCGCTCGACCGCGGCCGCCGACCGGCGGACGACCTCGGGGTCGATCGTCGGCAGCGGCACCGCCCACCAGCCCACGCCGGGCACCCGGTGCGGCCGGCCGAGCGGGGCCCGCGCGAACCGGCCCGCCGGACGCGGCTCGGCGGCCGCGCGCTCGCGAGCCGCCCGCGCGCCGGCCGGCATGCGGGACAGCACGGTCAGCGCGCTGAGGAACGTGCCACCCGACGGCATCCCGCTCGCCCGGACGTAACCGTCGACGCGCAGCGGCACGCCTTCGGGCAGCTGCCGCACGGTGAACCACGCGCCGAGGTCGTGCGGGATCGAGTCGAACCCGCACGCGTGCACCAGCCGCGCGCCGGTCTCGCGGGCGCGCCGGTCGTGCTTGAGGTACATCAGGTCGGCGAACTCGGGCTCGCCGGTCAGGTCGACGTAGTCGGTGCCCGCCTCGGCGCACGCCGCGACCAGCGGCTCACCCTGGCTCAGGTACGGCCCGACCGTCGTGATCACGACCTTCGTGGCCTCGGCGACGGCGCGCAGCGACGCCGGATCGCCGGAGTCGGCGACGAGCAGGTCGAGCGCCGCGAACCGGTCGTCGATCTCCGCGAGCCGCGCCCGCACGGCCTCGAGCTTGCCGCGGTTGCGCCCGGCCAGCGCCCAGCGCAGGTCCGCGGGCGCGTGCCGGGCCAGGTACTCGGCGGTGAGACCGCCGGTGAAGCCGGTGGCGCCGAACAGGACCACGTCGTGCGCGCGCATGTCTCCTCCAGGGGACGTCGACTGCGGACGCGCCCAGGTTACCGATCCGGCCGGCAGCGGACCGGCCCCCGAGCGGCGGGCGGCTGTCGCCACGGAAGCCATCCGGCCGTGACGGTGGCCGGACCGGTGACGAACGGCCCGGTCCCGCCGGTCACTTCCGGTCGCCGGTGTAGACGACGGCCGCGGCGACCGCCTCCACCCCGGTGATCACGTCGGCGATGCGGCGCGGCAGCGACTCGTGGGTGTCGGCCATCCAGGTGCGCACCTGCGCCCGGCCGAGTTCCGGTTCGCACAGGTCGGAGACCCCCGCGGTCCACGCGAGCAGGGCCAGGCACGCCGCATGCGGGTCCGGCTGCTCGACGCCGAAGACCGCCGACCGGGCCTTGCTGCGCGCGGCCGTCGAGACGAGCAGGTCCGCGGGCGGGTAGCGGTGCGTCCGGCGCAGCAGCACCCGATCCGGGGCGCGGCGCACGAGCCCGAGCGAGATGAGGTTGTCGGCGGTGATCGACGGCAGGGTGGCGCGCAGGTGGTCGATCCAGTCGCGCACGCCGTGCGCGGCGGATTCGCCGAGGATTTCGGAAAAGATCCGGTCCATGGTCGGAATTCCCGGCGGCCGCCGGGTGATCGGGCGGACCTTGCGGTCTTCGACGGTGATCCGGTCGCTGAACAACAGGTCGCACAACACCGCGCCGGCCAGCCCGATGCCGAGCGACGTCCGGCCGAGCACCGCGCGCCCGGTGAACTCGTCGTGCCCGAGGAAGAAGAACGAATCGACCAAGGTGAGCCGGCGCATGACGGAAATGGGCCCCCTGGGCTATCGACGTGAAGGATCCCGAAGATAGCGGTACGTCCTCCGGCGGTTTCCGGTGCCTGGGCGTTTTACCCCGATCGGCCGTACCGCCGGCGGGGGCGCTGCCCCTACTCTGTGGACCGCCGCCAAGATCACTTCGGATTCTCCGGCGGTTTCCAAGCAGTGGGAAAGGTTCATGCGCACGCACACGCCCGAACGGCGCGGCCTCGGCGCCCGGCGGCTCGGGGCCGTCCAGATCGTGTTCTTCGTGGTCGCGGCGGCGGGCCCGCTGTACGCGATCGCCGGCGGGGTTTCGGCGACCTACGCTGTGACAGGCAGTATCGGGGTGCCACTTTCGTTCGTGGTGCTGGCTCCCGTGCTCGCGTTGTTCGCCGTCGGGTACGCCGCGATGAGCCGTTACATCACGAACGCCGGTGCGTTCTACCCGTACGTCGCCCACGGAATCGGGAAATCGGCGGGCACCGGTGTCGCCTACGTGACCGTCGTCGCCTATAGCTCGATCCAGCTCGGGATCTACGGCATCTTCGGCCTTTCCGTTTCGACGTGGCTCGCCGCGCTGTTCGGCGTGCACGTGCCGTGGTGGGTGATCGCGCTGCTGACGGTGCTGGTCGTCGGCGCGGCCGGGGTGCTGCGGATCGACCTCAACGCGAAGGTGCTCGGCGTCGCGCTGGCGTTGGAGGTCGCGGTGCTCGTGGTGGTGAACGCCGGTATGTTCGCGCACCCGGCCGGCGGTCACGTTTCGCTGGCGCCGCTGGCGCCGTCGAGCCTGTTCACCGCCGGGACCGGCGCCGTCTTCGCCTTTTCCATCGCCGTTTTCCTCGGTTTCGAAGGCGCCGCGACCTACGGCGAGGAATGCCGCGACCCGAGCCGGACGGTCGGCCGGGCGACCTACATCGCGATCGGCCTGACCGCCGTGCTGTACGTCGTTTCCTCGCTCGGGATGGCCGTCGCGACCGGCCCCGACCACATCGTGGAACGGGCCGCCGCCGAAGGGCCGGGCCTGTTGTTCGGGCTCGCCGGGGAACACCTCGGTACGGCTTTTTCCGGCGTCGCCTACGTACTGTTCCTGACGAGCCAATGCGCCGCGATGGTGAGTTTCCACAACGCGGTCGGCCGGTATTTCTTCGCACTCGGCCGGGACGGCCTGCTGCCCGTCGGGTTCAGCCGCACGAGCAAGCGCACCGGCGCCCCGATCGGCGGTTCCCTGGTGCAGACCACGATCGCCTTCGTCGTCGTCGCGGTGTTCGCGCTGGCCGGGCGCGACCCGTTCACCGACCTGTTCACCTGGACCGGCGTCACCGCGTCGACCGGCGTCACGATCATCATGATCGCGGTTTCGCTGTCGGTGGCCGGCTTCTTCCGGCGTCATCCGGGGGAGGAGACGCGCTGGCGGCGGCAGGTCGCGCCGCTGCTGGCGGCGCTGGCGCTGAGCGTGATCCTGGTGCTCATCGTCGTCCACTTCGCCGTCCTGCTCGGCCCGGCGGGCTCGAACCCGCTGCTGCGCTGGGGCCTGCCGGGGCTGCTGGCGCTGGCCGGGCTGGTCGGCTTCCTGCGGGGCGAGTCGCTGCGCACCCGGCTCCCCGACGTCTACGCCGGGATCGGCGGCCCGGTCCGCGAAACCGAGGAGCTGGTGGGCCGATGAGCGACGTCCGGTCCGCGGGTCCGTCCGATGTGGACGCCGTCGTCGGCATCCTCGTCGCGGCGTTCCAGGACGATCCGATGAGCCGCTGGATCTTCCCCGGCGACGACCGCCGCCGCACCCGCGCGCACCCGGCGTTCTTCCGCGCGCTCACCGACCTCGCCGTCGCGACCGGGAGCGTCGACCTGACGGCCGACCACACGGCCGCGGTGATCTGGACCCCCGCCGGCGGTGAGGGCGGCGGTGACGTGCTGATCCCGGGCCTCGACGACGACGAACTGCACCGGCTGGGCGTCCTGCTCGGCCTGCTGGCCGCCCGCGAGCCGCGCGAACCGCACTGGCACGCGCAGTTCATCGGCGTCCGGCCCGGCCGGCAGCGGGAAGGCCTCGGCGCGCGGCTGGTCCGCCACGGCCTCGACCGCTACGACGCCGAGGGCGCGTCGACCTACCTCGAAGCCAGTTCGCCGGACAGCGCGCGGCTCTACCGGCGGCTCGGGTTCACCGACCACGGCCCGGCGTTCTCGCCGCCGGGCGGGCCGCCGATGCAGCCCATGCAGCGTCCCCCGGCCTGAGGCGCGAGGCCGTTACCGACGGGTACAGTGCGCCTCGAACGCGAGGAGGCAGACGTGACCGAACGCTTCGGCAGCTACCAGAACGAGCTCTACCTGCAGGGTCTCGGTGGTCAGCTGCCGCCGAGCTCGACCGACGCGACGAAGCTCGAAGCGTCGGCCCGCGAGGTCATGGCGCCCGGTCCGTTCTCCTACGTCGCGGGCGCGGCCGGCTCCGGCGCGACCGCCCGCGCGAACCGCGAGGCGTTCGACCGCTGGCGCGTCGTGCCGCGGATGCTGACCGGCGCCACCGACCGCGACCTGTCGACCACGGTGCTCGGCACCCGGCTGCTCGCGCCGGTGGCCGTCGCGCCCGTCGGCGTCCAGTCGATCGTGCACTCCGACGCCGAGTCCGCCACGGCCCGCGCCGCGGCCTCGGTCGGCCTGCCGTTCATCCTCTCCACGGCGTCGTCGACCGGCATCGAGGACGTCGCCGCGGCCAACGGCGACGGCCCGCGCTGGTTCCAGCTGTACTGGCCGGGCGACCCGGACGTCTGCGCGAGCCTGCTGGCCCGGGCGAAGGCGGCCGGCTACACGGCGCTGGTCGTCACGCTCGACACGTGGACGCTGGCCTGGCGTCCGTCCGATCTGGACCAGGGTTACCTGCCGTTCCTCAAGGGCGAGGGGCTCGCCGTCGCGTTCACCGACCCGGTGTTCCGCGGCCTGCTGGAGAAGACACCGGAAGAGGACTCCGGCACGGCGATCCTGCGCTGGCTCGGCATGATCACCGGCGCCGACCGGACGTGGGACCAGCTGCCGTTCCTGCGTGAGCACTGGGACGGCCCGATCGTGCTCAAGGGCATCCAGCACGTCGCCGACGCGCGCCGCGCGGCCGAGGCCGGGATGGACGGCATCGTCGTCTCCAACCACGGCGGCCGCCAGGTCGACGGCGCGATCGGCGCGCTCGAGGCGCTGCCCGGCATCGTCGCGGCGGTCGGCGACCGGCTGGAGGTGCTGTTCGACTCCGGCATCCGCACCGGCGCCGACGTCCTCAAGGCGATCGCGCTCGGCGCCCGCGCGGTGCTGGTGGGCCGCCCGTGGGTGTACGGCCTGGCGCACGCGGGCGAGGACGGCGTCCGGCACGTGCTGCGGAGCATCCTGGCCGACTTCGACCTGACGATGGGACTTTCCGGCCACCGGACGCTCGCCGACCTGGGCCCGGACTCGCTCCAGCGGACGTGAGGTAACAAATCGGGAAATCCGGGGACAGGGCTTCGACCGGTCGTTATCGTTCGAGTCCCATTGCGGGCCGTCGGGGGCGGTCTGCTCCCGTTTTCCTTGCCCGTTGGGGGTTTTCCATGTCTTCCATCATGATGCGGATCGGCATCCTGTTCGCCGTCCTCGGCTTCGGCACGTTCGTCCTCGAGCAGTTCGACATGGAGTTCCGGCTCCTCTCGTGGGCCGACGACATGCAGCCCACGTTCGGGATCGTGCTGGGCCTGGTCGGCGTCGCCCTGATCGTCGTCTCGCTGGTGCTCAACCGGTCCAAGGCCGCGCCGCAGCCGCAGCAGCAGTTCGCGCAGCAGCCGCCGGCGCCGGGCGCCCCGCAGGGTTACCCGGGCCAGCCGCAGCAGCAGTTCCCGGGCCAGGCCCCGCAGCAGCAGCCGTACGCCCAGCAGCAGCACCCGCAGCAGCCCGGCCAGCCCGGCTGACGCTCGTCCGTCCGTGAAGGCCTCCTTGAGGGACTCAGAGTCCCTCAAGGAGGCCTTCACGGACTTCCGGGGTGCCGCCGGTCACGCCGCGGGGATATTCAGGAGCCCGCCTCGTCACGCACGGCTATCCTTGGCCCAAGTATGTCCACGCCATCTCCTTTCGAAGCGCTGCGTGCGCGCCTGCCCGAGCTGATGCCGCGCGACGAGCAGCGGCTGCGCAGGCGGCTCGACGGTGCCCGCAAGGCCCGCGACCGCGACAGCGCCCTCGCCAGGATCGCCGCCGACGTCGACGCCGCCGAGCTGCGCCTGCTGTCGCGCCGCGAGAGCGTGCCCAAGATCGAATACCCCGAAGAACTGCCGGTCAGCAGGCTCAAGGACGAGATCGGCGCGGCCATCGCCGCGCACCAGGTCGTGATCGTCGCGGGGGAGACCGGCTCCGGCAAGACCACCCAGCTGCCCAAGATCTGCCTCGACCTCGGCCGCGGCGTCCGCGGCCAGATCGGCCACACGCAGCCGCGCCGGCTGGCCGCGCGCACGGTCGCCGACCGGATCGCGAGCGAGCTGAAGACCGAGCTGGGCGACACCGTCGGCTACAAAGTCCGGTTCACCGACCAGTCCGGGCAGGACACGCTGGTCAAGCTGATGACCGACGGCATCCTGCTGGCCGAGATCCAGACCGACCGGTCGCTGCTCCAGTACGACACGCTGATCATCGACGAGGCCCACGAGCGCAGCCTCAACATCGACTTCATCCTCGGTTACCTCAAGCAGCTGCTGCCGCGGCGCCCGGACCTCAAGGTGATCATCACCTCGGCGACCATCGACCCGGAGCGGTTCTCGAAGCACTTCGACGACGCGCCGATCGTCGAGGTCTCCGGCCGGACGTACCCGGTCGAGGTGCGCTACCGGCCGCTCGCCGACCCGGAAGACCCCGAAGGGGACGACGAGCGCGACCAGACCCAGGGCATCCTCGAAGCCGTCGAAGAGCTGTGCGCCGAGGGCCCGGGCGACGTCCTGGTGTTCCTCTCCGGCGAGCGCGAGATCCGCGACACCGCGGACGTGCTCAACCGCGCCGACCTGCGGGGCACCGAGGTCCTGCCGCTCTACGCGCGGCTGTCGGCGGCCGATCAGCACCGCGTGTTCCAGCAGCACACCGGACGCCGGGTCGTGCTCGCGACCAACGTCGCCGAGACGTCGCTGACCGTGCCGGGCATCAAGTACGTCGTCGACCCGGGCACCGCGCGGATCTCGCGCTACAGCCACCGCACCAAGGTGCAGCGGCTGCCGATCGAGCCGGTGTCGCAGGCGTCGGCGAACCAGCGCAAGGGCCGCTGCGGCCGGACGTCGGACGGCATCTGCATCCGGCTCTACTCCGAAGAGGACTTCGAGGCGCGGCCCGAGTTCACCGACCCGGAGATCCTGCGGACCAACCTGGCCTCGGTCATCCTGCAGATGACGTCGCTGGGGCTGGGCGACATCGCGGCGTTCCCGTTCGTCGAGCCGCCGGACCGCCGTCAGGTCACCGACGGCATCGGCCTGCTGCAGGAGCTCGGCGCGTTCGACAGCGAGGCCGCCGGCAACAGCGACCGGCGGCTCACCGACACCGGCCGCAAGCTCGCGCAGCTGCCGGTGGACCCGCGGATGGGCCGGATGGTCCTCGAAGCCGCCCGCAACGGCTGCGTCCGCGAAGTGATGATCATCGCGGCCGCGCTGTCCATCCAGGACCCGCGGGAGCGGCCGTCGGAGAAGCAGCAGCAGGCCGATCAGCAGCACGCGCGGTTCGCGGACCCGACGTCGGACTTCCTGGCCTACCTGAACCTGTGGGAGTACGTCGCCGAGCAGCAGAAGGCGTTGTCCAGCAACCAGTTCCGCCGGTTGTGCCGCAACGAGTTCCTGAACTACCTGCGCGTGCGCGAGTGGCAGGACATCTTCAGCCAGCTGCGCCAGCTGGCCAAGCCGCTCGGCATCTCGCTCAACACGAACACCGACGCCGTCGACCCGCAGAAGGTGCACACGTCGCTGATCGCCGGGCTGCTCTCGCACATCGGCCTCAAGGACCCGGCGAAGGGCGACTACCTGGGCGCGCGCGGCGCGCGGTTCGGCGTTTTTCCCGGTTCGGCGCTGTTCAAGAAGCAGCCGCGCTGGGTGATGTCGGCCGAGCTGGTCGAGACGTCCCGGCTGTGGGCGCGGGTCAACGCGCGCATCGAGCCGGAGTGGGTCGAGCCGCTGGCGCAGCACGTCGTCAAGCGCAGCTACTCCGAGCCGCACTGGGAACGCAAGCAGGGCGCGGTGATCGCGATCGAGAAGGTGACGCTCTACGGCGTCCCGCTGATCGCCGACCGGCGCGTCAACTACGGCCGGATCGATCCCGAGATGTCGCGGGCGCTGTTCATCCGGCACGCGCTGGTCGAAGGCGACTGGCAGACCCGGCACCACTTCTTCGCCGAGAACCGGGCGCTGCTGGAAGAGGTCGAAGACCTGGAGAACCGGGCGCGGCGCCGCGACATCCTCGTCGACGACCAGACGCTGTACGAGTTCTACGATTCCCGTGTCCCCGCGGACGTCGTCTCGGTGCGGCACTTCGACACGTGGTGGAAGAAGACCCGCCACGAGCAGCCGGACCTGCTGTCGTTCGAGAAGTCGATGCTCATCAACGAGACCGCGGGCGGCGTCCGCGAGGGCGACTACCCCGACTCGTGGACGCAGGGCACGCAGGTCTTCAAGCTGACCTACCAGTTCGAGCCGGGCGCGGACGCGGACGGCGTCACCGTGCACATCCCGCTGCCGGTGCTGAACCAGGTCACCGAGGACGGCTTCGACTGGCAGGTGCCGGGCTTGCGGTCGGAACTGGTGACGCAGCTGATCAAGTCGCTGCCGAAGGCGGTGCGCCGCAACTTCGTCCCGGCGCCGGACACGGCCAACTACGTCCTTTCGCGAGTGTCCCCTTCGGACGGACCGCTGCTGGAGGTGCTCGGCCGCGAGCTGCGGGCGTTGCGCGGAATCACGATCCCCTTCTCCGACTGGGACCTTTCGGCGGTGCCGGAGCACCTGAAGATGACGTTCCGGGTGGTGGACGAGCGTGGCAAGAAGCTGGCCGAGGGCAAGGACGTCTCGCTGCTGCGGCTCAAGCTGGCGCCGAAGGTCCGGGAGACCATCTCGAAGGCGGCCAACAGCCTGGAGAAAGCGGGCCTGACGAAGCCGTCGTTCGGTTCGCTGCCAAGGGTTTTCGCCTCGACCCAGCGCGGCCACGACGTCAAGGCGTACCCGGCGCTGGTCGACGAAGGCGCGACGGTGGCGGTCCGCATGCTGGACACGCCGGCCCAGCAGGAGCACGCGATGTGGGCGGGCTCGCGGCGGATGCTGCGGCTCAACCTGAGCTCGCCGATGAAGTTCATCACGAGGTCGCTGTCCAACTCGTCGAAGCTGGTCCTGAACCGCAACCCGCACGGAAGTGTGGCGGCGTTGCTGGAGGACTGCGTCGACTGCGCGGTGGACGCGCTGATGGCGGCCGGCGGCGGCCCGGCGTTCGACGAGACCGGGTTCAAGGTGCTGCTGGAGAAGGTCCGGGCGGGCCTGCACCCCGAGGTGCTGGAAGTGCTGACGGACGTGGAGAAGATCCTGCGCGCGGCCAACGACGTCGAGGTGGCGCTGCCCTCGACCCGCGGCCCGGCGGAGTCCCTGGCGGACGTGCGGGCCCAGCTTTCCGGCTTGGTGTACCCGGGTTTCGTGACGGCGACGGGCGCGTCCCGGCTGCGCAACGTGATCCGCTACCTGCAGGGCATCTCGCGCCGCCTGGAGAAGCTGGTCTCGGAACCGACCCGCGACCTTCAGCGGACGGCGGACATCGCCTGGATCACGGGCGAGTACCGCGAGGCTCTCGCATCGCTCCCGCCCGGCACGTCGTCCCCGGCGCTGGACGAGGTCCGCTGGATGATCGAGGAGCTGCGGGTCTCGTTCTTCGCCCAGACCCTGGGCACGGCCCACCCGGTCTCGCTGAAACGCATCACGAAGGCCTTGGACGACGCCCTCGCCTGACGCCGTGTCGTCCATCCAGGTACGCGTGTCGTCCACCCAGGTACGCGTATCGTCCGTTCAGGTACGCGGCCGGACGGACCGGCCGGCGGCCTCGCGTACTCCGGTGGACGACACGCGTACACGGATGGACGACACGCGTACTCAGGTGGACGACACGGCTACTTGGCGTCGGCGTAGGTGTCCACCGGGGCGATGTGCATCGGGAAGCGGACCGGGCACGCCGGGCCGAACAACATCGTCGCCGCCTCCGTGACGCTGTCCACAATGGACGAAGAGACCACGTCGGCCAGCTCGGCCGGGGTGTGGACGATCACCTCGTCGTGCTGGAAGAAGACCAGGTGGGCGGGGGACGGCAGGCGGCGGCGCAGCGTCGCGAGCATCACCGCCGTCATGTCCGCCGCGCTCGCCTGGACGACGAAGTTGCGCGTGAACCGGCCCCAGCCGCGCGACGCCCGGCGGGCCTTCAGCTCCGCCGCTTCGTCCGAAGCCAACCCACCCGTCAGGGCACGCCAAGCCGCCGAAGGGGCCGGCGAGGTGCGGCCGAGCCGGGACCGGACGCGCTCGCCGCGTTCACCCGCCTGGGCCGCGTGCTCCACATAGGACACCGCGTCCGGGAACCGCTGCCGCAGCAAGGCCAATAGCGGACCCGCCTCGCCGGACGTGCCGCCGTACATCGCCGACAGCATCGCGATCTTCGCGCGTGCCCGGTCGTCCCGGTCGTCGTCCGGCGACAACGGGACCCAGCGGGCGCCCGAGAACAGCGCTTCGGCCAGACGCGCGTACAGGTCCGTCGCCGCCGCGACGTCGGCCAGCCGGCGGTCGCCCGACAGGGCCGTCAGGACCCTCGGCTCCAGCTGGGCGGCGTCGGCCACCACCAGTTTCCAGCCCGGGTCCGCGCGCACGCACGTGCGCAGCACCTTCGGGATCTGCAACGCCCCGCCGCCGCGGCTGGCCCAGCGGCCGGACACCACGCCGCCGACGACGTAGTGCGGGCGGAACCGGCCGTCGGCGACCCACTCGTCGAGCCACGTCCAGCCGTTCGCCGTGTACAGCCGCGACAGCTCCTTGTACTCCAGCAGCGGCCCGACGGCCGGGTGGTCGATGCCCTTCAGGAAGTACTTCCGCGCGGACGGCACCTCGATCCCGGCCCGGGCCAGCGCCCGGACGACGCTCGGCGGCGAGTCCGGGTTGACCGCGCGCCCGCCGAACGCCTCGGTGATCTTCGCCGCCAGCTCGACCAGCACCTTCGGCCGCTCGCCGAAGCGCACCCGCGGCCCGAGCCGCGAGACCAGCAGCTCCTCGTGCAGGTCCGCGCGCCAGGGCAGGCCGTCGGCCGACATCTCCACCGCGGCCAGCGCGCTCGCCGACTCCGCGGCCAGCAGCAGCCGGAAGCGGTCCGGGTGCTCGGTCGCCGCCACCCGCCGCTCCTGCTCGGCCAGCACGCGCTCGACCGCCGTGACGACCGTCACGCCGTCGGGCAGGGTCGGGGCCCGGGTGTCGAACAGGGTCGGCTGAGCCAGCTCGACGGTCGCCGAATCGGACGGCGGTTCTTCCCCGTTCGCCCTGGCCCAGGCCGCGCGCAAGCTCCGCGACTGGTCCTCCTGCCCCGCGTGCGCCAGCAGCAGCCCCTCCGCCAGCGCGAGGTCGTAGCACCGCCGCACCCGCACGCCGGCCGCGACCAGCACCGGGTAGGTCAGCTCCGCCGACGGGAACACCCACCTCGGCTCGTGGGCCGCCTCCAGCTCCCGGGCCGACGCCGCGAAACCCGCCTCGTCCAGGCCGGACAAGGTCGAGGACGGCGAACGCACGGTGAAGCTCCCGTCCTCCTCCCGCCCCGCGATCACCTGCACGGACACAGTGTGCCGACTACCACCGACAGTTTCGGAGCGAGTGCGTCTGGTGCGGGCGCGGTGGGCTTGGTTTACTGTCGAGTAGCCCCCATACCGCCGGTACGGAGTGGGGCGCTCTTCCCGCAGCAACGGAGGTGCCCGGATGAGCCTGGTCGCGCTCGCCACGCAAGTGGCGGACAAGGTGGCCGAGACGGCGCGCAGTGTCGACGTGATGCGGCGGGCCGGGCTGGTGCCCTTTCCCCGCGTCGACGAAGGCCTCCGGTCCCTGGTCGCGATCCGCAAGTACGGGCCGTTCGCCGGCGCCAACCACATCTCCGCGCGCCGCGACCCGACCGCCGTCGGCATCGTCGACGAGGTCGGCCCGCTCACCTACAAGCAGCTCGACGACCAGTCGAATGCGCTGGCCCGGGCCTGGTCGGAGCGCGGGATCAAGCCCGGTCAGGTCGTCGCCGCGCTGTGCCGCGACCACCGCGGCCTGGTGCTCACGATGGCCGCGGCCGGCAAGCTCGGCGTGCGCCTGCTGCTGATGAACACCGGCTTCGCCAAACCGCAGCTGGCCGACGTCGCGAAGCGCGAGAAGGTCACCGCGCTGGTCTACGACCAGGAGTTCACCGGCCTGCTCGACGCCATGCCGGAGAACGTCGACCGCTACCTCGCCTGGGTCGACAATGACAGCGATCTGTCCGACCGGGATGTCCCGGTGCTCGCCGAGATCATCGCCAGCACCGACGACCGGCCGTGGCCCGCGCCGGCCAAACCGGGCGGGTTCGTGCTGCTGACCAGCGGCACCACCGGGACGCCGAAGGGTGCGCCGCGGCCGCACACCTCCGCGCTGGCGTCGGCGCAGTTCCTCGACCGGATCCCGTTGCGCGCCAACGAAGCCACGTACATGGGCGCGCCGCTGTTCCACGGCACCGGCCTGTCGCAGTTCATCCTGTCCTTCGCGCTCGGCTCGACCGTCGTGATGCGCCGCAAGTTCAGTCCGGAGGAGACGCTGCGCGGCGTCGCCGAGCACAAGTGCACCGCGCTGGTGCTCGTGCCGACCATGCTGCAGCGCATCGTCGACCTGCCCGCCGACGTCCGGGCGAAGTACGACACGTCGTCGCTGCGGATCATCTTCGTCGCCGGCTCGGCGCTGTCGCCGGACCTCGGCAACCGCGCCAACGAGGCGTTCGGCCCGGTCGTGCACAACCTGTACGGCTCGACCGAGGTCGCGGTCGCCACGGTCGCGACGCCGGAGGACTGGGTGAAGGCCCCGGGCACCGTCGGCCGCGCGCCGGTCGGCTGCAAAGTCGCGCTGTACGACGAAAAGGGCGGCCGGATCACCGAGGCGCACGTCACCGGCCGCGTGTTCGTCGGCAGCGGCCTCAGCTTCGGCGGGTACACCGACGGCCGGCACAAGGAGATCATCGACGGCCTGCTCTCCAGCGGCGACGTCGGCCACTTCGACGACGACGGCCTGCTCTTCATCGACGGCCGCGACGACGAGATGATCGTCTCCGGCGGCGAGAACGTGTTCCCGATCGAGGTGGAGAACCTCCTGGTCGAGCGCGAGGACGTCCTGGAGGCCGCGGTGATCGGCGTCGAGGACGCCGAGTTCGGCCAGCGGCTCAAGGCGTTCGTGGTCCTGGCCGACGGCGCGGACCTCGACGTCGACGCGGTCCGCGACTACGTCAAGGCCAACCTGGCCCGCTACAAGGTGCCCCGCGACGTCGAGTTCCTGGCCGAGCTGCCGCGCAACGCGACCGGGAAGGTGTTGCGCACCAAGCTTTCCTGAGCCGCTACTCCCAGTCGATGCCGAAGACGCCGGGGCCGAAGTCCAGCGCGACCGCGTGCACGCCGTCCGCGCCGTCCAGCTTCAGCGGGCGGCGCGACAGCGAGCCGGCGTTGCCGTTGCGCGAGTACTGCCAGCAGTGCTCGGGCGCGGTGCCCGGCGCGAACCGGACTTCCAGCAGGTATTCGCGCACCGGGCGGCGGAACTCGCGGTAGTGGGTGTTGCGGCACTCCGGGTACGGCGGCCCGCTGTTGGTCAGGGTGTACTCGATCAGGTGCGTCTCGCCCCGGTCGATCGGCTGGTCGAAGACGAGTTCGGCGACGACGAGGCCGTGCTTCTCGTCGACCTCCGCGCGCCCGATCCGGCAGTTGCGCACCGCGTGCAGCTCCGGGGGCCCGGCGGCCGGGTCGTCCTGGGTGTAGACCAGCAGCCAGCGGTCCAGGCCGTCGGTGCCGGCCTGGAAGACCGCGCGGGCGGTCACCGAGCGCTGACCGCCGTCCTCGGCGATCTCGCACAGGTCGTGCAGGCCGACCATCTTCAGCGGGTGCTGGCGTTCGAGCGCGTCCGCCGCGCCGACTTTCGCGAGCATCGGCAGCAGTACTTCGCGCGGGAACGACATGGGCTCGCCGCCGGCCTGGCGTTTCCCGGCGCCGCCACGGGGGCGCGGCGGGGGCAGCAGGCCGAGCAGGGCGCCGGCGGGGACGTCGAGGATTTCTTCGAGGCTGCGCACGGCCGAGAGGGAGCTCTGCCGCTCCGGCTGCCGCTTGCCGGACTGCCAATAACTGAGCGCGGTGACGCTGACGACGACGCCGCGGGCCCGCAGCCGGGCCTGGATGCGGTCGAGCGAGAGCCCGCTGGTGGCGATGGCCGCGCGCAGCTGCGTGGCGAACGCGGTGCGTCCACCTTCCTGACCGCCGCTCACCACGTGGTCCGCCGTGCTGCCCGCCATTGCCGATCCGACCCGCCCCGTGCCGTCCCCCCGACGATCCCCGACACGGTGCACGTTAGCAGGATTCCCGGCATGATCCGCGTCCCTCTTCACGGGGGTGCTCGATCGCCTCGGACGTGCGTCCACTCGGGCGAACGGGCTAGTACTGGCAACTGTGAACCATTGCCCCGGCCTGGGCGGACGCGCTTGTATGACTTGCCTGCGCCGGTGGCCCCGCCTCCCCCTCACGGTCCACCCGGACGCAGGCGAACCGGCCGCGAGAGCGGTTCCGGCTCCGGTTCACCCGGCCGCGTTGTGCGACCGGCCGGTGTGGCCGCGCGATGACCGGTGGCCCGGCGACGCCCCCAGCGCCGGGCCACCGGTCTTATTACCACCGGGTAGCATCCGGTCCATGACGCTCCGGAAGAACATCCTGATCACGGGCGCGAGCAGCGGCTTGGGCGAAGGCATGGCCCGGCAGTTCGCGGCGAAGGGGCGCAACCTCGCGTTGTGCGCCCGGCGCACGGAGCGCCTCGAAGAACTCGCCGCCGAGCTGACCGCGGCCCACCCCGGGATCAAGGTCGTGACGCGCACCCTGGACGTCACCGACCACGACAGCGTCTTCCGCGTCTTCGAGGAGTTCCGCGCCGAGCTGGGGTCCCTCGATCGGGTGATCGTGAACGCCGGGCTCGGGAAGGGGCAGCCGGTCGGCAAGGGCCGGTTCGACGCCAACCGCCAGACCCTCGAAGTCAACTTCGTCGCGGCCGCCGCGCAGATCGAGGCCGCCGCCGGGATCTTCCGCGAGCAGGGCAGCGGGCACATCGCCGTCGTCTCGTCGTTCAGCGCGATCCGCGGCCTGCCGGGCAACCTCACCGCGTACGCCGCGTCGAAGGCGGGCATTTCGGCGTTCGTCGACGGCGCCCGCGCCGAGCTGAAGCGCAAGGGCATCAAGGTCACCGACATCCGGCCGGGGTACATCGAGTCCGAGATGAACGACCGGATCGGCCGGAACCCGCTGCTGGCCAAGGCCGACACGGGCGCCCGCGCGCTGGTGAAGGCCGTCGAGGCGGAGGGTGCGCGGGCCTACGTCCCGGCGTGGCCGTGGGTGCCGCTGAGCCTCGCGATGCGCGTCGTGCCGGTCTGGATCCTGCGGAGGTTCGCGTGAGCACTACCGACACCACCGACACCACCGTCGATGTCCGCGCCGAGGACGCCTTCGACGCCGCCGCGGTGCACGCGTGGCTGTCGGTCCGCGTGAGCGGCCTCGGCGCCGAGCCGCCGCGAGTCCGGCAGTTCCCCGGCGGCGCGTCGAACCTGACCTACCTGCTCACCTATCCGGACCGCGAGCTGATCCTGCGCCGTCCGCCGGCCGGGCACAAAGCCGCGTCGGCGCACGACATGCGGCGCGAGTACCGCGTGCAGCACGCGCTCAGGCCGGTGTTCCCGTACGTGCCGGAGATGCTCGCCTTCGGCGACGACCCGGCCGTGCTCGGCGGCGACTTCTACGTCATGGAGAAGCTCGACGGCCTGATCCTGCGCGGCAACCTCCCCGAGGGCATGACGCTCACCCCCGAGCAGGCGCGCGAGCTGTCCGGCAAGGTCGTCGACCGGCTGGTCGACCTGCACGCGGTCGACGTCGAACGCGCCGGGCTGAGCGACCTCGGCAAGGGCGCGGGGTACGTCGAGCGGCAGATCCGGGGCTGGTCGGACCGGTTCACCGCGGCGCGCACGGACAACGTCCCCGACTTCGCCGAAGTGCGCGGCTGGCTGGCTTCGAACCGGCCCGGCGAAGTGAAGATCTGCCTGATCCACAACGACTACCGGCTCGACAACCTGGTGCTGGACGGGCCGTCGACGTTGAACATCGCCGGCGTCCTCGACTGGGAGATGGCGACGCTCGGCGACCCGCTGATGGAGCTCGGCAGCATGCTGGCCTACTGGGTGCAGGCCGATGACGACGACGTCATGCAGGCCAGCCGCCGCCAGCCGACGCACCTGCCGGGCACGTTCACCCGCGAGGAGTTCGTCGCGCGCTACGCCGGGAAGACCGGGCTCGCGATCGGCGACTGGCGGTTCTACGAGGTCTACGGCCTCTTCCGGCTCGCCGCGGTGCTGCAGCAGCTCTACCGGCGCTACCACGACGGCGCCACGCGCAACCCGGCGTTCAAGGACTTCTGGCAGTTCGTCGGGTACCTCGACTGGCGCTGCCGCGAGATCATCGCGAAGGGAAGCGTGTAAGTGGGCGCCATCTACCTCGTCCGGCACGGACAGGCGTCGTTCGGCGCGGCGGACTACGACGCGCTGTCCCCGCGCGGCTTCGAGCAGTCCACTGTGGTCGGTGCGGAACTGCTGCGGCGTGACGTCTCCTTCAGCCGGATCCGGTCGGGCACGCTCGCCCGGCAGCGCGACACGGCGGCGACGGCGCTGAAGGTGCTCGGCACCGACGTGCCGGTGGTCGAGGACCCGCGCTGGAACGAGTACGACCACGTCGACATCGGCGTGCACCACGCGGGCGGCGCACCGCAGGAGGACTCGCGCGCGTACCAGGGTGTGCTGGACCAGGCGCTGACCGCGTGGATCGAGGCCGGCTCCTCGGGGCCGTGCGCCGAGACGTGGCCGGTGTTCCTGGCCCGCTGCCGGGCCGCGCTGGAAGATCTGGTGGCCTCGCTGGGCAAGGGGGAGCACGCGGTCGTGTTCACCTCCGGCGGCGTGATCGCGACCGTCTGCGGCGCGTTGCTGGGGACGCCCGAAGTGGGCCTGCTCAAACTCAACCGCGTCACGGTCAACGGCGGGATCACCAAGCTGGTCTCCGGCCGCGGCGGTGTCACGATGCTGTCGTTCAACGAACACCCGCACTTCGAGGCCGAAGCGGCCCAGCTGCTCACCTACCGGTAGGAGACGTCCGATGCGGTTCGGTCCAGTCACGCTCATCCCGGTCGGCGGCCACGGCCCGGAGGACGTCGTCGTCGACGGCGAAGGCCGGATCTACACCGGCGTCGACGACGGCCGCATCCTCCGCTTCACCCCGGACGGCAGCGGCGTCGAAACCATCGCCGACACCGGCGGCCGTCCGCTGGGCCTGGAGCTCTACGGCGACGACGAGCTGCTGATCTGCGACGCGCGGGCCGGGCTGCTGGTGGTGCCCCTTTCCGGCGGCACTCCGTCCGTCCTGGCGACCTCGGCGCTGGGCCTGGACTTCGTGTTCTGCAACAACGCCGCGGTGGCCGCGGACGGCACGATCTACTTCACGGACTCGTCACGCCGCTTCGGCATCGACAACTGGCGCGACGACCTGATCGAGCAGACCGCGGGCGGCCGCCTGCTGCGCCGCACCCCGGACGGCGCGATCGACCTGGTCCTGGACGGCCTCCAGTTCGCCAACGGCGTCGCGCTGGCGCCGGACGAGTCGTTCGTGGCGGTCGCGGAGACGGGCGCCTGCCGGGTTTCCCGCGTCCGGCTGGCCGACGGCCGCGCCGACGTCCTCGTCGACGACCTGCCGGGCTTCCCGGACAACATCTCGACGGGCACGGACGGCCTGATCTGGATCACGCAGGCGTCCCCGAAGGTGGCGGCGTTGGACGTGGTCCGCCGGCTGCCGGCGTTCGTGCGCGCGGGCGTCCGGCGGTTGCCGACGTCGCTGCAGCCGAGCCCCGGGCGCGAGGTGGGCGTCCTGGGCGTCGCGGCGGACGGCACGGTGGTGCACGAGTTCCGGGGCGAGATCGACGGCTTCCACATGCTGGTGGGCGTCCGCGAGTGGCGCGGCCGGCTGTACTTCGGCTCCCTGGAGGAGTCGAAGATCGCGATCACCCGGCTCTGACCCGTACCTGAACAGTCGGCTCGCGTACCTGAACAGTCGGCTCACGTACCTGGAGGGTCGGCTCACGTACCTGAACAGTCGGCTCACGTACCTGGAGGGTCGGCTCACGAACCGACCCTCTGGGCACGTGAGTCGACTGTCTGGGTGCGTGAGCCGACTGTCTGGGTACGTGAGCCGACCGTCAGCGGCCGGTCCAGCGGGGTTCGCGCCCGGCGGACCAGGCCGCGTAGAACTCCTTGTGGTCCTTCGCCGTCATCAGCAGGGCCTGGGTCACCGCTTCCAGCTCGATCGCGCTGCCCAGGTCCATGTCCAGCTCGCGGGTCAGCAGCACCTTGGTCGTCGCGTACGCCAACGCCGGGCCGTCCGCGAGCCGCCGGGCCAACGCCGTCGCGGCGGCGGGCAGCTCGTCGTCCTCGACCACCTGGGTGGCCAAGCCGATCTCGGCGGCACGGGAGGACGACACCTTGTCACCCAGGATCAGCAGTTCCGTCGCGCGGCCCAAGCCCACCAGACGCGGCAGCAGGTACGCCGAGCCCATGTCCGCGCCGGCCAGGCCGACCTTGGTGAACAGGAACGCGAACTTCGCCGACCGCGCCAGCAGCCGGAAGTCGCTGGCCAGCGCGATCACCGAACCCGCGCCCGCCGCGACGCCGTTGACCGCCGCGATCACCGGCAGCGGGCACTCGCGCAGGGCCTTCACGACCGCGCCCGTCATGCGGGTGAACTCCAGCAGCTCCGCCGTCTCGAACTTCTGCAGCTCGCCGATGATCTCCTCGACGTCGCCGCCGGAGCAGAACCCGCGCCCGCGCCCGGTGATCACCAGCACCCGGACGTCTTCGTGCTGCGGCAGCTCGATGATCAGGTCACGCAGGTCGGCGTAGACGTCGAAGGTCAGCGCGTTCAGCTTCTCGGGCCGGTCGAGCGTCACCGTGGCGACGCCGTCGGCCACGGTGAACTCGAAGTGCTCCCACTCCTTCGTGAGCGGTGCGGTCGCGCGGAACGGGCTCATAGCTGGATTCCTCCGCCGTCGAGTACGAGGGTCTGGCCGTTGATCGCGGCGGCCTCGGGGGCCGCCAGGAAGGACACCGCGAACGCCACTTCGTCCGGTTCCAGCAGTCTGCCCAGCGGAGACGCCGCCGCCAACGCAGCTTCCGCGGAGGAAGAATCGCGCCCGGTGCGCTCCTGGATCCGCGCCACCGACGTCGCCGTCATGTCGGTGCGGACGAACGCCGGGCACACCGCGTTCGCCGTGACGCCGGTGCCCGCCAGCTCCGCCGCGACCGCCCGCATCAGGCCGGCCGCCGCGTGTTTCGACGCCGTGTAGCCGGCGGTGTAGCGGTAGCCGACGTGCGACGCCGTCGACGCGACCGTGACGATCCGGCCGCTGTCCCGCTCGCGCATCCCCGGCAGCACCGCGCGGGTGCACAGGAACGCCCCGGTCGCGTTGACGTCGATCTGCCGGCGCCAATCGTCCAAAGTGGTCCGGGAAACCGGGGCGCTGGAGGAGATCCCGGCGTTGTTGATCAGTACGTCCACCGGGCCCGCCGCCGCGAAGTACTCCGAGACGGCGTTCTCGTCGGTGACGTCGCAGTCCGCGCGGCCCGGCGCTAGCACGGTGTCACCCGCGGCGCGGAACCGCGCGGCGATCGCGGCGCCGATGCCGCGGGTGCCGCCGGTGACCACGACCAGCCGGCTCACGGGCGGGCCGCCAGCGCGCGCCGGTCGAGCTTGCCGTTGGCGGTGCGGGGGAGTTCGGTCACGAAGACCACCTCACGGGGGTATTTGTGCTTGGCCAAATGTGCCTTGGCGTGGTCCTTCAGCTCGTCCGCGGCCACGGACGCGCCGGGCCGCAGCACGACGTACGCGCGCGGCAGCACCAGTCCGCCGACCTCGTGGCCGACGACCGCGCAGTCCATCACCGCCCCGTGGCCGAGCAGGCAGTCCTCGATCTCGCCGGGCGCGACGAACACCCCGCCGACCTTGAGCAGCGCGTCCGCGCGGCCGTGGTGCTTGAAGAACCCGCCGGACCGGCTGAACAGGTCACCGGAGGTCAATGTGTCGCCGTCGAACGTCTTCGCGGACTTCTCCGCGTCGCCGAAGTACTCCAGCGCGATCGTCGGCCCGGTGACCCGCAGCGGCCCGATTTCGCCGTCCGGCAGGGGATTCCCGAGTTCGTCGACGACCTGCGCGGTGTAGCCGGGCACCTCGGTCCCGAGCGTGCCGACCCGAATCGAGCCGGGCCGGTTCGACAGGTAGATGTGGTACGCCTCCGACGATCCGATGCCGTCCACCACCGGCACGCCGAACGCCGCGTCCCACTTCCGGTGCAGCTCCGCGGGCAGCGCCTCGCCCGCCGACGTCGTCATCCGCAGGCAGCTCAGGTCCTGTGACGCCGCGGCCGGGTGCGCGATCATCGCGCTCATCATGGTCGGCACGTTCACCAGCACGCTCGGCCGGTACCGCGCGATCAGCTCGAACATCAGGTCCGCCGTGCTGCGTTCGGGGAACGCGATCCCGGCCGCGCCGACGCCGAACGGGAACAGCGCCACCAGATCGCGCGCGTAGCCGAAGAACAGCTTGGGCACAGCCAAAATCCGGTCGTCCTCACGCAGCCCGAGCACCTGCACGGCGTACCGCTCGAAGCTCTCTTTCGCGCTCCGCAAGGGATGCACGCACGCCTTGGGCGCGCCCGTGCTGCCGGTGGTGAACTTCCAGATCCCGACGTCGTCCAGCGTGGTCGGCGCGGCTTCGAGTTCGTCGGACGCGGCGTCGAGCAGTGTCCGGAATGGACGCTCGCCCGGCCGTAGCTCGCTCTCGGGAACGCCGGTGACCAGCAGGTTCCGCGCACCCGCCTCGCGGAGTGCGGGCAGCGTGACGGCGTCCGCGATGACCGCGACGGCCTCCGTGTACCCCAGGTAGTACGCGTAGTCCTTGGGTTGCAGGAAGGGATAGACCTCCGCGGTGACCGCGCCGATCTTCTGGGCGCCGTACCAGGTGGCGACGAACTCCTCGCCGTCGCTCAGGGCGAGCAGCACCCGCTGTCCACTTCGGACACCGGCGTCACGCAGCACGTTCCCGGCGCGGTTGACCAGCTTCGCCAGCGCCGCGTAACCGACCTCCCGCGAGCCGACGAACAACGCGGTCCGGTCCGTTGACGCGTGCCGGTCGACGAAGTAGGACGCGAGGTTGAACGGCTCAGGCACGGGCCAGCTCCCGGATCGCGTCCACCAGCAGATCGGTCAGGACCGAGAAGGTCTCTTCGCCTTCCGAAGCCGTCGCCTCGGCGGGTTTGCCGCAGTAGGCGTCGGACATCCCCATCGCGACGAAGCCACCGTCGGGAGGTGCCGACGCCAGGCTGACCGGGACGTGCGGCAGCTCCCGCATGACGACCTGGTCGACCAGTTCGGGCCGGTCGGCCAGCACCAGCGACGTCTCGTACCGCCCGGCGTGGCATTCGCCCGACTGGAACTCCTCGGTGAGGCGCTGCGCGTGCCGCCGCCGGACCAGGTCGAGCAGCGCGACGTGCCCGTCGTAGGCGAAGTTGAGCGTCTCCACCGCGCGCCGCAGGGTGACCAGGTGCGCGGGCTCGAAGTGGTTGTTGACCAGCAGGATCCGCGGCAGTCGCTGGCCGATCAGCGCGGCGCCGACGTCCACCAGCAGCGCGTGCAGCGTCTCCTCGCCGATGTGGATGCCGCCGGCGAACCCGGCCGCGAACCGCGTCACGCCGTACGGGATCTCGGGGAGGATCAGCACCTGGACGTCGTCGTCGGCGGCCAGCCGGGACGCCGCGCGCTCGCACATCCCGCGCGAGATCAGCGGGTCGGTCGCCAGCGGCGCGTGCGGGCCGTGCGGCTCGATCGCGCCCAGCGGGAGCAGCAGCACGGGGACGCGGTCACCCGAAACCAGGGCGTCGACCTGCCGCGAGCTGAGGTCCGCGAAGTACGTCACGCAAATCAAGCTACACCGCAGCGGCCTGAGGTGTATAGAGTTGCGCCCGTGCCCGTCGATGCCTTCGAAGCCAGCCCCCAGGAGCTGGTCGTGACGTTGCTGGGCAGCTACGTGCACCCGCGCGAGACGCGCCGGGTGTGGTCGGGCGGCCTGGTCGCGGTGCTCGCCGAGCTGGGCTTTTCCGACGGCGCGGCCCGGATCGCGCTGACCCGCCTGGTGCGGCGCGGCCTGCTCACGCGCCACCGCGAAGGCCGCACGGTGCACTACTCGCTGACCCGCCGCGCGGTCGCCCTGCTCGCCGACGGCGACCACCGGATCTTCTCCCTCGGTCGCCGCGAGCGCGCCGCGGGCGAGTGGACGGTGCTGTGGCAGAACATCCCCGAGACCCGCCGGCAGGCCCGCGAACGGCTGGTGCGGCGGCTGCGGTTCCTCGGCTTCGGGCCGTACGCGGACGGCACCTGGATCGCCCCGCACGACCGCGAGGCCGAGGTGCTCGCGCTGCTCGGCGAGCTGGACGTCACCGAGCACGCCGGGCTGCTGCTCGGCCGGCCGTCCGCCGCGCTCGACGTCCGCCGGTTCGCCGGCCGGGCCTGGGACCTCGACGAGCTGGCCGCGCGCTACACGGCGTTCGTCGGGCAGTTCGGCCGCTACCCCGGCGAAGACCTGGCCGACCGGACCGCCTTCGACGTCCGCACGCGGCTGGTGCACACCTTCCGCGCGTTCCCGTCGCTCGACCCGGAACTGCCCGCCGAACTGGTGCCCGCACCGGATCACCGGGCGGCCGCGGTCGAGTTGTTCCACGATCTGTACACCGCGCTGGCCCCCGCGGCCCAGCGCCACTTCGACGAGGTGACCCGAGGATGACCGAAATCGACGCCAAGACGCAGGAAGCCTTGAGCTACACCTCGTACCTGGCCCTGGACGAGGTGCTGGGCGCCCAGCGGCCGCGTTCGGAGGAGCACGACGAGCTGCTGTTCATCGTGATCCACCAGGTGTACGAACTGTGGTTCAAGCAGATGCTGCACGAAGCGACGTACCTGCAGGAGTGCCTCGAAGCGGGCACGACCGCGCACGCGATCCGCACCGTGCGGCGGATCCTGTCGATCCTCAAGGTCGCCGTCGCGCAGATCGACGTCCTCGAGACCATGACGCCCAGCCAGTTCACCAGCTTCCGCGCCCGGCTGGACGCCTCCAGCGGCTTCCAGTCGGCCCAGTTCCGGGAGCTGGAAGCGGTGCTCGGGCGTCGCGACGAGCGGGTGTTCGCGCACTACCCCGAGGGCGGCGAGCAGCGCAAGGGCATCGCCGACGCGATGGCGCGGCCGTCGTTGTTCGACTCTTTTCTCGCGTACCTCAAGACTTCTGGCTACCCGGTCGAGTGTGATCGAGACGTCACTCGACCGGTGGAGCCCTCCCCGGCCCTGCAGGAGATATTGCTGGACATGTACCGCGACGACGGCGGCCCGTCGGTCGTCGCCGAATGTCTGGTGGATCTCGATGAAGGGATGCAGGAGTGGCGCTACCGGCACGTGAAGATGGTCGAACGCACCATCGGCGACAAGACCGGGACAGGAGGATCGTCCGGCGCGACTTACCTGCGTACCACGCTTTTCCAGCCGATGTTCCCGGATCTCTGGGCAGTACGGAGCCGATTGTGACCTCGCTCGACGACATCCGCGCGGACTCGAACGCCCTGGCCGCGCACTACACGCGGTTCTCGGTGCGGGAACGCCTTCTGCTCTCCGGGCATTCGCACCAGGCCTGGCCCGACGTCGCCGAGGAAGGGCTCCTCGAGTCCTTCGCCGACGCCGCCCGGGACGTCGACCTGAAGTGGGAGCGGGCCTTCGCGAAGGCCGACGAGCTGCGCGCGGGCTTCCGCCTGCTGCTCGGCGACCCGCACGGCGAGTACGCGCTCGGCGCGAGCACCCACGACCTGGTGCTGCGGTTCCTGTCCGCGATGGAGCTGCCGCGAAGACCACGGCTGGTCACCACCGAAGGCGAGTTCCACACCCTGCGCCGTCAGCTCGCGCGCCTCGAAGAGGAGGGCGTCGAGGTCGTGCGCGTGCCGGTCGAGCCGGTGACGACGCTGGCCGAGCGCGTCGCCGCCGAGGTCGACGACCACACGGCCGCGGTGCTCGTGTCGGCCGTGCTGTTCGAGACGTCCCGGCTGGTCCCGGGCCTCGCGCACCTCGCCGACGTCTGCCGCGACCGCTCGATCGAGCTGGTCGTGGACGCCTACCACGCGCTCGGCGTGGTGCCGTTCCCGCTGCACGACCTGGGCCTGACCAACGCCTGGGTGCTCGGCGGCGGTTACAAGTACCTGCAGCTGGGCGAGGGCAACTGCTTCCTGCGGCTGCCCGCGCACGCCCAGGAGCTGCGGCCGGTGATCACCGGCTGGTACGCCGAGTTCGGCGCGCTCGCCGACGAACGGCGGCCCGGCGGCGTCGCCTACGCCATGGGCGGCGACCGCTTCGCCGGCGCCACCTACGACCCGGCGAGCCACTACCGCGGCGCCCGCGTCCAGCGGTTCTTCGCCGAGCAGGGCCTCACGCCGGAGTTCCTCCGCGAGGTGTCGCAGCACCAGGTGGGGCTGCTCGCCGACGTCTTCGACAAGCTCTCGCTGCCCGAGGACGTCGTCACGCGCGACCGCGAGACGCCGCTCGGCATGCTCGGCGGCTTCCTCTCGCTGCGCTGCGCCGACGCCGGCGCGCTGCAGGCCGCGCTCGCCGCGCAGGGCGTCCGCACCGACAGCCGCGGGCCGTACCTGCGCTTCGGCCCGGCGCCGTACCTCTCGGACACGCAGCTGGAGACGGCGATGGGCGCGCTCGGCGCGGTGGTGCGCGGCTGATCTCCGGGTTACCAGTCCGTATCGCGGGACCTGTACTGGTCCGGCGCGCGGCGGCGATCTAGGTTGGTGCCGGGAACCGCAGTCGGACGACCTCCGCGCTCGGTCCCGCCAACCATCGAAGCGCGTCCCGGCCACGAACCGGGCGCGGGAGACAAAGGAGTCACCACCGTGACCGAAGGAGTGTTCGCCCGGAGCTCCGGGCACGAACAGGTCGTGTACTGCCACGACGAAGCCAGTGGCCTGAAGGCCATCATCGGCATCTACTCCACGGCGCTCGGCCCCGCCTTGGGCGGGACGCGCTTCCACCCCTACGCCACCGAAACCGACGCGCTCGACGACGTGCTCGCGCTGTCCAAGGGCATGGCGTACAAGAACGCGCTGGCCGGGCTCGACCTCGGCGGCGGCAAGGCCGTCATCATCGGCGACCCGAAGACGCTCAAGTCCGAAGCGCTGTTGCGCGCGTACGGGCGTTTCGTGCAGTCCCTGGGCGGCCGCTACATCACCGCTTGCGACGTGGGCACGTTCGTGCACGACATGGACGTCGTGGCCCGCGAATCCCGCTTCGTCACCGGCCGTTCGCCCGAGGACGGTGGCGCCGGCGACTCGTCCGTGCTGACCGCGTTCGGCGTCTTCCAGGGCATGCGGGCCTCGGCCGAGCACCTCTGGGGCAGCCCGGACCTGGCCGGCAAGCGCGTCGGCGTGGCCGGCGTCGGCAAGGTCGGGCACATCCTGGTGGGGCACCTGGTCGAGGCCGGGGCGCAGGTGACGATCACCGACGTCTACGCGCCGGCGATCGAGCGCACCCTTTCGCTGTACCCGGACGTCAAGGCCGTGTCCGATGTGGACACTCTGCTGCGCGCCGAGCTGGACGTCTTCGCGCCGTGCGCGCTGGGTGGCGTGCTGAACGACGAGACCGTGCCGGTGCTGGGCGCGCGCATCGTCTGTGGCGCGGCGAACAACCAGCTCGCGCACGTGGGCGTCGACAAGCAGCTCGCCGACCGCGGGATCCTGTACGCGCCGGACTACCTGGTCAACGCCGGTGGCGTGATCCAGGTCGACGACGAGCGTCACGGCTTCGACTTCGCGCGCGCCAAGCGCAAGACGACCGCGATCTTCGACACGACGAAGGCCGTGTTCGCGCTGGCCGACGCCGACGGCGTGCCCCCGGCGACGGCGGCCGACCGGCTCGCCGAGCGGCGGATGGCGGAGGTCGGCCGGCTGCGGTCCATCATGACCGTGTGAGCCTTTCCTCTCTGTTCGATGCGGTGGGCGTGCGGGGTTTCCTGCACGCCCACCGGCTCGGTTCCGCCTCCGAGGTCTGCCATGACGCCGACGCGCCGGTCGTCCTGGCGTCCGTGGTGAAGGTGGCGCTGGCGTACGAGTTCGCCCGCCAGGTCGCGGCGGGCCTGCTCGACCCGGCGGACCGCGTCCGGGCCACCGCCGCCGATCGCCTGGGCGGCAGCGGGACATCGGGCTTCGCCGACGACGTCGAGTACAGCCTGCGTGACGCGGCCCTGCTGGCCCTGTCGGTGTCCGACAACACGGCGGCGGACCTGCTGTTCGACCGCGTCGGTGTGGAGAACGTCCGGTCGCTGCTGGCCGAGCTGGGCCTGACCCGCACGACGATCATCGGCGCCCCGCGCGACCTGCTGCGCACGATCATCGAGGACACCGACGCGGGACGTCCGTTGCGTGCCCTGGACCCGCTTTCCACGACCGCGAGCACGCCCCGGGAGATGACCGCGTTGCTGGCGGCGATCTGGAGCGATCCCGGCGCCGGCGCCCAGGTCCTCGAGCGGATGACCGCGCAGGTCAGCTGGCACCGCCTGACCGCGGGCTTCCCGGCCGACGTCGCGGTGGCGGCCAAGACGGGCACGATGCCGGGCGTCCGCAACGAGATCGGCATCGCGACGTACCCGGACGGGACGGCGTACGCGATCGCGGTGTTCACGGTGGGCGGCGCGGAAACGCTGCGGCGCCCGGACATCGACCGCGCGATCGGCGACGCGGCCCGCGCGGCGGTGGATCAGCTGCGCTCGTGAGTGGTTAGGGCGGTTAGAACCGCCCTGACCACTCACGACGTGGTTGGTCAGCTGCGCTCGTAGAAGACGTCCCACGGCCGGGCCCCGCTCGGATCCGGGGGCACGATGCGCGAAACGCCGTCGTCCCGCAGCACTCCCGCGGCGATCTCCGCCAGCGTCGCGGCCTGGGGGTGCGGGCTCGACGACGGCCACGCGAACGCCATCCGCGCGTCCAGCCGGTCCTTCAGCGGCCGCCACACCACCCGCGGCTCCTTGCGCGCGCCCGGTTCGAACGCGACGCCGTGGCCGGCCAGGACCAGGCCCAGCGCGAACTCCGGGTTGCGCGCGTGCCGGACGGCCGCCGGGCGGAAGCCGTGCTCCCAGCACGTGCGCAGCAGGGCGTCGTAACTTCCCGGCGCCGCCGCGCGCGGGGCGTGCACCAGCCCCTCGCCCGCCAGGTCGGCCAGCGCCAGTGACGAGGAGCGGGCCAGCGGCGAGTCGCGGGGGAGGACCACGCCCAGCGGCGTGTCGATCGCGGGGCCGAGGTCGAGGCCGACGACGTCGACCGGCAGCTGCAGCAGCCCCGCGTCCAGTTCGCGGCCGGTCAGCAGCCGGGCCTGCTCGGCCGTGGTCAGCTCCTGCAGATCCAGCCGGATGCCGGGGCACCGCCCGGCGAACGCCGTGAGGATCGCCGCCAGCACCCGGCCGGGCAGCTCGGGTGGCACGCCCGCGCGCAGGGCGTCCATCTCGCCGCGCTCGGCCTTCGCGACCAGCGCCGTCATCCGGTCCCAGCGGGCGAGGAGGTCCCGGGCCTCGGTCCGCAGCACCTCGCCGGCCTCGGTCAGCGTGACGCGGCGGCCGCGGTCGAACAGGTTCGCGCCCAGCTCGGCTTCGAGGCGTTTGATCCGCTGGCTCAGCGGCGGCTGCGCGATGCCGAGCCGGTCGGCGGCGTGGCCGAAGTGCAGTTCCTCGGCGACGACGAGGAAGTACCGCAGCGAACGGAGGTGGTCCACGCTGCGATGATAGCTGTTTACATATCGACATGCCGACGGATCGATCTTGGACAGCCACGCCGGATCCGTGATCGGCTGGCCGTCATGGACAAAGGACTCAGCAGACGCGGGCTGTTCGGCGCGGGCGCGGCGGCGGCCACGATCCTCGCCGGGGTCTCGGCGGCTTCGGCGGCCACCGAGAGGACGTCGCAGATGACGGTGCGGTGGTGGGGGAACAACAGCTGGGAGATCCGCGTGCCGGGCTCGACCGGCACGAAGACGATCCTGATCGACCCGTGGCTGACCCGGTTCAAGACCGGCACGTACACCCCGGCGGGCGCGGACCCGAAGACCCCGCTGTCGGTGGACAAGGCGCTGATCGACGGTTACCTCGGCCGCGGCGAGCTGCGCGCGGACCACATCCTCGTCACCCACGGCCACTACGACCACCTCACCGACGTCCCCTACCTGGCGAAACGCACCGGAGCGACGGTCTTCGGCACCGAGACCCATTTGAGTCTCATGGCCGCCCTCGGCGCCCCGGAGGACCAGCTCGCGATCGCGCACGGCGGCGAGGACCTGACCTTCGACGGCTACTCGATCCGGATCCTGCGCTCCCTGCACTCGGCGACGGGCGAGCGGGCGCGGGTGCCGTTCCCCGGCTCGCGCCCGCTGTCCCGGCGTGACAAGCCGAAGGTCATCGAAGACCTGTACGAGGGCGGCACACTGGCCTACCAGGTGACCGGCGGCGGGGCGAGCGTCCTGGACTTCGGCGGCTCGAACTACGTCGAGTCCGAACTGGCCGGCCTGCGCCCGGACGTCGTCCTGGTGCCGGCGGGCGGCGCGAAGGTGACGCAGTACGTGCCCCGCCTGCTGCGCACCCTGGGCAATCCGCGCTACGTCGCCGCCACGCACTGGGACGACTTCGACCTCCCGCTGGGCCAGGCGAAAGACCCCAACGGCGGCCTGGAGATCCTGCGCAAGGCGGTGACGGCGGCGAGTCCGGCCAGCGAGTTCGTCGTGCTGGACCACCTGGGCTCGTTCACGCCCTGAGCCGGTCCCCGAAGACGTGCCGCCGGAGGTACGGGTTGCGGAAGGCGCCCCGCGGGTCGAGCTCGTCGGCCAGCGCGCGGAACCGGGGCAGCTCCGGGTAGTGCTCGGCGGGCCACCGGTCGCCGGGGAACAGCTTGGCCCAGTGCGGCCGGGCGCCGAACGGGGCCAGCCGTTCCCGGATCAGCGGCAGCACCGCCGCGACGGCGTCCGGCTTCGGCTGCCAGGTGAAGTGGATGCCGACGCGGTCGCCGCCGTGGCACGGGCTCAGCCACAGGTCGTCGCCGGCGACCGTGCGGATCTCGGACACGTGCAAGGCCGTGGCCAGCTGTTCCCCGAGCGCGCGGATCTCGATCAGCGCCGCGACGGCGTCCGCGCGGGGCACGAAGAACTCCGACTGCAGCTCTTCACCGACGCTGGGCACGGAGTCCAGCCGGAAGTGCGGCAGCCGGTGGTGCCAGGGGCCCGGCACACCCCAGCCGGTGAAGTTCCCGCCCGGCGGTGACGGCACCGGCGTCGCGCCGGGGAAGCCGGGCGGCGCGAGCGCGTTCGCGCCCGGGTCGACGCGGCGTTTGAGCAGGACCAGGCCCGCGGTATCCCCGACCCAGGGCGTGAACAGGCTGACGCTGTACCCGGCGGCCTGCAGCTCGTCGAACCCGTCGAGCACCGAGGACCACGGGATCGTGAACCCGTCCTGCCGCACCGAGAAGGACGGCACGAGGTCGAGGGTCACCCGGGTGACGACGCCGAGCGCGCCGAGGTTGACGACCAGGCCGGGGAAGACGTCCGGGTCCCGTTCCCGGGTGTAGTGGCGCAGCGTGCCGTCGGCGGTGACCAGCTCGAGGCCGGAGACCGCCGCCGAGAGGTTCCGGACCCGTTCGCCGGAGCCGTGGGTGGCGGTGGCGACGCTGCCGGCGACCGTGCAGTGCGGCAGCGACGCGAGGTTCTCCAGGGCGAACCCGGCCTCGTCCACGGCTCCGGCGAAATCGCCGTACCGGGCCGCCGCGCCGACGGTCACCGTGGCCGCGCCGGCGTCGATTTCGGTGGGGATGTCGAGGCCCGCCGGATCGACCAGGACGCCGCCGGGGAAGTCGGCGATGTCGGTGAAGGAGTGCCGGGTCCCCAGCGCCTTGACCCGCGGCGCGTCCGCCACCAGCTGCCGGAGCTCCGCGACGCTCGACGGCCGGGCGATCCGGTCCGCGGCGAAGACGTGGTTGCCCGCCCAGTTCTTCATTTCCGCACGGTATCGAGGGCGCGTGCGGGCCGGTGCCGCTCGAGCCGAAGACGCGGGAAAACCCCTGAACACGCCGAAGGCCCCCACCGCGGGCGATGGGGGCCTTGGACCGGGAGATCAGGGGAGGTCTCAGCCGCTCTTGCGGCGGAACGTCCGCTTGTTCGCCGCCGGGCCGTGGGCGTGCTGGTTCTTGCCGCCGCCGCTCTCGTTCGACGCCCCGGAGCGCGCGTGCGCCTGCTTGCGCTCCAGTGCCTCGCGGAACTTGCGCTTGACGTCGTCCTCCTCCTCGCCGCTGGGCGAGGGACTCGGTTCACTCATGCTTACCTCCGGAACTGACGACGTGTGACCACTCCAGCCTGGCAGTGGCGGAGGCCCTTGGCGAGTCGATTACGTCACGCCGTCACCGTTTGGGCGTCGGTACTCCGCCGAACTGCACCGACTTGCGGGTCAGGGGACGGCCGCAATGGTCGCACAGGAGCATCGGCCGCAGCCGGTTGCCGCATTCGACGTGGTGCAGCGTGATGTCCGGCTCCTGGCCGGTGACCTCGAACCCGCGCGACCACTCGGCGATGAACGCCAGCGCCGGGAAGAACGCCAGGCCCTTCGCCGTCATCCGGTAGTCACGCGCGTCCGTGCGGGTCTTCGCGACGCCCGTCCGCAGCACCCCGACCTCGACGAGCTTGCTCAGCCGGCCCGAGAGCACGCTCGGCCCGATGCCCAGCTCGCGCTCGAACTCCGAGAAGTGCCGCGCGCCGAGCAGCGCCGACACCAGGAGCCCGGTCGACCAGCGGTCCCCGAGCAGCTCCATCGTGTCCGGGAAGAACATCAGCGGGTCGCCGGCCAGGCCTTCGGCGTCCTTGCGGCGGAAGCGCTTGGACGCCGTCGCGGCGGCGACGCCGGTGCTGTCGAGGCGTTCGGCGCGGACGTCGCGGGCGTCGACCCGGCGGCCGCAGGCGCCGCAGCCGAGGGGCGCTGATGTAGCCAGCTCGCAGTCGAGGTGGATCAGCGTCGGCAGCACCTCGCGGCGGCCGTCGACCCACTCGCGTTCCCAGGCCCAGATCGAAATCAGCAGCGGCCACAGCTCCAGGCCGCGCTCGGTGAGCCGGTACTCGTGCCGGGTCCGGCGGGCGTCCCGGTACGGCACGCGCACGAGCATGCCCGCGTCCACCATGTCCCGCAGGCGCCCGGAAAGCGCGGTCGGGGAGATGCCCAGGCGCAGGCGCAGCTCCTCGTACCGCCGGAAGCGCAGGAAGAGGCTCTGCAGGATCAGCAGCGTCCACTGGTCACCGACCAGCTCTAGTGCCCTGCGGAGCGGATCCCCCGCGGGCCGCACGCGCTGTGCAGTCGCTTCAGTCACGAATCCCCCTTGTTACATCGGCGCCCAGCGTACACCTGGCTACAGGAAAAGAAGCCTATTGACACCTGGCTACACAAATCATAGTCTCGTCCTCATCAGCCAGCGCGGTGAGCCCGACAGCCAGGGAGAAGCCCGATGACCAGCACCTCCGAACAGCCGCTGATGGTGGCCCGGACGGCGGACGGCGACGAGGCCAACCCCTACCTGCTGGGCGTCTACGCCCCGGTCGGCACCGAGATCGACGCGGAAGACCTGCAGGTCATCGGCGAGATCCCGAAGGACCTCAACGGCGTCTACCTGCGCAACGGCCCCAACCCGCGGTTCGCCCCGGAAGGCCGCTACCACTGGTTCGACGGCGACGGCATGATCCACGCCGTCCACCTGGAGAACGGCAAGGCCCGCTACCGCAACCGCTGGGTCCGCACCAAGGCCTTCGAGGCCGAGTCCGAGGCCGGCAAGGGTCTCTGGACGGGCGTCATGGAGAACCCGAAGGGCAACCCGTTCGGCAACGGCCACGGCCTGGGGCTGAAGGACAACGCCAACACCGACGTCGTCTTCCACCGCGGCCGCATCCTCGCCACCTGGTACCTGTGCGGCTCGCCGTACGGCGTCGACCCGCTCTCGCTGGAGACGCTGGGCGCCGAAGACTTCCTCGGCACGCTGGTCGGCGACATGATGGCCCACCCCAAGGTGGACGAGGCCACCGGCGAGCTGTTCTGGTTCGACTACGGCCCGCGCCCGCCCTACCTGCGCTACGGCGTCATCAGCGCGGACGGCCAGGTCGTCAAGACCACCGAGATCGAGCTGCCGGGCCCGCGGCTGCCGCACGACATGGCCATCACCGAGCACTACGCGGTGCTGATGGACCTGCCGCTGGTCCAGGACCTCCAGGCCGCGAAGCAGGGCCGCCACAAACTGCACTTCGACCGCTCGATGCCGAGCCGGTTCGGGGTCATGCCACGCTACGGAGACGGTAGCCAGATCCGCTGGTTCGAAGCCGGCCCGTGCTACATCTACCACGTCGTCAACGCCTGGGAAGAGGGCGACGAAGTCGTCCTCGACGTCTGCCGCGTGAGCAAGCCGCAGCCCCGGGCCGACGCGCACACGCCGCTGGCGAAGATGCTCTCCTACCTGCGGCTCGACGCCCAGCTGCACCGCTACCGGTTCAACATGCGGACCGGTGCGTGCTCCGAGACGCCGCTCGACGACGCCAACACCGAGTTCCCGACCGTCGACGCCCGGGGTGTCGGCGCGCGGAACCGGTACTCCTACACAGTGCACATCTCGCCCGAGTCGACGCTGAAGTTCGACGGGCTCGTGCGCTACGACAATCTTGCCGGCTCCAAGACCGAATACCGGTTCGGTCCCGGTCGGTGGGGCAGTGAGGCGCCCTTCGCACCCCGCGATGGCGCATCCGTCGATTCGGCGGACGGTTATCTGGTGACGTTCGTGCAGGACGAGCGTGAGGGACGCTCCGAACTGGACATCTTCGACGCCGCCGATCTCGCTGCCGGACCCGTGGCCAGGGTCCTGCTTCCCCAGCGGGTGCCACTCGGATTCCACGCGACGTGGGTCCGGGCGGACCAGCTGGACAGCCTCCGCGCATGAGGTGCCATCGAGAGGGTCGTGCCCGGGATCTCCGGGCACGGGGATGGTGGAGCGCGGAGACGATCGACCGGCTCGTGAAGGAGCGGGTCAGTGCCGACCCGGAGGGTCTCGCGCTGGTCGATCCACCGAACACCACCGCACTGGTCGGACGCGACCCGGTGCGGTGGACCTGGAACCGGCTCGACGAACGTGTCGACGTCCTGGCCGCGTTCCTGCTCGCCAGAGGGGTGCGAGCAGGAGACGTCGTGGCCGTGCAGCTGCCGAACTGCTCGGCCCTGGTCCAGGCGTTCCTCGCGATCGTGCGGATCGGCGCGATCGTCACCCCGTTCCCGGTGTCCTACCGGGAGCACGAGATGGGCCCGATGTGCCGGCGCACCGGGGCCGTCGGGGTGATCACCGCATCCAGATACGGCGAGCACGAGCTCGCCGGGGCGGCCCTTGGGCTGGGCGTTGCGGCGCCGTCGGTCCGGTTCGTCGTCGCCCGGGGGGACGACGAACCGGCCGGCGCGCTGGCCTGGCCCGAGGAACCACTGTCCACAGCGGACAAGTCCGCTGTGGACGAATATCTGTCCACCCTGGACACCGACGTGAACGACTGCGTGACGATCTGCTGGACGTCCGGTACCGAAGCCGAGCCCAAGGCGGTCCCGCGCTGTCACGGCGACTGGCTCGCCACCGCGGGCGGCTGCGCGCAGGCCGCCGGCCTCACGAGCGACGACGTCCTGCTGTCGCCGTTCCCGATGACGAACATGGCCGGCATCGGCGGGATGTTCCTGCCGTGGCTGCAGACCGGCGCGGTGTTCGTGCCGCACCACCCGTTCGACCTGCCCGTGTTCCTGGGGCAGCTCGCGGCCGAGCGCGTCACGTACACGCTCGCGCCGCCCGCGTTGCTGACCATGTTGCTGCACAACGAGAAGATCCTGTCCGGAGTGGACATCTCCGCCCTGCGGAAGATCGGTTCCGGTTCGGCGCCGCTCTCGCCGTGGCTGGTCCGCACCTGGGCCGAGCGGTACGGGATCGACATCATCAACTTCTTCGGCTCCAACGAGGGCACCGCGCTGCTGTCCGGCCCGATCGACCTGCCGGAGCCGGACCAGCGCGCGAGCTTCTTCCCGAACTACGCCTCCGACGTCACCTGGTCGACTCCGGTCGCCGGCCGGACGTCGGTGCGGCTGCACGACCCGGTGACCGGTGCGCACGTGACCGGACCCGGGCGCCCCGGCGTGCTGCACATCGCCGGGCCGACGGTGTTTGCTGGCTACCTGACGTCGATGGGGGAACCGCTCGACACGTCGGCCTTCGACGACGACGGGCACTTCCGCACCGGTGACGTCTTCGAGATCGCCGGTGAACGCGGCGAGTTCCTGCGCTACGTCGACCGTGCGAAGGACCTGGTCATCCGGGGCGGGATGAACATCTCGCCCGCCGAGGTCGAGGGCCTGCTGGCCGGGCACCCGGACGTCGCCGACGTCGGCGTGGTCGGCGTGCCCGACGAGGTGATGGGCGAACGCGTGTGCGCGGTCGTCGTGCCGGGGGAGCGCAAGCCGTCGCTCGAGGACCTGGTGGCCTACCTGCGCGAGCGGAAGGTCGCCGCGTTCAAGCTGCCGGAACGCCTGGAGTACGCGGACGCCTTGCCCCGCAACCCGGTGGGGAAGATCCTGAAACGGCAGCTGCGGGAGAGTCTGGAGTGAGGCCATGACGGTGTTCGTGCTGGGCGGGGCGCAGACCGACTTCGCGCGCAACTTCGCGAAGGAGGGGCGCGGGATCCTCGAGATGTTCGCCGAAGTCGTGCCCGCGGCTCTCGCGGACGCGGGGGTTTCGGCGGCGGACGTCGGTGTCGCGCACGTCGGCAACCTCGCCGCCGAGCTGTTCACCGGCCAAGCCCAGCTCGGGGGCCTGCTGGTGGCGGCCGTCCCGGAGCTCGACGGCGTGCCCAGCACCCGGCACGAAGCCGCGTGCGCGTCCGGCAGCACGGCGGTGCTCGCCGCCTGCGCCGACCTCGAATCCGGCCGGTACGACCTCGCGCTGGTCGTCGGCGTCGAGCTGATGCGCAACACCGACGGGCAGCGCGCGGCCGAGTACCTCGGGTCCGCCGCGTGGGCCGGGCACGAAGCCGTCAACGCGAAGTTCCCGTGGCCCGCGCTGTTCGCCGACGTCGCCACCGCGTACGACGCGCGCTACGGCCTCGACCCGGCGCACCTCGGGCAGTTCGCCGAGCACGCTTTCGCTCGTGCGGCGCGGAATCTGCTCGCGCAGGCCCGCGACTGGCAGTTCCCGGCCGGCGCGTTCGGGCCGGACGACGAGCTGAACCCGGTCATCGAAGGCAGCTTGCGCAAGCAGGACTGCGGCCGGATCACCGACGGCGCCGCGGCGGTCCTGCTGGCCTCCCCGGCGTTCGCGCAGCGCCTCGGCGGCGACTTCCCGCGCATCGCCGGGTTCGGCCACCGCACCGCGCACATCGGGCTCACCGAGAAGCTCGCCACCGGCGGCGAGTACCTGTTCCCGCAGCTGCGCGGCGCCGTCGTCGACGCCTACCGGCGCGCGGACGTGCCCGGCCCGGATGCGCTCGACGTCGTCGAACTGCACGACTGCTTCACGATCACCGGGCTCGTCGCGCTGGAGCACCTCGGTGTCGCCCCGCCGGGCGGCGGCGGCCGGTTCATCGCCGACGGCGGCCTCGACACGGCCGGGATCAACCCGAGCGGCGGCCTGCTCGGGCTCGGCCACCCGGTCGGCGCCACCGGCGTCCGGATGCTGCACGACGCGGCGCGCCAGGTGACCGGGACCGCGGGTGAGACCCAGGTCGACGGCGCGCGGACGGCGTTGACGCTCAACGTCGGCGGGTCGTTCACCACGGTCGTCACGACCATCGTGACCCGATGACGGCTTCGGTGCTGCTGACCGTGCGGACACCGCGCGGCAAGGCGTCCCCGCGCGGCGGCCTGGCTTCGGTGCCGCCGCTGGAACTGGTCACCACGCTTCTGGACGCCCTGGTCGCGCGCGGTCTCGATCCCTCGGTCGTCGACCAGGTGATCCTGGGTTGTGCGTCGCAGACCGGCGAGCAGGGCGCGAACCTGGCGCGCACGGCGGTGCTGGCGGCGGACTGGCCGGTGTCGGTGGCCGGGATGACGGTCAACCGGTTCTGCTCGTCCGGGCTCGACGCCGTCGCTCTGGGCGCCGCGCTGATCCGCGCGGGCGAGGCGGAAGTCGTGGTGGCGGGCGGGGTCGAGTCCGTCTCGCGGGTCCCGATGTTCACCGACGGTGGTCCACTGTGGACCGAAGAACGGTTCGGCGCGGGCAACATGGGTATCGCGGCCGACCTGGTGGCGGCCGACGAAGGCTTCAGCCGCGACGAACTCGACGCCTACGGCCTGCGGACGCAGCAGCTCGCCGCGGCGGCCTGGAAAGACGGCCGGTACGACGCGTCGCTCGTCCCGGTCGCCGGGCTGGCGCACGACGAGCACGTCCGGCCCGCGACGTCCGCCGAAGCCCTGGCCGAGCTGCCGTCGTCGTTCGGCGGGCTGCACACACGCGGGACGTCGCCCTCGCTGGCCGACGCCGCCGGGCTGGTCCTGCTGGCTTCACCCGCGGCCGCGTCGCGGCTGGGGCTCGCGCCGCGAGCGAACGTCCTGGGTGCGGTGACCGCGGGCAGCGACCCGATCCGGATGCTGCTGTCCGGGCAGCTGGCCGTCTCGCGGCTGCTGGAGCGGCACGGCGTGCGTCCGTCCGAAGTGGACGTCGTCGAGTTCGCCGAGGCGTTCGCCGCGCTGTGCTTGAAGATCCGGCGCGACCTCGGCTTCGGCGACGACGTCTTCAACGTGAACGGCGGCACGATCGCGATGGGCCACGCTTTCGGGGCCACGGGGGCGATCCTGCTGGCCGGCTGCGTCGACGAGCTGACCCGCCGCGGCGGGCGCTACGGTGTCACGGCGGTCAGCGGAGCCGCGGGATCGGGAACAGCGGTACTCGTGGAGCGTGCGGCGTGAGGCTTTCGGTGTCACTGGGGCTCTGGCAGGACCGCCCGCCGGTGGAGGCCCTGGAGACGGCACGCGCGGCGGAGGCCGCCGGGTACGCCGAAATCTGGATCGGCGAGATGGCGACGTGGGACGCGTTCGCCCTCGGCATCGCGATCGGCGCCGGTACCTCCCTTGCGCTGACCTTCGGCCCGCTCGCCGTGACGGTGCGGGACCCGGCGACGATCGCGATGGGCGTCGCGTCGGTCGCGACCCTGACCGGCCGCGAGACCCGCGTCGCGCTCGGGACGTCCAGCGACGTCGTGGTGCGCGGCTGGCACGGCCGCTCCCGCGATCACGCGGCGACGGCCCTCGAAGAGTCCGCGGTGGCCGTCCGCCAGCTCCTCGACGGCGACAAGTCCACTGTGGACGGGAAGGTCGTCGGCTCCCGGGGCTTCCGGCTGCGGCTGCCCGCGCCGAAGTCGCCGTTGACGATCGCGGCGTTCGGCCCGCGCGCGCTGGACGTCGCGGCGCGGCACGCCGACCGGATGGTGATCAACCTGGTCAGCCCGGCGGCCGCGGCGTCGCTGGTGCAAGGCCTGCGCTCGGCGTGCGAGCGCGCGGGGACCACGCCGCCGCCGGTGGCCGCGTGGGTGGTCGGCGCGGTGGATCCGTCCGAAGCCGCGATCGAGCAGCTTCGCCGCGGGGTCGTGGGGTACCTCGCCGCGCCGGGTTACGCGGACATGTTCCGCGCGGAGGGCTTCGGCGACCTGGTCGAGTTCGCGCGCACCCGCCCGCACCCGCGTGAGCTGCTCGCGGCGGTCCCGGTCGAGGCGATCGCGGCGGTCGGCCTGCTCGGCTCGCGCGACGACATCACGCGGAAGATCGCCGACTTCGCCGCGGCGGGCGTCGACGAACTGGCGATCGTCCCGGCGACGTCGGACGACGATCCCGGCGGCGCCCGGACCCTCGCCGGCATCTTTTCGGCCGCCGGTGTCGATCCGGCGTGACGTCGTTCGACGCGTAGTCATGACCGAGCCGACGAACACCAAGAACCTCGACCGGTACGGGTCCGCGCCGCTGGAGTGGAGCCGGGCCCGCGACATCCTCGTCGCCGACACCCCGACCGCGGACCTGACCTTTTTCGTGTCGACCGTGCGCCCCGACGGGCGGCCGCACTCCGCCGGCGTCGGCGCCGTGTGGGTCGAGGACGCCCTGTACTTCAAGGCCGGGCCGGGCACCCGCCGGGCGCGGAACCTGGCGGAGAACCCGGCGTGCACCGTTGCGGTGCGCCTGCGCGGCATGGACCTCACCCTGGAAGGCGAGGCCGGCCGCGTGACCGACTCCGCCACCGTCGAGCGTGTGGCGGTGGTCTACCGCGAGGGCGGCTGGCCCGCCACGGCGGAAGGCGCCACCCTCACCGCGCCGTACAGCGCGCCCAGCGCGGGAGCCCCGCCCTGGCACCTGTACCGGCTCGCCCTGCACCGGGCCATCGGCGTGGCCTCCGCCGAACCGCACGGCGCCACCCGCTGGGACTTCGCAACCTGACCATTCGCCCACCCGCCGAGTTCGCACTTTCTCTATGAAAGTGCGAACTCCTCACGTGGATTTCACATCGCGGGGGCGCGGGAGGGCCGGTGCTCGGCCACGGCCTCCGGGTGGCGGGGTGCCGGGATCCGCACCAGCGTCCGGGTGCGCCGGGCCGTGAGCAGGCCCAGGGTGAGAGAGCCGGCCAGGATCAGGGCCGACCGGGCCGAAGCCACGTCGAAGACCAAAGCCCCGAAGTGGCTCAGGACGAAACCCGCGTCCAGCGCCCAGGCGACCACGAGCACGCCGAGGGCGGCCGGGAACGTCGTCCAGCGGGCCGTCGCCAGCACCACCAGACCCAGCGTGACCAGCGCGAACCACGGACTCGGCCCGGCCAGGTGCGCCGCGATCACGGCCGCCACCGCGGCCACGCACCCGAACGGGAACCCGAAACCACCTGTCATGCCGTCAGTGCACCGCCGCCGGTGGCCGACGACCGGACTCAGGACGCGTTCCCTACGCCCCGGCCACCCGTTCTTGACGCCTTATTGACCCGTCACGCGCACGATCGCGTCGGCGACCTCCGGCCAGACCGCGCGCGGCAGGTTGTGGCCCATGCCCGGGATGACCACCAGCTCCGCGCCCGGGATCGCCTCCGCCGTCGCCTTGCCGCCGCTCACGTCGATCAGCGGGTCGGCGTCGCCGTGGATGACCAGCGCCGGCAGCGCGACAGAACGCAGCCCGGACGTCCGGTCGCCCGACGCCATCACCGCCGCCGCGTGGCGCAGGGTGCCCTCCGGGTGGCGGGCGCGGTCGAACTGCATCGTCGCCTTGGCCAGCAGGAACGCCTCGTCGTCCGGGTACCCGGGGGAGCCGAGCCGCCGGTAGCCCTCGACGCTGTCGGAGAGGGCCTGCTCGCGGGTCGTGGCCGGCGGCCGCGTCAGCACCGCCAGCGCCCACGGCTCGGCCTGCCCGACCGCCGGATCGCCGGTGGTCGACATGATCGACGTGACGCTCAGCAGCCGGTCCGGGTGGTCGATCGCCAGCTGCTGCACGATCATCCCGCCCATCGACGCGCCGACGACGTGGGCTCGCGCGATGCCGAGCGCGTCGAACAGGCCGACGGCGTCGTCGGCCAGGTCGGCCAGCAGGTACGGCGCCGTCGAGGGATCACCGGCGAAGAGCGCGCCCAGGTCCGGCGGCGGCAGCTGGTCGAAGTACGTCGAGAGCCCGACGTCCCGGTTGTCGTAGCGCACCACGAAAAACCCGCGGTTCGCGAGGAGTTCGCAGAAAGCGTCTTCCCAGGTGATCATCTGGGCACCCAGGCCCATCACCAGGACCAGGGGCGGAGCCGCCGGATCGCCGAAGGTGTCGTACTCGAGCTCGAGACCGTTGGCCTGTGCGCGTGCCATGCCCCGATCTTGCCCCAGACTTGCGTCGCTGGCATCGGGCCGGTCCGTGCGGTTACCGTAACGCCCCATGCCGACCTCATCCTCGGGCACCGGAGAGCGTCCCCGGTCGCGGGCCGCAGCCGGACTGCCGGCGATCACGGCCGAAAAGGTCGTCGACGCGGCCACGCGGCTGACCGCCGACGTCGGTCTCGACAACTGGACGCTGCGGCAGCTCGCCCGCGCCGTCGACGCCTACCCGGCGGTGATCTACCACCACGTCGGCGACCGGGACGCGGTGGTCAACGCCGTCGTCGACCGGGTCGTCGGCCTGCTGGTGCTGCCGGATCCGCAGCTGCCGTGGCAGCAGTGGTTCACCGACCTGCTCGCCGGGCTGCGCTCGGTGCTGCGGACCTACCCGGGCTGCGCGCGCCGGCTCGCGCTGTTCGGCCCGTCGGTCGACGCGGCCACCCTCAGCATCGACGCCGGGGTCGGCGTGCTGCTGACCGCCGGTTTCGGCAGCGAGAGCGTGCTCGCCTACAACCTGATGTTGATGACGGCCTGCCAGTTCGTCGCCATGGAGGACGACCGCGAGGGCGCGCTGGCGCTGCGGATCGACAACACCGAGACCTACGCGACCTACCGGGAGCGCGCCGACCTGCCCGGGATGGCCGAGCTCGGGTCGGCCATGCACGAACTGATGGGCGACCCCGACCTCGCGGCGAACTACTACGCGCAGCTCTACGACTACGCCGTCCAACGCTGCCTCGACGGGCTCGCCCACCGGCTCGAAGAGCTGCGTGACCAGGGCTCCACGGGTTGACAGCGACTTGACAGTGCCCCGGCGTACCGTGAGCGTGCGTCGGTGGTCCGTCCATCGACCCGAAGCCCCCGGCGCCCTCCTCCCCCTCGTGGCGCCGGGGGCTTCGGTCTGTCCGTCAGCGGTTACCGGTCGCCCTGCCGCGGCGCCGGCGGCACCTGCTGGATGGCCGGGAAGATCTCGCCGACCAGCGTGACCAGCGATTTCGACAGGAGCAGGTGCACCTGCTCGCGGGTCAGCGAACCGCGCACGAGCCATTCCCGCCCGGCCGACTTCACCATTCCGCCGAACGCGCGCACGAGCGCGTTCAGCTCGGGCCCGTGTTCGCTCTGGCTGGACAGTCCGACGGCTTCGAGCACCCGATCGGCCGATTCCCGGTCGGCTTCTTCGAGAATGCGCTCCACTTCGAGGTCCCGGCCGATGCCTTCGGGGGCGATCGCGGCCAGCCACATCCGCTCCTGGCTGGTGACCATGTCGAGGAACCAGTCGATCGCGACGTCGGCCCGCAGTTCGAGCGGCCCTTCGGGCAGGATCTCGATGGCCAGCCGCGGCACGGTCAGCGCCCGGCGGATGATTTCCAGGTACAGCTCGCGCTTGGTGCCGAAGTAGTGGTTGATCAGCCCGCGCGCCACGCCCGCCGCGGCCGCGATGTCCGAAGTGGACACTTCCGAGTAGGGACGGTCACCGAACAGCCGCGCCGCGCAAGCGAAGATCTGTTCCTTCCGTTCGTCCGGTTCCAGTCTTCGCCATCGCGGCGCCGGCTCGGTGTTCATGCGTCCTATCGTCGCATGTCGCCTTGCGCCAGGCAGGTCAGTCCGCCGTGCCGCCGGACGGGGGACCACGATCGGGGCACGCCTAGTCCGGCAACGCGATGGGCGCGATGTCGGCGAACCCGTCACCCGGGCCGGGGTTCGCGGGATGCGTCTCGCCGCCCAGGTGGTGCAGCACGCCCCAGACCGCGTTGAGCGCCGTCTGCACCGCGCCTTCGGCCCAGCCCGCCGTCCACGAGACGTCGTCGCCCGCGAGGAACAGGCCGCGGTAGCGCGCCGGGAGCGAGTCCTGCACGAAGTGCGTGAACAGCCGGTGCTGGTAGCGGTAGTGGCCGGGCAGGTTGGCCTTGAACGCGCCCATGAAGTGCGGTTCGGCCTCCCACGACACGGTGACCGGGTCGCCGATGAGGTGCCGCCGGACGTCGACGCCCGGGTAGATCTCCCGCAGCGACTGCAGCATCACCTCGACGCGCTCGCCGACGGTCAGGGGCAGCCACTTCAGCGAGTCGTCGGCCCACGTGTAGGACAGGCAGATCACGGCGGGGGAGTCCGGGTCGTCGCCGAGCAGGTAGGTGCCGCGCGGCATCCGGTCGGTGAGCGTCATGCTCATCGTGTCACGGCCGGTCACCGGATCGGGGTCCAGCCAGAACGGCCGGTCCACCGGCACGAACACCTTCGACGACTCCATGTAGTGCGTCCGCTCGATCGCCGTCCAGTGGTCGATCGGGAACAGCGCTTCGTCGCATTCGATCTTCGACAGCAGCATCCAGCTCTGCGCGGTGAACACGGCCGCGGGGAACGTCCGGATGTGGCCGTCGGCGTCGGTCACCGTGATGTTGTTCGGCGCCGTGCGGTGCAGCCGCGTGACGCCGGGGTGCGGCCGCCCGCCGTGCAGCGTGCTGAGGCTCGTCCCGGCGGGCCAGAACGCCATTTCGGCCGGCGCGTGCTCCCACAGCCGCTGGGGCAGCTGCTGGCTGCCGCCGGCGATGCTGCGGTGCTCGTCGTCGGCACCGGTATAGACCACTCGGAGGATCTCCAGGATGGAGTTCGGGAAGTCGGTGTCCCAGCCGCCGGTGCCGAAGCCGACCTGGCCGAAGATCTCACGGTTGCGGAAGGACGCGAACGCGGGCGAGTCGCAGAGGAAACCGTAGAACGTCTGGTTGTCCAGCTTCGGCACGAGCTCGTTCCACAGCCGCTTGATCGTCTTCGCGTCGCGGTCGCGGATCGCCGTCTGCATCTCGGCGAACGACGCGTGCTCGGCCAGGGTCCGGTCCCACGCGGCGGCGACCTCGCCGAACACGGCGGGCAGGTCGGCCGGCGTCCGCGCGTAATGGCTCTGGCCCTTGAGGTCGACGACGGTGCTCGGCGTCTCCGGCGCGAGGGGGTTCGGGAACGGCGTCGTTTCCAGGCCGACCTTGTCGATGTAGTGGAAGAGCGCGGTCGACGCGGGCGGGAAACGCATCGCGCCCATCTCCGCGACGACGTCGTCCGGGCAGCCCGGGAAGCGCACGGTGCGCAGCCGGCCGCCGATTTCGGCGATCTCGTAGACGACCGGGCGCAGGCCGAGCTTCATCAGCTCGTACGCCGTGACGATGCCGGAGAGGCCGCCGCCGATCACGGCGACGTCGGTGCCGTGCCGCTCGGGCGGCACCGAGCCCAGCCCGGCCGGGTGGGCGAGGTAGTCGTCGTAGGCGAACGGGAAGTCGGGGCCGAACATCGTGATCGGGCGGCCCGCCGGCTCGTCGTGGTGGATCGCGGTCGGGACAGCGGAGGTCATGCGGTGGTTCCCCGGTACAGTTCGGGCCGTCGGTCGGCCAGGTGGGTGTTCTCCAGCCGCGACGCGGCGAGCGCGTCCCGGGTGACGTCGGCGTGGATGAGCGCGGGTCCGGCGCCGGCGCGGGCCAGTACCTCGCCGGTCGGCGCGACCACGCAGGACCGGCCGCAGTAGGCCAGTTCCCGCTCGGCGTCGCAGCGGTTGGCGTAGGCGAGGAACAGCTGGCTTTCGTAGGCCCGCGCGGGCACCAGCGTGTCGGCGACCAGCTCGTACGGGCTCATCAGCGCGGTGGGTACGACCAGCAGCTCGGTGCCGGCCAGCGCGTGCGCCCGGACCATTTCCGGGAACTCGACGTCGTAGCAGATCAGCAGCCCGATCCGGACGCCGTCGAGGTCGGCCTGCACCACCGCTTCTTCGCCCGGCACGAACCAGTTCTTGTCGATCTTGCCGAACAGGTGTGTCTTGCGGTAGTTCGCGAGCCGCCGTCCGGTGCTGTCGATCAGCTGGACGCTGTTGAAGACGTCCTCGCCGGCGGATTCCGGGTAGCCGTAGGTCAGCGCGACGCCGGTTTCCCGCGCCAGCGCGGACATCCGGGCCGCGGTCGGCCCGTCGGCCGGCTCGGCGAGTTCGTGCGTGCGCGCGCCGATGTGGTAGCCGGTGGTGATCATCTCGGCCGCGACGACGAGGTCGGCGCCGGACGCCGCGACGGCGCCGGGCAGCTCGGCGAACGGGCCCTGGTGGACGGCGACCCTCATGACAGCCGCGACTTCCGGATGCCGTAACCGAAGTAGATCACCAGGCCCAGCAGCATCCAGGCGCCGAAGACGACCCAGGTGGCGCCGTCGAGGCTGAACATCATGTACCCGCAGCACAGCACGCCGAGCAGCGGCGTGACCGGCGAGAACGGCACGCGGAACGCACGCGGCGTGTCCGGCTGCCGCCGTCGCAGCAGCAGGACGGCGACGTTGACCAGGCCGAACGCGAAGAGCGTGCCGATGCTGGTGGCGTCGGCCAGTTTGCCCAGCGGGATGAACGCGGCGAGCACGGCCACGAAGCCGGAGACGACCAGCGTGTTGATCCGCGGCGCGCCGGTCTTGGCGTCCACTGTGGACAGCGACTTCGGGACGAGGCCGTCGCGGGACATCGCGAACAGGATGCGCGTCTGCCCGTAGAGGACGGTCAGCACGACGCTGGAGATCGCCACGATCGCGCCGACGGCCAGCAGGGCCGCCCACAGTTTGTTGTCCGACACCGCCGAAAGCACGTGCGAGAGCGCGGCTTCCTGGCCGTCGAACTGCTGCCACGGCAGCGCGCCGACGGCGGCCACCGCGACCAGGCAGTACAGCACCGTGACGATGCCGAGCGAGAGCAGGATCGCCCGCGGCAGGTCGCGTTGCGGGTTCTTCGCCTCCTCGCCGGCGGTCGACGCGGCGTCGAAGCCGATGTAGGAGAAGAACAGCTTCGCCCCGCCCGCGCTCATCCCGGCCAGGCCGAGCGGCAGGAACGGCGAGAAGTTCTTCGCCTGCACGGCGGTGAAGGCGATGACGCAGAACAGCACCAGGGTGGCGATCTTGACCGCGACCATGATCGTGTTGGCCCGGGCGCTTTCCTTCGCGCCCGACAGCAGCAGCACCATCGCGAGCAGCACGACGACGATGGCCGGCACGTTGACGATCCCGCCCGAGCCGGGCGGCTGGCTCAGCGCGTCCGGGATGGCGAACCCGAAGACCAGCCGCAGCAGTTCGTTGAGGTACTGGCCCCAGCCGACGGCGACCGACGCCACCGAGACGCCGTACTCGAGGATCAGGCACCAGCCGCAGACCCAGGCGACGAGTTCGCCGAGGGTGGCGTAGGTGTAGGAGTAGGACGAACCGGACAGCGGGATCATGCCGGCGAGCTCGGCGTAGGACAGGGCGGAGAAGAGCGCGGTGATCCCGGCGAGCACGAACGACAGCACGACCGACGGGCCGGCCACGGGGACGGCTTCGCCCAGCACGACGAAGATCCCGCTGCCCAGCGTCGCGCCGATGCTCAGCGTGGTGAGCTGGCCGAGGCCGAGCGACCGCTTCAACGTGCCATGATCACCTTCGGCGATCAGGTCGGCCACCGGTTTCCGCCGCACCGTCGCGGCTCGCAGAGTCATGCCGACGACCGTATCCGCCGTCGCGGAAGCGCAAAACAGGAGAACATTGCGCGTAAAGATGAATCACAGGTGATTCATTGCACAAGACACGCGATTCGTGGCGAATCATTCCATCGGGTGCACGCGGTCACGGTGGGCTGGACGCGGGCAGGAGCAGGGTGAACGTCGGCGGGGACGGCAGGTGCAGGCGCAGCCGGCCGCCCTCGGCTTCGGCGAGGCTGCGGGCCAGGCGCAGGCCGATGCCGTGGCCGCTCGGCGCGCTCGCGAACGGGTCCGTCTCGCCGAGGTCCGGGCCTTCGTCGGCGACGTCGATGGCCAGCGCGTCTCCGGCGTCGCGGGCCACCACGGTGACCGTGCCGCGCCCGTGCGTCACGGCGTTGTCGAGCAGCACACCGAGCACCTGCCGGACCGCGGCGGCGGCCGCGCGGGCCGGCGGCGGGTCCTCCCGGACGATCCGCAGCTTCCGCCCGTGCGGCGCGAGCAGCGCCTCCCCGGCCTGCCGGACCTCGTCGAGCAGGACGTCGAGCGCCAGCTCGGCCCGCGGCGCCCGGCGTTCCCGGCCCAGCGCCAGGAGGTCTTCGATGGTGCGTTCCAGCCGGTCGGCGGACGCGATCCCGGCGCGGATCGCCGCGTACGGGTCGCTCTCCGGTGTCTCCAGCGCGGCTTCGAGCTGCAGCCGCAGCCCGGTCAACGGCGTCCGCAGCTGGTGGGACGCCTCCGCGGAGAACGCGCGCTCGCGCTCCAGCGTCTCGCCGATGCGGGTCGCGGTGGCGTCGAGCGCTTCGCCGACCTGGTCGATCTCCGCGATCCCGGCGCGCGGGCCGCGGGCGGTGAAGTCGCCGTCGCCGAGCCGCTCGGCCACGGCGGCCAGCTCCTCCAGCGGCCGGACCAGCCGCGACGTCGACCGCCGGGCCGTCAGCCAGCTCGCCCCGATCGCCACCACCGCCAGCGCGGCCATGGCGAGCCAGGTCAGCCCGACCCGCAGGTAGAGGTCGGACACCGGCAGCGCGGCGCGGACGACGCCGATCGTGCGCGACCCGTTGACCACCGGGACGGCCAGCACCACTTCGCCGCCTTGCCGGCCGGTGACGACGTCCTCGGTGGCCGTCGCCGCCTGGAGCTCGATCGAGCCGCCGACGGCCGGCCCCTGCCCGGCGAGCAGCCGCCCGTCCGGGGAGTAGACGCCGACCGCGCCTTCGGCCTCGTCCCCCTCCAACGGTGGCACGACCGGCGCCAGTCCGGCGTTCAGCTCGTGAGCGACGGCCAACGCGGCGGTGTCGGCGGCGCGTTCCAGGTCCGACGTCGTGTCGTCGCGGTAGTACTGCATCACGGCCACGCCCAGCGGGAGCGCGAACAGGACGGTCGCCACCAGCGCGGCCAGCACCGTCAGGGCGATGATCCGGCGGCGCACGGCTACCGCTGCGCCCCGGTCCGCGCGGGATCCTCCAGGCGGTACCCGTGCCCGCGCAGGGTGGCGATCAGCGGGACGGCCGCCCCGGCTCCGGCGGCCGCGGCGAGCTTGCGGCGCACGGCCGCGATGTGCACGTCCAGCGTCTTGGTCGAGCCGTACCAGTGCGCGTCCCAGACCTCGGCCATCAGCGTCTCGCGGCTGACCGCGACGCCGGGCTGCTCGGCCAGCCGGGCCAGCAGGTCGAACTCCTTCGCGCGCAGCACGACCTCGTTCCCGTTGACGCTCGCGCGGCGGCCCGCGACGTCGACGGTGAGGCCGCCGACGGTCACCGGCGGCCGGGCGGTGGCCGGGGCGCCGCGGCGCAGGTGCGCCCGCACCCGGGCCAGCAGCTCGCCCAGCCGGATCGGCTTGGTGAGGTAGTCGTCGGCCCCGGCGTCGAGGCCGACGACGACGTCCATCTCCTCCTGCCGGGCGGTGAGGATGACGAGCACCGTGGCAGGCAGCGCGGCCCGCAGCCGGCGGCAGACCTCGACGCCGTCCAGGTCGGGCAGGCCGAGGTCGAGCAGGACGAGGTCGAACTCACCGTCGCCGGCCGCCTTCAGCGCGGTGCGGCCGTCGCGCCGCCAGGACACCTGGTAGCCGTGGAGTCGCAGGGTGGATTCGAGCACGCTGCCGATCGCCGCGTCGTCTTCCACCACCAGCAGGTTCGGCATGCCGGAAGCCTAACCGGACGGCCTCAGTTCCACGTCAGGGCTGGTCGGGACGGGTGCCGAAGCCGATCCGGGAGATCCGCCGCGCGGCCGCCGTCACCGACGCGCCGAACCCGGCGGCCCGCGGTCCGGTGAACCGCGTGGTCGGCCCGGTGATCGCGAGCGCGGCGAGCACCCGCCCGTCGCCGTCGTGCACCGGCGCGGCGACGCTCGACGCGCCGGCCTCCGGCTCGCCGTGACTGGTCTCGGCGTTCCCGGCCGCGGCGGCGTCGAGCACGAGGCCCGCCGCGCCGCACGTCAGCGGCAGCTCGTCGCCCACCCGGCCGACGTGCCGGATGCCCTGCGGGCCCTCCTGCTGGGCGACGCAGACGAGCACCGTCGTGCTGCGGACGTAGAGCCCGGCCGTCTCGCCGCACTCCAGCGCCAGCTCGCGCAGCACCTGGCGGACCGGTTCGGGCAGCTGCCACGCGGTGTTCGCCAGCGTGGCCCAGCGCAGCAGGCCCGGGCCGACGGTGACCCGGCCGTCCGGGCGCGTCCAGAGCAGGCCGCGCTGCTCGCAGGTGGCGACCAACCGCAGCACGGTGGTCTTGGCCAGGCCGCTCGCCGCGGTGAGGTCCTTGACGGCCCAGGTGCGGTGGCGTTCGGTGAACAGCGCGAGCAGGTCGAAGGTGCGCAGCACGCTCCGGACCGCGCCGTCGTCGCTCTGCTGGTCCGTCATCCTGCGACCCCCCGTTCGCCTGACGGTCCCAGGCTACCGGCGGCCGGACCCTCGGGCCACGTGCCGCTCGAACGCCACGATGGTCTCGGCGAGCACCTCCGCGCCCGGCCGGGCCCACAGGCCGGCGTTGAAGACCTCGACCTCGATCGGGCCGGTGTAACCCGCGGCCTCGACGCGGGCGCGCAGGTGCCGGTGGTCGATCGGGCCGTCGCCCGGCAGCGCGCGGCCCAGCAGCGGGTCGGGCAGCGGCACGAGGACGTCGCAGACGTGGAACCCGGCGATCCGGCCGGCGGCCGCGGCGATCGACTCCTCGATCCGCGGGTCCCACCAGACGTGGAACTCGTCCACGATCACGCCGACCTGCTCGGCCGGGTGCTCGACCGCGATCGCCAGCGCTTGGTCCACTGTGGACAGCACGGATCGGTCCGCGCACTGCATCGGGTGCAACGGTTCCAGACCGAGGCGCACCCCGCGTTCCCCGGCGTAGGGGGCCAGCTCGCCGACGGCGTCCGCGACCCGCTGCCGGGACGCCTTGAGGTCGTTGCCCGCGACCCCGCCGACCACCAGCACGAGGACGCCGGCGCCCAGCGCGGCGGCTTCGTCGATCGCCTCCCGCGTCCGCGCCACACCGTCCACAGGGGAGCCTTCGGGCGTCACGCCGGTGAAGAACCCGCCGCGGCACAGGGAAGAGACCCGGACGCCGTGCTCCTTGAGCAGGCGCGCGGCTTCGTCGACGCCGGTCTCCGCGACCTTGTCCCGCCACAGCCCGATCCAGCCGACGCCCGCTTCCGCGCACCCGGCGACGGCCTCGGGCAGCGACCAGGCCTTGGTGGTGATCTGGTTGAGGCTGAGCCGCTCGTCCATCACGCCACCCCGGCGGCCAGCAGCAGCGGCCGCATCCGGGCCACGGCCAGGTCGGGATCGGCCAGCACCCCGGCGTCGTCGGCGAGGCGCAGCAGCGTGGCGAGGTGCGTGATCGTGCGCGCCGACTCCTGGCCGGCGATCATCCGGAAGTGCTCCTGGTGGCCGTTGAGGTAGGCGAGGAAGACGACGCCGGTCTTGTAGTGCCGGGTCGGCGCGCGGAAGATCTCGCGGCCCAGCGGCACGGTCGGGTCGAGCAGCGCGCGGAACCCGGCGGTGTCGCCGTCGTCGAGACGGGCGAGCGCGGCCCCGGCGACCGGCGCGATCGGGTCGAAGATCCCGAGCAGGGCTTCGCTGTGCCCGTGCTCGTCGCCCGCGATGAGGTCGGGGTAGTGGAAGTCGTCGCCGGTGTAGCACCGGACGCCGGCCGGCAGCGCCCGGCGGAACTCCGTCTCGACGGCGGCGTCGAGCACCGAGACCTTCACCCCGGCCACGGTCCCGGCGTGCTCGGTGCAGAGCGCGCCCAGTTCCCGGGCCGCGTCCCGGACGTCGGCGTGGCCCCAGTAACCGGCCAGCGCCGGGTCGAACTGCTCGCCCAGCCAGTGCAGCAAGACCGGCCCGCTCGCCTCGGACAGCAGCTTGCCGTACGCCGCGTGGTAGTCGTCCGGCCCGGACGCCGCCGCGGCGAGCGCCCGGCTGGCCATCACGACCGGCACCGCGCCCGCCCCGCCGACCAGGTCGAGCTGCTCACGCCAGGCGTCCACAATGGACGCGACGGTGGCCGGGCCGGCGGCCAGCTGGTCGGTGCCGACGCCGGCGACCCAGGGCCGCCCGCCCGCGGCCGCGCCGGTGCGCGTGACCAGTTCGCGGGTGGTCGCCCAGTCCAGGCCCATGCCGCGCTGCGCGGTGTCCATCGCGTCGGCGACGCCGAGCCCGCAGGCCCAGAGGTGCTCCCGGAAGGCCAGCGTCGTGTCCCAGTCCACGCGGTAGGGCTCGTCGGCCAGCGCGTCCGCCACGACGTGCGCGGCGGCGTAGGCGATCCGAGAGGCAGGAGGTACCGACGGCGGCTCGGGCGGCCGCGGCCCGCCCGGCGACCACGTCGTGAGCTCGCCGCCGGGGGTGGGGAGCACGAGCACGGGGACCTCCGGAGTAGTCAGAAAGCGCTTTCTCGCCGACTACGGTAGGGCCTGCGCCGGGGCACGACAAGGCCCCGTCCGGTCGGTGCCCGGGGTGCGTGGTGGTCTCCCGCAGTGCGACTTCGCCGGTCCGGCCGCCCCAGTCGCGCGTGGTTTGCGGGCGCGTGGCGGGTTTCTCGCTGGACGAATTCGGCGGCTCGGCCGGCCCGTCCGTCGGGCGCTCGGGGCGTGTGGTGCTGTCGCGCGGCACGGCTTCGCGGGTGCTATCGCCTCGTTCGGTCGGCGCCTGAGTGCGCGCGGTGCTTCTCGGTGCGCGATTACGGCGGCCCGGCCGGACTCTCGGGTCGGAGGTTGGGGCGTGGTGCTTTCGCGTTGTCCGGTTTCGGCGGCCTCTCGGGCAGAACTCGGGGACGCGGTGCAATCGCGCCGTGTGGCTTCGGTGGCCTGCCTGGTCGGGGCTCGGGGGAGCGGCGCGTTCGTGCGGTGCGGTTCGGCGGCCCGCCAGGTCGGGGCTCGGGGCGCGGTGCTTCCTTGTAGCGTCTCGGCGCCCTGCCCGGTCGGCGCTCGGGGGCGCGGCGCGTTCGTGCGGTGCAGTGCGGTGCGGTGCGGTGGCCTGCCTGGTCGGGGCTTGAGGGCGCGGCGCGTTCGTGCGGTGCGGCTCGGCGCCCCTGCCCGGTGATCGCCCAGGGTGCGGTGTTTCTCGCTGCTCGGCTTCGGTGGCTCGGCAAGACCTGTCGGTCAGCGCTTGGGTCGTCCGGTGCTCTCGCGCAGGACTACCTCGCCGGCCAGCCGGATCGTTCGAGGGCGGCTTGCGCTGCCGCCCTTGATCGCGAGGTCCATTGCCCGCTCGCCCAGCTGCTCCAGTGGCAGCCGGACGGTCGTGAGCGCCGGGGCGAGGTCGCGGACCACCGGGATGTCGTCGAAGCCGGCGAGCGAGATGTCGCCGGGTACGGCCAAGCCGGCCTCGCGCAACGCCGTCATCGCGCCGATCGCCATCACGTCCGTGACGGCGAAGATGCAGGTGGGCAGCTTGCGCTTGCGGGTGGCGAGCAGCTGCTTGGTCGCCTCGTAACCGCCGTCGCGGGTGAACGCGGCTTCGACGACGTCGTCTTCGCGCAGGTCTATGCCGTGCGCGGCGAGCCCGTCGGTGAAGCCGGCGAGGCGGTCGACGACCGTGCTCAGCCGTCGGGGCCCGGCGAGCACGGCGAACCTCTTGTGCCCGAGGCCGGCGAGCGACTTCGCCAGCTCGGCGGCGCCGCCCTTGTTGTCCGGCTGCACGGTGTCGATCTTGAGCCCGCGGTGGCGGCTGACCGCCGCGACCTGGCCGCCGCCCCGGCGGTAGGGCTCCAGCTCCGCGGCCATCGCGCGCTCCCACGCCCGGTCCTCGAACGCCGAGCCGATCAGCAGGATGGCCGCGGCCCGCTGCGCTCGCAGCGTCGAGACGTAGGCGACCTCGCGGTCCGGGTCGCGGAACGTGCCGGCCAGCATCACCAGCAGCCCGTTGTCCGTGGCCACCCGCATCACCCCGCTCGCGATGGCGGCGAAGTAGGGGTCGCCGACGTCGTGGCAGATCACGCCGACCGTCCGGTGCGTGCCCCCGGCGAGGGCCTGCGCGTGGGCGTTCGGGGCGTAGGCCAGCTCGGCCGCGGCCGCGGAGACCCGCTCCCGCAGGTCGGCGCGGACGGACGCGGTGCCGTTGAGCACCCGCGACGCCGTCGCGAGCGAGACGTTCGCGCTGCGTGCCACGTCTTCGAGCGTCACGTGCGGCCGGGCCTTCATGGATCCTCCAAGATCGGTCTCGGGCGTGCGGCCCGCATACCTTGCTCGCCGGCCGTGGGGTGCCGGCCGCGTGGTGCCGGCCCGGAGGCGACGGGAACGCAATCTACTGGGGAGGAGTGCGGGAACGGAGAGGGTAAGCCCGCTCCGGTTCGCCCAGGTGGTCCGGGTGGTGGTCACGGCGCCGGTGGCCGCCAAAAGTTACCCCGATCGTGTGAAACGGGGGTGCGGAAGATCGAGGGCCGGTCGTGTGTTGCCACCAAGGGAGACCAGGACGTGGTGAGTTCGTCACGCCCTGAAGATCGTCGATCATGAGAGGAAGGCCCCATGCTGTTCGGTGACGAGCACGTCCGCCGCTACGAGGAGACCGACGGCGAGGTCGGCCACGAGTGGCGGGACGGCGTCCCGGCGCTGGTGCTGACCACCACCGGCCGCAAGACCGGCCAGGAGCGCAAGTTCGCCCTGATCTACCAGGAGGTCGACGGCAACGCCGTGATCGTCGCTTCCAAGGGCGGCGCGCCGAACCACCCCGGCTGGTACTTCAACCTCCTCGAACACCCCGAGGTCGGCGTCCAGGTGAAGGCCGACAAGTACCAGGCCCGCGCCCGCACGTCGTCCGGCGAGGAGCGCGCGAAGCTGTGGGAGAAGCTCGCCGCCGTCTGGCCGGACTACAACGAGTACGCCAAGAAGACCGACCGCGAGATCCCCGTGGTGGTGCTCGAGCGGCTGTGATCTGCGCCGCGTTCCGGGGGTGACCGGGGCGATCCGGCCGGTCGTCGGCTACGAATTACCTTCATGACCGACCGCTGGACCGCCCTCGACCTCGAGGGTGAGCTGCTCACCCGACGCCAGATGATCGCCTACGGCCGGCGCTTCGCCCGCGCCGGCCGGGGCGCCTGGTACAGCTTCGCGATCGAGGTGGTCTGGCAGTTCCTCGTCCAGTCCACCCGGTTCCGGGTGCGGGGCTCTCGGAACATCCCGAAGACCGGCGGGGTGCTGGTGGCGTCCAACCACCTGTCGTTCGCCGACCCGACCACGCTCACCGCGTTCTGCCTCGCCGCCGGCCGGGTGCCGCGGTACCTGGCGAAAGCCTCCCTCTGGAACCTCCCGGTCGTGCGTTCGGTGATGCGCTCCGGGCGGCACATCCCGGTCTACCGCGGCGCCGCCACGGCGTCGGAGGCCTTCCGCGACGCGGTCGCGTCCGTGAAGGCCGGCGAGTGCGTCGCGATCTTCCCGGAGGCGACGTTCTCGAAGGACCCCGCCGGCTGGCCGATGCGCGGCAAGACCGGCGTCGCCCGGATCGCCCTCGAGACCGGCGCGCCGGTGATCCCGGTGGCCAACTGGGGCACGCACCGGCTGCTGCCCGCTACCGCGTGGTTCCCCCGCGGCCTGCCGCGCAAGACCGTCGACCTGGTCGCCGGCCCGCCGGTCGACCTCTCGGACCTCGCCGGCCGCGAGCTGACCCGCGAGGTGCTCGAAGAAGCGACGGCGCGCATCATGGCGGCCGTGACGGACCTGCTCGTGACGCTCCGGGGCGAGCGCCCGCCGGTCGCCGCCTGAGGCCCGGGTCACCCCGCCGCGAGGGGCGCGGGAGGGTAGTTTCGGGTGCATGAGTGCACAACACTTCGATGTCGTCGTGCTGGGGGCCGGGGTAGGTGGCTACGTCGCGGCGATCCGCGCGTCCCAGCTGGGTCTGAGCGCCGCCGTGGTCGAGGAGAAGTACTGGGGCGGGGTCTGCCTGAACGTCGGGTGCATCCCGTCGAAGGCGCTGCTGCGCAACGCCGAACTGGCGCACGTGGTGACGCAGGAGGCGAAGGCGTTCGGCATCTCGTCCGACAGCCCGATCCGCGTCGACTACACGGCCGCCTACGAGCGCAGCCGCAAGGTCGCCGACGGGCGCGTCAAGGGCGTGCACTTCCTGATGAAGAAGAACAAGATCACCGAGTTCGACGGGCACGGCACGTTCGTCGACGACCACACCCTCGAGGTGAACGGCTCGCGGGTGACCTTCGACCACTGCGTCATCGCGACGGGCGCGACGACGAAGCTGCTGCCGGGCACCTCGCGCAGCTCGCGGGTCGTGACGTACGAAGAGCAGATCCTCGCCAGTGAGCTGCCGTCGAGCATCATCATCGCCGGGGCCGGCGCGATCGGCGTCGAGTTCGCCTACGTGCTGCACAACTACGGGGTCGACGTCACGATCGTCGAGTTCCTCGACCGGATGGTCCCGCTGGAGGACGCCGAGGTCTCGGCGGAGCTCGCCAAGCGTTACCGCAAGCTCGGCATCAAGGTGCTGACGTCGACCCGCGTCGAGTCGATCGACGAGTCGGACGCGTCGGTGCACGTGACCGTGTCGTCGGAGAAGGACGGCAAGCAGGTCCTGGAAGCGGACAAGGTCCTGCAGGCGATCGGGTTCCAGCCGCGGGTCGAGGGTTACGGCCTGGAGAAGACGGGTGTCGCCCTGACCGAGCGCGGCGCCATCGCCATCGACGGCCGGGGCCGCACGAACGTCGACCACATCTTCGCGATCGGCGACGTGACGGCGAAGCTGATGCTCGCGCACGCGTCCGAGTCGATGGGTGTCGTGGCGGCGGAGACGATCGCGGGCGCGGAGACGATGGAACTCGACTTCCCGATGATCCCGCGCGCGACGTACTGCCAGCCGCAGATCGCGAGCTTCGGCTGGACGGAAGAACAGGCCCGCGACAAGGGCTACGACGTGAAGGTGGCGAAGTTTCCCTTCACCGCGAACGGCAAGGCCCAGGGCCTTGGCGACGCGGGCGGGTTCGTCAAGCTGATCAGCGACGCGAAGTACGGCGAGCTGATCGGCGGCCACCTCATCGGGCCGGACGTCACGGAGCTGCTTCCGGAGCTGACGTTGGCGCAACAGTGGGATCTGACGGTGCACGAGGTCTCCCGGAACGTCCACGCGCACCCGACGCTGGGTGAAGCGGTGAAGGAAGCCCTGCACGGCCTCGCGGGGCACATGATCAACATGTAGCCCGCGGCCGGCCCTGACCCGGTAAGGCGGGTCAGGGCTCGATCTCAGAGCACGTGGGACGCGATCAAGTGACCCAGCTGACGGATGTCCGAACTGCCCTTGAACTCCAGACGGACCTTGCCGAGTCCGCTGAACCACAGGTCGAGTTCGGCGTCGAGGTCGAAAGTGCCCGCCGTTTCGATCGAGAACGCCTGGATCTTGCTGTAGGGCAAGGATGTGAAGTCCTTCTTCTTGCCCGTGACGCCTTGGACGTTCACCGCGATCAGCCGCTTGTCGGTGAACACGACGAAGTCGCGGACGGCCTTGAAGCAGGCCATCACCTGTTCGCCCTGGATGATGATCGGCTGAACCGTCGGCGTGATGTCCTGGGGGTTGCACGGGGCGAGCTTGAAGACCGTGTTCTTGGAGAAATCAATCATTCTCCAGACTGTAGCGGGATCGCCACTTCGAACCGGAGTTCCGGGCGCGCCCACGCGATCTTCGGGGGTTTCGGCGGGAGCGTGCCGGTGCGGCGCGCGCCCATGCGGAGGTAGAACGGCAGCGCCGGTGGGTGCGAAACGACCCGCACCGCCGGGATGTCTCGCGCCCGGGCTTCGGCGAGCATGTGCGCGACCAGGCGGCTGCCGAGGCCGAGGCCCTGGGCGGCGTCCGCCACGAAGAGGATGTCGAGTTCCGGTGGCTCTTCGAGGAGTGCGTAGAAGCCCAGCACCTCGTCGCCGGTCATGGCGGCGAAGGTCGGGTGGGCTTCGATGTAGGCGGGCGTGACCGTGTAGCCGTCCAGGATGGACGCGTACTCGCCCTGGCAGGCGGACGACGCGTGCATCAACGCGGTCAGGGACGCTGCTGGGGATCCGGTGGCCCGGACGATGTCGACCATGTTCCGAAGGCTACGAACCGGGGTCCGACAGTTTCGGTGCGGTCGGGAGGTGGCGGACCTCGATCGGTTCCGGAACCTGTTGCAGCACAACGAAATACTCGTCGAGATTCTCGATCGGGTGAACGGCCCGGAGCTGCCGAAGACTGGGTGATCAAGGCGGTCGCGGACCGGTGCGGAATTTTCCCGCTGAGGGAAAAGTACGCGACGAAGCGCGCGTACTTTTCCGCGCGTCAAAGCCGCCGCGAGGACCCAGACCGCGTCGATCGCCCTGGAAGCGTTGCGGGACAAGGAAGGCGAGACGCTGCTCGTGCACGGCACCGCGGCTCAGGGGCGCCGCGTGATCGGGACGGCGAGTGGGGCCAACCAGGACTACGTACGCGAGCTGGGCGCGACCGCCGTCGTCTACGGCGCTGGCCTGAAGCAGCGGATCGAGGCGCGGGGGCCGACGTCGTGCTCGACGGGGCCGGCAGGCCGCGCTCGAAATATCCCTCGAACTGGTGAAGCGACGCGACCGGATCCTGACGCTCGTCGAGCACGGGAAAGCCGCCGGAGTCGGCGCTCGTCTCGAAGTCCGGACGCTCGGCCGCGCGTCTCACCGAGGCCGCGGCGGGCCATCGCGAAATCGGGACCGGGCACGGCCGGGGAGAAATCGTTCTCACGTTTCCCTGATCGTTCCACCATGTGGACGGCTGGACGTTCCCGACTTTGGTCGGTGGACCGGTGATCGGTCACTCCTTAGATTCTCCCCATTACACCCGGTCGGGTGTCATTCGGTCGAGTGGCCGAGTACCACAGGGAGAAATCGATGGTGAGATTCAGCCGGGTCGCCGCGCACGCGGTTCCGCTGACGGTCGGCGCCTTGCTGTTGTCGACGGGGGTCGCCGTGGCCCAGCCGTCCACGGTGGACGCCGCGACCGCGCGCACCGAAGCGGGCATCAGCGCGCTGCAGAGCATCAAGAAGAGCCTGACCCCGGCCGAGCGCAAGCAATCGAGTCAACTGGTCGTCGAGAAGCGGTTGCGCGCCGATCGCTCACTGGCCGCGAAGCTGCCGGAATACCGCTCCGGCGTCGGCGTGAGCGGCGCCGGCACCGTCTCGGTCGACATCGCCACCCGCGACCAGGCCGTCGCGAACGCCGTCCAGGCCGCGGGCGGCACCGTGCGCTACGCCGCGGCCGGCGCCGTGCGCGCCGACCTGCCGCTGTCCGCTCTGGACGCGATCTCCGGCCGCGCGGACGTCACCGAGGTCAAGCCCGCCGCCCAGGCCACCACCTGGAGCGAGCCGGGCAACCGCGACCTGCGCGAGGCGCTCGCCGCGAAGGCCCCGGCCGCGACCCAGGTGTCCGAAGGGGACAAGGCGCACGGCACCGACACCGCCCGGACCACCTACGGCGTCAGCGGCACCGGCGTGAAGGTCTGCGTGCTCTCCGACGGCGTCGACTCGCTGGCGAAGTCCCAGACCGCCGGCGAGCTGCCTGCCGTGGACGTCCTGTCCGGTCAGAAGGGCAGCGGCGACGAGGGCACCGCGATGCTCGAAATCGTCCACGACCTCGCGCCCAACGCCACCCTCGGCTTCGCGACGGCGTTCACCAGCGAAGCCAGCTTCGCCGCGAACATCCGCGCGTTGCGCACCACGAGCCACTGCCAGATCATCGTCGACGACGTCTCCTACTTCGACGAGTCGCCGTTCCAGGACACCCAGGTCGCGCAGGCCGTCAACGACGTCACCGCGGCCGGCGTCCTGTACTTCTCCTCGGCCGGCAACTCGGGCAACGCGACCGACGGCACCAGCGGCTACTACGAGGGCGACTTCCGCGCTTCCTCGACGAAGATCACCGGCGTCACCGGCACGCCGCACGACTTCGACCCCAGTAGCACCACGCAGAACTTCGACGCGCTTTCGGCGGGCTCGCTCGGCAAGCCGGTGACACTGTTCTGGTCCGACCCGTGGGGCAAATCCGCCAACGACTACGACCTGTTCATCCTGAACTCCGCGGGCAGCGTCGTGGCCTCCAGCGAAAACGGCCAGTCCGGCTCGCAGAACCCGTACGAGATCGCGAACGTGCCGGCCACCGGCTCCGGTTACAAGGTCGCCGTCGTGAAGTACAGCGGCGCCGACCGGTTCATCGCGCTCAACGTGATCCGCGGCCGGTTCGTCGCCTCGGGCTCGCTCAAGGCGTTCAGCACCAACGGCGTCACGAACGGCCACTCGTCCGCGGCGAGCGCGTTCAGCGTGGCGGCGGCCCCGGCGGCGGGCGCGTTCACCCGGCCGCTGGAGACCGGCGACCCGGCGAACCCGGCCGGCCCGTACCCCGGCGTGTTCACCGCGTCGAGCAAGTGGGAGCGGTTCTCCTCCGACGGCAAGCGGCACCTGTTCTACAACGCCGACGGCACCGCGATCACCGCGGGCAACGTGTCCTCGACCGGCGGCGCGACGCGCAACAAGCCGGACATCACAGCGGCCGACGGCGTCTCGACCTCGGTGACCGGCTTCCAGCCGTTCTTCGGGACGTCGGCGGCGGCCCCGCACGCGGCGGCCATCGCGGCGCTGCTGCTGTCGGGCAAGCCGACGGCGACCCCGGCGCAGATCCGCACCGCGCTGGTGTCGTCCGCGATCGACCTGGGCACGCCTGGGTTCGACACGGTGACCGGCAACGGCCTGATCATGACGGGCCCGGCGCTGGCCGCGCTCGGGGTCCAGCCGAAGTAGTTCCTCCTCGCGAAGAGGGCCCGGCACTCGCCGGGCCCTCTTTCGTTAGGGTCGGCGGCATGGTGAAGACGGCGGTGGTGACCGGGGCCGGATCGGGCATCGGGCGGGCGGTGGCGCGGGCGCTGCTCGGCGAGGGCTTCGAGGTCGCGCTCGCCGGGCGACGGGCCGACGCGCTGGCCGAGACGGCGGAAGGGCGCGAAACCGCGCTCGTCGTGCCCACCGACGTCGCCGACGAAGACTCCGTCAAAGCCCTGTTCGACGCCGTCCGCGAGCGCTGGGGGCGGCTCGACCTGCTGGTCAACAACGCCGGGATCGGCGCCGCGGGTACCGTCGCCGACCTGAGCGTCGCGGACTGGAAGCGGACCGTCGACGTCAACCTCACCGGGATGTTCCTCTGCGCCCAGCAGGCCGTCCGGCTGATGAAGGACCAGGACCCGCGCGGCGGCCGGATCGTCAACAACGGCTCGATCTCCGCGCACGTGCCGCGGCCCGCGAGCGTCGCCTACACCGCCACCAAGCACGCCGTCACCGGCCTGACCAGGTCGATCTCGCTCGACGGCCGGGCCTGGAATGTCGCCTGCGGGCAGATCGACATCGGCAACGCCGCCACCGAGATGACCGAACGGATGGCGGCCGGCATCCCGCAGCCCGACGGGCGGGTCGTCGCGGAACCGACGTTCGACGTCCGGCACGTCGCCGACGCGGTCCTCTACATGGCCGGGCTGCCGCTCGACACCAACGTCCAGTTCCTGACGATCACCGCGACGACCATGCCGTTCATCGGCCGGGGATGACGATCAGGCGGTCGTGCCAGGGGTGCGCGGTCCCGAGCGCGTCCGCGAGCCACCGTCGCTGAGCGGCGTCCAGGACGGGCAGCACGGCGGTGAAGTCCTGCTCGTCCTTGGGACGGGGGCGACCGGACTTGGAGAACAGCTGCACTTCCGTTGCCAGGTAGGGGATTCCGTCGGCGGACAGGCGGCCCAGTCCGGCGACCGGGCGTCGCAGGCCGGGGTTCCGGCGGGAAAACCACTCGCCGTCCGCTGATTCGTCCAGCATGACCTGGATCCGCCACGGCGCCGACGGACCGGGCCGGCACCAGACGTCGTGGACCGCGGGCGGCAGGATCTCGCCGGGCCGCCACGGACGCAGCGTGCCGGGCGGGTCCGCAGCCCACCACTCCCACGACGGCAGCGCCTCCTGGACCGCGGCCTGGTCGCGCCGGAGCAGCAGGACGTCGATGTCGTCGTGCGCCCGGAAGGCGTGCCCCACGGCCAGTTCGATCGCGTAGCCGCCCGCGATCCACCACGGGGCCCGGACCTGCGAGAACAGGGTGACCACTTCGGACAGTGGCGCCGGGTCCCAGGTCACGGTGCCGCGATCCCGGCCAGTACCGGTCCCGTGAAGGGCGTCGTCACGACGTCGTGCACGCGGTCGCCCCAGACCGCGTGGCCGTGTCCGGACCACAGCGGCGCCACCGGGAGGTCGCGCAGCAGCTGGTTCTCCGCCAGCCGGTACAGCTCGCCCGCCTCGTCTCCCGTCGCCGCCGCGTCGGCGAGAGCCAGGTTCTGCCGGAAGTTCTCGTCCCGGTAACCCGACGCCTCGGCCAGGGCCGACAACAGCTCGTACGGGCTCGGTGTCGCGAGCTTGACGTCCAGGGTGGACGGGCCGTCGAGCGGCCCGGCCGGGCGGGCTTGCGCCGTCACCGAAACGTCCAGGGCCTTGTGCAGGCCGACCACCAGGGTGCGGGTCCACTCTTCGGCACCCGGTCCGAAGTAGACGGTCGCGCCGCCGGGGAACGAGGCCTGCTTCAGCAGTGCCTTGCCGGCCGCCGCGTCGAAGGTGCACGGGCGGCAGGTGCCCGTGCGCTCGCCCGGCGCGTCCGCCGGGGGCAGCAGGGCCTTGGCCGGGTCGACCTGGTGGGCCAGTGGCCCGGCCTCCAGCGCGGCGCGGTCGACGCCGAGCGCGAAGCCGTGGCGGACCGTCGCGTCGGTGAATCTCGGATCGGTCACCGGGAACGTGAGGTAACCGGCCTGCGGCAGGGCCCACGTCGCGTGCCGGTCGCCGAACTCGTGGATGGCCTCGTGCTTCTCGCCGGGGACCTCGGTCGCCAGGTCGAGCGCGCCCGCCTTGACCGCGTCGTACTGGGCGGACGGCTCCCCGACCCGCAGCTCGATCGTCGCGGCGCCGCCTTCGCCGACGCGTTTCAGCGTCCCGCCGGAGCCGGGTTTCCACGGCCCGTCGAGCCGGTACGGGCCGTTGCCGACCGGCGCCTTCGCGAAGCCGTTCCAGTCGTGGGACGCGAGCACCGACGCCGGCAGCGGCACCAGGCCCGGTGCCGAGAGCAACGCCGGGACCTGGCCGGACGGGCGGTCGAGCGTCAAGGTGAGGACGAGTCCCGAGGCCTTGATCTCCCGGGCGCGCACCAGCTTCGTGAGCACCGGCGAAGCCACCCAGTGTGCGGCGGCGATCGCCCTCCAGGTGTCCACATAGGACTGCGCGGTGACCGGGGTGCCGTCGTGGAACGTCGAGGGCCGCAGGCGCACCGTCCAGTGCACCCGGTCGGCGCTCTCGATCGACTCGGCCGCGCGCGGCGTGACCTTCCCGGTCGCCGCGTCGTAGTCGGCGAGCGGGGTCCACAGGGCGCCGGTCACCAGCCGGCCCGCCTGGTCGGAGAGGTCGGCCGGCAGCAGCGTCGCGGGCTCCCGGATGCCGACGGACAGGACACCGGGGGCGGGGCCGGGGTCGGAGCACCCCGTGACGGCGAGGGCCAGGACGGCCAGCAGGGCGAGCAAGCGCATGGGCCAGTCCTACCAGTCGGAAGGCAACCAAAGGCGGTTGTGTCCGGTTGATCTCCGTCGTACGGTTCGGCTGATCACGCCTTTTAGGAGGTTTTGTGCGCACCTGGCTACGGTCGTGCTTCGCCGCCGTCACCGTCAGTGCCACGCTGGTCGCGACCGGGTTGCCGGCCGCCGCCTGCGGCGAGGACGACAAACCCGCGGTCCCGGCCGCGCGGACGGCGGGTGACCCGGGGGCGATCAAGAACGTCAAGTCCGTCGGCAACGTGCCCGACGCCGCCGGCGCCATCTCGATCAACTTCCTCGACTACGGCCGCCGCGACGTCATGGTCGTCTCCGGCGAGTTCGGCCTGAAGGTCTACGACCTGACGAAGAACCCCGCCGCGCCGAAGCTGGTCGGGCAGGTCAGCCTGCCGGGCCTGTGGGAGACCGAGGACACCGAGGTCGACCCGGCCCGCAAGCTGGTGTTCCTGTCCCGGGACCCGCGCGCGTTCGGCGGCACCACTCAGACCGGCGAGTCCGGCATCTACGTCGTCGACGTCGCGAAGCCCGAAGCGCCGAAGATCATCAGCTACGTGAAGGCGCCCGCCGGGCACACCACCAGCTGCGTCGACGGCTGCCGCTACCTGTGGACGGGTGGCCCGTCGAAGGCCGCCGACCAGCCCGCGGAGTGGGGCGGCCGGCCGATCTGGGTCACCGACATCCGCGACCCGAAGCACCCGAAGGTGGACCCGCAGCCGATCGAGCTCGCCCGCAACGACGGCAAGACCGACTACGTGCACGACGTCCAGGTGGACGACAACGGCGTGGCCTGGGTGTCCGGGCGCGGTGGCGTGCGTGGTTACTGGACGTCCGGTGTGCACCGCGACCCGCTGTCGAACAAGATCCGCCGCGCGACGGCGCACGAGCCGATCCCGTACGCCGGCGGCGGCATCGCCGAGACCGCGGCGCCGTCCCGGTTCATGCACAACAGCTTCCACCCGGCCGGGCACCGGGTCGGCGACGGCGCCTGGCGCGGTCAGGACCTGATCTATGCGACGGAGGAGAACTTCGTCGACGGCTGCGCGGGCGACGGCGTGCTGACGATCTCGTCGCTGGCCGGTTCCTACCACGGCGAAGGCTGGCGTTCGACGCCCGAGCAGCCCTTCCGGCTGCAGAGCGTCGGCACCTGGGGCGTCAACGGCCAGGAGGGCAGCGACCCGGCGTCCGACGACTGCTCCGCGCACTACTTCGACGTCCGCGGGAAGGTGCTCGCGCAGTCGTTCTACTCGCAGGGCACGCGGTTCCTGGACGTGAGCGACCCGACGAACCCGCGGCAGATCGCGTACTACCGCCCGGCGGACGCGAGCGCGTGGGCGCCGTACTGGCACGGGAAGTACGTCTACGTCGCGGACAACGCGCGCGGCGTGGACGTGCTGCAGCTGACCAAGTAGCCCAACCGAAGCAGGCCACCGAAAGTCCGTGAAGGCCTCCTTACCGGCCATAAGAGCCGGTAAGGAGGCCTTCACGGCTTTCAGGAGGTGCGGAGCCAGACTGCGGTGTCGGTCGGCAGGGAGCCGTCCACCGGGCCGCTCGCCAGCAGGACCTCGCCCGCCGGCAGGGGTACCGGCGACGCCGAGAAGTTCAGCGCGAACGTGAAGCCCGGCTCGCGCGTGAACGCCAGCACGCCGTCACCCAGCGACAGCCACTCCAGCGTGCCCGCGCCGAGGGCCGCCTGCTCTTCCCGGATGCGCAGGCCGTCGCGGTAGAGCGACAGCATCGACGTCGGGTCCGCGGCCTCGGCGGCGGCCGTGAACGACGACCACTCCGCGGGCTGCGGGAGCCACGCGTCCCCGGAACCGAAGCCGAACGGCGGCTCGTCACCCGACCACGGGATCGGGACGCGGCAGCCGTCGCGGCCGGGGTCGGTGCCGTTCGTACGGGCCCACACCGGGTCCTGGCGCAGGTTGTCGGGGATGTCGCGGATCTCCCAGAGCCCGAGTTCTTCGCCCTGGTAGACGTACAGCCCGCCCGGCAGGGCCAGCGTCAGCAGCGCCGCCGCGCGGGCCCGGCGGGTGCCCAGCTCCCGGTCCACCGGCAGCTCGTGCAGCCGGTTCGCGAAGCTGAAGCCCGTGTCGCCCTGCCGGCCGTAGCGCGTGACGTGCCGGGTGACGTCGTGGTTCGACAGCACCCACGCGGCCGGCGCGCCGACCTCGTCGTGCGCCCGCAGCGTGCGGGTGATGACGTCGCGGAAGCGCCCGGCGTCCCACGGGCAGACCAGGAAGTCGAAGTTGAACGCCGAGTGCAGCTCGCCCGAGCGCAGGTAGCGCGCCGCGCGGGACATGTCCGGCAGCCACATCTCGCCGACCAGCACGCGCTCGCCCGCGTAGCTGTCGGCGATCTTGCGCCACGACCGGTAGATCTCGTGCAGGCCCTCCATGTCGGAGAACGGCGTCTCGTCGCCCTCTTCGACGTCCGGCAGCCGCGGGTCCTTGACCAGCCCGTCGGCGACGTCGATGCGGAAGCCGTCGACCCCGCGGTCGAACCAGAACCGCAGCACGTCCTCGAACTCCTGGCGGATGTCCGGGTTCTCCCAGTTGAAGTCCGGCTGGCGCGAGCTGTAGAGGTGCAGGAACCACTCGCCGTCCGGCACGCGCGTCCAGGCGGATCCGCCGAAACGGGACTTCCAGTTGTTGGGCGGCTCGGCGCCGTCCGGGCCGCGGCCGGGCCGGAACCAGAACCGCTGCCGCTCCGGCGAACCCGGGCCCGCGGCGAGCGCGGCCTGGAACCAGCGGTGCTCGTCGGAGCAGTGGTTCGGCACGATGTCGATGATCACCCGGATGTTCCGGGCGTGGGCCTCGGCGAGCAGCTCCTCGGCTTCGGCGAGCGTGCCGAACAGCGGTTCGATGTCGCGGAAGTCGGCGACGTCGTAGCCGCCGTCGTCCATCGGCGAGGGGTACCAGGGGGTGAACCAGATCGCGTCGATCCCCAGCTCGGCCAGGTGGTCCAGGCGCGAACGGACGCCGGCGAGGTCGCCGATGCCGTCGCCGTTGCCGTCCGCGAAGCTGCGGATGTAGACCTGGTAGATCGCCGCGCTACGCCACCAGCCGGTCTTGTCGGTCACGGAAGTGCCCTCCTAGTAGTCGTGGAAACCCCGGGCGCGGCTTCAGCCCTTGACGGCGCCGGCGGTCAGCCCGGCGAGGATCTGCCGCTGGAACGCCAGGAACAGCGCCACCATCGGCAGGCTGGCCAGCACCATCCCGGCGACGAGCACGTTGAGCGGCATGTCGATCGCCACCCGTTGCAGCATCACCGAGAGGGTCTGCTTTTCGGTGTCCGGGAACACCAGCAGGGGCCAGATGAAGTCCTTCCACGCGGTGACCACCGCGAGGATCGACACCACGGCCAGGATCGGCCGCGAGATCGGCAGGATGATCCGCCAGAGCGTGCGCACCGGCCCGGCGCCGTCGATGCGCGCCGCTTCGATCAGCTCGTCCGGGATCTGGTCGAAGAACCGCTTCAGCAGGTAGATGTTGAACGCGTTCGCCGCCGCGGGCAGCCAGACCGCGGTCGGCGAGTTGATCAGGTTGAGGTGCAGCAGCGGCAGGTCCGTCACCGTCACGTACGTCGGCACCAGCAGGGCCGTGGCCGGCAGCATCAGCGTCGCCAGCATCAGGCCCAGCACGACGTTGCCGAACTTCGGGCGCAGCTTCGACAGCGCGAACGCGGCGGGGACGTCGATGGCCAGCTGCGCCAGCCACGCGCCGCCGGCGACGATCAGCGTGTTGAGGAAGTACTTGCCCAGGCTCAGCTGGTCCCACGCCTCGCCGAAGGTCTCCGGGTGCCACTCGTGCGGGATGAGCGTCGCCGGGGTCTGCGCCAGTTCCTGCGGTGACTTCATCGCCCCGGTGATCACCCAGTACAGCGGGAACATGAAGGCCAGGACGAACACCGCGAGCGTGCAGGCGAAGATCACGCCGTAGACGGCCTTGCCGCGCCGGCTGCGCAACGCGCCGGGGGAGACGAGGGTCCTCATGACTGGTCCGCCTTCCGCGTCAGCCGGACGTACCACGCCGAGAACACGCCCAGCGCGATGAACAGCAGCAGGCTCATCGCACTCGCCGAGCCGAAGTCGTTGTAGACGAAGGCGTACCGGTAGAGCAGCAGGAGCACGGTGACCGTCGAGTCGTCCGGCCCGCCGCCGGTCATCACGTACGGCTCGGTGAACACCTGCATCGTCGCGACGATCTGCAGCAGCAGGAGCACCAGCAGCACGAACCGGGTCTGCGGGAACGTGACGTGCCGCAGCCGCTGCCACATCCCGGCGCCGTCGAGCTCCGCGGCTTCGTACAGCTCGCCGGGGATCGTGCCGAGCGCGGCCAGGTAGATCAGCGTGGTGCTGCCCATGTTGGCCCAGGTGGAGACGAAGACCAGCGACAGCATCGCGGTGGTGGAGGAGTCGAGCCACTGGCCGCCGGGCAGGCCCACCGCGCCGAGCGCGGAGTTGAACAGACCGGGACCCGGGTCGTAGAACCACTTCCACATCAGCGCCGTGACCACCGGCGGCAGCATCACCGGCAGGTACACCGCGAGCCGGAAGAACGCCTTGGCGTGCCGGATCTCGTTCAGCAGCACCGCGGTGAGGAACGGGACGGCGAACCCGAAGACCAGCGCGAGCCCGGTGAACAGGAGCGTGTTGCGCCAGGCGACGCCGAACAGCGGGTCGTCGAACAGGCGGCTGAAGTTGTCGAACCCGACCCACGTGGGCGCGTTGACGAAGTCGACCTGCTGGAAGCTCAGCAGCACGCCCCGCACGATCGGGTACCAGGAGAACATTGCGAACACCAGCAGCGCGGCGCAGAGCAGGCCGTACGCGGTGAGGTTCTCCTTCAGCTTGCGGCGCAACCGGACGCGGCGGCGCTCGGCCGGGGACGCGGCCGGGCGCCTGGCCCGCGACGAAGACGTCGCGGGCCAGGCGAGGAGGCTACTTGACCTGGGCGAGGACACCGTTGACCTTCGACGAAGCGGACGACAGCTGCTGGTCGATGTTCGCGTTCTGGTCCGTGAGCACCGCCTGCATGACGCTGTCGAGGGCGGCGTACACCTGTTGCGCGTTGGGCGGCTCGATGCTGCCCTTGATCTTGCTGGTCGTGTCCACGTAGGACTGGTAGTTCGTGGCCGGGACGTTGGCGAACTTGGCCTTCAGCGCCAGCTGCTGGTCACGCACCGCGCCCTGCCAGACGTCCGGGGTCGGCTCGGCGGGCAGGCCGACCGGCTGCTTGCCGTCGACGTACTGCTGGATGTGCTTCTCGAAGCGGTCCGGGTTGAGGTACTTCCACTGGATCCACTCGAGGCCGGCCTTGATCTTCTCCGGCGACGCCTTCGGGTTCAGCATGTAGCCTTCGCCGCCGAGCAGGGTGCCCTGCCCGCCGGGCATGCCCGCGACGCCGTAGTCCTCGTATTTGCCGTTGAACTGCTTGACCAGCGTCGGGATGTTGTCCGGGGCGGCCATGTACATGCCGAGCTGGCCGGCGCCCATCATCCGCTGCACGTCCGTGGCTTCCAGCAGCTGCTTGGCGCCCATGGAGTTGTCGGTCCAGCGCATGTCGTGCAGGTACTGCAGGGCCTGCTTGCCCTTCTCGTTGTCGAAGTCGGCGACCCACTTTTCGCCGTCCTTGCGGGCGATGTCGCCGCCCATCGAGTACAGCCAGCTGGTCATGTGCCAGCCGCCCTGGTTGTTCTTGCTGTAGTCGGCGTACCCGACGGTGCCGTTGCCCAGCGCGGAGATCTTCTTCGCGTCTTCGCGGACCTCGTCCCAGGTCGTCGGCGGCTTGTTCGGGTCGAGACCGGCCTTCTGGAACAGCGGGCGGCTGTAGACCAGGCCCATCGTGTAGTTCATCGTCGGCAGGCCGTAGAGCTTGCCGCTCGCGTCACGGAAGTTGTCCAGCAGTTCCGGCTTGAGGTCGCCGATGTGCGGGACGCTCTTCGACGCTTCCGTGATGTCCGCGGCTTGATGCCGCGCGATGATCTGCGCCGGGTCGGTGAAGTAGACGTAGTAGACGTCTTCGAGCTGGCCGCCGGCGAGCTTCGCGGAGAACGTCTTCGGGTCCATGAACCCCTCGTGGGGCTCGATCTGGATGTTCGGGTGGGACGCCTCGAACTCCTTGACGTCGGCGTCGAAGACACCGCGCTCGAACGGCTGGCTGGTGGGCGGCTGGCCGGTGACCGTGATCTTCACCTTGCCCCCGGGCGCGGCGGCGTTGCCGTCGTCGCCGCAGGCGGCCACCCCCAGCGCGAGGCCGCCTGCGGCCAGCAGGCAGAACATCCGGCGGGGCAAGGATCGGGACCAGGGACTGCTCATCTCAAGCCTCTTCTCGGGTCGCGACGGCTGTCACGTGATTGCGGTCACTCTAAAGTGCGAGACCGGATCGACGCAATAAGCCGACGAGACTTTGCAAGTTACGAACAGGCCGCGAACGCGCCGGCGAGGAGACGCGGGTGGAATGGGTACCGCCGAACGCTCCAGCGCGCCCCGGGCGCGCGAAAAGGCGCGACGGCCCGGAAGCCGTCGCGCCTGGGGGTGACGCGGGGTCAGGCGATGCGGCGCGCGGTCGAGCCGCGCACCACCAGTTCCGGCGCGAACAGCAGCTCCTCGGCCGCCACCTCGCCGCCGTTGATGCGCTTGACCAGCAGCTCGACCACCGCGCGGCCCATCGCCTCGATCGGCTGGCGGGTGGTCGTCAGGGGCGGGTCGGTGCAGTTCATCAGGGCCGAGTCGTCGTAGCCGACCACCGAGACGTCGTCGGGCACCGACAGGCCCTGCCGGCGGGCCGCGCGGACCGCGCCCAGGGCCAGCAGGTCGCTCGCGCACAACACCGCAGTCGCGCCGCGCGGGTAGAGCCGGGCCGCCGCCGCGTGGCCGCCTTCGATGGAGAACATGCCGTGCTCGACCAGTTCGTCCAGCACCGGCAGGCCGAGCTTCGCCGCGTACGCCTGGAACGCCTCCAGCTTGCGCTTCGACGGCACGTGGTCGGTCGGCCCGAGCACCAGCCCGATCTTCTCGTGCCCGAGCGAGCTGAGGTGCCCGACGACCTGCTCGACGGCGACCGCGTCGTCGCACGACACCTGGGGCAGTCCGAGGTGGTCGACGGCCGCGTTGATCAGCACCGTCGGGAGCCGCCGCTCGACCAGGTGGTGGTAGTGCGAGTGCACCGCGTCGGACTGCGCGTAGAGCCCGCCGGCGAACACGACGCCCGACACCTGCTGCTGCAGGAGCAGTTCGACGTACTCCGCCTCCGACACCCCGCCCGCGGTCCGGGTACAAAGGACGGGGGTGAAGCCCTGCTGCGCGAGCGCGTTGCCCATGATCTCGGCCAGGGCCGGGAAAATCGGGTTCTGCAGTTCGGGGAGCACGAGCCCGACCAGGCGGGCGCGCTCGCCGCGCAGCTGGGTGGGCCGCTCGTAACCCATCACGTCGAGCGCGGTGAGCACGGCGGCGCGGGTGCTGGCGGACACCCCCGACCGCCCGTTGAGCACCCGGCTGACCGTGGCTTCACTGACCCCGACCTGGCGGGCGACTTCGGCAAGACGACGCGTCATGAGTGAAACTTTACAGCAACTGCGCGCAAAAGTAAGACAAGCCCGTCCCGGTGTCAGGAGCCGGGACGGGCTTGTCTTCAGTCCGGAGTTACGAAGCCGCCACCTCGAACTCGGACACCTGACCGGCGGGCCAGCCGGTGTTGCCGGTGAACGTCAGCCGCACGAAGCGCTGCGACGTCGCCGTGAACGACGCCGACGCCGTGTTGCCCGACGCCGGGTCGAACGCGTAACCGCGTGAGCCGACCAGCGTCGTGTACGAGCCGCCGTCCGTGCTGCCCGCGATCGTCACCGTCTGGGTGCGCGCGCCCCACGCCGACGACGGCGGCAGCTTGAGCGTCACCTTGTTGATCGACGCCGCCGCGCCCAGGTCCACGGTCAGCGTCTGCGGGAACGCGTTGTTCGCGCTCTCCCAGTACGAGTCCGCGTTGCCGTCGTTGGCGTTGCCCGGCGGGAACCCGCCCTGCGACGACGACGAGCTGATCGCCTTGCCCCGCGCGATGTTGCTGCCCGACTGCGGCGGCTGCGGCGGGCCCGAGTTCGGCGCGGGCCAGCTCGAGCAGTCGCTCCACGTGCCGGTCCAGCCGCTGTTGCCCGAGCCGCCGAAGGTCATCTTCGGGATCGACGTCGGGTACGGGCAGTTGTACGTGCCGGTCACGCCGACGCCGGACGCCGACAGGTTGCTGATCGTCGCGGTCCCCTGCGTCTGCGACTGCGCCACGAACGTGCCGACGCCCTGCACCGAGACGCCGTCGATCGTGACGCCCTGGATCTGCTTGCCCTGGCCGTTGCCGTCGATGAACTGGATCGCCTCGTACGGGCTCTGGATCGCGGTGAACCCGGTGACGCGGATCGTCACGCCGGTGATCGCCTGGTCACGCGCGTCGAACCACAGCGCGCCGACACCGAACTGCCAGTTCGGGTCGAGCGCCCCGGCCCGCAGCGCCGTGTTGTTCGACAGCGTCACGGTGCCGCCGAGCGGCACCGAGTTGAACCGGTTCGCCACCAGGTAGCCGCCGCCGAGCGCGTTGGTGTCCTGCACCAGGTTGCCGCTGACCGTGTTGTTCGACCCGCCGTAGAGCGCGATGCCGTTGGCCAGGTTGGGCTGCACGACCGTGTTGTTCGCGATCGTGTTGCCGGAGTCGGCCTGGCCGTTGGACCAGAGGGCGAGGCCGTCGTCGCCGTTGTTGCGCAGGTAGTTGTTGCGCAGCGCCGAGTTCGTGACGGCGCCGTCGAAGTTGACGCCGTCGGCCTGCGTGTCCTGGATGCGGTTGTTCTCGATGGTGAGGTTCGACGACGCGCCGTTCATCAGCCACAGCCCGCACTTGGTGTTCTGGATCCAGAGACCCGACACGACCGAGCCGTTGCCCAGGACACCGTGGAACGCGTTGTCCGGGCTGCCGTCGTTGCGCTCGGTCACGTCGCCGAACACCGCGAAGTCGTACAGCTTGATGTTCCCGGACGCGCCGCCGTTGTTGAAGATGTTGTTGCCGTGCAACACCGTGTACCACGGCCCGGCGCCCCGGACGGTGGTCTGGTCGATCTGCAGCGCCGACCCGATCTCGAACCGGCCGGACGGCACGAACAGCTCCTTGCCCTGCGAGCGCGCCGCCGACAGGCCGTTGCGGAACGCCTGGGTGTCGTCGGAGGAGTCGTTCGCCGTGGCGCCGTAATCGGCTACCGAGAGGGCGTTCGCCGGCTTCGCGCCCGCGCCGCCGACCTGCTCGAAGTCGGCCAGATCGATGGTCGCCTGCCCGACGTCACCGGAGTCGGCCTGGACGCGGACCTTCGTGCCGGCCGCCGCGTTCTGGCCGAAGAGCAACCGGGCGTCGTCGAAGAAGTGGTGCGTCTTCGAGCCCGAGATGAAGCCGGTGTCCACATAGGAATACCGGGACGTCACGGACAGCCCGCTGCCCAGCTTGGTCCCGCCGACGTACACCGAAAGCCGCCCGGACGAGCCGTCCGGGATGGTGTAGTGGACGTTGATCGAGTTGGCCGCCGCCGGCAGCGTGAACTCGACGTACTGGCCGGACCCGATCCGGACGGCCTGCCGCCCGGACGCCTCCGAAGCGATGCTGGCCTGCGTGTAGTCGGGGCCGACGGCCGAGCCGGTGGTCGCCGAGCACTCGGCCTCGACCGTCCGGAACGGCACGCTCGCGCCGCCGGACGCCGTGGTCGGGCAGGTCGCCGCGGCCGCGGGAGTGCCGCCCGTAACCAGCACGGTCAGGCTGGCCGCGGCGAGGGCCGCGGCCAGCAGCGCCGCGCGGCGCCGTGGTGATGGGGACATCGTCGTCACCTCTCTAGCTGAGTTCAGGACGAATAGGCTTCGAGTTCGGACAGTTGTCCCGCGGGCCAGCCGGTGTTGCCGGTGAAGGTCAGCCGCAGGGTGCGCGCGGACGTCGCCGGGAACGTGATCGTCGCGGTGTTGCCCGACGCCGGGTTGAACGTGTAGCCGGCCGCGGCCTTGACGCCGTCGACCGCGATCGTCTGCGTGCGCGTGCCCCACGCCGAGGACGGCGGCAGCCTCAACACCAGCCGCGACACCGAAACCGTGGCGCCGAAGTCGACGGTCAGCGACTGCGGGAACGCGTTGTTCGCGCTCTCCCAGTACGAGTTCGCGTCGCCGTCGACCGCGTTGCCCGGCGGGAAGCCGCCCTGCGACGCAGACGCGCTGATCGCCTTGTGCAGCGCCAGGTTCCCGGTCGGCGGGGTCGTCGTCGTGGTGGTGGTCGGCGGGGTCGTGGGTGTGGTCGGGGTCGTCGGTGTGGTCGTGCCGCCGTTGTCCGAGCCGTACACCGGCGTCGGCCACGAGCCGCAGAACGTCGTGCTCCAGCCGGAGTTGCCGCCCTGGTCGACGAGCCCGGTCAGCGCGTCCGGGCCCATGCAGTTGTAGACGCCCGCGCGGCCGATCCCGGTCGCGACGACGTTCTTCACCGTGCCGGTCGGCTTGGCCTGCAGCTGCCAGGCGAAGGTCCCCGCGCCGGTGATGCGCACGTTGGTGAAGTGCACGTCGGTGGTCTGGCTGTCGATGAACTGGATGGCCTCGTAGTTGTTGTCCAGCAGGTCGAGGTCGGTGACGTCGACGCGGCCGGTGATGGCGCCGTCGCGGCCGTCGAACCACAGGGCGCCGACGCCGAACTGCCAGTTCGAGTCGAGCACGCCGGTGCGGATGGCGGTGTTGCGCGCGACGGTCGTCGTCCCGGCGAGGGGCACCGCGCTGAACCGGTTGGCGATGTGGATGCCGCCGCCCTGGTCCTGGGTGTCGGCCACGACGTTGTCGGACACGGTGTTGTCGCGCCCGCCGTAGATCGCGATGTTGTTGGCGAGGATCGGCAGCAGCACGGTGTTGAAGGAGAAGGTGTTGTTGTGGTCGGCGTCGTGCTCGGACCACATGGCCAGGCCGTCGTCGCCGGTGTTGCGCAGGAAGTTGTTCGTCACGGTGACGTTGCTGATGCCCTGGTGCAGGTTCAGCCCGTCGGCGGTCTGGTCGAGGATCCGGTTGCCGGACACGGTGAGCCCGTCGAACGGTCCGTCGAGCCACAGCCCGACCTTCGTGTGCTGCAGCCACAGGTTCTGCACGACCGAGCCGCCGCCCAGCGCGCCGCCGATGGCGTTGGACTGGTCGCAGTCGACGCGGGCGTCGACCTGGCCGATGATCGCGAAGTCGTACAGCTTGACCGCGCTGCTTGTGCCCGGGACCGCGCTGTTGCCGGGATACGTCGACGTGCCGCAGCTGGCCGGTTCGCCCTTGCCGAAAATGCCGGCGCGCGGGCCGGTCAGCACGGAGTACCACGGGCCGGCGCCGCGGATGGTCACCTGGTCGACGGTGATGTGGTGGCCGAGGGTGAAGGTCCCGGACGGGATCCAGACCTCTTTGCCTTGACTGCGAGCGGCGGCGACGGCGGCGTCGAACGCGCCCGCGTCGTCGCTGGTGTCGCCCGCGGTGGCCCCGTAGTCGGTGACGGACACCGAGTTCGCCGGCTTGGCCGCGGCCGCGCCGACCTGCTCGAAGTCGGCCAGGTCGATCGTCGAGGTCGTGACGTCGCCCGCGTCGACCTGCAGCTTGATCTTGGTGCCGGCCGGGTAGTTCGTGCCCAGCAACGCGCGGGTCTCGTCGTAGAAGTGGTGCGCGTGGCCGTCACCCGGGGTGTTGGTGAACGGGTACGAGCCGTAGTACCAGGCGTACTTCGACGTCAGCGCGACGTCGCGGTTGTGGGAACCGTTGACGTACAAGGAAAGCGAGCCGCTCGTGCCCGTGCCGTTCCCGGAGTCCGGGAGGCTGAACCGGAAGTCGATCGAGTTGGCCGGCGCGGTGAGCGTGAATTCGACGTACTTGCCTTGACCGCCCAGCGTCACGGCTTTGCGGCCGGACGCCTCGCCGGCGAGGGTGCCGGCGTTGCGGTCGGGGCCGATGACCGCGCCGTTGGTCGCGGCGGACTCGGCTTCCTGTTCGAGGAACGGCACGGTCGCGCCGCGCCCGGCGGCGAGCGCCGAATTCGCGGGGGCCGCGGCCAGGGTGACGACGGTCAGGCCGGTCGCGGCGGCGACGGCGGCGGCCAGCGCGCCGAATCTCGCTCGCCGACGGGGCTTGGTCAAGTTTTCGGGCGCGCTGAAGACAGGATGGGGAGACATGGAGCAGCAACTCCTCGTCGAGTGCAGGTGGGGACCCTTGTGACCTGGATCATACGAATCCGGGACAAGATAACGCAATAGATGAACGAACTTACGCAAATTTGCGACAGAAACTGACGGCTGCGCCGGATGCCGGACGTCGGTTTCCGTCGGGCGGAGCAGCGCCACCGGCGTCGAGGACCCGCAGGCCGCTGCTAGTTTTGAGCCATGATTGAGCGACGTGCCGACGGAAGCGCCGGTGACGCCGACTACGGCGCGATCGGCGGGGTGTACACGGACTACCGCGTGCCGGACCCGCGGATCGGCCGGTACATCCTCGACGCGCTGGGGGAGGCGCGGACCGTCCTCAACGTCGGCGCGGGCGCGGGCGCGTACGAGCCCCAGGACCGCGAGGTGACGGCGGTCGAGCCGTCGGCGTCGATGCGCGCGCAGCGGCCCGAGGGCCTGCCACCCGCGGTCGACGCGGTCGCCGAGAAGCTGCCGTTCCCGGACCGGTCGTTCGAGGGCGCGATGAGCACGTTCAGCGTCCACCAGTGGAACGACCTGTGGGCCGGGCTGAAGGAGGTCCGCCGGGTCACCCGCGGTCCGGTCGCCATCCTGACCTGCGATCCCGCGCTGCTGCGGCGGTTCTGGCTGCTCGACTACGCGCCCGAGGTGATCGAGACCGAGGCGCGGCGCTACCCGCCGGTCGACGACATCGCCGACGGGCTCGGCGGCCACACGTCGATCATCGGCGTCCCGGTGCCGATCGACTGCACCGACGGCTTCAACGAGGCCTACTACGCCCGCCCCGAGCGCCTGCTCGACCCGGGCGCGCGGCTGTCGTGCTCGGCGTGGAGCTTCGTCGACGACCGGGTGCACCACCGGTTCGCCGCGGAGCTGCGCCACGACCTCGACGACGGCACGTGGGAACGCCGCTACGGCCGGTTCCGCGAGCAGCCGACGTTCGACGGCTCGCTCGTCCTCGTCGTCTCGAACCCCGAGGGAGCCTGACGTGCCGCCGCCGCCGTTCGACCCGGAACTGGCGCCGGTCGTCGAACAGCTGCGGGCGGCCCGTCCGCCGCTGAGCACGCCGGACGGCATCGCCGCGCGGCGCGAGTTCGTCGCCGGCGCCGAGCAGACCGTCGACGAGCTGGCCGCGGCGCACCCGGGCTTCGAGTTCGCGGAGGAGCACGCGGAGGAGGTGCCGTTGCTGGTCGCGCGCCCGCCCGAGAGCCGCGGCGTTCTCTACTACGTCCACGGCGGCGGCCTGATCGTCGGCAGCCACCTCGGCCCGGACGTGCCGAACGTGCTGCGCTGGGCGGGGGAACTCGGCGTCACCATCGTTTCGCCGGGTTACCGGCTCGCGCCCGAGCACCCGTACCCGGCGCCGGTCGAGGACTGCTACGCCGGTCTGTCGTGGACGGCCGAGCGGCTCGCCGGTCCGATCGTGATCGGCGGCGTCAGCGCGGGTGGCGGCCTGGCGGCGGCCACGGCCCTGCTCGCCCGCGACCGCGGCGGCCCGGAACTCGCCGGGCAGCTGTTGCTCTGCCCGATGCTCGACGACCGCAACAGCACGCACTCGGCCGTCGAGCTCGACGGCCGCGGTCTGTGGGACCGCACGGCCAACAACGTCGGCTGGGCGGCGTACCTGGGCGACCTTCGCGACGTCCCGGCCTACGCCGCGCCGGCCCGCGCCACCGATCTTTCCGGCCTGCCGCCGGCGTTCCTGGACGTCGGCACCGCCGAGACGTTCCGCGACGAGGTGGTCGCCTACGCGAGCCGGCTCTGGGAGGCGGGCGGCGAGGCCGAGCTGCACGTCTGGCCCGGCGGGTTCCACGGCTTCGACGCGCTGGTGCCGGAAGCGCGGCTCAGCCGGGCGGCCCGCGCCGCCCGGCTGAGCTGGTTGCAGCGTCTGCTCAGCCGCCGGCCAGCAGCTCCTGCAGCTCGCTGACGGCCTTCGCGAGTTCGTCGGCGAAGCGGTACATCTCCGACGACACGTGCTTCGGCGTGCTGAGGTAGAGGTTCCAGCGGTCCGGCAGCAGCACGTACGCGATGCCGATGCACTGCGGGCTGGTCGAGCCGAAGCCGAAGTACTGGATGTTCACCGACGGCGCCGAGCTGGTGCTCAGGTAGTCGTCGCGCATCTTCAGCCAGCCCGGCGAGCTGTACAACGCCGGTGTCTCCGTGTCGCCGCGGCGCTTGGCGATCAGCTGCAGCTCCCACAGGTGCTGCTCCGGCGCGTCACCGGCCTGACACTCCTTCGCCCGCGAAACGTGCTTCGCCGCCGCCGTCCGGAACGCTTCCCGCTTCTCTTCGGGCGAGCCGTCTTCCATCGCGGCGACGAACCGGAAGACCTCCGGCGTGACGACGCGCATGGCTTCGGTCCGGCCGTTGCGGAACTGCCGGGTGGCGATCGACTCGTACGTCGCGCCCGTCAGGCCCTTCGCGCGCTTGTGCGCGAGCTGGTAGGCCATCTGCGCGAAGGCGTCGGGGGACATCCCCAGCTCCTTCACGCGGTTGGCGCCGAAGTCGAACGACACGGTCTGCGTGGCCGTCGCGTCCGCGTACGCCTTGAAGGACTCTCCGGCGGCGCGGGCGTCTTCGCGGAGGGCGTCGGTCAGCGTGAACTCGACGGGCTCGAACCCCGGGACGCCGTCGGCGGGGTCACGCGGGAGGCGTTCCCCGCTGAGCAGCGCGTCCGTGAAGCCGAGGATCGTGGTGCCGTCGAGCTCGCAGTGCTCGACGTTGATCCCGGCGGTGCCGTCCTCGAACACGATCAGCGAGACGGCCTTGTCGTACCAGCGGTTGGCGCCGTACAGCAGCTGGTCCGCGGCTTCCAGGGTGGTCGACGGCGTGAAGTCGTCGAGGCAGACGCAGAACAACGCCGTCTCGAGGGTTTCGAGAGCTTCGGCGTTGCCCGCGTCCAGCAGGGCCTGCCGGCTGGCCGCCCACTCCGCGCGGGCCTTGGTGGTGAAGTGACCGGCAGGCACGTCCGTGTCGTGGTCGTCCTTGAGGATCGCCCGCAGGCCGTCGGCGAGCTGCTCGGCGGAGTACGGGCGGCCGTCGTCGGCGAGGACGTCCATCCGGAACGGCGTGTTCCGGTGGAACACCACGATGTGCCGCGCCCGCGACGGCCCTTCCCAGCCGTCGCGGTACGGCGTGCGCGCGGTGTCGAGCACTTCGCCCGGGATCCGCGTCGCCGAGAACAGGTACCGGTGCTGCACCATCGACTGCGGCGCGCCGCGCACGAGCACGGGCGGCACCAGTTCGTTGTCGAGCCGCAGCTTGTAGTCCACCGCGGACGCGGTCAGCTCGGCCGCGCGTTCCACCTGGGCCAGCGGCGATTCGGCGAACAGGAAGAAGAAGTTGGCGTTGAGCGCGATCCGGTCGCGGCGGCCGAGGTAGCGGTACGGCCAGAAGGTGTCCAGCCAGCTGTGCACGCCGGGTGACCGGTCGTACTCCTCCAGCGCGGCCTGCAACCCGTGGGCCGGGCTGTCGGGCGCGAGGAAGTCCTCGACCGCCGCTTCGGTCTCCGCCAGCTCGTCCGGCGTCAGCAGCGGACCGCACCACTCCAGGAAGCGGCGGCCGCTGTCGTCCAAGGTGGGCACGGGGACCCGGGGAAGCCGGTCCTCGTTGCCGAACGTGCGGGGGGACCATTCCGGACTGCTCACTCTGTCATCCTCGTTCGTCGGGGGCGGTGTCTTCGTCTTCGGTGGCAACGGCGTTGAGCGTGGACGCGAGCCCGGCGGCCGCACCCTTCTTCGGTCGGGAAACATACAGCTGCGCGTACAGCCAGCCTTCGGACTCGAGCCCTTCGGGATCGACGCCGGCCGTGCCCAGCGAGTCGAGGATGTGGGCCTGCTCCTCGGCGGAGGCGAACCGCCGCTGCCGGTAGACGCCGTCGATCGCCGCGGTCTCGTAGCCCAGCTCCGCGAGGCTTTCCGCGACCGGGTCGTAGGAGAACATCCGCAGCACGAAGTGCGCCATCCACGGCCGGGAGCCGCGCGCGATCCGGGCGATCGACTTCTCGGTGACGTAGCCGACACAGCCGGTCGACACGACCAGGTCCACCTGATCGAGCAGCGCCTGCTGCGTCTCGTCCGGGTCGTAGCGTTCGAAGTCGGCGTAGATCGTCTCGTCCAGGAAGCCCGCTTCACGCGCGTAGTCCAGCGCCGCCCCCGCGGCGTCGAGCCCGAAGAACCGGGCGCCGTCGGGGGTCGCGCGGCTGCGCACGAGCCGCCGGTCGCGCTCGAGCAGGGCGGCGCGGTCGAGGTCCTCGACACCGGGCGCGGTGTACTGCTCGTAGAGGTCGTCCAGGGTCGTTTCGCACCGCAGCAACGCGCTGTTGACGCCGTAGGAACAGCCGACGTCGAGCACGGTCGGCCGCGCGATCCCGCGCTCCGCCTGGTATTCCTCGATCAGTTTCGTGAAGTACGGCTTCGCCAGTTGCGGAATCTGGTAATCCACGCGCTGCAACGTTCCGAAGAACGGACGGGGGTCGGGCGCGGTGTAGATGTGGTCGAACGAGATCTTGCCGGTCGAGTCGAAAGGCACGGGCCAGGCTCCTAGATCTAGTCGAGCAGGGCGTCGCCCCGCACAGCGTGACCAGCCAGGTGTTCGGGCAGGACCCGGCCGAAGAGCTGCCTGGTCCGCTCCGGGCTGCCGATGACGCCGGGGCGCTCGCTGTAAGCGAAGATCGCCGAGTGGCGCGCGATCTTCCCTTCCACCCTAGTGACCCGATGCAAGGCGAAGCGGCCTTTGAACAACTGCAGATCGCCCGGACGGAGGCTCAATCGCTGGACCAGACGGGTGCTTTCCCCGGAAAGAACGGAGCGGACACCGGAAAAATTCTCGGCCTCCGCGGACCGGATGTTCGGGCAGTATTCGAACGTTCCGCCGTCGTTCGCGGCCTGCGTCAGCATGCTGACGGTGTAGGAGTTCGTGTCGAAGTGCCACGGGTGCGCGCGGCCGGGCGCGATCACGTTGAGCGTCAGCCCGGACAGCGGGTCGGCGAGCTCGTGCAGCTCCGGCAGCCCGAAGCAGTCGGCGATGAACCGCTGGAACACCGGGCTGGTGTAGAGCCGGCTGATGATGGCGTCGCCGGGGACGTGGTCGCGGGCGACGAAGGCGTTGCCGCGCTCCATGATCGTCCGGCCCGGGTGGTCCTCGGGCAGCGCGGCGTCGAGCGCGGTGTTGTACGCGTTGACCTTTTCGACCTTCGTGTACGCGTGCGGTTCGAGTGCGGCGCACTCGGCCCGCAAGGCCTCGTGCAGCTCCGGCCGGATGAAGTCGGCGAGGACGCTGCAGCCGACGTCGGCGAGCTCCGCGCGGGTACTGGCGACGACCTCCCGCCAGGCTCCGCTTTCCGGATCGGTGAGCGGATAGCGGTCCGAGTCGATCATGTCCAGCGCGGCCACGGAGGTGCTCATCGAAGTCCTTCCGGCAGGTGAAGCTACGGTGCTTGCCCTGGTCGTGAGGAAAACAAGTAGCACAACGCCCCGGCGGTCAACCGTGGGTTTGTGAGCGGTGACACAAAGTGGTCAGTTGCCGATTTCGGTCGCCCAGGAGCTGACGGTGACGGTGTCCGTGGTGCCGAGGTCGGTGTCCAGCGGCTGGCTCTGCGCGGGTTCGCCCGGGACGGGGACCACCGAGATCGCGGCACCGGTGTGCTGGTCCCCGGACGTCACGGTCGCCGACCACGCGAGCACGGCCACGACCTTCTCGCCGGGCTTGAGCGTCACGTTCTGCGGCCCGAGGTCACGCGCGAAGTACGACGTACCGTGCTCGACCTTCACTTCGAGCGGCGAACCGTCTTCGGTGAGGATCTTCAGGTCCGGGTAGCCGGTGACCTTCCGCGGCTCGCCGTCCCGGTTGGTCAGCGTCAGCACGCTTGCGCGGTGCCCGAGACCGGCTTCGACCTGGCCGACCGAAAGCGACAGTCCGGCCGACGGCGGTGGCGCGTACGTCGGGCTCGGCGTCGTCGTGGGTGTGGGCACGGGCAGCGGAGGCGGCGTAGTGCCGCAACCCGCGAGAAGCGCGACGAAGAGAAGTGGTGCGAAGCGGAAAACCCCCATGAACCGGAAGAGTAGCGGGCGCCCCGGAGCCGGGCGCCCGCTACCGCTGTGTCGACCGGGGCTCCGCCACCCGGAACCCCCGAAGAACCGCTTATTACGGCGTGAGCAGGGGCAGCAGCGGCTTCCGGACCGCGGTGGCGACCCCGTCGGACGCCTCCGCCGCGGCGATCCGCTCGGCCGAGGGCCGGCCGTAGCCCGTCGTCCGCTGCACCAGCGGCCGGCCCAGCGGCTCGACCATCTCGCGCATGTCGCTGATCGTCTTGTACGACCCGTTCGACGCGCCGGCCATCCGGCTGATCGTCTCCTCCATCAGCGTGCCGCCGATGTCGTTGACGCCGCCCTGCAGCACCGCGCGGCTGCCCTCGGTGCCGAGCTTCACCCAGGAGCTCTGGATGTTGTCGATCATCCCGTGCAGCAGCAGCCGGGCCAGCGCGTGCACCGCCCGGTTCTCGTTCTGCGTCGCGCCCGGGCGGGCGAGCCCGGCGAGGTAGATCGGCGAGCTCTGGTGGATGAACGGCAGCAGCACGAACTCGCTGAACCCGCGCTTGCCGTGCTTCTCCAGGCCGTCGCGCTGCAGCTTCGCGAGCAGCTTGAGGTGCGCGACCCAGTGCGCCGGCGTGTCGACGTGGCCGTACATCATCGTGGACGTCGTCGGCAGGCCGACTTCGTGCGCGGTGGTGACGACCTTGATCCACTCCGACGTCGGCAGCTTGCCCTTGGTGAGCACCCAGCGGACGTCGTCGTCGAGGATCTCCGCGGCCGTGCCCGGCAGCGAGTCGACGCCGGACTCCTTCGCCGCGATCAGCCAGTCCCGCAGCGAGAGGTTGGTCCGCGAAGCGCCGTTGACGACCTCCATCGGGCTGTAGGAGTGCAGGTGGATGTCCGGCTGCCGGCGCTTGACCTCGGCCGCGAGGTCGAAGTACGCGGTGCCCGGCAGGTCCGGGTGGATGCCGCCCTGCATGCAGATCTCGGTCGCGCCCGCGGCCCACGCCTCGTCGACGCGGTCGCCGACCTGCTCCAGCGAGAGCGTGTACGCGTCGGCGTCGGTGCGACGCTGCGCGAAGGCGCAGAAGCGGCAACCTGTGTAGCAGACGTTGGTGAAGTTGATGTTCCGCGTGACGACGAAGGTGACGTCGTCGCCGACCGTCTCGCGCCGCAGGTCGTCGGCCAGCTTCGTGAAGGCGTCGAGTTCCTTGCCGTCGGCGGACAGCAGGGCGAGCGCGGCGTCGTCGGACAGCCCGGCGGGGTCCTTTTCCGCACTGCGCAAGGCTTCCAGCACGGTGGAGTCGAACTTCTGCGGCCCGGTCTTGATCCGGTCGCCGATCTCCTTCCAGTCCCCGTACACCGAGTCGAAGTCGCTGCGGCGGTCTTCCGTCCGGCCCGTGGTGTCGATCTCGGTGTGCAGGTCGGTGCGGCCGGACTGCTGCCAGCCGCCGTCCGGCTCCTGCCACGGGATGCCGACCGGCATCGCGCCCTCGCGCGCCATCCCGGTGGCCGGGTCGACGAGCGCGGCGACGTGCCGGGTGATCCGCGGGTCCAGCCACGGCTCGCCGGCGTTGACGTACTCGGGGTAGATCGTGAGCCGTTCCTTGAGCTCGAAGCCGGCCTTCTCGGTGCGGCGGGCGAGCTCGTCGATCTGCGGCCACGCGCGTTCCGGGTTGACGTGGTCCGGGGTCAGCGGCGAGACGCCGCCCCAGTCGTCGATCCCGGCGCGGATCATCAGGTCGTACTGGTTGCCGATCAGGTTCGGCGGCGCCTGGATGCGCATCTTCGGGCCGAGCACGAGCCGCGCCACGGCGATGTTCGCGGCGAGCTCCTCGAGGTCGGCGTCCGGCGTCGCGCGCATCTTCGTGTCGGGCTTGGCCCGGAAGTTCTGCACGATCACTTCCTGGATGCCGCCGTAGGTCTTGGCGATCTTGCGGATCTCGAACAGGGCGTCCGCGCGCTCCTCGAACGTCTCGCCGATGCCGATCAGCACCCCGGTGGTGAACGGGACGCTGCTGCGGCCGGCGTCTTCGAGCACGCGCAGCCGGACGGCGGGATCCTTGTCCGGCGACCCGTAGTGCGGGCCGCCCTTCTCGCTCCACAGCCGGGTCGCCGTGGTCTCCAGCATCATGCCCATCGACGGCGCGACGGGCTTGAGGCGCTGGAAGTCCTGCCAGGACAGCACGCCGGGGTTGAGGTGCGGCAGCAGGCCGGTCTCCTCCAGCACCCGGATCGCCATCGCGCGGACGTAGGAGAGCGTGTCGTCGTAGCCGTGCGCGTCCAGCCAGTCGCGGGCCGCCTTCCAGCGGTCCTCGGGCCGGTCGCCGAGGGTGAAGAGGGCCTCCTTGCAGCCCATCTCGGCACCCTTGCGGGCGATGTCGAGGACCTCGTCGGGCGAGAGGAACGGCGATTCGAGCCGGCCGGGCACGGTGACGAACGTGCAGTAGCCGCAGCGGTCGCGGCAGAGCCGGGTGAGCGGGATGAACACCTTGCGGCTGTAGGTGATGATCCCCGCGCGCCCGGCCTCGGCCAGGCCGGCGTCGCGGATGCGGGAGGCGTACTCGGACAGCTTCCCCAGGTCTTCGCCGCGAGCGTGCAGCAGGACGCTCGCCTCGGCTACGTCGAGTGTCTTCCCGTCACGCGCCCGGGCGAGCGCACGGCGCATCGCGGAGGCGGTCGGGGTGGTGGCGTCGGGTTCGGGTCCCATTCCGCCCACGCTAGGACCGTCCTCGTGCGACCAGCCAGTGTGTCTTCCGCACCCCGCTCACCCGATCGTGGATGGTGATCGTCGTCGCAGGTCAACGCGCCGGGATGGTTGTCGATCAGCCGCGCGGCGTGTATTACCTAAAGGGTGGCCTCGGTGATCGGGAAGAAGATCGGCGGACGGACGTACTACTACCTCGCGGAGTCCGCGCGGGTGGACGGCAAGCCCCGTGTGGTGACCCAGCGTTATCTCGGCACCGCCGACGAGATCGCGCGCGCCGTCCCGGGCGGTGAACCCGCGTCGGCACGCTACCGCGCGTACGGCGCTGTGGCCGCGGTGTGGGCGACGCTGCGGCGTCTCGACTTCGTCCGCCGCGTCGACGAGGTCGCCGGGCCCCAGCGCGCCAAGACCACGCTCGGGCTGACGCTGGCGATCGCGGTGCTGCACCGGGCCACCGCGCCGGAGACGCCGATCGCGGACTGGTGGGCGACCGGGGCCGCCCCGGACCTGGTGCGCCCTCGGGTGTCCACAGTAGACGGATTCTGGCGGGCGCTGGAAAGGCTGACCCCCGAACGGATCACGCGGATCGAGGAGACCGTCGCCTCCGCGGTGTTGGAGATCCTCGACGACCACGCGGCCCTCGCCGTCGACGTCCCGCAGTTCACCGCGTTCGCCGCCGCGGACTGCACGCTGCCCTCGGCCTGCCAGGGCGTGCTCGCCGGCGTGGGCCTGCGGGTGACCCGCGACGGCGCGATCCCGCTCGGCTCGCGGCTGTACCGGCGCGACGACGGCACGGCCCCGACGTTCGCCGCGCTGACCGGCGAGCTGGGCCCGGCGACGCTCATCTTCCACACCGGGCAGGCCGCGCAGCTCGACCTCGGCTCACGCAGCGGGTTCGTCGGTTCCCTGCCGCTGACCGACCACCCCGAGCTGCTGACCCAGCCCGCGTCGGCCCGCAAGCGCGTCGACCCCGAGCGGTTCGCCGGCCTCACCGCGCTCGACACGCACGCGGTGGTGGACGGCGTCCGGCGGCGGGTGATCCTGACGCATTCGGCGACGCTGCACGCGGCGCAGTCCCGCGCGTTCGCCGACGAGCTGGCCACCGCGACCCGCGAGCTGGACGGCCTGGCCGGGGCCTTGGCGGCGGGCACCCACCGCGGCGACCGCGCCCAGGTGCACGCCGAGATCGGCCGCGTCACCCGCGGCCGGCGCGCCGAGCGCGTGCTCACCGCGGTGCTGAGCGGGAGCCGGGCCGGGGAGATCCGCCTCGAGCGGCGGATCGACACCGCCGCCGTCGCCCGCCTCGACGACGAGTTCTTCGGCAAGCAGGTGCTGGTCACCGACCGGGACTGGCCGGTCGCCGAGGTCGTCACCGCCTACCGGGCGCGCACCCACCTCGAATCGACGTTCCGCTGGCTGACCGGGCCCACCGTCACCGGCCCCACCCCGCGCTGGGAGTGGACGCGGCAGCGGATCGCGGCACACGGGCTCGTCTCGGTGCTCGCCGCGACGGTGACGCACCTGATGCGGCGCGAGGCCGACCGGGCCGGGATGAACCTGTCCGTGAGTGAGCTGCTCGGCCGGCTAGCGGGCATCGGCGAGCTGGTGCTGCACTACCCGTCGACCGGCGGGCGGCCGCGGACCGCGCGCCGGCCGACCGAGCGGGACCCGGCCCAGCAGGCCCTGTTCGATCTGTTTCAGGATTCGCGGTAGATCTGCAGCGCGGAGAAGCTCTGCACCACCGGCATCAGCTCGATGACGTTGATGTTCACGTGCTTCGGCTGGCTCGCGGCCCAGTACACGGACTCCGCGACATCGTCCGCGGTCAGCGGGGTCGTGCCCTGGTAGACCTTGTCGGCCTTCTCCTGGTCGCCGTCGAAGCGGACCTTCGAGAAGTCCGTGCCGCCGACCATGCCGGGCTCGATGTTCGTCACCCGGACGCCGGTGCCGTGCAGGTCACTGCGCAGGTTGAGGCTGAACTGGTGGACGAACGCCTTGGTCGCGCCGTAGACGTTGCCGCCGGGGTAGGGGTAGGTGCCGGCGATCGAGCCGATGTTGAGCACGTGGCCGCGGCCGCGCTCGACCATCCCGGGCAGCAGCGCGCGCGTGACGTGGGTGAGGCCGCGGACGTTCGTCGCGATCATCTCGTCCCAGTCGGCGAGGTCCGCCTGGTGCGCGGGCTGGAGGCCCTTCGCGAGCCCGGCGTTGTTGACCAGGACGTCGACCTCGCGCCAGTCCGCGGGGAGGCCTTCGATCTTCGTCTTGACCGCTTCGGGGTCGCCGACGTCGAGCTTGAGCGTGAGGACGGCGTCGCCCAGCTCCCCGGCGAGCTTCTCGAGCTTGTCCTCACTACGGGCGACGGCGATCACCCGGGCGCCCTCGGCGACGAACCGGCGGGCGATGGCGTCACCGAAGCCGGCGCTGGCGCCGGTCACGAACACGGTCTGCTGCTGGGTCATGGCTTGGCTCCGCTGTCGGTCAGGAAGGTGCTGAGCGCCTCGTTGAACTCGGTCTCGCGCTCCAGGTTAGGCAGGTGGCCCGCGCCGTCGATCACCACCAGGGTGGAACCCGCGACTTCCCGGTGGATGAGTTCGGCGTCCCGCACCGGGGTGAACTGGTCCTCACCGCCTACTACGACCAGGGTCGGGACGGCGATGTTCCGGAGCCCGGGGGTGTAGTCCGGGCGCTCGGCGCGTCCTCTCAGGGCGGCCGCGGCACCCTCGGGG